>JBAYUQ010000004.1:0-153875 GCA_041675005.1 Kapaibacterium sp. (SeqCode)
TGGTGCTTATTCGGCTATCGGTAACTATACCTACGGTTACAATGGTATGGAGAAGGACGATGAGTTGAAGGGAAGTGGGAAGCTATACTCTACACTATTCCGTGAAGGTGACACCGAAAATGGTAGATGGTGGAGTAGGGATCCTGAAGAAGTGCAACTTGTTGGTTTAAGTCCATATACAATGATGGGTGGTAATCCGATAAATCTAGTTGACCCTCTGGGTGATATTCATCAGCCTTATAATGGCGAAGAAATTGTTGTAACAGCAGAGACTCCAGAACCATCAAGTAGTACAGATTCTGAAGTAAGATATTTGGATGATATAAATTGGACTGTTGGAGGAAGGCATGAACCTATTGGGAATATAGATGGTTTTATTATATATGCAAGAAAATATGAGGATGGAGATGTTGCTGAATTTTATGTTGGCTATGGCAAAGATGATCCAGTATTCACAATGGGGTCAAAAGGCTTAAAACAATTTGTTCAAAATACAGATTACTATTATCAACAATTAACTTTATTAAATTGGATTACAGATGACCGAGTATTACAAGGGAAAATATTTTCCGATCCTGAAAATTTAGATAATTTATGGGAGGTGTATAAAAATGAATTATTTAGTGCCCAAAATTGGCTGTATGGAATAGGAGGCTTCTTTACTTCAGGTGGAGGAAGGTTTATTCGAAAGACAATTAATGGTAGAAATGTAAGTAGCGTTAATCTGAAAGGAACAAGAAACTCTGGCGAATATAGTGCAACTATAAAATTTGATGATGGAGGTATTATGAATATTAAAACGAAAAGAGTCAAGGAGTTTGAAATTGTAAATCACCCTGATGCTCCTCCAGGAACTATGAATAAAGTTAAGTTTAAAGATGCGATT
Organism: Kapaibacterium sp. (SeqCode); assembly: GCA_041675005.1. Classification (GTDB taxonomy): domain Bacteria; phylum Bacteroidota; class Ignavibacteria; order Kapaibacteriales; family UBA2268; genus PGYR01. The sequence continues at coordinate 887 of JBAYUQ010000004.1, forward strand.
AATACAGATAGAACCAAAAGAAAACCTTACGATGAAGAATTATTAATATTAGATAAAGAAATAAAAAAGAAAAGGTAGTGAAATGAATATACAAATTGCTATGAATATATTCAGAGAGTTTCTTAATAAAACTTGGGATTTAGTAAACCCATTAATTATTGAAAGATACTATTCATTTACAGATGAAGATTCATATTCTGATTGGATTGAAGCTAATTGGGAATTACTAATAGAGAAAAAATTATTGAATTCAGATGAATTTTTAGTAGAGTATGGATCTGGTGCTGATATATATGGAGATAGCGGTAGAATAACAGAATTGAGTGGTAAACCTACTCATAAAGTAGTCATCAATAGCTTGAATGGTAATGAAGTTTATGATTATTTAAATAAGAAATTTATAACATTAAATAATAATACTTTTGTTGAATTCGTTTCATTTAGATCAGGATACTATTTTAGAAATCCAGATTTTAATTTTATTTTGTTTTATGATGAACAAGAACTTGAAAGAGTTATTAAATCTGATGAAGTAAAGTATAATATAACAGCTATTTAAACCACTTCAAAGACGGTCAGTTGGTACTGACTCACTACAAGGCCTAGATTACTACTATACTATACATGGTTGGCTCAAAGGTATAAATTCAGTAATGTCTGGTCCACTTGATATATTAGGCAAAGATGGATTTTTTACTGGAGATAGAAAAGTTGTTGGAAAGGATATTTTCTCTATGAACTTGAACTACTATGAAGATGATTATAGTTCCAATGCACCAGGAGGGTCTCCTTTCTGGAATGAATCTGATCCACCAGACAATAACTTATATGATGGAAATATATCTTCTTGGAATAATAAGTTCAATAGAGTTGCTTATCCCGTTGCAGATAGTATAGATCCTGTATTGGATAACTATCATGCTCAGTATGAATATGACTTGGCAGGAAGGTTAGTTCAATCTAGATTGGACACTCTAAGTGGTAGCACAAGAAACTCACAGGATAAGTTCAAAACTGATTACTTCTATGACTTAAACGGTAATATGGACACATTAACAAGGTGGGATAATCTTGCTATGCCCAATGGAATATCAAATTTACGTGGTACTGCTCCTATTACAGGTAAACCAAACAACAGACAGGTGTTTTCTGTACAATCATCTCCGAGCGGTGGTGCAACAACATTTGCTTATGACAATATGGGTAATCTAGTTTCTGAGTTAAACCCTATGGTAGAATCGATGAACCTAATACGATGGACAGCAGACGGGAAGTTGGCAGTAACAATGAAAAATATAAATGTAACAGATTCTATCACACATGCAGTCCACCAACTAAGCTTATACCAACATTACTACTATGACGGCATGGGCAATAGAGTACTAAAAATAGGAAATGGTAAGTTAGACCCTCAAGAAGAAGGCATGGACCCAATACTACTTCACTGTAATATGGATATAGATGGAACTGGCTGTGCACCATGTCAGGAAGACCTTAACGTTAGAGGTTACTACTACGCTCGTGAAGCAGGTGGTAAGGTACTAGCGACCTACGAGACAAGCCCAGAGGGAGTAACAGGTCAGGGCTCTAGTTGCTATGCAGCTTACTATTACCAAGACCTAAAAGAATGGTACATATACGGCTCAGAGTCTGACGGAAGGATATCTGTGCTCAAACCTTATGTAAATGAGTTTACAGACCACTTGCATAAAAACGCTATACATCTTTTTGACCAAGCAGAACCTTATGCTATGAAAGATACAATCATAGAATACCAAGCAAATACTATTGGTTCGTTTACTTCAAACGCTCGAATAACTGGACACAAAGAATACGAGATAAAAGACCACCTTGGCAACGTACGAGTAGTCATCAGCGATGTAAAAAACCCAATTACTCCATCTTCTTCTGTAAGTAGTTGGACTTTTACAGCAGAAATTCGTAATTTGAACAACTACTATCCGTATGGAATGGAATTACCAGGTGGTGCTTATGCTTCTATCGGTAACTACACCTACGGTTACAACGGCATGGAGAAGGATGATGAGTTGAAAGGGAGTGGGAAGCTATATTCTACATTGTTTAGGGAAGGTGACACAGAGAATGGACGGTGGTGGAGTAGGGATCCTAAGGAAATGAGTATGCCCTATCAGTCTCCTTATGTTTTGATGGATGCGAATCCGATAAATATGATGGACTTAAAAGGGGATTTCCCATTTAATTTTAGTTCGTGTTGTGAGGGAACATTAGAAAACTTGTCGAAATTTATTAAAAACAAGACAAAAAAAATAGTAAGTGATTTAAAGATCATAGGAGCTAGAGCTTTTATTGGTATTACAAAAATATATGCAACAAATCAATTAGATAAGGCTGTAAATGGAGATAATGATTTTGTAACATCCGTAGCTTTAACAGCTGAATTTATAACAGGACTCGGTCCTGAAAAAAGAGTATTTCCAGAAAATCATCCTTTTACAAAATCATTAAAGGATGCAAACTTAACAACAGAAGCATTAGTAGCTTTTTATAATGGATATTTAGAATATAAAGCTTATGAAAGGCCAGATATACCTCCTTCTTACAGAGTTGATTTTGAATATTTATATGGCGGTGATACAGGCCCCTTTAAAGAATTCTTTGAAGATGGTGAATTTACAGCGGCTCAATTTACTGGTACTGCAAATTATGTTTTCGATTTGGATGAAAAAAATAGTATATTAAACATAACTGTATATGATTCTAAAACAGAATATTCATTTCTATATCATGCCCCTGGAACTGATAGACATAGTAGGGATGAAGGTAAAATCATGGGTGAAACTACGCAAGTTTATACCTTCTCATTTACAATAGAAGAAATTGAGAAAAGAGTTAAAAATGAAAATAGTTTTGAATATTATTTTGCTAATCGGTACACTATTTATTAGTAGTTGTGATAGACCAATTCAACTAATAGATTATTATTATATTTACCCCCAAGATAATTTTGGAGATGGTTACTACTTGATGTGCAAATTAGGTAAAGATCCTAAAATTGAGAATTTAGAATTAGTAAAATGGAATAACAAATATATTGTGATAAAACAAAAGAATGATTCAAATAATTGCTGGTTTGTTATCAAATCTAGAGCTTTAGAATTAAAGTGTAGTAATGGTGATACCTTGATAGGACCAATTACGGAAAATGAAAAAAATTACTATTTAGAAGCGAATAATGTAAATTTAATAAATGAAATTAAATTTTAGTAAAGTCTTAAAAAAAGAACATGGACATTTACCGCAGAAATTCGTAATTTGAACAATTACTTCGGCTACGCTCAGCACAAGTACTATCCTTATGAGTATGAAAATACCTAAAGTTTTTTGGAGAAATGGGAGGATTGGGAAGATGAAAAAACTGCTTCTAATTATGTTACTTTTTTTGACATTAACAGTGAAAGGTCAAGAGATTCTGTGGGATACTACATTTGTGATAAAGGAAATTCCGTTTACCATCATTTCTGGTGAATCTGATTCAAATTCTTTTGCACAGATTATACGTAATGGAAAGGATACAACTACTTTCTTTGATATGGCAGGTGGTATTGAAGTTTTAAAATTTAACTCAGATGATTATTTAGATATAACTTTTTCTTTTCTCGGTAATAATATTATAACTGAACTATATTTATTCGATGAGAATGTTCTGAATTATACAAAAGTTGAGAATTTTGAATGGTTTCCAGAAGCAAAGCAAATTAAATCAAACCCAAATTTTTATTATTCTTACCACAAAGCAGGATGTGCTGATTGGAACTGGGTTAGTGATCTATTTTATATAAAAGATTTCAAGACTTATCGAATTGGCAATATCTATGGTTTGGGCTGTATTTCGGGTGAAGAACTTCGCTCAATAATAGTATCAAGAATACTTTCAGATGATAATCTAGTATTAATAGATACTTTCCCGATAGATACAATTGACGTTTATGACAAATATAAGTGGGGATTCATAGAAGATTACTGGAATAATAATCTCGAAAAGTTTTTAAAATAAAGTACAACCAGTTAGAAGAAAATCCAAAGCAAAATAGGTATTGCCGTTGGCTTTAGCCGACGGATTACAGACATACACTCACCAACAAGGACTTTAGTCCCATAAATATTGAACTCCTACCGGAGTTGTGGACTGGGATTTGTCAACTGACACTACTAATATTGAACTCCTACGGAGTTCTCCTGGACTCTTCTAACGCCTACGGCGTTATCAGAGTGACGTGTGTCCTCCCATGGAGCATAATTCGATGTATTGCCGTTGGCTTTAGCCAACGGATAAGAAATCAAGCACAACCCACTTGGACTTTAGTCCCATAAATATTGAACTCCTACCGGAGTTGTGGACTGGGATTTGTCAACTGACACTACTAATATTGAACTACTACGGAGTTCTCCTGGACTCTTCGCTAACCCCGTTAGCTCTGAGTGACGTATTTTCTTTGGGTTGGGTGGATTTTAGACGTATGCAATACGTCTGTACTAAAATCAATTATAAATCTACATAAAAGCGATAACAAATTAATGCTACCGCTTCTTTTAATCTTTCTTTTATGGACTGAGATTAGTCATCTATTCACTAATCCCAAAAACCTACACAACTATTTTCTTTTTCTTTTTAGGTTTCTTTTCTGCAATCATGTGCGACTCTATATACTCGATTATTTTGCCAGCTATATCAACGCCTGTTGCTTTTTCAATACCTTGCAACCCGGGTGATGAGTTCACTTCCAGTATTAGTGGACCTCGTGAAGATTGGAGTAAATCCACACCAGCTATAGATAACCCCATAGATTCAGCAGCTTTTAGTGCCGCTCTTTTCTCTTTAGGTGTCAATTTTATAACTTCAGCTGTACCACCACGGTGTATATTAGAACGGAAATCACCATCGGCACCAGTTCTTTTCATTGAGCCAACTATTTTACCATCTACTATGAATACTCTGATGTCCGAGCCACCAGCTTCTTTGATAAATTCTTGGATTAAGATACTAGTTTTCAATCCGGAGAATGCCTCGATAACAGATTTTGCTGCTTTGCGAGTCTCTGTAAGGACAACACCAAGACCTTGAGTCCCTTCCAATAGTTTGATAATAACTGGCATACCACCAATTTGCTTAAGTAGTACTTCGGCGTCTTCATTCTTTGGATGTCTAGCAAACACAGTCTTTGGAACACCTAAATCCTCTCTGGCCATTATTTGTAAACTACGTAGTTTGTCACGAGAGCGAACGATTGCTTGTGATTCGATCGCACAAAAAACTTTCATCAACTCAAATTGACGAACTACTGCCGTACCGTACATAGTAACGGAAGCTCCTATTCTTGGGATTACGGCTCCTACATTGGTGATTGGTTCACCGTTGTAATATACCATAGGATTACCCTTCTCCATTAGTAGTGAGCATTTAGTATGATTGACAACTTGAGCTTCGTGTCCGCGTTGTCTTATTGCTTCTACCAATCTTCTGGTGGAATAGAGATCTTTATTAGTTGATAGTACGACTATTTTTTTCATTGGCTTGATATTATATATTTTTTGGAAACATCGATTAAAAATTTCTTTTTTAAAAACTTAGTACCTAATAGAATAGGATATCTCATGTCTTTACGGTCAGTTAAAGTAAACTCAATTCGGTAAATTTTCTTACCCAATTTCATTCTAGTCTGAATAGAATACCTTTTTTGAGTAAACCCATTCGAGCTTTTCACTCTTTTGATTTTATAGAGGGGTAATTTTATATCATTATCTTCGTACGAAGGATGTGATTTATCCAACATTCGAAATAAGACATAATATTTATCATCTATTTTTACTTTTCTTATGTTCTGTGCGTGAAGGGCGGACGTAGAAGCACCTGAGTCGATTTTAGAATCCAAGTCTCTGAATCCCAAATCAACTAAATTTACTTTCTCTATTCTGCCTATAGTTTGCATCAGCTTAGTTATTACCGGCTTTTAGTATTTCCGCTCTTTCAGCAATTATCAGATTATCAATAATATTTGTCAAATTCCCTTCAACTATTTCCTTTAAACTATAATTTTTTGCGTCACCTTCCAAACGGTGATCTGTAACTCTGTTTTGTGGATAGTTGTAAGTACGGATTTTAGCTGATCTATCACCAGTTGAAACCATTGTTTTTCTTTGTAATGCAATTTCGGCATTTTGTCTTTGAACTTCACGCTCGTAGATTCTCGCTTTTAGTACTTTAAGGGCTCTTGCGTGGTTCTTAATTTGTGAACGCTCATCTTGGCATTCTACAACAATACCAGTGGGCATGTGAGTCAAACGAACTGCAGATTCAGTCTTGTTGACGTGCTGACCACCTGCTCCAGAAGCACGGTAAGTATCTTTCTTGATATCTTTGTCCAACACCTCAACGTCCAGGTCATCAGCTTCTGGTAAGACTACTACCGATGCAGCAGAAGTATGTAGTCTTCCTTGTGATTCTGTCTCTGGTACACGCTGCACACGGTGTACGCCACTCTCGTATTTCAAAGTACCATAAGCATCTTCAGCCGTCACTTCCATTATCACCTCTTTGAATCCGCCTTTCTCACCGTTGTTGATGTTCATTATGTCATATTTGAATCCTCGTAGTTCGAAGAATCTCTCGTACATACGATACAAATCACCAGCGAATATAGCAGCTTCGTCGCCACCTGCACCTGAGCGAATCTCAACAATGCAGTTCTTATTATCATCTGGGTCTTTAGGGATTAGAAGTACTTTTAGGTCTTCTTCCAATTCTTCTCTATATTCTTTAAGAGACTCGTTATCTTCGTATGCTAATTCTTTTAGTTCAGAATCTACAGATTTGTCATTGATTAACTCATCGTTTTGCTTTATATCGCCTAGAGTTTTCAGGTACTTCTTACCCGCTTCTACTATCGGGAGAAGGTTCTTATGTTCAGTTGTTATCTTTCTATATTTGGCTTGGTCATTAACTAGGTCAGGGTTCATTAGCTCCTTATTGACCTCTTCGTACCTAAGTAAAATCGACTTTATCTTTTCGTTCATTCTATTTCCGTTTTATTTTTCTTTTACAAAATTAAATATAATTAGCATCGTTTCAATAAAAAACATCTAATCATTTGGATATTATGTATTTAATTATTAGTTTAGAATTATGCAAATAGGTAATAACATACAAGATAATTACTATTCAACTCCATTCCCCGATGAGAGAACGAATAGCAATGCACCAAAACCAGAAGAAAAAGCCGTAGTCGAAGCTCCCAGAACGGAAGCTAGAGAGGGCTCAAAAGGTCTTCAGAAAGAGGTTGTATCTATTACTTCGCTTAACCAAACTCAACTCTCAAACAGAGAAACTGCACAAAAGCAACTTAAAAATGGATATTTAGATATCACTATCTAAATCATTACTTCTACTTACTATATCAATTTTATAACTCAACATTCTTTATTTTCCAATCATTTATTGGTAAATTCGTATTACTATTTTTAATTAATAAATCAATAAGAATAAATATGAAATTCGTATCGTTTTTAAATTCAGACAACCAAGAAAGATTAGGTCTATACATAGATGGCAAAGTAGCTGATTTGCAAAAATCTGGCTCACAATTAGGCATCTCTGTACCTAGTGATATACTATCACTTATGCGTGGTGGAGACGAAGCACTTAACAATGCTCGCGTAATCGAAAAACGACTATTAATCAAAGGATTCACTGTTGAAACTCCAGTTAAAATGTTAGCACCTGTGCCACATCCTACTTCTTGTCGTGATGGCTATGCTTTCAGACAGCACGTAGCTTCTGCTCGTAAGAATCGTGGAGTGGATATGATTCCAGAGTTCGACGAATTCCCAATATTCTATTTCACTAATCACAACGCTGTTGTTGGAGAAGGTGACGTAGAAGTAGAATTAGACCACTTGCACAAACTAGATTTCGAATTAGAAATAGCTGCAGTAGTTGGTAAATACGGAAAGAACGTATCAGCTGAAGAAGCTGATGATTATATTTTCGGCTATACTATTATGAATGACCTATCAGCTAGATTGTTACAAATGGAAGAAATGAAGCTAAACTTAGGCCCAGCAAAAGGTAAAGATTTTGCAACGATAATTGGCCCATGGCTAGTGACTCCTGATGAGTTAGAAGAATATAAAATCTCAACTCCAAAAGGAAATATATACAAGCTATCAATGAAAGCATTCCACAACGGAACACAAGTTTCTCAAGGTAACACTAAAGATATTACATACACATTCGCAGAGATACTAGAAAGAGTATCTTATGGTGTAGAAATACAACCCGGTGAAGTTATTGGTTCTGGTACAGTTGGAACTGGCTGCTATTTGGAGCTGAATGGAACTTGGGCGAACGAAGCCAAAGCTAAAGGTGAAGAGTTCACTCCGATTTGGTTAGAAGATGGCGATGAAATGACATTAGAAATAACTGGTCTTGGTACTTTGAAGAACAAAATAGTATTGTCAAATAATGACTATTCAATCTTAGCTAAAAAGAGAAAAGTATAATGTACTCAGTAGAGCCAAAAGATTTAGAACTTAGAAAAAGGCACGGCTTCCTATTAGGTGGTATTGCCCCTAGACCAATTGCCTTCGTATCTACAATTAGTAAAGATGGTGTCAATAATTTGGCACCTTTCTCTTTTTTCAATGCCTTTGGAGCTAACCCTCCCACTATAGCTTTCTCTCCTGCTAGACGCGGTAAAGACAATACAACTAAGGACACATATCAGAATCTATTAGATACTGGCGAGTGTGTAGTACACGCTGTTACTTTTGATATAGTAGAGCAGATGAATCTAGCATCTAGCGAATTTGCTGCTGATGTAGATGAGTTTGTCAAAGCTGGGTTTACTCCATTAGACTCTCACTTAGTTAAGCCAAAAAGAGTAAAAGAATCTCCATTCCAAATGGAGTGCAAGCTAATAGATATGGTGAAAATGGGTGATGGCGCTGGCTCAGGAAACTTCGCAATCTGTGAAGTTATCAAATATCACATAAGCGAAGATATAATGACAGACGGTCACATAGACCCATACAAAATTGATTTGGTCGGAAGAAACGGTGGTAACTATTATACTCGTGCGAACGGTGATGCACTTTTTGAATTAGCAAAGCCGGGATTGACATTAGGTATGGGGTATGATAAATTACCAGACTACATAAAAAAATCTGATTTCTATACTGCTAATGATTTGGGTAAAATCGCAGGTCAACATGAATTACCCACTATAGAAGATGTTAGAAAAAGATACGAGCAAATAGAGCTGATAGATGCGGAGCCAGAAATGTTCGACAGACACGCCAGACTCGGCGACTATGAGTTTCTGCTAACTATTGCACTCTCTTTACATAAGAAAGGCGATAGCCGAAAGATATTTTTCGAAAGAGCAGCCAAATTAGCCCTAGATTTCGATGATATGGACTTCGCACTCGATGCTGTAGTTTATACGGGTAATGTGTTTTAGACAATTAAAAAGCAACAAAATTTGAAATAAGACTGTCTTGATGAAAGGCAGTCTTTTTTTTTGAGTTATAACGAAATTCTTTAAATTGCTATTTGAATCAGTTCTCTAAAAACTTAATTATAACGATAAAATTTGGACTTAATGGATTATGGATTTACAAACAAGTGAGAATAAATTAGATTTGAATGTAAGAATAAGAAAATCAGAAGATGACTTTAAAAATAATAGAACTATTAGTAATGAAGATTTAGTTAGAAAATACAATGAATTTAATTCAAATCCAGATTTAAGATCAAAACCAAAAAAAAACAACAAGAGCTATTGATAAATGAAGTTTGCTATATTAAAACTAGCTGTATTTACCTTCATATTGATATTAGCGTATGGCTTCTATTTATATTCTACTCAAGAGGATTTATTATTTCATCCCAAATACCTTCAAAAGGATTTTAAATTTGAATTGCCTTCTGATTCAGAAGAAATTAATTTATTAACTGAAGACAATGAAACACTTAATAGCTTATTGGTAAAGATAGAAAATTCCAAAGGATTGGTTTTCTTTTTACATGGAAACTCGGGTTCAATAGCTGATTGGACAAACGACTATAAATTCTATCAAGATTTAGGCTATGATTATTTAGTAACTGATTATCGTAGTTTTGGCAAAAGTACTGGTATAATTGAAAATGAGGAACAAGTACTAAATGACGCTCTATTTGTTTTTGATAATATCATTGAAAAATATGAACATAAAGAAATTATAATAATTGGTTATTCATTTGGGACTTCCATTGCTGCTTATATAGCTAGTGAAAGAAAATCCCATAAATTAGTATTACTAGCCCCTTTTTATAGTTTAAAAGAATTGAAAAGTCAAATTTATCCACTTTTCCCTAGCTTTCTGCTAAAGTATAATTTTGAGACTTTTAAATATCTTGATGTGGTTGAAGAACCTATACTTATATTTCATGGTGAAGAAGACAACTTAATTGGTTTAGAATCATCCTTAAAACTAAAGAAACATTTAAAGAAACAAGACAGATTTGTAATTCTTAAGAATCAGGGACATATAGGTATTACAAGTAATTCAGAATATTTGATAAAAATGAAACAAGAATTAGACTCCTATTAACTTCCCTACTTCTTCATTGAAATTCTTTCGATTGATTCCCATAGTTTCTTCTAATACTTCGAAATATTTTTCATTAGTTTGATTTCTACCGATACTTAGTAATTTCATTACTTTAGTGAAATCACCATCTTTGTATAGCTCTTTTACTATGAAAGCATTAATTATATAATCCATATTCAATGGCTTGTATTGCTCATCACCTATGTCTAATCTATCTTCATATAGTTTCAACCAATCGGGGTTATTATTATTCTTCACATAATCAGAAAATCGCCCTTTTATATCTTCCCAACTATATCCCCAACTCCCTCCGAATAGGAACGCACATCCTTCATCAATTGGTTTGTAAGTATCGTTGGGAGCAAGCACTGCTCGCAATCGGCTATGCCAGTGGTCATGTGGGTCGAATTTGATTACTTCCGAGGCAAGTAAACCATTTACAATTATGGTTGTATCTCGCTCTACTGCCATTGTAGAATTGTAGTTAACGCTACTATAATCCGACTTGTAATCTACTCCTATTAGTTTTAGAACTTCATTGAAATTACTTGCACAGTATAGAATAGTTGGCTTTTCCTCTACGCCTAATATTCTATCATATTTATTAGTATAATCAACATAATCTTTGGCAAAAGATAAGTCAAAACTCGGTTTATGAAAAATAGTCATAAGCCCTTTTTCTGCTTTTGACCAAGCTGATGTGTTGAATTTTAGTGGTGAGTGAAAATGAAATTCATTTCCCACTTCAGTGGCAATTAAAGATATAGTCGCCCTTAGTAGTGGGGTAGACCCACTAACTCCCATATAAGAGAACTGCAATATGTACTGCTTTTCATTAAGTTTTATTAAACTGCTAATATGACATTTGTAGAATTTTTCATTCTTGAGTTTGGTACTATTTTCTATTCCTTTTAGTTCATCTAATAGTAAAGATGTTTCAAGTAAATAATCCTGATTAACAAGAGTGTTCGAGCCGTTTGGAGATTCTTTCTGCTCTAGAAATGATTCTAATGAATTCAGCAGTTTATCTGCGACTATGCTATCTTGGGGTAATCTGATAAACTCTGGAATTATTATGCTTCTTTCTTTAGCATTAAGCTGAAGAACAGAGAAAATTAAAGTAGTAAAAGTTAGTGCTAAAATAGTAGATTTCATGTCAATATTATGCCTATGATTATTAACGTATTGGCATAATACGTGATACCAAAAAATAAAGTTCAGATTTTTTAGTCACAGGATCTTTATTATTTAGCTCTCCACCTTAGCTTTTTCCACAGAAATTCGTATATTGAAAGATAAATAGTTATTAAAAATGTAAGATTCGATAATTCATTATGACTAAAGCTTATAAGATTCTATCACTTCTAATATTGAGCATATTATTTTATGGTTGTTCTAATTTTATAATTAGATATAAATTCGTAGATGAAAATGAAGCAAATGTTGGGTGGGAAGAATATAAAATCGAATCGTATTCTGCAACACATTACAAAAGTTTAGATACAAATTATGTATTTGAAGTACTGGTTTATTCAACCGGTAAGATTTTAACTAGTGGGTTTGTTTATTTACCAATCTTCCCAACGCCAGAATACTTTAGACCTAGGAGTTTTCACGAAGTAGAGATTACATTAAAGTCTGATTTGAATATCACAGATTTGCCTAACTTTGTTACAATCAAATTTGATGATCAAAAGCTAAATTACAATGGAAGAAAATCAACCGGCAAAAATGGTATTTATTACTATGAATTTAAATTTGAAGTTGATTTAGCTTATATAAATCAAATAGAGTTGATATTTAACGAGTTAGATAATAGTAATATTAAAATCAAATACCCGAATTTATTAGTGAAAAGAAAGGAAATAATATATTATAGAAACTCGCCTTTTGCAAGTTGAAGGCACTCTACAAATCAAATCACCACATTCATGCAATATTCATGGGACCTGAAGCCCAAGTGGTTTGGGATTGCTTTTCAATACGTTGGCTAATTAAAACTGTACATTAAATTTAACATTTGCGTCTAATGCTTTGAAAACTTTCATTACTGTCTCCGCCTCGCTTTCGCTTCGCTTAAAGTGGGGAATCTCTATCTATAATTGCACTTAGGTTTCTTAAGTGGTCATTTATTTAGGTCATTTATCTTACCATTTACTTATCAATTAAGGCAATTACAAATAACAAAATAAATATACTTCCATACGAAATTACTTCCCAAATTCTTACATATTTACTGATTTGTTCATTAGATAATTTAATTTCAATATTGTTCTCATTCTTTTGACATTTCTTTGCAATATAATTTAAAAGAACTGCAAATGTTGTAAAAATAATTAGCAGGATAAATTTTCTATATCCTTTATCTCCAAAATTATAACCAGTAAGATTTGATAATAAAATTATAAAAAACATCAACTTAAATATGAACAACCCTATAAATTTACTCCTGACAAAATCTTCTTTAGTCATAATAAATTTCTTGTAGTATCTATGATGAATAGAAAGCATTTTATATAATTTACAGATATAATTCATAACTTAACAGCTTAGTTCTAATTAGTTATATAGCACTATACTCTCAACTCAAATCACCCCAATAGTCGCGGTCTAAGCTGCGGTACTGGATTGCTTCGCTTATGTGGAGTGAATTTATATTCTCATCACCTGCTAGGTCGGCGATTGTCCTAGAGACTTTTAGTATTCTGTCATAAGCACGAGCGGAAAGCCCTAGTCGCTCCATAGCAGTTTGGAGTAGTGATTGTGATGCGGCATCTAGTTTGCAATGCTCACGGATTAGTTTGCTTCCCATATCTGCATTCTTATATACATCTTTTTGCCCTTCGAAACGAGCAGATTGAACTTGTCTAGCTTTTATTACTCGTTCTCTTATCGCTTCGGATGACTCTCCCTTTCTATCTGAGGAAAGTTCTTTATAGTTAACGGCTGGTACATCTACGTGTATATCTATTCTATCTAGCAATGGTCCAGATATTTTGCTAAGGTATCGCTTTATTTGCTGCGAAGTAGAGCTAGATTTATCTATGGACTCGCCGTCTGGTGTGGGGTTCATAGAGCATACTAGCATAAAGTTTGCTGGGTAATCTATAGTCATTTTAGTACGCGAGATTGTCACTTGTTTATCTTCTAGTGGTTGTCGCATTACCTCGAGTACATCACGCTTGAATTCGGGTAACTCATCTAAGAAAAGTACCCCGTGGTGAGCTAATGAAATCTCCCCAGGTCTGATGTTTGACACTCCCCCACCGACTAATGCCGCATTCGATATAGTATGGTGCGGTGAGCGGAATGGACGAGTCGTTATAAGTGCTCTATCTTTGCTTAGCATTCCAGATACTGAATGAATCTTTGTAGTTTCCAATGCCTCATCTAATGTTAATGGAGGCATAATACTAGGTAATCTCTTAGCTATCATGGTCTTCCCACTACCCGGAGGGCCAATCATAAGTAGGTTGTGACCACCAGCCGCAGCTACTTCCATCGCGCGTTTTACATTTTCTTGACCTTTTACATCGTTGATATCTAACATAGATATGCTTTGGTCAAATTCGAATATTTTCTTTAGGTCAACTTTTCGTGGCTCTATTACTAACTTGCCTTGTAGGTATTGCACAGCTTCTCGCAGATCTTTGATAGGGATTACTTCTATCCCCTCGACCATAGCAGCTTCGTCTGCATTTTCTTCTGGCAATAGTATTTGTTTGAATCCCGATTCTTTTGCTTTTATGGCAATTGACAAAGTACCGTGAACTGCACGCAAAGTACCTTCCAGAGCTAATTCACCGAGTATCATCTTATCTTTCAGATTCTCTTGATCTATCACTTTTGTTGATGCGAGTATTCCGAGTGCTATTGGCAAATCGAAAGCACTACCGTCTTTTCTAACATCAGCTGGTGCTAGATTGATAGTTATTTTTTTTAATGGGAATAGGTAATCGGAGTTCTTAATTGCCGCAGATACTCTTTCGCTCGATTCTTTGACCGAGGAACTGGGCAATCCGACTATGGTGATTTTTGGCAATTGGGAATCCAAATGACATTCTATCTCCACTAGAAACGCATTTATACCTAAAACTGATGCAGAAAATAATTGTGAGTACATATATTTTGTTATATTCGATTTCTAAGAATGGTTAATATAATAATATATTTTCAAACCGATAATAAAATTTAATAAGTATGATTACAATACGCGAATTTGTCCAGAATAATGAGAGATTCATAATAGCTCACAGAGGTGCTTCTGGGACTATGATAGAGAACACTATGCCTGCTTTCCAAAAAGCTGTTGACAATGGTGCAAAGATGCTAGAAGTGGACATACAAGTCTCGATGGATAAAATCCCGTTTGCATATCACGATGCTAATCTGAAAAGAATTAATCTTGATCAGGATACTTCTAAGTTGTCATCCAATGAAATTTCTGAGATTAATCTGAATACAGAGGGTGAAGAGAAGGTTTATATTCCAAAGTTAGAAGAAGTATTGAGATTCAGTAAGCATAATGAAATCTATCTAATAATAGAAATAAAGACAAATGACGATTGTACTTTCGATTCCGAAAATGTGGATGTAATTCTCGATGCTGTAAAAACATTCGGTTACTTAGAGAACTGCCTATTTGCCTCATTTTGCGTGGGAGTAGTGCAGTATATTCGTTCTAAAGATAAAGATTATAATATAGCTTCGATAGCTATGCCCGATAGCACTCCGAAGAAATTACATGCCGAGACGCAATGCGATGTTTATATATGCTCTATCGAACAGTTGAACGAATCAGTAGTAAGAGAATGCAATGAGTTGGGTGTCTATCTAGGGGTTTACTCTGCGGATAACGAAGAGCAGTTAGATACTATATTAAAATTCGGGATAAATGCTATAGTAACAAATTACCCCGAACGAATTTCTAAATTACTTGCTACCCGGAATAATAGTTAAGCTAATAATTTCATCGCCTCTTTTTACATCAATTTTATATTTCAAACCTGCTTTCAAATCAGCTAGCACGTTTGTGTAATCATATATATTCTTGATAGATTTATCACCTAGGTGAACGATAATATCATCAGCCTGGAGACCAGCTTCGTCTGCTGGGCCACCACTACGCACACCCGTTAGCTTTACTCCTTCTACTTCCGCTACGTAATCTGGGATAGTTCCTAGATATACGGCAAACCCACGTACATTAGTTTGTGCAGCCATTTCTACTTTCTTATAAGTAATTTCAGTTTTATCAGATAGTATTTCGTCGATTATCTTAGTAGAAAACTTTGCTATTTTTTCCATACCATCTATATTCAGATTCTCAAAATCATCACTTGGGCGGTGGTAATTGTCATGAAGATTAGTGAAGAACGCAATTACCGGAACTCCTTTTTTGTAGAATGAAGTGGCATCAGTCGGTAAATATGGGTCATCAGAAACACCGATATTGAAACCAGCAATTATGTTTTTCTTTTCTATTAACTTTCTCCAATTCTCTGCACTACCAGCACCCTGCATAGATAGTTTATTATCTTTCAGCATACCAACCATATCATAATTGAGGTAAGAATGGAATTTTAATCCCTTTTCCTCAGCTTGATCAACGAATTCAGAAGAGCCAAGTAAACCTAGTTCTTCGCCAGACCAAAAAGCGAATACAAGATTTTTAGTAATTGCTTTGGGATTATCTTTTTTCAGTTGAGCGTAATATTCTGCTAATTCCATCACTACAGTAGTACCAGAGGCATTATCATCTGCTCCATTATGTATATTATGTATAGCATCGCCATCAGCTAACGAGCCACCTTCACCGTAGCCAAGATGATCATAGTGTCCGCCCATAACGACGTATTCATCAGAATTATCAGCATAGACAACCCCAATTATATTATTGTCCGTTGATCTTACTTTCTCAACAGAATAGTTACCATCTATACGTATATTTGGGTCGAATGAACTTTTTTCATGTGGATTGTAATTATCTACTTTATCTTTGATTTTGCTGAAATCTGTGTCCAATAACTTACCAGCGGCAGCTTCAGTTATTTCTGATAAGAACATTCCAGATTTGATATTCATACGAACATCTTTCGGTTTAGTAATCTTAGTTCTTTCTGAGATGAATATAATACCGACGGCACCCATTTCACGAGCTGTTAGTGTCTTGTACATACGTGAAGAATAGCGCGTTAATGCTTTTTGTTGCTCCTCATCGAGATTAGAAGGCATATCGTCAAGCACCATTAAAAACTTACCATCTACATCTAAGTCAGCATAAGAATTCATCTTAAATTCAGAATCATCAGATGTTTTAATTCCGAATCCAGCGAAGACTAAACTACCACCAAAATTCCCATTATCAGTTGATGCTAGAGGCATGAAATCATCACCCACTTCTATTTTTGATTCTTTACCAGAGGTGCTAACTGTTGACAGATAATTGTCTGTTTTCGAAATATCAATATCTGATGTATAGTCAAAAGGGACGCGAAGATCGTTGAATCCTTTTAGCGGCTTTAATTCAAATTGTTTCAAATCTGAAACTATAAAATCAGCAGCCAAGCGGATACCTTCGCTACCAGTGAATCTTCCTTCTAGTTCATCGCTGCTCAAATACTTTACTTTTGCTTCTAGCTCATCTAATTTGATTGCACCAGTATTAATTACTTTTTTTTTGCTCTCTCTTTTTGGAGCATTTTTCAAGGCTTCGAGCGCAGCTTTGTGATTCCAATTAGCCATGAATAGCTGTGCTTTACCATTTGTAGTTCTGCCGCTAGTCCATACTAGTTTATCACCATCTGGGTGAAACACAGGTAATCCGTCAAATCCATCGGTGGTTGTAACTCTGACGGGTTCTTTCTCGCCCAATTTATCTACTAGGAAAACCTCGAAATTACCATAGCCATATTTGTTAGACGCAAAAGCTATATACTCACCACTTGGATGGAAATAAGGAGCCCATGACATAGATTCGAAACTAGTTATTTGTCTTAGATCCGATCCGTCTAAATTCATAGTGTAAACATCAGCTTGGTGACCGTCTGGAGTGAATCTTCTCCATATTACTTTCTTACCATCTGGTGAGAAAAATGGACCGCCATCATAACCGGGGTTATCAGTCAATCGCTTTACATTGCTTCCATCTGCATCCATTATATATAATTCACAGAAGTAAGATGGATCGAATTCTAGTTGCTTTTGTTCTTTCTCGTCTAATTTTCTGCTGTAAGCATCTCTATTAGAAGCGAATAATATCTTCTTGCCATCAGGTGAGAATGATGCTTCTGCGTCATATCCTTTCTCTTTAGTTAATTGCTTTGGATTTTTACCATCGAAATCGGCTGAGAATACATCCATAGTCTCATCATAGTCCCAAGCATATCTACGTTTAGTACTAGAAGCACGTAAGTCAAACTCTTCTTTTTGTTTTATTATAGCTTTGGGGTCTAAATGAGTAGAACTATATAGAACTTTGTTCCTATCACTTTTCTGGATAAAAGCACAAGTTGTTTTACCTGTTCCATTCGATACTTGCTTTATATCACCAGTCTCGAAATCTAGCATGAAGATTTGATAGAATGGGTTGTCGTCTATTCTCTCACTTTGGAATATCAGATATCTACCATCTTGCGAGAAATACCCTTCTCCAGAACGTGCACCTTCGAATATTAGCTGTCTTGGGTTTGTCAGAAAATCTGATTCTTTTGGCTCTTCTTTAGCCGTTAAACTGATTGCTAAAAATGATAATAAAGCAATTCTAATTATGTATTTCATATCTTTTCTCAATAATGTCAATTCGTTTCTTACTAAACTATCAAATAATAGTTTTATTATAAACTACATTAAGTACACACAATTAAATATAAAACTTTTGACTCTTAAATTTTTTGAATTACTGCTTAATGAAACCCACACATAGAACACAGAAATAGGATTAAAATGGTCTTAGTTAAATTCCTTTTTTATGTTTGTCATTATAATTTAAACAACAAATTGAAAAACTTAATAGGAAAGTACAATGAAGAGAATAATTCTACTAATAATGGCAATGAGTCTATTTTTTATCTCATGTAGCGATGATAGTTCAACTAACCCTGACACGAAAGATTATATAGTACCAGAGACTTATAACTTTGATAATGTAGATTATTCAGGTCAAACAGACAGATTAGAAATGATAGAAGAGATGGATGCTATTATAAAAGAAGCGAAAACAAATGGAACTGCAATAGATATAGTTAAGCTAAATGCGATGCTAAGAAATGAAGGGAATCCATTCATATCTTCTGAATTAAACGAAAGTGGTAAAGACATTTATTCAAAAATTGATCCAAGTAAAACATCATTCTTTACAGATTTGATAACTGACATGGGAACAATAACAACTACAGATGTTGCTGAAGATGGCAAAGGTGGTTTAGTTACTTCTGCTGATGGTTTGAAATCTTACTTAGTAAATGCTAAGGGTTGGGATTATGGAGAAATGATAGAAAAAGGATTAATGGGTGCTTTGATGCTTCACCAAGTCGTTGGTTATACAAGCGAAGATAAAATCGGTGCAGCTGTAGATAACACTACCGTAACTGAAGGCAAAGGTACTCCTATGCAACACCATTGGGATGAGGCGTTCGGTTATTTCGGTGCAACTAAAGATTTCCCAATGATTACAGATGGTATTGGCTTTGTTGCCAAATATGCTAATGGAAGAGACGCTCTTGTTGGCTTGAATGATATGTTAATGAAAAACGGTTACCTAAAAGGTAGAGCCGCTATTAATAATAATGATGATGATGCTAAGTGGGAAGCCGTTAAAGAGATAAGAAAGGGATGGGAATTAACTTTCGTTACTACAGCAATTCATTACTTAAATGCAGCAAAAGATAACTTTACTGATGACGCCATGAGAACTCATACTCTATCGGAATGCTATGGTTTCCTTTGGGCAATCCAATTTAACCCAGAAAGAACTGGCACTTTTAATGAAGAAGCGATGGCTAAACTAGGCGATAATTTTTGGACTATAACCATTGCTGATATTGATGCTGTAAAAGAAATATTGGCTAATGGATACAATTTAAAAAATATAGCAAATGATTTATAATATATAATTCGTTTCTAGTTAATACAAGGAAGAGGGCTTATGGTTATCCATAGTCCTCTTTATTTTTACCAACACGAAGTACACACCACTAAGATATGGTCAATCTTACCTCAATAATGAACTAAATTAGCGGATTAGAATTAATCAGAAAGGAGTAAACAAAAGAAATGATAAAGAAAATAATACTTATCACTATAATTTTAAGCTGTTTGCTTTCCGCTTGCAGTGACGACAATAGTGGAAACCCCAAAGTAGAATTAGATAAAAAAGCATTACTTACAAATTATGCCGATAATTTGATAATACCTGCATTCGAAGATTTATATCAGAAATCAAACACTTTGAGTGAAAAATTCACGGACATAAAATCTGAATATTCCGAGATAAAATTCAATGAATTACGTCAAGCTTTCTCTCTCCTTAGAGGTAGCTGGCAGTTTTGCTCGGCATATGGTTTTGGTCCAGCAGAAGAGGTGGTATTACGTCAAGCTCTGAATACTTTCCCTACTGATACAGTTAGGATAAAGTCAAATATAGCATCAGGAACTTATTCGCTTGTTACTTCAGCTAATTTCAAAGCAAAAGGTTTCCCAGCTTTGGACTATATGCTGTATGGTGGAGATGGTCTTTCGCAAGAATTAGCATTCAAAGATGCTAAGTTTATGCAATACCTAGAAGATGTTATAAATGATATAAAGACGAATATAGATTATGTTAGAAATGGCTGGCAATCATACAGAGATGAATTTGTCTCAAAAACTGGGAATGATGCTGGTAGTTCTCTATCATTGTTCATCAATGAATTTGTAAAAGATTATGAATTAGCAAAAAGAGCAAAAGTTGGCTTCCCATTGGGAATATCTCTGAGCGATATATTGCCTTTTCATACCGAAGCACCATACTCTTTAAGTTCACTTGCGTTGCTTAATGCAAATTTGCACGCTTACAAGAATATCCTACTTGGCCCAGCGAAGAATGATATAACTAAAACTGATAATCTTTACGAATACTTACGAGAGCTATCAGCGACTAGAGGGGATGCCTTGTTAGCAGACCTACTAGTTGATGAATTAGATGAATCTATTACACTTTTGAATCATTTAGAAAAGCCACTAAGGTTATCTTTAGAAATTCCCGCTGAGAAAGTAAAAGTGGAAGCACTTTATAAAAACTTGCAAGAGTACGTTGTATTGCTAAAAACAGATATGGTTTCTGCTATGGGAATACTAATTAATTACCAAGATAATGACGGCGATTAATACCAAGTTCAAGACTTTTCTTTTCAAAGAGGTTAGTCCCGAACCATTGGCTTTCTTCCGAATAGTATTCGGGCTGCTGATGATTTTTTCTACTATCAGATATATAGCAAACGGTTGGGTGACAGAATTTTTTATTCAGCCAGAACATTACTTCAAATATCCTTATTTCCATTGGGTGCAAAATCCAGGCGAGATAGGGATTTATTTTTTATTCGGTACTTTGCTAATTAGTAGTATCCTTATTACTTTCGGTTATAAATATCGGTTTGCTACAATCGCCTTTCTAGTATCGTTTCTCTATATTGAGTTAATTGATATAACCTATTATCTCAACCATTATTACTTCGTATCGCTCATTGCATTTATTATGGTCTTTTTGCCTGCTGGTAATTGCTTTTCGATAGATGCAATTCAGAAAGGAGAGACCGAGTCAATTCCTAACTGGACAATTCTTATAATCAAGTTTCAAGTTGCAGTTGTTTATGTTTTCGCGGGTATAGCAAAGCTGAATTATGATTGGCTGTTTGACGCTATGCCTCTGTCAATATGGCTCCCAGCTAATTCCCATCTGCCATTAATCGGTGGTCTGATGAAATACCAATTCACAGCTTATCTTTTCAGTTGGTTCGGGGCTATATATGATTTGTTCATAGTTTTCTTCCTAATCTACCCAAAGACAAGAAAGGTTGCTTATTTTTTAGTTATCGTCTTTCATCTTTCTACCTCTGCTCTTTTCAACATCGGGGTTTTCCCTTATGTGATGATAGCTTTGACTACTATATTCTTTGATAAATCATTTCAAATTAATGTAATTAATCGACTAAAGAAATGGTTTGGGTATAAGAATAATGTTGTAACTACACATAGTTACAGACCTGCTATGAAATCAGTTGTTAGTACATCTATCCTTATTTTTATAATTATCCAGTTGACAATTCCGCTTAGGTTTTTGTTATACAAGGGTGATTTGTTTTGGGAAGAAGAAGGATATCGATTCTCATGGCGAGTTATGTTGATGGAAAAAGCAGGCACTGTATTTTTCACTGTGGTTGATAAAGACACTAACAAAAAAATAGAAATAGTTAATTCTGACTATTTAACTCCTAATCAAGAGAAACAAATGTCAACTCAACCAGATTTGATACTTCAATATGTGAAGATAATCGAAGAGGATTTTGCCGCGAAAGGCATTACTAATGTTGAGATATACGCCGATTCTTTTGTTAAGCTGAACGGAGATTTCAGCAAAAGATATATAAACGATAAAGTTGATTTGACGAAAAAGTCATATCACGATGATTTAGATACTTGGATATTACCTAATAATTGAAATTTTTAAACTACATACTAATTATAATAACACTAAGTTTTGTCATTACGAAAGCTAATACTTCGGTGAACCTTTCGGGGACTGTGTATTATAATAATAGTGGTAAGCCAGTAGCTTCTGCTAGGGTATTTGTTCGTGAGATTAATAAGTATATGTTAGCGGATTTGAATGGTCGCTATTCGATAGATTTGAGCCAAGGTGACTATACTCTGATTGCATCTACAGATGATGTATCTGGATATCCGAAAACTATCTCCGTAGATAAGACGAAAGAAGTAGATTTGACAATCGACACTATGGTAACAAAGTTTGAAGATGTCTTGATAGAAGACACTAAAACTAATAGATTCGGCATGTCTAATATGTTACAAGTCGATGGAGCTGCTATTTATGCAGGCCGTAAATCTGAATCCTTATACTTAGACAATCTAACAGCAAATCTAGCATCTAACAATGCACGTCAAGTATTCTCAAAATTCTCTGGATTAAATATTTGGGAAAATGATGCTTCTGGTATTCAACTTAATATTGGTGGTCGTGGGCTTAGTCCAAACAGAGTTTCGAACTTCAACACTCGCCAAAATGGCTACGATATAGCCGCAGATGCACTTGGCTACCCAGAGAGTTATTACACACCTCCAATGGAAGCACTCGAAAAAATCGAATTAGTTCGTGGAGCAGCTTCCTTACAATACGGAACTCAGTTCGGTGGCTTTCTGAATTTCAAATTGAAAGATGGCTCTAAAGTAAAACCAGTTGATATCATATCTAGACAGTCCATGTCGAGCTATGACAATTATAGCTCATTCAATAGTATCGGTGGCACTTACGAGAATATGAATTATTACAGTTTTCTGCAATACAAGCAAGGTAATGATTTCCGTCCAAACTCAAACTACAACGCTCTTACTTTCTTCGTAAAAAATGCTTATCAGATAACTAATGATTTCAGCATTACAGCAGAGTTCACTCACATGAATTATCTAGCTCAACAATCTGGAGGATTAACAGATGATATGTTTGCTAACAATCCCGAACAATCAGTCAGAGATAGGAACTGGTTTTCAGTGAATTGGGATATACTCGCTGCAGTAATAGATTACAAGTTAGACAATAATATAAAACTGAACTCTCGAATATTTTATCTTGACGCTGAAAGAGATGCGTTGGGTTATCTGATTAGACCTGATAGAGCAGACCCAATGGAAGATCGTGATTTGATAAAAGGTACTTTCGAGAACTTAGGAAATGAAACTAGATTACTCTATAATTATAATTTGGTAGAGAGTTTGCCTTCGACGTTATTAACTGGATTTAGAGTTTACAACGGCCGCACACTTCAAAGTCAAGGTTATGGTAATAGTGAATCAAATGCGAATTTTAATTATTTGAATAATAATAAGCTAAACGAATACACAAACCCGAGTATGAACTACGCTCTATTTACAGAAAATTTATTTAAACTTAGCCCAAATTTATCTATCACTCCAGGTGTTCGATACGAGAGAATAACCACTGGGTCTGAGGGATATTACTCTAACATAGTACGTGATTTGGCGGGTAATATTATTAAGAATGAGACCATAACTGAAGATAGAAATAACACGAGAGAGTTCCTACTGTTAGGAATTAGTGCCGGATATAATATAGATGAAAACATTGAGACTTATGTTAATGTTTCTCAGAATTATAGAGCTGTTACGTTCAATGATATGAGAGTAGTTAACCCTAATATAAGAATTGACACAGACCTTAGAGACGAGAATGGATATTCGGGAGATATAGGGATACGAGGAACAGTAGGCAAGTTACTGTATTTCGATGCGAACTTCTTCTATCTTTATTATTATGATAAAATCGGTACAGTGCTGAAAGAAGATGAAGAGACTTATACTACTTATGTACTGAAAACAAATATCTCAGATAGCAGAAGCGTTGGAGTAGAACTATTCACTGAAATGAATCTGAATACTCTTTTAGGTTTATCGAATAGTTACGAGTTGAATTACTTTGTGAATGGTTCTTATACTAATGCGATATTCCTAGATAGTAAAGAAGCGGCTTACAATAATAACAAAGTCGAATATACTCCACCCATTATACTAAGAACTGGGATGAGCTACAAAGAAGAAGGGTTCTCGGCGGCACTTACTTATTCTTATACGATGGAGCATTTCAGTGATGCTACTAATGCTATCTCTGCTCCTGGGAGTATCTCTGGCATTATCCCAAGTTATGATGTATTCGACTTGTCTCTGAGCTACAAATTCGATTTATTCAAACTAGAGACCGGAGTAAACAATCTATTGGATAATTCATATTTTACTCGCCGAGCAACAGGTTATCCTGGTCCAGGTATTATACCAGCTATGCGAAGAAGTATTTACTTTACCGTTGGTGTTACTCCTTAGTATTATTTAATACCTAAATTAAACCATTTCATTACTATGTTGTCATAGTAACTGCTATTCCGTAACAATTGGCGTTTTTATTCAATTTCTTTACGCTTTTTTCTACTCATGTACGTAGTAGCAACAATTATCTTAAACCTAAACCCGAAAAATTATTGCAATGCTAAAATATATCACTCTAATACTTACTCTGACTACGTTTTCACTTAACGCTCAATCTAATTACAATATCTCTGGAACAATCATCGATAACGAAGGACAACCACAAATTGGTGCTTCTGTAGCTTTACACAATCCCAAAGATTCATCTATAATAACAGGCGGAGTGACAAAAGTCGGAGGTAATTTCAATTTCAATGCTAAAGAAGGAACATACTATATTAAAATTACTTCTGTTGGAATGGAACCAAAGGTTTTAGATAATATTAATCTATCGAGTGATTTGAAGTTAGGCATAATCAAAATTGCACAATCATCAGTTTTGACAGATGAGGTACTAGTAACAGCAGAAAAATCCATAATGGAACTCAAACTTGATAAGCGAATTTATAATGTGAATAAAGATGCGAGTAACATTGGTAGAAACGGCTCTGAAATATTAGACAATATACCATCTGTGAACGTTGATCCAGAAGGTAATGTATCACTTCGGGGCTCAGGTAATGTTCAAATATTACTAAATGGAAAGCAATCTGGTATGGTAAGTAATGACCCAGAATCACTGAGACAACTGATGGGAGATATGATTGAAAAGATTGAAATTATCACAAATCCATCTGCTCGCTACGATGCACAAGGTGAAGTTGGTATAATAAATATAGTATTAAAGAAAAAGCAAGAAGCTGGCTACAACGGAAACTTCGAGCTAAGAACTGGTTATCCAGATAACCACGCTGTTACAGTTTCATCTAATTATAGATCAGAGTCTATGAACTTATTTGGATCAGCTGGTGTAAACTATCGTAACAGCCCTGGTTCAGGGAACACAGATCAAAGGTTCACTGTATTCGATACCTATAACTATACTAATACTGACCTAGATAGAGAAAGAGGTGGCACAGGGATTAACCTGAATATTGGCTCAGACTTCTATTTGGATGACGATAACACTCTAACTTTCGCTGGGAACTATAGATATAGAAATGGCGACAATCTTTCTAAAATCATTTACTCAGATTACTTGCCAGACGGTAGCTTATACAGAACTACAAATAGAAATGATAATGAGAATGAATCGAAAAATGATATAGAACTAAATCTAACTTATGAGAAAAAATTCAATGGTAATAAGGACCATTACCTAAGATTTGATAGTCGATATGAACAGAACAAAGATATAGAGAACTCAGAAATAAATCAATTTAACAGTTTGACTACTGATGAAACTGAACAAAAAAGTTATAATCTAGAATTTGAACGAAATCAACTTTACCAACTTGACTATGTATATCCATTCAGTGAAGAAGGTAAATTTGAGACAGGCGCAAAAGCAAACCTTAGAAAAGTTGACAATGATTATAATGTTCAACAAAAAGTAGATGGTGAATTTGAGTTTTTAGATGGCTACAATAATAACTTTGTTTATTACGAGAACATATATGCAGCTTATGTTATGCTCGGTAATCAAATTGATGAATTTGGATGGCAAGTAGGAGTTCGTTCCGAGTATTCTGATATAACTTCCGAGTTACTTCGTACCAACTATACAAACCAAAGAGATTATATTAATTTTTTCCCATCTGCACATTTTAACTATAAAATAGGTGAACAAAACTCACTCCAAGCTAGCTAT
The DNA here is from genome assembly GCA_041675005.1 of Kapaibacterium sp. (SeqCode). GTDB lineage: Bacteria > Bacteroidota > Ignavibacteria > Kapaibacteriales > UBA2268 > PGYR01. The sequence goes on from JBAYUQ010000004.1 coordinate 27,414, forward strand.
TCATCTAGGATACAAAGACCTTGGTTCCGTAGTTTGATGCCATTTTCTAGCTTCACTGATTCTAGAAATATATGGGGTGGTAATCCAGATTTGAACCCTGAATATACAGACTCTTATGAGCTTGGTTATTTATTAAACTGGGAAGCTGGATCCATTTTGTCAAATGTTTATTATAGACACGGTACTGACATTATTCAATCTGTTACATACATCGACACTAATGGTATTACTCAAATAAGACCATCTAATATTGGTATTCAGAATTCTTATGGTGTAGAGTTTAATTTATCAAATGACATAACAGATTGGTGGAATACTAACATCAATTTCAACTTATATAGCTCAACTATTACTGGTAATGAATCCGTTTACAATCTCAATACAGAATATTTTAGTTGGAATACTAGATTCTCATCTAAACTAAAAATCTCAAGTTATAATTTCCAAATTACTGCTAACTACCGAGCACCAGAGGGTACTCCACAAGGGGAAAACCTAAGTATGTGGTGGTTAGATTTTGGACTTTCTACTGATATACTTGATAACAATGCTACTCTTACATTGTCTGGTCAAGATGTATTTAGTACTAGACTAAGACGCTCAATAGTAAATGGCGAGACATTCTCACGAAATAGTGATTACCAATGGCGAAAAGGTCAAGTTACCCTAACATTTGCCTACAGAATAAACCAAGCAAAAAAACGCGAGAAACCGGTCTTTGACGGTGATGGCGGAGACGGAATGTAATAAGATGAATAATTTTTGGGATGAACGATTTGCAAATAATAAGTCGGTATATGGTGAAGAACCCAATCAGTTCTTCAAAGAACAGCTATCTAAATTAGAATCTGGGGCAATACTCCTACCAGCGGAAGGCGAAGGAAGAAATGCAATTTACGCAGCCAAATCTGGTTGGGATGTTTCTGCTTTCGATACGAGCAAAGTAGGCCGCGAGAACGCACTCAAAAGAGCAGAGCAAGAGAATGTAGCTATTGACTACAAATTACAAGACGTAATGGATTTCAAGTATCCCGAAAACGAGTTTAATGCAATTGGACTTATTTATTCGCATTTCCCTTCAAATATTAGAACTAAATTTCATCAGAAATTAGTGAGTAGTCTTAAGGTGGGTGGTTATATAATACTAGAAGGGTTTAGTAAAAACCACCTACAATTCAGTGAGAAAAACCCAAGCGCTGGTGGCCCAAGGAATATTGATATGTTATTCGACGCAGAATCAATCTTAGCTGATTTCAAGGGCTTAGAAACCGTAATAATAGAAGAAAAGGTTGTGCATCTAGCTGAAGGCGAGTTTCACCAAGGCGAAAGCTATGTAGTAAGATATGTTGGGAAAAGAGTGTAGAAGTTAGTTTTGTAATCCTATTAAAATGACGAACCAAATGTTTCTGTTCAACATTTTAATTTATAAATTGCATGTCTTTTTAGTAATTCATAATTTGATATAAATTTATTGGCTTGACAATGAAAACAAACTTTACAATCAAAATTGAAACTACCTCAACCGGTTATTCTGCTTATGTAGAGGAATATCCAATATATACTACTGGCTCTACGATATCAGAATTATTATCTAATATGAATGAAGCACTCAAATTATACAATCAAAATCCATAATTTGAAAATTAAAAAGAGACGAAAATTTGAACCTACAAGACTTTATCCGTGACATACCTGACTTCCCAAAACCAGGAATATTATTCAAAGATATAACACCATTACTGGGTAACCCAGAAGCAAGTAGATTAGCAACGCTATCACTCGTTGACCTAACCAAAGGTCTTAAAATAGACAAAGTAATAGGGATAGAAAGCCGAGGTTTTTTCTTCAGTACCCTAATAGCTGATAAGCTAAATGCAGGATTCGTACCCGTTCGCAAACCAAACAAGCTACCTTTCGATAAACTCAGCCAAGAGTTCCATTTAGAATATGGAACTGACCGATTAGAAATCCACAAAGATGCTATAGACAAGGGCGATAGAGTGCTAGTTCATGATGATGTATTGGCTACCGGAGGTACTGCTGAGGCAGCTTGCAAGCTGGTGGAAGAATTAGGTGGCGAAGTTGTACAATGCAATTTCTTAATAGAATTGTCGTTTTTAAAAGGGAGAGACCTTCTCTCTAAATACAATATCGGCTCATTGATTAATTACTAAACAAAAGATTTCAATAATGATAAAATAATCAAAGAAGATGAAGAATTACTTCGTAAGCTCGCTAAATGAGAATTACCTTTAATAGTAAAGCCATTGCTACATATTCTTTTTATCTTGACATTATTTCCTTAATTTCAGTTATTAAAGATTGGAACAGGAATAATACTAAATGAATGATAATCAATGATTAGAAACATATCTATCATAATATTACTACTATTTGGCCAAAATCTATTTGCTGATAGTACAAAAACCAAGACAATTGGGTACCAACTAAAGAACATAGAGAAGGGTTGGAATCGACTTGAATTAGACGATGAATTGCTAATGGGTATGAGCTCAATTAATACTTTTATTAAGGTGAAGCTAGTTAATAAAGACAATGACACACTGGAAGTGCCTTATGTAATAGTCAGTAATAAACAAATTGATTCTACTGTAAGAATACCAGTTGAGATTATTAAGAAACCTTCCAAAGTTGGAAAAAAGCAATACATACTAATAGCGGATTCTACTCAGATCATTTCTAATCTCGAGTTCGCTTTTAGTCGTAGAAATAGCGTTGGGAAGATACAGTTAGAAGGTAGTAATAATCAGAAAGAGTGGGTCAAAATATCTGATAGTTTGGAATTAGGAGCTAGACAGAATGGTCATCAGAAGATATCTAGCAAGACAATTTATGATTTACAAAAACTATATATTTTCTATCGTTTGAGTTTAGGAAATACCAAATCTGAGTTAGAAAGTGTTTTTTATGAGCAAACTTATAGCAGTAATCCCAAATATCAAAAAATAAATGTAAAGCATTTAAAGTATAGAACTGACAAAAACAAGAATCGAACTATTTACAGATTCAGCTTGAATGGACGGTTGCCAATTCACTATTTAAAACTAGATATACAGAACAAATTTGATTATAATCGAACGGTTAATGTATTTGCCTTAGTAGATAGTACAAAAACCCAAAAGGGACCGAAGCATAACTACAAATTAATTGAGACTTTCCAGCTCAATTCATTGGACTCTACAAATTATGTATTTAGTTTTCCTGAGCATTACCAACATTACAAAATAGTAATTCTAAACGGTAATGATCCACCTCTAAAAATAAGTAGCTTAACTGCATACAGACATGAATATATACTAAAAGCTAGGTTTGATGACGAGGGTGACGCATTTATTAAAATAAGAAATAAAGGTAGCTTCCCCTATTATGATATAGATAAATTCAAACCTCGAATACCGACCGATATGAATGAAATGAGATTAGGGGACAAACTAGAATTAGAAATAACTAAAGTAGAATTAGAACCTTCACTCACTAATAAACTATGGCTATGGCTTGCTATGATGTTAGCCGTTATTATAACTGGCTATTTCAGTTTAAAAATGTTAAAAGAGGAAAAGAAAAAATAGAATGAACTTATTCAAAATAATCAGATATATAATAGAGGCAATATTTGTTGTCCTAATACTCGGGATACTATTTATTGGTGTAGATGACCTAGTAATCGACAATGACATAATCTATATACTTCTAATGTCATTTATTTTCATGCTTATGGCGGTCGAAGATAGAATATTGGGGGGTATATACAACAAGAAAAAAGAAGAGAATCAGGCCGATTACAATGACATAAAAAAAGGGCTAGTCTCTACAGCTTTACTTACTTTATTATTGGGAATTGTTATGTTAGTTCTTTCCCCTTTTGATGTTCATTCGAACACAATACTAATAAAGCTCTTTTTCACTTTATCTATGTTTGCAAGTATTAGTATGACTTTCTACAAAATATCTAAGGGTTAAGCGATGATAGAAATCACCGAATCCAATTATCACGAAGAAGTAGAATTCAAGAATCTAGATCATTCTAAACAGAAATTAGTGGGAATGAAATTCGAGCTTTGTACTTTTATAAACTGTGATTTTAGCAATACAGATATGGCTGATACTACTTTTGTAGAGTGTACGTTTGTGAATTGCAATCTAAGTTTGGCGAATGTAACTAAGACAGCATTCAACGAAGCCCGATTTACTAAGTGCAAGCTATTGGGAATAGACTTCAGTAAATGCAGAGAATTCCTATTATCATTCAGCTTTACGGAATGCATACTCAGTTCTTGCTCTTTCGCAAACCTGAAAATAGGTGGCACTCAATTCAATAAATGTATAATGCACGATACCCAATTCGTAAATACCGAATTAATCGGCTGCTCGTTTGATGATTGCGATTTGAAAGACGCATTTTTCGATCACTCAACTCTGAGTAAAGCTGACTTTAGGAATGCGAATAACTACGCTATAGACCCAGAGATAAACAGAATGAAAGGTGCTATCTTCTCCCGAATTGGTTTAGAAGGTCTTTTGATCAAATATGGATTGGATATTAGGTGAAAGACATTTTTGTCACAGCGAGGATCGAAGGGATGCTGCTGTCTCTTTTGTCAGTGCTACGGATTAAATGGATTTAAGGATGACACGGATTATTTGATTAAAAAACTGTAGAGACGTATCGCATACGTCTCATACCCCATAACTATTTGTAAACCACGTCACTCTGAGCGTAGCGAAGAGTCCAGGTGAAGTAGTCTCAGTTATATTATCTGAACAGGATGGGAGGATAGTCAATAATATGGATGTAAATTAATAGGAATAAAAAAATGCCAAATGAACTAGAAATAAGAGTACTTCTATCAATCCAAAGAGCACTTTGGGGTGAAGTCTATCCGTCTATCAGAGCTATATATGTTGGTTTTGATGGTTTGAAAATGTTTAAATTGCTTTGTATTTTTGATAGAGAACCAACAGAAGATGATTTTGAAAATATGTCTTGTGTATCAACAGAAGTATTAGCTGATATTGAATTTGAGAATGAAAAGATTGAATGTATGAAAGACTTATCAGCTAAGATAGTTTACCCTGAAGATTATATACTAGTATACCGCCGAAAAGAAGATTTTGAGAATTGATTGAGTTAACAATATGAACGCACTAAACAAATACAACGAAGCCGGTGAAAGTATAGAAGGAGCTCTATTAGCGGGGGATTATCACCTTCCCTTAAAGAGCAAATAATATTGCATTGCCGTTGGCTTTAACCAACGGATAGAAATGTGTTCTGGAATTGTCATTTGTTACTACTAATATTGAACTCCTGCGGTGTTCACCTGGTCTCTTCGCTAACTCCGTAAGCTCTGAGTGACGAGAACTTTGTGACCTCTGTGTAAAAAAAAAGAGAACACATCTTCGTGGTCTTTGTGTTAAAACAAGTAAATCAAAGTCAGTCCATATCTTTATATTAGCAAACGAAAAACGCAAGAATATCTATTTTGTTATTCCACCCCTACGGGGCGGTTTTGTATTTCTGGATTCGTAAGCTACAGATATTTAGCCCCGCTGGGGCATTGTCTTAGACTCTTCAGTCGCTTCGCTTCCTATCAAGTGACGTAAAATTTGTGTTCTCTATGTTAAAACAAATAATCCGAGTAATCCCTAAATCTGTTTAATCCATGATTCAGAAAAAAGAGACAGCCACGTCCTTGTAGTCCTCGCTGTGACATGATTAGTCCAAATTATCGTATCTATCTTATCCATCCTGCAATCTTGTTCTGAAAAATGCTATCATGACTACATCTCCTAGACTCTTCTAACGCCTGCGGTGTTATCAGAGTGGTGTAATTACAAAGGGTTTGAAGGATTTGAGATGTATGCAATACATCTCTACAGTTCAAGGAAAAACGACTAATCTTACCCACCACCTATAAGTAACTAAATCACCCCATTCTTAAAACGGAATAGATAGATTAAACCGCATCGGTTCGAATTCATTTGTTTGTATCTTGGGTTGATCCTTATGAAGTTCTGTGGTCAGATAAGCTACGCCACTACCTACTAATGCACCGACTAGCACATCGGAGAAAAAGTGCTTTGCTGCCATTACTCTAAGAGTAGCGATTGCTGTTGCATTCACTATATTCAGAGTTACTCCTATGGTTTTATTCAGCCCTCCACTCTTGCTTGTCAATATTATAATATTGAAAACAGCAGAGGCGAATGCAGTAGATGAATGCCCCGAATAGAATGAGTACTTAGTATCGTTATTGTAAAGTACATTCTTTATAGTGGTGGAGTCATAAGAAAAGGGGCGAAATCTACCTACGAGCGATTTAGTTATGGAGTTCAATCCATAATTAAGCGACATAGTCTCTATATACATAATCGCATTAGTCTGGAATTGTGGTTTGTACTCTGATGCAAAGGAATAGGTGAGAGGGGAGATGAACTGCAATGCCAATAATATATCGCTTACCTCGGCATAAGTTGGGTTATAGGTAGTATTCCATCTATCGAAGAATGGAATATTCAACTTGTCAATCCCAGCAAAATCATCATTTGTCAATGGGCCATCTTCATAAGTCATTATATTTCCGACTGAAGCACTTATCACTCCCAGAGGTAGTAATACCATATCCGTCTTAGCATCCAATGAGAATTGTGCATTCAAATTGAATGAGCTAAAAAGCAATATACTTATGATTACAATCCGCATGCTTGTATGTATAATCTATTATTGATTACTCCGAGGGACTCATACTCGTTCATTCGCCAGTTGAATCGTACTACACTCGTGTAGTCCATCATAGCCCCAGCGTACAGCATCTGCGTTTCCAAATCTCGAACGACTAAAGAAGTAGAAGTAGCATAAGCTATCGAATTAGACTTCGGTTTCCTCGCGTATATCCCATCTAAGAATATGCCATTTGGAGCTGTTATTTTCTTACCATTTACGACTAAGTTACAATCAATAGTACAAGCGATGAAATACATTTCGCTACCATCATAAGAAAAGCTAGGGACTGAGTTTTCCCTTCCCCCAGAATATTCCACTGAGTTGAAGACGACTATTTCATTGTTTTGTAAGTCTATTGCTTTGTAAGCTAGCATTGGCTCATGAGGGTGAATAGCCAAGCCGGTAATCATATTATAGTTCTTTCCTGTTAGTGGTTGACTCATCATATCACTAATCAAGACAGCTTCGAATCTACCAAACGAGAGAGTAGCAATAAATGCGAGATAATCACCAGTTAGGTTTATCCGCACTTCCGATATATTTTGATAGATATTGGAAGCTCTCTTATCACCAATGAAAACGGACCAAGTCGAACCATCATAAGCCGCATAAGCAAATCGATCATCGTGCCAATAGCCAATTGGGATAATATCCTGGAAGCTTTCCGATATATTGCCATCATTGTAAATCGTCTTTATTCCGCCCCTGCTTTCTACGAAGGCGAACTTATCGCCAGTATTATTGATGAATAGAGATCCACTTCTAAACCTCATTTGTAGGGTATCTGTATCAGAAACTATGAATTCATTATCAGCTCTAAAAAAAGAATATATCATCTTCTGTGAATCGGAGCCATATAGTATAGTACCAGGATTATCAGCGAGTATTTGTATTTCTTTCTCACTAGTTATCAGATTCCATCCACCCATATCCTTTGCGAAAAAGGCCCATTTTTCTCCATCGGGCGAAAATTGTGGCTTGGAAAGCTCTAAGTAATTTTCGGAAGTATATTCATTGATGTACATTTTCTGTCTATTAGAGAAAGATTGGGTAGTCGCCCACCAATTATATGTAGTGTCAAAACCAAAATCAACAAGCTCCTCGCTACCATCGAGTAATCGAACTTCATAACATCTGTCAGCTTTAACTGACAAAAAGAGGTTGAAAAATATAAATATTATGATTAAGTTGTATTTAATACTAAAACTCTTTTAAAAAATTAACTTATGGTGTAATTATTTGAACTTTTGACTGTCTTTACAATAACTAAATTAACAAAATCTCTAAGGAAATTATTATGAAGAGAATAATTTTATCAATATTATTGTTGATAGTCACAATTTCACCTAATTTACAATCGCAAGAATTACCTGTATTTGGTATAACGGGCGTAGATGCGAGTGAGTTTCCACTTGTCAAAAGTTATTTCATCGCAAAGAATGGATATCTGAATGACTCGTACTACAAAGGAGCTCAAAATGTGCCAAATCCTCCTGACTTTGACTTATCCGAAAATGGCGTAAGCAAAGACCTAACAAGTCTAATAATGAAATGTGCTGATATAGACGGTGAATTGCCAGTCCATATTGCCATGGTGGTCGATGCCTCTGCAAGTATGTTTAATGTGTGGAACAACGGAGAAACCCGTGCTGATGTTTTAAAAAGAGCCGTTGCTGAATTTATCGATTCAGTAAAGTTCAAAAATGGCACTTCTATGCATATAGTACCTTTCTCTGGGAACTCTATACCTCCACATGTATGGAAAGATTGGAATTATACAGCTGCTGATGCTAAAGCAGATTTTGCTTTTTATACGCAATTAGAAGGTAGAACTGATTTCAATATACCAATGTACAAAGAGCCAAATGGGAGAAATGTACTCGAAATATTCAAATCTAGACCAATTAATGATAGAAAAGTAGTTGTCTTTTTAACGGATGGTGCACATGACAATACTAATGGGAACAATCCTTTTAAATATGAATTAATAATACAAGAATTACAAAAAAGAGGAATAGAATTCCATTCCATTACTTTTGCCGTTGATGATCAAAGCAGTGTGAGTGATTTACGCCGAATTAGTCAAGCTACTGGTGGAGTTAATTATAATGCATACAGCGAAGAAGAACTAAGAGACATATACAAGGAAATTACTGATGGTTTCAAATCAACTTCTGTTTGTTGGTTAGAGTGGTTATCGCAGCTAGAGTGCGACGAAGTAACAGAAAGAAATGTAGAAGTTACTTTTACAAGAAAAACATATACTCCTATAACAAGAAATATTACTTACACTCCACCTGCTGATAAAGCCATTGCTGAAATCACAAGAGACAAAGATGTGTTGTACTTCGATAATAATGGCAAGACTATACAAGAAGTTACTCTAACTGCTAAAACTGGTGATTTCCACGTAACTGGATTTACTGTAACTGACAATAATGGCAACTTTGATATCCCAGAATTTGCATCAGTTCCTCCACAAGGTTTTGTGATTGAGCAAGGTAAATCTCGAAAATTCGTTATTAATTATATCAAAACACCATCAGATGCACCAGCATCATTCGATCTTGTATTTGAGACAGATTTATGTCCAACAAAACCAGTAGAATTAATTGCTCCGTGTGGACCTAGTACTCAAACTATTGATTTCGGTAATGTAAACCTAAGTGGTAGCACAGATTACATTGCAACAGAAGTATTTTTAAATACTTCAAAAGGGGAAATGAAAGGTAATGTCACTATAACTGGTGCGGATTATACAGAATTCACTATCAAATCTGTTGATGGTAATGCTGGTGCTGCATTTACACTAGCCGCAGGAGAGAGTATGGATGTAGTATTGACAGTTACTCCATCATCAAAGGGGGCTAAAACAGCAACTTTAGATTATGGTATTATTACTGATTGTGGCGTTGCAACTTCTGAAATTACAGCAAATGTAATAGAGGCGAGTTTAAATATGGCTCCTCTTGCATGGGGACTAGAGAGAATTGGTAATCCAGTAACTAAGCAATATACAATTACTAATACGAATGATGACCCAGTAGAAATTGAATCTTTATCATTGACAGATGCCACTCAAGGCATTACTTTAGGAGATGTAAGCGGTTCAATAGGTACTGTTGCTCCGAAAGGCGGTACTACTACATTTGATATTACCTTTACACCCAATGTAGAAGGTCTAATAACTACTGATATAGAAGTTAAAGTTAAAAACAGAGTAGAAGTAATTACTGCAAAATTATCGGGTACGGGATACTTACCTAAGCTGAAAGGAAATAATATTGCATTCCCTGCTACTGAAGTAAACACAATCGCTACACCAATGAATTTGGTAATCGAGAATACTTCTGATTATGGTAAAATGGTTGTTAGAAATGTATATATCAAGAATACAAGTGATATGGGTTTTTCAGTTGATTTGACTGACTTTATATCTGATATTCAACTTGAGAAAGGAAACTCAATCTCAATTCCTATTAATTTCAAACCAGTATCAGTTGGATTGCTATCTGGTGTAGTAATAGTGGAAGCAGATAACGTAGAAGGTGCAGAGCCAGTTACATTCAAGTTAAATGAATTTACACTGACAGCAGAGAGCGTGCCGGGTGATGTTATTACTCTTGATACAACTGTAGTTGGTCCTATACTTAGTTGCGAAACAAAAGACTTTTTAGTCGATTTGCCAAATATATCTACTGATGAGCAAACAGTTGATGCCGTTTTGATACAAACTGGTAATAATTTTTCTATTCCTACTAACAGCTTCACTATACCACAGGGAGCTATGGGTATAGGCGCTAGAGTAGATTATAATCCTACTTCAATTGGTACTCATACTGCTGCTATAGAATATACTTACTCAGATGGGTCTAAGTTTATCGCACCTATCAAAGGAATAGCCGTTACTGCAATAGAGGAACTAACATTCGAAAAAGCTACTTATGAAACGGAACTTGGCAAGAACCTAACAGCTAAATTCAATATAGATTTATCTAAATATAACATTAGGAATGATGTTGATGTAAATGAGTTAGTTCTTACTCTAAGATATAATGGTAGAATGCTATTTATGAATGGTGATGGAGTAAAATCAAATGTTGGATTAACTCCTACAATAGATTTGAGCAATCAAGTAAATAATAATTACGTTACTTTCACATTTAATGGTAATATTCCATTAGACAAGAACTTGTCATTCGAAGTACCATTATTAGCAACTTTGGGTAATGATACAGTAACTACTATCGCAGTAGATGCTAACTTCGTTGGGCTTGAGTGCTTAGCAATCGAAACTGGAACTACAACTTCATTCTCAATAGGATGTAATATTAGCAATTCCCTAATCGCTGATTTGACATTCGCTGACAAGGGATATGATGTAGGATTAGTTGGTGAGAACCCAGTGAATGATGTATTAAAAATAAATTATGAACTACCTTACGAAAATAATGTCCGTATAGAATTATATAATTCGACTGGCGAATTAACTAAGGTAGTAAAAGACGGAACAGCCAAATTTGGTATTAGCAATGAGAATCTTGACGTAAGTGATTTGCCATCAGGGGTTTATATGCTGCGCTTTATCAGTGGCCCTTATGTAGAAAGTCAAACATTCGTAAAAGTCAAATAGACTTTTGATATAAATTGAAAATTAAAAAGCGGGTTCAAAAGTAAACCCGCTTTTTTTATGTGACTAAATGTATTATTTTTGACAAGTTATTTTATTCAAAGAGCAGAAAAATGATAGATAAAATTACGGAACGCCTAGGCGACCAAGCAAAAAATTTATTAGAGTTTAACACTCCAAAAATCAGTAAAGATAGATTGCATTTACCATCACCGAACTTCGTAGATGATATATTCATCCAATCTGATAGAAACAATAGAGTATTAGGTAATTTGGAATGGTTGTACCAAACTGGAAGATTAGCAAATACTGGCTATATGTCAATATTACCAGTTGACCAAGGTATAGAGCATAGCGGTAGTGCTAGCTTTACAAAGAATCCTGATTACTTCGATCCAGAAAACATAGTGAAATTGGCTATAGAAGGTGGCTGCAATGCAGTTGCATCTACTTATGGTGTGTTGGGTATGGTAGCACGTAAATATGCTCACAAAATACCTTTCATCGTAAAAATCAATCACAATGAACTGATGACTTCTCCTAACACATTCGATCAAGTAATGTTCGGCAGCGTAGAAAGAGCTTATGATATGGGAGCTGCGGCTGTCGGTGCTACTATTTACTTCGGTTCTGAAGAAAGTACTGCTCAGATAGTAGAAGTAGCAGAAGCATTCGAAAGAGCACATGAGTTAGGTATGGCAACTGTACTTTGGTGTTACCTAAGAAGCAATGATTTTAAAGTAGATGGTGTTGATTATCATGCAGCAGCTGATTTGACTTCACAAGCTAATCACCTTGGTGTAACAATCCAAGCTGATATAATCAAACAAAAATTACCTACTAATAATGGCGGTTACATAGCTCTTAATTCTAATGGAATGAGCTATGGTAAGTATGACAAAAATATGTATGAATCTATGGTATCAGATCACCCGATAGACCTAGCTAGATTGCAAGTAGCAAATTGCTACATGGGCAGAGCCGGTCTTATCAATAGTGGTGGCGCTTCTGGTGCTAATGATATGCAGGAAGCAGTAGCAACAGCCGTTATAAATAAACGTGCTGGTGGTTTGGGGCTTATCTCTGGTAGAAAAGCATTCCAAAGACCACTGAACGAAGGTGTTGAATTACTGAATGCAATACAAGATGTTTACTTGAGCAAAGAAGTAACTATCGCATAAAAGTAAACGTAACTTGAATATTATTCCAAATCCCTTGTAATGAGGGATTTTTATTTTTAAAGCCAATGATATTTTCACAAAATTATAAAAATCATTATAAAGAGAATCTGAGAATAGGGTTTCCTGTTATCATGGGCCAAGTAGGACACATGATGACTTCGCTTGTAGATAATGCTATGGTGGGTAACATCAATAGTACACTACTTGCCGCATCTTCTCTTGCTAATACAGTATTCATAATGATTTATATTTTCGGAATTGGGTTATCTATTGGACTTACTCCTGCTGTTGGACGTGCCTACGGTAACGAAAAACATGGTCAAATAGCATCCTACCTGAAAAATGGTAAAATCATTTATCTTTGGACTGGGTTGTTGCTTACTATCGCTATGTGGGTGGCATCTTATTTCTTTGATAAACTAGACCAACCAGTAGAAGTTGTCGAACTCGCAATTCCATACTTTCTGACATTATCTATTTCGATGGTGCCATTTATGTATTATATGTCTCTCAAACAGTTCGCAGAGGGGGTCACCCTCACTATGCCTGCTATGTGGGCAGGACTAGCTGGCAATATTATAAATATAATATTGAACTACCTTCTGATATATGGTGAGTTCGGATTCCCAAGATGGGAGCTATTCGGTGCTGGAGTCGCTACGACTATATCTAGGTCATTGATGGCCGTATTTCTATTTTTAATACTTAGTCGCGATAAGCGAGTACAGAAGTATTTACGAGCAGCAAAACGACTAAAAATCCGCCGAGAAAGTATAGTAAACCTACTGAAAATTGGTGTACCTATTGGCTTCCAATTTGTACTCGAAGTTAGTGCTTTTGTAGCTGGTACTATTATGATGGGTTGGTTGGGTGTATATCCACTGGCGGCGCATCAGATAGCAATTAGCTTGTCAGCATTGGCATTTCTAGCTGCTACGGGCATAGCTACTGCCGCAACTATCAGAGTGAGTAATTTCCTTGGTAACGAGAAATTCCATAAGATGCGTGACGCAGGGAATTCTGCTTACGTTATGGGCATGGCACTTATGATATTCACAGCATTATGCTTTATTTTCCTCGGACGTCAAATATCAATGATATTCACGAATGACGAGATGGTAATAGCGTTATCCACTCAATTGCTGATGATAGCTGGTTTCTTCCAGATAGTTGATGGCGCACAGGCCGTCGGCTTGGGTGTTCTTCGTGGCTTGGAAGACGTAAAGATACCAACTATAATAGTTATAATAGCGTATTGGGGACTAAGTATCCCACTTTCATACATCTTCGCATTTACTTTAGATATGGGTGCAGTCGGTGTATGGTATGGTTACCTAGCTGGCCTTAGCTTTTCTGGACTATTCCTTTATATGAGGTTTCTGCATTACTCGAAAAAATTGACCGGGAAAGTGGTGTAGTCACAGTTCAAATTTAAAATCAGCATTAACAACTAATGCTCGAGTAAGTCCATCGGCACGAACTTTGCGAGTGACTACAGGGAGTCCGATATTGAGTCCGAATGTATGTTTTTTCGTTACCTTATAATTCAGCCCTGCTATTATATTAAGTGTCAGACCATCAGTATTCATTATTGTTATGTCTTCTCCTGAACTATTCTCATAGATAGACTCTGATAATCTATAAACAGGAAGTACTCCCGCCATGAATTTTAAATCATCTTCAATTATAAAGTATTTCTCTATTTTTAGCATTACGTCACTTTCTCTCTTGAAATTTCTAGATGATTGGTAATTCTGCCATTCAAGATAATACTGTGGAGGGTTGGGTCCTGGGTCTATAAGCTCACTTTTCTCTTCAAATGAATTTTCGTTCCTATTAAGAGGTATTTGCATACCAGTTGAGATAACCCAATCGTCTATATTGGCAGCTAGTAATAGAATAATGTCGTTAGTACCATTGCTGGTCTGATATACCATAGGTAGCGATCTGCCATCTTCATTTAGTAAATCAGCATTGTTAGTCGCTATTTTCACACCACCGAGTATAGATAAACCGAAGTCTTCTGTAGAATACAGTTTTGAACTTACTAACATAGTCAGATCTCCAAGACCATTAGTTTGTCCTAAGGTACCCTTTGTTAAAGTAAATGGTATTTTAGCTATGAAGCCAAAATCAGAATATTTAACTCCGAATTCCACACCCGTTGAGTTTATCAAAACAGATTCATCACCAACTCCCGTTGTGTTACTTAATCCAAAAGTAAACCTGGGTTCGATAGGTGTGGCAGAATCAGTTTCAGCTAAATTAAAAGAACAAAGTCCTGCGTCAGAACATCCTTGAGCATAAGTATCTTTAACACTTAGTGTTAAAGTCAATACTGTTGCAAAAAAGAGTAAGATTATTTTCATTTATTTATATTTCTATTTGTTGTAGATATATAAATATAAGACAAACGAATCAATAAACAGTTACAATTCAGATTGTTTTTGCGATAAGAAATACAGACTAAATACTCAATTTGGCTTCAAATTACATCATTTGACAACAGTACAATTTCGGGGCTGTAATTGTGATAGTCTTTATATATAGGAGTTAGGAGAGCTAGATGAATGCTAATAAAATAAGGAGTAAAATAATTTCAATGTTTTTTCGAATAATGTTTTGTAAATTAAATAAAACTCCCTATTTTTGTATTCAAATTTTTTACGAAAATGGTCCCTTCGTCTAGTGGTTAGGACTCCGCCCTTTCACGGCGGCAACAGGGGTTCAAATCCCCTAGGGATCACACAAAGCCTTATAAATTCTTTTGATTTATAAGGCTTTTTTTTATAATCAATATAACAATTATCTATTATTACCGTATATAGATTGTTTTTAATATCAAAAAATATAAATTTGTTTAATTTTTTATGAAAAAAATTTACTTCTCTATTTCTATTCTATCCTTCATCAATCTAATTTTCATTGGATTTGGTGGTTATGGTTCTGTTGAAGGAAAAGGAATTACTGAAACTAAATCTAATTCTAATTCACTTTATGTTTTCAATAATGACCAAGTTTATAGAGTAGGTTCTAAAGACCACAATGTTTCCGAATTTTATGCTATTGAGATAACAGATGAACAGGAAAGTAATGAACTAAAAATTACATTCAACCCATTTCTGACATTAGAATTAGTTAAAACACAACTTATTAGTTTTAATAATGATTTCCCACATTTACTAATACCTTCCAAAATAAATAGGTATCTACTCCTCCAAACTTTACGCTTATAAATATACTTTCTATTTAGGGAGTTCTATCCCTATGCCGTTTAACAATCAACTTTTTAAATTTTTTAAATCCTTTGAATTATAGTTCATAAGGTATGTATTAGTATATTTATTAATCAAATTAGATAAACAAAAAAATGAAAATAATTAAATTTATTATTGGTGCTTTAGCAATCGTCAGTCTTTATAGTTGCCAATCAGAAGCTCATAGCGAAAGTGAACATCACAAAGATAAGTCTAAATATGTAGTAACAAGTCCTATGAAAGCTGATACTACTATTATAAAAGACTATGTTTGCCAAGTGCATTCAATACAACATATAGAATTAAGAGCATTAGAAAGAGGATATTTACAAAAAATATATGTTGACGAAGGACAAGCTGTGAAAAAAGGACAACTTATGTTCCAGATATTACCAAATCTATATAATGCAGAATTGAAAAAAGCAGAAGCTGAAGCTAATTATGCTAATATAGAATATAAGAACACGAAGTCCCTCGCTGATAGTAATATTGTATCAAAAAATGAACTTGCTTTGACTAAAGCTAAATATGAAAAAGCGCTTGCCGAATTACAATTAGCAAAAGTACATCTAGGTTTTACTGAGATTAGAGCTCCATTCGATGGTATAATGGGTAGATTCAATGTCAGAGAAGGTAGTCTTTTAGACGAAGGTGAGTTACTAACTACTCTTTCTGATAATAGCGAAATGTGGACTTACTTCAACGTACCTGAAGCTGAGTACTTGGAATACACTTCCAAAGAAAGACTAAATAAAAGTTTAGAAGTACAACTACTTATGGCAAATCAAAAATTATATGATCACATAGGTATCGTAAAAGTAATAGAAGCTGATTTTAATAATGAGACTGGTAATATTGCTTTCAGAGCGACTTTCCCTAACCCCAAAGGTTTGCTAAGACATGGCGAGACAGGTAATATCCAAATAAAAATGCAATTTGCTAACTCATTGATTATACCTCAGAAAGCGACTTTCGAAGTTCTAGAGAAAAAGTATGTTTATGTAGTAGGTAAAGACAATAAGTTAAAAGCAAGGGAAATAAAAATAGCCGAAGAGTTACCACATTTATACATATTAAAAGGTGGATTGACAGTTAACGACAAAATTCTTTTAGAGGGATTAAATAAAGTAAAGGCAAATCAAGAAATCGCATTTAATTTCTTGAAGCCGAGAAAAGCTGTTTCTAGTTTAGAACTATACGCAGAATAATCACTTTATCCATATAATCTAAAAGGAAATAGAATGTTTAGTAAAATAATACATAGACCTGTATTGGCTATTGTGATTTCTATTGTAATTATCTTTGTTGGTGGACTAGCCATCAAGCAATTACCGATATCACAGTTCCCAGAAATAGCGCCTACTACTGTGAATATATTCATAGCTTATCCAGGGGCAAGTGCAGATGTACTAGTCAAATCAACTTTGATTACACTAGAGAACGCAATCAATGGTGTACAAGGTATGCGATATATGGCAACAGATGCCACAAGTGCTGGTGAAGCAACTCTCCGGATAATATTTGAACCAGGTACAGACCCAAATACCGCCGTGATAAGGGTGAAGACAAGGGTAGATCAAGTAATGCCACTCTTACCTGACCTAGTACAAAGAGAAGGGGTTATAATAACTCCAATCCAACCAAGTATGTTAATGTATGTGAACCTTTATAGCAAAGATAATAAAGTGGATGAAAAATTCCTTTATAACTATGCTGATGTTCACATGATACCAGAACTGAACAGGATTAATGGTATAGCTAGATCTCAGATATTGGGTAGTAGAAAATATGCAATGCGTATCTGGCTTAATCCTGAGAGAATGAGAGCGTACAATATCTCTGTAGAAGAGGTAATGGAAGCACTACAAGAGCAAAGTATAATCGGCCGCCCTGGTAGATTGGGACAAAGCTCGGGTATAACGGCACAATCATTAGAGTACGTTCTTACTTACAAAGGACGATTCAACGAAGCGAAAGAGTACGAGAATGTAATAATCAGAGCTAATGCAGAAGGTGAAAGCATCCATCTAAAAGATATAGCAAAAGCTGAATTAGGTTCAGAATTCTTTGATATATACTCGAATCTAGATGGCCACCCGGCTGCATCTATAGTTCTAAAACAGAACATAGGTACTAATGCAACTGATGTTATAAATGAAGTGAAAGCTAAACTAAAAGAAATGGAAGCGAGTTTCCCTGCGGGAGTTGACTATAAGATTAGTTATGACGTTTCCAAATTCTTAGATGCCTCTACTGAGCAAGTAATGCATACTCTTAGAGACGCATTTATCCTAGTAGCGATTGTAGTATTCCTATTTTTAGGAGATTGGCGTTCAACTTTAATACCAATTATCGCAGTACCCGTTTCGTTAATCGGGGCCTTTTTTGCTATGCAGATGTTTGGTTTGTCGATAAATCTAGTTACGCTTTTCGCCCTAGTATTGGCAATAGGTATAGTCGTCGATAATGCCATAGTCGTAGTGGAAGCAGTCCATACGACAATGGCAGAAGAACACATGAATGCTTTTGATGCAACTAGAAAGGTAATGGATGAGATAAGTGGAGCAATCATAGCTATCACACTAGTGATGGTTTCCGTGTTTATCCCTATCTCATTTATGACAGGACCAGTTGGTATTTTCTATCGCCAATTCTCTATAACTATGGCAAGTTCTATTATAATATCTGCGATAGTGTCACTGACACTTACGCCTGTATTATGTATTATGCTGCTCAAAAATACTCATGGCGTAGCTAAGAAAAAGACACCTATTACATGGGTAATCGACAAATTCAATAATGGATTTGAGAAAGTTACTGAGAAATATGTTTGGTTGCTAAGATTGATTGCTCACAAGCGTTTGATTACGTTTAGTATTCTTGCAATTTTCTCCGTAGGGATTCTAATAGCTAACCGAGTAATACCATCAGGTTTCATACCTGGTGAAGATCAAGGTACTATATATGCAATCATCCAAACTCCTCCGGGTTCTACATTAGAAAGAACAAATTCCGTTGCTAGGGAATTGCAGAAAATCTGTGAGGATATAGATGGTGTGGAATCGGTAACTTCTCTTGCTGGTTACGAGATAATGACAGAGGGACGTGGTTCTAATGCAGGTACTTGTCTTATCAATTTGAAAGATTGGTCTGATAGAGAGCATTCTGTTCACGAGATAATGGAAGAGCTAGAAGAAAAATCCAAGAACTTAGGTGCAATTGTTGAATTATTTGAGCCTCCAGCGATACCAGGTTTCGGCTCATCCGGTGGTTTTTCTATGCGGTTGCTAGATAAGAATACAACTACAGATTATCAAGAATTTGATAAGATAAACCGTAAGTTTATGGAAGATTTGGGCAAGCGTAAAGAACTAACTGGATTGTTCACATTCTTCGCAGCTAACTATCCTCAATATGAGCTTGTCATTGACAATGAATTGGCAATGCAAAAGGGTGTATCTATAGGTGATGCTATGGAGAATCTGAATATAATGATTGGTAGTACTTATGAGCAAGGATTTATCAAATTCGGTAGGTTTTTCAAAGTTTATGTTCAATCAGATCCAAAATTTAGAAGATTACCTTCCGATATACTGAACCTTTTCGTTAGAAATGATCATTGTGAAATGGTTCCATATTCTGCGTTTATGAAAATGGTCAAAACACAAGGCCCGAATGAGATAACAAGGTACAATATGTATAATTCAGCGGCAATCCAAGGATTACCAGCAAAAGGATTTACAACTGGCGAGGCAATAGAAACAATTAAGGAGGTAGCAAAAGAGACACTTCCAAATGGTTATGATATTGCTTGGGAAGGTTTATCTTATGATGAATCAAACAGAGGGAACGAATCAATTATCATTTTCATGATAGTATTGATTTTCGTTTACTTAGTACTTGCTGCCCAATACGAGAGTTTCTTATTACCATTTGCAGTTATATTGTCACTACCTGTAGGTATTTTTGGCTCATTTCTAATGCTCAAAATTATGGGGCTTTCCAATGACATTTATGCCCAAGTTGGGTTAATAATGTTAGTCGGATTACTTGGTAAAAACGCGGTTCTAATTGTAGAGTTTGCTGTCCAAAAACACAGACAAGGTGCTACTTTAATCGATGCAGCCATAGAGGGAGCTAAAGTGAGGTTTAGACCTATCCTAATGACCTCTTTTGCATTCGTAGCTGGTTTGGTTCCATTGGTTATGGCAAGCGGTGCTGGTGCCATTGGAAATAGAACCATAGGTGGTTCCTCACTAGGTGGTATGGTTATAGGTACAGTTTTCGGGGTTATTATTATCCCGGGATTATACTTTTTCTTTGCAAAATTAATAGAAGGTAAGACATTGATAGAAGATGAAAGTGATAGCCCATTATCAGAGGAGATTGGACACCATGAATAAACTTAAATTATCAATAACGACTACGACAGTAGGCATACTCCTATTCTTGTCCTCTTGTTCTATCCCTAAGGTAGAGCAGCGAGAAGCGAATGAGTCAGTACCTGAGAGTTTTTCTAACTCTTTGGATACTAATAATTCAGCGAAGACAAATTGGCGAGAGTTTTTCACCGATACATATTTGATTAATCTTATTGATTCGGCCCTTGTGAATAATCAAGAGTTGAACATAATGATGAAAGAGATTATGATATCTTCCAACGAAGTTATGGCTAGAAGGGGTGAGTATATGCCGTCAGTAAACCTGAATGCAGGTGCTGGTGCTGAAAAAGTAGGGCGTTATACAAGCCAAGGTGCGAATGACGCTAATACTGAAATCAGTGCGGGTAAGGAATTCCCAGAGCCATTAACAGATTTTATGTTATCGGCTGATGTATCTTGGGAGTTAGACGTATGGAATAAACTACATAATGCTAAAGATGCAGCTGTCAAAAGATATTTATCTTCCATAGAAGGTAAAAACTATATGATAACTCAACTAATAGCAGAGATAGCAAATTCGTACTATGAGTTGGAAGCATTGGACAATCAACTCAAAATACTACAAGAGAATATAGAAATACAACAGAACGTACTTAGAACTGTGAAGCTACAAAAAGAAGCTGGTAAAGTTACTGAACTTGCCGTGAAAAAATTCGAAGCTGAAGTTCTAAAGAATAGAAGTTTGATTTTTAATATCAAACAAGACATAACAATAACTGAAAACAGAATTAACTTCCTTCTGGGTAGATATCCACAGAAAATAGAAAGAAGCTCAGATGAGTTTACGACTATTATACCTCGTGCTATGAGTACTGGTGTACCATCGGAACTATTGCAAAATAGACCCGATATTAAGCAAGCAGAATTGGAATTGGAAGCTAATAAACTTGACGTAGAGTCAGCAAGAGCAAACTTCTATCCAGCATTCCGAATTACGGGACGCGTCGGGTATCAGTCATACAATCCTAGTTCGTTTTTTCAAACTCCAGAATCTATGCTTTATGGAATAGTTGGTGATATGGTAATGCCATTGCTAAATAGAAATGCAATAGAGGCACAATACCTGAATGCGAACTACAGCCAAATGCAATCAGTATATAATCTGGAAAGAACTATACTGAATGCTTATGTGGAAGTATCTAATCAGCTATCCAATATGGAAAATCTACAAAGTAGTTATCAGATGAAATCCGAGCAAGTAGATGCTCTTATGCAATCTACATCAATCGCGACTAATCTATTCAACTCTGCCAGAGCCGATTACATGGAAGTAATGCTAACGCAGAGAGATGTACTAGACGCTAGGTTCGAGTTGATAGAGAATAAGATGAAACAACTAAACACTCTAGTGAAACTCTACAAATCACTTGGTGGAGGCTGGGACTCTAACTAATATTTGATTCCAATGACCCCTAATCACACAAAGCCCATTCGTAGCAATACAGATGGGCTTTGTTGTATAAATATACGTTCACAATAAACTAAAAGTCCAGCTTTTTATTCTTTTATAAAACTTTGTACGTAAATACTTTTATCTGAAATAAGACTTATGAAATATTGACCCTTAATCAATCCAGCAACATCTACACTATTAACTGTAATTATATCATTAGTACTATATATTAATTTACCCGATACATTATGGATAAGAACTGTGTCTATTTTCTTATTTTTCAATAGGCTAAAATATAAAGTTGACTGTACGGGATTTGGATAAATACTTAGATTAGAATTATTCAAATCATAAGAAACTGAAGTCGATATGAATTCAGGGAAGTATGGGTAACCTTCGTTCGTATTTTCATCAATTCTCCACGCATTGCTGAAGTCCCATCCCACTTCTGTGTAATTACTCATTAGCTTCATAATTTCAGATCGCCTTCCTGTTCCACCGTCCGAAGCTTCTAATCCACTAGTTTCAATATCCCAAAAATTATTAGAAATAGATGCTGTACTCTCATTCAATGCTAAAAATCCACCAACTATTTCTCTACCTAAAACCTGACCACGTGAATAACAATTAGAAATACTATTCCAATTCAGAGCACTAAATCCACCTACTAAACTATCACCTTGTACAGTGGATTGGGAGTAACTAGCTTTAATTGGCCCTTCATTCAATGCAACAAACCCACCAACCGTAATATTACCTTCAACACTCCCGGATGAAAAAGATTTCTTTATATTAGTAGAGGGGCTATTCCAACTTACAAATCCTGCAACTAATTGTTCGCCAATCACATCTACAGTAGTATAGCAATAATCGATTTCTTTATAATTAATCCCCGTAAATCCACTCACATATACTATTCCTGATGCTGCACCAGTGGAATTACAATAGAATAAGTCCCCATTATTTGTTGCTGCAAACCCTCCAACATAAGCTTCTCCTTTTACGTCACCTTCTGAGTAGCAGAATGATGAGTTGCCTGCCCCCGAAGCGAAGCCACCTACGTAAAGTTCACCTTTTACTGTACCTTTGAAATAGCAGTTACTCGTCAGTCCATCACTCCCAGCCATAAAGCCACCAATAAAATTTTTACCACTTACATCACCAGTAAAATAGCAATTTTTTATTATACCGGAGCTTCCACCTATTAGTCCACCCACACCTTCTACCCCATTAACTTTACCAGTCGCACTACAGTTAGTTATTTTTACATTTCTGAGTAATTTACCAGCAAGTCCTCCTACAGTGTTTTTTCCAGTTATATCTATATCTCTCAAATGTAGATTTCTAACTCCTTCAGGGCTATAAATTAATCCAAATAAACCGATATTTTCTTTTCTTTTACTATTTATATACAGACCATATATTGTGTGTCCATGACCTTCAAATATTCCTTGAAACGGCGTATATTCTATACCTATTGGCTCAAACCCCTCTCCCGAATTCCAATTCTTTGTGTCGGATGCGTCAATATCATTATCTAGTTCATAATTTTCTTTCCAAGAGGGCTGGCTTTTGCTAATCCATCTTAATTGCTCTAAGTTAGTAATATTCAGAAAACCGTCACCGTCAGTATCTTCAGGCCTAACCTGAGCATAAATATTTATTGAAGTGAAAGCTATTATAATTAGAATATATTTCATTCCGTATCCTTTTTGTTCATTCATAGTTTGACAAATATAATTAAATCTCAAATTCAATAGGTCATTTTATTTGCTAATCACTTCAATGCCCATCCGTAGCAATACAGATGGGCTTTGTGGTATTTATGATTCACTAAACTAACCCTTGTGTTTTTAGCAAGAATGAGAAGTTCAGTTCTATTGATTTATATTAGATTGTACTTATCAGAAACGATATTTTTAATTAATAATGAATTGATATGAGTAAAAGCCAAATAGATTATGAGAAAAGTATAAACCAAGTTATATCTTATATTCATTCTAATCTGGATAAAAATTTGAGTATAGAAGAGCTAGCGTCTATATCAAATTTTTCAACTTATCATTTTCATCGTATTCTCAGAGCTTTTCTTGGTGAATCACTTTGGCAATACGTAAAAAGAATACGCTTAGAAACGGGTGCTAAATTATTATTATATGGGAATGAGGATATAAACGATATAGCATATAAAGTAGGATACGATACTCCTGCCGCATTTTCAACTGCATTCAAGAAAGTGTTTGGGATTAGTCCCTCTCAATTCAAAAAAAGCAAAGGAATAATAGAAATGAAACAAAATAAAATTACAAAAGATATTGACTTCAGCTTAGAGCCAAGAATAGAAACAATTCAGAGTCAAAAATATATTTATCGAAGACTTTTTGGGACATACAAAGAAGAAAAATTTACGATTGCGTGGAAAGATTTCATTCAATATGGATTAGAAAATAGATTAATTAGTCCAGAAATGAAAAGATTTATGATTCACCACGACGATCCAAATATAACAGAGGAAGATAAATTACAATGTGATTTATGTATTCCCGTAGTTGACTTTAAAGCTGTGGGAAGCACGGGTAATGGTGTATTAGAATCGAATAAATATGCGATATTTGTATATAAGGGAGAATATAATAATCTTGAGATTGTATATGACGAGATATTCCAAAAATGGCTACCAAACTCAAATGTTGAACTAGGTACACATAAACTATTCCAAAAGTATATGAATTCACCAAGAGACACCCAACGTGAAGATTTAGTAACAGAGATTTATATTCCTATTCAATAGCTATCATAAGTCCCGATTCTCACTCAAAGCCCATTCGCAGAGATATGAATGGGCTTTGTTGTAGTTATAATCATCTTTTTATGAAATAATTTCTACGACTATACAATTGAATATATGTTAAAACGTTAATGTATTTGAAGGATGAAAAATACTGAAAAAAATATAAAAGCAAAACGATTGGAACAAGTAGCTAAAATCTTGAAGACCATCGCACATCCAGTAAAACTAGAAGTTCTAGAGCTATTGGGTAAATATGAGCAATTGTCGGTGTCTTCTATCTGCTCTAAGATAGAATCTGGTTGTGAGATATCTATGATGTCGCATCATCTAGCTAAAATGAAGGATAATGGTATATTGGTATCAGAGAAAGATGGTAAACAGGTGTATTATAGAATTGCAGATAAGAATCTATTAAAAATATTTAATTGCGTTGAGAACTGCGAATTCCTATAATTTTTTTTTGAGCTAATAGTTGAACAATTTAACAAATGATAAATAATAAAGTGGTATGTGAATGGAGATTTTAGGGTATTTTATGGCATTAGTAATAGGGACTTCTCTTGGCCTAATAGGCGGCGGAGGATCTATACTTGCGGTACCTGTTCTAGCATACTTATTTTCATTGAATGAAACATTTGCAACATCATATTCATTATTTGTAGTTGGAGCATCATCTTTAGTAGGTGGACTGAGACAAAATAAGAACAATAACGTAGATTGGAAAACAGCTATGGTTTTTGGTTTACCAGCAATTGTTGGTGTATGGCTTATTAGACATTATGTGATTCCTGCTTTACCAGAAGAACTATTTAGTATAGACGGACTTATCTTTACACGTAGGATGATGATGTTCGGAGTATTCTCTGTTCTAATGATATGGGCAGCTTACTCTATGCTTACTAACAAGAAGGAAACAGGTGGAACAGGTGAAATAAAATACAATTACCCATTGATAATAGTAGAAGGCCTAGTCGTAGGTGGTATAACTGGGTTCGTAGGTGCTGGTGGTGGCTTCCTTATTATACCGGCTTTAGTAGTGTTAGCAAACTTAGAAATTAAAAAAGCCATTGGTACTTCTTTAATAATCATCGCACTGAAATCATTATTAGGTTTCTTCTTAAGCGATGCTTTAACCTTAGATATAGATTGGAATTTTCTCTTTATATTTACATCGATTGCTATAGCAGGTATATTCCTTGGAGTATCACTAAGTAAAGTAATTGATGGAAAGAAATTGAAAAAAGGATTCGGTTATTTCATTATTGTAATGGCTATATTTATATTCTACATGGAATTTATAATTAGATAAAAAAATAACAAATTAAAGGAAAAAATATGAAAATTGAACAAATTTATACTGGGTGCTTAGCACAAGGTGCTTACTACATTACTTCCAATGGGGAAGCTGCTATTATCGATCCATTACGAGAAATAAAGCCGTATATGGAAAGAATAGAGAATGATGGAGTAAAGCTAAAATACATTTTCGAGACACATTTTCACGCAGATTTCGTTAGTGGACACTTGGATCTAAGCAGAAAAACTGGAGCTCCCATTATTTTCGGACCGACTGCAAAGCCGGACTTCAAAGCGATAGAAGCTAAAGATGAACAAATTTTTGAGCTTGGAGATATCAAAATAAAAGTACTACATACTCCTGGGCATACTATGGAAAGTACTTCGTATCTATTAATCGATGAGAATGGAAAAGAAACTGCACTTTTCAGTGGAGATACTCTTTTCTTAGGCGATGTGGGGAGACCTGACTTGGCTCAAAAAGCGGCTAGTATGACACAGGATGAATTGGCTGGAATGCTTTACGATAGCTTAAATAATAAGATTTTACCTTTACCAAATGACTTGATAGTTTATCCTGCTCACGGTGCTGGTTCGGCATGTGGTAAAAATATGATGACAGAAACGGTGGATACTTTGGGTAACCAAAAGAAAGTAAACTATGCACTTAATCAACCTAATAGAGAAGCATTTATCAAAGCAGTTACAGATGGATTAACTCCACCTCCCGCTTATTTTGGGATGAATGTAGCTATGAATAAGAAAGGTTACGAGAATTTTGAAGTAGTCTTGGATCAAGGAATGTCAGAACTATCAGTTGAAGATTTTGAGGCCGTTGCAGAGAATAGTGGTGCATTAATTTTGGATACTAGAGACCCTAGCGACTTTTCAAAAGGATTCATACCACAATCTATAAACATAGGCATAGATGGTGATTTTGCACCATGGGTGGGTTCATTGATAGTTGATGTTAATCAACCAATACTATTAGTTACGGATAAAGGTAGGGAAGAAGAATCTATAACTAGACTTAGTAGAGTCGGATTTGATAATGTCTTGGGTCATCTGAAGGATGGATTTGAAACTTGGGTAGGCAAAGAAAAGGATACTGTTGACAGAATTACTCCAGAACAATTTGCTCAAGAAGTAAAAATCGGTGAAAGTAAAGTAGTAGATATCCGTAAGGAAAGTGAATATGAAGCAGAACACGTAGATGAGGCATTCAGTAAGCCATTAGCTTATATAAATAATTGGATAAAAGAAGTAGATCCCAAAGAACACTTTTATGTACATTGCGCAGGTGGCTACAGAAGTATGATAGCGGCAAGTATATTACAAGCTAGAGGATATAGAAACTTCACAGAAGTCGAAGGCGGATTTGACGCCATAGCAAAAACTAATCTTCCGAAAACAGATTTTGTATGTCAAAGTAAAGTATATCAATAATATTAACAATAAATAGGAATTATAATGATAGGATTATTTAAGAGTATGTTCGGTCAACAAGATAATACCGAGTTGATAAAAGCAATAGAAGAAGGTGCTTATCTAGTAGATGTGAGAAGCACTGCAGAATTCAACGGTGGTAGTGTAAAAGGGGCAGTAAATATCCCTTTGGACTCAGTACCCAATCAATTGCCCAAGTTCAAGGGGAAGAAAGGTGTAGTTGTCTTTTGCCAAAGCGGTGCTAGAAGCGGCGTAGCAAAAGGTATATTAGAGAAAAATGGAATTCAGAATGTAATAAATGGTGGTGGACACAGTAACGTAAGAAATTGTGTTTCATAACTTGATTTAAAAAAATAGATTTCGATTACCCCATAATCACACAAAGCCCATCAGTAGAAATACGAATGGGCTTTGTTGTTTTAAATTACATAGAAAAAAGTAAAAAAAAGTGCCCTTTTTTCAACTTATTTGAGTATTATATCATAGAATAAATGACTTTCAATTAGTAATGTTATCTCCGATTATAATACTCTATGTCCAGAGTAAACTACTATAACACACAAGTATGCACAACCTTTATATGCTCTAAAGTACGTGATGTCTGTTAACCACTTCTCGTTAGGACTTGTACTTGTGTAGTTCCAAGTAAGTATATTTGGGTCTAGCTCTTCGAATGGTATTGACCCGAATACGCCACTTCTGTTATATTATTTGACATCTACAAAGAATGTCCTGCTATAATTCCTATTGACTCCTTTAGTACATCCTTTTTCCTCAATTATACAGATCTTATATTTTCCAACAATATCAAAATTATAGTCTAATGTATATAAATTGACACCTTTTTTAGTGTCTAATCTCCCATCTGGTCTGTATATTAGCCATACAACTTTATTAGGGTCATTTAGACATACCTCTTTACACTGTGTGTCTATCCCTAATCTTGTCAAACCGACACCAGAGCGAAGAATAACCTCACCAACCATACGTTTGGTAATGGTTGGTTGTCGCTTTATGTAATGATTATAATCAACTTGCAAACAAGTATCCCGACCACAATCAACTTTTTCAATTTCAACTTTTTCATTATCAATATCTGGCTTTCCTCTATCTGGGTCTTTTGGTTTTTTAACTATTACTGTAAGCCCCACACTGCACACACTCCCGTCTGAGCATCTTTGATAGAATCTAAATGTCCATGTGCCTGGGATTACAAACCTAAAATCTTTGGTTGTACTATATGTTGTCCCCTTGATTCTCGTTAGAGGAATATTGATAAAAGGAAAATTGTTCATCGGAGGCGGATCAACTACTAACCAATTTCCATCTTTGAAACAGTCTCCTTCGCAATTCCCTGCCGCAGTTATGGTCGCCAAATCATCATAAGAGACAATTATTTTACCATCTGGTTTTAGCCCCTTTCCGTTATACGAAAGCTTAATTAAGCACTTGCATTTTTTATTGTCACCTCTGTATGGCGGGTCACCACCAGGGCCTGGTTGCCAAGGTGTAGTTCGGTGGTCACTTCCTGCTGGACCACCATCGTTTCCACCAACTCTTATTCTACCTCCACCGAGAGAGGCCCCACCTATTGGTGGTTTTATTTCACCTTCATCGGCTTCACCCATATCTCCGCCGCTTCTTCCTCCTAGTGGAATTTCGTCAATATCGTCAGGACAACAATCGTTATTTCTTTCTTTCAAGATTTCATATTCATAATTTATTTCAGTTCCTTCAGGAGTACAAATAACGATTACTTTTATTTTCATCCAACAATATCTCTCACCTAAAGACAACTTCAGCTGACTTGCAATCATTTTAGAACATTCATTTTTATCTTCATCTTCTGGATAATTGTAAACAACAGTTTCACTCCCATTTGGACAACACTTCTGTCTATTACTACCTATTGGGTCGTTGAAATGTTCTAATATTCTCTTAATTGCTTCATCGATACTTTTTCCAGCGGCATTTGAAGCTATTTCTTCGTTATCATAAAATGCTGATCTTACCGTTTCTTTTTCTTTTTGTAATCTTTCAACATCTGCTTCCAAATTACTTATTGATTCCTCACAGAATTTCCCACATTTCTCTTTCATTTCTGCTATCATTGCATAATACTGCTTTAGGCATAGCATAGTCATCATTACACTTTTTGCTGTTCCACCCATCTCCATATATTTTGCATTGTAAAATGCAACCATATTCCCAGTCTCTGCGGCAACGGCACCTGCCATCATAGCTGTCATTTTGATGATTAATCCCGGTGGGAACGAACCACCCGTTCTTGCTGCATTAACAATATCTTTCACGGCATCTGCTGCTTCTTTTACATCATCATACTTTTCTTTGGCGGCTTGTATATCAAGTAATAATTTTTTCAAATCTTCGCATTGCTGTGGACTTAAATTATTGTAACTACAAAAATTATTTAACATCTTTTCACCTAGCCACTTCACTACATCATTGTATCCAGTTTCCTCTTTCACATAATCAATAGCGTCTGAAATAGGGCCACCAGATAAAATCCATTCTACATTAGAGAAATACCAATCGTACATTATCCATGTATTTCGAGAATCTTCTCTTCGATTCCAAAAATCCATTTGATCTATGAAATTTCCCATATCAGCATTCATTGTACCATTTAGTTGGTTCAATTTTCTAGATATACAACGCATTTTCTCTAAGTATGCAGACCTTCCTTCAGGAGTATTAGGGTCAATTCCTTCGCAGCAATCCCCATTTGGTGGACAGCATTCTTTGAAATTATATCCAGCATTCTCTGGTAGTTCTATTCCCAGCTCTTTTGCCCATTGTTTTAATCGGTCTATATTTTTATTTAATATTTCTTGATTTTTTATTCGTGCATCTTCTATATCTTTTTCTTGTGGGCATCTTTTCTTCCAATACTCTAAATCAGATTCTGCCTGTCTCAATGAATCAGAAAGGGCTTTCCATTCTTCACTTCTATTAGGGCCAAAAGGATTTTCAGCAGTTGCAGAGATTGAATCACAATCTTTCTTCTTTGAAGTATTATTCGCATAAGAATTTTCATAATATATAGTATAGTATGTATTTCTATCATTATCCAATCTAGTGAATTTGTATTCTACATCTAATAGATTATAGTCTTCATTTGCCGTAGGAGAAGTAATCTTGAAACCCTGCTCAATATTCCGAATGTCAGAGCCACCAGTTAAAGTAGAGGTCAATACTTCGTCATCAACTTCAGGTAACCAGAAGGGTAATATGGTACTGTTATTGGGGTTTTCTGTTTCACTAACCGTAGCAATATATAATTTGCCTTTTTCTAAGTTGGTTGTCGATAAATCGAAACTACCACCAGAGAGTGATGTTCGACTTATTAGAGGTGTAATTGTAGATAGATTCTTTATAACATAGTTGTATGATTCAGGATTATCTGAGAACATAATATATAACATTGGTGTGGTTTTATATAGATCTTTATTTTTAGAAAAAGGGATATTCTTAAAAGCTAAGAAATCTATGTCATCTTCGGAGTATATATTTATATTTATAGTTTCCGGTGACACCCATCTTATAGATCCAAGTTTACCATTATTTGATTCAACCTTTGCTTTGATTGGGTGTGTCAGAATATTAGCGGCCAATATATCTCTATAATTAGGTTGTTTGAGCTGAAAGTCGTTCTCAGTTATATCCATACCCCAATAATCAGAATTAGGTGCTTCAAAATATGTACTATTATTATTACCAAAATTTGTAGCTAATACAGTACATATCGCAGCTTTAGTCTCGTGATGATTAAAAGTATTCTCATAAACTTTTGCTTTTATTAGCTTGTTGCTCTCTATATGATTATCAGAAAACCAAGTATAGATTAAATCTGCCATTTCGTTTGGGTCATCGGATAATTCATCTACCCCCACGGGTATATATCTTATTTGAGTTTCTTTCACTTCCGTTGTTTTTATTCCCTCGACATAAATTCTAATTAAAGGAGCAGATTTGTGTTGTTTTATATTCTGATTAATATTAGTTAAAGATTGATTACTACAATTTTGTCCATTGTTTTTTAAATTTCGTTCTATTTGTCCGTATTTCGCATAAGTTGCTTTTTGAATCTCATTTATCAACTCCGCCTTGTTCATAGCTGAAGTTGGTACACTATAATAGGCATTGATTACTGTTGGTTCAAACGATTCATCTATTCCATCTGCAGACCCATTGAAGTTCAATACTTCTTTGATAATAGAAATTGAGAAGTTGTAATTTCCAATATGGTCATGAGAATTTCTATCTTTCAACGAGATTTCATCACCTACATTTGGATTCGTATTTATAACATTCGTTTTGCCTGACTCGTCTGTTATAACGACATCACTCGGAATTATATAATAATTTGTTTGGTGTAAACTAGTGTTATTTTCATTGTACATCCCTTTATATAGTGGGTTATCACTATTTGTATTGCTTTTTTGAAACGTTTGATAGTACTTTCTTTGTTTCACTTTTGGAGTTGGTAATGCTATATCTATATCTGTGAAATCCAATTCATTTGTTAAGTCCTTCATTTTTAGTTTGTGGGGTTCTATTTTTTCTAATGGTGTAATAAACAGAGTCGAAGACTCACTATCTGCTTCTTTTATGACTGTTACATCAGTTGTTTTTTTATTATCTGTATCTACACTACCTTTGTTTTTATCGACTGTTGGGTTTATAAACACTATTTTCTTATAATTCAAATCCACGGGTTCTTCTTTTTTAGTAGATTTTTTATCATCTGTTTTTTTGTTTTTCCTTTTGAAATTAACATCCAAAATACCAGAGCAAGGAGGTAGATAATAAAAATCACTACTATTTTCTAAAAATAAAAAAATAGGAGGTGAGCCATCGGCTGGTTCAAATTTTGCAGACCAATCACCTAAATCAAGTTTTTCTGATGGGTTGTTATTTGGCGTTACTATTGGAAGAGGTATTGGTGCTTTAAACGCTTCTAAATAGTCAAGTAAATCTAAATCGTTTTGCTCCAATTTAAATGTTTCAAATTCATCGATTGAGGCAACTGGAAATGACAAATCATCCGGAAACCCTATATTATTAGTTGAATAGTCAGATATTTGCCCCAAAATATTATAAATGGATTCGGAATCATTATTAATATCTAATAACTTTGTGCTGTTGCTAGCTACTGTTATATTGATTCCCATTGTATCATTCAACAAGGGATGTACACCATCTATAAACATTGTTCCGACAAATTGGATTTCTATTTTACCAGAGCCATAAGGTGCAAATAGTAAATGTTCTGACTTCGTATATCCTTTATATTCCCTTCCTTTATCATCCATATATCTAAAAGTGAATGCACCATCCCAAACGGGAATCTCAGTACTAAAAGCAGGATATACATATCTTGTAGGAAAGCAATCTATTAGATTAAATCCTTGATCTTTATTATCTTTTAAAATTAATTGTAAATTACTTCCTCCCCCCATAACAGTCCCAAAATCAGTTTTTGGAGTCTGTCTTTGTACAGATTTGAAATCTATATAATCTATTTCTCCATCCCCATCGTTATCAACAGGAGAAACAGCAAGAGTTCCGACAGGAACATCGTCAAATACAATTTCCCCTTCATTTGAAGATTTATCTACAGATATTTTAATCTCATCAGAGAATTGACAAGTTATACCAGAGCAAATTATCATACCAGTAACAGACAAACGACCTTCAGTAAGTTCTGGATAATCTATAATAAATTCACTTCCCTCAGATTGGTCAGTAAATGACTCTCCATTTTCATTTATTCCATAGAATTTCCAATTGTAAACAATCTCTACATCTGGGTTACCGACTCTCATTTTCTTAAGCAGTTCATCGAAAGATTCGGTAGCACCATATTGAGATGTACTTTTTTGTATTTCGCTCTTTTGCTGGACAGTGTGTGCGGCTTCGTGAGCAACTATAGCACGCTCCGGATCACCTTTTTTTAATACTATATTATTACCTTCCGAAGTAGCAGAAGCTCCCATACTACTTGCTGCTCTAATTGTTGCACCTTCCGTAGCTGGCTTACAATTACATAAATCTGGTTTATTAAAGCCAGCATCTATTACATTAAATATGTAAGGAGAGGCAACACCGTCTTGTTCACCAATTGGTCTGCCTTGGTCATCTGTAGCTTTCACAGACCAGACTATTGTTTCACCAATTTTTGGCAAATCAAAATCTGGTGGCCAAATTGTTTGGGTTTGTAATGGTAATTCAATCTCAAAAAAGGGTTGATTGACTTTGAATGCCTGCATTGGCTGTTGCCAAGAGTCAACTCTCATACCGAACAGGATATAATTTACAACTCCGCTTGGAGTAGGAGTAACAGGAGTCCATCTGAATACTTGCCCTTGGAGAGTAGTAATAGGTATATCTGACCCATCTAATGGATAAATCAAATTTGGTTGTTGATATGAATCTAAGAAAAATGTATGACAAACTGGAGCCGTTAGCTCCGCATTAGTTTTAACATCATAAAGGGTAATACAAATAGTATAATCTCGTGAAGGTAGTTTACCGGTTCTTACTACCGATTGTTCGACGTTATTAAAAAATTCTATGGCGTTATAAGGTACAATATCAATTCCATCAAACAATATAGATTCGAAACCCGTTATTGTGTGTGCAGGCATTTCTAATACTTTTGTTGCTGCTTGAAGGTTATCATCAAAATTTGAACCAGCATACACTTTAGCTCCAATTCTAAAACTTACTTCCTCATCACTCAAATTGGTAATAGCTAACTGAATAGTTTCACTTTTATCTTGCCAATCCGTTAAGTAAGGAGATGGCTTTGGACTCATTATAATTTGAACTTGCAACTTTTGCGCAAACCCAAAACTTGAAATTGCAAATAGCAATATTAGAATTAGTTTATATGTATTCATATCAGACTCCTAAGCTATTTAGAA
This sequence comes from Kapaibacterium sp. (SeqCode), assembly GCA_041675005.1. Taxonomy (GTDB): domain Bacteria; phylum Bacteroidota; class Ignavibacteria; order Kapaibacteriales; family UBA2268; genus PGYR01. The sequence goes on from JBAYUQ010000004.1 coordinate 61,545, forward strand.
AGAATAGCTTAACCCCGTTTGTAAATAATTTTCTGTGAAAGTAGCGTTTGATCTTGATGAGCCATAATTATAATCATTATAATTGTAATTCAATCTGAAGATTAACATTTTCGTAATCTTATATCTAGAGGTAAACCTAATACCGAGTTTGACATCATCCGTATTGTTCCCAAGGGAAGATTGGTTAAGACTTAACTTCAACCCAGGAACAAATGTATTCTCCCATAGTCTATAATTCCCACTAACGCCAATTGAGATTAATTTTAAATCGGCATCGGGTAAATTATTAGTAACATAAGTTGAAAATAATGTTGTTGTAAGTGGTAAATCCTTTAGTGCCGAAGCAAAAATAATTGATCCAGTTTTTGTGGAATTAGTCCTAAATTCACCAGTTAAAGTATTGAAATCTTCGAAATCATCAAATCCAAATACCAAGTTCAAATTACTATTTCCCCATTTGGACTCAAAAGAATATGCGGGAGAAAATGAAAATGAATTAGATACCATTTCTAATTTTAATGTATCGTTTGAGGTATTATTTCTAATACCGAAGTTTGTATAATTAGCATTAGCACTTAAATTATCAGTTACTTGATAAAAAATATTAGCATTGGCTATCAGCTGGCTTGTGGTAGTAGATTTTGTCTCAAACAAATTATTAAATCGCTGTCCAGCGGAACCACTTATTCTAAATCTTGAGTCTTCCGTTCGGTAATTCCCACCTAATGAGTATTCGACTCTATCACTGATGAAGAACTGATAACCTATAGTCCTAAAACCATCACCTGCGTACAAACCTTGTGCATTTATCCCCCAGCTACCATAGTCCAACACGAATCTTGACTTTGCAGCACCATCTATGAGAGTTGAAGATTTTGCTTCTTGAATAAATAAATCCACTTCCTTATCATTGAGTATTACATTGTCGGAGAGCTGATTACGAGTAAATGCCGAAGCTGCAATTTCTGAATATAAGTAGATTTCATCAGTAAATGGTATAGAAAAATTAATGCTGCTTATAAGACCCTCCTCTGGATAAATCTTAGTTGTAGCCGGTATATTACTTATAGAATTGGTATCATCATAGAGAGCCGCGAAATTGAGACCTATAGAGCCAGACTTCTCCTTCCCGTATTGAAATTTGGCACCATAAATATATTGAGTATATGCTCCTTTTAGTTGTTTCCCCAATGGCTCTATTCCACGTTGAGAAACGCCATAAAATGATGCTAATCGGAAGTTTTCAGGTAATAAATCCATACCTAATCCAAATATCTGTCTATTACCCATAGTCAAATCTGAGAATTGCGGTGATTGAGAACCAAAATGAAACTGTGCCCATTCGTATTTAGGTGAAATACTTACATAGTTTAGTGGGTTTTGGATATACTGTAAGAAATTTTGCCCAGGAGCTTGGGCAGTTATATAATTGCTCTGTCTGCTATTCAAAACTATAGTTACTGGTACTTGCAACAAATCATAGTCAAAACTCGAATTATAGGTGAATCTAGTTTGGTTTGGCAAGTGCCGTGCATTTAAAGTCGAATCAGATGCCTCAAATTGATAAACTTCTTGGGTTAATGATGCATTTCCTGAAATTTGAAATTCAATAGGTTTTTCTTCACTTAAGGCGATTGCTGTTGATAAAATGAAGGTTAGATAAAGTGAGCTTCTTAAGTCCATAGGAATACAAAAGATACAATAGTAAATAGGTTGAGCAAACTTATAAAAAAAAAATAATAAAAACAATTTTTTTGTTTCTCAACAAGTTCGTAACTTTCGAGATTGTTTGATTTAGATTTTTAATATCATTTGGTTTACCTCTTGTTTCAAAATATACAATCGAATTGTCCACCAAGTCTCTTTTCCTCCAATTTATTTAAACAATCATTTAAATCCTTCCCTGATATTAGAAATATAAATCCTTGAATCAATAATTAACAAATACTCTGTCTTCTGGGGTGCAAATCTTCAATATTTTCAATTTTTTTGCCTTTTATATAGTATAATTAATGACTTTCATTTAGTAATGTTATGCGTGTTTATTATATTACAGAAATTAAAATTTAACAATATCACTTTTGTACTAAAATATGAGCAATGACATTAGATTAAATTCGGACAAAGCACCTGAACCTGTAGGATTGTATCCCCACGCTAGACAAGTAGGTAATCTTCTTTTCCTATCTGGCGTAGGACCAAGAGAGCGTGGCAAAAAGGAAATTCCGGGTGTTACTTTGGATGCGAGTGGGAATATAGCAAGCTACGATATAGAGACCCAATGTCACTCCGTTTTCAATAATGTAAAGCTAATATTAGAGGCATGTGGTAGCGATTGGTGTAATTTAATTGATGTTACAGTGTTTCTTACTAATATGAAAGACGATTTTCCAATTTATAATAAAGTTTATGCTGAGTATTTCAAAGATAATCAGCCAGCGAGAACGACTCTAGGTATCCTTAGTTTACCCACTCCTATCGCAATCGAACTAAAATGTATAGCAATTATAGAAGATTCAAAACAATGAAAAAATTATTAATAGTTCTAATCGCAATCACTATGTACGGATGCAAGACAACTGGCTTTCAGCCACCTTGCACCGATTTCCAAGACAAAGGTCTTACCTCAATGTATTTCCCTATCGAAGCTGGTAATAGCTGGACTTATGATGTGGTGAAAACAGTTGATGGCGAGGAGATAAAGGAAAACTACAAATTGGAACTCTGCGGCTTGGATACTATATACTATGTCCAAGATGGTGAGCGTATCCCATTTGAAGCGTACAGAGCTTGCCGAAATGGCAAAGAGAGTATGAATTTCTATTTTGTGAAGTGTGATGACGGTACGCATTTGCTTACAGTCAATGATTGGTATTACAAAGAATTACAATCGGGTTGGGTTGTTCCGAATAATCCCAAAGAGGGCGAGCTAGTAGAAAACAAAGAAGGTTTTATTTGGCGAGGACAGCAAACTATAAATGTACCTAAGGGAGAATATCAAGTTTGGGTATTAGAAGAAATTCGTGAGCTAAACAAACGTGAACTAAAAATGTATAAAGACCATCGAATTGATGGTAACAAAACTGTCCGTACCCGATACTACTTCGCTGAGGGAGTAGGGCTAATCAAAACAGAACAATACGGTGCGCCGGGTGAGTTGGTCTCGACTATGCAAATGACTGACTACAATGTAAAAGATAGAAGAGGGGGTAAAGCTAGATAGTGGGAAATCCCAAAGAGAAAGAGCCAAAGGTTGTAGGCATAGGCGGAATATTCTTCAAAAGTGAGAGTCCAGAGAATATGAGAAATTGGTATTCCGAAAAACTTGGCTTAGTCACTAACGAATATGGCTCACTATTCGAATTCAGAGATTCAGATAATCCTGAACAAAAGGGATATCTGCAATGGAGTCCATTCGAGAAAAATACGGAGTACTTCGCTCCTTCCGAAAAACAATACATGATAAATTATCGTGTCCAAAACATTGAAAAGTTAATAGAAAATCTTCGAGCTGATGGTGTGCAAATAGTCGGTGAAATAGATACATTTGACTATGGTAAGTTTGCTCATATCATAGACCCCGAAGGCAATAAGATTGAATTTTGGGAACCAATCGACGAAGTATTTACTGAGCTTTACGAAGATAAGACTACGAAATAATGCAGGGTAACCCTAACCGAGAACAAACAGGAAATAAAGCATCTACGAGGGAACATAGAGAAGTTGAAGAGTAAATAATTATTTAATTTGTTCGTCTCAAAAAGTAATATTAAATTACAAGATTATTATAATAGTCGAGAAGATAATGGATGCAAAAGACGCAATAAAATTAGCTATAGATTACATTAAAGAATTCTACCCCATAGTAACCAACCCATTGCTAGAAGAAGTGGAAGATGATGACAGTAATAATTCGTGGCTAATTACTTTAAGTTTTAACTTAGAGAAATCTGATGTGTATCAATTTCTAGATATACCGAATAGAACGTATAAAACTGTTGAAATAGAAAAGTCTAACGGAAATGTAAAATCTATGAAAATAAGACAGTTATGAATTTAGATGAAGTTTATAACCTTTTTTAGCTCCTCACTTACCCCTTCTTACTCGTTAATTCTTCCAAATAATCCAGTTGTAGCTTTTGTATATCAATTAATCTTTGATTTTGGTGGATTATCAAATGGTCTATTTTTTCATTCAAAAGTCGTATTTCTAACTCTGCTTTTAGGTTTACTTTGTATTCATACTCGGCTTTTTTTCTATCTTTTTCTTCTTTTCTGTTTTGACTCATCATTATTATAGGGGCTTGTATAGCAGCCAAACAAGATAATATCAGGTTAAGCAATATGAATGGATATGGGTCGAATGCTTCTGCTGATAAATATACTATATTTATTGCCATCCAGACAATGAGGAAGAAGAAGAATATTGATATAAACGTCCAACTGCCGCCGAAAGAAGCTATACGGTCGGCTAGCTTTTGCCCTACGGTCATCTGAGCATCTATTGTAGGTTCTAACAAATCCGACAAAATAGAATTCTCGTGGATGGCTCTTACGACTTCTATCTCTAGTTCACTTAGCTCACGATTCTCTTGTCCTAGTAAGGATTCCAGATAAACTTTTCTGTATTCGTTCAGCTTCTCATGTGAGATACTATCGGAAGTACTGAAATCTGGATAATCATTTTTTATAAGCACGAGTATATTAGGATTAATATATGTATAATTTACTAGGTCTTTACTAGGTAGATGTTTTTGAGTTATAAAGCATTTATTTTCCATTATCATTCCTTGATTATCTTATAAGTCACAGGTTCCTTGCAGTTGATAGTCAGAAAATAAACCCCTGTTGTATAAGCCGAGAAATCAATTTGAAGACTCCCATCCTGATTGGCGATAGTTGTCTGCGAGACTCTCGCTCCACTTATATCAGTTATCTGATAGTCCACCACTGGCTCAGAGCAATTCAAATCTATATTCACAAAACTGCTTGTGGGGTTGGGGGAAATGTTGGTTTGGCTTAAAATACTTTCAACTGAGGTTGTAGTCCAAAATGTCTTTAAACAAACCAATCCTTTACTGCCGTGACCTATAATTTTTGAATCATCTTTAAGAATTACCTTAGCATAAATATTATTTTCATAGCTATAAATCTCTTTTTTATTGGTATAATCATAAATATATGATCTTGTACCTAAGCTTAATAATATTTTAGATGAATTAATTCTTGAAAATAAAACAGAATAAGGTTGTCTATCTAAGGGAACATTTATTAATTCTTTATTCTCTAAATTGTAAATTTTTGTGCTTCGCCCATAATTTGAAGAGATCACATTTTCATAGCTGCTAAAAGCAATATCTTTTTCATCAAAATTATTTAGAAAAGTATCATTAATTTTATAATCGCTTGTCTTATAAACATAGACCGAATCTAATACAACTTGTCCATTTTGACGATCCCAATTAACTCCTAGTTCAGTTACTAAATATTCTCCACTTGGAGAAAACTCAGTTGACACCCATTTGGTACCATAATAGACCCCTTTTATGTTATCATAAATATTTCTTAACTCTGATAATATAGCCTCTTCCGTTTCCAAATCAAACACAACTAGTTCCGTAACTCCTGCTGGTTCTATTACTGCTATTGCTGTTAATTTACTCCCATCTGGCGAAATTGAAACTGATTTCCAAGTAAATGCGGAGTCACCATAATAAACTATTTTTGAAATTTTCTTATATTCTCGTTTATTTTCTAAATCCCATATTATTATATGCGGGATATTACCTGAAATCGCTAAAAATCTGTCATCGTCAGAAATAGAAATTTTATTTATAATTCCTTTCCTATATTCATCTATGACGATAGAATCCAACAATTGTCCATCGTTTATACTTCTAATTTGAATAGTTCCATAATATGTATGATAAAATATATCTTGAGTATTAGATACGATTATATCTTCTATACCCGGCCATACACCTTCTAATTCCCATACAACTTCTTCGTCCGCAGCATTGCTTATACTTGGAATGAGCAAAATCATTCCAATAATTGTTAATAGTATTTTTTTCATATTATTTCTTCGAAGTAATTTCTTTTCTAACCGTAAACGTATAGTTTTTTAGTGGATTTAACAAGAATTAATTTGTGATAGTTGTATTCGTTGATTCATTATTTGCATTTTATTACTAAATACTACACCAAATATGGAAAATACTTACGTTTTGATTAATTTATTCGATTAAATTATTACAAATCTGAACTTTTTATGACTGACCAAAAAACTGCTGAAAATGTTTTTCATCAAATGTACGATAATGACCCATTTAGCAAATGGCTCGGGATAGAGCTTGTCACTATAGAGCGGGGCTTATGTCAATTGCGAATGATCGTTCGCAAGGAAATGCTAAATGGATTTGATATTATGCACGGTGGCATTTCGTACTCTCTTGCTGATAGTGCATTTGCATTTGCTTCCAATTCCTACGGCAAAAAAGCTGTTTCCACTTCCGTTATTATGCAATACCCTAAGGCAACAAAGGAAGGCGAGATAATAACAGCCACAGCTAGGACAATATCGCTTTCTCCCAAAACAGCAATACTAGACGTAGAAGTAAAAAATCAGAAAGGCGAGTTAGTCGGATTATTCCGTGGCACAGCTTATAGAACAGACAAGAATTGGATAGAGGAATCTGAATGAAAAAAATAAGTATTTTGTTAGCACTCCTGTTACTACCTATAGTAGCTACATCTCAAAAAGTAGATCTAAGTAAATTCAAAGAATTAGCCCCTAGGAACATTGGTCCAGCAGGTATGAGTGGTAGAGTTACCGCCATAGACGTGAACCTGAGCAAACCCAGCGATATATATGTAGGTACGGCTTCTGGTGGTTTGTGGTATTCTCCGAATGATGGTATCACTTGGCAACCAATAACAGAGGAATTGCCAACTCAATCAATTGGTGACGTCAAGATACAGCAATCGAATCCTGATGTTATATGGTTAGGTACAGGCGAGGGTAACCCGCGAAATAGCCAATCAAGTGGTAATGGCATTTACAAAAGTATTGACGGTGGTCGCACTTGGAAACACTTAGGTTTAGAAAACTCAAGAAACATACATAGAATAATAATCCATCGTGATAATCCAGATATAGTTTACGTCGGAGCACAAGGCCCAGCTTGGGGTGAAACCGAAGACAGAGGAGTTTTCCGTACTACTGATGGTGGTATAAATTGGGAAAAAGTTCTATATGTAAATGAAAAAACTGGAATCGCAGACCTAATAGTTGACCCTAGCAATCCAAACAAGATGATCGCAGCAATGTGGGAATTCCGCCGTTGGCCTTGGTTTTTCAAATCTGGTGGCGAGGGCTCTGGATTGTATATGACGCTTGACGGTGGCGACACTTGGAAGGAGTTGACGGAGGAAGATGGCTTACCAAAAGGTGAACTTGGTCGTATTGGTCTTGCTATTAGTCCGAGTAATAGGGATATAGTTTATGCCCTGGTAGAAGCAAAAGATAATGGTTTTTACAAAAGTACTGACGGTGGATTCACTTGGAAGAACCAGAATACTGAGAATATAGGTGGTCGCCCATTCTACTATGCTGATATTAGAGTTGACCCAAAAAATGAAAACAGAATATACAATGTTCACTCCGTAATTGATAAGTCTGAAGATGGTGGTAAATCATTCCAGAATATGATAGCATATTATGCAGATGGTGTTCACCCCGATCACCACGCATTTTGGATCAACCCCAATAACCCCAATCATATAATAGATGGGAATGACGGAGGTTTGGCAATATCAAAAGATAGAGGCGCTAATTGGAGATTCGTTGAGAATCTGCCAGTGGCTCAATTCTATCATATTTCAGTTGATAATGAAATACCTTACAGAGTGTATGGTGGTATGCAAGATAATGGCTCTTGGATAGGCCCATCTTCTGTATGGAGAAGCGGCGGAATACGTAATGCCTATTGGGAAGAGCTAAGGTTCGGTGACGGATTCGATGTAGTGCCGGACCCGAGTGATAATCGCTATGGGTACGCTATGGCACAAGGTGGAAGCTTAGGTAGATATGACCTAGAGACAGGTGGTACTAATTTCATTAAGCCGGTTCACCCTGTTGATTCAATCACTTTGCGATTCAATTGGAATGCTGCAATTTCAGCTGACCCTTTTGATGAGAAGACTGTTTATTATGGCTCGCAATATTTACACAAAAGTACAGACCGAGGGGAAAACTGGGAGATAATATCACCTGATTTAACAACAAATAATCCTGAATACCAAAAACAAGATTCGAGTGGTGGACTTACGTTTGATGCTACTGGAGCTGAGAATTATACTACTATATTGGCAATAGCTCCTAGTCCTTTGAATGATAAGATGATATGGGTTACTACTGATGATGGTAATATACAACTAACGACTGATGACGGTAAGAGCTGGCAAAACAAGACTGGCAGTCTTGGTGGTGCAGCTGCTGGCTCTTGGATACCACAAATTCGTCCTTCAACATATAATGAATCTGAATGCTACGCGGTAGTAAACGATTATAGAAGAAATAATTGGGAACCATACTTACTATATACTAATAACAATGGTGCTAGTTGGACTAATATTCTAAAAGGAAAAGGTATTGGTTCTTTTGTAAGTTCATTCATCCAAGACCCAGTAGAACCAAATCTTATGTTTTTAGGAACTGAGTTTGGGCTGTATATTACTTTCAACCAAGGTAAAGATTGGCAAAAATGGACTGAAGGTTATCCTAACGTTCCTACTTTGGATATGGAAATACAAGAACGAGAAAATGATTTGGTAATAGCTACTTTTGGACGTTCTGCGTGGATATTTGACGATATCTCAGCATTCAGAGCTGTAGCAAGAGAAGGTGCTGAATTATTAGAAAAGCCATTGACGCTATTCCCTGTAAATACTGGCTATATGGTATCTACAAAACAGCCAGCAGGCACAAGGTTTGGTGGTAAATCAATGTATGATGGTACTAATGAGAGAATGGGAGTGTGTTTTACTTTCAATATCAATAAGCCAATAGATAAGAAAAAGGATAAAAAAGACGAAAAGAAAGAAAACGAGACTGATAAAAAGAAAGACAAGGGTCCATCGAAAGACTCACTGACAGTTAGAATATATGATGTATCTGGTAACGAAGTAAGAACAATTTTCATGAAAGTCGATACTGCTATCCAAAGATACTATTGGGGATTTGAGACAAATGGAGTGAGAGGTCCGGGTTCGAAAAAACCAGAGAATGAGACAACACCTCCGAGTAGTATATCAGTTCTTCCTGGTAAATACAAAGCCGTATTTACATATATGAATACTAGCGATTCGGCTGAGCTCACTGTGGAAAATGACCCGAGAGTTGAGTATAATATGAACGATTTGGTAGCTGTACAAAAGCTATACAAGGAGCTAGAGGGAAGTATTAGCAATGCAACGGAGGCAATGGATAGAGTAAACGAAGCAGAAGAGAAAATCGGCATTTACGAAAAGCTAATGGAAGCTAACAAAGAGTTAGAAAAAGATAGTTTGAGTAAACGCACTAAAGCTATCAAGGATTCTATTGAGTCTATCAAAATATATCTGAGAGGTAAAGGCGGTCTAAAAGGAATAGTAAGAAATGAGGATACATTCAACTATTATTCTAGCTATGCTCAGTATTATCTTGGCTCGGCTATGGCAGCCCCAAATTCTACTCAACGTACTATGGCAGATAGGATAGGGCGTATGTCATCAGAATTAGTGACAAAAGTAAATAGCTTTTTGGAAAATGAATGGACTGATTATCAGTCTTATATCCAGAATTTAGATTTCGAATTATTTAAGAAAATAGAAAAAGTAAAAAAGTAGAGAAAAAATGAAAAACGCATTTATAGTAGATTCGATAAGAACACCCGTTGGGAATTTCAAAGGAACATTGGCAGCAGTACGACCTGACGATATGGCGGCTATGACTATTGCTGAATTGGTAAAGCGAAATCCTAGCTTAGACACAAAGAACATAGGCGATGTATTACTCGGTAATGCAAATGGCGCCGGTGAAGAAAACCGCAATGTTGCTCGTATGTCTGCACTATTAGCTGGATTGCCATGCTCTGTACCGGGTGAAACTGTCAATAGACTCTGTTCATCTGGGCTAGCTTCTGCTATACACGCATCACGTTCGTTAATCTTAGGCGATAGCAATGTAATGATAGCTGGTGGTGTGGAAAGCATGTCACGAGCACCTTATGTGGTTTCCAAATCATCTGACGCGTGGGGGAATAGTGCCGAAATGTTCGACTCTGCATTCGGATGGAGATTTGTTAATCCCAAAATGCAAGATATGTACGGCACTGAAGGAATGGGTAATACCGCTGAAAATCTTGTTGATATGTATGGCATAGGCAGAGAAGATCAGGACAAATTTGCATTCTGGTCACAATCAAAAGCCGCTAAGGCAACCCAAAACGGTAGATTAGCAAAAGAGATTATGCCTGTTTCGATTCCACAAAGAAAGAAAGACCCGATTATATTTAGTCAAGATGAGTTCATCAGACCAGGTACTTCGCTGGAAGGACTAGCAGGATTGAGACCAGCTTTCAAAAAAGATGGTTCGGTAACAGCTGGTAACTCTTCTGGATTGAATGATGGAGCTTGCTCTGTACTATTAGCTAATGAAGATGGATTAGAGCAAAATGGCTTAATCGCTAGAGCTAAGATAATCTCATCAGCTGTAGTTGGTGTAGAGCCACGAATAATGGGTATAGGCCCAGTTGAAGCTTCTAATAGAGCATTAGCAAAAGCTGGATTAACTTTCGCTGATTTGGATATCATAGAGCTTAACGAGGCCTTTGCTGCACAGGCACTCGCTTGCACTAGAGCATGGGGAATTGCAGACGATGATGCTCGACTTAATCCAAACGGTGGTGCAATAGCTATCGGTCATCCGCTTGGAATGACTGGTGCTAGATTATTAGGAGCCGCTACTATTGAGCTTGTAGAGCAAGGGAAAGAATTCGCACTAGTAACTATGTGCATTGGAGTTGGTCAAGGATACGCCGCTGTGATACAGAGGGTGTAGTAAAAAATTGATTAGTAAAATTCTTATATTCTCCTTTACTTTTTTTGTCTTTTGTTCTTGTGAAAGAGTAAAAAAAACAGGTGAAGAATTAGTTGAAATCTCTAAGTCTGAAATAAGTGAGGTTTCTAAAAAAGTTTGGGATAAAACTGTAGAATTCACTTTTGAGGGATTTAGTTATACTGATCAGATAACTCTAAAAGATATTTATCCTAACGAGAATATCCCCGAATTTGAATTGATTCAGAGTATCAAAATCAACACCCCAATAAATTTTTATTCATGCTACTTTAAATATAGAGCAGACAAGAAAGAAACTTTAAAATTTCTATCGGACTTGAAAACAAGTCTACCTGATATTTCGGACTCTACATATGAAGTAACAAATGGAAAGGAAATCGAAAAGAACTTAGAATCTGTTAAACTTAGAGCTCCTGAATTAGAAGAAGAGATTTCTTTCTTTTTTGAAATCAATAGTATTGAGAATATTGAATATTTTCGTTGTAATAAATACCCAAATGCAAATTATTTAGCAATAGATGTTAAAAATGGAATTATTTATCATTTAATAGAATATTATTGGGATTGAAATTAGTTCTAAAGTGTAATAAAATAATATGAAAATTGATTGAAAAGAACGCTTATAATATTACTAAGCGTTCTTTTTATTTATATTTGTAACTATTTTATTTTTGAAAACGTCTTAAAGCAAAATTTTCAAGGGACTTTGTGAAAAAATTATTCTATTTAATAATAATACTATTTCCGACTTTACTTATATCTCAACCGGTATTGAGTATTAGGAATATTGACGCTCAGAGCTTTCCACAAATGAAAGCGGAAATCAGAGCCGTGTACAATTCCCAATCTGTAACAATCAATCAAAATAATTTGTTGTTCCTAGAAGGGTTTTTCTCACATAGAGATTTCACAGTAACTTCACCCGATGCAGATGGCTGGCAAAATATAGATTGGATACCTGATCACAATGCAATTGAAGAGACTGCTTATGTAGCTAATCTAGTATTAACTCATGAAAAAGAATCTGGATTTCTCCGGATACTACTCCCCGATATAGAAGATAAAATAGGGACTTTTGTATTTAAAAATGATGGTGGAAAAAGAATATTTGATTTGCAATTTGTTGAGACCGCAATAGGTGATACTACTCTTCGGTCTATTGACTGTAATTACTTTTATAATTTACTTACACCAGAAAGATTAATAAAGTCTATCAGAGTTGATTCTATAACAATTTCAAATGATAATTTTATAGTAGAATGGCGAGGTAATCAGTTTAATACAAACCCACCACCAACTAATGTTTTGTTCACTACAAATCAAGTATTGGTGAGGTTTGCACCTTACGAAGAGGGTGCCCAATCCGCTATAATCAAGGTGCATTATAACCGAGGGGCAGTTGTTTACCTCCGAGTACAAGGGAATAAAAAGAAAGTAGTAGCTAAAACTAATCTGAAACTTAACTTCCCGAATGGGGGAGAAACCTTCACTCCTTGCCAAGATACAATAATTGCGTGGGAAGGAAACGTAAAGAGCATTTACACCAAAGCAGAGCTAAGCTATAATGACGGTAAGACATGGGAGAGTGTTGACTCAGCTATTGCAGATACTATGGAATGGAAAGTACCTTCTAAAAAGACTTCATTAACCGCAAAGATGAGAGTCAGCCAAGATTTCACAAAACAGCCACCACATAATTTCCCAATTGGTAGTAGTGTATATTCTGTGGATTATAACTTCAATTCAACAAAAGCAATTTCATTTTCAGTTGAAACTATTTCTGAATGGGATCTGGTCAAATTAGATAATTCGAGATTAGAATATAAACTGAATTCAAGAGTTAACGGGCAAATACCAATCTCAGCGAAATATATTTCTGAAGATAGGTTTGCGGCTATTTACTCCGTAGGTAATTTTGACACTCTAGCTATTTTTCAGGTTGGTAACATAACTGCAATTGAAAAAATTGACATATCTGATTTCAATCCAGAACAAATATATACTCTAAAAGATAAAAATGAGTTTCTAATACTTCCTAGATTTGGCAATTATTTCAGAGTATATGACAGTAAAACACTTACAGTCAAACAAGAAGTGGTTTACCAACAACCCATTACAGATATAGGTGTTGCTAACGATTCAACTATAATGGCAGTAAGTGGATTAGACGGTAAAGTAATGATAGTTTCTAAATCAGATTTCCAGACGAAAGATAGTATAGAGTTTTATAGAACTCCAATAATAGATAAGCTGAACATATCGCCTAATGGGAAATTGGTCGGAGTTAGCTCTATTGCCCGTGCAAACGAAGGCAGTACAAACTCAATGATTTGGGATTTGGAGACAAAGAACATTGTGACTTCGGTTAATATTAGTGGTTCTGACCCAGTTGAAATCGGATTCAGCCCCACTGGTAATATGGCTATATTCGCATATCAATATCAAAATCAGATTAATATATATGATTTGGTGAATGGGGTACAAAATGGAATTATCGAAACTTACTCAGGTGCTATGCAATCGTTAGCGTATTCTTCAGAAAATAACTCCTTCTTGGTATCTAGTGTTGGAAGTGACAATTTCAAAATGAAACAATACTTCTTTACATTCCCCGAAACTGATGAGTCAGATGGGTCTTTTAGAATCATCAACCCAATAGTAGAGAAAAAGCCATTCGTCTTCGGTGATGAATACATATTCAACGATGAAAAGAAATCATTTAATTTAGAATTCTGTAACAAAGGTGAAGTACCATTATTCATAGAAGATGCCCACTTCAAAAACCAAGTACATTTTGCTCTAGATAATTTCGCATTACCTGATACTATATTACCGGGTGAATGTATAGATATTTCAATAATATTCAATCCCAAAGACACAAGCATAGTTTCGGACTCCCTAATATTATCGTCTTGTAATCTCGAATATGCAGTATTCGTATCTGGGAATGGGCTAAATAGAAATATAGTATTTAACAAAAATATAATTGATTTGGGTGAAGTTTGTATCCAAGATACTGCTTATGTTACTGATAAAATTTTCACTAACGGCGACCCAGTCCCACTAAGATTCAATAAATTCCAAGTTGATAGTTCAGATATTTTCGCTTTCGAAAATTACAAGCGTGATACTGTACTAGCACCCGGTGAATCTATAACGGCAACTATAAGAGTAGTACCGAATATAGTAGGTGCAATTACTTCCGATTACTACGTATTGCATAGTGACCAAGAAAAATATAAAGCTGCCGCTAAGCTCCAAGTTAAGGGTATTGGTACTTTTGTAGAGATTAGTCACACCACCTTACCATTTATTCAAGAGCAAAGAGTACGAAAGCTGACTATAAAGAACGTAGGGGTTGACCCAGTAGAAATTACAAATGCTATACTAAATCCTACTACAGATTTCCAGATAAATACTCTTCCTCCAATAGTCATCCTACCGGGAGAGACTAAGGAAATAGAAATAGAATGGATAGGAATTGACAATAACGTGAGTGCTACATTAGAACTAGAAGCCGTGCCTTGTCTAACTCAGAGGGTAATCAATATAGTGGATTATCAAGCAGAATCGTCTATGAAAATAGAAGACACAAATGCTGATCCTCTTGATACGACATCTATAGCTATAACTTTCTACAATAATGAAAATGCTAGTTATAAAGGAATAAGAAAATTTGAAGCTTTTGTGACTATTAACCCTAAGATGTTTATACCTGAGTACGCTGTCTCCGAATACGGAGATGCTACAATCGAGAATGTAGGAATAGAGAATGGCAAGCGATTGATGAAGTTAACTGTCAATGGTGATTTCCCTGAAAGAGGTACTTTGGCTAAGATAATAGGCTATCCAGGTTTGAGTGAAGAAACTACATCGACTATGCTCTTCGATACAGATAAATCTATATTCTGGGGAGAGAGTACTAATGAGTCTATGAGATCAGGATTGTTTACATTACTACTGACTTGCAATGATCAATCGATAATACATACTGCAACTGAAATACAAACAATATCTCCTAACCCAGTGAACAGCACTGCTAATATCCAAATCTACTCTAATGAGAATGAAGAATTTGATTTATTGGTATTAGACCAACGAGGAGAGGAATTGCACAAAGAGAAAATCAAATTGCAAGTAGGTGAGAATATAGTGCAATTTGACTCGAGTGGATTCTTGTCTGGTGCTTACCACATTATACTGAAAAAAGATAGAATAATTAGTTCCAAAAAACTACTGATAGTTAAGTAATATGAAATATATAGCAATAGTATTTATTATATGCAGTAGCTTACTAATAGCTGGCGAAAGAACAGGAACTAAGTATTTTCTGAATGCTGGACTGAACTACAATATGCACACTACCGACATCAAAGGATTCTCAGGAACAGAAAATTGCTGTGATGGCTTTACTGGTGGTAATTTCCTCGATCCAACTTTTGGCTTCGGTATGGAGTTGGCTATGGGCAATCTTATATTCGATATGCCCGCGAGCTATGTATTACAACTAAACTATAATGGTTTGAGTAGCGAATATACCGAAGAGAGATTCAGAGGGTATAAGATAAATGAGTTCGATAAGCAGCCAATAATGGTGGAGCATTCGCTCAACCCAACTATAAAGCTATTATCAATAGGGAACTCTATTTTTTCAGAATTATTCAGCGGTTTTTCATTCGGATTGGGTGCTGATATTGGCTTCGTTATGACTTCAGATTATTCGCAAAATGAACTCGCTCTTAGCCCAAATGATTTCACATTCTCTAACGGTAGCCGTGAGATAAATACAGGCGAAGGAACAATAGAGGAGATGAACTCACTCATCGTTTCACTTTTTGCAGGAATTAGATATGACCTTTATGATATCGATGATTGGACTATCAGACCCGAAGTAAAGTACAATTATATACCGGGTAGTCTATTGGACGGAAAAGACCTTTTCGTATCGCAATTATCTGGCTCTATTTCATTCGTTTATAACATGACTACACCTGAGCCAAAAGCTCCAGCTCCTCCGCCTCAACCAGAGCCGAAGATAATAGAAGAAGTAGTAGTCGCTCCTGCACCGCCATACATTAATGTGAGTTTGACTCTGAAAGATGAAAATGGTAACGAAATAAAAGATGGTCAGAAGCTAACTATCCCTATCACTGTATATGAGACTAAACAAGAGTATGCTCTAAGACCAGTCGTTTTCTTCGATAGTGCTGATTATAACTATAAGAAATATAATATAGAGAGTTTTACGAACTCTGATTTCGATGTTCAAACAGAAATGATAAATTCAATTTCCAGAAAAATGAAAGCTGATAATTCATTGAAACTTACTTTGACAACTTACGATTTGGGTGATGAGCCAAAGAATATGTCAGAAGAAAGATTGAACAACATAGAGCAAAAGTTAAAAGATGATGGGGTAGATTTATCGCGTATAAACTCCAAGACACTAGCTGTTGATAAGGATTTCAAATACGATGAGCTGAAAGAAGAGTACAGAAAAGTAGAGTTTGCTCTTTCTGATAATTCAGAACTTATAAAGAGTATATACGAAATAGATAGTAGAATAGAATTCGACAAAAAATCATTCACTCCGAAAACAACGATTAACTCATCGAAAGATGAATACTACAGAGAAGCAAACCTTTATGTAAATGAAAACCCTACCAAGAAAGAGAATGAAGACTTTACATTCACAATTGATGATTCTTACACTAAAGAATTTGAGAAAAACGAGCCAGTGAAATTCAATTATATTTCTAATGCAGAAGTTGCTGGAATATACTCAGCAGCAAATGTATCATTCACTGTAGAGCCAACAGTCAAGAATGTAAATCAGACTATCAATACTATTAATGATGGTACAAAAACTACTGAGCAACATATCCTCGCATACACTGAATTCGATAAATCTAGTTTCAAATCAATTGACCAAGATGTACTGAAATTAGTCAGAAAAGCCCTAGAGCAAAATAGAAAAGTAACTATATATGCTTCTACCGACAACCTCGGAAACGAAGAGTATAACAAGGCCTTAGCCGAAAGAAGAGCCAATGCTGCAAAAAGTATAATAGGTGGCAATAGCAATAACCTACAAGTTATTTATCCAGAGCAATACCTGTTTTCCAATGATCATCCTTATGGTAGAATGCTGAATAGAGCAATAGTTGTTCGTATAGATAAATAAAAATCTTTTCAATAAATATATAGAAATGATATTATTTTCATATATTATCGCTTCTAAAAATGAAGACTCGGAAAATAAATTGAACTAAGAACTAGTTTAATTGTTTTCTTACGCTTTGAGAATAAATCAAATCGAAATAAAGGAATCAAGTATGGAAAAAAGAGAAGAACTCTGGGGCCACCCCAAAGGACTATATATCCTGTTTTTCACAGAAATGTGGGAACGATTTAGTTACTATGGTATGCGTGCTATTTTAATATTGTTTTTGATAAGTACAGTTAATAGTGAAAACGCTGGATTTGGATGGACAGAATCGGACGCATTGTATTTATATGGTTGGTACACAGCTTTAGTATATATACTTTCAATCGCAGGTGGTTGGGTAGCCGATAAGTATTGGGGACAAAAAAGAACCGTCCTCATAGGAGGTATCCTTCTCTGTTTTGGACATGGTGTTTTAGCTGTTGAAGCTCTATGGGCATTTTATACTGGACTAGGGTTAATAATCCTTGGTGTTGGTGGCTTGAAACCAAATATTTCTACTATGGTTGGTGGCCTATACGGACCTGGTGATGATAGAAGAGATAAGGGTTTCACAATATTTTACATTGGTATAAACCTAGGTGCTTTCCTATCCGCTCTTATTGTTGGTTATGTTGGTGAGGAAATCGGATGGCATTATGGCTTCGGATTAGCTGGTATCGGTATGGTATTAGGTCAGACTGTATTTATGTTAGGCCAAAAATATCTTACTGGTATAGGTGAAGCAACTAAAGATTTAACTCCTGCCGAAATGGAGGCGAAGAAAAAACCACTAACGAGCATAGAAGTAGATCGCGTAAAAGTAATGTTAATTTCATTTGTATTAATCATCGTTTTCTGGGGTGCTTTCGAGCAAGCAGGTGGGTTGATGAGTATCTACACTAAACAGAAAACAGATTTAAGTTTAGGATTTACAATCCCTATACTTAACTTGACGGCAGTTCCAGCATCTTGGTTCCAATCAGTTAATGCACTATTTATTATCTTATTCGGTGTTCCTATTGCTGCTTTTTGGTACAAATGGAAAGTCAAAGGCAAAGAATCATCTTCACTATTTAAAATGGCAATCGGTATCATAATAATGGGACTTGGATTCTTGTTTATGTCTGCTGCCTCATTACAATTCGAAGCTGATGGTCAATCAGCAATGTATTGGTTAGTCTTAGCATATCTGTTCCATACAGTCGGTGAGCTATGTGCATCACCAGTTGCACTTTCATTTATAACAAAGTTAGCACCACTAAAGTATGCATCTATTATGATGGGTGCTTATTTTGCTGCTACAGGCGTGGGTAATAAAGTTGCAGGTATGGTTGGTGAATGGTCTCAATCAGCAGGTGAGCTAGAAATATTCACAGGTATAGCTATTTTCTGTACTATAATTGGATTACTAGTTATTGCATTACTGAAGCCATTGAAGCGATTAACTCATGGTGCAGAAGATAAACAAGCAATTGATCCTGCTGAGCAAGAAGGTTACGAAATAGCTGAATCTGACAAATTATAACAAACATATTATTATAAACTCTTTATAAATGGAACAATATGGATTTAAGTTTAATTATACTAATTGTCTCTTGGATATTTGTACTGATATGGGTTCCCATTATCATATTTAGTAATCGTAAATTACATCCAAAAGCATTATTCATTCTTTTCTTTGCAGAAATGTGGGAACGTTTCTCATACTACGGTATGCGTACTCTACTTACTTTGTATATGGTAAAAGAATTGTTCGCACATCTTTCCCAAGGTGAAGCAGATAGTATGGCATTGGGCATATACGGTTCATATACAGCCATGGTTTACCTTTTCCCAGTAGTGGGTGGTATATTCGCCGATAAGATATTAGGATTCCGTAAAGCGATTTTATTCGGTGGTATTCTAATGATGGCTGGTCACTTTGCACTGTCACTTCAAGGTATGTATTTGCCTGATAGTATGAATCTATTTTTCCTATCACTAGCATTCATAATAATTGGTAATGGCTTTTTCAAGCCGAATATCTCTAGTTTATTAGGGAATTACTATGGAGCTAATGATAGCCGTAAAGATGGAGCATTCACTATATTCTACATGGGAGTAAATATAGGTGCCTTGCTTTCAATTGTTACCTGTGGTTACGTTGGTGAGCAAATTAGCTGGCACTATGGCTTCGGTCTTGCTGGTATTGGTATGATGATTGGACTCCTAGTTTTCTGGCTTGCAGGTGATAAATATCTAGGGAAAAAAGGGAAGAATCCAAGTTCGATGGAAGATTTCCCAGAAGTAGATGAAGTCGCAGATAGAAAATTGTTGGGTGGTTCTCAGGAAGATCGTGATGCTGCTATGAATTTGGAAGCAACTAACTTCACTGATATGACTACAACTAGTTTGAAAAGAAAACAATGGTTGACGTATATCGGAACATTATTATTTATTCCTATATGTTCGTTGTTCTTAAATTTAAGCGATGTAGTTACTTGGATACTTATAGCACTTAGTGTTGGTATTCTAGGTGTACTATTTATGATGAGTACAAAAGAAGATAAAGTGGGTGGTCAAAGGTTATGGGTAGTAATTGTGCTATTCCTATTCCACTCTATGTTTTGGGCATTATTTGAACAAGCAGGTGGATCTATAACTTTATTCACTGCAAGAAACGTGGATAGATTTGTTATGGGGTCTGAGATTCCTGCATCTATCTTCCAATTCTTTAACGCTTTCTTTATTATGCTACTTGCTCCAGTCTTTTCTTGGATTTGGATTCGATTGAGAAATAAAGGAAATGAACCTTCTACACCAATGAAGTTTGTTCTGGGACTTTCACAACTTGCTGTTGGGTTTGGTGTCATAGTAATTGGTGCTAAATTCTTTGCATCTTCTGAAGGGCTAGTACCTATCATATTCCTTGTAGTTATGTATTTATTCCACACAACTGGTGAGCTAAGTTTATCACCTGTGGGTTTATCTATGATAACCAAACTATCACCTAAAAAAGCTGTCGGCTTTGTTATGGGTGCATGGTTCTTGTCTATCGCATTAGCGAATAAGATGGGTGGTCTGATTGGTGAGTTAACTGCATCGGAAAGTGTAGGAGAAAACTCCTCTGCGTTGGATACGCTAATAGTTTACTCTGATACATACCTTATGTGGGGTGTATTAGTTGTGGGCGTAGCAGCGTTGTTATTACTCACATTAGTACCGACGCTCAAGAAGTGGATGAACGGAATTCACTAATAAAACAAATATAAATTTTTACAAGCCCTGTCATTCGACGGGGCTTTTTTTTATGAATTTATCTGAATCAGGGATGAACGGTTTACTCTGATTATATATAATTTTAACTCAGATTTCACAATGAACTCGTCACTCAGAGCTAACGGAGT
Source organism: Kapaibacterium sp. (SeqCode) (assembly GCA_041675005.1). GTDB lineage: Bacteria > Bacteroidota > Ignavibacteria > Kapaibacteriales > UBA2268 > PGYR01. Next base: position 82,258 of record JBAYUQ010000004.1, read on the forward strand.
TAGCGAAGAGTCCAGGAGAACTCCGTAGGAGTTCAATTTTAATGAGACTAAAGTCCATTTAGGTTTAGGTCTATCTGTAATCCGTTTGTTAAAGACAACGGCAATACTTTGAACTATGCTCCTTCGTCGTTAGCCACCTCCGCCAGCAGAAGACAGCCACGTTCACTATGAACGAAGTAAAGCGAAGTGCCTGTGCTGAGCCCGGTCGGAGTAAAGAGTTCAGGAGAAGTAGTCCTTATCGCATTATTCAAATAATTCACACAAAAAAAAAGACATATACCGTAATATATGTCTTATTGTTTTTCTAATGTTATATGTCTCGACTAAGCTAATTCACGTTTGATTCGTTCTACCAAATCAAGCTGTTCCCAAGAGAAAATATCTCTACCGAAATGACCATAACTAGCAGTCTTTTGGAAAATCGGTTTTGTCAAATCAAATTTTTGAATGATTCCTCTAGGAGTTAGATCAACGCTTTTCTGTATCCATTCAGATATTTCGAATCTATTATGCTTAGAAGTGCCATGAGTATCAACGTAAATTGAAAGTGGTCTATCTACACCAATAGCGTATGCTAGTTGAATGGTACACTCGTCTGCTACTCCAGCAGCCACTAAATTTTTAGCCACGTATCTAGCAGCATAAGCTGCTGATCTATCTACTTTCGTAGCATCCTTACCAGAGAATGCACCACCACCGTGTGGAGCCTTTCCGCCATAAGTATCAACTATTATTTTTCTACCCGTCAGACCAGTATCACCGTGCGGACCACCAATTATAAATTGACCGGTAGGGTTTATATGGTATTCAGTGTCTTGTAGCCATTCTTTTGGTATAATCTCATTTACAACATTATTAATAACGTCTTCTTGGATTTGTCTACTAGTTATACCCGGATCGTGTTGAGTAGAAAGCACTATATTGTGTGCTCTAATAATCTTATTATCCTCACCGTATTCTAATGTGATTTGCGCTTTAGAATCTGGACGAAGATATGTCATCTTCTGTTTCGCTTTTCTGATTTCAGCAAGCTTCATTAATAATTTATGGGAGTACATAAGTGCAGCTGGCATTAACTCTTCGGTCTCGCGAGTTGCGTAGCCGAACATTATACCTTGGTCACCAGCTCCTCCAGTGTCCACTCCCATTGCTATATCTTCTGATTGTTTGTTTAGTACATTGATTACGCTACATGACTCTGCGTCGAATCTATATTCACCTTTCGTATAGCCAATGTCTCTGATTACCTGTCGTGCGACTTCTGTGATGTCTATGTAAGAATTAGTGGTTACCTCTCCACCGACTACTAACATACCAGTCGCAGCGAAGCACTCACATGCTACTCTAGCATTTGGGTCTTCTGTTAATACTGCATCTAATACGGCGTCACTTACTTGATCACAAACTTTATCGGGATGTCCTTCTGAAACTGATTCGGAGGTAAAATGATAAACATTTTTACTCATTAATATTCCTTATTCTTTTTATACCGCTATTATTATTATTGAATTCTTACCTTTTGTCCAACGCGGATTTTATTTGGATTCAATCGGCTATTAACTTTTACTATACTTTGTACAGTCACACCAAATTTATTAGCTATAGCAGCAAGAGTTTCGCCTCTGCGTACTTTATAGTATTTAGGTGCTATTTTTACTGTCTTAGGAGTAGAAGAAGAGCTACCTTTACCAAAAGATTCGTTAGTAACTTTCAAAGAAGTTCCTGTATATACAGTGTTTCCTTTTATTTTACTTTCGTTGATTGATTTCAACTCTCTTTCAGTCATTCCATATCTAGCAGCGATAGTACTTATTGTTTCGCCTCTTCTTACTTTATGGAATCTTGTTTCTTCTTTTACAGTTTTAACTTCGTCTCTTTTTGCTATCGCAGTATTGTTGTAAGTTCTAACTTTCAGGATTTGACCTGGGTAGATGTTAGTACCATCTAATCTATTTAACTCTTGCAAATCAGCAATGGAAGTTGCATAATCACCTGCTATACGACCTAAAGATTCACCTTTTTGTACATTATGTCTAACTATAATTGTCTGAGATGCTTCTTGTGATTTACTATCATCTAAGTTTTCTACGGTTTTGTGAGCTACTATTAGTTGTTGGCCAACGCTTAAGTTATCGTTGTGTCTAGATATACCGTTCAATTCTTTTAGATAGCTAAGCGAAATACCATATCTTCTAGCAATGCTGTATAGCGATTCACCTTTTCTTACATCGTGGGTGATATCTTTAGTACCATCCATTGGATAGTATGTACCAGTTTTCTCCGAAGATAAATTAATTTCAGTGTATTTATCTGCTGAAATAGGGATTTTTAGATTACTACCTGCGTTTAATTTTGATTTAGAGCTACTCAAATTATTTAGTTGAACTAAATCTTCTGTCGTTACACCATATTTCACAGATATTTTAGATAAAGTCTCATATCTATCAACAGTATGAGTAACCCATGGTTGCTTTTCTGAATCTTTTAAATTAGAAAAGTTCTTAGCGAATATATCTGCTGAACCTTTAGGAATTTTCAACTCATAGGATGCAGCATCAGGAGGTGTACAACCTTTGATCAATTCAGGGTTCAACGCTTGTAATTCTTCTTCTGTTATATTCGCACATTTAGCTAATACATCTAGGTTTACTGGCTCAAAAGTAGTGTAAGTATCATATAAGAACTCATCTTCCAATGTTAGTTCATCTAAGTTATAGCCGTACTTCTCTGGATTCATCGCGATCACAGCAGTAGCTATATACAATGGAACATAATATCTGGTCTCTTTGGGTAACCTTTCTCTCAACTCCCAATAGTCAGGGTTCGTTTTCCCAGTTCTTCTTATAGCACGTCTAACACGACCTTGACCGCAGTTATAAGAGGCCAAAGCTAAATGCCAATCACCAAATTCTGCGTACAATTCTTTTAGATAACGCATTGCCGCTCGTGTAGATTTCTCAGGGTCTCTACGTTCATCTACCCAATAAGAGTCATTTTCATTTAGTCCAAAATCACGACCAGTTGGTCTCATAAATTGCCATAGACCTACGGCCTTTGCTTTTGATAGAGCGTTAGGGTTCAACGCACTTTCTATCATCGATAGATATACGATTTCTTCTGGCATGTTTTCTTCGGCCGCGATTCTTTTCATCATCTTGAACCATTTACCAGAGCGTTCTAACCACTTGCTAAAAAATTTCTTTGCCTTAGTTTGAGTTAACCACTGTATGTTTTTCTCAACGTATTCGTTCATATCCATTGGTACAAGCAATGAATCTGGTCCTAGAAAAGGCATAGTCCCATCATTTTCAGATACAAAATCGACAACAGGCAAATCTAATATTTCAACACCTGTCATAGTCTGATCGTTTTCTAAGTCACTAATCATTCTATCACGGACGATAAATAAAGGTGCATCTGCTTCTAATTTTGCAAAATCTGTAATGTAGTATTCAAAATCTTCGATGATAGCATTCGATAATTCGATGAAATCATCATTATATTCTATACCTGGATAACTAGCAATTTTATTCAGCTCATCTAATGATTGAGAGAAAAAATCTGCGGATTTGGTTGTGTCTTTTCTTTGTATATATATTAATGCCGTAAGATATTTTCTTCTAGAACTTTCTAGTGAATTTTTTATACCTTTTTCATAATTTTCTTTAATTATGGGATATTTGTCGAGAACCGAATACTCATCTGGAAATAAGTAAATTTTGTTCGCACTGGGGACAGCGGCAGTTGCCGTGACCGAAAGCCCTGCTATCAGGGCAGCTGTAAAAAAGCTGCAGATAAATCTCATATATAGATTCCGCTTTGTTAAGTAAATTCTTTCTATGCTCTATACTTCAAGATTTAATTTAAAACAAAAGTTTCTAAAAACCAACATCATTTTTTTTGTAGTAGAGCTTTTTTATGTACGATAGTGTCTATAAAAAGTTTTAATAATCTTTGGTATAATTAATGCTGTGAATTTTAATTCATAAATAGTATTAATTATTTATGTTTTTAATTTTAATTTTACTAAGTTTGAGTACTTTATGATTAGATTTTCATTTTACATATCAATAATATTAATATTCTTGCTGAATACCACTTCTAATAGTGCGTTCGGGCAATCGGCAGCTAGTCCATCTAATTGGCTATTCCCTAATGGAAATTACGCTGCTACGCAGAATAATCATAGGAAGTCATTCGATCAGACCATTAGTAATTTCAAAATTAAGATTGTCAATAACAGAATATCAGGCGATTTACAACCATTGATCGGTAATATGGTTGATAATGATAAAATTACTTCTGCCTTCCCTTACGCTCCCAACGAGATAGTTGTGGTTTCTGGTAGAGACATAATAATACTAGATGGTGCTGGTAGAGTTTATACTAAAACCCTTGATAATAGTATATTACCTATAAAAGGTGTTTCGTTCTTATTTGATTCACTAGCTACTGGGTACAAACAAGATGTAAACTCTCACGTTATAATGGCATTAGAGACAATTGAAAGTGTTAGTGATGATTCTCTTGCTCATAGTTACTTAGCGGGGTATGACAATAAGAAAAGTGAGCTAGTACTTCACAAAAGATTAGCGATTGATATGAGAGATTACCCTGATAATATTTACAACTCAATTAGACCCTTTTTCGGAAAATTAAGAAATAATAATATACAAGTGTTTTCTACTTTAGATATCTTTAATCCAAATGTAGTTGACACACTTGCTGTTGATGCTCCCTATCTAAGAGGGGTGACACATTTTAATTCGGCTATCGAATTCCCGAACTTCCCTTTGCCAGACATTGGGGACGATACTACAAACAGAATAGAGTTAGCTAATAGAATAGGTATAGACCAACCGTCTATCACACAATTAGCAAGCGGTACAACTCTGGCCTTTATGCCGACTGTACCCGACACTTCATTGAATCTGAACATCACTAATAAGCTTGGTGGTACGACTAATGCTTCTAATAGCTATCTTTATTGTTTCGATATAACTGGTGCTACGATTGTTAATAATTTCGCTCCTATTAATATATCAGACAGTTTGAATGGTATTAAGCCATTCACTAGACCTTATATAGTAGAGCTGAATAATGGTAGTCTTACTCCACAGAAATATATATTGCAAACTGAGCAATACCAAGGTGACGAGGGCTCGGAAGGTATATCTAAACTACATTTGCTAGATATGAATGGGAATTTCATCTCTTCTCCGAATGGAGCTATACCATCATTTGCTGGTGATAGCAATCACTTCTGGTCAATCGCTGTTGGCGATTTGGACGGTACTAGTAATGAGTGGTTGCCTTTCTTCCCAAATAATCCTGGAAAAGAAATAATTGCTACCCAAAGCTCTAGAAATTTTGCTCACGCTAATAGTAGAATTTTCATACTAAAATATGATGACACAAAAGTTGTAGATAAGCCAACTCCACCTAATACTCAGTTATTCCCTTTCGATACAATAGCAGCTGCAAGAATAAACGGAAGAGTAGTAGCTGTAAACGATATGGATAATGCTCCAGATGAGAAAGAAGAAATAGTAATAGTAGATGGCTCGAAAATAATGATATTGGGGTTGAGAGATTACGAAGACCCAATGTATAGAGCTGGCAATCCGATGGACACTCTTTACTATAAAGACTTTGATAAAGAAGATATATATGCTGTAGAAGTAGCTGATATGGATGGTGATGGACTGAATGATTTGGTAGTCACTACTTTCAAAGCTACTTATATAATAGGTACTCCGCTGAAAAATGTGTTGACTCTATTAGAGCCAACAATCCAGATGACACCACCGCAAGAGTATTGCCCTGGTGATAGTGTAGAGTTAGTATGGGAAAACAAAATATTAGGTATTGGTACAATTGACATTGACTTCGTTGATATGACTGACACTTCAGCTATTGATACTTTTGAAGTTAGAACATTAGTAATGAATGATAAAGATACTGTTTCAGCGATGATTAATTTGGATAGCACTTTTATCGGGAAAACGGGTTATTTCATAATAAAAAGTACAATAGAGCCAGATGAGATTAGAGACACATCGGCAACTATTAGAATATTAGATTTCGAAATGACAAATTTCATGATGTCCGATACAGTTGTAACTGTTGGTGAATTCCTTACTTTCGGTGGCGAAATCAATTGCTTCGATTCGGTGATAGTGGAGACTAGATACATAGACTCTACTTGGCAATATCTAGCAACAGTTAGCGATACTAATGCCCCAATATTTGGGTATATGGATACTATACCTTGTTTGCCGATATTCAGCTGTGATTCTATGGATTTGGACAGTATTTATCACTACAAGATAACAGCATACAAAAGCTCGTACAGCAAAGAATTGATAGAGTTCGCAGTTAAAGTGCGACCTGCTCCTTTCCCTATAAAAATAGAAGTAGAAAATACAGTTGACCCAACTCAACTATTCTCTTGGAATCCTTTGGACTTTCCATTTCCTTGTGATACAATTAGTATAATGAAAAGTTATAACAATGGACTTAGTTTTACGTTAGAAGATAAGGTAAGTCTATCGTCGATGAGCTACAGGTGGAAAATACCACTAGACGCTCCCGATGATGTAGTGTTCAGATTTTGCTGCGAAAGTTCATGTATGAGAACCGATACTTTGCTATCGGATATAGAGCCGAACTACATAAACGTAGTAGCTCCGAACCCTTTTGACCCGAGCAGAGAGGAAGTGAAGTTTGTATATAAAGTACCCAAATCGGGTGATATAACTATAAAAATACTCGATGAGTCAAATAGAGAAGTAGTAACCATTGCTAATAAGCAATTTAGGGATGAATCATTCGCTCACGTAGATACGTGGAACGGCAGGATGCCAAGCGGAGACTTTGTTGCAAATGGATTATATTATTTATACATAGAGTTTCCAGATGGGAAACGCGAGTTTTACCCAATATATGTAAGAAGATAAAATCAAATTAATAGGTTTGCAATGAGAGTTTTAATAATCGAAGACGAAATAAAGATAGCAACGTTCATGAAGAACGGCTTGAAACAAGAAAGATATGAAGTGGATCTAGAAACCAATGGACGCGATGGATTGGAGCTAGCCATGAACACCCAATATGACCTAATACTATTGGACGTGATGTTACCTGGAATGAACGGGATAGACATATTAAAAGAGTTAAGAGCCAATAATTACAATGTTCCAGTTATATTAATATCTGCTCTCGATTCGACAGAAGATAGAGTAAATGGCTTGGATTTCGGTGCCGATGATTATATCTCAAAACCATTTAGCTTCGATGAGTTAGCCGCCAGAATCAGGGCTATACTACGTAGGACTCAGAAACACAAATCTACTAAACTCCACGCTGGAGAAGTAACACTAGATACTGTTACTCACCTAGCGTACAGAGATAACAAGGAAATAGAGCTAACAACTAAAGAGTATTCGCTCCTGATGTTCCTAATGTTGCATAAGAACAAAGTGCTGACTAGAAACTCAATAACTCAGAACGTATGGCGAGAAGACATAGATAAAGATTCGAATGTGATAGATGTCTATATCAAGAAGCTACGAAGTAAAATTGAGAAGAAAGGAACAAGACCAACTATACAGAGTATCCGCTCGGTCGGCTACAGGTTACGAGACGATTCAGCTTTGGAAGAGTTCAAAAACAAAGATTCCAAAGATTCTACAGACAAAAAAGAAAAATAATAATGAAAGCCATCGGTAATAAATCGATGGCTTTTTTGTATTGTCAGAATTTGGGGATAAGTAGGATTAAATAATTATTACGAATATCCGGGTCATTCTGAACGAACGAAGAGAGTGAAGAATCCAGGAATGTAATTAAACGAGAAGAAGAAATTGATAAGGAATAAATGAAAAAAAGTAATATTAAATATTCAGTGATATCTTTATTTCTATTCTTAATAATTGGTTGCTCAAAAGAAATTGAAAAACTAGATTTAGAAAATAACTTATTGACCTTTGAATACAAAACCTTAAAAGGTAGAAATATTGAAAATTTGCTTACTCTAATAGTTCAAGATAGTTTAGATTATATGTACATTGGTGATCAGGATATTGTCAGTGGAATTTCCATAGAATACGGTGACAGTACAATGATTTTTGTCTATTTCAATCAAGATGAAAGTCTTGATTACTTTAGTGATGTCCAAATAAATAAAGTATATCAAAATGAAATAAATAGGATTATTGTTTTTAAAAGCAAATCGGCTTCGGATGAAGTAATTAATATTGATTTTAGAGAATGATAAAATAATTCACTAATTCTATCTATTTTCACGTCACTCTGAATGGAACGAAGTGAAATGCCTGTACTGAGCGAAGTCGAGGTGAAGAGTCTGCAAAGAAAAGAAGACTCTTCGGTCGTTGTTCTGCCAGCTCCTCTACCGCCATTTGCGGCTATAGTTCCTTGTATTGCCGTCGGTTTCAACAGACGGACAGTTTACGCATCACTTTCACCAATTTGTACGTTAATCCTATAGTTATTTCCTCTAAAATCTTTCCAATCAAATCAACATAAGGTATGTACTTTGTATTATTCCATGTTTGCTTCTAATATATTACAATGATTATTCATAATTATATATAACTTTTTAAAAATACTACTCGTAATGTAAACATCACTATTCTAAAGGTCTTCACAATTATGAGTTACAAAGATTTAAAATCAAGCGTTATGCTGAAATTATTCGTTATTATTATACTTGTCATAATACTGATGATACCAACCACTCTAGTCCAATTTCTGATTACAGATAGAGAAAATATACAGAATGATGCTATTAATGAAGTTAGCACTAGTTGGAGTGAGGGACAAACTATAGTCGGACCTTATGTTACTATTCCATACCTTGAGCAAACAATAGTCGTCACAGACTCAACTAGAAAAATCATTCCTACTCTTAAAACTCTATTTGTATTGCCAAATAAACTCAATATATACGGTGAGCTAATCCCCGAAACTAGATATAGAGGTATATACGAAGTAGTAGTTTATGATTCGAAATTAAGTCTGAAAGGCAGTTTTGATAAGCTAGACTTTGAGGACTTAGGTATAAATGCAGAGTGGTTACAATTAGACCAAGCAAAGCTAAATGTCGGTATAAACGACCTAAAAGGAATTGAAAATCAAATAGAACTCAAGTGGAACGATAGCTTGTATAACTTTAACCCAAGCATAGTAAGTAAGTCTCCTGATGTTAACTCTGGTATTAACTCCCCTGTTGATATTTCTTTAACCGATTCGACTGATTATAGCTTCGAGTTTGATCTAAATCTAAAAGGTAGTCAACATATATTTTTCACTCCCGTTGGTAAGACTACTGTCGCTAATTTGAAATCAAGTTGGGATACTCCAAGCTTTTCTGGAAAATTCCTTCCAGATACTAGAAATACTGATAATAATGGATTCACAGCGGATTGGAAGATACTCCACTTGAATAGAAATTATCCTCAAATGTGGTTGGACAATGATTATATAATGGACAACGAGACATTTGGTACAAATCTTATGCTCCCAGTAGATAATTATACTAAATCTGATAGAGTTATTAAGTATGCAATATTGTTTATTGTTCTTACCTTTCTAGCATTCTTCTTCGTGGAAGTAATGAATAAAGTCTATATTCACCCTATTCAATATCTACTAGTTGGTTTGTCTTTAGTCGTATTCTACGTCTTGCTGGTTTCATTCAGTGAACACTTATTGTTTAATTTGGCTTATTGGTTTGCAACAGTTTTAACATTGGTTTTGATTTCTGGATACACATGGGCTATTACCAAATCGAAAGCTGTGGGAGGTGTTATACTAGGAATACTATCATTACTGTATCTATTCATTTTCACTATTATTCAATTAGAAGATTACTCATTGCTAATCGGTAGTATAGGAATGTTTGTTATACTCGCTTTTGTGATGTACACTTCTCGAAAAATAGACTGGTACAAAGTTAAATTGGGTGATAATACAACTAAAGAAAAGAACAAGAATTATCCACCAAATGATGATAATTTAGTTTGATATTATTATTTTGTAAAAAGAATCAATCTCTGAGAAAGAACAATGGAAAATAAAAATATATCAAAAGGCGGTAATGCTGCGGGGTTAGGACTATTCCTAGCTGTCGGTATTATCATAGGTGCATGGCTTTTGGGTTGGCACTTCACCGAAGCGAAGAGAATAGACAATGCACACAGAAATTTGATTGAAGTTAAGGGTTATGCTCAGAAAGATATTGAGTCTGATTTGGGACAATGGATGTCTCTACTGAAGTCTAAATCTAATGATTTGACTTCGGCTTATACTATTATCAATGATTATAAAGCAAGAACTATCAAGTATCTTAAAGATAATGGTATCGCTGATAAGGATATAAAACTAGGTGCTGTATATACACGAGAGATATATCGGCAAAAAGATAATGGATACGGCGAAACTAATCAGTTGGAAGGTTATGAGCTTACAATGAATATTTCATTCCAATCTAAGAACCTGGATAAAGTAGAAGAAATCTCACAAAAGGCAACAGATTTGATTCAGCAAGGGGTAAACATCAGTTCGTTCGAACCGCAGTTCTTCTATACTAAAATAGAAGATTTGAAATTGGAAATGCTAGGTGAAGCAAGTAAGAATGCTTACGAAAGGGCAGAGAGATTAGCTGGCAATACTGACAGCGAAGTCGGAACTTTACAAAGTGCATCGCAGGGCGTATTCCAGATAACTTCTAGAAACTCGACTGAAGTGTCTGATTACGGTAGCTTTGACACCCAATCAAGATTAAAAACAATAAAGGCAGTGATTACAGCGTCTTTTTCAGTAAAGTGATTTACTCTAAGTTCTTTGGTTTATAAAGATTATGAAATAGTCACTGTAATGTCATTGAAATGACAGAAAAATCACATTATTTTTAAAATTACATAAAATAAAAGTTAATATAGATGCGTCTATATATATGTACTGAGAAGTACAACCCCTATATTTCATAGGTCCTCCTGTTGAAACGCGCCCTGAACTTCGGTTTGGGGCGTTTTTTTTGATATATGTGTTAGTTATTGTTTAATTCCATAAATTGCAAATATGGTAGAAAAAATGAATAATACAACTGTACTATCACATATTATGGATTTCCATCCCAATTTGATAGTATTTGCTTTAGATGATAATTACAATTACATCTCTTTCAATCAATTACACAGTAATATAATGAAGAATATATGGGGTGTTGATATTGAGTTGAATAATTCAATCATAGACTATATACAAATTGATTCTGATAAAGAAAAAGCAAGAAAGAACTTTGATCGTGCCTTAGCCGGAGAGAGCTTTACAACAGTAGAGCAATACGGTGAAAAAAACTTAGAGAGAGCCTTTTTTAAAGATACTTATTACCCATTGAAAGATGAAAACAACCAAATTTATGGGCTGGGTGTAATGGTTGAAGATGTAACTCTAAGCCACTCTAATAAGGAAGAATTAAGTCTAATAATCAGACAACTAGAAGAGCAAGTAGATAAAAGAACACTAGAGTTAGAAAAAATAAATAGTGATCTCCAAGAAGAAAATGCTAAAAGAATAGAATCACAAAAAGAACTAATTATAGTAAAATCTCAGATTGAAAAAGCGTTAGCAAATGAGATGGAGCTAAATAAATTGAAAACGAAATTCATAGCTATGGTATCACACGAATTTCGAACCCCTTTGACTATTATCCAATCTGCTACCTTCCTACTCGAAAAATCTTATGAGAGAAGTGATGAAGAGAAATTCTTCAAGAATTTGGATAAAATTTCCAAATCAATAGATACTATGACTGCTCTAATGGAGAATGTTCTAAATATAGGCAAACTAGAGCATGGAGAAATAAAGGCATCTAAAAAGGTATTTGATATTCGCAGTGAAGTAAAGAATCTAGTTGAATCAAATAAAGCATATAGCAAAGTTGTTAAGATGAGATTACCCGAAGAAACGGTATTTGTAGAATCAGATAAAGTTCTTTGTACACAAATTGTAAATAATCTACTCTCTAATGCGATAAAGTACTCCGGTGAAAAACCAAAGATAAAGCTATCCTTGGTCGCCGACGGTTATAATTGTACAATAACAGTAAGAGATAAGGGCATAGGAATAGCAAAAGAAAATATCAACAACCTAACGGAAGCTTTTAAGAGAGAGGATAAAATCTCTAGCTTAGTCCAAGGTACGGGACTCGGGCTATCTATTATCAAGCATAATCTGGATTTACTGGGCGGTACTATGAACATAGACAGTGAATTGGACGTAGGAACAAAAGTAACAATAACAATACCTAGATAATGGCAAATATTTTTGAATTTGATGGTTTCATACCAGTTATAGATGAGTCTGCTTACATCCACCCGAACGCAACGGTCACAGGCAATGTAATAATAGGCAAGGATGTATATATTGGGCCCGGTGCTGCTATTCGTGGCGATTGGGGTGGTATAATAATAGAAGATGGTTGTAACGTGCAAGAGAACTGCACTATACACATGTTTCCCGGTGTTACAGTATTGCTGAAAGAGTCTGCCCACATAGGTCATGGAGCTATAATCCATGGTGGTGAAATCGGCCGAAATACACTAGTCGGTATGAATGCTGTAGTAATGGATAATGCGAAGGTAGGTGATGGCTGTATAGTTGGAGCATTGTGCTTCGTGCCAGCAGATATGGTAATACCAGATAGAAAAGTAGTAGTTGGCAATCCAGCTAAAATTGTTAAAGATGTATCTGACCAAATGTTAGATTGGAAAACTGAAGGCACAAAGCTATATCAGCAATTACCTAGTGAATTGCGAGCTACACTAAAGCCATGCGAACCACTCAGAGAAGTGCCCCCAAACAGAAAATCACAAGAAAACAAGTATAAGACTTGGAATGAAAATAAAAAAGAATAAACTATGGATTTAAGTCTAACCCCATACTCAACATCAGTATTCGTTGTAACTATATTACTTTCACTTTTCGTAATGTATAGAAAGCAATCTCTATATAATAAGTTGATGCTCATACCTATAGCAATCAATGAAAACAAAGAATGGTATAGATTCATATCGAGTGGTTTCATCCATGCTGATTTGTTCCATCTAGGATTCAACATGATGACCTTCTACTTCTTTGCTTTCAAATATGAGAGCTATGTAGGTGGTCTCCAATTTCTGATTATCTATATTGGTTCTATGATACTAGCGGATATACCCACGTATCTCAAAAATAAAAATAACCCTAGATATGCTGCTTTGGGAGCATCGGGGGCTATATCTGGATTGCTATTCAGCTATATATTATATGACCCAGAGATGAGTTTATACCTTATGTTTTTCCCAATACCTATACCTGCTCCTATTTTTGCGGTACTGTATCTAGTCTATTGCTGGTATGCCGATAAGAAATCACAAGATAATATAAACCACAATGCCCATTTATGGGGGGCTATTGCAGGTTTAGTGATTACAGCTTTGATTGATTTCTCAGTTTTTCGTGGGTTTTTTCAGTATTTGTTTTAATCGAATGAATAAAAAACTATTTCAGAGAGAGGATAGTAGAGACGTAATGATTACGTCTCCAAATGCCCCAAAGTCTCTGAAATCACGTCACTCAGAGGAAGCAAAGCGACCGAAGAAGTCCAGGCAAAAAGTCATTACTTAAAAGCCAAAGTGTGGCTGAATATCTGTTGCCAACTCCGCTGGGGCATAGAAACTAGATTAACAGGATTAGTTCTCATTCCCCACTTGCCACAAAAAGAAATTATTCGTAATTTGAAGTAAATAGAAGAATCAATGAAAAAAATTATACTCATATTACTTGCGACTATCCTCACTTCTTGTGCCTCGGATTATTATGCTCTGAATAAATTTCGGAATATTGCATTACCTACATTGATAGGTTATAGAGGCGAGAACCCTCTTAGTGTTAGTTTGATAGCAGATGATGCATTGCTAATAGAAGAAAACTCATCAACTGCAATACGGGAATATTATGTAACGCAATACGACAAATCTTTTATTCTAAAGAAAATAAAGGGTGATTACCTTAAGCTAACAGAGAGAACATCTCCACTTGAGAAAGACACTTCCATTGGATTGAAGTTCATTTTCACAGAAAAAGGTGCTAGTGTATATGAAAATAATAGATTAATTGGCTCCAATTCTAATATACTATTACGTAATAATGAAAAACATATCTTCAAAATCACACAAGATGGCGATTATACTACATTCATTGTAGATTGTGATACATTATCTAAACACAAAACCTCAATCCCCGCTTCAGAGTACACTTTGTTCCAAACTGGAGCAGGTACAGAAGTCGAAATATATAGTTTCGATGTAGTCGATATGAACGAAACTTCAATATTTTGGTAAAAATGTGGAAAAAAACTAAAGTATTCTAAACTAGCTCCGATAATTGATTTTGATAGGAAAATTTTATTATAAAATGGCAGGATGCCCTCACATTATTAATTAATTACACACGGAGGTAGTAATGCCATCATCAATAGCATCAGGCGGAAGAATAAGAACTAATATTCCCGCACTAAACGCGTACAATTCACTACAATCATCTAATAGAGCAATTGCGAAATCGCAATTACGTCTATCAACTGGTAAAAGAATCAACGCAGCATCGGACGACGTCGCTGGTTATATCACGTCACGTTCACTAAATTCTAGAAACGTTTCATTAAAAGCTGCACTTAACGCAGTTGGCGAAGCGAAAAACGTTACTTCTATGTCGCAAGACGCATTAGATAACATCACTAACCTACTAACTCAAATCAAAGATGCAGCTTCTCAAGCTTCTTCTGGCGCTTTGGGTACAGATGAAAAAGTAGCTCTTGCAAAAGCAGCATACAGATTATCTGAGCAAATCCAAACTGTTGTTGACTCTACTGTATTCGGTGGTCAAGAATTGTTAAATGGTGCGTTCTCAGGTGATTTCGTAATCGGTGTTGGTGAGAGTAACTCTTTAATCACTATCGAAGTTGATTTATCATCTACTAACTCTACTAACTTCAATACTAGTAACAACTTCGAACTTAATAGCGATACAGCTGCTAATTTCGGTGGTATCACAGGTCTTAACCTTGCAAGTTTAGATTCAGTATCTGATTCTGATTTAGGTATGTTTAGTGCTGCAAATATCTCTACTACTCTTACAAGTTTATCTAATGCATTGGATAACGTAAGTAAAGTAGCATCATTTGTCGGTGGTCTAGAAGCTAGATTGAACTCGCAAGAAGATTTGTTAACTTCACAGATAACAAACTACAAATCTGCGATTTCAAGAATAGAAGATGTTGATGTTGCTGAAGAGCAATTGGATTTGGTTAAAAACCAATTCTTGCAACAAACTTCAATTATTTCTTTATCTCAAGCAAATCAAAATCCTCAAACTTATTTACAGTTATTTGGATAAGATTTTTAGCTGAGCTAAATGCAATAATTATTATTATAAACTTGGAAGACGGCTCGATTTTTGCGGCCGTCTTTCATAGTTAAAAACTAAAAAGTCAAGGAAGATAATATAGTAATGAATACTCAAGTTCAAAAATTAGCGGCTAGCAAAGCTTATGGTACTGGTAAAGGGAAGAAAGTCCCTTCTTACGTAGAGCAAGAGGTTCTCTCTTGGAGTAAAGAAAAGCTAATACTAAAAATGTACGATCTTTTCTTAGTAAGTAATAAAAGAAAAGATATCGAGAAAATGAGCAAGGTTCTAATAGAACTAATGGGTGCTCTAAACTTCGATTATGGCGAAACATCGACAAGATTGTACAGATTGTACGAATATTGTCAAAGATGTATATACCAAAAGAAATATGACGAAGCATACAAAATAATAAAAGAATTGCGTGATACATGGGCTTTGGCCTTTAAATTAGAAAACTAGGTTTTATTATGAGTGATTTAAATAGTCTTTTAAGTGGTGGGAATCAGTCGCAAACTGACTTGTTAGTTGAGTCATACATGCAAACCCAGCAACCAAAGTTGAATAGAATTCAGGAAAAGAAAACTCAGGTAGAAGCTAAAAATTCTTTCTATACCGCTCTGAATACTAGAGTGAATGCATTAGTTACGCAAATTGATACTTTTCAAGCGAATGATTTTGATAAGAAATTTGGTGTCAAGAAAGTTGCCTCAACTGGAGCTGACTACGTAACAGCTACTGCAGACGGAGATGCTAGTATAGGCACGAATACTGTCAAAGTAAATAGGTTGGCAAGTTCTGATTCTTTAGTTTCTAGTAGAGTAAATTCGGCTGATGATTTTGGCAGTTTTAGTGGTACATTCGAGTTTACAGTTGAAGTCAATGGGGATAGCCGTACTTTGAGTGTTGAGTTAGATGACTCTGAGACATATCAACAAGCTATGCAGAAAATAGCCGACGCTGTCAACGCAGAAGATGATTTCAAACTCTCTGCTTCAGTTGTAAAAGATACTAGTTCAACAGCTAGATTATCTTTTAATACTTCTGAACTAGGTGAGGATAATAAAATTATTTTTTCTAATGGTGCTGGTAACTTACTCTCCAATATTGGATTCGACGAAGGTGTACTTAATCCTAATAGTACAACAAGAGTTGCGTTCGACGCTACAAATGCTGGTTATCGAAAGGCAGAAGTGAGTGATTTAAATTCTGAATCTGAAGTAAATGGGATTACCGTTATTAGGTCAACTAATAATCTAGAAGATGTAATAAATGGATTCAAATTTACTTTAAATAAAGTACACGATTCTGGGGATGAAGCAGAGACACTTAGTACTGATATCGATGTTGATGGAGTAGCTAATTTGCTGCAACCTTTACTAGATGCTTATAATAGTGCTTTGGCTTTAGTAAATAATAATAAGTCAATCCGTAGAGGAGACCCAAGTGCTAATAGCTTATACAGCTCACTACGCGCGTTACCTTCTACTAGAGTTAATGGTATAGATTCTGGCAATCCCGAATATCTAACTGTAATTGGGATAAAGCCTGATTCTGCTGGTAATTTGAAAATTACAGACAAAGAAGCTCTTAAGGAATTTTTGGAAGATGATCCTCAAAAGATTGCAGATATATTTAATAAACCAGATGGATTTATATCTAAAATAGAGAATATAGTTTCTTCACTAAAAGGTGATACAGGTATTATCAAAAGTAAAAAACAAGCATTTGTACAACAGATAGAAAGTTACGACAAACGCTACGATGAACTAAAACTTAGAATAGATTCACAAGCAAACAATTTAAGAAAACAATATGAAGATATATTGAGAACTAGCTTAACTGCGCAGGCCCAATATGGATCATTCTCACAATTTTCATCTGGCTATTAGCCCCTGAGAATTATAATCTTTAATCGCACTGAGGTATTATTATGATAAAATCAATTGGAAACTCTGAGTCAATTAGCTCTAATTTTGACAATCTAATGTCAAATTTGGCTAATAAAAATGCTCCAACCGAAGTTAATCAAACTATGGAAAGAGTAGAAAAACACAATAATGATGAATTTCAATCAACTTTCGATCCTAAGAAAATTGAGAATGAAATATCGAAATTATTAGAAGATGATTCATTAATTGCTCAATTTAGTACTGATAAAGAAACAGAAAAGCTAATTTTAAAAATACTCAATCCGGATACGAAAGAAGTTGTAAGACAGTATCCGCCTGAGGTATCTTTGAAAATAGCTAGAATGGTTAATAAAATGATAGAAAGTAATAATATAGCTGATGTTCGTGTTTGATAATAACATAAAACCAATAGTTAATGAGTTGAACTCTATAACTAATAGTATCATAGATAATCTATCCGACAGCGATGAAGGATTGGATAATCTGGATAGTTTATATCAACAACGTACTTCATTGATTAAGCAAATAGATAACTTTATCAGCGATGATAAAAACAAGCAAACAATACGCGATAATGAATCCGAGTGGAAGAGTATGATGGAACCTCTAAGAGTCAAGGATGAAAATGCTCTTAGATTACTCAAAAGTAAAGTAAATAGCATGGAAGAAGAGTTAAAACAACGTGAAAAACAAAAGAATGTCCTTTTGTATAAGGAGAGTGGAAAGTGAAGATAAATGCTACTAACTCATATAACAAAATCTACGAAGACAAAGAGCGTAAGCAAAAAGCCGAAGCTAAGTCCGAAATAGAAAGCAAAGAAGTTAAGAAAGACTCATTGGAATTATCAACGGATGTGCTCAAATATGGGCCTATCAAATCCAAGATAAAGCAGGGATTCTATGAGAACGATAATGTCCTCAATGAGATATCCGAGAAACTCCTCAAAGAGTTAAAGTTATAAAAGAAAAATTATTTAAAAATTCCATTTGCAAGATGGAATTTTTTATTTTAAATTAGACCCTAGATATAAGACAATGGCGTATCATTATAATAATGGAAATCTAACGAATAGCTAGGAGAATAATAATGTCTAGAACTTTGAACAAAGTAATGCTGATAGGAAATGTGGGGAAAGAGCCAGAGCTAAAAGAAACTCCCGGTGGAGTGCCAGTCACTTCATTCCGAATGGCTACTTCCGAGAGCTGGAAAGACAAAGATGGATATCTGAAAGAACATACCGATTGGCACACAGTAGTTGCATGGCGTGGGTTAGCCAAAGTTATTGATAAATTAGTAACCAAAGGCACGAGAATATACGTTGAGGGACGTTTGCAAACTAGGAACTACGAAGACAATGACGGCAATAGAAGACAAGTAGTAGAGATACTAGCAGACAATATGCTGATACTAGAAGATAGAAAGAATGGTAAGGGTAAAGAAGATGAAGATGATGACTTCGACTTTAGCGATGACTACTCAGCAAAAAGCAAAGAAATAGATGATGATTTTGATAGTCGATTTGATGATTAAAAAAAAAATGAGACAATAATTAAGCTCCTTCCGCTGGAGCTTTTTTATTATATTGAATTATGAAACAACAACTTAAAAGTTTATTATTTATTCTTACTGGGATTCTCTCCGCTTCTTTCGGTTTAAAAGGGTTTCTATTACCTCAAGGGTTTTTAGATGGCGGTGCTATGGGAATAGCATTACTTATAAAGGAAGTTACTGGACTAAATATTGGGATGCTAATTGTATTGGTAAATCTCCCATTTGTTTTACTTGGGGCGAAGATATTATCCAAAACATTCATAGTAAAAACGGTATTTGCAATAGCTGGTCTATCACTTGCTGTTACGTTTATGCCTTACACACAAGTAACGGACGATAAGTTGCTAATAGCCGTATTCGGTGGGTTTTTCCTCGGTGCAGGCATTGGATTATCCATCAGAGGCGGTAGTGTGATAGATGGTACTGAGGTTTTAGCGTTGTACTTTACAAGGACTTCGGCTTTTAGTATTGGTGATATTATTGCTATTCTGAATATCGTTATCTTTAGTTTTGCAGCACTCCTATTGGAAATAGAAGTTGCACTTTACGCGATGTTGACTTATATGTCTGCTTCTAGGACTGTTGATTTCTTCATTCACGGATTCAATGAGTATTTGGATTTGACTATTATATCCAACAAACATGAAGATATAAGACATAAGATAATAGATGATTTGGGCAAGGGTGTTACTATATTGAAAGGTAAGCGTGGCAGGTTAGAACCTGACGGCTCAGAAAAGGAAATAGATATAATCTATACAGTGACTACTAAGCTCGAGGTTTCAAGATTGAAAACAGAGATACTAGCAGTTGATGATGCCGCTTTTATAATTCAGAACAGAATTGACGAAGCTCACGGCGGCTTCCTCAAAAAGCATCTAATACAACATTAATACTTAATATTAAAAGTGAAAAACGTCACGGAATCCAAATCCAAACAAGATAATACGCTCTAATCGCAATAATAAATTATACCTTACGTTTGTAAATTTCATTTTTATTTTTTATTTTAGAAATGCAGCATAAACTACATTCCAAATAGGAAAGAATATTAGCAGAACGATGTGGATAATTTAAAAGTCCTATCATTGATTGGTGTTGATAATTACACCTTGTAATGAATCAAAAAAAACATTTTAATTGTATCCACTTAGTTGTGTCATTATCAAAAAATAATTTGCCAAAGTAGCCACTATTCGAATTGTGCCGTCTACTTCACCAAATTGTTTTTAAGTCATTATGCTGAGTGTTATCAATGATTTATTACTAATATAGGTGCCCCCACTATGAAATTTTCTCGACATTTTACCAAAGATGACGCGAACGTATATGACCTTTTCAAATATACTCATCGCTCATCAACCATAAAGAACCCTGACGGCTCTACTGTTTTCGATATGAAAAATGTGGAAGTTCCAATTGGATGGTCACAAATGGCTACCGACATTTTGGCACAAAAATATTTCAGAAAAGCGGGAGTTCCTCTCTACGATGAGAAAGGAAAGAAAATCAAAGATGAGAATGGCGAACATGCTACTGGCTCTGAGAATTCTGTAAAACAAGTTGTTCATAGACTTGCCGGTACTTGGAGACATTGGGGTGAAGAAAATAATTATTTCGACACTACAAAGGATGCTGAGATATTCTACGAAGAAGCTGCTTATATGCTTATGAATCAAGCTGCAGCTCCTAACTCACCTCAGTGGTTCAACACTGGGCTGAACTTCGCTTACGGAATAACTGGTAGCAAACAAGGACACTACTACGTTAACCCTGAAAATGGAAAAATAGAAAAATCAAAAGACGCTTATACTAGACCTCAACCTCATGCATGTTTCATCCAATCTGTTAGCGATGATATGCTTAACGAAGGTGGTATCTTCGATTTGATTACGCGCGAAGCACGTATATTCAAATTCGGTAGTGGTACTGGGTCTAACTTCTCTCGCATACGTAGTAGCGAAGAGCCATTATCTGGAGGGGGGGTATCTTCCGGAATGATGAGCTTCTTAAAAATATTTGACAGAGCTGCCGGAGCTATAAAATCTGGTGGTACGACAAGGCGTGCAGCAAAAATGGTAGTAGTTGATATTGACCACCCAGATGTGGAGCAATTCATCGACTGGAAAGCTAAGGAAGAAGAAAAAGTTGCTGCTTTGGTTACTGGTTCTAAGATTAACAGAGTTTTCTTGCAAGCAATAATGGAAGAAGCTATTACTAATAGCCCAGAAGTTGACAAAAATCAAACTCTGAAAGACCTTATCAAACGTGCAGTTCACAGAGGGATTCCTCTTAACTACATCGATAGAGTAATACAGCTAGTGAAACAAGGATTCACAAACATAGACATCGAAGCGTTCGACACTCACTACGAGAGCGAAGCATACAACACTATCAGCGGTCAAAATGCGAACAACACTGTTCGTGTTACCAATGAATTCATGAAAGCTGTAGAAGCTGACGAAGAGTGGGAACTAAAATGGCGAACTGACGAAATGTGCGTTCGTCGTGTGAGAGCTCGTGATCTTTGGAATAAAATTAACTTAGCTTCTTGGAAATCGGCTGACCCAGGATTACAATATGATACTACAATCAACGAATGGCACACTTGTCCTGAGTCTGGTCGTATCAATGCATCGAACCCTTGTTCAGAATATATGTTCTTGGACGATACAGCTTGTAACCTAGCTAGTTTGAACCTAATGAAGTTCTTCAACGAAGAAACAGGCGAATTTGATATAGCAGCTTATAAACATGCTGCTCGTATCTGGACTGTAGTACTTGAAATATCTGTACTAATGGCTCAATTCCCTTCTAAGAGAGTTGCTGACCTTAGTTACAAATTCAGAACTTTAGGACTTGGCTATGCTAATATTGGCTCATTACTAATGGTAAATGGCATTCCTTATGATTCGAATGAAGCACTTGCTTGGACTGGTGCATTGACTTCTATACTATGTGGTCAATCGTATGCTACTTCTGCTGAAATGGCAAAAGAACTAGGTGCGTTCCCAGAATACAAGTTAAATGAAAAACACATGTTAAAAGTTATTCGTAATCACAGAAGAGCTGCTTACAACGCTAAAACTTCTGAGTACGAGGGCTTAACTATCAGACCTCAAGGTATTGATACTCGTTTCTGTCCGCAAGATATGCTAACTGCAGCTCGTGAAGTATGGGACAACGCATTAGAAATGGGTGAGCACTATGGATATCGCAATGCACAAGTAACTGTAATAGCTCCTACTGGAACTATCGGACTTGTTATGGATTGTGATACTACTGGTATCGAGCCTGATTTCGCTATCGTGAAATACAAAAAATTAGCTGGTGGTGGATACTTCAAGATAGTAAACCAATCAGTAAGAAAAGCACTAGTGAAACTTGGCTACACTGAAACTGAAATAGAAGAAATAACAAAATATAGTAAAGGACACGGTACATTCGCTGGCTGTCCAGAAATCAACAAAGCAACTTTGATTGAGAAAGGATTTACTGAAGAGAAAATCAAATTAGTCGAAGATCAGTTAGATGATGTATTCGATATCAAATTTGCATTCAACAAATGGACTTTGGGCGAAGATTTCATGATGAAGCTAGGACTTTCTGATGAAGAAATAGCTGATTCAACACTTAACCTATTGGCTGCTCTTGGCTTTACTGCTGAGCAAATCGAGAAAGCAAACGATTACGTATGTGGTACGATGATGATCGAAGGTGCTCCGCATCTGAAAGATGAGCATTTACCAATATTCGATTGTGCGAACACTTGTGGTAAGAAAGGCGAACGCTCTATAGCTTATATGGCTCACGTACGCATAATGGCTGCGGCTCAACCATTTATCTCTGGTGCTATATCTAAGACGGTAAACATGTCTGGTACAGCTACAGTGAATAACATAAGCGAAGTTCACATGAAATCTTGGAAACTGATGTTAAAAGCAATCGCACTTTATCGTGATGGCTCTAAACTTTCGCAACCATTGAACTCAGCGAACTATGATGGATTGGAAGAAACAGTACTATTGGGCGACGAGAATACGCTAGATGAGACACTAGGCGCTAAAGAAATACACGAGCAAATAGAAGGCAAGTCTGTAAGACAATCGAACAGATACAAACTACCGAAACGCCGTAAAGGTATCATCCGTGAGGCAATAGTAGGTGGTCATAAAATATTCCTAAGAACTGGTGAATACGAAGATGGTCAATTAGGCGAAATCTTCATTGATATGTACAAAGAAGGGGCTGCATACCGTGGTATGTTGAACAGTTTCGCTATTCTAACGTCTAAGGCATTGCAATACGGAGTGCCACTAGAAGAACTAGTTGATACATTCACTTTCACTAGATTCGAGCCAGCAGGTATGGTACAAGGACACGAGGCAATCAAGAATTCGACTTCTATCCTAGACTATGTATTCCGTACACTTGGCTATGACTACTTGCAAAGAAATGACCTGGTGCATGTATTTGCGGTGGACGAAGATAAGAACAATCCGAATGCTTCTGACACACCTGAGTTGCAAACGGACGAATCGAAAGGCATAGACGGGCCACAACCAGATGAAAAAGATATAGCTAAAACTATAATCGCACCACAGTTAGTACAGATGAAAGCTGTAACTACTGGTGATGATGGTAGAGCGAAGAAACAAGCCGAGCTAGACGAAGCACGCAGCTTGGGTTACACGGGCGAGATGTGTAGTACTTGTAGCTCGTCGAGGGTGAAGCGAAACGGAAGCTGTACCGTCTGCGAGGATTGCGGCACAACGAGTGGCTGCTCATAAATAATAGATGATAATTACAATCCCTGTTTCGCAAGAAATGGGGATTTTTGTTTGTAGTAAATACAAAATGTTGAAAGTTTTTTCTTGCGTGTTATGTTATGTTATGTTATGTTAATTTGAATCTCATTTATTAACAATTTAAAGGAGGTTTTTTATGAGAAATGTTTTTGGGTTAATTATAATTTCTTTACTACTACTTTTTAGTTGTAAAGAATCAGATAATGTTGTTGATGGCCAACGCTTTGATAGTAATTTGGGTCAGTTGTTAGGATCAAATCCTTATGATTCGGTAGGTATAAAACATAATGAGACTTTAGATTATGTTCTAAATCACTGTGATTCTACTGTTTTTTCTGGTGTTTGGGTAGATGATAATTTAATTGATTCCATTACTTATTATATTGATGAATATTTAGTTAGTATTAATGATACTACTGGTATGAGTCTATATAAGAATTATATAGATGATTGGGTTAAATTTGAGAATCCTGATTCATTAGTTAATCAATACAGAAATTTATTAATTAGTTCGACAGCTATAACTAGTCGAGATAGTCTTTACAGTACAAAAATTTTAGATTTGGCTGTTGATATTATGAATAATACATATACATCAACTGAAATGTATAATAAAGTGGATTCATTAGAAAGTGAAATATTAAGTGTCTCATGGAATACAAATGAAAAACAATCTTTAGTTAGCATTTCATTGTATAAACATTCTCTTGATTATCACATTACAAATGGTTCATCTCCAAAAAAGGTTAATATAATCCAAGCTAGTACAAAAACTAGAGAGGGAGTGTGTGGTATGGTAGATTTTTGTGCTGGGGCTGGTTATTTTCTAGCTGCAACTGGAGCAAGTGGTGGTGTTGGAGCATTACCTGCATTAGCTTCAGCCAATACTGTTGGCGGTGCTGCTTCAACGGTATCAAGATTAGTCGGTTCTGCACTTGGTTGGTGGGATTTTTGGTAAGATGTTGACTTTCATATTAAATATTGTTATTTTAATCTTTTTGTCCATTCATTCTCATTACATTAAAATGGTGAATGAAGGTAAATACAGAATAGATAAAAATAAATTTGAAAGGTATAAAAAGATATTTATTATTGCATTAATACTTTTTCCCGTGACTCTATTGTTTAATATTTTGATTCCGCATATAATAATTGATTTGATCAATATTGTTGTTCTTATATTGTTAATTTTTACGAGCTTGTACTTACGAAAATATCTCCAAAAGAACACAGAATATTTCAGTAAATGAAAGAGTATATAAAGTCATATCTTATTAGATGATAATTACAATCCCTGTTTCGTTAAGAAATGGGGATTTTTGCAAATGTTGAAAAGATTTTCTTGTTTTCTAAGAAATAATTTGGAACTTAACTTAACTTAATTTTACCTCATCAATTATGTTTTATTAAAATAATACTTTTATGGCTGAGCCCCTTTTTGTAAATATTATAAGAATTCTGTAAATTCACATTGACACCTGTTTCTCTATAAATTATTTAACGTTGGTACAATTATGAGACCTCTAATTTATTCAATTCTATTAATTTTAGCTTTTAACATAGCATATTCGTCAGATGTGTATGAAAGCCAAGCTACTTTTAATTATGAGGTAACTCATGTCCGAGAAAATGATACACTAAGGTATGATTTGAATTTAAAAAGTAATAAGAGTGAAACAAATTCTGATCAAACTTGGACATGGACTCTTAATTATTCTGGTATGCCGGGTTCTAATCAGAATATGATAATCCAAACGTTAAATTTTGACCCTATTATAGATTTGAGCTCTGCTTTTCCTGTAAAAGAAAATTCAAAAGTTGATTTTAGTAATTTTAAAGCATTTGAATTAAGTTTACCACCTTTAGTTAATATTATTGATTTGAATAAAAAAATACTAGAACCTAAAATTGTGATACCAATATTCAATTCTACAATCAATACTAAAATTTTAGCTAGACCCAAAAAAACAACTGTAAAACAAACTATTATAAAGTCAAACGTCAATAAATCAGACGAACCTTCTTATGTGTCTGAGACTAAAGAGCTTGAAGTTGACAAGACCGAACTAGCCGATTGTACATATAAAGTAGCAGGTGAATCGAAATATAAGTCGAATAAGGGAATGTTGGATGTTTGGGTAATAAAATGTGAATGTCAAGAATTGAATGAATCAAGGAATATCAACAAGGCGACATATTATTATAATCTGGAATTTGGTTTTGTTTATTTCGATATAGAGTTAGAAAATGAAAGAATCGAAATCAGAATAAAAGATTAAGAATGAATTATGTATTTACAATCCCTGTTTCTTGAAGAAATGGGGATTTTTTTTGATATGGCTTTTCTACATATATATTACCCCGCTGGGGCAATGGGTTAAATCAGCAAACAATATTTCTTCAGATATATTGCCCAGCGGGGCATAAAATGTCTACGATTTATTTATTCCTGGACTCTTCGCAAACTTCGTTTGCTCTGAGTGACGAAGTACCAATTTGCCACAGAGTGGCTTAATATCTTTAGCTACTGATTATACCCACCAATAAACTAAATGTACCGTAAATCTTTTAATTTGTATAATCCTTGATTATGATAAAACATTGGTATGATTTTTCTCATAACGAATGGAGGAAGAAATAAGTAAACTTTGATTTATCACTTGTTTATTCTATTAATTTCATTATATTGAATAGATGAAAGCCATTCTAATTTCCATATTATTTTTATTCTCTTTTGGTATAGCTAGTGCCGAAAATGAGATACTTTATGCCTCGATAAATGAAGGGATAGGGAGCTTTACGTCCGAATACATAGCGACACTAGTCCAAGAAGCCGAAGACGGTAACTACGAAGCACTCGTAATCACCCTGAATACTCCGGGTGGATTACTAGACGCTACTAGAGACATAGTTAGCACATTCCTCGAATCGAAGGTGCCTATAGTCGTTTACGTTGCTCCTGGAGGTTCTCGTGCTGGCTCGGCTGGGGTGTTTATTACACTTTCAGCAAATATAGCGGCTATGGCCCCAGGAACTAATATAGGTGCAGCTCATCCGGTTGGTGTTGGAGGAGAGTCCGGCGATAGCTCAGATGTAATGACACAGAAAGTGACTAATGATGCTGCCGCACTTATCCGCTCAATAGCAAAGAAAAGAAAGAAAAATCAAGATTATGCTGAGCTAACAGTTCGTCAATCACGATCATATTCGGAAACCGAAGCTCTAGATAGTAACCTCATTGACCTAATAGCAAAGAACCGAAATGCTCTACTAAAAGCCATTCACGGTATGCAAGTAGAGACAACTACTGGCATAAAAAAGCTAAACACTAAGAATGCAAAAATAGTAGTCCGAGATAAAGATTGGAAGGAGGGCTTGCTTAGTTTCCTTTCCGATCCAAATATAGCATATATATTTATTCTTCTCACAATGTATGGTATCATGATAGAACTATACAACCCAGGGGCCATTTTCCCAGGAGTGATTGGTGTAATGTCAGCTATATTAGCTGGATTCTCGTTGCAGATGCTACCAGTTAATTACGCTGGTTTAGCACTTATGTTAGTTGGTATCGTATTGTTTATATTGGAAGTGAAGATAGTCTCGTTTGGTATGTTGACTATTGGAGGGCTCATTGCCTTCGTTCTAGGTTCTATTATGTTAATTGATTCACCAGGTGATTTTATGCAAATCGGATTCGAAATTATATTGGCTGCTACATTACTGACAGCCGGGCTATTCATAGGAATAGTAATGCTTGCAGTAAAGTCGCAGAAAAAGAAAGTCGCCTCGGGGATTAGTACTCTCGTGGATAAAGAAGCAGTAGTAATAAACGAGATTACTCCTGAGAAAATGGGACAAGTAAAAGTAAGAGGTGAGATATGGAGAGCGAAATCAAACAGTTCCCACCAGAAAAAAGATAGAGTTATAGTCAAATCAGTTGATGGTCTGACATTAGAAGTTGAATAGTATTTATAAATAATTATATTAGAGGTCATTATGGGTATTCCATTTATAGTAATTCTATTTATTGGAGCGTTCTTATTTTTCTCCATGATCAAAGTGCTCAACGAGTACGAACGTGGAGTTATATTCAGATTAGGTAAGCTACAAGGTGTGAAAGGTCCGGGGCTTATCATATTAGTCCCTTTCATTGATAAAATAATGAAAATCAGTTTGCGAACTGTTGTACTAGATGTAGAGTCGCAAGATATAATCACACGCGATAACGTATCGCTGAAAGTAAACGCAGTACTGTATTTCAAAGTTGTTGCTCCTGATAAAGCAGTAATAGAAGTAGAGAACTACCTATACGCTACTAACCAACTAGCACAAACTACATTACGTAGTATAATCGGTCAATCTGAGCTAGACGAAGTATTAGCTGAGAGAGACAAAATAAACGAGAAACTACAAGTAATAATAGATGAAGAGACAGAAAATTGGGGTATAAAAGTAACTGCAGTAGAAGTAAAGCAAGTTGACTTACCACTGGAAATGCAACGTGCTATGGCGAAACAAGCCGAAGCAGAAAGAGAGAGACGTGCGAAAGTAATAAATGCAGAAGGTGAGTTCCAAGCAGCTCAGAAATTGACTGAAGCAGCAAAGCAAATGCAAGATTACCCAATATCTCTACAACTTCGTTATTTACAAACTCTTGGTGATATAGCAACTGAAAACAACTCGACTACTATATTCCCAATCCCTATTGATTTATTCAAACCGTTCATTGATGGAATGAATAGAACTAATAATGAGAATGTAAGCAAAGTAGAAGCTCAAATCAAAGACTATGGCGATTCGAAGAGTTAAGCTTTTCAATTGAAAGTGATATGATACAAAAAAAGGAGCCAGTGGCTCCTTTTTTATTTCTATTTCTCTTCACAGCTCTTAGTGTTTGAAGTGACGCATACCAGTGAATATCATCGCTATGTTATTGTCATTAGCAGCTTTTATTACTTCATCGTCTCTCACAGATCCACCGGGTTGTATTACGGCTGTTGCACCTGCTTTAACAGCTTCTAGTAATCCATCAGCAAATGGGAAGAATGCATCGGAAGCAACTACGCTACCTTGTAGGTCTAACTCCATTAGCTTCGATTTCTCTACAGCTATTCTCGATGAATCTACTCTCGACATTTGACCAGCGCCTATTCCTAGAGTTCTATCGCTCTTACCATATACAATTGCATTCGACTTAACGTGCTTACAAACTTTCCAGTTGAACATAAGTGCTTGCCACTCATCGTTTGTTGGCTCTCTATCAGTTACTACTTTCATTTCTTCATTGTTTATCAAATCAGCATCAGTAGATTGAGATAGCAATCCACCTAGTACAGACTTTAGCTCGTATCCTTGTGCATTTTTCAGCATTTCGTAGTTCAGTCTTATCAATCGTCTATCTTTCTTTTTAGATAGGTGTTCTAGCGCTTCGGGTGAGAAATCGGGAGCTATTAGTACTTCGGTGAATATACTATGTATCTTCTCTGCCATCTCCATATCCAGTGTCTTATTCATAGCTATTATACCACCAAAAGGGGAGACCTTGTCTGTTGCAAAAGCATTTTCATAAGCTGTTACTAGATTGCTACCACGACCAACACCACAAGGGTTTGTGTGCTTGATAATAGATACTGTGGGCTCTTCGTCATCAGAAAACTCATTGATTATTCTAGCTGCAGAGTCTATGTCAATTATGTTATTGTAAGATAAGTCTTTACCATGTAGCTTCTCAAATATTTCAGATATGTTACCATATAAAGCTGCCGATTGATGCGGATTTTCACCGTATCGTAGGTCTTGCTCTTTCTTGAATGATATATTGATAGTTGGACCCAAATCAATTTTGTTATGTTTATTGAAATAGTTAGAAATAATCGAATCATATCTAGCAGTGTGGTTGAATACTTCACCTGCTAGTTGTACTCTCAACGCCTCGGATATAGTACTACTGTTAGACTCCAATTCACCTAAAACTGTGTCGTATTTCTCTGGATTAACTACTACAGCTGTCCATTTGTAATTTTTAGCAGCAGCACGTAGCATAGTCGGCCCACCAATATCTATGTTCTCTATCATCTCATCGTGTGGAGCATTTTTCTTTAGTGTTTCCTCGAATGGATATAGGTTAACTACTAATAAATCTATTGATTTTAAGTTGTGTTTTTCTAGCTCGTCTATGTGGTCTTGCTTACCGAGGTCAGCCAATATACCTGAATGTATTGCAGGATGCAGAGTCTTTACTCTACCGTCCATAATCTCTGGAAAATTAGTCAATGCACTAACTGATTGTACAGTGATTCCTGCATTAGCTATTGTTGCCTTAGTTCCACCTGTTGAGTATATCTCTATACCGAGTGAATCTAGTCTTCTTGCGAATTCGACAACTCCTGTTTTATCTGAAACTGAGATTATTGCTCTTTCTACTTTATGCGTTGAGGGGGTTTTCATTTATCTTTTTGTTTTATTTTGAATTAGTTATACAAAATTAATAAAATAATAGACTCCTATCATTACCTTTCTATTGTTGAGTTATGCACAGTCGTTTCGACTGATTGAAAATATAAACAACAACCCGTAGCTGCTACTAATCCCAGACATGTTGCAATATATTCATTTTTGTTCGTTCATATAGTATGAAATTAATGTTTAATTATATGAAGGAGATGTAAAAATGGATAACTTAATAGTAAAAGGAAAATGGAACGAAGTGAAAGGGAAACTTAAACAAGATTTTAGCGAGTTAACTGATAATGATTTAACTTATGCAGAAGGTAAGGAAGATGAATTAATCGGAAAGCTGCAGCAAAAACTCGGTAAGACTAAAGACGAAATTAAACAAAAAATTGCTGAATATACCAGCAAATAATAGCTAGAATATAATAGTGCAAATACGATTATAATGCCACCAAAAAGTTTGACTGTTTGGTGGCATTTTTTTTGTATCTTCGAAAATAATAATATTAAATAATACAAAATGAATATAGAAAACCCACTGTTACTAATACCTATATTAACTGGTCCAGTAGTCATAATTATTATACTGATTACGCTAAAGTTTCCACCTAAGAAGATAAACTCTCTTTACGGATACAGAACGAAGCGGTCAATGGCAAGTCCAGAGGCTTGGGAATTTGCTCAGCCATACTCTGGGAAAATGATGTTGAGATATATGGTTATCTATATATTAACAGCGGCTTTCTCTGTCCCTATGAAGGATATAGACCCAATTATAGGTGTTATACTTTCTCTAATAGTTATGATGGTATTTATGGCCATTCCTATTATAAAAACTGAGAAGGAGTTAAAAGTAAGATTTGGAAATTGAACTTAATGAAGAATTGTAACTGAGTCTTGTTCGATTTTTTGGATTAATTTCATAGATAAATACTCGCCAATATCTTTGTGCATTTCCTGATTCCAATGCCCATTAGTTTTAGTAACTTTCCAATAATATGGGTCCTTACCCAAATTATAGAGTGAATCCATTAGATTACTTGTATCCCAGTTAGTTATGCCGAGTCTATTAACTTCATCTTGAAAAGCTTTATAGAATGGTGCGTAATCTCGATTTATTATTATCACGTTATTGTCTAAGTGGGTCAAAATTTTATTTACTATAGGAAGTGGCTTGTAATTAGGGTCAGCGATAACTGGCTTTTCCTTAGGAACAAACCAATCATATACCTTCCCAAAAATTATAGAAGGTACAGGACGTTTATCAGTTGTATGTTTTGCATTCTTTAACATGTTTAGCAATATTGATTTAGATAACATATCTTGTACGTATATGTATCGGTCTATTTCTTCCTGGTCAAATTCAACAGATGCTATTAGTGAGTCATTAACTTCTTTAGCATAAGGGTAAAGTGGAGATAATTTCTCCAAATGAAGGTCTCCATTAGAAACGAAATACAGGACTAAATCTGGTTTGAATTTGTCAACTAATAACCGCTGATATGCGTAATTATGACTAATGTTGAACCCAGCACGTCCGAAATTTAGTATATCAAAAGTATATCCTTCAAATCGTTCATTCAGTCTTTTCTCAATGATATTCCCAAAATAATCACGCTGGAATATTTGGAAAGATTCGACAAATGAATCTCCTACTAGGGCTATATTAATGTGGTGCTTGCTAGTTGTATCTACTTCATCACCTATGAACCGGCTGTGATTAGTTCTAAATATCCCCATACCCTCATTGAAAAAAACAGTCTCTAGGTTGTTAGGTAAACCTTTGCCTATATCATCATAGTATTTCCCAAGTGAGGCCTCGACTATTCTTGCATTACCAATAAAAAGTTCACAAATCAGCAATGTAAGAATTGTAGATAATAGAAAAAGGGCGATATGTTTAAGAGTTTTTATCAAATCTTAAAATTGGAAATAAATAAATGGTAGAGGTTTTGATTGAAATATATAGATTAATGTAACTACGAATAAACTCAGTAAAATACCTAATCGGATTGATGTTGACTTGAATCGGAGCACAAATGTATGACCAAATCTATTTTCAATGATATCTAAAGTAAAGTTCAGTATGAAATAGGACGCTACTATTTGAATGAATATGTGTGCGTATTCGCTCGCTTGCCAATCCAATATAGCAGAAAAAATCAGCTGAGTTGATTCCCACGATGTAGCTCTGAAAAACAGCCAAGTAAACGCGACTAACACAAAAGTAAGCAGAACTTTAGGTATATCTTTGAGTCTAGTAATCGGGTCATATTCTGTTTTACCTTTGCTTAGAAATTTGTGTACGGCTAGATAGATACCATGCAATCCACCCCAAATAACGAAATTCCAGCTAGCTCCATGCCACAAACCACCTAGTAACATAGTAATCATTAGATTGACATAAGTACGTGCTTGCCCCTTTCTATTACCACCAAGAGTAATGTACAGATAATCTTTCAACCACGAAGAGAGAGATATATGCCATCTTCGCCAAAACTCAGTGATATTTCTAGATAGATATGGCTGCTCAAAATTTATCATAAGCTCTATGCCTAATAGCTTAGCAGTACCACGAGCTATTTTACTATATCCCGAAAAATCGGCATATATCTGAATACCAAATAATAGTACAGCAGCTATTATCTCGATTGATTTATAGAGATGAAGATTCCCAAATATATGATCTACTATACGACCTGCTGTATCACCTATCATAACCTTTCGGAATAATCCGAGAACTATAAGTGTAGCACCTTCTTTTAGTTGCTCTTTTGTAGGGCTAAGTTTCTTGTATAGCTGAGGTAAAAGGTCTTTCGCTCTTTCAATGGGGCCTGCTACTAATTGCGGAAAAAATGAAACAAATAGAGCAAAATCAATTAAGTTATCGGTCGGTTCTAGCTTCTTTCTGTATATATCAAAAGTATATGAAAGTGTCTGGAAAGTGTAAAATGATATTCCAACAGGAAGTATTATATTCAAATGGAGCGAATCTACATGCCCCCCGAAATTATTTACCATACTCTGGAAGCTATCTACGAAGAAGTTGAAATACTTGAAAAACCCTAGTATCCCTAAGTTAATACCCAAACTGGCATATAGCAAGAGCTTCCTTTTCTTCTCAACTTCGGTCTTGTGAATTCTCAAACCAATATAATAATCAACTACTGTAGAGAGTAACAGTAGCAGACAAAATCGCCAATCCCAATATCCATAGAAAAAGTAACTCGCGGCTAACAAGAATATGTTCTTATAGGACTTTTTTGGTAGCAAGTAGAATATAGGTAATACTACAGCTAGAAAAATCAAGAATATAAATGAGTTAAAAAGCAATCGAGGTTGTATATTATTATTTAATTATTAGAATAAGTGTCAGATACAAATTAATGGAATTTTAGAATAATTCATTATCTTGACTGATAATAAAAACAAAAAACTGAAAAGAAATGTTCAAACTACAGAATTATATAAATGGTGAGTTAGTAGCTCCGATAAATGGTAAATACTTAGATAATTACGACCCATCAGTAGGGGAGGTATATTCGCTAATACCCGATTCCAATGCTGCCGATGTAGATATGGCTGTCAAAGCCGCAAAAGCTGCTTTTCCAGCTTGGTCTAATCTATCGAATGAGCAAAGACACGACTATATAATGGCAATAGCGGACGGAATAGAAAGTAGATTCGAAGAATTTGTAGAAGCTGAGAGCAGAGACAATGGCAAGCCGATAAAGCTAGCCCGAAAAGTGGATATTCCTCGTGCAAAATCTAACTTCAAATTCTATGCTACAGCAGTGATGCACTATTCAAGTCAATCTCACTTTATGCCCGAAGAGCCAGCAATAAACTATACACTAAGACAACCTCTCGGTGTAGTAGGATGCATCTCTCCCTGGAATTTGCCACTTTACCTTTTCACGTGGAAGATTGCACCAGCTCTAGCTACTGGTAATACTGTAGTAGCTAAGCCAAGTGAGATTACTCCTATGACTGCTTACCTGCTTTCGGAAGTATGCAAGGAAGCGGGACTACCTAAAGGAGTGCTGAATATAGTGCACGGAAATGGACCAACGGCTGGTGAAGCAATTGTCCAAAATGATGATATACAAGCAATATCATTCACTGGAGGAACGGCTACTGGTCAACGTATAGCAAGTATAGTTGCTCCTAAATTCAAAAAAATGTCGCTAGAATTAGGCGGTAAAAACCCGAACATAATATTCGATGATTGCGATTATGATAAGGCATTAAGCACTAGTGTTATCTCCTCATTTGCTAATCAAGGGCAAATATGTCTATGTGGATCTCGAATATTTATACACGAGTCTATATACGAAAAGTTCCGTGATGATTTTGTAGCTAAAGTGAAAAAGCTAAAAGTTGGTGATCCAATGGAAGGTGATACATCATTAGGTGCAGTAGTGTCTAAACCACATCAAGAGAAAGTACTTTCATATATCGAGTTAGCTAAACAAGAAGGCGGTAAAGTAATAGCTGGTGGAAACGCTGTTAACCCAGAGGGGAGATGTGCTAATGGTTATTTCATAGAGCCGACAGTTATCGAAGGATTACCTTTCAGTTGCAGAACAAATCAAGAAGAAATATTCGGTCCAGTAGTTACCTTGCAACCATTCAGCACCGAAGAAGAAGTGCTAGAATATGCTAATAGCGTAAAATACGGACTAGCAGCTACAGTATGGACACAAGATATTAGCCGAGCTAATAGAGTAGCTCAGAACCTACATGCAGGCATAGTATGGGTGAATTGCTGGTTGTTACGTGATTTGCGTACTCCTTTCGGTGGAGTAAAAGACAGTGGTATGGGCAGAGAAGGCGGATTCGAGGCGATGGACTTTTTCACAGAACCAAAGAATATTTGTGTGAAGTATTAGGAAGAAAAGTTTAATCCTCTCAAGTCCCTCCACAAAGTATGTCACTGCGAGGAACGAAGTGACATGGCAGTCTAAAAGTGTGTAAAGTTGAATGAATTAACTTTGGCATCATATAAGGGGCTATGTAACTAATGAAGGAATCGACTATTAGAATTCTAGTTTACCAAATCTAGTCTACAGTTATCTATAATTCACTCTCATTATACTTGGAGTTCCATTCTCACCTTCGTTTGAGATAAGCATATCACCATTGTCGTAGAATGCAATTCCTTCTGCTTTGGTATATAGCTTAGAATCTAACTCAGCTACTTCTTGTAAATTACCTTCCATATCGAATACAAAAATCAAATACTCATTAGCAGATAGAATATACAAATTACCTTCAATTGGATGAATTGCTAAAGCCGAAATTTTGAATTTAAGATTATCATTTAGTGCTATTCCATTTGCTTTTATTTGACTATCAAGCAAATCTGTATCAAAAGTCAAGATTGGTTCATTGTCTAATTTCTTCGAGGTCAAATCAAAGCTAAAGATACCTTTAGTATTATTCTCAATTTCACTCTTTGTACTTATTAGCAAGCGGTTGTTACGTTCGTCATAGTATAACCCTTCATTGTCTTCAGCAGGAATATTAGTCACGTGAACTGTGGTTGTAGGAGTGATTGTATTATAGTCTGCAAACTCAAAAAGAGTACCATCACTGCGAAGTATATAGAATGTATCACCAACTTTTGCAATGTCCTCATAGTCACCATCTTCACCGAATTCTAGTTGATTATCTATACTATTAGTTTCCAGATTATATAAAAAGACTTTTCCTTTCTCGTCTTGTACGCAAGCGATAGTATTGTCATCGATTATTGTTAATCCTGAAACTTCATGTAATATAGTTGGTAATTCAATCTTTATATCTGGCTTGTTTACCGTATAATGAGATAGATCACTTTTTGATGATTGAGTTTCCCCACACCCTATACTAAGGATAGAAAGAATAAGAACTAAGATAAGTAATTTTGATTTCATAATATTCATATTTTAAATTAATTAGATACTACTTTCAGCCCAATTATAGATGCAATCAATGTAGTTATAAAGAACAATCTCCAAAAATCCGTTGGTTCGTTGAATAAAACTATACCCATTAGCACAGTCCCAACAGCACCTACTCCAGTCCAAACTGCATAAGCTGTACCAATTGGTAAACCCTCTGTCGCTTTGACTAGGAGGAACATACTGATAGCCAAGCAAACTAGAAACCCTACAAACCAATATGTTGATTCATTGCCTGTCTTTTCTTTCGCCATTCCCAAACAAGTGGCAAATCCGACTTCGAAAAGCCCAGCTATTATTAATAGTATCCAGTTCATGTTTTTCTCATAATTTTTCAAAAGATAATTGTGAATATCAGATTTCACTAAATAGATAATTCTAATAACCCTTCACTTTTCGAATCTATATTGTCAATCAATTCTCCATTTCGATCCCACACGGCACTCCCACCAGCCGATAAGAAATTATCTGATGGTCCAACTGAATTGACCATCAGCCCTGGAATATTATTATCTCTCGCTAAGGTAGGGAAGTAAGCATACGCATTTTGAACGTTCTTCTCTGGCTTAGCTACACTTGCTAGATATACATCACAACCCATATCATTGGCTTTATCAAAATGTTCTGGTAATAGAGACTCATAGCAAATAGCTGGGGCAATCTTCACTCCAACAATTTCTATAATTAACTGTTCTTTACCTTCTATGAAATATGGCTTTTCATCTGAGTGAAGATATTGCTTCGAGTAGGTTTGCCTGCTCCTATTTGGCTGGAAAATCAGCATGCTGATATATATTCCATCTGCTGATATTGTAGGAGCACCTATGCAAATAGTGATTTCTCCGCTATCAGCCAGCTCTTGGAATATATTAAATCTATTATCCCCAGCTGTAGTGGCTAGCCCCTCAGCTAATTCTGGTTCATAACCCGTAATAGATAATTCGGGAAAGCATATCAAATCAGCTCTATTCTCGATGGCTTCTTTAACATATACTATATGCTTCTCTATATTCTTTTGAATATCACCTTTGTAAGAAGCAATTTGAGCAAGACAGATTTTCATTTATTTAGATATTTTATTATTCTTTTCTAGTATTTGATACTAATATTAAATCTCTTAGTTCATCAATTTGTTTTTGCAAATCATTTATTTTTGTTTTTTGGCTTTCTAATTCTAATAAATAGTCTTCGTTCAACCAAGTCTTTTCTTCTAGCTGCTTACTTAACTCTTGCACAGATTTTACCAATGGAA
This sequence comes from Kapaibacterium sp. (SeqCode), assembly GCA_041675005.1. Taxonomy (GTDB): domain Bacteria; phylum Bacteroidota; class Ignavibacteria; order Kapaibacteriales; family UBA2268; genus PGYR01. The sequence continues at coordinate 119,655 of JBAYUQ010000004.1, forward strand.
CTACAAACTCTGCATAACGTAATCCGTAGAAATCTTTTTCATTCTTCGGGGCGTCAACACCACTAAAGTCGAATCCGTTGGCTTTGGCTGCTTGTTCCACTTCCTGAGCTATAAATCCAGTATATGTAATATTCTCTTTGTCATATTTGGTGTCCCATTTTGAGCTATCAACTATACCAAAGTTATCAGTGTAGAACTGTTCAATTTTACGCAAATCCATAGTGTATGTGACTGGACGTAGCTGATTAATGAACTGAAGACCTTTTACATTTTCCACTACATTTACCTTAAACCTACCATCGCTAATAGTGGTCCAGTTTACTGCACCGCCTATGCTTGTTATATTCTCATTTCCAACACGCACCATGTCCGATGCAGTAGATAATGACTTATGACCTAAACTCATAGAATTAGTGAAGTTTGAATCGGCATTATCAGATAAGTATCCTATTGTCGTATTAAATTCACCACTAATATTTGATTTAAGAGAAAGAGTTCCTATTGAGACATTATTACTACCATTAACATTACTTCTTAGAGCTAAATAACCAACAGCTGTATTTGCATTTCCTGTTGTATTATCAATCATTGCCGTAGCCCCAAGTGCACTGTTATAATGACCACTTGAGTTAGAGCTCAAAGTATTATAACCTACTACAGCATTAGAATTTCCTGTAGTATTATACTGCATAGCGCTTCTTCCTGTTGCTGTATTATATGCACCAGCAGTATTCTTATTCATTGATTCAGCTCCACATGCGGTATTATCATCACCAGTAATATTGGAATAGAGTGCCCCCGACCCTATTGCACTGTTTCTTGCTCCTTCAGTATTAGAATAAAGTGATTGATAACCAACAGCAGAATTTCTGCCACCTTTAGTATTTGAATAAAGTGAGCTGCTCCCTATTGCGCAATTACCATTACCTTGGTTATTGTTATAAAGAGCTTGGAAACCGTTAGCCACATTAAAGGAACCATAATTATTACTAAAGATGGCTTCATGTCCTATTGCAGTGTTATTTGAGCCAGTATTGTTTAAATAAAGTGATTTAGTTCCTATCGAAACGTTGTTTCCTCCAGAAGTGTTATTATTCAACGATTGTAAACCAAAAGCTATATTAAAATTACCATTGATAATCCGAAATAAACTTGAATCACCAATAGCTATATTTCCTTCTCCATTATAGATAGTTCTTCCCGCTTGTTTACCAATTAAGATATTATTATTCTGATTACTAGACTCTAATCTATTACCAGTCATCGTCCATTTCTCTTCACCGTCAAGTGTAAATCGTATAATGTTTTCATCATTATTCTTTTCTACTTCAACTCTAGTGTTACCGTCTTTGTCTATGATTCTATCAGTAGGACTACCATCGCCACCACCAGCTATCCTATCTGCTGTGGAAGCATGTAGAGCATAAGGAACACTTATTAACTGCGTTGTGCTTATGATTGTATAATCTGATTTTCCATTTGGATCAATTTCAGTTTTAATAAAGTACTCTCCTTTTGACCAATCTATAGATTCAATATCACCTTCTGGGAAAGCAGAAGCACCAATTTGTAAAGATATTAATCCATTGTCATTAGTTTTCGGATAACTTATCTCGCTATAAACCACGTCCCCAGTTACTGAATCGCTTAGAATACTTATTTTCACACTTATAGATTTATTAGTAATTAACTCATTGTTTGCATCTCTGACCACCGCCTGATAGCTAAACTTGTATGGTGTTTGAGAGTTGATAATTGTAGTAGTTAATAATATTAATAATATTGTAATTATCTTTTTCATTTTATTTTTCCTTAATTAACTTAAATGATTGAACTATTTCACCTTCTCTTACTATATTCAAAATATAAGTAGAAGCGGTCAATGCTTTGGTATTAATATACGTTTCGGTTGATAATATTCTATTAGTGATAACTGTATTTCCTAGTAAATTAACCAAACTATATTCTAATCCAGATATATATGATTCATCAATTTTCAATGTAACATTGTCTGTACTTGGGTTTGGGAATACTTCAATTGAAAAGTCATCTCCACTATCTTCAATGGAAGTAATAGTTATTCTGTATGGTTGCTGTAAACCCGTTTGGACTTGTCCTTCACCACTCTGGACTTCATACAAGACTTGCCCAATGGAATAAGAGACGCTTCCAGCTGTTGACTTTGCATCACCACCAGAGCTTACTGTACCTTCTTGGGCGAAAGCGCTAAGATTTAAGAATAAAAGCATAATTAGTACTGATTTACACATAGTTTTCACCGTCCATTTAATATGTTTTTCTAAAATTGGAAGTTCCAATACTATATAGACACATGAACAGCAAAAACGTCTCCGAAATAACAAAAGTTTTTTGAATATCACCTTTGAAAGAAGCTATTTGAGCAAGACAGAATTTCATGGAATTATTTCCTCTAGTTCACCTTCATTTATGACGTAATATCTCGTAGTATCTAAAGGTGTTGAGCTCTCAGAAACATTGGTCGCATCGTTTACTACGATAAGCTGACTATCAATTCTAAAATTCACACCATAGGTAGAAGTAATTCCATCATATATTTTTCCATTTGTTCTATCTACCAAAATGGAGTTTTGACAATTTGTACCGCATCCCCAAGTAACTATAGTATATATATTTGCAAAGTTTACTCCTTCTTCACATGCTTTTGACATTCTAGTTTTAAATTTCTTAAACTCGGGGTATTGATTGAAATCTGGTTTTACAAGCTTAAAATCAGAAATAATACATTCATATTTTTCGAAGAGAATATCAAGAGATACAATCTCCTTACTATGAAGTATAGCCATTGAAGATACAATTAATAGAACTGTTAAATTGGTCTTGAAAATATTCATAACAGTTCCTTGATTATCTATTAGTATAATAAATCAATATCACAATCAAAGATATGAAAAATAAAGCACCTATTATATATGCAATAACATCCTTCGATTCATCCAAGTAAATCTCTTTGATTGGAGTAGTAGTAAAAGTAAAAACCTTTATGAAAACAGCTCCAATTGATTTCGCTATTACCCTCAGTGCTTCCCAAAATATTTCGCCTATAAGCTCTGCCATAATTATACTTTTCTTCTTAATTAATTTCACTCTAATTCATTTAATAAATCATCCAAATCCAATCTATAAGTGTACATTTCTATAGTGCCATCTGGTTTATGGGGCCATTGGTCCTTTGGTTTATCCCAATAAAGTTCTACTCCATTCTTATCAGGATCATCTAGATATATTGCTTCAGATACTCCATGGTCAGAAGCACCAGTTAATCGGTACTCTGCGTCTAGTAGTCTTTTCAGTATTGCAGCCAAATCTTTTCTAGTTGGGTACAGTATTGCGGTATGAAATAGACCAGTACTGTTAATACTAGGTGGGGGAGAATCTTTACTGAACCAAGTATTCAGACCTATATGATGATGATAACCACCTGCTGAGATAAATGCCGCTTCTGTACCATATCTTGTGACTATATCAAATCCCAATAACCCACAATAGAATTCTAATGAGCGTTCCAGATCAGATACTTTCAAGTGAACGTGTCCAATTCTAGTTTTTGCGGGTATATGGTAATCTATACTCATACATTATCCTTTTAAATTTTTTTCATACAAATCTATCCATTGCTGTGCAGTCATTTTAGTGCAGAGTTCAGCGATTAAATCAAAAGGTATTGTTTCTACTTTCTTGAACCGAATACAACTCTTACCCATATCAAGCTTTGTTTTTACATACTTGGGGTATTCAGCTACGAACCAATCGAGTAATTCTTTATCAGCGTATATACCCATGTGATACAACGCAACAAAATTCTTCTGTGAGGCGATACTTAAAAAGGGGAGAGGTAGCTCAGGCGAACAATGATATCCATCCGGATAAAGGGTATGTGGCACTACGTAACCAATCATTCCATAGCTCATCACTTCTTTGAATCCTTTTGGGAGATTATCCTTTATGGTGTTTCGTAATTTTGTAATTGCCTCTTTTCTTTCGTCAGGCACTTTTGAGATGTACTCTTCTGGACTATTTGATTCTATTCTCATTTAATCACCATTTTGTTTCTGTTGTATTATTAATAACTCGTACTTTGCTTTTTGCATCTGCTATCTTATTATGGACACTACGTGCGTTAGGTATAAATTCAATACGAGTAATAGGGAAATCTTGATTGTTTCTTCTGTCTCTTTTCTTAAAACTCTGTATCGTCTGTCCAAAGCTAATATCACCGCTACCGTCGGGTTTTTCGGTGTATGACAAACTTGGCAGATTCTCAAGAAATACGGATTTATATGATTTATTGAACATTCCAGATTTTTGAATTATTCTTCTATTTGTGAGTGCATAAACGGTGTTTTTTCTTGAAATAGCATCAAAAAAATACCGACCAATTAGCAAATAAACACCAATTAATAAAAATGGTGTTCCAAATAATGCAAATAGAATACTTGCATCCATAGCCATATAAGTCCAAAATATAGAGAATCCAAGCCAAAATATGCTGAAAAGCGTAAGGAAAATATCAGTTGCTCTGAACTTAATTCCTCTCGCCGGCTTGTCTGCCCAGAGCAATCTCTCATCACCCTCTATTTGGTCTATGATTTCAGAGCGTGGGTCTATGTAGTTGTAGCTATTCATTTCTTAATAAAACTCATCTATCAAGTAGGTGTACCTTTCTATTGCTTGATTTTTATGAAGACTCAAAAACATGGGTATAGTTAAAATAATAGCATCATCGTTACATCCAAAAAGATAATAAATTCTATCCTGAGAAGAAAATACATATTCAATTTGTAATTTCTCTTCTTTTTCCAAAGCAATAATATCTTTCTCCTCTAATACCTCAAGTACAATTGAAGACAAGCATTTAACAGCGACATTGTCAGAATAAATCAAATCTCTAATTGTTTCAATTTCTTCATCAATAACTAAACTATCAATCAGTTTAACATTTTTTCCTGGTTTACCACTAATACCACTTCCAAACACTATCCAATCAAGCTTTTCCTGCGCAATTACAAGTACCATGGAAAATAAAAAAATAATTATAATCTTTTTCATAATTTTAACTTAGATTTATTCATATTTTCACAATATAACAAAAAACCCAATAATTTTTGATTATTGGGTTTTATTATCTAAACTTTGAATTAGAGTTTACTTTTCATCCATATTCAAATAGCTTTTCATTGCTTCAACATATTCTTCAAAAGCGGTTAGTCCTTTCTTTGATATTCGGCAAGTAGTTTTCGGGTAATTATTCTCGAAAGATTTATCTATAATAATGTACTCAGCTTCACTCAACACTTTAAGTTGGTGACTTAGATTGCCTTGTGTAGTTTTGGTTATTTTCTTTAAATGTTTAAAGTCTGCAGAATCAACTTTGATCAAAAATGAAATAATAGCCAATCTTACTTGCTGATTTAGAACTTTATCGAGATTTTCATACATTCTACTTTTCGTTTTTTAATTTATAAGCCGGTATCAAATATCCAATCGCTATTGCTAAGGCATATAATAAATATGCATTTTCATTATTTATATATAGAGTCGTTAGCGAAATTACGAAGAAAACTACTCCTCCGAAAACTAAAGGTTTGAATTTCATAGTTAACCCAGAAACTAAAGTACCCATACCTGCGATTAGTAAAGTTAGTACTACGGGGTTGATTCCAATATATACAGATATATAGACAACTACTAACATAGAAAACGCAATCACTATCCACATTGATTTTAAAAATACTTCCAGATGTGTTCTAAAGCCTTTTTCTTTATCTTTTTTCTTAGAGACAACGCTTGTAATAATACCACCAATCGGCATTATTATAATCCAAGGAAGAAAATGCCATTTGAGTTCACCTGATTTTAGCAAAGCATAATCTGCCAATGATGACACAATAGTTAACCAACCCCAAAATAAATAGAAGAAACTTTGTGATTTCAGATTCTCTTTTGCGTTAAGTATTGATTCTGAAATTATATCAATACTTTCTTTTGCACTAATATTTCCCATAATTTTTATCCAAATAAGTTAAACAACATTACAAACATAATATAGTTTGTATAACAAACCAAATTATTGTTAAAAAACCCAATAATTTTTGATTATTGGGTATGGAATTACTATGAATTATGAAATTTATATTAAAATTCAAATTTCATTATTTCTCTTATTTCTATCATGTCGCCACTTGCAAGTATTGGGCAACCTTTTGATAGCTCTATAGCTTTATCCATAGACTCTGCTTTTATCAGTGTGAATCCACCGACTAATTCTTTAGCTTCTACATAAGGGCCGTCTGTTACTACGTTATCGGGAGCTAATATCTTGCCTGTAGTTTGTAAAGCTTCTGATGCTACTAAGCGATCTTCCTTAGCTAGACCCTCGTGCCATGCACCCCATTGTTCCATTATTGCTTGCATTTGCTCAGGACTTGGATTGAATTCTTGACTTACGTCATTTCTGTAGATTAATAAATATTGGTTCATCTTACCACCTCTTAAAATTAGTTAATATATTTTGATTACAACAATATAACGATTTGGTATTTAAAATTGGGACAAGGAAATGTAATTTAATTGCTATTTTCAATATTTTTTATGCATTTCTCTCTTATGGCCCATATTTCATTGAAGCTATATTTAATCCCATTTTCTTTAATCCACTGCTCTATAAACTTCTTGTGATAATCAACTTTATATTCTGAAACTTGATGGGGTTGAATTTCTATCTCTTTGATTAATGAATCTCGAATCTTTTCAAAATTAGAATTAGCTGAAGTTACATCTATTCTAGTATCATTAATTTTTAGATAACAGTGGGCTTCTGGTAAATAGTCTATTGAGTTTTTTACTAATTCAACTCCGATTCTAGGAGTATTTTCAATATTCATTTTATAAAGGCCCAAGATTAGCTTTACATTATCTTGATTATTCTCAAGGGCGATTGCTTTGAGAAAAGCATGTTTTGAGCTACAAGTTCCTTTCTTCTCTTTTAGGACTAAACTTAGGTCATGTCTATTTTCATTCCGACCATAGGGGAGAGAACAAACAAATTCTAAAAGCTCTAACCAAGTATATAGTTCTTGATTTACAGCTAATTTACTCAATTCATTTATTGCTATTATCTTGAAATCTAACATATTAATCTATCTTTATTACAACATTCCCAACTTTGTGACCCAAATCAACATATCGGTGTGCTTCTGATATTTCTTCTAGGGGATATATTTTATCTATAACTGGCTTTAGTTTAATCTGTTCCGCTAACTTGGCAACAGATTCTATATTCTTTTTATTAAATAAAGCTACTCCAGCTTTAATTTTAACCTTCTTAGTTAAGTTATATTTGAACATATCATAATACTGTGGTACAGTAGCTACTGCCATAAAATGTTTACCATCTTCGTTGAGCATACTCAAGCTTTCCTTCGGTGAGATTATTCCTAACGTGTCATAGATAATATCATACTTCTTTCCGCTTTTCAGATAGTCTTCTTTGGTGTAGTCTATAACCTCGTCTGCTCCTAATGATTTTACTAATTCAACATTCTTCCCACTACAAATTCCTGTTACTACAGATCCATAATTCTTAGCCATTTGAACAGCATTAGTACCTAATGAACCAGATGCCCCATTTATGAGTATTGATTGACCTTTGAGTTTATCACTGACTTCCTCAAGAAAAGTTAGAGATGTTAAAGCTCCAAAAGGTAATGCTGCCGCTTCTTCAAAGCTTAGATTTTCAGGAATCAATGTTATTGCACCTTCTTCCTTGATTGTAGTATATTCTGCATAAGTACCTGTTTTACTTGAGCCAAATACTCTATCACCTACTTTGAACTCATTAACTTGATTTCCTATTGATTCTACTACACCCGCAAAATCAGAACCGAGTATAGGTTTCCTTGGCTTCGTGAGACCCTGGACTAATCTAATTATCAGCCCAAAACCTCTTGGTACGTTGAGTGAACGAAGACGAACATCTGCCGTTGTTACTGTAGTAGCATATATTTTAACTAAGACTTCATTCTTCTTAGGTACTGGTTTAGTTATCTCTGCTTTTAGGAATACATCTGGAGTTCCATACTTCGTATAAATCATTGCTTTCATTTTAATTTCCCCTAATCTGTTAGAATTTCACAATGAAACCCGTTCGACTTCACTATTGCTATTACTTCGTGTTCTCTAATTGAACCGTCTGTCTGTACTTTTAATACATTGTCTTTATCTTCTTGATCAAGATACCAACTCTGTATATACGGATTAGAATTCAAATCTTCTTTTATTCCGTTAACCCTTTCACCTTGCTCTATATTAGTTTTGAAGATGAACAAATTATCAATCATTTCTTTTCCTCGGTTGGTTCATAAGAGAAAACATCTTCAAGTTTTTTATCAAATACTCTAGCAATTTTGAATGCAAGTTCGAGTGAGGGGGAGTATTTTCCTTTTTCTATTGCAACTATAGTTTGGCGTGTAACATCGACTGCTTCTGCTAGCTGTTGTTGAGTCATTTCATCTTTGTGAAACCTTAGTGCTCTTATATTCGAACTAATGTAATTCTTACTCATATTTATACTCCGCTTTGCATATAATAGAACTCTGATAAGTCGGCTATAATAGCTGATACGAGTATAGTAAATAGAATAATGTTGAATGATATGAATACATTAAAACTAAATGCTAGAGAGCTAAGGAAAACTAGAAAACCAACAATAAAGACATGATAGAAGTTTCTAGTTGCCTTTATATCTATTAATTTCCCAAATTCATCTAACTTATCAAACCTCGTCTCATCACCAGTAATTATAGTATTGATTATAGTCAGTATTATCATTAGAATAATCTTACTAACTACAAATACAGGAATTAGTATTAGTATAACTGCACTCCAAAATTCTATTTGCCCCTGTAAGTCTAATATCTTTTCTGCGTATAACTCTGATACGTACCAATAGTAGGTAACGAAAGAGATAATTGTAGTTAATAATGAGAAAAGAGGTCTTTTTTCAGCTAATGATAATTTTTCCATAGTAATAATCTTTTTGTGTAATGTATAATATAATTGATACAAAGTTAATAATAATATACACAATGTCAAATATATTATACATTAAATGCGGAAAAAATTCTCCATTTAAGGGGAGCATAGTTTAGATTGATATAACTTTGATAAGTAAATGAGATAATGGTGTTCGGTATGAATAGTTTGTAATAAAGTCAACCCAATTTTGTCCAAATCATGTAACAAAGTCAAGGTAATTCTATTGACAAATCGCTCTTGATTGTTAGTTCTCAATATAAATCAGTAATTTTGTCTAATCATCAATATACTTAGCACCAACCTTTATGCACCTGGAAATACTTACCTCTTTGCTTCTAATTATAGTTAGCATACTTATTAGTCTATATGGCTCATTAGTTGGTTTTGGCGGAGGCATATTCATGGTTCCGGTACTAATTACATTCTTTGGTTTTGACTTCGGAACTGCTGTTGGTACTACTATGGCATCACTAATTCCCTCCGCATTTATTTCAACTTTTCTTAATAGAAAAAATAAGAATGTTGATTTTAAAATGGGAACACTATTAGAAATTCCAACTATGATAGGTGTAATCTTCGGTAGTTTGCTTATCTCTTTTGTCTCTGTCTATAGTTTAAAGGTGATATTTGTTGTCTTCATATTTATATTAGGATTATCATTTTTCATCAAGTTCGGATCAAAAAATAGTAATCTTGATCTATTCAATAAACTAAATAGACTAAAACCAAGTTTTATTATAAAGAATAAAAATCACTCTGTTGTATATAGAGCAAGTCTTTTCATGTTGCTATTCTTTGGTTTGCTATCAGGTACATTAGCTGGATTATTTGGTATGGGTGGGGGATTTATGAAAACACCTATTATGATAAAAGTATTCAAAATTCCAGCTAAGATTGCTACTGCAACGGCTTTGTTTATGATATTGGTTACTAGTATAACAGGATCTATAAGTCACTATATGCAAGGGCATATATATATATCAAAAGCAATGCCTGTGATAATTGGTTTTGCCATAGGTGCATTGTTAGGACATAAGGTTAATACACATATCAAATCTACAAATTTGGAAAAGCTAATTGGGTTTGCACTTATCTTAGCTTCTATGACTATGCTTGTTAATCTACTATAAGTATTGATAATCGTTTTCATAAACTTTCAATATCAATCAGTCGTCTAATGTTAAAAAACAAAAACACAAAACCTTATAAAATTATTTCTTATTTTTGAATTCGTTAAATAATCAAATCCCCCTTAGTTTATGAGCGATCCGATAAAGCACGAATGTGGTATAGTTCTACTTAGATTATTGAAGCCAATGTCTTACTATATTGAAAAGTATGGCAGTCCATTTTATGGCATCAATAAAATGTATTTATTAATGCAAAAACAGCATAACCGAGGACAAGATGGTGCTGGTTTTCTTAGCATAAAGTTTGATCCTGAGCCTGGCAGTCCTTATATATTCCGTCGTCGCTCCGTAGAAAATCAACCGATACAAGATATCTTCGGGCAAATCTCTCGAAAGATAAATAAAAGAATGAGAAATAATCCAGAATATAAGAACAATCTGGAACTTGCAGCCGAAGAACTTCCTTATGTTGGGAATGTCTATCTAGGGCATCTACGCTACGGCACTTACGGCAAAAATAAAATCGAAAATTGTCACCCTTTCTTACGAGCTAATAACTGGATGCATAAAAATCTGATTATAGCAGGTAATTTCAATATGACGAATGTTGATGAGCTTTTTGAGACTCTCATCAACCTCGGTCAACACCCCAAAGAGAAGGCTGATACTGTTACTATACTAGAAAGAACAGGTCATTTTCTAGATGAAGAAGTAAACAAAGTATGGTTCGACCTAAAGAGCAAAGGTATTTCTAAAAAAGATGCTTCTCCTTTGATTATGGATAATCTCGATGTAGTTAATATGCTACGCCGCTCTGCTAAAAAGTGGGATGGTGGCTATACTATTGCTGGTATGATAGGACACGGTGATTCGTTCGTACTACGTGATCCAAATGGTATTCGTCCTTGTTTCTATTATATAGATGACGAAATAGCAGTAGTAACTTCCGAAAGACCTGTTATACAAACGGCTTTCAAGGTAGATATAGAAGATGTAAAAGAACTTGACCCAGGTCATGCTATTATCATCAAGAAAGATGGACGAATCTCATTTGAGGAAATCCGCGAGCCGGGTGAGAAATTATCATGCTCATTCGAGCGTATATATTTCTCCCGTGGTAATGATGCAGATATCTACAATGAGCGATTAGAGCTAGGAAGACAAGTTACGAAACAAGTAATCCACTCTATAGCTGGAGATTTGGATAATACTGTTTTCTCTTTCATACCTAATACGGCCGAAGTTGCATTCTACGGACTACTCAAGGGAATGGAAGATTACCAGAAGCGAATACAGATAGACGAAATAAAAGAGAAAAACGGTACTCTAACCGATGAAGATCTAAGTAAAATACTAGAAAAGCGTGTTCGATTAGAGAAAATAGCTATCAAAGATGCAAAGTTACGTACTTTCATCACTGAAGACAGCTCACGAGACGATTTGGTCTCGCATATATATGATGTTACTTATGGCAAAGTAAAGCCGACAGACACTCTTGTTGTCTTAGATGATAGCATTGTGCGTGGAACAACTCTACAAAAAAGTATAATCAGAATATTAGACACACTAAAACCTAAGAAAATCATAGTTGTTTCTTCTGCTCCGCAGATTCGCTATCCAGATTGCTATGGTATAGATATGGCAAAACTTGGCGATTTCATAGCTTTCAAGGCCGCTGTTGAATTACTAAAAGAGCAAGGAAAAGAAGACGTATTAGATGAAGTTTATAAGAAATGTAAAGCCTCAGTAGCTCTTCCTGAGTATGACGGAATCAACTATGTAAAAGGTATTTACGACTTATTTACTTATGAAGAAGTATCGAACAAAGTGGCACAGCTAATCCGCGAAGAGAATATAAATGCAGAGGTGGAAGTAATCTTCCAAACTGTTGAGCATCTTCACATAGCTTGCCCAAATCATAAAGGCGATTGGTACTTCACTGGTAACTACCCAACCGAAAGTGGAATGAGAGTAGTGAATCGTGCATTTATCAATTATTACGAAGGGAAAAACGTAAGAGCTTACTAATGGATAATACTCAAGTTGGACATAAATTTGAAGAGTTAGCCGAAGATTATCTAGTCAAAAAGGGCTATAAAATTATTAAGAGAAACTTCCATTTCGGGAAGCTTGGGGAAATAGATATTGTTGCAGAGAAAGATAATATTCTAGTCTTTTGTGAAGTGAAGGGCAGAAATAATAATAACTTTGGTTCGGCAATTGAAGCCGTTACTTACGGTAAACAAATGAAACTAAGGAAAACAGCCGAAGGTTATTTGAATATCAATAAAATAACTGACAAAGATTGCCGAATGGACTTAGTAGCAATAGATATAATTGCTGGAAAACCACAAATCACACATTTAGAAAATGCGTTCTAAATTAATAATATTAACAATATTCCTACTAACAATTAGCACTGCTATTGCTAGTAAATATCCACGTCATCAGCTTGGTATTAGCTATTCAACGATTTCGGGAACGGGGTTGGGCTACGTAATAGAACTTGACCGACACAATGCTTTCCAATTCACAGTAATGCCGTACTACACGGGTAGCAATGCCGAGAATAATCTAAATCTGACTGTTATAACTGGTGTTGAGTATCAACGCACTATTTATAGAGATTCTGAGCATAAGGTATATGGATTTGCTGCCGCGAGTTTATGGTATTTTGAGAAGAATAGTGTGACTTACTTAAATCCTGATACAGATTTCGAAAAAAAAATAAAGCTTTATGATAAAGACGTTTATCATAATTTGGGCTTAGGTGTTGGTTACAACTATATAATTAATAGTGCTGTCTCGTTCAATTTCAATTTAGGATTGCAATACCAAATGACTTCGAATGACTCGTTCACAAATTACTTAGAGCGAACAGACGGCAAAGAATCATTTATCGGAGTTGGAGGCGGAGTTGGTATCTTTTTCCATCTCTGATGCTTTTTTAGTCGAATCTATATTACGAATCTGTACTTCTGTTTGAATTCGAATAGAATCCATCATTTCGGCTAACCTTTTTGGCTTCTCTTTTGCCATCTTAAAAAATATTTTTTGAAATTCGGGTTCGCTTATATTATACTTCTCGAAGACTTCATTCACCTTAGATGTCCCAGCTTCTCTATCTACAGTGCTTTCTCGTGCTACTAGTACTTCTTGGTATATCTGTATGAATTTCTCATCTGTCATACCACCATCATCGCTACATGCAAAGACGAGCACTAAACTTAATATCATTATTATTTTTTTCATAATGCAATATATGGAAAAGATTATTCCCCTCTTTAAAGAAAATGAAATTTTCCGAAAGAGGGGTGGCAGACACGCAAAGTGTGTCTGACGGGGTGTTATAAATATTATTCATATTGTGGAATTACCTCACAACAGAAATTTGTCTTGTCTCAACTTTGCCGCCCATCTGGATTATAATAAAATAAGTCCCGCTCGATAATCCAATATTATCGATATTGAGATTTATTGACTGCTGTTGCCCTGCTTCTAACATATCATCATAAACCGTAGCCAACTTATTTCCCAATACATCGGCAAGAATAACCGACACCTTTCCAGTAGCTTTTGGATTAATCATCAATGTTGAATTAGCTGTTAATGGGTTCGGGTATATACTTATTTCTTGGCTTGGGTTGTCTTCTATACCAGTGATAATAGGATTTTTGGTGACAATTACTTCTGCTATTCTCGACCAAACAGTGTCGCACATATTATAAACTTTTACTTGATATTTTCCAGATTGATCAAGTCTTATTTGTCCTAATCTCAAAGTGTCATCTCTACCGAACCATTCATTATCATCTATTTTCCAATAATAAAGATTATCTGTTCCCTCAGCAATTATAGACAATTTTAAAAGTCCACCCTCCTCAATGGTATATAATGAATCTAAATCTTTAATAATATGAGGTGGTCTGTGAAATACTAAATCAAGAGGGCTAACAGTGTCAGCATTCTGAGGATAACCTTCTGGCCAAACTACGGATTGGAATAAAGCATTATAATTAAAACCATTAGTGTCGAGTATCAATCTCAAAGAATCTTTATTCGCCCCTTCAACTATTCCAGGGATATCATTTAATATCTCTCCATCCATTAACCATTGATATTTAATTTCTATTCCTGGTACACTTGAACGGCACAGATAGAAAGAATAAATTGTATCTCCAACACAACCCCATCTCCAATTGGAGGTAAAGTACCAACGTGGCCGCGGCTCATCATAAATTGCAAACTCATTCGACCAGATAGTATCACAATCACCTGATAGGCGAACTCTGTATTTGGTAGAATAGTCCGTTTCTTTTATGTTGTTCATCGTTAGTATTGAAGATTGTGAACCAGAGATTCTATCTCCATCGATTAGTGCAACCGAGTCTTTGAACCACTGTATATCTGTCCAATATGTTGGGTTTTCCATATTATGTTCGCCGTAAATATTCGCTTCGAAAGTGAAGATACAATCATCACCTTTTTTTACAATCTGATAATCTATTTCTTTCATAAATGATGGCGGTTGTAGTACATATAGATTCACTCTGTCAGAGCTGACAATAGGGGAGACACGAGCAGAATCATAACTGAAAGCACTGCCATAGAGTGACACCCAGTTCGGGTCAAAAGTGAATATCTCGGCATTGTACACCCCACTCATTCTATATCGAAGAGTGTCGAATGTTAGCTGCCCGAAATCCGCCACCCAGGTTGAGATTGGCCTGCTATCTTTTAGCCAGCGATACGCTATTTTATATTGCTTTTGGTTAGATGCAGCTACCACGAATAGGTATTGGTCGAGACTGCCCTCGCACTCGATTACGTCATTGGGTTGCTCGATAATTATCGCCTCAGCGGTGCCTTGTGCCTTAGCTTCTGCACTTATTATTAAGCTAATAAGTACTAAAAAAATAGTAGTAAATATAGATTTCATTTTAGACTTCCGAATATTAATTACACAATTATCTCACAACAGAAATTTGCCTTGTTTCAACTTTGCCGCCCATCTGGATTATAATAAAATAAGTGCCACTCGATAATCCAATATTATCGATGTTGAGATTTATTGACTGCTGTTGCCCTGCTTCTAACATATCATCATAAACCGTAGCCAACTTATTCCCCAATACATCAGCAAGAATAACCGATACTTTACCAGTTGATTTTGGATTAATAGTCAAAGTAGAATTTGATGTCAATGGATTTGGATATATACTTATTTCTTGGCTTGAGTTGTCTTCTATACCAGTGATAATAGGTTTTTTGGTGACAATAACTTCTGCTATTCTCGACCAAACAGTGTCGCACATATTATAAACTTTTACTTGATATTTTCCAGATTGATCAAGTCTAATTTGTCCTAATCTCAAAGTGTCATCTCTACCGAACCATTCATTATCATCTATTTTCCAATAATAAAGATTATCTGTTCCCTCGGCAATTATAGACAATTTTAAAAGTCCACCCTCCTCAATGGTATATAATGAATCTAAATCTTTAATAATATGGGGTGGTCTGTGAAATTCTAAGCGACTATCAGCACCTAAGAGTGAATTAGCCGGATAGCCCTTTGGCCAGACCTTACATTGAAAGACTGCATCATAATTAAAATTATTATTAGTATCTAAAACAAAGGTTAAGGTGGTACTATTAGTCCCTGTAACTATTCCTTCAATATCATGTAGAATCTCACCATCAATTGTCCACTCATATTCTAAGGGAATATCAGGAATAGAACTCGTGTTCCAGAACGCTAAATGTAAAGTATCGTAAATACATCCCCTGTCCCTTACGCCCATACCTGACCAAATCACCCGCGGCTCATCATATATCGCAAACTCATTCGACCAGATAGTATCGCAATCGCCAGATAGGCGAACTCTGTATTTGGTAGAATAGTCAGTTTCTTTTATGTTGTTCATCGTTAGTATTGAAGATTGTGAACCAGAGATTCTATCTCCATCGATGAGTGCAACCGAGTCTTTGAACCACTGTATATCTGTCCAATATGTTGGGTTTTCCATATTATGCTCGCCGTAAATATTCGCTTCGAAAGTGAAAATACAATCATCACCTTTTTTTACAATCTGATACTCAATATCCTTCATAAAAGAAGGTGGTTGAAGTACGTATAGATTCACCCTGTCAGAGCTGACAATAGGGGATATACGAGCCGAATCGTAACTGAAAATATTTCCATAAGCAGATGTCCAATACGGATCATAAGCGAATATCTCGGCATTGTATAGCCCACTCATTCTGTATCGAAGAGTGTCGAATGTTAGCTGCCCGAAATCTGCCACCCAAGTTGAGATTGGTCTGCCGTCTTTGAGCCAGCGATACGCTATTTTATATTGCTTTTGGCTCGATGCAGCAACGACGAATAAGTATTGGTCGAGACTTCCCTCGCACTCGATTACGTCGTTTGGCTGCTCGATAATTATTGCCTCAGCGTAGCTTTGTGCCTTTGCTTCTGCACTTAGCATAAGAGCTAATAGCACTAAAAAAAGAGTAGTAAATATAGTTTTCATAATGTACCTCAAATTATTAATTACACAATTATCTCACAACAGAAATTTGCCTTGTTTCAACTTTGCCGCCCATCTGGATTATAATAAAATAAGTGCCACTCGATAATCCAATATTATCGATGTTGAGATTTATCGACTGTCTTTGTCCTGCATGTATTAAATTATCATAAACAGTCACTAACTTATTCCCCAAAACATCGGCAAGAATAACGGAGACTTTTCCATTAGATTTTGGATTAATCGTCAAAGTCGAATTTGATGTCAATGGATTTGGATATATACTTATTTCTTGGTCGGTATAGTTATCTTCTATTCCTGTGATAATAGGTTTTTTTGTGACAATAACTTCTGCTATTCTCGACCAAACAGTATCGCAACCATTAAAAACCTTTGCTTGATATTTTCCAGATTGATCAAGTCTTATTTGCCCTAATTTCAAAGTATCGACTTTCCAAAACCAATCATTGTCATCTATTCGCCAATAAACAAATCTATCAGTACCTGTGGACTGAATCCCTAATAAAAGTAATTCTCCTTCTTCCACAGTGTAAGATGGCTCCAAATCTTTTAGAATAACAGGAGGTCTTGAAAAATCAATGTAGCTTTTAATCCCTTCTAATGAATTGTTAGGGTAGCCCTCAGGCCAAGATATATTTCTAAACATGGCTTCATAATTAAATGTATTATTTGTGTCAAGATAGATTAATAAAGTATCATTTTTACTTCCGCTCACGATACCCGGAATATCTTCCAGAATCTTTCCATCCATATACCATTGATTCAAAATTGGGATTCCTGGGACAGAACTGTGATTCTGAGCCCACAACTCAACTGTACTTCCAACACAACCCCAATCCCTTATGCCTATACCTGACCAAATCACCGTTGGCTCATCATAAATCGCAAACTCATTCGACCAAATTGTATCGCAATTGCCAGATAGGCGGACTCTGTATTTGGTGGAATAGTCGGTTTCTTCTATGTTGTTAATAGTTAGTATTGAGGATTGAGAGCCAGAGATTCTATCGCCATCTATGAGTGCTACTGAGTCTTTGAACCACTGTATATCTGTCCAATACGTCGGGTCTTCCATATTATGTTCGCCGTAAATATTCGCTACGAAAGTGAAAATACAATCATTACCTTTTTTCACTATCTGATATTCAATATCTTTCATAAAAGAAGGTGGTTGAAGCACATAAAGATTAACCCTTTCGGAGCTGACAATAGGGGAGACACGAGCAGAATCATAACTAAAGCCGTTCCTATAAGCAGAAGTCCAATTTGGGTCATAAGCGAATAGCTCTGCATTATACACCCCACTCATTCTATATCGAAGAGTATCGAATGTCAGCTGCCCGAAATCTGCCACCCATTGCGAGATTGGTCTGCCATCTTTGAGCCAGCGATAAGCTATTTTATATTGCTTATCGCTCGGTGCTGCTACTACGAAAAGGTATTGGTCAAGACTACCCTCGCATTCGATTACATCATTCGGTTGCTCGATTATTATCGCCTCAGCGGTGCCTTGTGCCTTAGCTTCTACACTTAGTAGAAGAACAAATAGCACTAAAAGAATAAATAGTCCCAATATTCTATACATAATCCCTTCAATATTAAATTTTACAAAATATATAATTATAATAACAAGTTAAAGTAAGATAAATTACATTATTATGTAAATTTTTTTTTATTGTGTTTAAACAAAGGGGTACGGGCGTTAGAGTTTATCTGCATTTATGTCGCTCATAGATTTGAGCGTGCCTAGTTCGGCTATATTATGTAGTGCCTTCACGGCTTTGAGGATTGATTTGGTTAGCTCGCCGTTCCATTCATCTTCGGTGAATTCGGAGAGTACATAGTCCACTAGCTCACCCGGACCAAAGTTCTTGCTGATACCCAATCGTAGCTTGTAGAATTGGTCTGTATCTAAATGATAAAGTAAAGATTTTAGCCCATTGTGACCGCCTGCACTACCGCCAATTTTCAGGTGGATTTTACCCAACTCGAAATTGTACTCGTCAACTAATACTATTATATTTTTAGTTGGTACTTTGTATTTCTTGATTGCGGCACGGACAGATTCGCCCGAGTTATTCATATACGTAGTAGGGAGGAGACAAAGTATGTTTTTGTCACCGATTTGTACTTTTGCTTGGAATGCTTGTAATCCATCCGAGGGGTTGAAGTCTTTCTTATTGCGTAGTACAAATTCATAAAGTGCTAGCCACCCAATATTGTGACGAGTCTTTTGGTATTTGGGGCCGGGGTTGCCAAGCCCAACGAATATATAATCAAATGTGTCTTTCATAATTAAAAGTATAAAAAAAGGGTATTCTTAAAATCAATCAAGAATACCCTAAAAATATTAATCGAAGAGCGATTACTCGCCTGCTTCTCCTTCGCCGCCTTCAGTTGCAACTCCTTCTTCGCCGATTGATTCTTCATCATCATCATCCATATCGATAGAAGTTCCAGCAGTAGCAACTCTTGGACGAGATACACCAGCTATAACGGCGTTGCCTTTTACAACAACTTCCAAATCGCCTAAGTCAATCTCATCTAGTTTGATTAGTTTACCTATTTTCAATTTAGAGATATCTACTTCGATAGTCTCAACCAAATCTTTAGGGAAACATCTAACTTTAACTTTTCTTAGTACGTGGTTCAATATACCACCATTTCTAACACCGATTGATTGTCCAATCAAAGTTATAGGAATATTTACTACTATTCTGTTGCCAGGAGTTAATCCCATCAAATCAAAGTGAAGAATTTCATCAGTGATTGGGTCGAACTTAACTTCCTTAAGAATACATTTTCTATTTTCTTCACCATCTATTTCCAAATCAACAACGTTAGTCAATGAAGTGAAAACGATAGGTTTTAAATCTTTGAAATTAGAAGTAATAGGAACTGACTCAGTACCATTGATGTAGTAAACACCAGGTATAAAGCCTTGTCTTCTTACGTCACTTACTTTCGTATTCTTAGCGTCTCTTTTAGCTACTTTTAGTTGTATAGAAGCCATAATTAAAAACCTGTTTAAATATTATCTTTCAATTTCAAAAAGTGAACTTACCGACCGATTGTCGTGAGTTCTACTGATAGCTTCGGCAAGCAATTCAGCTACCGAAACCACTGTTATTTTCTTAGATTCCTGACGCAATGGGATTGTATCAGTTACTATCATGTTATCTATTGCATCGCTCTTTTCAATTCTTTCTATCGCTGACCCAGAAAAAACTGGATGAACGCAAACACCTACTATTCGTCTAGCACCAGCAGCTTTCAATCCTTCAGCAGCACCTACGAATGTTCCGCCTGTGTCTATCATATCGTCTAGGATGACTATGTCTTTTCCTTCGACTTCGCCTATGATATTCATAACTTCCGATTCGTTATGACCAGAGCGACGTTTGTCCACTAATACTAAATCACCGTCCAATCTTTTCGCATAAGCTCTCGCAGTACGAACACCCCCTACATCGGGAGAAGCTACCGTTGGGTTCTTGATGCCCATCTTATTAATAGCATTGACCAATACGTTTGAAGCGTATAGATTGTCTAGCGGTATATCAAAGAAACCTTGTATTTGTGACGAGTGCAAATCGATTGTAATAACTCTGTCTGCACCAGCACGAACCAACAAGTTAGCTAATAATTTGGAAGTAATAGCTACTCTTGGCTGATCTTTCCTATCCTGACGAGCATACCCATAATATGGTATAACGGCAGTAACCCTACTGGCAGAAGCTCTCTTTGCTGCATCTATTAACATAAGCAGCTCGAAGATATTGTCAGTAGGTGCGAAAGTAGATTGTAATATATACAAATCTACTCCTCTAACATTTTCGTTGTACTTTACCCAGATTTCACCATCGCTAAAATTCTTAATAGAAGTATCGGCTAGTGAAACTCCTAGTGATTCAGCCACCTTGCTAGCAAGAGGTAAATTAGATCTTCCGGTGGCAATTTTGAAATCAGACATTGATACACACTGTAAATTAGTTGGGATGGCAGGGTTCGAACCTGCGTATGACGGTACCAAAAACCGTTGCCTTACCACTTGGCCACATCCCAATATTATAAAAAACACGCCCTGACTATATCAGAGCTTACAAATATAATTGATGAACTATTAATTACCAATAATTAGAGAAAGTTTTTTTGAATTATTTTTATTATTTCTGATTGAAGTATATATAAATCCATTTTTAATTGCAATCCTACTTCCTTACTATCATTAGTTTTCTAGTTTTGTCCGACTCTAATATAATAATAAGATAGTTTTCTTTGATTTGCGTCAAGTTTATAGTGTTGCCATTTACTTCTGACTCATCGAGTAATGAGCCAGAATAATTATAGATTCTGTATTTATCGTATTTATTGTCCGAAACGTATAATTTACCATCTCTTATTATTACATTTTCAGCAGCGTTAGAAAATAGAACAGAAGTAGCTGGGTTGACTTCGAATGCGCCTATAGTTGGTGGGGTAGCATACAAAACTGAATCATAATCATAAGTTGGTTGGCTTAACTCTTTACCTCTTCCTGCCATAACAAAAGATTTTAGTGGGTATATGTCATATCCATATTTCTCATTTAACTTGGGATTATATTCTGTAAAGCTGTTAGAGTCTTTAGCTGGCAAATTATGATTCCATGGCTGATCTTTTTCCTTATACCATAGATTATTATAGAACTTGAAAGTTTCTGGTCTAGTATTAGAGCCAATATTGACTGTCATACTAAGTGAGTCATCGAACTGTACTACGTTATTATAAAAACTATTATCACCACAAGATAGAAATCTATCGGGATCTACGGACTCTTGCAATATTCGGAATATCCACTTGCGTGAACCGACTATGGTATTATTATATACTTGGCTGTTAACTGTACCTACGAACGCAACGGCACATTCTCCGCCTACGAATATGTTAGCGTAAACCGACATATCTTGCGATTCGGCCTTAGCGTCTTGTGGACGGAAATAAGCTAGACCAGTGCTACCACCTATATTGATAGCTCTATTACCACCATTTATAAACATATTCCGTGTTATGTGTATATCTCGAGTTCCTCCTTTTGCTTGAATACAATTGGAGCCCATATCCTCGAAATAATTATTCGCAATTAGTCCATTGTGGCAACCCACCATATCAATACCACTACCTCCCGGTGAGCCATTGAGTAAGGTACAGTTCGTAATCTCGAAATCCTCGAACCCAGATAGCTTCAGCAAATCATTATTACCAGTAACAGCCATATCTCGGAATGTGCAATTATCTATTTTTATATGATGAGTAGGGGAATCGAAAGTTCCAGCGTCATCTATATTCACCCCATTGAGCTTTTGTCCTTCGAATGTTATGTTCGATATGTAGAGGTATTCACAATCAGAAAGTTGCAAAGCAGTATTCCCACCACTATATGTAGCATTATCTGCACCTATTATGTATATCCAATTATTAGGTGTGCCTTTTAGATTTGCAACTTGGTTTCCTTGTGCCATCGTACCTTTGATAAGTATAGTATCACCAGGGGTAGCAATTTGTGAAGCACTTGATAGCGATTTATATTCACAATCAGAGCATACCTCTAGTTGCCTAGCTGAAACCAGCAACGGTAACAGAAATATGAGTAAAGCTATTGTCTTCATATATTAATTTGAAATGTTATTTTTTGTAAGTTAAATAAAATTCTATTACGTTATTGGCAAAAATCATGATAGCAAAATATAAAATAGACTCTACTCTCCAAAAATCAATATTCATTGTGGCGGTATTGCTATGTCTATCATCGCTTGTTTCTAGTCCAGTCGCTCTAGTCGGTGGCTTTTTATTTGTTTATCTCTTCGGGCATCCTTTTCCAGAACTTAATAGTAAAGCTGTAAGTCTATTTCTTAAAGTAGCAGTAGTTGGCTTAGGGTTTGGGATGAACATAACCGAGACTTTGGAAGCAGGGCAAGATGGTTTTCTATTAACGGTTGGCTCTATTGTATTTACCCTTGTTCTTGGCTATTTTATTGGTCAGAAACTAGGAATGGAAAAGCGGACTAGTCATCTACTTTCCTCTGGTACGGCTATCTGTGGCGGAAGTGCAATAGCAGCCGTAGCTCCAGTAATCAACGCAACTGAGAAAGATATGTCTGTTTCGCTGGGTGTTGTCTTCCTTCTGAACTCAGTGGCTTTAGTGCTATTCCCTGTGTTGGGGCATTTGCTTTCATTAGACCAACATCAATTCGGATTGTGGAGTGCAATAGCGATACACGATACTAGCTCAGTTGTTGGTGCAGCTTATGCTTACGGAGACGAGGCATTGCGAATAGCGACTACTGTAAAGCTCGCACGAGCATTATGGATTATCCCGCTTTCTATTGTTTCACTTTATCTATTCAAAGGTAAAGGAAAAAGTATTAAGATTCCGTGGTTCATATTCCTATTCCTAGTTGCTATATTGCTGAATACTTATTTGCCGATTCCAGAGCTATTAACGAGTGGTATTACTACATCCGCTAAGTCATTACTAGTTCTTACTTTGTTTTTGATAGGAGCGGGTCTATCTGTAGAGAAGATAAAATCTGCTGGTTGGAAACCAATGATACTCGGGCTCTCTTTGTGGGTGGCTATTTCTGTAGTCTCTCTATTAGTAATTGTAAATGTGTATTAGGTAATCTTGTATAACCCTGCTAGTAATGTAGAGACGTATTGCCCCAAACCCATTGTATCCACGTCACTATGAGGGGGCGCAGCGTAAGACTGTGCTGAGCGGAGTCGAAGTAAAGAGTCCAGCCGAAGTATTCCCTATTGTCTTATTCAGAACAGGATAACAGGATGATTGACGCAGTACAGTTTCTGCACCTGATATTTGTTATAATTATGGTAATTAATTAATTTAAAAAAAATACATATTAGCAAAATAAAAACAGGTGGGTTTTGAGAGCATTAATTATTCTTATCATATTTCTTATTAGCATTCCAATCCTTTCTCAATCAGCAAATGAATTATTAGATTCTGGTTATCAGAAACAACAGAAAATGAATATACTCGGGGCCATTGATGACTATACATTAGCCATTGAAGCGGACCCTAGCTATATAAAAGCTTATTTTAATCGTGCTTTATGTTATTCATCTAGGTCAGAATTCACGAAAGCAATTGAGGATTTTGAAGAAATATTAGAGATTGACCCAAATCATAAAGAAACTTATTATCAATTGGCTGTGTCTTATATTAAGATAGAAGAATACGATGAGGCAAGAGAGAGCATCGACAAAGCTATAAGTTTAGACAGTAAGCTACCAAATGCATTAACTCTAAGAGGGCAGTTAAGAATAGCGGCAAATGACCTAAAAGGAGCTTGTGAAGACTTCAATTCGGGTGTCCAAAATAATGACCAAGGTGCTTTGAAATTACAATTGAAATATTGCTCTGAAGAAAGCTTAAAAGAAGAAATTTTCAATCTAGATTGGACGGATTACAAGAATTGGAAATTAGGCGACAAGCAAGAAAGTAAAGTCTCAGTTGTTTACGATTATATAAGAGAAGATGAGAATTTGGATAATTGGACTGAATTAATAAACTCAACCCAAACACCCCTAAACCAAAAGTTACCAATGCACTATTTGATTAGCTTGATGAAAGAGCAATCGACATCAAGGTCTGAAACAAGTGTGTTTACTATATTAGAACTAGATTCGATGGCTGAGAATGGTTGGGTAATATTTAAAATTGAAAATAATACTACCCCCGAATACACAGCAGCCGAATCACAATTGTGGTATCTAATCCAAGGCAAGAAAGGTGTTTATCTTAATTTTTGGACTAATAGAAAGGATAGCATAACTGATGAGGAAGTTGAAGAATGGTCAGCATTCTTTAAGAAAAGCTATTTCACTTATGAGTAAACTGAAACCATGGTGTAGAATAATGCTTATGGATATTCATCACTTGAGATCACACTCAGTATATACCTATAGAGACGTACTGCCCCAAATCTTTTGTAATCACGTCACTCTGATAATGTAGCAGGCGTTAGAAGAGTATTCTTCATTTGTCGACCTTCGTCTGACACCTACGGCGCCATCCACCTCAGCCAGCGGAGGACATTCCCGTCACCCTGAGCGAAATGAAGTGGAGTGCCTGTGCTGAGTCCCGTCGAAGTAAAGAGTCCAGGATTATTTGCATATACTTACCACCCAGTCCTGCTACGCAGTCCACCGCTCAAGAGGGGAATTTCCACACCTCAACACTTGCATTATTCCACTCATTTTATTATGTTTAGCTATGTGAACCGAACGAACGCAAAAAAAACTTTCACCTTTCTTGAGACGTTTTTACTGTTCATGTGTCTTTATAGGTATGGACTTTTGCAATTTTGGAAAAACTTATATGAAAACTGTTTTAAAAATACTAATCATCCTTCTATTCATACCAACTATATCTTATGCTCAACTAGAATATCACAATTGGGTTTATGGTGATAATATAGACCTTGACCCTGGTGAAAATATAACTGGTATTACGTTTTTGACAGAATCTGGAGACCCAGAATATCTGAATATTGGAGTTTCATTTGATAGAGATACCTCATACTATTTTAGGACAGATGAAGGAAGTGCTTGTTTATCTGATACAAATGGAATACTTCGTTATCAAACAGTGAGAAATGGAATATTAAGCTTTAAGAATAATACTATTGAAAGTTTGAAGGAAGACACTGTTATTATTGATGGCTCAAAGTTGGACGGGTCTTTTGGAGGTTCTCAATATGTAAGCATTGCGAGTACAGGCGATAAAATTGTTAGAATTGCAACGAGTTCGATTTATCAGACTCAGAAAGACTTAACTTATGTAGTAATCTCTACTGAGGACGGCAAACTAAAGATTAGCAATAAAAAAGTAATCAAGAAAGATTATGGTAGCGAATCAATTGCCATTATAAAAGAGTTTGACTCAAACTCTTTTTATTTAGTAGCTAATGATAAATTAGAAAAATTATATTATTTGTATAAATATGATATCGCTACAGAATCATTTATAGCCAAAGATACTATCGAATCATTTATGGACGTTGATGTACGTAATGGAAAACCTATATTAATGGGGACAATTAAAGTATCCCCTAATGGGAAATTCATAGTTTGTACAAATGCAGATAGTTACAATGGAATTGAGGTGCTAAAATTCGATAGTGAAACTGAACAGCTAGAATTAATTAAAACTTTTAATGACAATGATTCTGAGGGAGGATATATAAGGAAATACTCAGGAGAGTTCTCTCCCAACAGTAAGCATTTTTATTTGATTGGAAGTAAGAGTTATATGTACGCAATTACCAATTTCAGAGATAGCGACAATTTATATATAAAGAAAGTCGCTTACGTTGATTATAATAATAATTGGAGTGACCACCGTACACAGTTTTTATTAGGACCTAATGAAAGAATTTATTTTTCCGACAATGATGGTAATAGTTATGATGGTGGCAAAGACTATATATCTGCATTAGAAAATCCAAATAATATAAATGATATCAGGTTTATAAGAGAATCGGTTGTTTTACCTAATACTAGCTCAAATTCATCTGGACCTAACTTCGAGGGGTTTCCAAACATCCCAACTACTTACTACTTCCAAGTTTCTATTGATATAGATAGTATGGAAGTATGCATAGGCGACGAAATATTTGTAGAAACAAATACTTTAAATGAGCCAGAAGTTGTAGAGTATATCTGGACTGCACCGAATAGAAATAAGTACGAAACTAAGAATCTCAAAATAGATTCAGCTACTAAAGATATGACTGGAATTTTTGAGTTATCAGTCAAATCGGTCGGGTATAATTTCAAACGACAGGTCTATGTTAAAGTAAACGGACCAATTGTCAAAATAAAAACTTATAAAACATCAATATGCGTTGGTGATACTAATACAATCTACATCGAAAACCCAAGCATAGAGAAAGTAACAGAAAGCATACTATGGAGTACTGGAGATACAACACGAGGAACAATAATAGATGCACCTGGAGTATATTCAGTAACTGTTACTGACTTCGAAGGATGTTCAGTTACAGAAAGTATAACAATAGATTTAGCTAAACCAGAAATAGATATTAATCCGCTACTTCCAACTATATTTTGTGAAGGAGATAGCACGATATTAGAAGTGACACCTTATGATAATAGCAACACATACACTTGGTCGAATGGAGAGTTAGGAAAGCAAATCATAGTAAAAACAGGTGGTACATATTCTGTAAGAGTATTAGAAGGAGAGAACTGTAGAGACACTGCTTACATAGAAGTAAAAGTAAATGAAAACCTTGAACCAAACATTACAGGAACAAATTTTTGCTCAGGAGAATTTGCAACATTAGAAGTATTACCTAACGACCCAAGCTATACATACAAATGGAATAACGGAGAAGAAACACCAGTTATAGTTGTAAGCCAAGCTGGAACATATTCAGTTACAGTTAGTAAAGCAGGTTGTGTTGGCACAGCTAAATACACTGTAAAAGAAAACCCAATTCCAGAGTTTGAGATTTTGGGTGAGAGTATAATCTGTAAAGATGAAACTGCTACTTTAAGTAGTAATAAAGATTTCGATGAATACCTTTGGTCAACAAACGAAATAACCAAAGAAATAGAAGTAACAGAAGCAGGTACTTATACCCTTACCGTTACAGATGAGAATGGATGCATGGCAACAAAGTCATTCAAAGTAGAGAAGTATGAATTATCATTTGACATCAGTAAAGGAAATATAGATTTTGGGAAGGTTTATATTACTGAGAATCCAAAAGACTCTGTAATAATAGTCAATACAAGTGGTGTAGATGTGGTTATGGATTTGGAGAGCAGAATTAAATTAATGAATGGTCAAACCTTTATGTTTAAGAAAACATTAAAGCCAGAAATATTAGGGATATACTCTGATTCTTATTCTCTTCATATAATAGAACCGTGTGATACTGTTATTACTATCCCAATCACCGCAAGAGTATTCGCCAGAACTACTATCAGCACAGAGGACATATATTCTCTAATAGGACAAACAGAAACTGTACCTGTCTATTTGGATTGTGAAGCTGACTTACCAGTACAGGAGTATAGCATCACTACTGACATCGATAGAACAGCTTTTTTCACAAATGATAGTTACACAGTAACTCAAAATCAACCAATCAGTAAAGCAAGAACTAATATACACAATCTGACTGGAACGATTCTTTTATCAAGTGCTTTGGAATATAATATTACATTTCCAAATTACGCATTCACAAATCAATACATAGAAGTGATAGAACAACCAGGAAAGATATACATAGATTCTGTTTGTGTCTTCAAATACAGAGAAATACAATTACTAGATTCGACAACACTAGATATATCACCCAATCCAGCAAATGAACAACTGAATATAGATATTACTACAGGTGCACAAGGAACAATGAAACTAGAACTAGTGGCTACAGATGGTAGAGTAATATATACGGATGAATGGATACAATCTACAAAGTCAAAGCAGATGCAGATTAATACTATTGCTATTCCAAGTGGTCAGTATCAGGTTCGATTAATCACCCCTTACGATGCTATTACTAAGAGTGTTGTGGTGGTGGAATAAGATGGAAATTCCCCTCTTAAAGGTGGGCGGCGAAGCTGGACGGGGTGGTATAATATTCAACACCTAACGGAGTTGTCGTCTAGGAATGGTCAACTGTTGCTACTAATATTGAATTGCTCCTCAGTTCTCCTGGATTCTTCACTACGTTCTGGATAGACGTGGCTTTTGTAATACGTCTCAACAATCTGTGCCATCCATAAATCAATTTAATCTGTGGTTCAGACAAAAAATGCAGCCACGACTTTTCAACCAAACTAATGTGCCTCGAACCAATTGATGCCTGTGCCTATGTCAACAACTACTGGTACATCACCAAGTGGTAAAGCCGTCCGCATTTTTTCGATAACTAGCTCGCGTAACTCATCCAATTCTGATTGCACTACATCAAACACAAGCTCATCGTGTACTTGTAATATCATTTTTGATTTCAGATTTCGCTTAGTCATTTCTTTATCTATGTTAATCATTGCAATTTTCAGCATATCCGATGCCGTGCCCTGTATGGGCATATTAATAGCGGCTCTCTCGTCTGCGTTTTTCAGCATCTTATTGCTGCTATTTATATTCGGGAAGTAACGACGACGACCGCAGAGGGTCTCAGCATACCCTTTTATACGAGCTGAATCGACAGTGTCATCCATATACTTTATAATTCCGTGATACTTTTCTTTGTAATTGTCGATTATGTCTTTCGCATCACCTCGGCTAATGCCTAGACGTTCCGCTAGACCATAAGCACCAAGTCCATACATAATACCAAAGTTAACAGTCTTCGCTATTCTACGCATATCTTGTGTTACGTCTTCTTGTGGTATGTCATTCAATACAGCTGCAGTAGCAGCATGTATATCATCACCATTAATAAAACCTTGGAGCATTTTCTCGTCACCACAAACGAACGCCATTATGCGGAGTTCAACTTGCGAATAATCAGCAGCTAATAGTATATTCCCCTCACTTGGAATGAATGCTTTGCGGACTTTCTTACCCAAATCTGAACGGATTGGTATATTCTGCAAATTAGGATCTGTTGACGAAAGTCTACCAGTACTTGCTACTGCTTGATTGTAAGTCGTATGTATTTTGTCCGTTCCTTCGAATACCATTCTTGGAAGAGATTCCACATAAGTTGACTGCAATTTACTCAATTGACGGTAATCCAAGACATATTCTGCAATTGTATGCATGGGAGCCAATTGGCTTAGTACCTGCTCATTGGTGCTATAACCAGTTTTAGTTTTTTTAACAGCTGGGATTCCCATTTTCTCGAACATTATCTCTGATAGTTGTTTCGGTGAGTTGATGTTGAATTGCTCTTCAGCTTCATCGTATATCTGCTCTTCTAGCTTGTCTATTCGCTTTGATATTTCGGATTGTAGTTCTTCTAGTGCATCTGTGTCTATACTAACACCACACATTTCCATTTTGTTCAATACAGTAATTGTTGGGAACTCAATTTCATAAGCCAGTTTCTCTTGCTCAGTGCCTAATAATGATGGCTCCATCTTGTTTTTCAATCGGAGTGCCAAATCAGCATCTTCACAAGCATATTCTGAAACTTCCTCTGGGTCGAGGTCAGCCATAGATTTTTGGTCTTTTTTCTTTTCGCCAATTAATGATTTGATAGATACTGGTTTGTACCCCAACCATTTTTCGGAAAGAGCATCTAGGTTGAGCTTCTCATCGGGGTTCAGCACATAGCTTGCTATCATCGAATCGAATACTATTGGTGCTATTAGTACATCATATCGCATTAGTATATACTGATCGAATTTGATATTCTGACCACATTTACCAATCTTATCACTTTCGAGGATTGGCCTCAACATATCAATTACGTAATTAATAGAAAGAGATTTATCTGCTCTTAGCTTACGGTTGAAATGAGTTTCGTCTATCTCTTCTTGTTCAAAAAGTGACTTATTTTCAGGTTTTATTAATTCTAATTCACGACTATCAATAACCGGTATATAGTAACCCGATTTTTCTTTGAAAGAAAGTGCAATACCTACTATATCGCATTCATTTTTGTTCAATCCAGAAGTTTCCAAATCAACAGAAAGTACATCGTGCTTCTCTATTTCAGCGATTAAATCTACTAACTCTTGATTCGTAGTTACCATTCTATAGTTGTTATCTATCGAGTCTATAGTCTCTAGATCACTACTATTATTAAATATTGGCATATCGCTCATACTAGATTTACCTGAGCGGTCGAACCATTTGCCACGTAGAGTGCGAAACCCTTCATGAGCAAAGAATTTATCCAACTCATCGAATTTCGTATTCTTAAATTCATAATCATCGAAATTGAATTCTATAGGGCAATCTTTTTTCAGAGTAACTAATTGTTTTGATAGAAAAGCCATTTCCTTATGTTCTATAAGTTTAGCTTTTACAGACTTACTACGTATTTCGTCTATATTCTCATAAACACCTTCGAGTGATTCGTACTGCTCTATAAGTGGGAATGCTGTTTTAATTCCAATCCCTTTGACACCCGGAATATTATCCACAGCATCGCCTATTAACGCTTGTACGTCTATCACTTGATCTGGGCGAACACCAAACTTCTCGCGTACTTCTGGGTAATCAACTACTTCTAATCCGCCACCCTTAGTAGCTGGCTTTAGAATTTTAATATGGTCTGTAACTAGCTGATAGTAATCTTTATCGCTAGTTAGGCAATATGAATCGATCTCTTTTTCAGATGCTTTATCCGCCAAAGTAGCAATCAAATCATCTGCTTCGAACCCATCCAATTCCATTTGCGGAATACCAAATAAAGTCATCATCTCTTTTATCTTCAGCAATTGAGGACCCAAATCCTCTGGGAATTCTGCTCTATTCGCCTTGTATGCATCATACATATCATTCCTAAAAGTAGGAGCTGAAGTATCGTAAACAACTAATATGTGCTTCGGGTCATATTTATCTAATAGCGATGTTAGTATATTGGCAAAGCCAAATACAGCGCCAGTTGGCTCGCCATCAGTGTTGGTTAGACCAGTTCGGTACATAGCATGATAAGCTCTAAAAACTAGTGACATTCCGTCTATCATAAAAAATCTAGGCATAGTATTCCTTTTCTATTCGCTGAATAATTTCTTTTCATTTAATAACTTTTGCAATGGCTCTACGTGTTTCAATAATATGACAAACGCAAGCATAGCAACAAGTTGAAAATATCTAGTAGCATCTTCGTAAGCTACAAAAGTTGTAATTTCTATAAGTTTATCTGGTGAAATCATCACCATAATCGGAGCTCCTATTGTAGCCAAAGCATTTGCTACATGTACATTCTTACGGACTCCGTAATAGGAAATCATCCAAACTATTCCCCATTGGAAAATAGCTAGTGGATTGATGAACAACAGTACACCAACGGCCGTCGCTAATCCTCGACCACCTTTCATGCGTAACCATAAATTAAAGTTATGACCTATCACGGCAAAAACACCTGCATAAGAAAGCAACATCATCATATCATCACTATTCGGGAAGAGCATATATACTGTCATACAAGCCAGAAATCCTTTGAATCCATCTAATAAGAAAACAGCAACACCAATCCACTTTTTACCAGTGATTTCATAGCTATTCATTGCACCTGTATTTTTGCTCCCCTCTACAGTAAGGTCAAGCCCTGTTGCCTTCTTCACTATTATCTTAGAAAAGGCAATAGACCCGAGCAAATATCCTATTATCCCTGCTATCAATCCGTCCATCTAGTATTTCTCCTTCAGTAATTTCATCTGTAAAAGTGATATCATCAATATAATAAAAAATAGTACATAAGCCACGGCCGAAGCGTAACCCATTTTATCTGCCATCTCGAATGCGTTCTGATAGACTTGATAAACTAGTGTTGCAGTCTCGTTTAATGGCCCACCTTTTGTCATCACGTATATTTCTATAAATATTTGGAACGATTTGATAGTATTTACGACTAATATAAAGAGCAAAGTTGGTTTTAGCATTGGCAAAGTTATACTCTTAAACTGTTGCCACGGTGATGCACCCGATATATCTGCTGCTTCGTATAGGTCTTTGGGGATAGTTTGCAATCCAGCAAGTACTATTATCATATAGTAACCAGTGGCAATCCATATATCCATTGCCATTATAGCTGGTAATGCAGTCTCAACAGATTGCAGCCACCCATCAGGTTGACCACTCATTCCTACCATTTGTAGTAGGGTATTTATATACCCTTCTTTGCTATACAAATTCTTGAAAATCAGAGCTATAACTACGAGTGAAGTAACTGACGGCAGAAAGTACGCCGCCTTGAAAAATTCTTTCAATTTGCCATTAGTTCTATCTACTAATACCGCAAGTACAGTCGCCAGAATAGTAGTAATTGGTACTGTGACGAATACAAAAAGCATAGTATTCGATAGTGATTTGAGGAATGTGTCATCAGAAAAAAGAGCTGTATAGTTCTCTAATCCAATGAAAGTAGTCTCATTGCTCAAAGTTTTATATTCGGATAAGCTAAGTATAAAAGAGTAAATAACAGGATACGCCCAAAACACAAGGAAAGTCAAAATCCAAGGTAATAGGAGTATTAAAATGTTAAATCTCTCTTTATTCTTATAACTTATCATTAAAATCCTTTATTTCTTGGTAGAAACGAGATAGCGGAAATCCAACTATATTATAGTAACATCCGACAATCTTCTCTACAAATACAGAACCGAAATCGTCTTGTATTCCGTAGCTACCTGCTTTATCCATAGGTGAACCAGTAGCTATATAAGCGTACTTTTCTCTTTCACCTAACTCGCGGAAAGTAACATCCGTTTTAACATAGAAACTAGTAGAGCTATTAGAGTCGTGATGCACAAGCGAAACTCCCGTGTAAACCTGATGAGTATTACCACTGAGTCGTGTTAGCATCTCATAGGCGTCTTTCTCTTCGGCTGGTTTATTCAATAATTCCTCATTCAGATAGACAGTAGTGTCCGAGCCAATAATGATTTTGTGTGTTTTGAAGCTAGATACATGCTTAGCCTTTCTATTTGCCAATTCCATTACAAACTTTGTCGGATCAGATTCGACTATATCGTCTTCATCTATATCAGCAGGTATAACTTCGAATTGCAATCCTATTTGCTCCAAAAGCATCTTACGTCGGGGTGAGCCAGAGGCGAGTACAATCTCATTTTTTAGATCTAAAATCTGTGTTAAATTCAACATATTTACTATTATTACCGTTTCAATTTGATACTTAGCAAATATATGAAATTAGAATTTAGGTATTAGAATAACTTTAAAACTTATGGTAGAATATCTGTGCAATGAAAACTATTTTTTCACCTCAATTTTGGAATAAGCAAATAAAAAAAGCCGAGTAGTCAAAAAAGATTACTCGGCTTGTAAATACAATCAAATATCTAAAGTGATTATCTCACAACAGATACTTGTCTAGTTTCAACTTTATCACCCATTCTCAAAGTAATGAAATATGTACCTGAGTTCAAGTTCATATTATTAAGTTGAATTGGAGTTTCTACACCTGCATTAACGTTACCGTTGAACAAGTTAGCAACTACATTACCTAACATATCAGTCATCACTACAGATGCGTTACCGCTTCTTTGTGAGTTGAAAGTCATAGTAGTATTTGAACTAAATGGATTAGGATAATTTTGGCTAAGGCCTAAACCAACTTGTGCGTTTACACTAGTTACTATAGGGCCAGGAGTAACAACTAAAGTAGCAGTAGCAGAAGTAACCTCGCCACAGTCATTAGATACAGTTACTACATATTCGCCAGCATCATCCATTACTACCATATCGATAGTTAATGAATCGTTATCATTATTCAAATCAA
>JBAYUQ010000005.1:0-152613 GCA_041675005.1 Kapaibacterium sp. (SeqCode)
GATTAAATTAATTGAAACATAATGAAACATATAACTACTAGTGTAATATGAAGATATGTAGTTATTGAATTAATACAGAATGCGATGAAACAAGTTGAAATATCTAAAAAACACTTCGTTCAGAGTGACGGATTACAAGGGATTTGGAGATTTTTGAAAACAAATTAATCTATGAAATTCATTAATCCGTTATATCCACGTTTCTGATAATACTCAAATCACTTTCCACCCCAAAAGTGCCACCAAATCGAGTATCACCAAATTCATGTTGTTTTACAATCTAATTAAGGTTAATTTTCGTGTTTATTTATATAATTTTTCAAGAATAAATATGATAAAAGTCTCTAGATTTATAACTTTAGATAACTTTATAACTAAGCAAGAAAACCATCACGTCGATGCTTCGGGTGAATTTACCTCATTTATGCATGATTTGACTTTTGCTGTTCGGCTAATAGCAAGAGAAGTGCGAAGTGCTGGTATCAACGATATTATCGGTCTGACAAACGATATAAATGTACATGGTGAGCAAGTAAAAAAGCTAGACATAATTGCCAATGAGATTATCATAAAATCCATGAACCACACAGGCAAACTAGCTGTGATGGCTTCAGAAGAGAATGAAGAATTAATCCAAATACCAAGTAAGTATCCCAAAGGGAAGTATGTATTAGTATTTGATCCACTTGACGGCTCGTCTAATATAGATGTGAATGTTACTATCGGTACTATTTTTGGACTTTATAAAAGAGTATCCGAAGGTGAGGATAATGATGGGAACACAGAAGATGTGTTGCAACCTGGATACAAGCAAATAGCTGCTGGTTACGCACTTTATGGTAGTAGTACTGTGTTCGTATATACTACAGGTAATGGTGTGAATGCCTTTACTTATGACCCAACTGTGGGTGAGTTTATTCTATCTTACGAAGGAATAACTATTCCAGAGAGAGGTAAGTATTATTCTACTAATGAAGGAAACACTTACAAGTGGTCTCAAGAATTCAAAAATTACATAAATCATCTAAAAGAAAAATCAGAAGACGGGTTTAGACCGTATTCAGCTAGGTATATAGGGTCTGGTGTTGCAGACATCCACCGTACCTTACTTTATGGAGGTATATTCGCATATCCGGCTGATGTAAACAGTCCAAATGGGAAATTGCGATTAGTTTACGAGTGCAATCCATTAGCTATGCTTATAGAGCAAGCTGGCGGTATGGCGACTAACGGAAAAGATAGAATATTGGATTTACAACCTAAGAATATACACGAAAGAAGCCCATTATTTTTGGGTAGTAAATATGACGTAGAGGAATGTATGGCGTTCCTAAATGGCACAAAATAGAAAATGTTTAAAAAGAAAAAATTAGCAGAAAAAGCAGAAAAAGCAGAACCTGAAGAACCGTCCAGAAGTGCGGATATGGGATTCATGGATCACCTAGGCGAGCTCAGAAAACGGCTTGTTTATATAGTACTTAGTATTATCGGTGGTGCTGCAGTAGCTGGGTATTATATAGACCCAATTATGAATGGAATACTGCTGAAACCTGCAGTTGATGCAGGATTAGATTTACAAAACCTTAGAGTGTTCGGTATGCCGATGCTCTATTTCAAAGTTGTGCTGATAGCTGGCGTTATAATTGCGATTCCCTTTATATTATACCAACTATGGAAGTTCGTTGAGCCAGCGCTTTATCAATCAGAGCGTGGTTGGGCTAAGCGAATTACATTCTTTACTACACTATGCTTTGTGTGTGGTATTTGTTTTGCCTACTTTGTGATGATACCTTCGATGCTGGAATTCACAGCAAACTTCGGTAGCATCAATGTAAAGAATTTGATTGATATAAATGAGTACTGGGGATTTATATTACTGATGATATTAGCGGCTGGTATCTTTTTTGAGATGCCGATGGTTGCTTTCGTTTTAGCGAGATTTGGGATGCTAACACCTAGATTTCTACGCAAATATAGAAGACACGCAATCGTCATCATACTAATTATAGCCGCTATATTGACTCCGAGCCCCGACCCGTTCAATCAGCTTATAGTCGCAGTGCCTATATATATATTATACGAGATAAGTATTATTATAACTGCTATCTCTATTAAGAAGTACTATCAGAAAGAAGAGACCGAAGAATAAATGAGTTTACAAATCATAAGCACTCCAATAAAGGATGAACTAGAAGAATTCGACAAGTACTTCAAGAGTTTGATGAAAACTGATGTTGCCCTTCTTGATTTAGTATTGCGGTACTTAACTAAGAAAAAGGGTAAGAGAATCCGTCCTATCTTAGTTTTCCTGACGGCTCATATACTCGGTGAAATAAACGAACGTACATACCAAGGTGCTGCTATGGTGGAGTTATTACACACAGCCACTCTAGTGCACGACGACGTAGTGGACAGAGCCGAAACTAGACGTGGACTACTCTCTATCAATGCAAAATGGAATAATAAAATTGCCGTACTAGTAGGCGATTTTTTACTTTCAAAAGGATTACTAATAGCTACAGAAAATCAAGAATATGGTTTCCTAGATATAACTAGTGATGCCGTTCGAAGAATGAGCGAGGGCGAGCTACAAGCGATAGAAGTAATAAAGAAACGCGATATAACTGAAGAAATATATTACAGAATAATATCAGATAAAACAGCGGCTTTAATTTCAACGTGTACTCAGATTGGTGCAGCTAGTGTAACCGATGATAAAGAACTAATCCGCAAGATGAAAGACTTTGGTGAGAATATCGGTATGGCTTTCCAA
Source organism: Kapaibacterium sp. (SeqCode) (assembly GCA_041675005.1). Taxonomy (GTDB): domain Bacteria; phylum Bacteroidota; class Ignavibacteria; order Kapaibacteriales; family UBA2268; genus PGYR01. The sequence continues at coordinate 2,774 of JBAYUQ010000005.1, forward strand.
CTGAAAGATGATCTATTCGATTATTTGTCGGAGAGCAGTTTGATTGGCAAGCCAGTCGGGAACGATATAAGAGAGAAGAAAATCACCCTGCCTCTGATTCACGCTTTCAAGAATAGTGATAAAAGCGAAGCAAAGAAAATTAAAAAAATGATAAGCAAGAGTGACCTTACTAATAAAGATGTAAAATATATAGTTGATTTCACAAAACAGCACAAAGGTATAGATTATACTATCAACGTATCAAACGAATATAAGCAAAGAGCAGTTGATATACTTGATAGTTTACCTACAAACGCAGATAGACAAACCTTAATAGATTTGGCAGAATTTGTGATAAACAGAGAAAATTAATTATTTTTGACAATTGGAAAAATTTTAAAAAGAGCAGCATAATATGGATAAATTAGTAATCGAAGGCGGTACGAGATTAAAAGGAAGAGTAAAAATTTCTGGTGCAAAGAACGGCTGTTTGGCTATTATGCCAGCTTGTTTACTTGCCCCAGGAGTTTATAATCTAAGTAATACTCCTAATCTAACCGATGTTTGGAGTATGTCACGATTACTAAACGCTATGGGGGCTCACTCCGAGCTGAATGGCGATAATCTTTTCTTAGACACAAGAGACGTAAATAGCTGGGAAGCACCCTACGAATTTGTGAAAACAATGCGTGCTTCGTTCTATGTACTTGGTCCACTATTAGCTCGATTCGGCAAGGCAAGAGTCTCGCTTCCGGGTGGTTGTGCATGGGGTCCTAGACCCGTTGATTTGCATATAAAAGGATTGCAAAAACTAGGTGCTGAGATAGAAATAGAAAATGGTTATATAGTAGCTGATGCGACCAACCTAACGGGTGGTAGATTCAACTTTGATATATCTAGCGTTGGTGCTACTGGGAACGTGCTAATGGCTGCTGTGAAGGCAAAAGGCACAACTATGCTGACTAATGCAGCAATCGAACCAGAGATAACTGCACTTGCTCGCTTCCTAGTGAAGATGGGAGCAAAAATAGACGGTATTGGTACTACTCAACTAGAGATAGAAGGGGTGGATGAGCTAAAAGCTGTAGATGAAGATATAGTTCCCGATAGAATAGAAGCTGCTACGTTCATGATAGCTGCCGCTATGACGAAAGGTGACGTTGAGCTAACGAATGTCAATCCTTACCATCTAGCTGCTGTAATAGGTAGAATGGAAGAGACTGGTGCTATAATAGATGTAATCGGTAATACAATCCGTGTTACAATGAACGAAGATATACAACCTGTGGATATTACTACTTCAGTTTACCCAGGTATCCCTACAGATGTGCAAGCGCAATGGACGGCTTATATGTTAGCGGCACAAGGCACTTCAAAAGTAGTAGATAATATATACACAGACAGATTCAAACACATTCCAGAGCTTCAGCGATTGGGGGCTGATATATCTGTATCAGATAATACCGCTATAATCAAAGGTGGTAAGAAATTATCTGGTGCTCAAGTTATGTCATCTGACCTGAGAGCAAGTGCTTCACTTATATTAGCTGGGCTTATAGCAGAAGGAAGAACAGAAGTTCTTCGTGTGTATCACCTAGATCGCGGTTACGAAAACATAGAGCAAAAACTATCAGCTCTGGGTGCCAACATCAAGCGTGAAAAAGCCAATTTGGTGTAGTGGGAGATAATTGTTTATTCCTTTCAAAAAAGAGAACATAACTTTAGATAATAAGATTAATTTTATTATTCTGTTTTTTGTATTCTTTTTTCTAATAGGGATTTATGAATCCTATGAACTTTTCTCTTATTATTTTGATAAAAGACAATCATTAGATTCTGGTTTTTATCTTACTTTCATTTCATTACTAATACCTCTAATTACTATATACTTACTATTGAAGAAAAATAAGATAGGTTGGATATTAGCAGTAAGTTATTCTCTATTTAACCTAAATTCAATTCTTGTAACACTAGTATATTATATTTACTACAAAATTACGACGCCAGTCAAATTAGAAATGGATTTTTTCGATTATCTTGATAACTATATCCTATTTATTAACCCATATACTCATTTCCTACAAATGTTATTCTATGCTTTGTTAATTTGGACGATGACTAGAATGGATATTAGAGAATTCTACGGTATAGATACAAAAACTAGTAAATTAATACTACTATTAGTTGGTGGAGTGACACTGTCAATATTAACATATTTTAGATTAATGGTGATATAAATAGTAAGCTTGATTGATTAAAAAAGGTATTCTTTAAATTTCTTACTAAATTGTGATATTATTAAATTGCTTTTTCTGCCAATTGAACGACATTAATTTTGGTGATTAGGAAAAGTAAATGTAGAATTGTTAATCTACTTATGGAACTTTTTAAATAATCATCGGAACAAAACCTATATGCAATGCCGAATATGTAGTAGCAACAACTTAAAGCTATACTATACACAAGGTCATGAGCATGAATACAAATTCTACCAGTGTCAGAACTGCAAACTGGTGAATATTGATTTATCAAACCTGTTTATGGCAGACCACCAAGAAAAGTATGCCATTGGTCTACAAGATCCTAAAGATAAGAATAAGAACATAGGGGCCATACTTTCAGTAGAATACATTAATAAAAACCTAAAGGACAAGGGTCGATTACTAGATATTGGCTGCGGGAATGGGGCACTATTACTATATGCTCGAGAGAGCGGATGGGAAGTAGAGGGATCTGAGTTGATAGAGGAGATTGCTATTACGATAGAAAAAGAATTAGGAATCAGCGTGAAAGTTGGGAATTTTATGGATGGTTATGATAATTCCGTGCAATATGATTTAGTTACTTTTAGGCACGTATTGGAACACATTCCAGATTCAATTGTAGTTATGGAAGAGATTAAAAGACTATTAGTCCCTCGTGGATATGCTATGCTCGAATTTCCAAATATAGAAGCACTCTCTTTAAAGTACAGACGCTTACTTTCTACTTTGGGTTTTAAAAAGAAATATGCGAAGGATTATCAACCAGGGCATTGCAACGAATTTTGTTATGAATCTTTCAGTTATTTATGTGAAATATCTGGATTTGAACTTTTGGATTGGCAAACTTATTCTTTTTCAAACCTTAAAAATGCTATTTATAAAGTATTCAACACAAGTACAAAAGTACGAGTACTAATCAGAAAAAAATAATTAGATAGAAATCACCTAGATCGTTTGTCTATGTAAATAGTCAATAAGTCTCAATTCTTTTTTATCTTCAATAAAATAAGACTATATTTTTACAATATATCTAATTAATGAAATCCTTTTATGTTATTATATATAGAATTATATTTGAAATGAAAAAAGAGTTGAACCAGAACTAACTTATTTCGATTTCCGAATGTCTAAATTAATAACTATTATAATATTAATAACCCCTACGCCGCCAACTCTCGTTTCAAACGGTCAAAATAGTATTGTGGAGTTCCATTTTCAGCTATTACTATATCTCCCCTCAAATCTAACACGACTTTGCTTAGCACTTCTTCTACTTCTTTTATCGAGTGATTCTGAAGATTAATTCTCGAAATCACTTGCTCCATACTCAGTGGGCCACCGTTCGCTGCTATAATCTGACCAACTAGTATTTTGCGAACTACGTTCTTGCTTCTTTCGGACTCCTTCTTCTTATGAGTTACAGCTCTACCGATTGGTATTAGGAAGAAGAGCAGTGAGAATAAGAATGGGAACCAGCCCAAAAAGAATACAAGCAATACAGAATCTATTTGAGTGCCTCCTTGTAGTACTCCGAAAGACATCATCAGATTAAATAAATTCATAAACCCGATTCCGAAATTACGCCCCGATGTATTGCCGGTCATCTCATAAGGTGGCTCTACCTCGTCTATGTAATATTCTACTTTACCGCCCTCTAGCTTAGAGCTTATAACACTCAAATCTTGAAAATCGGCTATGGCTGTACCGTTCTCAGTTATATCTATAGCACCTCTGAACTTCGATGCATACTCTGCTAATCGGCTATCTGCTTCATCATAATCTACCCCAGATAGGTTGATTATATCAGCCGATGTTATTTTATCCGAATGATCTCTAATGTATGTTGCTACTTCTTTCGTGTCATTTAGAGGGTCAAATTCGGGTCTTTCGGGTCCGAATACAAAATCGTAAACTGACTGTATAAATTTCTTTCCTTTGTGCTCCGGTTTCTCGTAATAGCGATATGCCATATTATCTCTATCGCGTGCAGTACTGTAATGCTTATTAATTGCTGCGAACTGCATACCCTGGAAAATAGCTGAGAACAAACTCGAAATCATTCTATTTGAGTTATTATTCCGTCTATCTTTATCGCCCCCTTGGCTGGCTGCTATCATAATTACTACAACGAAAATCAGTGTGTAGAGGATTAGAATAACCCCGATTGCAACCTTATAAACCTTCTTGAATACCTCCCAGAAGAAATTGAGTGCTACTGCTAGCTTTTCTTGGAAAGTCTTCTCTCCACGCTTTTTGAATGGCAAATCGAAGTTGAAGATTGGACGAGCGTTCTGCTCATCTACTTCTACTTTGCATTTGTATAGTTCCATTAGCCGAGCTAGTGAGTCTTCTACTTCTTGGGTGGAATAACCAGTTGCTGCTGCAGCATCTTGGGGCGCTATACGACCATTGCTGCTTTTTATTAATTTTTCTAAAGCAATTAATACTTCTTCTTTCGAGTGTTCTGGATTCATAGTTTTTAATAATTGTCGTAAATTGGAAAACTAAAATAAACTTTATCGGTGATATGAAAAACTACTTAATTATCGGTGGCGGAATAGCAGGCGTAACAATAGCTCACCAACTACACAACCGCAACCTGACTTTCGATGTTGTGGATGACAACCCAAAGTATAACTCCACAAAAGTTGCTGCTGGATTTTGGAACCCCATTGTCTTCAAACGATTGACTATGAGCTACAATGCAGACAAAATGATGCCAAAGCTCAAAGAATTTTACTCTGATATTGAGCAGAAATTAACGAGCAAATTAGTTTACAATATCCCACAGCTAAAGATATTCAGTACGAAAGAAGAACGCCATAGATTCATAGATAAAGCAATAGTTTCAGAGGTTAGTCAATTTCTAGATGAGGAAGCTATAGAAGAAATAGCTGGTATAAAAGCCCCTTTCGGTATGGGGAAAGTAGTTGGTACTGGCTACATAGACACTGTTGAGTATATAGAAAAATCGCTCAACTACTTCGAATCAAATAGCTCATTTATAGAAAGAAAAATTGATTATTCAGAGGTAGAATACACACACGAATATGTAAAGTATAACGGCGAGAAGTACGACAAAGTAATATACTGCGAGGGATATCACGCAGTTAATAACCCACTATTCCCAGAGCTAAAACTAAAGCCGACAAAAGGGGAATTGCTTATATTAGAAATAACCGATTTATCACAAGACTATACATTCGCTAAGAGTGCAGGGCTAATACCACTCGGTAATCAGCAATTCATAGTCGGTAGCACTTACGATTGGGAAGATATGACCGAGCTAGCAACTGATGCCGCAAAGAAAAAGCTACTATACAATCTAAGTGATTTCCTTGAGTCAGACTACACCGTAATGGACCACCAAGCTGGCATACGTCCATCTTCTTATGACCGCCGACCAATAATAGGAATGTCAAAACTGAAACCCAATGCATACATTATGAATGGACTTGGTACTAAGGGCGTTATGTACGCACCCTATTATTCTGATATGCTGATTGAAAGCATAGAGAACGGTGCTGTGATTGACGAAGAAGTCGATTATAAGCGGATGGTCTAGATAATATTGCATCTTTCTTAGTGACAATTTTGCTGTTCATCTGTAATTATAGTAAATTAGTAAGTCAACTAATAAGCACAGATATGAAACAACTATTACTTTTTATAACATTCTTATCGGTAACTCTGTCTGCTAGGGCAGAAGATTTTACTGTACTTTGGGAGATTGATATACCATGGCATACAAATATAATCCAAGTAAGCGATGATGGGAAATATTTTTATTATACGAACGATGATGGACTTCTAAAATTTCATGATTCTGAAACTGGTACGTTTATTAATCAGACTAATCAAGAGAATCTAATTCTTTATAGTACAGGTGATTACTATCTCAACAATGATAGAATCGTGTTACCATTTTCATTAGATTCCATTTTGATTTATAATATTGCTACTAAACAGACAGAAGAGACAATTGATTTAAATTATGATATCGAAAATCCAAATATTTATCTAATTTCACTTTCGCCGAACAAACGTTTTCTATCTTTGTATTGTAGCTTAGAGGATGGGAACCATATAATAATAGTTGATTTGAACCAAAAGAGATTATTCCGTGATGTTAAAATATCTGGAACTATAGGTCAGCTATTCAACACCAACGACCCAAAAAGAATGATAGTAACAACTTCAGATCAATTTGGAATTCAATTAGTAGAGCTTACTCTGGATGAAACCGCACCACTTGGTTATCTAAAAAATATGATTGAAGAAGTAGGTAAGGAAGAAGAATTGAATGGTTTAAAATATGATGGTAGTAATCAAATATTTTATTACAATATTTTCTATACAAATAATTTAGGTGACATTTTAAAATATAGTTTAAATACAAAAGAGAAATTTGTAATACATAAAGACGATTTTAGAGTCGGTGGAAATCAAATTTGGTTTGATAATAATTATGGTATCGCCATATCTAGCATTGGGGCAGTATTTGATTTCAGCAAAGAAAACTCAACTATTATTAAACCTTTTGCAGGAAAATCTTTCTCTTTCTCACTTTGTGATGGATTTGAAACAGTTCTATTAAGAGAATTTATTACATTACAGAATCATAAATTATCAAGATTAGATGTAATTGATTTTTTAACAAGTGTAAATACTGAAAATCCTGATAACAACATTCTTTATCCCAACCCAACTACTGGTAATATTAATATCAGTTTGGCAAATGTTTATTCCTCAACTTTCCAATATGAGATAATATCAACATCTGGACAGATAGTTCAAAGCGCAGAGTTAGGTCATCTTAATATAAACGCAAGCTCTATTAATCTTGATATTTCTACTCTTGCAAATGGTCAGTACATACTCAGAGTATTCAGTGAGCGTGAGGAGTTTGTATTCAAAGTAAACAGAAATTAGACGCCTCATTAGAAGTCCAATTAAATTCTGTGATTCAGTGCACGATTCGTTGTATTGCCCTGATTGTCCTCCGCCGGCGGAGGTGGCTGACAACGAAGGAATAAGAATAGCCAAGTGTATTGCCGTTGGCTTTAGTCAACGGATTGCAGACAAACCCAAACCCACTTTGGACTTTAGTCCCATTACTATTGAACTCCTACGGAGTTCTCCTAGACTCTTCGGATGCTTTGCATCCTCTCAAGTGACGTGGTTAGTTATGACATCTCCGCATAGCACATCACTTCTTCTTGCGTTTGTCCTTGATAAAGGCATAGAGAAAGCCGACTAGCAGACCAAATACTATCCATACTATTAACTCTTCCATTGCTTTTCTTATTATGTATTTGTTATCAATTGATAAATTTACTCAAAGTTTATCAAAAAGATTGCATAAATTAAATTTTATCTCTGGCTGGACTCACAATATTTTTAGCAAATTAGACAATACTACCAAAGGAATCTTATTCGCAGCTACTACGGCTTTGTTTTGGGGCTTCCTCGGTATCTTCTTGAAAATAGCTCTCAAAGAGCTGGACTCTATGACTATTATCTGGATGCGATTCGTGGTTGCATTCTCGTTTTTGTCTATTTGGCTTGCTTTCAAAAGGCCATCTGAATTTAAAATATATCGAAAAATGCCACCGCTACTAATTGTTGCCGGGCTTTCACTTGGGTTCAATTATATTGGCTATATGAGAGGCGTAGAGCATGCTGGTCCGGCTACCGCTCAGATATTGATACAGACGGCTCAGGTAATGCTTGTTCTGGTGGGTATATTTGTATTCAAAGAGCGATTGAACAAACAGCAAATGTTAGGATTGGGTATTGTTACAGTTGGTTTTCTATTATTCTATAGCGAGAGTATAGCGGGTATTTCTACCAATCTAGAGACTTATGATCTAGGTGTTGCCTATACTTTATTTGGTGCTGCTATATGGGTAGTTTATGCAGCAATTCAGAAGAAATTAGTTGCTACTCACTCTGCTCAACAACTGAATATGATTATATACCTTATTCCTGTTATGATGTTTGTATGGTTTGCTGATTTCCAAGCACTAGCTGGTTTATCGTTTGAGATGTGGATTTTAGTTATATTCTTAGGGCTGAATACACTTATTGCTTACGGTAGTTTGGGCGAGGCATTCAAGTATCTGCAGGCATCTAAGGTAAGTATTATCATCACCCTCAATCCTATTATCACAATAACTACTCTCACAGTTATGGCTTATCTCGAAGTTACGATAATCGAAACAACTATTATTAGCATACTTGGCTTTGTTGGTGCTGTTCTAGTTGTGTTCGGAGCTATATTGGCTGTTATCAAAAAGAAGCAGCCGAAAGTAAAGGTCTAAGCTTCCGAATTCCCATTTATTATTTGTTATAAGTAAATATAAATCATATACTAAGTTTTTATTGCGTATATTACTTTCTCAAATATGCCTTTAGAACATTATAAAAGAAAAATTTAGAAAAACTCATATCTAAAAAATCCGATTTATCTTCAATATCGTATATGTAATATGCTAAGTAAGAAAGGCTTTATTCTTACTCAGATATCAAAATAGAACTCAGCAAATAAAAAATATAAGACTATAATTATTTCTAATAAAATCGGAGGTGCTATGAAGCCCTTTATTCGTGTTTTGATTCTGTCGATTCTGACACTCACATTATCAACTAACAATGCTACTTCACAAAGTGAAGGCGGTCGTATGGCATTTGGTATCAATGGTGGAGCTGTTAAGTATTGGGGTGAATTTACTGACAACCAACTATGGTTTGGTGGCGATGCATTTCTAAGGTACAATATCTTTTCCCAACTTTCTATACAAGCAACAGTTGGTATATCTAATATCAGATATAAAACCGATGCAACAGCAATTGGCATGTATCCGGATTACTTCGGACAAGATGCGAAACAAGGTGATATGTACCCAAATACAGGTATAGCAATTCAAGATAAGAACTCAGTTCGTGTCAATACTTATGAGATGTATTTGACTTACAACTTCTTTGCTTATGAGAAATTCGTACCTTATCTATTCGGTGGTGTCGGACTAATGAATTTCGAACCACGCTCAGGAAATACTGGTTTTGCAGGCCCTTTGCCTAATAACCTTAACAGTGTATATGACAAAAATCAAGTGGTATTCCCAGTTGGGTTCGGTTATGAAATGTATTTATCTGACAATCTAGTGTTCAACGGTCGTGCTACTTTCCGATTCACTGGAACAGATTACCTTGACGATGTGAGCACTGTAGAAGATGCTAATGCCGGTGATGCAAATGATGCATTCATGACGTTTGGTGTAGGTTTCTCTTACTACATATTAGGCGACGCTGACTATGATAAAGATGGTCTGACAAATAGTAAAGAAAAAGAACTAGGCACTGACCCCAATATTCCTGATACAGACGGTGACGGCCTTTTAGATGGTGAAGAATACCTAACTCACCATACTAATCCTCTGAAACAAGATACAGATGAAGATGGTCTAGATGATTTCAAAGAAGTAATGGAAACTAAAACTGATCCAACTAAAGCAGATGGCGATTCTGATGGTCTGACTGACGGACAAGAAATAGCACGTAAAACTGACCCGAACAACCCTGATTCGGATGGTGATGGCTTACTAGACGGCGAAGAAGTTAACAAGTACGAGACTAATCCACTTACTTCTGACACTGACGGTGACGGACTTTCTGATGGCGACGAAGTTCAAACTTATGGTTCTAGTCCAAAAATCAAAGATTCGGACAAAGATGGATTAGAAGATGGTGACGAAGTAAATAAATATAAAACTAATCCTGCACAAGCTGACAGTGACCAAGACGGTCTTAATGACGGATTGGAAGTATCTACACATAAAACTGACCCGACTAAGCCCGATACAGATGGTGATGGTCTATTAGACGGTGACGAAGTGAACACTCATTCATCAAATCCAACTAAAATGGATACAGATGGTGATGGTCTAACTGATGGCGACGAAGTGAAAAAATACAAAACTAACCCAGTTAGTGATGATTCAGATAAAGATGGCCTGAAAGATGGTGACGAAGTAAACAAATACAAAACTGACCCATCTAACAAAGATAGCGATTCAGATGGCTTGACTGATGGTGATGAAGTGCTAAAACACAAAACTAATCCATTAGAAAAAGACACAGATGGTGACGGTCTAGCTGACGGCGAAGAAGTCAACAAATATCAAACTAATCCGAACAAAGCAGATACTGATGGCGATACTCTATCAGACGGAGTAGAGGTAAACAAGACTAACACTGACCCGAACAACCCAGATACTGATGGTGATACTGTGAACGACGCGGATGATGATTGCCCATTAGTGAAAGGTAAGCCAAGCACTGAAGAAGGCGAAAACGGTTGCCCACAAGCACCAAAAATCGGTACTAAAGTTGACTTCCCAGACATACTATTCATAGTAGATACTGACAAGTTCAACTACGATTACCCTGGTACTTCGCGTAACTTAGCTACTCTACTGAGCTACGTACAACAATGCGAAGGATTAGAAATACTAATCGGTGGACACGCTTCTGCGGAAGGTGCTGATGATTACAATCAGAAGCTATCAGAGAAAAGAGCTAAGAAAGTAAAAGAATGGTTGATAGAGCAAGGTGTAAAACCAACTGCAATATCTGGCTTCCTTGGCTACGGCGAAAGAGAACCTAAGGTGAAAGAACCAACTGGTGCTGCTCTGAAGAAAATGCCTGCTGACGAGTTAGAAGCTATTAGAAAACAAAACAGACGTATATCTGTGGAAGTAACTAAGACTTGTCAAGAAGGTGCAAAGAAATAAAATATAGTCTTATTCTATTTCAATTTGCGAATGGCTGCCTGTGAGGGCAGCCATTTTTTTTGTGGGTTGTAAATTACTCTGCAATCTTTTCGCGGGTGAGGAGTTGAATTTCCGCCTCCTTATTTGATGATGAAATAAAAGTTGTATCTATATTGTTGACATTATTTATTATGTTATCTAATGTAGAATATACCTGCTCGTTGCCCTTATATTTCAATCTTTGGTCTAACATATAGGTTAACTTCCCTAAGTCTGATTTAGCGTTATTAGTACCTTCTAAGTTATGGTTATTTGTATTCCTAATTAATTCGATGAACTTATTGACAAGGTTGTATTTTCTAATAGCGTAGATAGTAATTGCAATAAAAGAAATTAGAAATAGAATAATAAATAACAATCCGTAGAATCCAATATTAGCATAGTAAATTTCTTTCTGAAGATTATTGATTAATACTTCTGACTCCTGATTTATCCTCATCTCATTGCCGTATTCTTGAGCTATACGGTTAGTATTAGCAACTAAAAGCTGATTCTCTATTGTCAACAATTCTGGATTTACTATACCTTTTGATTCAGAAAGCTTCTTATATTCTCTCAAAACAGAGAGAGCTCCAACATAATTTTTAAGTTTATTGAATCCGTCTATTGACTCCTTAATATAAGCAAATGATAATTCATTATTTGAGATATTAAATAGGCTTAATTTGAAAAGAGCATCTGAAATATAGTACTGAGCATCTCTATTCGTTGCCTTCTCATAATAGTCAAGTATATTATTATCTGTAGGTTCAGCACCTTGATACAAATATGTAAGTTCTAAGTTTGTTAACCATTTTAAACTTTCTAATTGATTTTGGTCATTTGTGTTAATCGCATTTTTAGAGTATTTAATTGCTTTTTCGAAATCACCATAATCTTGATATAAGACTGCAAGATTATTGTAAAGCTTGGACTTCCCAAGCTCGTCAACTGTGTATGATAATTCTTTTGCTAATAGATAATATTTTTTTGTACTATCTTTAAAATTCAAATCATTATATGTAACGCCCAAATTCAAATAATTGTAATACAACAGATTTTTTTTACCTAGCTTTTTATTCAGAATTATAGCATTATTTAAAAAGAAAATCGACTTATGAGGTAATCCAATCTTGTTATAAATAATCCCTAAGTCATTTAATGATAAGTTTAAATTCTCCTCAATTCTTAAGGATTTTTTTAAGTTATAAGAGATTAATTGATATTTAAAAGCAGAATCAATTTCATCTAATTCTAAATAACTTCGACCTACCCCATAATAATATTTTATAATATCCTCGTCTGAACTTCCATTGAGTATAACTCCTTCACAGCTTTTCAATTGAGTTATTGCAGAATTATAATCCTTATTCTGGAATGATACAAACGCTTTATCAATATATTCATTAGCATCTAATGAAGTTATCGATAATATAAATATTAGAATAAATATCTTTTTCATTGTTTACCTTTATACTGAGTTATATATCGATGTTTTAGTTTTTTACCGTTTCTGTTTTCTGCAAACATAAACCCACTTCCTGTTATTGCCCATTCATAGCTTAACCCATTAGACTTTAGTTTCTTGATTGTACTATATGGTAATAGTTTTGAATTAGCTAATGAATCGCTAATCAATGAATATTCTAAGCTAGTTTCATTTTCGAAATCAATTGGAGAGATAAATGCTTTATTTATCCATTCGTTTATTCTTTCGTTCATCTCATCTATATTTAATTCATTTTCTAACGCTGGGTCAAATGTTTTAACTGCCTGATTATGCATATCACCAAAACCAGAATAGAGCCAATCCGAACTGAAGCCCATCTGTACTAATCGGCGACTTAGCTTTTGTAGATCGGCAACTCCGCTGAGATAATTGTTAATCATAGTAGGTGATATGCCGAATAATTCAGCAAATTTCACCTTGTCTAATGCGGTAGATAAGAAAATCTTTTTAAATCTCTTTAACTCTTCTGAAGAATTACTTTCCATCTCAAATCAAAATTAAATGTAACAAGATTAGAAAACTGAAGTAGATATTCAACTTTTACAAAAAAAAAATAAAATGAATTCTTATTTTGATTAAATCTAATATTATTGGTTGATAAAATCTAACAAATGAGGGGAAATGATAAACTTTCATTGCAAGAACTGAATATTTACTTCAGTTTATGTATTTATGATTGATTATAATTGTAATACGAAGAACAATAGAATAACAGAAATTAAATCCAAGTTGTAACTTTTCTTCTGTTCAAGGTTCTATTTATTTAGCATTTAAACATTTTTATAATTTTTTTTGAGGTTCTAGTATGAAAAACATAATCATAGCACTAGCTATAATCGCATTTGTTGGGTGCAAAGAAGAATCACCAACTGAAAACAAGTTGATAACACAACAGAAATACACAATAGCAGAACTTGAGAGTAATCCTGATTGGGTAGAAGTTACTGATATAGATACTTTAGAATTGCCTTGTATCTGGCTGGATGTTTTTGAGATGGGCGAAATTAGTAGAACGGCAGAAGAATATAAAGAACTTTATAAAGAATCTAAATCACTAGATATGGGTTACGAAATGCCGTATTGCAATGAAGATACAGATTATATAGACTTGGATTTTTCAACAAGGAGTTTAATACTCTTTGAAGTAAGGTCAAATGGTGGTAGTCCATTGTTAGAACGTAGAATATTTAAAAATTCAAAATTAAATCAATATAGATATATTCTTGAAATAACTAAAAGATCAGGTACAAAAGAGAATTCTGGTTTTACAGAAGTTATTTCGATACCAAAAGTATCATCTGACTCGAACGTAATGTTTGATACATTAATGTACTATAAACAATAACCCCAAACCACAAAAATTACAATCGGCTGCCTGAGTGGGCGGCCGTACTTCGGCTTCGCTCAAGTGATAACCAGCCAGAAGCCCCCTGTTTTGTAAAACGTTAAAGGGGGTTTGGGGGATTTGAAGACGTATGCAATACGTCTCTACGATTCTTAGAACAAATAATCTTGAAAATTCCCCTCTTGATGGGTGGCCACGCCCTAGGCGTGGACGGGGTGGTAAATTATGGCTACTAATATTGAACTGCTCTGCAGTTCACCTAGACTCTTCACTCCACTTCGTTTCGTTCTGAGTGACGTGGAGACAAGGAATTATGGGAATTTGAGACGTATGCAATACGTCTCTACGAGTTGTTTTAATACATAGAATAACGTTTCTAACAATTCAATGCTCTACACTCAGCACCACTTCCTTATCGTTGAAGTGTACTTTCTGTGTACCGATTATCTGATAGTCTTCGTGGCCTTTTCCTGCTATTAGAATTACGTCACCTGAGTTAGATATACGAACTGCTTCTTTTATTGCTTCGGCTCTATCCTTTATTATCAGATATCTACCGGGGTTTGTAAGTCCCTTTTCTATATCTGCGAATATCTTATCTCTTGCTTCTGTTCGGGGGTTATCGTCTGTGACAATTACCCTATCGGCATATTTCTCTGCAGCGGCAGCCATAAGTGGACGCTTGGTTTTGTCTCTATCTCCACCACATCCGAATACTGTAATTAGTCTAGCATCATCTACTATCAACTCTTTGCACGCTTTACCTGCTTTCTCTAGTGCATCAGGAGTGTGTGCGTAATCGATGATAGCTATTGCACCATTGCTTAGCGGTACTCGCTCCATTCTACCTGGGGCAGATGAGATATATGATAAATCTGTTATCAATGAACTTAACTCTACATTGCACAGCTTAGCCACTGCTACTAGTGATAGTGATAGATTAACTATGTTGAATTGAGCTACCAAAGGTGAGTGGATTTTGTGATTAGTATCACCTTCTTCTATAACAAATGAACTACCCGTATGGTCGAATTCCTCGTCCATTATTTGATAATCGGCAGCGGTATCCCAGCCAACTTTAGTGACTTTGGCTTCTGTATCGCTTATCATTTCTTTGAATCCAGCGTCATCTACGTTCACAACAGCGAAAGCTGTACTTTTCAGATTATCGAATAACAATTTTTTCGCTTCCGAATATGCCTCGAATGTTCTGTGATAATCTAAATGATCGTGAGTTATATTAGTGAATATTGCTAGATCGAAGTCAATATAATCGGCTCTGTTTTGTTCCAAAGCGTGAGATGAAACTTCCATCACAACATATCCGATTCCTTTTTCTACTACTTCACGAAGAACTTTATTCATACTAATCGGATCGGGGGTTGTATGAGTAGCATCTAGCTTTTCGTCACCTATATATATACCAGTAGTGCCAATTATAGCAGTCTTGTGTCCCAATTTACGAAGCAATTCACTTATAAGAAAAGTAACTGTAGTTTTACCATTAGTTCCTGTTACTCCTACTATTCTCAATTCACTCGAAGGATTTCCGTAGTAGTTAGCACTTATTCTAGCTAAAGCTTTTCTTGCTTTATCGACTATTATGAAAGTAACATTATCATAGCGGATATTTGGCGACTCTTCGCAGACTACCACTTTTGCTCCAAAGCTAACAGCAGACTCTATGTAATCGTGACCGTCCGATTCAATGCCCCTTACAGCGACGAACACGTCTCCGTCCTCTATTTTCCGACTATCGAACTGGATGTTATTAATTGTAATATCAATATTTCCAATCACTTCAGAATAATCAAGATTGTCTATTAACTGTTTTAATTTCATAATAATTCTCTTTTTTTTTTCATTTCATTGAAGACGAGTCAAACTAGCTCAAGTAGGTTTTTCATTCTCATCGTCTTTATAAGTTCTAATATTAAATGTAGGTGGTTTATAGTCTTTCTTCAAGTACTGAGTTGGTATCGTAACCATATTTCCATCACGAGCGGCACGGTAGTGTGGTGAAAGAATCTCAATCCCAGCTTCATTACAGCAATCCTGGATATTCTGATGAAGATCTGAATAAATGGTTGCTTGTTTAGCATATTCCCTAGTATAGGCATTTATTTGGTATGATACATAAAAGTCATCTAGACTTGTTTGTAAAACAAATGGTTCTGGTTTTTCCAAGATAAATTCTGTTCTTTTAGCAGCATTTATCAATGCATTATGCATTTCTTTCCAAGGTACATCGTAACCTATAGTAACTGTTGAATGTAGAATCAAACCATTGCCACTTTCAGCTTCAAAACTGTAATTTGTTGTATGATTACTCATTACAGTTGCATTCGGGATAGAAATAATTTCATTTTTTATAGTTTTGACTCTAGTAACTAATAGTGATTTTTCCACTACATCGCCAACTACATCCCCGATTTTTACCCTATCGCCTATTCTAAATAGTCGCATATAAGTCAATACTATTCCCGCTATAATATTAGATAGTGATCCTGCCGAGCCAAATGTAAATAGAAAACCTAAGAATACTGATACACCTTGGAATACAGGTGAATCACTTCCAGGCAGGTAGGGGAAGATTAAGACAAACATAAAAGCATAAAGTACAACTTTTAATATCTGAAAGGTAGGATTTGCCCAATCTGGATAAAAACCCGACAATTTTAGATTACCTAATTCAACTTCTGTCTTAAAATAAAGCATTGCTTTTAACACAAACCTAAAAACTATAAAAATAACTATTATTGTAAATAAACTCGGCAAATAGTTCCAAAATTCTGTTAAAATCTTCTTGACTGGGTTTAGAACATATCCGAAAAGTGTTTGAGCAAAACCTTGGGTCCAAGGGAAAAATCCAAATATAATTGGTAGTGATATATATATCAACATTAGATAGATGAACCATTTTACTAGCTTATTCAATGAAGCAATTATTGCTATTATTTTATTGGAATCAAATAAAGTATAGTTTTTAATTCTTATATCATTAATCCTAAGACCATCTGGATCATTTATCTTGCTATCAGTCCAATTAAATAACTTTTTTACATAGTATAGTAGTACTATTAACACGAATATAACCAAAGCAGCTGAACCAATTTCTTTTAGCAAAACCGATACACTAGTTTCATCCTTATATCTAACAATTTCGGCCGTAATTATTTTCTCATATTCAATAGCTAAAGCTTTATTCGACTTATTTTCCCATATAGCATCATTTTCTGAAATACTAACTAATATATTCTCACCACTAACTATATCATAAGTAGACTCAGATTCTATAACTTGTAAATCTAATTTTACGAAAGTGCTTTTAGATAATTTTTCAATTCTATTAGTAATAGCAGTAGCTCTCTCAGATGCTGAAAAACTACCTAGTTTACTATAGATAGAAAACAGTGTATCGTTAAATAATCCAAGAACAGGAAAAGATTTAGCATGAACCCTTAACGAATCAATTCTTGCTTTTTTAAGCTCTAATCTTTTATTCTCTTTTTGGGCTAAATCAGATAATTGCTGTTGTAATTCCTCTTTCTTCAGATTATCAGTAGTTTTGAGTTGGTTTATCTTAGTTTCTAATTCGGCTCTTCTTATCGAATCTTGGATTTTTTGTTGTTGACTCTCTACAATTTTTAATTGGTATTCTTTTAAAAGGTTAGTATTTACGGAGTCTAGGATTTTTAAAGAATCTTTCTTTAAACCTACAGTATCTTTTTGACCAAAAAGAAGAATTGGAAATGTTAATATAATCACAAATAATAGTGCTTGAATTCTTCTAATATTAATCATCTTTATTTTCTCTCTTATTTAGTTAATCTAAATGAAACTACTGCTCTGTCAAGGTAAACTTTCAAAATCTAATGGTTAGCCCAATATTATATTATTATATAATATATTACAAGCTTTATTCAATCTAACACCCAGTCAAATCGTGGATTTTTTCTATTCTCCTTTGGTGGCGACCACCTTCGAACTTTGTATTCATAAAAGTATCTACCATTTCTATAGCATCTTCTACTGTCACAAACCTAGCGCCAAGGCAAAGTATATTAGCGTCATTATGTTGTCTTGCTAAGGCAGCAATTTCATTATTGCAACAATTAGCTGCTCTTATACCATTTACTTTGTTTGCTGTTATAGACACTCCGACTCCCGAACCACAGATAATAATACCGAAGTTATAGTTGTGTTCGGCTACAGATCTGGCTGCTACATAAGCGAAATCAGCATAATCTATTGATTCATTACTATATGTACCGTAATCGGATACATTGTGTCCTTTTTCTTCTAGCTCTTTAATTAATATTTCCTTTAACTCAAAGCCAGCGTGATCTGAAGCTAATGCTATTTTCATACTATTTTTATTCAATTAATTGATAAACTATAACTTACTAAATTTTAAACACAAAACCATTTCTTTGTCAACATAGATGCATATTTCTGTGGATTTCACCTATCCACAATTTTAACTCAATGTGGAATAAATATGGGTAAATAAATTTGCATCGTGTTTGTCAACATTAATCCAACATTTCCACTTTTTTATACAGAATTATCTACAACCTTTTTTGTACTTTTTGGCTATATCCAAACTTATGAAATTACTAGATTAAAATACGAAGCAACAAAAAAGTTTACACCTTTTCCACCGCCTTATTAAAGTTATTAGATTTATATTTAAAAAAAAGAACATTATTATATAATAAACAATCTAGATTGTCTTAAACCTTAAGTACGGATGAAGGCATTCTGGTATATTTATTTTCTCTCCATCATAATACTTTTCTATCAAGGCAACTAAGATTCTTGGAGTAGCTAAAGCTGATCCGTTCAATGTATGGACGAATTCAGGTTTGCTATCTGCAGTTCGTTTGAATCTGATGTTTGCTCTACGAGCTTGGAAGTCAACGAAATTGGAACAGCTAGATACTTCTAACCAGTTTTGCTCCCCTTCTGACCATACCTCTAAATCTATAGTTTTAGCTGAAGCAAAGCTTGTATCGCCTGTACATAGTTGATTCAATCTATAAGTAAACCCTAGTTTAGAAAGTAAATTCTCTACGTCAACAATCATTTTATCCAATTCAGTCCAACTATCTTCTGGTTTTGTGAATTTGACTAACTCAACTTTGTTGAATTGGTGCACTCTAAGGAATCCTCTGACGTCTTTCCCATACGAGCCCGCCTCTCTACGGAAACACGGCGAATAACCGCATATCTGTTTGTTTAACTCACTATATGGTATCATATCGTCACGATGAAAATTGGTTAATGGCACTTCTGCAGTAGGAATCATATACATATTATCCTCTTGCATGTGGTACATATCCTCTGCCATCTTTGGTAACTGTCCTGTTCCACGCATTGACTCTTCGTTTACCATAAATGGAGTCATCATTTCGTAATAACCGCGTGATGTATTTTCATCTAAAAAGAAGTTAATCAAAGCTCTTTCAAGTGCAGCACCTTTACCTGTGTAGAATGCAAAACCACTACCTGAGACTTTTGCTCCACGCTCGAAATCTAATATTCCCAAACGTTTTGCTATTTCTATATGATCAGGTTTCTTTTCAGTGGTAGTTTCACCAACTGTTTTAGTTATTATATTTTCATTTTCAGTTTTACCAACTGGAACAGATTCATCATGTATATTTGGAATTTGAAGTAATATCTCATTAAAATCAGCTTCTACTTCTGATAATTCCGAATCTAATTCTTTTATCTTAGTAGAAACTCCACGCATTTCATTTATTTTTGATTGTGCGTCTTCTTTGTTTTTCTTTGCTTCTGCTATCTCTTGAGTCGCCTTGTTTCTAAGAGCTTTCAGGTTTTCTACTTCTACTATTATTTTTCTTCTAATCTCATCCAATTCCAGAGCTTTGTCTATATCAACCTTAGCATTTTTGTTTTCTGCTGATTGCTTTACCAACTCTGGATTTTCTCTAAGTATATTTATATCTATCATGATTATCTTGTTTAAGTGTATTTGATTTATATTATTAACAAAATTAACACAATTTTAGGAGAATTAAACCCTACATTTTTTATAATTTCTCAACTCCAATTACTATATTAAATTTAATTCTGTAACAAACCCGTAAATCTATTTATAATGAAAGTAATCGGTATTATACTAATTAGCTTATTTCTATTCTCTTGTGACGATGACCCCGTCCTACCAGATAAGTTCGTTGATTCTATTTCCTATAGAGTTGTAAATGTAGTTAATTCAGATACTTATATAGTTAATGATGCAGAAACAGGAATAGATAATATAGTTTTATTAAACTATAAATTTATATCCGATTCTAATCAACTTTTCTATCGTATTCCTGTACCGAATAGAAAAAATCCTGCAAATTTTTATACTTCAAAAGTATTACATGATACCGAATTTCCTGATTGGAATAGAATAGATATGAGGGAAATGATATTATACTCAGAAGATTATGGGAAAATAGAGTTCACACTAGACAAATTAGATGATCAATTCATAAAAGATTATAGAGATAGTTCTAGGTTTAATGAATTCAAAACACCTGACAGATATTCTTTAATTGTCGAAGGATACTATAGAAAAAATGGAAAATTTTATAGTTTTAATCTTAATTCTAAATACGAAGGAAAGATAGGTGCTATATTCAGTCCAGAAACAAGATTATATTATAATATCAAACGCTCTATCAAGGTAGAAATGAGTGCGGAATCCTTTTTCACAATAGATGGTAAAGTATTAGAACCATTGCAATCAAATATGCCATTATTAGAGAAAAATTTTAATAAATGTTTAAAAGCTACAGCTTTTTAAGAAAATATTTATTATATTGTAAGCAACTTATTTTGTCTAATTATTAGAGAGGGTGTATGCTTAACGATTTTAAAGCGTTTGTGATGAAAGGTAATGTCATAGATATGGCAGTAGGTATCATCATAGGTGGTGCATTTGGTAAGATAGTTACATCATTGGTTAATGATGTGATAATGCCACCACTTGGTATGCTAATGGGTGGAGTATCATTCATAGATTTGAAGATGGTACTGAAAGACGGAGTAGCAGAATCAACTGATGCAGCGGGTGCTGCAATTGCAGCTGTTCCAGAAGTTGCTATTTATTATGGTAATTTCATTCAAACTACTGTTGATTTTCTAATAATAGCTTTTGCTATATTCATGATGATTCGTTTGTTTATGAATATGCGTAGAAAGAAAGAAGAAGTGGCGGTAGATGCCCCTCCTCCTGCACCTACGAAAGAAGAGCAATTGCTAACAGAAATCCGTGATTTACTGAAAAAGTAAACGCTTTATAAAATATACCAGTTTTTTTACAACCCTGCCTATTTTTTTGGCGGGGTTTTTTTATATCCAATTCCCTTGCTTTCCTATCTTCTCGGAGCTGACTGCCCCTCATCGCCATCCGAAATAGTAACACCAGCAAAACCCCAACCTCTTCCGCTAAGGCCTACTATAGTTATGGAAGTAATGTCAGCTCTACGTAAAGTAATATTCTGATAAGAGTAGTTCCCAATATCATTGCTAATAGCCCCAACAAGTAAACCAGAAGCAAACTTAACGCCCTCGGGACCTGGATCTTGGCTTACTTCTTTGCAGATTACCTTCTTGTCATACGATGCTGTTTTGGAGTGAAGAGGATAAGGTTCTTCGTTTACAAATACTGCAACCGAATCATCATCATTCAATCCCCAAACACGGAATGAAGGATTGGTCTGAGGTTCGGTGAAGTTCACAGTAATAGTTTTCTTACCACTTCCCATAACAAAATACGTTGGGTCTTGACCAGCACAGCCATAACTGACAAACGACCCACCAGTAAAAGTATAGGTAAGTATTTCTGGTTTGTTAGCATCGCTGCGGATGTATGTGTCTTTCCCATTGGCTATTCCAACTGAGATGAGGAAAATTACTGCTATTAGATTTATGTATGTTGATTTATTTTTCATGGGTATAATTTTTTATTTTTGACAAATAAGTATGGATTAATATACTTATATTAACTAAAAATATAAAATAAGCACTTTCAAAAGTGTTTAAAATGCAAAAAAGTGTGAAATAAGGTTTATTAGTGCGTATTTATTTCTTATATCACATTTTGTGATTTCACTAGGCATTCTTTCTGCTCTCTAATGTATTTCTACCAACTGTATATGCGTAAGCGGCAGCTGGTATATACTGTATATTCAAACCTTCATACGTTTTAGTGCCCTCTAAATCTATAGTAGTAACAATAGGATTATTCAATTTACTTTGGGTGCAAAACTTATATAGACTTTTCAATTCTTTCGGCTTATTATAAAAACGGTTAGACCATTTTATTTCTAATGCCCAAAGCGGCTTTAGGTTTGTCTCGTTCAGCCCAACCATATCTACCTCACCATTCGACCATCTGGCATACCATGGAGTGAACCTGTCACGGTGCATCCATTGTGAATAGATAGCCGTCTCTACCATATTACCAATCATATCATCTGTACTTGTGATAGGAGAGAAAAGAGCACTTCTTAAAGATGGATTAGTAAGATATAACTTAAAGAAATTATCCCTTTTGAACTTTTTCCCACTTTGGTCTATTCTTCTAATCAGCTTTATTAGGTACGCCGCTTCCAAATATTCTATGTACTTTTTCAATGTCGTTTTTGGTACTTGAGATTGCTTACTCAAAGACTCTAAAGAAAACTCACTCCCACTGTTGAATGCGATAGTCGTGAACAGAGAATTCAGCTCCCTAGTGTCGCTTATACCATATATACTAGGTAAATCCCTAAGCAGAACTTTATCTACTATATCGTGCCTTATATACCTACCAGGATTAGATTGTATCTGCTTTGAGAAAATAACTTCTGGATAACCACCAAAATTAATATAATCTATAAAGTGTCTATTTAGCTCATCCAAATACACAGAGGTATAGAAAGTGGTTTTTTCTCCTTTCCAGATTAACTCCGTATTCATCATCAATCTATCTAGCCCTTTCAGAGATATGTACTCATTGAAAGTTAGAGGAGGCAACAGAAAATCAGTAAATCTGCCTGCACCACTTTCGTTGCTTGCAAACTTCAATGCGGCTGCTGCTGATCCAGAAACAATAAACTTATCTTTTCTAAAGCTATCTACAAGAGTTTTCAGATGCAGTTCCCAATCTTTGCAATACTGAATTTCATCATATATAACATACCAATCTGACTTATCAGTTAAGCCAGTTGCTTCTTTAGCATATTCAAATAATTTTTCTAACGATATGTTATTGTAGATTGGATTTTCAATTGTTATAAATATTATCTTCTTGGGGTTTATGCCATTTTGTATCATATCTTCTATGAGATGGAAAAGCATAACCGTTTTTCCAACTCTTCGTGGCCCCATAAGCACTACTGCTCTTCGGATTTCTTTCTCATAGACCAATAGTTTGAATAAATCAAAGTACAATCTTCTGGACATATCATTATAGTCGCCCTCTATATGACCATCTATCCACCAAGGATTTTCAAATCTTATTCTGTCTAATACTTGTATTTTAGATATATTTTTTAACATAATAAACCTTATTTTGTACAAATATACGAAATAAGAGTTTTTAAAAGTGCTTAAAATGCAAAAAAGTGCGAAATAAGGAATTTTGGGGTGAAATTATGCATTATTTCTATATCTACCTACTATCTCGCCACTCTTCTTGTTCTTCTTTGGTAAGGAAAGTCCAAGCTATAACCTGGCTCGACTTATTTCCAGTTCCCATAGGGATAGTTCTTATGCTTTTTGCTCCACTGTCTTTCAACTTGTCAAATATTGATTTTTACATTCGATTTCTTTGAGACTAACGTCGCTTGTACTTTATGATTATCCACGGAAAGACTTTTCAGCTTTCACTATATTCTCTATACCTTTTAATAATGCGTCGGGATTAAAAGAAATACTGTCTATCCCACAGTCAACTAAAAATTTTGCATATTCAGGATAGTCACTTGGGGCTTGGCCGCATAGGCCAATCTTTACACCAAGTGCATTTGCCTTTTCTATCGACATTTTAATTAATTGCATAACAGCAGGGTCGAATGGGGTAAAAACTTCACTCAGCAATTCGGAGTCACGGTCGGCACCCAAAGTGAGCTGTGTAAGGTCATTGGAGCCGATGGAAAAGCCATCAAAATATTTGGCAAATTCCTCAGCCAATAATGCATTACTCGGTATTTCAACCATCATATATAGTTCCAGACCGTTTTGCCCTCTTTTTAGACCTTGACTTTCCATTATGGAGATTACTTTTTGGGCTTCTGCAACATTCCTAACAAATGGAATCATAACTTTAACATTCGTAAATCCCATATCTTCCCTAACTAACTTTATGGCTTTGCATTCCATTTCAAAAGCTTCACGGTATAGTGGGTGATAGTAGCGGGATGCACCACGGAAACCAATCATTGGGTTTTCTTCCTTGGGTTCAAAATCGCGTCCACCTAGCAGATTTGCATATTCGTTAGATTTGAAATCACTCATTCGCACAATCACATCCTTAGGGTGGAATGCAGCTGCAATAGTCGCAATTGACTCTGCTAGACGATGAATGAAGTAATCCTGCTTATCTGGGTAATGGTGAGTTAGTTCTTCTATTTCCAGTCGCACATCTTTATCCAAGATTTTTTCAAAATGACGAAGTGCCATGGGATGTACCCGAATCGAGTTATTGATAATGAACTCCATACGCATAAGTCCAATGCCACTATTAGGGAGTGAGGAGTATTTGAATGCTTGTTCTGGGTGGCCCAGAATTAGCATCACATCTGTTTTGGGTATTTCTACTTGGGAAAGGTCTATTTCCTTTTCTTCCCAGCTAGCTTCCCCTTCATAGATAAAACCTGTATTTCCTTCTGCAGTGGAAACAGTAATAATCTGCCCATCTTTAATGAGCTTTGTGGCATTTCCAGTACCCACTATGGCTGTAGCTCCTACTTCACGTGCCACTATGGCGGCATGTGAAGTCCTTCCACCCTGATCTGTGATAATAGCACCAGCTTTCTTTAGTACGGGATCCCAATCGGGGTCAGTCCTGCCAGTTACTAGTATTTCTCCTTTGAACAATTTGTCCATTTCGGAAGGTGATTCCAATAACCGAGCCCTGCCAGTGACTATACTGTTGCCTAGCCCAATGCCTTGGCATATCAGTTTACCTTTCTCAATAATTGTATATTCTTTGAAGGAAATCATTTCTGTTTTTTGGCTATGGACAGTTTCGGGCCTAGCTTGGACAATGAACAGTTTGCCGCTCGTCCCATCTTTTGCCCACTCAATATCCATGTGCTTTTTATAATGTTGCTCAATTATAATAGCCCATTCTGCCAATTTGATTACTTCCTCATCGCTCAATATATAGGACTGTTGCTGACTCATGGGGGTATCTTTGTTAATAATGGCATCTTCAGGTTTTACAATATCATTTATAGACTTCTCTGAATAAATCATTGTCTTTTCTTTTGTGCCTAACTCGCGTGAAATTATAGCTTGCTTCACTTTACCAAGAAATGGTTTGTACACCAAAAACTCATCAGTGTTTACAGTGCCCTGCACCACATTTTCACCTAGTCCCCAAGCACCAGCTATCAAGACAACTTTTTCAAATCCTGTATCTGGATCAAGCGTAAACATCACTCCAGAGCAAGCCATATCTGAACGAACCATCAATTGTACACCTATCGAGAGAGCTACTTTTGAATGCTCAAAACCGTTATCAGAACGATATTTGATTGCTCGATCTGTAAAAAGGGAGGCATAGCATCGGTGGCAGGCTTTAAGGAGATTGTCAATACCAGTAACATTCAAATAAGTTTCCTGCTGACCTGCAAAACTTGCGTTGGGAAGATCCTCTGCCGTGGCGCTACTTCGTGCCGCAAAGGTAACACCTTCACCATATTGCCCGATAAGATAATCATACCCTTCCTTTATTTTTCCTTCTAATTCTTTGTTGAACGAACCGCTAAGCATCAATTGTCTGCATTTTTCTCCTACCTCGTGTAGGTTGGAAAAATTATCAGTATCAAGTGTGGAAAGCACTGTGTCTAATTGGTTCCTTAAATCGTTGTGGTCGAGGAAATCCCAATAAGCTACAGAAGTAAGGGCAAAACCATCAGGTACGGCTACACCTTTGTTCGATAAGTTTTGGTACATTTCGCCAAGAGAAGCATTTTTACCTCCCACCTGTTGGATGTCGTTAATCCCTATTTCATTAAAATATTTGATATATGTTTTCATTTGTTCTCTATTAAGTTTTATTATATTACTTCCCATCTCGTTTCTCGCCATTCTTTTTGTTCATCTTTTGTTAGAAAAGTCCATGCTATTACTTGGCTTGATTTATTTCCAGTTCCCATAGGGATAGTTCTTATGCTTTTTGCACCACTGTCTTTCAACTTGTCAAATATTGATTTTACATTCGATTTCTTTGAGACTAAAGTCGAGAACCAGAAAAAATTTCTCAAATAATTACGGCTCTCTTTGATCATATTAAGTATGAATTTATACTCGCCACCCTCGCATATCAACTCATCGCTAATACCCGCAAAGTTGAGTACAGGAGTTTCTACTTTCTTCCCAGTTAGGTTCTTGACTTTTCTCCGTGACCCTTTCTCCGCCTCCTCAGCAGAAGCATGAAAAGGAGGATTACATACACATAAATCTATTCTTTCCTCTTTGTCTATTACACCGTAGAAAACATCTCTCCTGTCAGGTTGTAATCTTAGCTCAATCTTACCTTCGAGAGTTGGGTTAGCATCCACTATATTTTGAGCAGATTCTATTGACTTGGGGTCAATATCAGACCCGATGAACTTCCAACCATATTCCGTAACCCCGATAATAGGGTATATACAATTAGCCCCTACACCAATATCGAAGCAAGTTATCTTATCACCAGTTGGTACATTACCAAAGTTGCTTTCGCATAGCAAGTCAGCTATGTGGTGGATGTAGTCAGCCCTACCAGGTATAGGAGGACATAGATTAGTGTCGGGGAAATCCCAATTTGCTATTCCATAATAATGATTTAGCAATGCTTTATTAAGCAATTTCACTGCTGATGGGTCAGCAAAATCAATCGAATCTTCACCGTATTTATTGGGCTTCATGTGGTTCACTAATTCGGGATTAGATACTAATAATGCAGCCAAATCATATCTCTCGCGGTTCTTATTCCGAGGGTGCAATCTTGTTTTTTCTTGTTTAATTTTATCTTTGGGCATTGGTTTGTTGTGAGTTTAGAAGTGTTACGGTATATCGTTAAATAATATCTGACCGACAAGTCGATCATTTTTGAAGAACATTGTTACTGAATGTCCAAAACTGTCAATTGCTATTTTTTTCTTTTTATCTTGGATAGTATCGTCGTAAAATACATCACCAATAAATTCCCATTCAAGTATTTCGTAATTATCAATAAATTCTTGTTTATCAGGGTTTCCATAAATTTCAATTGCTTTCTTTCTATCCATTCCAATAAAAACACCTTTAGTTGAAATAAAATTACTTTTGTCGATTTCAATTGATTGCTTAATTAATCCATCAAAGTATTTATATTTCTGTTCATTAGATGCTAACTCACCCCCCTCAATATGTAATTGCATGCGTCTAATTATTTCTTGGGGTAGAATCTCATTGTTAAAATGAAAAGTCACTAACCTATGATAATCTGTATAAAGTTCTATTACTATTGTTTGATTTAGTGATTCATTTTTAAACCAAACTTTGTCACTGGATATAACCCCTCCACTCTTTTTGTATTCATAGTTACCGTTAAACATCTCATCTTTAATAGGGTAATCATCAACAGTAAATAAGCGTAATGAATCAGAGCTCACATTATCTTCACTTTCTAAAATGGAGTTAGTTAAAGTTTCATCCTTATTCATTTCAGAAATACACGTATAAAATGATAAGTAAAATATTAAAATTATGATAGCTTTGATTTTCATTCTCCATTCTTTCTTTGGGCATATTTAATATTTATTATTTCTTCAACCTCACACCACACTTATCCTAACTTTTCCTCTTTTCTGATTTTAGCTTTTTAAGGTTCTTTTCAAAATCAAAATCTTCAACTATTGGTATGTTAAGTCCCTCTTGTATAGCATTTTTTAGAGCAATTACTTTGCTTTCCTCATTTTCAAGGAGGCGAAGTCCAGCTCTGATTACTTCACTAACATTTTTATATCTACCAACTGTAACTTGAGTTTGAACGAATTGATCGAAATAGTCACCTAATGATATGGATGTATTTTTTCCCATTTTATAAACCAATATTTTTAATTAATTACCCAAAAATACCAATAATTGGTAATAATTCAAAATTCTTTATTTATAACTACACAAAACTAATCCTTACTTTCTTTTTCTTTAGTCTTGTGTTATTGGTTTTCTCTATTGCTTTGTTGGCTATGTTTGCATGTACACTGACATAAGAGCAATTCTCTTGGAGTTCTATAACTCCTAGTTGGTCTTTGTCAATCTTACCTTGCTTCATGAATAGACCAGCTATATCTCCTTTGGATATTTTTTCGCGTCTGCCACCGGTTATATATAGAGTCACCCATTTTACTGGAGCTGGGACTCTAGAGGGTTGCAGGTCACCTACTATTACTTCTTCGGGTGCTATGTCTTGTATATACTCGGGTAGCTCTTCGCCAGTCCAGTGGAGTATATAGGCAACTCCTTCGCTATTCATACGAGCTGTACGTCCGTTCCTATGTAGAAATTCGTTGTAACGCAAAGGCAAACGATAATGAAGAATAAACGCAAGTTCTGGAATGTCTAGTCCACGAGCAGCCAAATCGGTTGCTAGCAGGAGCTGAGTAGTACCATTTCTGAATTTGATTAGTGCTTGTTCTCTATCTAGCTGCTCCATATCTCCATGGAAGCACTCGTGCGGAATGTCATTATCATCTAAATATTCGCTCACTCCATATAGCTCTTCTTTGAAACTACAGAAGATAATCCCCGGTTGTGGGCCTATATAATCGAGTGTTTTCACCAATGATTTTAACTTATCTTGGTCTGGTGCAAGTATCGTTTTGATAGTCAGCTGAGGAACACCTTCATCGGCATAGTTTATAAAAACTGGCTTTTGCAACCCTACAAACTTCGGTATTTTATTATCTCTTGTGGCTGAGGTAAGTATCCTTTGCTTGACATTCGGCAGCGACTCTATTATATCTAGCATATCATCTTCGTAGCCCATCTCTAGCGACTTATCGAACTCATCTAATACTAAAGTTTTGATATGATCCAGTGAGTAAGTATCTTTGAAAAACCTATCTGCTATACGTCCGGGTGTACCGATTAGAATAGCCGGTAGGTGCTTCAAATCGAGCTTATCTTGTGAGCCAGCACGTCCACCATATACTGCATTGACCTTGAAACCCGAGCCCATGTCACGTGCTACTTGTAACAGCTGTTGAGCCAACTCACGCGAAGGCACAATTATAAGAATTTGAATCTCAGTACTATCTGGGTCTAGTGTTTCTATCAGAGGCAGTAGAAACGCCAGAGTTTTACCAGTACCAGTAGGCGATAGTAATACTACATCCGACTTTTTCCGAATATTTCTACCTGCCTCCAACTGCATTGGGTTCAGCTCAGTTATTTCAAATTTATTGAGTATCGAACTTGTTAGCGATTCATTTGTATTTTCGTTGTTTTCTTTGATTGTTTTTACCTTTTATATTACTTTTAATAATGTAAGCTTACTTCACTAAGTGACGAGCTCTAAAACGCATAAAATATACCGCCTCCAACGCCAAAGCCAAATGACCTAGGCGTTTGGTTTTCTTTTATATTCATATCCCTCTCATCATCATATCTATAAACTGTAATTGTATTGTTTCCAAATCTACCATAGTAGCCACCTTCAATAACAAACGCAACATTGCGCCAAGCCATTAGCTCTATACCGAAGCCCACACCTACGTTGATGTAACGCTCTACGTCAAAATCTTCACTGTTGGAAGATGGGCTGTAGTAATAATTTCCAGTTTCGTAATAATCAACGAATGACCCTGCTAGTACGTAGAACCGAGTGTTTTTTGTTCTTTTCAGATTGTACTGCAAATCAAGGCCAAGTGCAAGTTGGATTTCATCTGTACTGTAGTAGTTATCATCGTTACTTCCATAGGCAAACATCTGAGTTCTGAGGGATAGACCATTATCAAATTGGTACTGATAGCTGAGTCCGTAGCCAGAAAAGAATGAGCCATACAGGCCGATTCTATTTTGTAGCCATTGCGATTCATCGTCGTCTGCATTTGAGTTTTTATTATCTTGAGCGTGAGCAAAAGAAATAGTAGCAAATAGGCAAAGGAACACAAGTATTTTTTTCATCTTTCAATTCCAGTAAAAGTTATTAAATTAATATAGATTAGAAAACGTAATAGAGTAATTAAAGTTGCTACTCGTTTGTTTAAATAGCTTTATGGCAATCTAAACACTTCCTGGTTCATTCTTGTTTTTCGTTTGCAATGCATTCAGAAAGTTCCTCAAGTACTGATCCATAAACGGCTGATAGGACTTATGCCCCGGTCTTCGGAAAAAAGAACTAAGCTCATGCGGACTTACTTTCTTTTCAGTAAGAGCAAACAAATCCAAGATATCATCAGACTTCAAATCTAGAGCAATTTTCAGCTTCCTAAGGATTATATTATTGTTTAGTCGGTCTTCTGGCTCTGGTTGAGGGCCTTCTCTCTTGCCCCGCTTTTCTATGATTAATCCATTGAGGAAAGTAGCCATTTCCCTGTCAGTCATCTCCACCAAATCGATGTCATCTTCTTTTCTGAACCAGTCATTCAGTTCTGCTTCCTCCACATCGCTATCCGCTAGTTTGAATAGCTCAATTATCTTGCTGTCTGTATAGTCAAACAGATATCGTAATCTTCGTAATATGTCGTTGTTGGTCATAGGGGGTTATCTTTTATAGTTCTATCAAATAAATCATTTATAATATACACGTTTTCTCTTTTAACAGAACATTTAAAATGGAATGATTCAGCGAATAATCAACTGCTAAATCAATTACATGTACGCCATCACTGTTCAGGCATAGAGCTAATATTTGCTTTAGCTCTTCATCACTTGTTGGGCGATGACCCATAGCTCCGTAGCTTTCGGCATATTTCACAAAGTCAGGATTTTTATAATCCAGCCCGTAGTTTTCAAATCCCATACCTTCCTGTTTCCATTTTATCATACCGTAAGAGCTATCATTCAGAATAATCACAACTAGGTTTAATCCCAATCGAGTTGCTGTTTCGAGTTCCTGAGAATTCATCATGAAGCCCCCGTCACCACAAACTGATATTACTTTCCTTTCGGGGTATATCAGCTTCGCTAACATAGCTGAAGGTAGTCCAGCACCCATAGTTGCCAAGGCATTATCCAGTAACAGGGAATTTCTAGTATAGCTTTTGAAGTTTCTCGCGAACCAAATTTTATATACTCCATTATCCAAGGTAACAATTCCATCGTCTGGTAATTCTTCTCGTACTATATCTACCAATCGTTGTGGTAGCATAGGGAACCGACTATCCTTTGCGTATTTAGAAAGGTGCTCTTCAACATCTTGTTTTATTCTTTTGAAATAAGAAAAATCCCAGTTACTTTTATCTTTAATATGATCGCCAATATTTGCGATGGAAGAACGGATATCACCAACTACATTCAATTGAGGAAAATACACAGCGTCAACTTGAGCAGGAAAAAAATTGACGTGTATCACTTTTGTTCCACCATCTTTCATAAAGAAAGGAGGCTTTTCTATAACGTCATGACCAACATTTATAATTAAGTCTGCTTCAATAATTGCGCAGTGCAAAAAATCATAATCGGATAGTGCGGCAGTTCCCAGATAAAGTGGATGCCTCTCATCTACCACTCCTTTTCCCATTTGTGTATTGAAAAACGGTATTCCCGTTTGATTCACAAAATCAGTAAGTGCTTTGCTCGTATTTTTTCTATTTGCACCAGCTCCAATCAGTATTAGGGGGTGTTTTGCAGCTTCTATCATTTTTGCAGCTTCGCGAATTGATCGCTCATCTGCATCTGGTCTTCGGTGTCCTACTACTTCATATAATTGATCGTCACAATCCTCGGCAGCCACATCTTCGGGAAGCTCCAAATGAACCGCCCCCGGCCTTTCTTCTATAGCTAAACGAAACGATTCACGTACCAATGACGCAATAGTATTTCCGTTGACTATCTGCTTAGTGAACTTCGTAATTGGACGCATTAGGTCCACAATATCTATTATCTGAAAGCGGCCTTGCTTGCTCTTTTTAATTGGTTTCTGCCCTGTAATCAACATCATCGGCATAGCGCCTAACTGAGCGTAAGCGGCAGGTGTAACTAGGTTGGTGGCACCTGGCCCGAGAGTAGCTAAACATACTCCGGGTTTGCCTGTTAACCGTCCATAGGTTGCAGCCATAAATCCGGCCCCTTGCTCATGGCGGGTTAATATCAACTTTATTTTCGAACCTCTTAATGATTCCAAGAGATCAAGGTTTTCTTCGCCCGGAATACCAAAGATGTATTCTACACCTTCATTTTCTAATGCTTTTATAAATAGATCCGATGCTTTCATAATTTTCCTTTTATCTCTTTATTGGAAGTAGTAGTAAATCTGAATTCGTTTTAATATTTCGATTTTGGTTAGGGGGTTATGAAATGTATTTATTCATTTGCATATTTAACAGACAACTCATCCTCAAAATCAAATATTTCTAGAGCCAACTTTATTCTATCGAATTTCCCTTTACTATCAAGATTAGATTCTATAAAATAAGTGTCATTGATTTCCACAGCTTGTCTCAAATCATTTGGCTTTTTTGTTATTGCCAATTTGTCTTTTAAATCAGTTGTAAAGAAAGATTGTGGTTGCAATTCAAAAAGCTGCGTCATTATGTGCTTGTAGAGTTCACTAACATATCTAGTTTCTATTTTTTGACCAAAGAATACAGCATATTCTAATTTTTTATTTGTTGGCTCATCAGCATCAAAAATATTAGTTTCTGAATGTTCTTCATCAATAATATAATTGACAATTGGCAATGGCCAAATATCAAAAAACCTTTCCTCCAATTTTTTGCATCTCTTTTTTAAATGATTTACATTCCAATCATTTAATGTAACTAAATCTCGATTAAGCCATAATCTACTAAATTTGTAACCTTGTTCGCCACCCTCAATATTCATATCTCTTTTATCTGTGAAATATTTATTTCCAAGTTTTCCATTATTACCAGAAAGTGTAAGATTAGCAATAGTATTTAGGTAATTCTCTTTAATTAGTTGGTATTCCTCTTCACCTAGAATAATTTTCCATTTAGGATCTGGGTTTTGAGGGAAAATATGTTCAATTGTAATTTGTGAATTCCCCTCAATTTTGACAGGTTCCTGATTATTATGGTTTTCAAGTCTCTCAAGAAAATAAGTTCTATTTTTTGATTGAATATTGTATAAATCTCTTTCATTCAAATTGTTTATTATTTCATTATCTCTTGGAAATCTCTGTGTTCCTTTCTTACTAATGAGAGAAAGAGCAATTGATTCGTAATAATTATCTAAATCTACATCTTCATAAAGCCGCATGAATATTTTGTTCAAAGCATTTGTTGGAAGACCAACAATGAAACGTCGCCAAACAAATGACTGAACTAGCTCTAAAATCGAGATAAAAATATCTTTTGTTATTCGCGACTCTGAATAGTCTTCGTAAACTTGAAGTAGAAAAGGAAATGAAACATTTATTTCAAGTTTACTTATATATCCTAATTGGTTTTTGATTAACTCATCTGATTCAGCAGAAGGGTTTAATAATTTATTATAGTGTTTTGCGAAAGTCTTTACTTCCTTGAGAATATTTTCAAGATCATCATAATCAGCTATTGGATAATTGGTTTTAAATTCATGATAGACTTTATTTTTGTTAGGGATTTTCTTGTTTTTGATTGTTAAGAAATCTCTTATAAAAGCAGAAACTTTGCTTTCATTTGATTGAGTATCTTTTGCAAGTGTTTCAATTACTTCCCAGTATTTTTTATAGATTGAATTCTGTTTATTTCGATTCAATCCCATCAAAATATAATTTCTTATTAAGTCAGCTTCAGACAGCTCTAAGCCAGTAGAATTTAAACTTTCAAATATTTTTTGCGGATCATCCTTTTCTCTATCTAGAGAAATTTCAACAAACATTAATTTTCCAAGTCCATCTAATATTACTTTGTAGTTTTCCTCAGATATTTTCCCTTTAAAATAATTATAATTTTCAACTAATCTAGCGTACTCATTAAACTCTTCTTTATCATCTCCTCTAAGTAAATATCTAAGTGCCTTGTCATTATTTTCGGTAGGTCGGAGTTTTAATTTTGCTCCTTCTTCCTCATCGAATTTATTAATTAAGTATTGCTCATTAATTTTGTTTTGTAATTGTTTGTCTTTTAATAGAACGGCAAGTTTATAGACAACTAAATATAACAAGGTTATTGTTGTCAGTCTTTGCTGACCATCAATTATTGTCAATTCTCTTATCCCCGAAGCCGAATAAACATCATCGTGTACATAAACAATACTTCCAATAAAATGAGCACTAATATTACTATTCTGTCCTACTTCAAGAATGTCATCTATGAGTTGCTTGCATTGGGAATGAGTCCAATCATAGTTTCTCTGATAGACTGGTATAATAAATTGTGTATCACTTTGAGCTAAAAATCTATTTAAATTTATTTCATTTGCTTTCATTTTACCAACTTAAATTTTGCTAAATCTTCACTACTAATTATACTAACCCCTCACCCTCACTATTCTTACGCTCTACCGGTTTCGTTTTCACTTTGGGTTTAGCAGTTGGCTTTGGTTCTTCCGCCGCAGGTTCTTCGATAGTAGGGTTGTCCAAGTCTTTGCCTTTTAGATAATCTGGTAGTTGCATACCAGCCATGTTGAACATCTCTTGTAGTGGCGGTACTGATTTGTACAGCCCAGATATAAAGTTGGAAGTAGAAGTTTTACCGTCTGCTCCTCCGCCATTTTCCCAAACAGTTATCTTATCTATTTTGATATTCTTGATTGCGTCTGCCTGAGTTTTAACTAGTTCTGGTAGCTTATCAGCTATGAGCAATAGTACAGCATCTTTGGAATTGTTGCCAGCTGCTTTTACTATTCTATCCAAACCTTCGGCTTGTTTAGTTAGTATTTCAAACATACCTTTTGCTTCTGCTTCTTTTCTCATGAATATCGCATCGGCTTCCCCTTTAGCAATTCTTCTAATTTTTTCTGCTGCCGCTTCTGCGTCTATTTCTATTTTTCGTTTGTCTATTTGAGCGGGAACAATTATGTCTGCACCTTGCTCTGCTTCTTTACGTTTTGCTCTTGCGTCTTCCGCTATTTTCTCTGCAGCGTACGACTCTTCTAGTGCCTTTGCAGCTTGTACTTTTTCAGATGCATCAGCTATTCTACTAGCTTCGGCTTCTCTGGCTCTTCTTTCTGCATCCGAATGTGCAACCTGTATTTTGGCTGTGTTTTCACCTTCTACTGCTTTGGCATTAGCAGCAGCAACCTGTACTCTCTGGTCTTGCAATGCTTGCGCTTGTCCGATTGCACCATCTCTATCTTTCTGTGCAACAGAGATAATGGCATCGTTTATAGCTTTCGCAGCAGCTTCTTTACCCAATGCCTCGATGTACCCAGATACATCGTGTATATCCGTGATGTTCACGTTTATTAGCTTTAGTCCTACTTTCTTTAGCTCTTCTTCTACACTGTGTGTGATATGCGATAGGAATTTGTCCCTGTCTGTGTTGATTTCCTCAATATCCATAGACGCTACTACCAAACGCAATTGACCGAATATAATCTCTTGAGCTAGCTCTTGAATCATATCTTGGTTCAATCCCAAAAGTCTCTCGGCAGCATTTTGCATAACGCTTGGCTCTGTAGAAACCCCAATCGTAAAACGAGAAGGTACATTCACACGAATGTTTTGCTTACTCAGAGCGTTAGTCAAATTCACTTCTATAGAAATCGGAGTCAAATATAGGAACGAATAATCTTGGATTATTGGCCATATAAAAGCCGCTCCACCGTGTACACACTTAGCTGAAGTGTCGCCACCAGTTTTACCATAGACTACTAATATTCTATCTGAAGGACAACGCTTGTACCTCCTGAACATAGAGAAAAGAAAAACGACGAATATTAGTACTACGGCAAGTACTAGGGAAACACCTGAAGCTCCTGTGTCAGAAGCCAGCAAAAGGCAATGTAAAGTATTCATAATGCTCTATAGTTTTATTTGGTTAATTTTTCTACTAATAATAATTCGGAGCTCACCACTTCTGTGACTCTAATTATAGTTGATGTTTTTAAATCTTCATCGGCATCGGTAATTGCTTCTAATTCACGCAAACTACCCTGCACTTTTATTTGTATCTTACCCATTTTAGAACGATTGGCACCTATTGGTATGTAAACTTCGCCAACTGCTCCTATCGCATTTTCTATTTTCAAGGTCCCAGATTCGGCCATTTTCCCCATCCAATAAAACAGGAGCGAGGTCAAAAACATCATAGCCAAACCAGCAGCAGTAGAAATGATAATAGTAGGAATATCCGATAATCCATTATCTAAGCAGGTAATACCAGTCCACCCGAAAATAGTGAAAAAAGCTATTACGTTTTTGAAGGTAAAAAACTGAGATCCAATTCCACCGTGATCTCCATCTGCTACGTCTATTTCAGACTCTAAGTCTGCATCGCCACCACCAACAAAGGTGATAATAAATATAACCACAAATAGAGCCGAACCTATTAAGGCAACATACCAATAAGCTTGCTCGAGTGTGGTCATTCCACTAAAAAATTCATTCATATCATTTTATCAGTTTTGTGATTATCGAATATAGAGAATTTTTTTGGATTATAGGTGAGAATTTTTCATTCGGTCGATTAATTTTTATGTGGAGGGATTGAAGTGAGGTAAACTATCAAAACTTGCAAAATTTACAAGTTTTGATAGTTTAAAGTGTGATTACTTGTTTCATTTACTTGTCCTTACCACCTAGTGCATCGAACTTTGCCGTCATAGTAGGGTTACCGTGGGTAAGCTTTTTTATAGTTAGGTCTTCAGCTTTGTTATTTGCTAAACGTAAATTATTCTCAGAAGACTGTAGTGCTGCTTTTGTCTTTTCTAGATGAGATATAGTCTTATCTATTTCATCAATTGCTAGGTTGAATTTACGACTTGCAAGATCATAATTTCTTGCAAATCCCTCTTTGAATGCGTCTATTTTTTCTTCGAAATTTGTGATGTCAACGTTCTGGTTTTTAACCAAAGCTAATTCGGCTTTGTATTGCATCGATTTCATAGCAGCGTTGCGGAGGAGTGTGATAATCTGAATGAAGAACTGAGGGCGAACTACATACATTTTTGGGTAGCGGTGAGATACGTCAACTATCCCCATATTATAGTACTCGCTGTCCGCTTCTAATAGCGATACGAGAACAGCATATTCGCATTTCTTTTGGGTGCGGTCTTTGTCCAATTCTTTCAGAAAATCTTCATTTTTCTTCTTAGTTGCTGTTTCGTCACTTTCGTTTTTCATCTCGAACATTATTGAGATTATTTCATTGCCTGCATCGTCGGTTTCCTTGTAAATATAGTCACCCTTGCTACCTGAACTAGAATCATTATCTTTCTCGAAATATGCATTTTGGAATGCAGTTGAGCGAAGTTTATTGAACTCATTTTCGCAATGCAACTCTAGAGTCTCACCTATCATTTTGGTAGATAGTTTGAGCTTCATGTCCTTGTATCGCTCTATCATCTCGTCTTTCGACTTCAACTCAATATCATACTTTTCCTTTATAGAAACTTCACGAAGTGCCATCTCTTGCTCTTTGCTCTGGAGCTTGTTCTTGTACTCGTCACGCTCTTTTTCCACGATATTTAGAGCTTCGGTTACGGCTAGTTTTTTCTCTAATTCCCAGCTCTCTATTTTAGCTTTCATTTCTGCTATTTGGGATTCTTTTTTCGCTAACTGATCGGCAAGATCGCGTTCACTTTTAGCTTTCAGTTCAGCTATTAGTGAATCTTTTCTGGCAATGTCCTCTTGCATGGAGTTTTTGAGGTTGGCTTCGGCAAGTCTAACGGCGTTCGTTTTTTCATTTTCTGCAATAACAAGTCTGTCGTGCAGCTCTTTCTCAAATTGGTCATCGCGCACTTGCTTTAGTATGTCAGCGAATCCAGCTTCATCGACTCTGAAAGTCTTTTGACAATGTGGGCATATAATGTCTTTCATATTGATTATGGTTTTTGTTTTAAATTTTGCCAAATAATATACTTTTTATATTCTAACCAGAGTTTTAAAATAAGTTGGTATCTCTGTCTGGAAAGTCATATCATCTTTCGTATATGGATGTCTGATAGTAAGTGAGCCGGAATGAAGAGCCAGTCTTTGAGCACCTTTACCCTTATTCCCGTATAATTTGTCACCAACAATCGGATGACCAAATTCAGAAAAATGAACACGGATTTGATGTTTTCTTCCAGTAAGTAGATTTATTTCCAGCATACTATATCTAGTAGATTCGACTACTACTTTGTAGCGAGTTTTGGAAAATTTTGCTTTTTCAGAATCATCTTTAGACGATACCTTAAAGTCCCTATCTTCCAATAGCTCTGACGAAATTATTCCATCTTTTTCTTCAAGTTTGCCGTGCACTACTGCATAATATGTTTTACTGAAATGCTGCCAATGTTCCTGCAAAAAATTCTTTGCATTTTGGTTTTTAGCAAAGACTAGAATCCCTGAAGTATCTTTATCAAGACGGTGAACAATAAAAATACGATTTTTTGATCGTGCAATTCCTTTTCTAACATAATCAGTCAGTAGAAAGTAAGCCGTTTTTTCTTTCTCTCTTTCTGTCCCCATAGTCAACAGCCCAGCTACTTTATCGACTACTATTATATCATGGTCTTCATATAGAATTGAAAGACCTTTTGGTTGGTGCTTCTTTGATGGCTTTTTAAAACTTTGTTTTTTTTCTGTCATTTTAATTCGACTTTTTTAATTCGGGTAAGATTGATTATCATAATACGAATATACGACATTCGTATAAATGATTAACAAAGATAGACAATTACTGACCGAATTGGAGCGAAAATCAAACACTCTACTCACAGTTTTCTAAAACTACAAAAAACGAAGTTCTGGATAGAGCCAGATGGTGTCTTGTGGTCAATTATTTTGCAATCAATTTTCTCGAAAAGCTTACCAAATAGGTCGGTCATTGTCTTTTCAGAGTATTGCTTAATATCAATACCGCTACATTGCTTTGGACCTTGTTCGGAGAATGTACCGTTTACTAAAATGCCATTCGGAGTGATATTCTGATGTGCGGTTTCTATGTAGGATGAGGTTTCTTGCTCATTAGTTAGGAAGTGGAATGCAGCTCGGTCGTGCCAGAAGTCGTATTGCTCAGGTGGGGTGAAATCAGAAGCATCAGCAACTATCCATTTGACTTCGCTTGCTCGCGTACCTAGTCGCTGCTTTGCCCTCTCAATAGCTGCTGCCGAGATGTCGAGTACTGTAATATCTATATATCCAAGCTCTAATAAATGGTCAACCAAAAAGCTATCGCCACCTCCAACGTCAATTATCTTAGCAGTTTTAGGAACATCGAATTGATGGAAGAATCCCAACGAAGTATTAGGAGTCGGCTGAAACCAACTAACCTCTGTTAGCTCTTTTGTCTGGTATATATTCTCCCAGTGTTCTTTGCGGTTGAGGTTATTCATTGCTTTTTGATTCTTTTTGGTTAGATCAATGATGGATTAACTCCGCAAAATATACTTAATTTCGATAATCTACAACTAAAACATAAATAGTCTAGAATCTACATTATATAAAGTCAAAGGGGGGGGTGGCTTTGCAAGACTTTTGAAAAGAGGATTGTGAGTTAGATATTGATGCTTTCAATTATTGGCATTTTGATTTATTTTTATTTAGAATATCTGTTTTAATAAAATCATTTTTTAATACAGGGTTCCATTTAAAATTTACAAGTTCTGAGACTATAAAATTGTCATTAGCTTCGGTTGAAAGTAATTTAGTAGCAAACTTTTCTTCTAAGTATTTCAACTTTTCTAAATCACAAGGAGGCAATATTCCTTGTATTGCTTTTGCTCCCATTTCATCTATTTCTAATGGTTTAATTCCTGGTCTCATCTGAACTTTAACAGCTCTATTATTGTCCTTTCTTTGAATTATATAAAACCCGTTATCAATAGAATTATCAACATAAAAAGAGTTGTATTGATACCTACCTCCTGTTATATAAATAGCGACATCCGTTAGGCAAGGAGAACTTTTACTTACTATTCTCGTGTTTGTCCTATCTATAATACCTTCAGGATAGAGTACATTCAACCCCTCTTGAATTCCTAAAAAACCTTGTACAAGACCGTCACATAAATGCCCATGAAATTTTTCTAAATCTTGAAGATTTATATCATGTTCTAAAGCCAATCTTCCTTTAGAGAAATCTGTATCTAATACTCTAATAATAGGCAAGTTTGTTTCTTTAACACTGTTAGTAGTACCCGTTTGGTTTTTTGAATTAGACTGACAACCAAATAGTGAAAAAACGATTATTATTATATAGATTACTTTTTTAGTCATTATCATTTTCATCTTAGTTCCGAATACTATAGTGTTAAGCATGTATATAATATTACTTTTTTAAATGTTCAAATACTATATCTGCATTACCAACAACTCTTGTTGCCTCTGCAAAGCGAGTAATTTTAACAGTCTCAAGAATCTTTTCATTAGAAATATCCTGAACTTTAGCTTTGTTCATCATCGCTTCTATACAAGCACGACTTCCAGTTGCCAATGCTACACCTAAATAAATAAGCGTTCTTGTTTCTGCATCTAAAGCCCCATTATTGGGTTGAGCAAATGCACTGCTATGAGCGTGTTCGAATACTAGTTCAGGCATTACTTCACCTGCTAGTTCAATAGATCTAGGCAATTTACCGTCCATTGCTTTTGACATCATTTGTAGTACTTGATCTACTGTTGGTTGTTTTTCTTTAGTTTTCATTTTTTTAGTACTCTTATTTGTTTATAATAATATGTTAAATAAATAGCCCGAAATGATGATGCAGAGAGTCACAACGCTGAAGAAGATGACAATTAGCTTCACCGTCATTACTTTTTTTAGTAGCATTGCTTCTGGTAATGATAGCCCCACAACGCCCATCATGAAAGCGATTGCAGTTCCTAGTGGTATTCCTTTTGCAACTAAAACTTGCACTACTGGTAGTATCCCCGATGCGTTAGAGTACATCGGTACTGCTAATATAGTAGCGATTGGTACAGCAAATAGATTGTCTTTATCCATATATTGTTCGAAGAATCCTTCGGGTATATAACCGTGCATTAGTCCGCCTATAGCGATTCCAACGATAACATAGGGGACAATACCTTTGATAATCGTTAATACCTCTTTCCAGATTACAGGTAGTCTTTGGGTTAGTGTTTGTTTCTCTGCTACAAAAGCATCTTGTTCTCTTTGTGCATTTGCCAACACTTCCTTCACCCATGGTGTTAGGTAAGTTTCTAGATTCAATTTCTGTAGAATTGCCCCCGAAATAGTACCTAATAACACACCACTTATGACATAGATAACGGTCGTTTTTAGGCCGAATAAACCGATGAAAAGCCCTATTGCTACTTCATTAACTAGTGGCGAAGTAATCAGAAATGAGAAGGTAACTCCAAGTGGTATGCCACCTCGCACAAAGCCAATAAACAGTGGAACAGATGAGCAAGAACAGAACGGAGTTACTACTCCAAATAGACTTGCCATTAGGTATTCCAAGCCATATAATTTGTGTCTCGAAAGATAGTTCTTGACCTTGTCAATTGGGAAATAACTGTTGACTATTCCCATAAAGAATATGACGACAAAAAGTAGTAATAGAATCTTTGCTGAGTCATAGATAAAGAAATTGAGCGCCTCAGCCAAATGCTGACCACGACTCAAATCAAAAATATCATAGACTAGCCAATCCGCTATATTTTGTATCCAATCAAACATTGTCAACTGTCTCTATACTACCAGTAATAGAGCAAGACAGTTTTACGGTATTATATATAGTGCCGAACTTCTCGATGTTCTTTTTCAGCAATGCTGTATTTAGCTTAGCGTCATTGCTATAAATGGTCAACTTATAGTCTATATGATCCATTCTTGGTGGGTTTTCTAGACGAGTTGCTTTAACATCTACGGAAGCTTTTGTATATGTGAAATGCATCATACCTGAAAAGCGTTCTACATTTTTAAGCATACAAGCAGAGAAAGCACCCAAGTATAAATCAGCTGGACTAGGCAAAGTATCAGTAGTTTCTGGAGTTGTACCGAAGTCTATTTCTGATTGTTTTATATGAATCGTAGCATCATTATTAGAAATAGATGAAGCAGCGATTTGGTATTTCAATAGCTCTTTTTCTTTCATTTTATTAGTTCCAATACTTCTGATTTCGAGGGTACTCTACCCTTTATAGTAATCACATTGTCTATGACTAATGCTGGAGTAGTCATTACATTGTACTTTATAATTTCTGTAATATCTTCTACTTTTTCGACTGTTGCATCGATATCGTTTTCAGCAACTACATCCTTTACAATGCTTGTCATTGTTATACATTTGGGACATCCTGTCCCCAATATTTTTATCACTTTTGACATTTGATTCACCTAATTTAGTTTATTATATACTTATATCTTAAATATGATTGTGTTATTGCGAACTAGAAATGAACTCCATTTTGATTTGATTCAAGTTCTTTTATATATCCAACAATATCAAGATAAACTTCAAAAATAAGTAATGCAACTTTCGAAGCAGTACTGTTTTTCATTTTTCTAAGATTATCTTCTACTAAATGACCTTCTCTACCTGGAAGTCTTGTTAGTAATTTATCTATCTTTTCTACTTTATTAATAACACTTTTGGGGGAATCTTTATGATTTATGGCCCATAAAACAGAATATACAGATTTTACTCGCGATCGTGCATCTTTTTCCCCTGTAGCCAAGATTTCAACAGCACACCTAAATTTCTCATGTATGTATTTTAGATGATGTAATGGTGAATCCATAAAATATCCCTCAAAATAATTATAATTAGTTTATTACTCACTTATTCTTAATACTTTAGCCTATCCCAATCCCTCAATAAACTCTCTCGCATACTCATCTATCTCATCTCTGACTTCAGCGAAAGCAGCTGCAACCCCTTCATCAGTTCCTATAACTTTTGAAGGGTCTTTGAACCATTGATGTATTGATTTGTGATTACCTTGAATAACAGGGCATCTCTCTTTAGCGCTATTACAAACAGTGATTACATAATCGAATTCTATATTCGGCAAATCATCTACAGTTTTAGAAGTGTGA
This sequence comes from Kapaibacterium sp. (SeqCode), assembly GCA_041675005.1. Lineage (GTDB taxonomy): Bacteria > Bacteroidota > Ignavibacteria > Kapaibacteriales > UBA2268 > PGYR01. The sequence continues at coordinate 46,204 of JBAYUQ010000005.1, forward strand.
TTGCTAATATCAATTCCTATTTCAGCCATAGTTTTTATAGCATTTGTGTTTATTTCTTCTGGCTCTAGACCAGCAGAATATACATTGTGTTCTTCATCTAGGTGCTTTCTGAACAGCCCCTCTGCAAGTTGGCTACGGCAGGCATTGGCTCTGCATAATATTATTATATTCATTTTCCTTTCTTTCTATCTTTAATTAGTGATCAAGGAATTACCCCAAACCTTCTACAAACTTCTTCGCATAAGCATCTATCTCATCTCTTACTTCTGCAAAAAAAGTAGCCACTTCTTCATCAGTTCCTGTTGCCGAAGCAGGGTCTCGGAAACTATGATGAAGTTTCTTATGACTACCAGGTAATATTGGGCAACGTTCCTTTGCATTATCACATACGGTTAATACATAGTCATATTCTATTGGAGGTAGATTATCAATTATATCTGATGTGTGATTAGTGATATCAATTCCAATATCTGCCATAGTTTTGATTGCGTTCGGATTAACTCCGTGTGCCTCTATACCAGCTGAATATACGTTATGCCCTTCTCCCAAATGCTTACGGAATAACCCTTCTGCTATTTGGCTACGGCACGAGTTTCCTGTACATAATATAAGTAAATTCATTTTTTCTCTCCACTATAATATTTTTTCTTTAACCAAAATGATACTCTTACAAGCAAAATTAGTGCAGGTACTTCAACTAATGGACCTACAACACCTGCGAATGCTTGCCCCGAATTCAATCCAAATACAGCTATTGCTACTGCGATTGCTAACTCGAAATTATTTCCCGCTGCTGTGAATGATATAGCAGCATTTTTATCATACTCAGTCCCCATATATTTGCTTATAAAAAATCCGATTAAGAACATCAAAGCAAAGTAGATTAGTAGCGGAACTGCTATTATAAGTACGTCCATTGGTATTTCAACTATCAGCTCTCCTTTGAGTGAGAACATAACCACGATAGTGAATAACAATGCAATGAGTGTTAGAGGCGATATAGTGGGTATAAACTTGTTTTCATACCAATGCACCCCTTTTAGCTTTACAAGCACTGTACGGCTCAATATACCCAGTAAAAAGGGTATGCCTAAGTAGATTGCAACACTTTCTGCTATAAGGGAGATAGGGATATCTATGATTGCACTTTCGAATCCGAAATATGGCGGTAGTATAGTGATGAAAAACCACGCATAAAAGCTGTAAGTGAAGACTTGGAATATACTATTGAGTGCGACTAATCCTGCTCCATATTCGCTATTCCCCTCTGCCAATTCATTCCAGACTAGCACCATTGCTATACAACGAGCTAAACCAATGAGGATAAGCCCTACCATATACTCTGGGTAATCGTGCAGGAAAGTTATAGCAAGTATAAACATCAGAACTGGACCTATTATCCAGTTAAGGACTAAGGATATCGAAAGGACTTTTGTATTCTTGAATATCTTTGGTAAAAGTCGATAATTAACTTTTGCAAGTGGTGGATACATCATTATAATCAACCCAATTGCGATAGGAATATTCGTAGTTCCTTCGCTCATCGAATCGATTAATACCGGCATTGAGGGTATAAAATACCCAAGAGCAACACCCAACGCCATGGCAATAAATATCCATAGCGTTAGGTAATTGTCTAAAAAGCTTAAGCGTTTTTCCGTCATCATCTATCCAAGTTTTATCGGGGCTTGTGGGGTACAACAAGCAGCAGATTCTTCTTCAGTAGTACAGCAATCATTATCAACCTGTGGAGTACAACAAGCAGTTGCATCGGTCGATGCGTACTTAGGGTCGTTGAACTCTACGTCACTATTGAAAGTATAAATTTCCCATTGGTGACCATCTGGATCTGTCACCCAAAACTTATCTTGATTAGCATAGCAACAATTCGTACCCATCTCTTCTAGTACATCTAAGTTATTGCTTTTCGCTTGCTCTAGCCTATTTACCACTACGTCTAGTGAATCAGCTACGAAACCTAAGTGACCGAAATTAGACTTTACTCGGTCTTTATTTTGTACAAAACTGATAACCAACGCTGGATTCTCTAGCTCGAATTTCACATAGTCACTTTTTACTTTCGTTGCTTTTTGATTGAAAAAAAGCTCATAAAATTCTTTTGTTCTTGCAGCATCTGCCACATATAAACTTACATGCATTTTCATAATACTACCTCTTAGCAGCAATTAATTGGATTTATTTTCTTTAATAGTTCGTCAAAAAGTTGTTTCATCTCATCGTACCGGTCAGAGTTTATGCAATAGCACACCCTTTTCCCATCGATGTCACCGGTTATAAGCTCACTGTCTTTCAACACTTGCAAATGCTGAAGAACAGTAGTACGACCCAGTGGAATGGCATCTGTTATATCACCCGTTATGCATACTTTGGATTCGGCCAAAAACCTAAGTATAGCAATACGCGCTGGGTGAGATATTGCCTTAGCATAGACAGCGGCCTGCTGCTGCTCGGCTGGAAATATTTCCGATTTATTAGTTATCATGATAGTCCAAATATTTGTTTTTTTCTATATGTCGTAAACATACGACACGAAATTAAGAAATATATTTTAACTTGCAAGAAAAAAATATTATTTAATTTTTACACCGAGGTCACAAAGTTCTCGTAACTCTGAGGGAGCGTAGCGACCGAAGAGTCTTCTTTGTTTTTGTTACGAACTGTAGAGACGTATTGAATACGTCTCAAATCCGCCAATACATTGTCAATACGTCACTCTGAGCGATAGCGAAGAGTCCAGGAGAACTGCGAGTTCTATATTAGTAGCTATATCAACCACCCCGCCCAGTGTCTAGTCCAAAAAAAATGTTAACACATTTTAGGAACTAGTAGAATTTAATTCTGTTAGGGTCTAACCTCAAAACACCTCTGCTGCCAAGTAAAACGAGCCAGTGATAATACAATCTAACTTGCTATCGAAAGCGAATTTCTTTGCCATTTTTGGGTCTATCATTATCATAGAGTTTATGCCTTTAGATTCGGCATAATAGCTCAGATCAATTGCAGACATAGAGCGTTCATTCTCGACTTGTGTGAGTATCATCAATTCAGCTATAACCGCCAATTCATCTATTATACCGCGGTAGTCTTTGTCATTCATCAGAGCGAGTATTATCGTCCATTTTTTGTCTTTGAACATTGATTGTAATGACTCTACTAAGTTTTTTGCCGCTGCTACTGAGTGAGATATATCAAGTATACAAACTGGGTCATTGCTTATCATCTGCAAGCGAGCAAAGTAGCCCGAGTTCTTTTCTATATTGGTAATCGCACTAGTCTGTATTGCAGTAGTTATAGGATGACCGAGATATACCTCACACGCCAACAGAGCCGCAGCATAATTCTTTATGAAAGAATGGCTGATGAATTTGTTGCGAATTGTCTTGAGTACTTCGTCATTTAATTGCACCTCAGATTTCACTAACTCAGCATTCTCTTTCGTGGCTTTATCACTGATTACACTGAGTACATTCTTTACTTCATTAGTCGTGATAATCGGAGTGTTCGGCTTGATAATTCCAGCTTTTTCGAATGCAATTTTCTCTATCGTATCTCCGAGGAACTCCTCGTGATCCATATCAATATCAGTGATAACGCATACTTTGGGATTGATGATATTCGTGCTGTCGAATTGCCCACCCATACCAGTTTCTATGACCGCCACATCGACACCCTCATCCGCGAAATACATAAACGCCATAACGGTAGTAATCTCGAAAAAAGTAGCATCCATCTCCTCAGCAATCGGGAGCAATTTCTCGGCATATTCTATCAGCTCATCATCGGTAATAGCTATGCCGTTAACCCTAATCCGCTCGTTGAAATCTTTGATATGCGGCGATGTATAAAGCCCCACTTTCAGCCCTGATTCTATCAATAAAGAACTAGCAACCGAGCAAGTACTGCCCTTGCCATTAGTACCAGCTACGTGTATCGTGTCATAGCTATTTTGTGGGTTGCCCATCGCCTCCGCCAAAGTAATAGTACGCTCCAATCCTGGTTTAATTCCCATTCTATGCTTGCTGAATAGATTGGCTATTATGTTTGCTTTTATTTGTTCTTTGGTTTTCATAGACTGCTAAATTAAGGGAAGGGAGGGAAAGATGAAAGGGGAAATATTTTTGGGTGGGCTGATGAAGAAATTAGTTTTATTGTTAAATTAGTGAAATTAATATTTTAAAAATACAATGTTTGTATATTTAGGTAGTTACCGGATATTGTAAAACGAAACTAAAACAAAAAAATATGTGCATAGAAAACATTAGACAATTTATAAAAGAAAAATCGGAACAATTCGGTGCAAAGACAGACAACGAATTCAATAAACCATATGTTGAAAGAAATAATACAGGTCAAGAAGCTTTAAAAGACAACGGGGCATATTTTGGATTCATACACCCAGAAGAAGAAGCATCTGGACCTTTTCACGACTTTTCTTTGACTATTTTCCCAAACGACCATGACAAGCCTTGGCTAGTTTGCCTAGGAATAGGTTCCAGCGGATTTAAAAATGACTATGAACTCGCAACCTATCCAGGTCTTAGAAGATTATTCTCAAAACTAACTAATGAAAAAGGCTTTTGTAAATCTGACTTTTCTGACATAGAAACAAGTTTGCCAAAATCAATAACAGAAAGTCTAGACTTACAGCACATAAAAAACACTATTAAAACTTATACCAAAGTTTTACCGACTTGCCAAATAGTAGAAGACCCAGAAAGTGAAGAAGGAAAACAAATTATTGCAGCTTTTGTAGCCGGTTATGCAAAGCTCAGAGATTGGCCTTCCAACAAAGATCATCGAAAAGCAGTTTCAGAAGCTTTAGAACCGTTTTTAAAATCAGAAACAATAGATGAAACTGAAGAGATAAAAAATCTCTTAATCGAAAGAAAGTACATAATTCTTCAAGGACCGCCGGGAACTGGAAAAACACGGACTGCAAAAAGTATTGCAGAGAAAATAGGTGCTAAAACATTCTTCACTCAATTTCACGCAGAAACAAGTTTCTCTGATTTTATTTTTGGACTTCGACCAGACACAGCAAACGCAGAATTGAGATACAAAGAAAATTTAGGTAGTTTTTCAGAGGCTTTAAAATATGCCATTGATCACAAAAATGAAAAAATCATCCTTATTATAGACGAAATAAACAGGGCAAATCTCTCAAATGTATTGGGACCAATTTTTTACTTGTTTGAGCATAAGATGGACGTTTCGAATATCGAGATTGAAATTGCTCCCAACTTCAAAGTAAAGCAACTGCCAGCGAACTTTTCTGTAATTGCTACTATGAACACTGCCGATAGAAGTTTAGCTGTTGTTGACTTTGCGCTAAGAAGACGTTTTGCCTGGTATAGTAAAGCTCCTAAAATCATTGGTGGACCAAGCAAAAAACTTGATCAGGTGTCAGTCAATAAAATATCAGAAGAGGAGTTCTTCTTCAAAGAAGATTATGCTGTCATTGAGGAAATTTTTAATTGGTATGCTTCAAGTACTGAATTAAATCTTCAACCTGGGGAAGGTTATTTTATTGCTAACTCTGAAGACGAAATGAAAAATCGTATTCGTTACGAAATATTCCCTTTAATTAAAGAATATCTACAAGAAGGTCTTTTGAGAAATGCTATAGAAGAGTTCAATAACTATTTTTCGACTAGAATTAATCTATCTCTTTTCAAATGACCAAGACAACAGATGTTTTTTGCGAAATTCCTTGCCTAACTGAACAATCAAAACAGTTAGGTGGAGTTGCCCTACAAAAAAAGTGGTTCAAGTCAGCAGACAAAAGAATTATTGGCCAATACCTTCAAAAGTTTATTGATTACAACTCTGAGCAGTTTAAATTTCTTGGTATTAAACCATACATAATCGGATCTGACCAAAGCACTGCACTAAAATTCCGTTCATCTGGTTTCATTGGCTCAATTCCATTGAGGGCTTCGGATACTGGAAAGCAAATCGGAGATTTTGTTGTTATACCTAGGTTTATTGGGCGTGACAGATTTGAAGACTATATTGAAATTCTAAATATACTTGGAACAGAAATTAGTCCAGAAGTAATTGATAGTTTGCCACTTGCATCAGGCAGGAATTTTAGACCACCTTTGTATTTGGAAGCAGTTAAATTTATTGCTACACTTGAAAAATTAATCTCCAGACCTTGGCGTAAATTTAACAATGTTGAAAAAATATCAAGCCAACCAACAGGACAGATTAATTGGAATAAATACATAAATACAGAATTCAAAATTGAAAATCGATTAAAGTTTCCTTCTCGAAAAAATATTTTAAGTGAATTTCACAGTGAATATGCGGAAGTACGTTATGTCTTCGACATTTGTAAAAACGAATTACTTTCTTCAAACACACCACAAAGAATAAAAAACATACTTCGAGTAAAGCTCAATTTTATTGAAGAAAAGTTATATCACCACAAACCTAAAGCAACAAATAGCATTGCTATCAAATCATCTGACAGCCCAACGGTAAAAACTTGTAAAGAACAAGCCAATAAGATACTTAACTTTAGTTTTGTTGACAGTACAGCTTGGAGAGTTGACTTTTCAGACGTTTTCGAAAAATTCGTGCAGCACATTTTTGAAGAGGTAGCTAAGGAAACGGGAGGAAAATTATTTGCAAATTTCAAATTCCACTCAAGAACTTCTAAGCATTATTCTTGGGAGCTAAAACATATTGAACCTGACGCAATTTATCAGAAAGATAACTTCTTAGTTTTCATAGACGCTAAATACAAATCAAATCTTTACAACAAGTTCGACAACGGTGAAACCTTAAAAGAAAACCACAGACACGATTTACATCAGATTATGGCATATTCATCGTTTAGCAAGACGGGCTTTAAATATGGTTTTCTCTGTTATCCTTCTGACCGAATAGAATTAAAAACGATAGAATATAAAAACGGAATTAACGAAGTAACAAACACGGTTTCAATAATGGGAATTCCATTAAAGAAGGACAGTATAAATGAAGCGAAACGGTTGCTGACAACAGAACTTAATACCATTGAAAGAAGAACAACGACCAGGTAACATTAGCTATTCGCAATGCGGGCTAAAGTGCTAAAAAATAACAATAAACAAACTAAATCAGTAAGCATAAAATTAAGTCCCTTTAAATCCCACACTACTCATACACAGACTGTTACCAAAAAAAAACCCTCACCACAACAGCGAGGGATTCCATTAAATTCTAATTTTCTGTAGATAGACTAACTAGTCTCGCCTTGTGATAGTGAGTAGCCGCGTCTTCCTTCGAAAGTATATAGATTCTCGATCTTTATGAAGTTGAAGCCAGCTGAGTTGAAGTTGCCTAGTAGTTCTACTATAGCGTCATAGCTGAATTCTGCTTGTCCTTCTGAAGCTTCGTACTGCTCACTTACGAATCGGCAATACCAGTGATCAGAGCAGAATATATCACGCTCTTTACCCGGCCATACAGCTATTCCTCTGTTCGAGATTGTCTTTAGCATTGTTCCTTTCGGTGCTAATGGTTGCAGTTCCTTTGCTAATTCGTGTGGGTCTCTGCCCATTGCTACCCAATCGATGAACACATCGACACCGACTAAAGTCTTAGGTACTCGGCGGATATTACAACCCGGGATTACTATTTGGTGATTCGTAGGTCTTGGAATAGTCAGATGCTCAGGTGATTGCCCCAATCTCGCTATTACCGCTTTCGCAAATTCTTTTGTCCCGACTACTTCGCGAGTGTGTTCACTCTTCATATCGCCAGTGTGTATTCCGTCTTCTATTGTTTTGAATAGTGCATTTTGGATTTTGTAAGCGTACTCACCTAGATTTAGGTGTACTAGCATCATACAAGCACCGTTAAGCAACCCACTAGGGTTTGCTATGTTCTTACCAGCTATGTCTGGTGCCGAGCCGTGTATCGCTTCGAACATCGCAACGTTTTCACCAACATTAGACGAGCCACCCAATCCAACAGAACCAGCTATTTCGGCTGTTACATCAGAGATAATATCGCCATACAGATTCAGAGTTACGATCACGTCGAATCTGTTCGGGTCGTTCGCTACTCTTGCTGTTCCGATATCTACGATATAGTGGTCAGATTCTATATCTGGGTACCCTACTCTAACTTCGTTGAAGACTTGGTGGAAGAGTCCATCAGCGTGCTTCATTATATTATCTTTGGTCATACAAGTAACTTTCTTTCTGCCGTGTGCTTTCGCATATTCGAATGCATATTGGATGATTTTCTCTGAACCCGGTCTTGAGATTAGCTTTAGTGCTTGCACTACTTCTGGTGTTTGCTGATGCTCTATACCTGCGTATAGATCTTCCTCATTCTCGCGAACTACTACTAGGTCCATACCCGGAAAGTGTGTTTTGATGTACGGATGATACGCCTTTACTGGACGTACGTTTGCAAAAAGTCCTAAAGACTTTCTGATAGTTACGTTCAAGCTTTTGTAACCGCCACCTTGGGGAGTAGTGATAGGCCCTTTGAGGAATGCACCGTTGCGAGTGATTATATCCCACGCTTCTTCGGGTATTCCAGTTTTAATTCCATCTAGATAGACTTTCTCGCCTACGCTGATTTCTTCGTATTCTAGAGGTGCACCTGCTGCTTCTAGTATGTCTATCACGGCATCAGTTATTTCTAAACCTATGCCGTCGCCCTTGGCTAATGTTACTTTGATTTTTTCCATTTCGTGTTTTTCTGATTGTTTAATGTTTAAGAGATGCAATATAAGAATATCATTAATTCTAAAGAATACAAAGGGGTTATATTCCGTATTTTTTTAAAATTAATATTTTCATGATTTTTTAGTAGCGCTAGATACGTTTACGTTATATTACTGCCACCACCTCTGCCACCTTGTTCTCAAAACCACATATTTCTCTGACAAAAATACTGCCACCGCAACAGTCAAATTGTCGTTAGTCTGCCACATCGTCTGGTAACACGGTTTTGGCACACTTTTCCATTATATGTTATTAAACATTGACAATAACATTAAAACAAATAAAAATACAAAATAAGGAGATATAAAATGTTAGTTCAAAGAAGAATGCCAATGACAGATTTCGATAGATTTTTCAGCCCAGTTGGAGTTGAGAGTCCAGAAAGAACAAACGACGTAAAGCCAAGAGTGAGAGTATCGGACATAGATGATATGCTGAACTTCACTATAGAGCTACCCGGAGTTGACAAAACTACTATGAAGTTGGTAGTGAACGACGAAAACGTGATGACTGTGAGTGGCGAAAGAGAAATAGAAACAAAAGAAAACGAAACAATGATGATGAATGAGTTTGACTCTGTTAGTTATAAGAGATCTTTCATAATCCCAACGAAATACGAAACTGATAAAATAGAAGCGAATTTCAAGAATGGGTTATTGCTGATTAGCATTCCCAAAAAAGAAACGCTAAAACCAAAAACAATTAATATTAAATAAAAAAATATAGGAGATACTAAAATGAGTTTAGTAAAATTTGAGCCGTTCAGAAATTTGAACCAATTAAGCAGAAGAATGAATAGCATGATGAACGAATTTGACACAGATGCTGTATTCAATTCTCGCAACGGATTCAACCCGACAGTAGATGTTCACGAAGATGAGAAGAACATCACTATAGAAGCGGAAATCCCAGGTGTAAAAAAAGAAGATATAAAAGTAAGCGTGAACGACGAAAACATCTTAGTTCTGAAAGGTACTAAGAACAGAGAAACTAAGACAGAAGACACGAAAGACGGCGCTACATACTTAAGAGTAGAGCGTAGCTTCGGTGAGTTCACTCGCTCGTTCGTATTGCCAGACAATGTAAATACGGATAGCATAGATGCAGAATTCAAAGATGGATTGCTAAAAGTAGTTCTTGAGAAAAAAGAACCAGCAAAACCGAAAGAGCTAGAAGTAAGCATCAAATAAGTGTAGATAAAGTTCTAATCTCGCCCTAGTAATAGGGCGGGAATTAGTTAAGCTGTTCATTGAAAAAGGTATAATAAAACACAATTATTAATACAAGAGTAACTGCTATTAGAGTATATTTTTTTAAGCTCGGGGATTCACCTTTTTGCATTAACTCTATTGAGTCTTGGCCATAATCATTTTCACTTTCTCCTTCTCGGAAAGTCAATAATAAACCATAATAAATATCCAGTATTGGAATTATTAAATAGAATATTTGAAATCCACTACTACCTATGTCATGAAATCTACGGATAATAGATGATATGTTTGAAATAAGTAGAATCAGCAATACTGCAATTAATATAGCAGAAGAGGAATGGAAATCTGAATTGAATATTTTTATAAGGCACAATAAATGAAAGAAAAGTAGAAGAAGAATTAAATTATGGAAAATATATTGCCCTCTGCTAAGACGGCCATTAAAAGAAAAAATGTGATTTAGAATCTTCTGCATACATTCCCTATATGTAAATATTGAATAGTTTATAATTCTAAAATACTTTTATTCATTGAATTAAGAAAGGTAAGTTTAAAACTTGGCACAATAATTTTGCCATACATTTCAGAACATAAATAATGTTAGATAAGACATTGTGTCCTGAAATATGTGACATAACGACAAAATAATGAAATTTAATAAAACAAAAGGATATTAAAATGGGTAAAATAATAGGAATTGATTTAGGAACGACAAATTCGTGCGTTTCTGTAATGGAAGGCGGTTCACCAGAGGTAATAACTAATGCCGAAGGTTCTAGAACTACGCCATCTATGGTAGCATTCACTAAAACTGGCGATAGACTAGTTGGTCAAGCTGCTAAAAGACAATCAGTTACTAATCCGCATAACACTATCTACTCTATCAAGAGATTTATGGGTAGCCGTTTGGATGAAGTAAACGAAGAAGCAAAATTAGTACCTTATAAAGTAATTCCGTCTGATGATGGAAATTCAATAAGAGTAGATATAGACGGAAAGAAATATTCTGCTCCAGAAATATCAGCAATGATTTTGACAAAAATGAAGCAAACTGCTGAAGAGTATTTGGGTGAAAAAGTTGAGGAAGCTGTAATCACAGTTCCCGCTTATTTCAACGATGCACAAAGACAAGCAACAAAAGATGCTGGCGAAATCGCTGGTCTTAAAGTAAAGCGTATAATCAACGAGCCGACTGCTGCTGCATTAGCTTACGGATTAGACAAGAAACACAAAAATATGACAGTAGCTGTTTACGATTTGGGTGGTGGTACATTCGACGTATCTATACTAGAAATCGGTGACGGCGTATTCGAAGTTAAATCTACTAATGGTGATACTCACCTTGGTGGTGACAATTTTGACAGAAAATTGATTGACTTTTTGGCAGATGAGTTCAAAAAGCAAGAAGGTATAGACCTACGTGACGATGCTATGGCATTACAAAGATTGCGTGAAGCTGGTGAAAAAGCTAAGATAGAGCTTTCTGGCTCTATGCAAACTGACGTAAACTTGCCGTTCATCACTGCTACACAAGACGGCCCTAAGCACTTGAACGTAACTTTGACTCGTTCGAAGTTCGAGAGCTTATGTGAAGATTTGTTCCAAAGAACATTGAAACCTTGTGAGCAAGCTGTGAAAGATGCAGGTATTGCAAATCACGAAGTAGATGAGATTATCTTAGTAGGTGGATCAACTCGTATCCCTAAGATACAAGAATTAGTAAAAGATTTCTTCGGAAAAGAGCCATCAAAAGGGGTTAACCCCGATGAAGTAGTAGCAATCGGTGCTGCTATCCAAGGTGGTGTATTGGGCGGAGACGTAACGGACGTATTGTTATTAGACGTTACTCCACTTACTTTGGGTATCGAAACATTAGGCGGTGTATTAACTCCGATGATACCTTCGAACACAACTATACCGACTAAAAAATCGGAAGTATTCTCGACTGCGGCTGACAACCAGCCATCAGTAGAAGTACACGTACTACAAGGTGAGCGTAAGATGGCTGCGGACAATCGTTCGCTAGGTAAATTCCACTTAGACGGAATACCACCAGCACAACGCGGTGTACCTCAAGTAGAAGTAACATTCGACATAGACGCTAACGGTATCTTGCAAGTATATGCGAAAGACAAAGGAACAGGCAAAGAACAAAAAATTCGTATCGAATCTTCATCTGGATTATCTCCTGAAGATATCGAGAAAATGAAAAAAGATGCTGAGTTGAACGCAGAAGCTGATAAAATCAAGAAAGAAGCTGTAGATACTCGTAACCAAGCAGACTCTTTGATAGCACAAACTAATAAGCAAATGAAGGAATTAGGTGAAAAATTAACTCAAGAGCAAATTTCAAAAATCGAAAGTGCAAAAAGCAGATTAGAAACAGCTATGAAAGAAAACGAAGCTGACCTAAAACCTGCTATGGAAGAGCTAAACAAAGCATGGAGCGAAGCATCGCAAAACATGTATGGTGACGGCAATGCACAGGGTACTCCAGGTGCTGCACCGAGTGGCGAGCCAACAGGCGAACCAGCTCCAAGTGCTGAAGAAGACGTAGAAGAAGCCGATTACACAGTAGTTGACGACGAAGACAAGAAGTAACATCTGGGAATTCCCCTCTTTTAGAGGGGTGGATCACGCCGAAGGCGTGAGACGGGGTGTTTCAAGTACGTAGAGACGTATTGCATACGTCTCAAATGAAAAACAATAGACTACCAAGACGCATAGAAATATGCGTCTTTTTTTTTGTTTATATTATCTGAACACGATAGTAAGATGGAGAAGATTGACAGGATGATACTATTTATCTGGATCAGAATTGTAGAGGCGTATTGCATACGTCTCAAATCCCTTTGTTAACCACGTCACTTGAGAGGGAGCGTAGCGACCGAAGAGTCCAGGAGAACTCCGTAGGAGTACAATAGTAATGAGACTAAAATCCTAAGTGGGTTTGGGTATGTCTGCAATCCATTAGCTAAAGCCAACGGCAATACACAACAATATTCTTTTGGAGGAGCTGTCAGAACAATCCCGTCACCCTGAGCGCAGCGAAGGGTCTCCTTTTTTATGCAGACTCTTCATTCTAATTCGTTCCATTTAGAGTGACGAATTTCATTTATAAACTAATAATCCATTGTCGTTAATCTACTCCACCACCACCAGCTTCCCATTAAACTCAACACTATTATTCTTAGAAACAGTGTATAAGTAAACGCCATTAGTAAGGTCTATTAACTCGACTGGCTCGAAGACGAAGCCGTAGCTAGATTTTATATTTCTTGTCATTAACGATTGACCAGAACTGTTGTATAAGCTAAAACTATAAGTCGCATGTGATTCATCGTTTATTGCTATTTCTAAGTTATCGCCTGATTGATAGACTCTAAACTTATCATTAGAACTTATCTCTTCTACATCTGTTACCGTTTCAAGTCTGAATATACCTGTAGATATAGAACCATAAATAGCATATTCACCAGCCCATTCTATTTCAGAACCAAGACTTCTCATTTCATCTTGGAAAGGGTGTTGGTACCACGACTCACCACCATCAGTTGTTTCTAATATTTTGCCCCAACTCCCAACAACAATTCCATTTTTCTCATCTTTGAATGCAACCCTTCTCAATCCAAAACCAGGGTCATTTAACTGATCCATCAACTTTATCCAAGTCTTCCCTCTATCGGTTGATTTCCACACTAAATCTTTGGAATAATGTGCAACTCCTGTGAACTGATGACCGCAAGCGTATATAAGATTGTGACTAACAAATGAAAGATGATTAATACTTCTTTTGTCTTCTCCTTCTGGTATTTCTTCACCAATATTATATTGCGACCACTCATCGTTTGAGATATTATATTGCATAAATTCTTCAGAGTTTGTTACATATTTAAGTACAGCAATATTATTCGAATCGATAAAAAAAATGGGGTCTCCTGAGAATATGGAATCTGGTCTAGGTACTAATGTATAAGTGTCCCAATTATCTCGTGTATATATAAGATGCGTTCTAGTTATGCTTGCACCTAACTGTTTATTGTACATCGCAACTGCGTATAGCCGTTCGACCGAATTTAATAAATAAAGTTCTTCAAAGTAAACTCTTTTAAATGTTTTACCAGCATCTATACTTTTTTCTAATACCGCTCCTTCAGTAAAAATCATATACATTTGGAGAGAATCGTAGGCAAGACAATGATAAATAGTTCTTATAGAATCAAATTTTGGTATATTTCTATTAAAAGTTGAAAATTTGAACCATGTATCTCCTTGATCTGTTGACTTATATATTGAACTATGGTCAACGGTACCAACAAAGGTTACACAATTCAATGAATCTATACATTTTATTGGTTCAAATGAAGGATATTCTTCTGGAATTCCTTTCAAAACCCATCTTTTCTCAGCTTGTAAACTAGAAGCCAGAAATAGGGTAAACATTATAATTATAAGTGTATTCATTCTGTTAAATTACTAAAAATATAAGTAAGATGGAAGGAAATTGTGGATTGGTAGATGAAATTGTGCTATGATTTTTTGCCTGTAACGCCTGCTCTGAACATCGCCGAATTAAGAGAATCAAGGAGGATTTAAATGCGTTTATAGAGGTTGTTCGGAATATTGCATTCCGATTATTTCTCCTAGACTCTTCATTTCGGCTTCGCTCAATACAAGCTAACGCCTACACTGTTATCAGAGTGACTTTATTTTTTGATAGAGATTCCCACTCTTCGCTCTAAATGACGCGGACTTCTAGGACTCAGTTATAAAATAATTAGCCAATGCTTTTAAGTCCACTTCTCATACTTATTACAATAAAAACGGTATTTATTCTTATTTTAGTGAACTCTAAAGTATTACAATTAGATAAGTTTATAAATAATCAAACAAGCGATAAAATGAAATTAAAATCTTATGTACAAGGGCAATGGCAAGAAGGCGAAGGCACAGGACAAATATTAAAGAATGCTGTAACGGGCGATGTAGTCGCTGAAGTGAACTCCAAAGGAGTTGATTTCAAAGGGGCTATAGAGTATGCAAGGAACGTTGGTGGCAAGAATCTACGCCAGTACACAACTCACGACCGTGCTTATATGCTGCGTGATTTGGCTAAGCATTTATTGAGCAAAAAAGATCTGTTCTACCAGCTATCTTATGCTACTGGTGCTACCAAAGTTGACTCTTGGATTGACATAGAGGGTGGTATAGGTACGCTATTCACATACAGCGGTAAAGCAAGACGCGAAATGCCCAATGAGAAATTTTACATAGATGGTAAGTTAGAGCAATTATCAAAAGAAGGCACTTTCCAAGGGCACCATATTTGCGTACCGAAAGAAGGTGTGGCAGTGCATATAAACGCATTCAATTTTCCCTGTTGGGGAATGCTCGAAAAGATTGCTCCATCGCTCATAGCAGGTATGCCGTGTATAGTTAAGCCAGCATCTTTGACTTCGTATTTGACAGAGCTAATGGTAAGAGAAATAATCGCATCTGGTATTTTGCCCGAAGGTTCATTGCAGCTGATATCCGGCTCTGCTGGGGATATGCTAGACCACTTGGATATGCAAGATGTAGTTACCTTTACTGGCTCGCATGCAACTGGAGTGAAGTTAAAATCACATCCGAATATTATCAACAATTCGATTCCATTTAATATGGAAGCGGACTCGCTGAACTTCTCTATGCTTGGTTTGGACGCTAAACCCGGTACGGCAGAATTCGACTTATTCGTAAAAGAAGTATCTAGAGAAATGACTGTAAAATCTGGACAAAAGTGTACTGCAATCCGCCGTACTCTTGTGCCAGAGCAATATGCTGATGATGTAATAAAAGCATTGAGCGAAAGATTAGCTAAGAACACTATGGGTGATCCACAACAAGAAGGCGTTCGTATGGGACCTTTGGCAGGAACAGACCAAGTGAACGATGTTAGTGCAGCTCTTAAAAATCTATTAGCCGACGCTTCAATTGTTCATGGTGATTTAGATAATTTCGATCTAATCGGTGGTAGTAAATCTGAAGGTGCATTCTTCCCGGCTATGCTTCTTTATTGCGATGATCCATTCAATAAGACTGCACCGCATAACGTAGAGGCATTCGGCCCTATTAGTACAGTGATGCCATATAAGACTGTAGAAGAAGCAATCGAACTAGCTAAGCTAGGGCGTGGCTCATTAGTTGGTTCTGTGTTCACAGCTGACAATGAATTCGCAAAATCTATCGCTTATGGAACTGCCGCTTACCACGGTCGTCTGATGTTCTTGAATGAAAAGTCAGCGAAAGAATCAACTGGTCACGGCTCTCCTATGCCTCAACTAGTACACGGTGGACCGGGTAGAGCAGGTGGTGGTGAAGAGTTAGGGGGTGTTCGCTCTATATTGCACTATATGCAACGTACAGCAATCCAAGGGCATCCAGATACGCTAACGGCTATAACTGGTGAGTACCAAAAAGGAGCAACTAGAACGGAAGATGTTGTTCATCCATTCAAAAAGTACTTCGAAGAATTGCAAATTGGTGATAGCTTAACTACACACAGAAGAACAGTAACAGAAACTGACATTGTAAATTTCGCAGGTATTTCGGGCGATAATTTCTATGCACATACGGATATTACTTCATTGGGTGAGGGTTCGATATTCACTGGTAGAGTGGCTCACGGCTACTTTGTGATGTCAGCTGCTGCGGGTCTATTCGTTGACCCTAAGAAAGGCCCAGTATTAGCTAACTACGGATTGGACGATCTTCGTTTCATACAGCCAGTATATGTGAATGACACTATTTACGTAAAGCTAACGGCCAAATCGAAGCAAGACAAACAACCGAGAGAAGACGAAATCCCGTCAGGTATTGTGAAGTGGGATGTGGAAGTTCTAAATCAAAACGATGAACAAGTTGCCCAAGCAACAATCCTAACGTTGGTTGCGAAGAAGTAAAAGAGTTAGATAAGAGTTTAAATGTCCCTCAATTACGAAAGTGGTTGGGGGATTTATTGTTTTAATACAAACTGAGCAGTGCGAAGAGTTCAGAAAATCAATGTAGAATTGCGTCGATTCTTCTAACCCCTACGGCGATATCAGAAAGACTGGGATTGAACACCTACGGAGTTCACTTAGACTCTTCGGACACTGCGTGTCCTCAGAGAGACGTATTGTCAAGGGTATCGGGCAATTATGAGCTAATCTGTGATTCAGAAATATAAAGGCAAAACTAATTTATATCCACTACTATTGTGGTGTCGGATTGTAGATAGAATTTACATTCATCATAAGATGGTTCTGCCATGAATATAGTGGGATTGTTTGAGAATCCAAAGTTCTCTTTAGGGGCGCCGATAAAATTGTAATCCATTTTCTTATTACCATTCTCATCTTGTAGTATTGCCATAGCCCACCAACCTTTTTTTACATTTGGTATAGTTACACTAACAACTTTTGTGTCTGCTTTCACAGCTTTAAAAAATGTGGTATTATCATGATCAAGGAAGTCATTTTTATTATCATAGAATGCAAGATATAATGTACCTTTCCCTGGATCTACATTTTCAACTTTTACAGTTAAGTTGTGTTTGCCACTTGCTGTAGTTAGTAGTAGCAGTGTCATTGCTATTATCTTAATCATTTTAGTAATACTATTTTTACATCAATAACTCCAGCTCGAATCATATCTAATTCTTCGGCTGCACTACGAGATAGGTCTATCACTCTACCTGCTGCATAAGGACCACGGTCGTTTATTCTAACGATTACGGATTTATTATTAGCAATGTTAATCACTCTAACCATACTTCCAAAGGGCAATGATTTATGAGCGGCAGTGAATTCTCTATTACTAAATGTATCTCCGTTTGCAGTGCTTCTTCCTTCAAATTCGTTTCCATAATATGAAGCTTTTCCATACATAACGGTAACTGTTTCAGTGTTATTATCTTCGTATTTGCTTGTGCTGACACTAGTAAACTTTACGGCAGAAGAGCAAGAAGTAAAGACTATAGCTGTTATTATAATTAGTAATGTATTTTTCATTTTATCATTTTGTTAAGTTAAAGCAATTGTCATTGCGAATCATATCTGCTTGCAGATATGGTGTGGCAATCTCATTTTATCCAATTTGATCTATAGATTGCCACGCTTCACTCGCAAAGACATTGTTAATTAAAAGTTATTTGGGATTACCTATTTTATCATTTTGTTTAGTTCTTTAGCTCTAATAAAGTGGATTAAATCTTTGACATTTTCAGATTTACCCCGGCTGCTAATGAATATAGCATTTTCAGATTCTATTACTATCAGATTATCTACGTCTGTTACAGCTATTAGCTTATCTGTGGATTTGATTAAGCTATTACTTGTTTTCAGAGCAATTACTTGACCTTTGAGTACGTTATTGTGTTTATCTTTATCACAAAGATTGAAATATTCATCCCAAGTACCTAGATCACTCCATCCAAAGTGAGATTTCACTATATATAGTTTTTTTGTTTTCTCTAGTAAACCATTATCAATGGATACTGAGTTTATTTGCTTATAAATATAGCTTCTATTTTCATTGAAATCTTCTGCTCCGATTTTAGCTTCTATTTTCTTGATTAACCCTGAAAGCATTGGTAAATGCTCGTGAATTTCTGAACGTAGTACTTTCATTTTAACTGAAAAGATACCAGTATTCCAAACAAAGTCATCTGATTCTATAAAGCGGCGAGCTGTGTCTATATCGGGCTTTTCAGCAAATACTTTTGCTTTTCTCAAACCAGATTCATACAACTCATCTTTCTCTATATCATTATCAGCATACTGAATATACCCCAATTGGCTATTAGGAAAATCGGGTTCTATCCCAACTGAGACAAGCCCTTCAGTAGTAATTGCAGCTTGTATTGAAGTCTCGATGGTTGCTAAATACTCATCTTGATTTCCAATTATATGATCGGATGGAAATATGGTAATTACATCATCTTCATCGTATTTATGATTAATTAGTGCATGTGCTAGGGCAATGGCTGGAGCTGTGTTCCTGCCGAATGGCTCTAACAAAATATTTTCTTTTGGGAGTGCTTCAATAGTTGATTGTAATAGTTTCTTATACTTTTTGAAAGTTATGACATAAACATCGGCTGGGTCAAAGTGTTTACATATCATATTATATGTATCTAGCACCATCGGCAAATCCGAAACAAATGAACGAAATTGCTTCGGATAAATATCCGTACTTTCTGGCCATAATCTGCCTCCGGTTCCACCCGCTAATATAACCGCTATTCTTTTCATCTATGCCCTAATCGTTTATTTTATTAATTATGCTCGTTGTTGATTTTCCATCAACGAATGGAATTATTACAACTTCACCACCATTGCTTTCTACTATATCTTTTCCAACCACATCTTCTTTTTTGTAATCTCCACCCTTCACCAAAATGTCAGGAACAATTAGAGAAATAATTTCTTGTGGAGTGTCCTCTTCGAAGATAACAACGTAATCTATGCTTTTTAGTTCCGAAATAACTATTGCTCTATCGTTTTCTGTGTTGATAGGCCTTTTTTCACCCTTTAAACGACGTACAGACGCATCGGAATTTAAGCCAAGGATTAGTATGTCTCCTTGCTGTTTCGCCTTCTGTAGGTAAAATACGTGACCCGAATGTAAGATGTCAAAACAACCATTTGTGAAAACTATCGTTTTTCCGTCACTTTTTAGTCTTTCTGAAAGTTCTTTTATATTTTTTCTTTCTACTATCATAAATATGATAAGATATCATCTTTTGTTACTGAAACAATTCCTGGTTCACCGCATACATATCCAGCAGCAATATTTGCAATAGTTGCCGCTTCGGTCATAGTTGCTCCACCAGATTTACATGCCGCTAATGTTGCAATTACGGTATCGCCTGCCCCGGACACATCGGAGACTAATCTTGCTTTTGTATCTACGTGATGTATATTACCGCCTGCCTCAAATAACATCATACCCTTATCGCCAAGAGTAAGCAGTACGTTATCACAACCAAGTTTATCCAACAGCATTTTACCAGCTATTTTTACATCATCTTCTGTTTTTATTTCTATTTTCAGTGCCTGTGCAGCTTCCTTTTTATTTGGCTTAAATGCAGTAACACCCTTATAAGAAAAGAAGTTAGCAAATTTAGGGTCAACATAAACAGCTATATTATTCTGCTTAGCGTACTTCAGAACATCTTTTATTAGCTTTGAAGAGATTGCCCCTTTGTCATAATCACCAAATATAATGCCTTCTATATCACTATTCTTCTGCAAAGTTGAGATAATATGTTTTTCACCAGCAGTATTTATTACATCTCGCACTTCCCTATCTAATCTTACTATCTGTTGGTTGTTGCCTATTATACGAGTCTTTACCGTGGTCGGTCTATCACTATCTTTATAGAGTCCACTAGGGTCTATCCCCCGTTCTTTGCATATTTGATCGAACATCTCAGCGCTGTTATCATCACCTATTATACCGCAAAGTATTGATTTTATACCTAGAGAATTAAGATTTGAAGCAACATTTGCAGCTCCTCCTAGGTGAAATGTCTCATGTTCTAGATCTATTACGGGTACAGGAGCTTCTGGTGATACACGGGTTACACTACCCCAGAAGTATCTATCTAACATAATGTCACCAATAACGGCAATCTTCTTTCCAGCGAAGTTTTTGAATATTTCTTTTACTCTAGATTTATTTAGATTTTTCATTTACTATCTTTACTTAGTTGATGTTTTAGGTTAATAATACCTGTTTCTAAATCGGAAAATTTCATCCCAAGTGATGTTTCAGCTTTTAAATTGATCAAACCACCTTTCTCTGGTCTAATTGCTTTTTGTTTTAGAGCTGAAGATGGAATCTTTGTAATTAGTTTTTTATCGAATCCAAATATCTCCGCTATTAAAATAGCTATTTGATACCTATTATAATAACCTCTACCTGCAAAATTATAGATTCCTACCCTTTTCTTTTCTATTATTTTAAATACACCTTTGGCTATATCGTCTGCCAAAGTTGGATTACACCATTGTCCGTCTATTATTTTCAATGGTTTTTCTTCTTTAAGGGCTTCTATAACCCAACGAATAAAGTCAGTTTTATTATAAGAACTACTACCATATACTACGTTTGTTCTTATAATTGTGCTATTATTGCTTGCCTCAATTCTTACAGCATTCTCCCCTGCTAATTTAGATTTGCCATAATAGCTCAAAGGATTTGGAAGAGCATCTTCTAAATATGGTCCCTTTTTACCATCGAAAATATAATCAGTGGAGAATGTAATGAGATGGAATTTATATTTATTTGCGAATAGAGCTAGTGATTCTGGTAGAATAGCATTCATCTCCATAGCCATTTTCTTATTTACTTCACATCCATCTACATCTGTCATTGCTGCTGCATTTACAACTATATCTGGTTTTTCATCTTCTAGTATGAAATCTAATGTTTTTTTCTCTCGAATATCGAATGTATATACAGCGTCTTGCTTTCTCTTGTTTATATACTCTGAACCAGAGGATACCAAGATAATACTATAATCGGTTTCACGGCACAGGAACTTATAAGTGGCCTCTGCTACTTTACCCGATGCTCCCGTTATGATTACTTTCTTTCCGATAATACTTCCTCAATGTTTCACGTGAAACATTATGACTTCAAATAAAGTGTTAATATAGACACATCAGTTGCAGATATACCCGAAATACGAGACGCTTGCCCTAATGAACCCGGTCTTATCTTTGAAAGCTTCTCTTTGGCTTCTGTAGAAAGAGAATTTATTCCATAATAATCCGTATTATCTGGAATCATTCTATTTTCATTTTTCAAAAAATGATCTATCTCTGTCATTTGTCTCTTTATATATCCTTCGTATTTAATTTCTGTTTCTAATTTGTGTGTCAATTCGCTTGAGCGACTAATTGTTCTTAGATTCTTATATAATCCAGTAGCACTATCTAGTACTCCAGACATTCGTGTTCTTGATCGTTTAGTAAGCTGATAAATATCCGTTGAGAATTGTATTTCTGATTCGTTAACAGATAACAGATAATCATTCACTTCATCAGGTGTAACTTTCAATTCTTTTGATTCTTCATAAGCGGCATCAACTATACTTTGTTTCTTATTTATTTCGTCCATTCTTCTATCAGAAACTAAACCTACTCTATGGCCATACTTTGCGAGACGTATCTCTGCATTATCTTGACGAAGTAATAATCTATATTCTGCTAGGGATGTAAAGATTCTATAAGGTTCGTTTGTGCTTTTGTTAACCAAATCGTCTATTAATACTCCGATATATGCCTCTGAACGTTTAAGAACAAGCGGCTCTTCCCCTTTTATCTTCAATCCAGCGTTTACACCAGCCATGAATCCTTGAACAGCGGCTTCTTCATAACCAGAAGTACCGTTTATCTGTCCTGCGAAGTATAATCCTGCTACTGCCTTCGTCTCTAATGTGAAACGAAGTTGATATGGGAAAAAGAAATCATACTCTACCGCATAACCTGGAACAGTAATATTTGCTTTCTCTAAACCAGGAATTGTCACAATAGCTCTTTTCTGAATATCTAGAGGTAAACTTGTAGAATATCCATTTACATATACTGAGTTCGTCTTCAATCCTTCTGGCTCTAATAGTATCTTATGACTTTTGCGTTCTGCAAATCTAAATATCTTATCCTCAATAGAAGGACAGTAACGTGGACCAGCACCCGTAATATTACCAGTAAACATAGGTGATTGATCAAATCCTTCTTCTAATATACTATGAGTAGTCTCGTTCGTATCTGATTGATGGCAGACCATCACATTGCGAACAGCTGTAGTTCTATGTGAAAATGGTACAGGTTCTCTATCAATATCGGCTACAGATAATCCTGAATAGTCTATACTTCTTGAATCTACTCTAGGAGGAGTGCCTGTTTTTAATCTTCCTCTTTCAAAGCCATAATGGTTTAGCATATCTGAAATCTTATCGGAAGTATCCTCACCAATTCTTCCACCTTTTGTCTGTACTAGTCCCGTATGCATTACTGCTTTTAGGAAGGTGCCGGCACATAGGACAATTGCTTTACATTCTAATATACTACCATCTTCAGTTCTTAAAGCAACAACTGAATCATTCTCTATTAATATCTCAGTTGCTTTTGCTTTTATCAAACTAAGGTTTTTTATATTCCTAAGTGTTTCGGTTACATATAATGGATATAGGTCTTTGTCTATCTGGCATCGAGGTGACCAAACAGCCGGCCCTTTAGATGTATTTAGCATCTTGAATGATATGCCTGCTTTATCAGCTAGGTATGGCATCTCTCCGCCGAGAGCATCTAGCTCTCTAACAAGATGTCCCTTTGCTGTACCACCAATCGAAGGATTGCAAGATGGTTTACCCATATTGTCAAAGCTCATAGTAAGCAAACCTACTCTCAGTCCCATTCTTGCAGGCGCAATCGAGGCCTCTATGCCTGCATGCCCTGCTCCTATTACTAATATGTCGTATTTATTATTCATTTTCTATTATTATATGTTTCACGTGAAACATTCCTATTGTGCATCAAATTCGATACCGAATAATTGAGGCAGTTTATATATGTGATCTTTGATTGGAGAGAACAGTTGATTGGTCGTAAATATTATCCCGCCAAACTTTCCATCATACATATTATATGCAAAGTCAACTCTGAATATACTATGCTCTCCTGATGTTTTTCTACTATGAAAACGTAACCCCAAACCAACAGAACTGTAAAATTGCGATTCAGTAATTTTTTGTGATTGATCCCATACTGAACCAATATCATAAAATCCAGCTAACTCAAAATCGAATAGCCATAAATCTAAACCCGTGAAATATCTAATTTCTGCATTTGCTAAAAGACGGTTATCTCCGGCAAATCTGTTAGCATTATATCCACGAAGTCCAAAATCATTATCTAATATCAGTTGACGTAAAGCATTCCATCTCCAAGAAGTTTGTTGTCTGAAAGAACCGGCTAAAAGAAAATCATCCGATAATCTATGAAATCCAAGACCAAGAAATTCTTGATAAGTATATGAAGCTGTAGCTCCTTTGAAAGCACTACCAGCAGTTAGCTGACCGAATAAATAATTATTTCCATCATAATAACTTTGTTCTCCCTGTCCACCTAGATAAAGTAAATTGTCACCATCAGATTCTATAGGAAATATCCTTCCAAGAACAACTCTTCCATACCCACCAACGACTATGTCCTCTGTACGGAAGAGGTTAACACGTTCTACGGGGATGAACTTCTGTGATAATGAAGTAAATTGTATTAATATTTTACCACTATTATCGAATGCTTGTCTGGACTGTGGTATTCCTCTATCTGTTTGATTATATTCGACTAAGCCAGTAAAGAACAAACGGTTTTCTTTATTTATAGCTCTTGAAAAATATGTTCTTCCTACCCTTTCTTGAAAAGGTAACAGAATAGCAGTGTCTAGATTATTCAAATAAAGAAAATCTGATCCAAATGAGTTCTGTAACATCATACCATAAGAAAGTAAATCTTGTGTGTTTCTATATGGTTCAATGAAATTGATATTCTGATCTGTACGAAATCTATTTGCTTGTAGAGAAGCTAATAAACTGAAATCTGAGCGAAAGACTCGCGGCATTTCTAATGAAGTGAAACCTTGCCATTTAATATTGTTTTCATTTCGGTACAATCCCTCGAACTCTAATTTATTACCAGTTCCTAAAAGATTCTTTTCGGAAAGACGACCGCCATATTCGGATATACCGCCACCAGTACCATAAAGAATAGAAGGCGTTAGAGACCACCTATCTTTTGTAACGACATATACGTCATAATAATCGAATCCTGTTGAGTCAAGTTCTATGCTAACCTCTGTGAAAAGGCCAGTCATTCTTAAATTTCTTTCCGTCTCTAATATTGTTTGTTCGGTTAAATCATCTTCTTTTCTGAATAATAACTCATCTTGTATAATATACGGCTTGGTAATGATGTGTAATGCGTTCATCACGTCTCTTATATACAAGGCATTAGACTCTGTAGAGTCAAAGACATTTCCATTTTCGATATATATATTACCGAATCGTGGTTGTGCTATAACACTATATCCCATTGTTACTATTAGAGTAACTATGGCTATAAAGAGTATTTTTATTTTGGTTATTACCATTTGAAGTTATTTGCTGCGTCTTCTGCAATGCTAACCGCTTCTTCAACAGTTGCAGCTATTGCTGTTATGTGCCCCATTTTCCTTCCTACTCTTGACTCCGTTTTATCGTATAGATGTAGCTTCGCTTTCTTTGTAAGCATCTTGTCGGGATTGCGTGGAACTCCACTACCATCTCTCTCTCCTAGTAAGTTGATCATACAAGCTGCACCCATAACTAAATCTGTATTCCCCAAAGGAAGACCAGTGATTGCTCTTATCGCATTTTCGTATTGAGAAGTATAACAACCCTCAATAGTATAATGCCCTGAATTATGTGGACGAGGAGCTATTTCATTAACAAGTACTTCCCCATCTGTGGTTAGGAATAATTCAATTCCGAAAACACCTACTCCGTTAATAGCTTCAACGCATTTTACTGCTGATTGTTTAGCTTTCTCTGTAATTTTATCATCTATTTGTGCTGGAGCAATTACTTTATGGCAAATATGATTTCTCTGTATAGTCTCTACACAAGGATACACGACAACTTCACCGTTTTTACTTCTGGCTACCATCACAGCTAACTCTTTTGTGAATCGCACGAAAGATTCTGCCAGAATACCCGATTTATTATTTTTTGTTAAATTATTATATGCTCTTTCTATCTCACTTTCTTTGTCAACTGTTTCGTTTCCATAACCGTCATAACCATATTTACGAGACTTCAGTACAAATGGATAACCGAACCTAGCACCGAACTCTTTGCAATCTTCTATATTATCCATCTTAGCATAATTAGCCAAATCTAGTCCTGCTTCGCGGAAAGTATTTTTCTGAGTGTATTTATCTTGGATAAGGTTTAATGTTTTTGAAGAAGGATAAACTGGCTTTAGTTGTTCTATATATTCCAATATTTCAGGATCGATGAATTCATTCTCTAAAGTGATAACATCTACATTACGGATGAATTCGTCTAGTCGCTCTCTATCACTTCCTTTTCCCGAAAAATCGAGTTTAGTCATAAATGAAGCAGGACTACCTGGTTTATCTTCGATTGTAGCGAATCGAAGCCCTAATCTATAGGCATCATTAGCCAGCATTTTTGCTAGTTGTCCAGCACCTAAAACTCCAACTATTAGCGAGCCATTATCTATTTTTGATTGTAACATTTGATAACTTATTTTGTTTCTTGATTATAACTTGTTGTCAAAATTAAGATATTTTACTAACTTAGATAAATTTTAAAGTTATTTATATTCATTTATTAAACTTATGGTGAATTGTCTTCAGTCAAATTAGAACTATCTCAAATGAAATTCTTAATGGTCGGGTACTAGTACTCAACCAAAGTTACGAACCTCTATCTATTTGCACCCCGAAAAGAGCTATTACCCTACTCTTTCTTTTCAAAGCAGAATTGATAGAAAAAGCTCACGACAAATTTATACGAACTGTGAATAAATCTTATGCACTTCCTAGCGTAATAAAGCTATGTGAGTATCAGCGAATACCATTCAGAGCAGTAGAGCTAAGTAAAAAGAATATATTGCGCAGAGACGGCGGTAAATGCCAATATTGCGGAACGACAAAAGGAATACTCACCATAGACCACATAGTACCCAAATCAAGAGGCGGAGAAGCAAGTTGGGAAAACCTAACAACTGCCTGCTTCAATTGCAATAACAAGAAGGGAAATAAGACACCAATTGAGGCCAAGATGCCACTACTATCATCCCCTCACAAGCCAAACTACGTGTTATATCTTAATCAGAAAATCGGTAAAATAGAAATTGAGTGGGAGCCGTTTCTTTTTAGTTGAACCCAAAGAAGTCATTGCGATGACCGAAGGGAAGAGGTAATCTCTACTATCAAATCACAGATTATTGCTTTTTCTCTTCTCGGTCTTGCTTTCTGAATATAAATAAGTAATAAATGGTTTGAATAGCAAAAATAATAGCTATCTGCCATATAGTCCACTCTGCTACGAAGTACAACAATAGTATAGCCGGAATAGAAACAAGCGTCATGAATAGAATTGATTTTCTATTTGGTTTCAACTAAATATCCCTCTGTTATTGCCCAATCTCTATAAAATTCTATAATCGTTGTATCAACGTCTCTCATATCTATCCTTTTATTTGGTTCAAGTCCTGATATTTTTCTCATTGCATTCATCTTTATAGAATATAAACTCATTGTATAAAACTGGAAATTGCTTATTATATGTGGGTCACCGGGATTATTAAATAGTGTCTTTATATACTTCGTTTGTTTTTCTTCACCAATCTTATAGTAAGCTAGTGCGTGTGAATTAGGGTTACTACTGGCTAATAGTTCTGCTATCGGAGGATCAGCAATAAAAAAATATGAATAAGAAAATGAGGTTATATCAGGATACGCCATTGCAAAAGCTACAGTCACTAAAACGAAGAATATTGATATTGTTATTAGTTTTCGTTTCATTTATTTTTCACTCTCATCATCCGACTCAGCCAATATCTTTTCCTTTCGTTTGTACGACCTATACAGCAGGTACATATATAGTATAGTTATACCCAGTGACATATACCAACCCAGATTCACAAAATAGAAAAAGAAGAAAAAGCTGCCTATAGCTAGTAGTACGAACATCCCAATATTTTTTATTTTCGGATCCATTTATTTCTCGTTGTACTCATCGAAAAGCTTATAGACAGGTACACCAGCTATTGTTTTGTTAGCATACTTACGGGTGATTCCGCTCGCTGCTTCTTCTAATTCCTTAGAACGGATGCCATAGTCTATTGAGTTACGTGCCTCTAAGAATGCGGCGAAATCGTCAGCCACTTTCAGCAAAGTACCATCGTAAGGATTGAACTCATTGCTGTTGTACTTTTGGTTAATCTCGTCTTGCTCTACTATCTCGCCATTGTGGATCTTAGCCGCAAACTCATCGCGAGTGAAAAACTTCATCTCGTCTATCCATTGAGCTTCTATTTGTGGGAATATCTCTTGGTCAGCGAGCATTTCTTCTATACGCTTTATCTCTTCTTGCATACCCGGTACTGAGCGTTTCACAGGTTTTATTATGTCTCTAGTTACTACTTCTGGTAAATCGTGGAATATTCCACCCCAGAAATTGTTGTATATGCGTTTGTCTGCAACATTCGGAATAGCTTTGGTCAAGAAGTATGAAAGGCAAGCCACGAGCATAGTATGCCCCAAAACAGAGGTGTTGGGTATGCGCGGCAGATGTCCCCAACGCACTTGGTAACGGAGTTCACCTGTTAATTCTACGAAATTCTTTATTTTCTGCTTGTTCAGTATATTCTGAATACCGACTAAATCACTATATTTCTCTACTTCGTTGACTAATTCTTTATGAATATGGTCTATCTTATATCCCTCAGGATTCGCATGGCGAACTATCAGGAACTCATAGTAAGTGGAGTATATATGTGCCGCGTCTAGTATTCGCTGGCTATAAGGATGTATATAATCATCTTCAGTCATATAGCGGTAGAACTCTTCTTTTATCTCATCATTGCTGAATTTGCCCTCAACTTCTTTATATATCATAAAGTTGAGTTTTTTCACCAACGCTTTATTTTTGCTAATCTCTTTGAAGACGGGTGATTGTATATCGCTAATCACGTTACGTCTGATAAGCTCGTATATACCGCCCTTTATTATATCGTTCCACACGAATTCTTTGCCCGCTTCTTCCTCGTATTTGGCGAAGCAATAGGCAATCATCATCTTG
This sequence comes from Kapaibacterium sp. (SeqCode), assembly GCA_041675005.1. Lineage (GTDB taxonomy): Bacteria > Bacteroidota > Ignavibacteria > Kapaibacteriales > UBA2268 > PGYR01. The sequence goes on from JBAYUQ010000005.1 coordinate 75,066, forward strand.
TGCGAATGCTTATCTATCTGGATTAGGTCTATTGGTCTTAGTTTGTCGTTCCATCTTACTATGGAAAATCCTTTGAAAAGTAAGTCTATGAGAGATTTTTTTATCATTTTCAATCTGGGTAGTTATTATTATAGGTAAGTTAAACATCTATGAGTAAATCTTCAAACAAGTAAAGCAATTAATTGGGTAAAGGTTAGCAGAAATTGTCACTATTTCTTTCCTAATTGCTCAACGAATACATTCTCACAAAATTTCTTAGAAACTGAGAGCTGTCTATCATTGAACTCGATAAGTGAAGACTCGTCGAACTCGCGTTTTTCGATTACTTTGATCTTACTGCTTAGTTCTAAACCGATTTTCGTTACATATTTCAGAAATTCTACAGAGCTATCTTTGACTGCAACAATCCTACAAATCGAACCTTCTTCCATTTCGTTTAGTGTCATTTTTGGTTTATCAGTGTATTCGCCTTCTTTGTTGGGAATAATAGCACCATGTGGGTCAGTACTTGGGAAACCCAAAAACCTATCTAATTCCGCAATTAATTTGTCAGATTCTATATGTTCTAACTGCTCGGCAACATCGTGCACTTCGTCCCAACCAAAATTCATACACTTATAAAGGAAAGTTTCCCAAAGTCTATGTTTACGAATGAGTTGCAAAGCAACGCTATTGCCTTCATCTGTCAACTCTAGCTTTCCATATTTTTTATAAGAGACTAGTCCTTTTACTTTTAACTTCTTGAGCATACCATTCACAGACGCAGGAGAAAACCCCAAATGCTCTGCTAATTGGTTAGTCCCCGCCTTGTCACCATCACGTTCTATAGTCAAGTTGAATAGTGCCTTTAAGTAGTCTTCTTCGTTCTTTGTTAGTTTCATAGTATTACAGAATTATGCTTATATCAATCTCAAATTAAAATAAATGCAGTTGTATTAAAAATAAATTTGGTAATTAATGAAAGAATTCCCAATTTTGTGCCTATCTTTTTTACAGAAGATGGAAATATAATTACCCGTTCGGGGTGTGGCGCAGTCCGGTTAGCGCACTTGGTTTGGGACCAAGGGGCCGCAGGTTCAAATCCTGCCACCCCGACGAACGAAAGAAGCTCTACTCTAATCCGGTAGAGCTTTTTTTATACTATGTAGAGACGTATTGCATACGTCTCTTTAACCCCCAAACCCTTTGTAACCAAGTCACTCTGAGGGAGCAAAGCGACCGAAGAGTCCAGGTGAACTCCGTAGGAGTTCAATATCAGCAGCGATGATTACTAATTCCTATTCATTCCCCTAAGAAATATTAAATAACTCAAGACCAAAATTGAAGTAATACAGACACCAAGAATTATAACGAAATCTAATATGCTAAATATAAAGAATGGTGATATTATTGGTTTAATAAAAGTCACAGGTAGATTAATTGGGGAGTATTTTAAAATATCATATGAGGACATGTATAAAAAATTCCCTGTTAAACAAGCAGTAAAAGGAATTATTAAGGATAGAAAAATATTATTTGTAAAACTCTGAATAAGTGCGATTAACTGCAAATAAGGAAGCACTAGTAAAGGAAATAATAGCATATAGAATATCAGGTTGTCTAAGACACTTACTTCAAGATTCAGGGCTAGTCCTGCGAACAAATGTAGATATAAAACCAGCAATGCAGTCATAAGAAGAATTATAAAAGTACCGATTAAGGTGTAAAATAGAGATACTAGAATTTTTGAAAATACAATGACATAATCTAGTGTTAATGAATTGGTATTGATAGAATTCGCCTCATTATTACCTGTATTTATTGTATGCATTATACTTGGTATCATTAGAGGTAAAAATAGAAAAATAAACATCCCACAACTTGCGATTATCTGTTTAATTGTAGTCTTCTGTGAAAAGAAATCAACTGAATTATTATCCATTTGAGTGTAATTTGAGATTATTAAACTTACAATAGGAAAAAACAATAGAATTAAGTAAATTTTATATTTCTCAACTTTCACAAATTCTGCATCAATAGCATTTCTATATGATTCTTCAATTCTCATAAGTACATCGCAAGTATTCGTTTTTCTATATCGTCAATATCCCCTGTGTTTTCGACAACTTCTATTAACTTACCATTATTAATAAAAACGAAATAGTCGGAAATAGTACTCATTTCCCTGATATTATGACTCGATAAGATTATAGTAGATTTATTTTCGTTCTTAAGTCTAATTAAGAACTCTCTGAATTTAATTGCTATTTTCGGGTCAAGGTTTGAGAATGGCTCGTCCAAAAGAAGCAACTTAGAATCCACTAAGTAGATTATGGCAAGGAGTATTCTCTGCTTCATACCTGAAGAGAATTTCCCGAATTTAGTTTTGTGGTCTCTTAGTTCAGCGAAATCTAGTGCCTCTTCAATTCCATGCTCAGGCAAATTTCTGTATTTACATAGGATTCGTAGATTATCAGAAGCACTAAGATGAGAGTAGAACGAAGGTTCATTTATAAATGCTAATAAGTTCTCTTTGATAGCAAAATAGTCATTTTCATAATCCATCCCTTCAATCAATACACTACCCTTAATTGGAGATTCCACTCCAGAAATCAACTTTAACAAAGTGGATTTACCTACTCCGTTTTCACCAAGTAAGCAGTATATCTTTTCACTTTCAATCTTCAGAGAAAAGTCTTCGATTAGACTATTTTTCTTGCTGTATGAAAAACTTATATTATCTAAATTTACAATTATACTCATCTATTTGATAGCACCCTATTCCAAATATCTTTGATCCTTTTTTTAAAAATAGTCAATTTATATTCTACGGCTTCTAAATTTTTATACACAAATACAATCTATGCCTAGTATTATGTTTTCCGCTTCAGCCCCTACGTACAAAAGAAGCTCTACTCTAAATAAGGTAGAGCGTTAAATCTTCACTCTGGTTTGTATGGTTCCACTAGCACAACTTCTTCTCTGCGAAGAACTACCGCACCGGGGTTAGCACCTTTGGGTTTGCTAACATATTTCTTCTGTGTATAAGCGACTGGTGCTAGGTGCGATGTTTTTGCTTTTGAATAAAATGCTGCTATTGCTGCTGCTTCTTTTATTATTCCTTTGCTTGGCTCTCTGCCGTCCACTCTTATTACGCAGTGCGAACCGCCTACTCCTCTTGCGTGTAACCATATATCATTAGGTTTGGCGAACTTCATTGTCAGCTCGTCATTATTTTTCGCATTTTTACCAACGTATAGAACGAAGTTTTCACTAAGCTCATACTTTTTGAATTTCTCTTCTCTTATCTCTGGGCCTTTTCGCTCCACTATATCACCTAAGATTTTTCTATTATCTACTAGTATTTCTTCTAATCTTTTTACGTCATCTGTACTTTCTATTGTAGCTTGTAACTGCATTTTGTCAACTAATTGCAATTCCAATTCTGGCAATTTAGCTTTAGCTATTGTACGTTCCTTCAGTACATTCGATGACTTTTTGAAGTATTTTTGGGCATTGTCTATTAAGCTAAGCTTTTCATCTAAAGCGATTTTTAATATATTGCCTTCCCAATCTACTAACTCAATTTCTTTGCCTGACTTTATTTTGGGATTGGGTTGTGAGATTAGCATTTCTGCAAAGTGTCGTAACTCTTCCGATTTTGATTCCCCATCTTCCAACTTTTTAATACGTTGGATTGCGGTTTCATCTTTCTTTATCAGCTTTACTAGTTTACCTAGAGATTTTTTCTTTAGTTCTGTTATTCTCTTTTTACTAACTTCTCGAACAAACTTCGTTCTTATCCCTTCGCTTATTGAATCACATTTTTTGTGTAGTTCGTACCCATCTAGTTCTATGAGTGAAAGCAGATATTTATCATCACTCAATTTATAGACATAAGACTCTTTCGCTCGGGCTAATTGATAGTAATATCTTTCTACATTTTCAGTTTGTGCATCTATATTTATATCTTTTACCAAAGTTTTTTTTGTTAGTCCGTTATTTGCTAAATAGCTTTCAGTATAGTATTTACCAAAATAATACTTGCATTTCTTTAGAGCGTCTGAAAAAAAAGTGTCCCCATCGAAATCCGATATGTCTTTTTGCTCGTTAGTGTCTATAGAGATTTTGGTCCCAACAATATCCAAATTGTTCAGACTATGTATAATCTTATTTTTCTTAGTGGTAACTAATAGGTCAGATTTATTATGTCCGAACATTACGAAATATAAATTGTGCGTTTGAGTAGAGATTACTAATATTCTATCTTCGTTGACTTGATTAATATTAGTAATAGTTTCACCGACTAGTACGCCAAATAAATCTTTGGTGTTTGCTTTAGCTCGGTTGTGTCTGTTGCGAAGAAGCAACCTATCATAAGGAGAGTTCGTTGAAAATTCTAAGAATAATACTGATTTACCATCAGTTATTTCTATAATTAGCAGACCTTGGCTCTGCGTATATATTTGGCTAAACGAATAACCGACAATTGATTGCAATTCGTCTGCAAGTGCTGATATAGTGGCTTTGTGATTAATCATGTTTTCTTTGGCACGGAATTCTCATTATGTATATTATTGTTATTTGTACGAAGATGTTTGACAATATGTCAGCAATTACTCAACTAACAAAGTTAAATTGAAAAATTATTGTATAAAGTGAAACTTTTTTCCGTTTAATGTGTTTATATAACTATATAAGAGTGCATTAGTCTTATATTATTTTAAGTTGGAATCAAACAGAGGTGTATTATGGATTTAGCATTGCAAATAGAAGAGTTGTTCAAAAACGACAGAAAGAAATTCCTTGGTTTTATCCGTAAGAGAGTAAGATCCCAGGAAGAAGCGGAAGATATTTTACAAGACGTATTCACAAACGTGCTTGCTGCATCTAAAAATGTACAAAAGCCAATTGAAAATATCGCATCTTGGGTATTTACAGCAGTAAGAAACAGAATAATTGATTCTTATAGAAAAAAAAGAGCAGAAGCATTTTCTGACCTCCAAACTCCCAAACAACAAGAAGAGGGAATGGACACTTTCGAGCATTTCATCGAGGATGTAGGGGAAGGACCAGAGAGCGATTTGCTGAGAAAAACAATCTGGGAAGCAGTCCAAGATGGACTAAGTGAACTTCCAGATGAACAAAGAGATGTGTTTGTTAAAAATGAATTTGAAGGTATTTCGTTTAGGGAAATGTCAGAAGAAACGGGCGTGAATATAAATACTCTTTTAGCAAGAAAGAGATACGCTGTTCTACATTTACGGAAAAAACTAAGCGGTTTATACAATTCATTAAATGAAAACTAACAATCACGATATTAAACTTACAATTGAAAAAATTGCCCGCTCAATATTTTTTATAATATTTATTGGCGGGCTTTTTCTATTTATATCCTACACATTAGAAAATATCTGCAATCTTGTAATATTTGATACTTTCAAAATACCATGTATCAATACTCTAGAAGCTGCTGGTATTGTTGGCTTTGCTTATATTATTTTCTACGGAATTAACTTTGGTATAAAGTCTATGCGTAATGAAATGACAAATAGACATAAGACAAATCGTCAGAACTCCGACAATTAGTCATACTGCTTAGCTAATCTAATTCCAGCAAACATCCATCTCGCATTTGGATGATAAAAATTTCTATATGTATGACGTATGTGTGTCATCGGAGTAGCAAAGCTACCTCCTCTCAGTACCTTCTGATTTACCATAAACTTACCATTGTATTCGCCGAAGGCTCCTTTATCTTGTTTATACATAGGGTAAGGTAGGTAAGCACTTTCTGTGTGTTCCCATAGATTACCTATGAATGCAGTATCACCATTATTCCTTGGTAATGCAAGAAAATTACCATCTTCTAGCAAATTTGATTTCTCATTTGCGTTGTAGTGAGATTTGGAAGCTACTTCCCATTCAAATTCAGTCGGTAACCTATATCCTGCCCATCTAGCAAAAGCATTTGCTTCATAAAAAGATATATGAGATGCAGGCGCAGCATGATCACACTTTCGCATACCGTGCAAAGTGAAATAAAACCATTGATCATCTTCCTTTTTCCAATAGAGAGGGTGAGAAATATTATTTTTTTCTTTCCATTCCCATCCATCTGAAAGCCATAAGAGAGGATTATCATATCCACCATCATTTATAAATCCTTTGAACTCACGGTTAGTCACCAGTCTATCGGATATTTCAGCAGAGTGTATATATTGTTTGTGTGATCCTTTCTCATTGTCAAAACAGAATAAGTTAGAGTCGTGTCCTATTTCATATACTCCTTCGTCGATAGATAAAAAATTCTGTGCTTCTATCTCAGTGCCGAATTCAAAATCTTTTTTTATGTATGTGGGGTGTAAGGGGCTACTACCAAAGTTATATTTTATATCTTGAAGTAGTAATTCCTGATGTTGTTGCTCATGATTAAGACCTAAAATCATCAATTTATTAATTGATTCATTTGGATCATCAAGTAGTTCAGCTACATGTTTGTTTACATACTGTCTATATTCGTAGATTTTATTAATCGAAGGTCTCGACAAAACTCCTCTTTCCGATTGAGTTAATCTTTTACCTTTTGAGAAGTAATAGCTATTGAATAAATACGAGAACTGTTCGTCAAAGCGGCGGTAGTTCTTGTAGTATTTTTCGAGTATGAAACTCTCGTAAAACCAAGTAGTGTGAGCTAGATGCCATTTGGGTGGACTGGCGAACAGATTAACCTGTATAGAATAATCCTCTACGTCCAGTGGCAAACAAATTGCCTCTGTCACATCTCTTACTTGATTAAATTGTAGTGTAAGTGGTATATGTTTGGTCATAAATACTATATTTGTAAGTGAAGGATAATTCAAAGTAAAAAAAAAATTGGAATAAACAATGAGTGAAGAAATAAAAAAAATGTTTTCGAGTATTTCGAAGCATTATGACTACATGAATAATGTTATGTCGTTGGGACTTCACCATGTCTGGAGAAAGAGATTAGTAAAGTTATCTGGGGCAAAACCGGGTGATACAATACTCGATACTGCATCGGGGACTGGTGATTTGGCAATTGAATTTAAAAAAGTAGTAAAAGAAGGAAGAGTATTAGCAACTGATTTTTGCTCAGATATGCTTAAACATCTACCTATGAAAGCAATAAAAAAGGATGTCGAAATAGACGCGGAACTAGCTGACATACTTGATCTCCACTTCGAGAGTAAGAGTTTTGATATAGTAGGTATCTCATTTGGAATAAGAAATGTAGATGATATGTATCGTGGAATAGCCGAACTAGCAAGAGTAGTAAAACCTGGTGGTAAGCTAATGATATTAGAAACTGGTAAACCTAATGGGTTTTTGAAGAAAGTGTACGAATACTACAGCAAGAATATAATGCCTAAACTAGGGCGTATGCTTATAGACGAAGAAGCAGCTTACACTTATTTACCAACTACAATTGATGGCTTTCCTTACGGACAAAAGTTTGTTGATATACTAGAAGGTACAGAAAGATTCACTGAAGTGAAATGCTATCCTCAATTCTTTGGAGTATCGTATATTTATAAATGTACTGTCAAATAGATTGAGCAAACTCTATAACTTTTTTGGCTAAGCTCTCCCATGATTGGTCTGCCAATGCTTTTAGTATATTCGATTTATAATCTATATCCGATTTAAAATACTCTTCTATCGCATTTTTGAATAAGTTTTCATCGGCTTTTTCTAGGACTATACCTGCATTCCATGGCTCTACCATTTCCCTTAGCCCTCCTACATCAGAGACTATAACAGGTACGTGGAAATTATAAGATATACCCACTATACCCGATTGAGTAGCAGTTCTATACGGCAGAACGCATACATCAGAAGCTGAAAAGCAAATTGCCGCTTCATCTTCCGTAGTGTACTTGATAAGCTTTGTTACTCGGCTGTTCTCAATAGACTTTAGTTGTTCTTCGAATTTGTCGAATCCTGAGTATGACTCACCGGCTATTATCAGATGGTACGAATCATCTAGCTTTTTGAATGCCTCTATTAGTATATCCAATCCTTTGTAATCACGAATAAACCCGAAGAAGATAAGCACTTTTTTATCAGGATGAATTCCTAGTTTTTCTCTCGCTATTTTCTGCTCTACCCTATCACCGAAATGATCATAAGGGGGATGATAACCCATTATATACTTTGCATCTGGCTTTAACTTTAGCAAATCATCTTTCACGGATTCTGCCATAGCAATGAACCCATCATTTCTATCAAGATAGTACTTTGTAAGAGCTTCGTCACCAATTCTATGTTCATGAGGTATTACATTACCGAGTACAGAAATTGCTTTCACACCTTTTTTACGCAATTTACCAGTGACATAACCGACAGAAGGAGCTAAAAAAGGAATCCAAAGTTTACTCATCACAATATCGGGTTTGAACTTTTCTATTTCGGAATAAGTGCTCATCCAAGAAAGAGGATTAACTGAATTCAAGGTACGCTCCGATTCTATTACTATAGCTTTGTCCTCATCATTCACGTATTGGCTTTTCCCAGGGAATAGAATCTTCGGATATTGCTTGTTATAGTTGAATGCCTTTACTTCGTGGTCTTTTGCTAATGCAGTATAAAGCGAACCATTGAACTGAGCAATGCCACCTTTGTAAGGATAAAATGTAGATAGATAGGCGATTTTCATAAATTAATTTTTAAATTGCATACTTATAAAACATTAAGATAATCAATAAAGATAAACAAATATGTCAAATTTGAGAGAAATAGTCAACAAGGACGAGAAATTAACCTCGCAAGACAAGTATTATTGGAACTATATGTATGATCTTGGTAAAAGTTTCATCGTACCTTATCTAACAGAGAAAGGCATATTTAAGTCTGGATATCATGTAGCTGAGATAGGAAGTGCAGAAGGTGGTGTATTAGCCGCTTTTATGGATGCTGGAGCGAGCAAAGGACTCGGGACAGACATTGCTGTAGTAAGATTAGAAAAAGGCAAGTATATAGCCGGAATAGGCGGAATAGACCTCCAATATACTACACACGATATAGTTACCCAAGAGCCATCAGACGAGTGGAAAAATGAATTTGATTTGGTTCTACTACGTGATGTAATAGAGCATTTAGATAACCCGACATCAGCACTGAAGAATATTAAAATGGTGATGAAAGATGATGGTAAACTATTTGTCACCTTTCCCCCATACCACTCACCTTATGGTGGACACCAACACACCGTAAAAAGCACTGGCGGTAAGTTCCCATATATTCACCTACTGCCGAAATCTACTTTCAATAAGTTTATAGAAAAAGGTGTGAAAGCAGATATAGGAGAAGCAAACCGAATATATGATTTGCGATTGACTATACCCAAATTCGAGAAAGCAGTAGCTGATGCAGGTCTAAAAGTAGTGCTGAAAGAATGTTATTTCTTGCGACCAGTATTCAAGATGAAATTTGGACTTCCAAGCTTGAAGATAAACACATTAGCTAAGATACCATTCATAGCAAAGTATTTTACTTTAGAGGCTTCTTATATATTGGAGAAGGGGTAAAAGGAAAAGGGGTTTAAATGAATATACAAATTGCTATGAAAATATTTATGGAATTTTTAAATTCAACTTGGGATTTAGTTAATCCTCTTATTGTCGATAGATTCTATACATGTTCAGACGAAGACTCATACTCTGATTGGATCGAAGCTAATTGGGAAATGCTTGTAGAGAAAAAACTATTGAATTTAGACGAATATTTAGAGCCTTATGGTAGTGGTGCTGATATATATGGTGCTAGTGATAGAATAACAGAACCAGAGAATGGAAGTACTCATAGAGTAATTATTAATAGCTTAAATGGGGATGAAGTTTACGACTTTTTGAATGAGGAATTTATAACATTAAATAATAATATATTTTATGAATTTGTTTCATTTAGATCAGGATTTTATTTCAGGAATCCAGAATTTAATCATGTTTTATTTTATGATAATAAAGGCGAAGAAAGAGTTATAAAAGTCGATAATGTTAAATATAGTTTAGTGACTATTTAATCCCAATCACAGCCACAGAGTGGCTATATACCTTTAGTCAACAAAAAAAACAAACACCCCGTCAGCCACGCTTTGTGTGACTGCCCCCCTTCTTTTGCAAAACTTCGTTTTGCTTAAAAAGTGGAATTAAATCATACCTTTTTAGACATCCTTATTCATCATAAAGCACTTAACCCTGCAAGATTCATATATACTATCTAAGAATTAGCAGCTTGTTTCTTTTTCTTTAAGCTTGCTTTCTTTTTGCTCCTGAATCTCATATTTAGAAGCTCAATTAAGAACGAGAACATAACAGCGAAGTATATATATCCTTTAGGTATCTCGAAGTGGAATGCTTCTAGAATTAGCATAAATCCAATCAGTATCAAGAATGACAACGCAAGTAGTTGTAAAGATGGATGTTGATTAATAAACTCACTAATTGAATTAGCAAATACCATCATCACAATCAATGAAATAATTACAGCTATCACCATTATCAATAGATTATCCGATAAACCGACAGCCGTTAGTATGGAATCAAACGAGAAAACAATATCGAGCATAACTATCTGGAATATAGCATTCCCCATAGAAATAGTCTTCTTCTCATGTTCACTACTATGCTCAATCTGCTCTACTTTATGATGAATCTCTAATGTACTTTTCACTAATAAGAAAAGCCCACCTCCTAGTAGTATCAGCCCCTTACCGGTTATATCCACTTCGAATAAAGTAAACAGTGCATTATTAAGTACTTGAAGCTGAGTAATAAGTGCAAGCAGAATTATTCGCATTATCATCGCTAGGAATAGACCTAATATTCGTGCGAACTTCTGTTTATCAACAGGTAATTTCTCAGTAGTAATAGAAATAAATATGATATTATCTATACCCAGAACTATTTCAAGGAATGTAAGAGTAAGTAACGCTAATAGATTGTCAACAGTAAATAATTCCATAATATCTTTTTTTGCCTAGTTGAATTAATTATTTTATATCTTTCGTAATTCGTAATTCAAAATTAATAAATAAACTATATGAATACCTACGATAAACTGTCTAAGTTTTTTTTTCAAGAAATAATTATTTGGCTTTCTATAGTTGGCTCTGCTGTAATTGTCTTTAATAAAAAGTACTTATCCTATAGTAACACGTGGTGGTGACAAGGTATAATCCCTAATTAGTGTTGTTTTTTTACCAAAGTAAAAAAAATTACTTTTTTTTGTTACCTTTTTCAAAGTGATGTGTTATTATAGTAGAAAGACATTTTTAACAATTAATTATAAAGGAACAGTTATGAAAAAAGTACTAATTCTCACATTCTTGGCAATGATGACACTTACATTGGCATCATGCAATTGGGACCCAACAGGCATGGGAACTGGCGATGGAGACGGACGTGGAGACGACAATGGTAGGGGCGACAAAGACGACGACAAAAAAGAAAGAGACGGAATGATGGTAAGAGGAACGGAAGGCGATTCTTTTAGAACACCTTGCGACTTTTACTTCACGGTTGAAAGTATTGTAGTAACAGAAAACAATAGTGATGTAGCAACTGACAGAACACCTGAGAGAACAGTTACTGTAACAATAGTTGTAACTAATGCAGACGGAACTACTGAAACCTATACTATGACAAGAGAATCTCATAGTGTAACTATCGGTGATTGTACAATATACTTAAAAGGTATAGAGCCAATCAAATCTCGAGATACTGACGTTGTAAAACATGTTGCAATGTTTGCTATAACTACTGGCTAATAATTACGTATTAAGAATTACCTTTGAAAGTCGCATCCTTAATTGGGGCGGCTTTTTTAGTTATTACCACATTTTTCGATATCTGAACTTATAATCTGATTATAATATTCATCACTAATATATATATTTTCATAATCTCCACCATTGATTTTTAATTCGCTAGTAAAGCTTCGTAAGTGATTTCTAGAGCCACAAGTCAGATTATTATAAACTGTGATAATGCTGCTTTGAGAAGCTCTTTTAATGATGCTTTCAATATCAAATATATCCAAATCCTCTATTAATGCTCCTACTTTAAGAGCTTCCACTAATGAAGTATCAGATCTTGCTGTAAGTTGATTGTATAAATCTTGCAAAGTTGCATTAACAAAAACCCCTCTAGCATTATCACCGACTGGATCAGAAACATTATATTTTTCTAACTGTCCAAGAATAGCATCCATGTGAGATTGCTCACTATTTGATATATTTTTGAAAATCTGTAATTGATATTTATCATAAGAATGCAAATACACATCTCTTGCCAGTTTCTCTTCTTCACGAACGAACTGCATATCCTCAGCTGTCATTGTATCGATAGGATTAACAGAATTATTGTCTTTACTGCAAGAGATAACGATTAGCGATAAAAATAGAGTTAGGATAGTCTTCTTGAACATTTGTGTGCCTTCGTAATTTAAGTTATTGAATTTATTATTTTACGTGTAACGATTTATTTAGAACGATATTTTATAACTAAGATTTGCGATTATTAAAGCCTCACGAAACTCATCTACACTTTTGTCTTTGTAATTATATCTGAACCCATAAAATTCTTCGTACATAGATGCATTTATTATTTTAAGTGATAATTGTTGATTCGTATTTAAAGTATTCCATTTATAACTCAATGTTAGGTGCGATACTAAATATGGATCCGTACTTTCTGAAAAAGGTGTTTTTTCATCGTAAATTACTTCTTCCATTATTAGAGAGCTGTTAAGATTAACAGAAGAATACCTGTCCCCTCCTTGTAAACTAGCTCTTATATTAACACCCAATGTACTTGATTCTCCAAAATAAAACTCCTTACCAAGCAAAGCATTGAAAAGGAAATTATTATTGAATCGTGAATTAAACCACTCACCACTCTCACTTGTTTTATACTTTGAATCAAAAATAGATGCCGTAACAAGATAGTAAAACCCATTATCAATATATTTTTCTAATGTAATGTCAAGTCCTAAGTTCCTTCCAACTCCTTCATTGATGAATTGGTTGTTCGCAAACCAGTTATTTTGTAGGTTTATCAGAGCATAGCTGCTATCTTTTATTACTGGTATATCATATAACTGTTGGTAATATGGCTCTATTTTGAATGTGATATTATCGCTCAATTTCAATTTATATGCTAGTACAATGTGATGTGATTTTGTTAAATCTAGATTCTGATTAACTAATTCATTCTGACTATTCCTAACAAAGTAAATATTTATTGGCTCTAACCTACTGTGTAATCCATAAGCTAAACTCAATTCATCGCCATTATTGTTAAGTTGGTATGTTGCACCTAATCTTGGCTCTAGATTACTTTTCCCATTGAGTACGAAATGAATATAATTTAAACCGAAATTAATATTGAAATTATTATATGAAAGTTTGGAGTTTGAAAATACAGATACTAATGAAGTTCTATCATTTTCAATTGCTATTGTCGATAGACTTTTATCTTCTATGCTTTCTGCTATATCTATGTTATAACCCAATGATTGATAGGTTAAACCTGTTCTATTCAAGTGATTGTCTGCCAACTTTTCACTCACAAAAGATTTGAAAGTATAGCTAGTATATGAGTTGTCTAGCTTTCTTTCTGGTCTTATTATTTCATTTGTATCCAGTCTTTCTGTGAACAAATCTATACCATCTTGAGACATTAAGAATGATGAGTTTATATAACCTGAATTACTGATAATGATTCTGTTGTTGAGACCGATTGTCCCCATATACTGCTGTACTTTTTCTTGTTCTATATCCTGATAATACTTACGAAGAGTTACATTTTCCTCAATGCTTTGTCCGGAATTATCAATAAGCCCAATACCCCAAATTGAGAAATTCCCACCCCAGCTAGTTGGTAATTTTAGTTTGAATGCTAAATCTTGGTAATTAGTTCCCTTGGCATCTTCTGGTAATATTGGTTCTAGCAAACCTAATGTAGAGTATCGGTAGTTAAACAAGTACGACGAATTATCAGATATACCCAGTGGTCCTTCGGAAGCAACGTCTATCCCTATTATACCTACTTCTACTGAATGTTCAAATTCTGTACTATTGCCATCTCGCATACGAATATCAAACACACCAGATATTGCGTTAGAGTATTGAGCAGGGAATGCTCCGGTTAAGAAATCTGAATTATCGAGTAGATTACTACTTAGAGCTGTTAATCCACCACCTCCAAATACGCTTAAATTAGCAAAGTGATTTGGGGAAGGTATCTCAACTCCCTCGATATTCCATTGAAGGAATTTTGGAGCATTACCACGAATTACAATTGCATTATTGCTTACACTACTTGCAACTCCCGCAAAGGCAGATGCCAGCCGAGCTGGGTCATCGAACCCACCAGCATATCGATTTGCTTCCTCGACACTTAATAAATGCGAACTAACAACAGTCATCGGGTTTATCGATATATCCTTTTCTAGTTTTGGGGTTACTAAGATTTCTTCTGAATTTGTATTAGTTTCATAAAGTTTGAATACTAAGTAAGTTGTCTTCGCATTCGAAATTTGCTCACCTTTAATCAATGTAGGTGAGTAACCTATATAGCTTGCTTGAAAGTTGAATCTGCCTAGTGGAACATTATTAATTTTAAATTCACCCCTCGAATTAGTGATAGCACCTAACTTAAGTTCTGAATCACTAATCTGGACAGTTGCTGAAGGTAATGGCATTTCCGTAGTACCATCTATTACTATACCTGTTACGTCCTGAGATTGTTGTGAGTAAAGCGAAGTAGTTAATAGGAGAAATATTAGTAGCTTTTTCAATTCTATTTTTTGTTTAATTGGTAATCTAATTACTCCAATTTATTCTATATATTATCTAGCTGCAATACTGATTAATCAGTAATTTATATTAGTCCCAATCTTGAGGCAAAATCAATTGCTTCGTGTGAATTAGAAGCACCCAATTTTTTCAGGATTTTCTGTCGATGAGTATTTACAGTATGGACACTTAGAGAGAGATTGTCGGATATTTCTTTACTTGGCAGCCCATCTTTGATTAAATTTAATATTTCTAATTCTCTATCGCTTAAATGTTCCTCTTTCTGCGATTTATTTACTCCCTTCCAATTATCTATTATCAGACCATTTTTTATATTTATGAGTTGAGTTCTCAATCCATCTCTCGAGTTCTGAGTAGGTGAGATATCTAGAATACTAAGTGTCAACCAAACATTCCCTTTATCATCTAACTCTAATATTGTGTGTTGCTCTATTACCCTAACATATTTGTCATTCTTGTCTTTAATTCGATACTCATTTTGTAATTTGTAATCTCTCCTATCAGCTACATCTAAGCTAAAGAAGAATTCCAACAATTTAATACCATTGACTGTCAACTGATAATAATCTTCGGGATGAACCATAGAGTCAATATAAGTGGTGTCTTCACTCGCTATTTTCGAAAGATCATATCCGAAAATATCTTTAAGATTATATGAAGAATAAATATGAGTCTTTTTGAACATATCGAATACGGTCAGCCCACTTTTCTTGATAGAAGATATTTGGTCTAAAATAGGCAGGTGTGAATCAAATTTTGAATAATCTAAATATTCCTCTCTCATATCTTGTGAAGCGAGTAGTTCGGAGTATTTTATATACAGCTTTTGTAAATCTACCATTATTACTCCTCAGACCCTACACCAAACCTAAATGAAACACCAGCATTAACATACCAATCACCATCTCCGAAGCTGTTGTCTTGACCGATAGAAAAATCAAGTAGTAAATCATTATTTAGTAGATAGCCAACTCCAGCGTCATAGTTGATATCCCCATTATCTATAATCCCATTTTCAGTAAATTCTATAGCATTAAGGTACCCATAAATCTCAATAAAAGCAGAAAGCTTATCATTAAAACTATAAGAAGTATTCAGAGTATATGGGTAGAAAAATTCTAACACAGCAGGATTGTCAAATATCCCAATATTACCAGTAACCGCCCAATCTTTAGTAATAGGTTGTTTGATGATTACCATACCCCTAAAACCATAATCAACGAATTTATAAACATCCGTTTCGAATGGTAATATTAGTTCAGCACTGGCTGCAATAGCAGGAGTAAGTCCGTCGTGGTCTATTATGTTCACCCTAGTACCAACCCTCAAGAATTCTGCACCGTGTTGATTATTGTCTTTTCTATTTTTATCTTCGTAGCTCTGATTATAAAGTCTATAACCAATCGTACCATTGATTTCCAGAATATCCAACAGACCAAAACGTACGTTGGTTTCGTTACCAAAAACATTAAAACTGTAACGTGGTACATAACTTGGGTCATTCGAATGACTCGTATAATCGAAGCCTGTTTGTATTTGTAATACGTTCTTGCCAACAGTATGCGCACTCATCGACTGCCCAGGTCTATCGGAGTCTATTGTCGTTTGCCTTTGCGAAAAGGCGAAGGTAGTTGCGAGTAGTAGGGCGAGTAGCGTAGTTGTTGATTTCATAGTTATTTATCTCCACCAAATCTAAAAGTAACACCAGCATTCAAATACCAATCAATATTGTTATTGTTGTATATAAGCTCATTATTTGGAATTTGACCACCTGATATGTCAAGTAAAAAATCATTATTTAAGTAATAACCAATTCCACCATCATAGTTGATTGCTATACCATGATTCAAAAGACCAAATATCTCTACAAACGCGAAAATTTCATTAGTAAAGCTATAAGAAGAGTTAAGAGTATAAGGATAAAATAATGCGACAAACATAGGGTCATCATATATCCCGATATTACCAGTTACTGCCCATTCTTTTGTAATAGGTTGCTTAATCGAAATTGTACCTTCGAATCCATTACCCGACATATAATATACATTTGTCGTGAATGGTAATAGCAGCTGGGCACTTGCAGCTATTGCGGGAGTTAGCCCATCGTGATCTAATAATTTGACCCTGGTGCCAATTCGTAGATTCTCTGCCCCGTATTGATTATCGACTTTTCTTTTATTATCTTCGTAATATATATTATAAGACCTATAACCAATAGTACCATTAATTTCGAGAATATCCAACAGACCAAAACGTACATTGGTCTCGTTACCAAAAACATTATAACTGTTTCGTAGTATAACTATTGTGGGGTTAAAATTACTAGTGTAATCGAAACCCGTTTGTATCTGCAATACGTTCTTTCCGACGGTATGTGGGCTAATAGATTTTCCAGGTCTATCTGAGTCTATTGTCTCTTGTTTTTGGGAAAAAGCAAGGGTTGTGGTTATTAAGAATAGAAGTAGCGTTGTTGTTATTTTCATATTAAGTCTTATTAGATTTAAACTGTCTTTAATCACGAGAATATACAATTTACCAAAATAATCCCTATTTTAGTAATCTTATAAATTTGAATTTAAAGTATAATGAAAATATCAGTTTTAGGTTTGGGCTATGTGGGATTACCACTAGCAGCAGCCATAGCAAAGTTAACTAATCACAATGTATTTGGCTATGATATTGATAGCTCCAAAGTAGAAAGTATTAAGAAAGGTATTAGCCCCATTGATGATGAGCAATGTGCGAAAGACATTAAAGAAATAACTCTTAATGTCAGTAATGAGTCATCATCACTTGCCGATACAGACATATTCATAGTATGTGTACCGACACCTGTGCTAGACGATTATATGCCAGACCTAACGCCAGTAATTGGTGCTGTGACTGAGGTGTGCAATCACTTGAAAAAAGGCAATGTGATAATAGTGGAATCTACTATTAACCCTGGTGTTTGCGATGAAGTTCTGATACCTTTAGTTGAAGAAAAAACAGGAATGAAAGCCGGTGTTGACTTCGATTTGGCACACTGCCCAGAGCGAATAAACCCAGGTGATACTAAGTGGAATGTTTATAATATTCCTCGTAATATTGGCTCTACTAGTGCCGAAGCTACGAAGAGAACGGCAGACCTATACCGAGAGTTCATAGACGCTAAAATCAATGAAATGCCGAGCTTGAAAACGGCAGAAGCAACTAAGATAATCGAGAATACTTTCCGTGATATTAATATCGCTTTCGTTAATGAATTGGCGAAATCATTCGATGTTCTAGATATAGATTTGAAGACAGTAATAGATGCAGCGGCTAATAAGCCATTCGCATTTATGGCACATTACCCGAGCTGTGGAGTAGGTGGACATTGCATACCAGTTGACCCATATTACTTGATAGAGAGAGCTAAACAAAGTGGTTTCGATCATAAATTCCTGAAGCTAGCCAGAGAGATTAATAACTCAATGCCGGCTTATACTATAGGATTACTTGCTGACGAATTGAATGAATTTGCTAAGGCAATAAAAGGTACAAAAATCGCTCTACTTGGTCTTTCTTACAAAGCAAATGTAGGCGATATTCGTCAAAGTCCGTCATTAGTTATGAGAAAAGAGTTATATGAAAAGGGTGCTATTCTGACTGTTTTTGACCCGCATTTCCCTGACCGCTCTAACGTGGACAGCTTAGATGAAGCATTAGAAGGCGTAACGGCTGTAGTAATAGCCACCGACCATACAGAATTCAAATCTCTAACACCAGAATACTTCCAATCGAAAGGAGTAAAAGTGGTGATAGACGGTAAGAATTGCTTAGACAAAGACGCATTCGACAACAGCCAGATAGCTTACAAGGGTATAGGAAGATAGGAAATGCGATGAAAGATAATGCAAAATATATCCTATTCGCTATTATTCTTTCTATCATCACTATTGCTATATCCAATCAGATACAACCCGAGATTTCCTATAATAATGGACTCGGTTGGGACGGAGTAAACTACCACCAAATGGCAGAGCAAATCACTAAGGGCGAGACCGTCAGCACCAAAGCCCCATTTGTCAGCCGAGTTGGGTTGCCATATATAGTCGCAAAGATTTACCCGGATAATATCAAATCTGGATTTCTGTATCTGAACTGGCTATTCTCTATTCTAAATTCTTTATTATTAGCATTACTATTAGCACGATTTATCAATCGTAAATGGGTAATATATCTACTCGTCTTCTTATATATAACTCAATGGCACGGCTATCATCGATTTGGTAGTTTCTATCCTATACAAGTCGACCCACTAGCAATAACGTTTATACTTGCTTCATTGCTTGTAATACTGAAAAGAGGAATAACGATAATAGATATTATCTTGCTATCAACTATCACTTTAATTGGAACATTCGTTCGTGAGATAGTAGTTTTACCTTCTTTGCTGATTTTAGCTAAGGCATATTTTTATTATGAGAAGACTATATTCATTTCGGAATCCTCGGCTTCGACAAGCTCAGCCAACGGATTCGAAAAGACTAAGTTCACTGAGCTTGTCGAAGTGAATAAGCTTTTACTTGTCTTACCGTTAATATTTTTCCTAATAGTATATGTGATAGTTACTCTAACAGTCGAGCCAACGAACTCACACAAATTCTATAATGCTGCTGCTGATATGCTGTACACCAAATCGCTGTTTAGGTTCTTCCACTCGTGGGTTGTGGCTTACGGAGCTATACTTATACTACCAGCTTTATTTTATAGACAGACATTAGATTATCTGAAACAACATAGAATAATGGCGACTTACCTCGCGATTATTATCATTTTCTCATACATTGGTGGAGCTGATACAGAGCGAATTGCTTATTGGGGATTCCCAGTAGTTTTCATATTAGCAGGTAGAGTATTAGACGAGATAGAGCTAACGAAAGCGAACAAGAATTTCCTATATGCACTTCTGTTAATCCAAGTAGTATCACAGAGGTTATTCAGTATTATCCCAGATTATCCGAGCGATTGCAATAGCACTACAGTTCTACTAACACCAATCGGTAATTGTTTCCCGTACCTCAATTTATTCCCAGCCCATTCGGAGTTAATACCAGCTGTTATCGGCTTTGCAGAGTGGGGAGTAGTGATAGTTGTTTTGTGGTTGTGGAAGAAGAGGGTAAGTAAAGACAGTTAGAATTAAGACTGTGAAAGACCGAAATAAGAGGGACTATTGCTGTTGGTTTTAGCCAACAGGTAACATTCTCTTCACTCAAATAGGACTTTAGTCCCATATTATACCGCCACGATGTGGATTTCAAGGAATTCGCTTTTTTCCCCTGGACTCTTCGGTCGCTACTCTCCCTCTGAGTGACGAGAACTTTGTGACCTCTGTGTAAAAATAAGTAATTAGTGATACTGCCACGTCCTTTCAGTTTACGCAGTGATAAAAAACAAAAAACCCCACAATTATTCAATAGCAGGGCGTTAAAAAATTCTTGTAAAGATAAATCTACTCTTTTACTAATACTACTTTTCTGATAGTCGAATACTTATCAGTTGATAGTTTCACTAAATATACTCCAGCGTAGAGAGTTTGAGTATCGAAATAAGAGATAGTACTTCCACTATTTATTACTTTAGTCATCAATAGTTTACCCGAAGCATCAAGCAAATCGATTGTTAGTTTATTACCAACTAGTTCATTTACTTGTACAGCTAACAAATCTGACGACGGATTAGGGAATACGGTTAGATTTATATTCGCAAAATATTCATCCGAAACACTTGAAGTACCACCAGTATAGTTTGTAGTTTGTTCCGATATAGAAGTTACTTTTCTGTTTGTAAAAACACCATAGAATGTTGGGCCTACTACATAAGGGTATGTAGAAACCCAATTCTCATCTACAGTAGCGAAATAAGCATAAGTACCTTCTGGATATTCGGGCGTTACACAAAATCTACCATTGTGCTCGTCTAAATAGTCTTCACTTGGTTGAGTTATAAACTCATAATCTTCACGGAAGTAACCGAGGAAATATGTAGAATTTACATCTGGCCCATTTGATACAGTTGAGCCGTCAGCGTGAGTAGCTCTTTTAGTTATATCTCTTAGCGAATAGCCAGATTTTATACGTGTAATTCCGCCAGTACCATCAGCATTTTTATACCCATAAGCACCATAAATTGGGAAGCCATCATAGGCGAAACCAATTAGTGGTGAGTGCTTGTTTTCGTCTATTGCATATAGTCCATCAGCATCATATAGATTACATATTTCTGATACTACTTCTTTATCCAGCTTGAAAGCAGATGGGTTTTGATGATGATGGTAATTACCCATAGCAGGGTGTGCTTTGGAGCAATCGAATCCACGCATTTCAGCAGGAATAGCGTCTCTGTTCCAATCTTGCTTTGCAGCTGGGCCACCTGGGCAAGGTGGATTACCTGGGCCACCACAAGGCGCATTAGTATTAGGATTCCAAGCCACACCATCTCTGTAATCGAATAGTGCAACACCATTAATAAATAGCCCTATATTACCACCAGTAGTAGCGTTAAGAGTACCTTCATTTTTAACTGGATTCAAAGGTATTTTGTATATACCATTCTGATTTGTTGCCAATGAAGGATTCCCATCATTGAATGGGCCAGTCGGGTACGCAGGTATTCCCGTAGCTGTTACATATACGTACTCAGCCGAATATTCCACTTTCTGACAATTGTATAATATCCCATTATCAATTGCAGTACTATTACCATTCACATAGTAAGTACCGGTTTCAGTTGTGTTTTTCAGCCACGAAGATATAGCGGGGTTAACCTGTGCCTCTGCACTTAGTACAAAAGTGCATAATGCAAGTAAGTAAATAATTTTTTTCATGTTTATCCTTAATTGATTTGTTTGTTTTCTAGTTTGACAATAATTGTTATAAATTCCTTCGGTGGTTATGAATATAATTCCAAAAGTTTTCCTAAAATGTTAAATTACTAAATAACCAATTAGAAAGTAGTAAAAGAGAGTTGAAAATGAGAAATTTAGTAATATTAGTTGTCTTCATTATGACAGCACTTAGTGCATCTGGGCAATGCTTTAACATTCATAAAATGATTGAAGTTAGTGGGTTATATAGAGGGAAATTGGATTTCAGTAAGGAAGTTGTTTTAAAGAAAGGTGATATACATGTGTACAAAGATTTTGTTTTGATTAATGATGCAGACATGGGAATTCTTAAAAAAATTGAAAAAGGCCAAACACTGTCTAAATTAAAAGAATTGATTGAATTAGATACTCTTGAATTAATGTATTCAAGACAGAAAGGAGTTCCAATTAAAGAATTAATTGAACTTAAAGATTCAATCCCTTTACCAAGTACCTTCTTTTTCTACACCTTTTATAATCTTGACTTTATATTATTCGCTGAGATAAACTTTAGAGACTGGAATAATGGTGACTTATTAGAAGCATATGAAGATTTTGAAGCCAATGGTTTTGAAATCTCTGCACTACCAGCAAGGGTTAATATTTACACTTTCAAATGTGGTGAATTAGGAGAGCTAATACATATTAGAACAGATGATTATGGAACTTTTTGTTGGTAATCGAGGTGCTACTAATATTGAACTGCTACGCAGTTATGATGGTATTTGAGACGTATGCACTTCGGCTCCGCTCAGTGTAAACAATACGTCTCTACGAGTTGTTTTAATACTAATAATCCGTGTCATCCATAAATCTATTTAATCCGTGATTCAAACAAATGGAGAAGTAAGCAATAGGTACAAAAAAAGCCGACTAATATATAGCCGGCTTCTACTTTCATCTTTCCAATTAGGCTTACTTAGCAAGTAACAAATAGATTCAAGCCATTGTATAATAGCTCTGAACCTTTGTCAAATCCAGCTTTGTATTCATCTTCGTTCGCGAATCTTTCTCTTAACACATTACCGTATTGGATGTGCTCTTCTTCTTCCATGTGCTCATCGAAGTATTTAGTTTCATTTTCTTCGAAACCGTAGAACTTCAAAAGACCAGCTTTTTTAGTTTCAGCAACTTCTGGTTGTTGAGTTTCGAATGCTTGTACAGCACCTAATAACTCACTAGGAGTCATTTTATTCATCGAATCGATTAGTTCGCTCATACGAGGAAAATCTTTTGTTGCTGGCAATTTGTGTGACCAATCAGCCCAAAGTGGAATATGTGACATTTCGTCTTGTACTATTTCCGCAGCTTCAACTGTGTTTTGGTTGAATGCTTTGTTTATTTTATGCCAGTATTGTGGCATTAGCTCTATGAACTCAGCATAAGATTTGTGATATTTTGCCAGTTGTTCTTTAGTAACAGTACCTTCATTCCAAGATTGGTAGAAAGGGTGATCTAATAGTCTGCGTTTCAATTCCATGTTTTTCTCCAAATAGTAAAATTAATTTTAGTAAATTTAATAAATTATTTAATATTAATGAATGATATTCACAATTTTGTTCTCTATTTGCCCACCTGATTCAATTCTTAGATGATAATTGCCACTTACTATATCACTAGTTTGTAAATAGTGGCTACTATTTGGGTCTAACGCTATTTCGGTCATTTTGTTGCCAAGCATATCGAAAATACTGACCTTAGATATTGAGTTACTAGTAGATTTTATATTTAGAGAGCCAAAGCTAGGATTAGGGAACACTTCGAATAGACTACCTTTGTCCTTGTTTTCTATGCTCGATTTTACAGATGTTATTTCTACTATTCTATCACTATCTAGAAAATCCGGTTGCCCTCTACCGTCTCTGTTACTTGTCCCAAAGAATACCCTACCATCGGGTGACACACATACAGCCCTCAACCGACCGTAAGAATTATTTATTATGTTATTTTCTTCAATTACTTCCATCCCTTCTTCACTTAGCTCTATTTGCATCAAGATGCCTGTGCGGAGTGTAGTCATCAATATACTATTCTGGAATTCTGGTATTACATACGGAGCATCATCAGAAACATCATAGAATGCAATTCCAGCTACTGCCAACGTAGAGCTTTGGTAGTAGATTGCCAAAGGTTCCTTTATATTATTAGTCTCACAATACTTAATTTCTAATGGTTCATTGCACATTCCTTCTACGTCAGGCCAACCATAATTCCTGTCTTTTTCTATAATATTCAGCTCATCGTTAGTATTTGGTCCATGTTCCGAGGAATATAGTATTCCATTATGAAAGACAAGTCCTTGTGGATTGCGATGACCGAAACTCCAAATTTCATTTTTAAGTGATTTATTTCCATAATATGGATTATCGTCTGGAATACTACCATCTGGGTTTATTCTTAGCACTTTTCCATTTAGACTAGTTAATGTTTGTGCTAAACTAGTATTTTGGGCGTCGCCAGTCGTTATGTAAAGCATACCATCTGGACCAAAAGCTAATCGGCAACCGTCATGATTCCCTGCACCCATTATATTGTCTAAAATGATAGCCGGCTCTATTAGCTCTGTACCGTTATATTTGTATCGGACAATTTTAACTATTGTCCCATTCCCTTGGTATGTGTACGAGAGATAGGCATAACCATCGTCACTAAATGTAGGTGATAGAGCCATTCCCATCAAACCTCGTTCAGAGCCGGTTATAACGTCACTCGTTATATCAAGAACTTGCTTCATTTCACCAGTTTCCGGATTAACACGCTGTACTCTACCAGGTCTTTCTGTAACCCATAGATAGTTATCTGGACCCCAGATAATTTCCCAGATAGTATTTAAGCCAGTAGCAGCATCTCGATAATTATATTCTTGTGCCTTAGTTTCGGTACTCGAATAAACTAATAGAAATAGTGATGTAATAATGCCTAATAAAGTCGTAGAAATTGCTTTTCTCATATATACCTCCGTGAGTTTTGAAATTTTATTTATAAAAATACGTATTACTATTAAAAATAGGAAAAAATAACAAATGAAAAAGTTATCTCTCATTGTAATAACCGTTATGTTTGCGTTTTGTCACACTCTAAGTGCAGAAAATCTAGACGAACTAGTGGACGTAAGTATTTATTCTAACGTAAAACAAATACAAATCGGTAGTGATTTTTATGTGGCCATTAAGCTAAATGTAGCTGATGAGTGGCATATATACTGGAAGAACCCTGGAGATTCGGGGTTACCCACTGAAGTCAAATGGACGCTACCAAAAGGGGTAGAAAAAGTTGGCGATATAATATGGCAAATACCTCATAGAATAGAATGGTCGGGGATGGTTAACTATGGTTTCGAGCACGATGTTTATCTGATCCAAAAATTTAAGACTATCAGATCAGTAGAGCTAAAATCTATTGATATAAAGGCGGAAGTTAGCTGGCTAGTTTGCAAAGAGAAGTGCATTCCCCAAAGCGATAAGGTTAGTATTAAAATAGCCGTTGATGAAATGTTTGAGAAAAGTGCCGAAAGCAAAATAATTCAAGGTTTACTAGCTACTGCTCCTAGCACATTTAAGTCGGTAAAATCTAATTTCATATCCGGTAAAGAAAAACTAGAAGTCAAGCTATTGGATATGCCAAGCGAGGTAGCTGAAGTTACAGACGTTTATATAATATCAGACGGCGTTACAGACAATACAGTAAAAACAAAAATAGAAAATAAAAAGAATTCTGCAATTGCTGAATTCAAATTGAGTCCCTATCTAGACGAGATGCCAGCTGAGTTAGAGATGCTGATATTATACCAAGATAAAAACGGCTCGTCAAAATCGTACGAAACAATAATTAATAATAAATAAAGGATAAGATATGAAGAAATTGTCAATAGTATTAGCGTTGATGTTATTTGCCACAACGGCAATGTTTGCAAGCGAAACAGCAAAAGTTGGGAGCAAAGCTCCGGAATTCACCCTGAAGGATACTAAAGGTGTAGAACATAAGATTTCAGATTTTGCTGGTAAGTATGTAGTATTAGAGTGGGTTAATTATGATTGCCCATTTGTAAAAAAACACTACGAATCAGAGAATATGCAAAATCTGCAACGTGAGTTTACTAAGAAAGGTGTTATTTGGTTGTCTATTTGTTCTTCAGCGAAGGGTAAACAAGGGAACTTCACAAAATCCGAAATTGAAAAGAAAAGAAAAGACTTTAAATCTGCTGAAACAGCTTATCTAATAGATGAAAGCGGCGAAGTTGGGAAATTGTATAATGCGAAAGTAACACCCGATATGGTTATAATAAATCCAAGTCAAGAAGTTATTTATCTTGGTGCAATAGATAATATCCCAAGTACTGATAAATCGGATATTGATAAAGCTGATAATTATGTATTACAAGCTCTTAACTCTGCTATGAATGGTAAGACTGTAAAAGTAAAATCATCAAAGCCCTATGGCTGCGGTATCAAATACTCTAACAAATAAGAAATTTTCAATAGATAGAATTTGAATGAATCCCAACTCAAAAAAGTTGGGATTTTTTTTTCTCTTCATTATAACTATTCAACCACTACTAACTTATCATGGAATTCAACTACATTATTTTTTGTTATAGTATAAAAGTAAACCCCATTATTGAGATCAATCAATTCAACAGGTTCGAATACAAATCCGTAGGATGACCTTAAGCCCTGGGAGATTAGTGAGTTACCAGAACTAGTATACAACTTAAAATTATAAGTGGAATTAGTCGGGTCATTTATTGCTATCTCTAGATTATTACCAGATTGATATACTTTGAATTTTTCATTTGAGTTAAGCATCTCGACATCTGACAGTGTTTCTAATCTATACACCCCGCACTCTGAGGCCGCAAATAAGGGAGTATCACCAGCCCAAGTAATTATCGGATTATCACACATTAATTCGGTCTGTAAAGAGTGTCTGAACCACGTATAACCACCATCTTTAGTTTCGAGTATCTTCCCCCAGTACTCCCAGTTCCCAACAGCTATACCATGATTTTCGTCTTTAAAAGAGATTTGAACTAACTCTCCAGCCGAATCGCTTTCCTTATCTAAAAGTTTTCTCCAGGTTTTCCCATAGTCAATTGATTTCAGTATATAGTCATTTTTTATACTGTTCGGTAAGTACTTTACCCCGACAGCATAGAATACTCCATTCTTGCTAATTTCTATTTTATTTACTTGTATTGGAGTATTAGAAATAGGTGTATATGCTGGTCTTTCGTTGTATAGAGACCATTCCTTATTTGTGATATTATATTTATAGAAAGTAACAAGAGGTATGAATAAAGTTGATAAGATAGAAAACTCTGATACGTCCTTGTAGTAAAGTAAATTGTCCGAATCTAAGAAAGTAATAGGAAGACCCACATTAATTGAATCTGGATACAGCCCTGTTTTGAAAGTCTTCCATTTATCAGTAGTAACATGAAAATTCTCCATATTTGCACCAACCCCAAACAATTCGTTGTACATTTTATAAGAGTAAAATAAATTATTCTTAACTCCAGTAATACTTTCTATATTTATTGGATCAAATGATATAGCTCCATTAACTGTTTCGTAGAGTACCCTATTAGAAAAGAATTGCATAACCCGATTATCAATAACATTACATTTACTTATATTATCACTATTGACTACTTTTGAATACAAATCAACCCAGTTGTCACCTTTATCGGTCGATTTATAAATGTGTAATGTCTCTCCAGAAATAAGAAATGCAAAACAGTTATTCTCATCAACACAAGTTAACTGCATAAAGTACGGTTCTGGTGCGAATTCTCCAACTTTTACCCATCTTTGTTCAGAATATAGATTCAAAGTAGATAGAGCTAGTAATGTAATTATTAGGAATGATTTCATAGCGAACTCCGTTAATAATGGTGATATAAACTGAAATAACAATGCAAACTATATATGATTTACATTCTATGTTGACACATCAAAAGTAAATAAAGTTACACCTATAATTTAAGATTCAGGAAAACTCAGTTTGTTACTCCATTTATCTATCCCATAAGCACATAGAGGGAGTAAGAATGGATACAAATACCAAGCAAACCGTCCGTCAGTATATGCTGCTGTTAGCGAATAGATAATCATCAGCACTACAAATATAGCACCCATACCGAATGCAAAAGTATGAGACTGCTTGAAGTCAATTGTTTTATATGATAGTGTGAAGATAAGTAATGGCACTCCACCTGTCAAAGCTAAGCTAATATAAGTTCTCAAACGAGTCAGATTGTCTATTAGTGATGTTGAGTTTACTGACCACATAAAAGTACTGTCAGCGTTTATAGTGTTTGCTCTCACGAAAAGTGATGTTGCTACAAATGCTACAAAAATGATTGTGGAGTTGATAAAACTTCGCTTGAATCCACTTTCTTTTATATTGAAAAAGAAGTAAAATGGGAGTAAAAGAACAGCTTTTTCATTAACCATAGCTGCTATTATCATTGTCAAGATTAATGGTATCAATAGCTTCCTAAGCGTTAGATAAACACCTAATATTATTAAAAAGATTGCTGGTGCGTCGAGCAATCCAACTACTCCGTAATAGAAAATAGGAAACGAAAATGCATATAGAAATGAAGTTATGAATATTGTCTTGTCCTTGAATCCTATAAGTGCCAGTACTTTCATCAAGAAGAGTAGTCCTAGTATCTCCGTGGAGAGGCATATCAGATTCAGCGAAGTAAACGAATCGAATGGTAATAATGAAGCTATAAGTGGAACAAGAAAGCGGAATGAATATGGCTTAGTGACTTCGTTTTCTACATCTTTACCATTATAATAGTTTACGTATTGTACATAAGTATATGAATCTAAGCTCATCTCTACGTCATAGCCGAGCTTTTCGCCGAGCTTCTTATCATCTGCACCTACGTAAGGACGAATAAACAAGTCTTGTCTATTCCACCTAACTACGGACATCATCACTATGACTAATGATAATAATATAAAATGCTTGTAATTCATTTTCGAAGATACGAAAATTATTCGGCAGGGAACGACACGAAAAATGTAGTTCCTTTTCCTAGCTCACTTTCGAACCAGATTTGACCACCATTTTTTTCTACCATTTCTTTGGTAAGTAGTAGTCCCAGCCCCGTTCCTTTCTCGTTATTAGTACCAAGAGTTGTATGAATTATACTCTTTTTGAATAACTTGTCTTTGTCGGTATTACTCATACCAACACCGTTATCTTTCACGCTAATCACTACCATTTGATCAGAGGATTCAGCTGCTATTACTATACTGCTTTCTTTAGGAGAAAACTTGATTGCATTAGATACTAGATTAGAAATAACATTTTCTACGTGTGTAGCATCGGCAAATATTTTTTTGTCGGTTTTTATTTCACTTACTAAAGATACAGATTTATTCGAGGCATTAAGCTTTAAAACACTTATTATTGAGCTAATAATAAGCTCTGGTGTTACTAATACTTTGTGAAGTTCAACACGGTTCAATTGTAATTGACCCCATTTTAAAAGGTCATCTACGAAACTATATTGATTTACAATAGAATCATATAAAGATTCTACTATTTCTTTTTTCTCAGAGTCATCCATAGCGTCATATTCATCTACGAGTATTCCCATTAATGCTTTAACTCCTGAAAGTGGACTCTTTATATCATGGGCTACTAGCGAAATGAACTTATTCTTATCGTCAAGTAATTTCTCTAGTGATTTTTGTGATTTTGATAGTTCTAGATGATTAGAAACTCTCATCAGCAGTTCCGATGTGTTGAACGGCTTAGTAACATAGTCAACAGCCCCCATCTCGAATCCTTTTTGTAGATCCTCTGCGCTTGTCTTAGCTGTTACAAATATTATAGGTATATTACGAGTAGTTGGGTCTTCTTTGAGTGCTCTACAAACATCAAACCCGTTAGTCCCGGGCATAGCTATATCGAGAAGAATAATATCGGGTATCTCCTCTTTTGCATTGCTAATAGCCGTTTCGCCATCTTGTGCTATTATCAGATTAGCATTCTTAGCCGCGAAAATACTACCAAGAACTTGTAGGTTCTCAGGTATATCATCCACTATCATAATAGTCGAATCTTGGAATATAATGTCTTTATTTCTCATAGTGGTCTCTTTTTATATCAAACAAAGATAGTAAATTAATTTAATTTAATATAATAAATTATATTCTGTAAAGTAAAATACTTATCCCAGCTTGTGTAGCTTCTAGGGTGCTTGTTTCATCAGCCGTGTTTGTGCCAGCTATGGCGTAAGCAGTGCCGTGGTCAGGCGATACGCGGACTATTGATATATTGGCTGTGCAGTTTACCCCGCCCCCTTGTTGTTAATAATTCATTAGTCGGTCTATCCAGAGGGGTGCAAAGGATCTAGGAAATTAATATTGTAGAGTTATATTGCTTGTGCTGAGCGTAGCTGAAGTGCATACGTCTCAAATACTATCATAACTGCGTAGCAGTTCAATATTAGTAGCAATAAGATATCGCATTATTGGAAACAACCCCATCGGGGTTGAATAAATGAAACGATGTATATTCTACCACTAAAGGGGTAGATGGTGTTTTTACGATTGTTGGACTACTAATATTATATCCCTACGGGATATTTTTTACGTCAAATTAACTCACGAATTATGCTCTTCGGGAGGAGCTGTCAGAACTTGTTTTGACTGAGGAGGATAAATAACAACGGTCTTCTTCGTTTGTCCACCTCCGTCTGACACCTACGGTGTCAGCCACCTCCGCCAGCGGAGGACAATTGGGTTTTTCTTCTATTCTCAACAATCGCTATTCCAGCTTGTATCGCCTCTAGCGTACTTGTTTCGTCAGCTGTATTAGTACCAGCGATAGCGTAGGCAGTGCCGTGGTCTGGCGATACTCGGACTATTGATAGATTTGCTGTGAAGTTTACTCCGCCGCCTTGGGCTAGTAATTTCAAGGGGATTAACCCTTGGTCGTGGTACATAGCCAATATACCGTCATACTCTTTGTACTGTCCGAATCCGAAGAAACCATCAGCTGGGAATGGACCTTCTGCAACAGAGTGTTTGTGTAGTATGTTTAGCTTTTCTATAGTATCGTTGATATATGATACTTCTTCTGTACCTATATTACCTTGTTCGCCTGCATGTGGGTTAAGCCCAAGTACTGCTATGCGTGGTTTAGAAATACCAAAATCCAAACGTAAAGAACTTTCTAGAGCTGTGTATTTAGCTTCTATTAGTCTTGGGCGGAGTAGATTCTGTATTGTCTTTATTGGCACATGAACGGTGGTCAGAGCAACTCGAACATTACCACTAAATAGAATCATCAAAGGGTCAGCCCCAAACGATTCTCCTAGCATTTCTGTATGCCCTGGGAATTTGAAACCAGAGATGGATATTGCTTTTTTATTAATTGGAAGAGTTAATAAGATGTCAGCATTACCGGCTTTTATATACTCGACAGCATTGGCTATGCTATCGGCAGCTATTTGACCTGCCTCTGCTGTTACCTGACCGAATTCTATTGAAGCGTCTATTCCTTTATTCCGAATTTCAACTTCATAACCCGAGAGCTTTATACCATTTTCGGTTTCTTCAAAATTGATATCTAATCCATCGAGATAGTCGATAATCAATCTGTAAGGACCAAAAAGTATAAAACTAAGTTCATTGGGTGTATTGGTTAACTTGTCTAGAGCCTTTGCGAAGCACTCAAGGCCTATTCCGTTTACATCACCTATAGATACAGCTATTTTCATGTCAGAGCATTTTTTGTGTACGATTTGCATTTAATAACATACCTGCCAAAGTCATATTGAAGAGTAAGGAAGTACCCCCATAACTCATAAAAGGTAAGGGAATACCCATCACGGGCATCATACCTATGACCATACCTATATTGATTAGTATATGATACAGGAAGATAACACCTATCCCAAAGCAGAGTATTTTGAAAAAAGGATTGTCATTTTCTGTGGCGAGATTTACTGCTCTTAGTATTAGAACTCCGAATAGAAATATAATACCAGCACCACCAAGGAAACCAAATTCTTCGGTTGGTACAGAGTATATAAAATCTGTCCACTGTTCTGGTATATAGCGGAGTTGCGTCAGAGTTCCTTGTTGGAACCCTTTGCCAGTTATCCCACCACTACCAACAGCAAGTTTTGATTGCATAACATTATATCCGCTACCACGGGGATCACTTTCTGGGTCTAAGAAGCTGTCAATTCTCGATTGTTGATGCGGCGCCATGCTTTTGTAAACAATAGGTCCAGCTAGACCAACAACAAAAAGTACAGCTACAGCCAATATTTTGAGAGGTATTCTGCCTTTGAGCATTAGTACAACTACAGAAAATACACTCGCACCTATTAGATAAAACAGTGTATCACTTAGTGAGGCTATTAGTATAAATGGGGCGACAATTATTACTAACAATATAATAGAACTAAATCCAGTCCAAAATAATATACCTAAGAAGAGTGCTATAAGAACTGATGCAGAACCTATATCGGGTTGTAACATAACTAATACTAGCAATGGTAAAAGGAATAAAGTGGAGCGTCCCAAGATGTTAATCTTGCTAATACTCTTTCCTTTTTGAGATAGATAGTTTGATAGTGCCATTAGTAGTCCTAGCTTTGCTATCTCAGCTGGCTGCATATTGAACCCACCTAACCGTATCCACCCCATTGTTCCATTTATTCTGACACCAATGAAAAGCACAGCTATTAAAAGAATAACAGATAAACCGTATATCCAATATGACATAGCTTTGAGTTTTTTATGTGGGAAAAAAGCAACGGATATCAAGACTACTATACCTATGGCTGCAGATATTAACTGCTTATCAAAAAAGCCACCAGCAAATGATACTGTTGCGGAGTAAATAGATAATAACCCCATAAGAGTAAGCATAATCACAGTAAAGAAAGTAGTCCAATCGAAATTCTCTACTTTGGTTTCTGATAAATTATAATCTAATGAGTTATTCAACGAACTGTATTCCGGTTATCTTATAATATGCTTCTAGGTATTTAGCATGTATTCTATTTATTACTTCGCTAGGCAATGTAGGAGCCGGAGGGGTTTTATCCCACTCCAATGTCTCTAGGTAATCTCTTAGTATTTGTTTGTCGTAGTTTTGTGGCTCTTCACCAGGTTGGTAAGTTTCCTCCAACCAAAGCCGCGATGAGTCCGGCGTTAGTGCCTCATCTATTAGTATAATTTCGCCTGTTTCTAGCTCACCAAATTCAAACTTTGTATCAGCTAGTAGTATGCCTGATTTTTTTAACCTTTCCGCACCAAAATTGTATAGTTCTATCGAAATGGCCTTTAGCAAATCCGTAGTTTTCTGTCCTAGTATATCGCAACACTGCTCGTAGCTTATATTCTCGTCGTGTCCTTCATCTGCCTTGGTAGAAGGAGTGAATATTGGCTCTGGCAATCGTTCATATTTTCTCAATCCTACTGGTATTTCTATACCGCAGATTTTTCCGCTATCTTGGTATGATTTCCATCCTGAACCAGCTACGTAACCTCTGACTATAAATTCAACAGGTAGTGGCTTGGCTTTTCTAACTATCATACTACGTCTAGATAATATTTCCTTGTGAGCTGATAGTGAATCGGGGAAATCAGAAAAATCGCTCGCTATTAAGTGATTATTGATAATATGTTTTGTGCTATTCAGCCAATAAGTCGAGATTTGATTGAGTATTTTTCCTTTCTCAGGAATTGGCTCATTCATAATCACATCGAAAGCCGAGATACGGTCAGTTGCAACTATTAGCAAAGATTCACCTAAGTCAAATACTTCACGTACTTTGCCCTTGCGGACTAATTTCAAATCATCAATATCTATGTTATAAAGTGCTAAACTCATACCATCACCGAGTAAATATAAAGTACATAATCTACAATTGACCTATCTAATTGCATAATCAACAATGGAATCCCTACGAAGACTAATATAATAACTAGTTCTGTCAGATATACTTTACCTCTTGGCTTATCAAATACCACAGCCGAGGATTTGAATAATCTAAATGCAGACCATATTTTCACAACTACTAATATCATGAAAATCAATAAATATCCATTTTCCATTTGTTCGAAAATTCTAATCATAAATGCAGAAACAGGTAGTAAAAGTAAAGTGGGAATCAATGCCCAAGTTGCTAATGTAAACGCGTCTTTGAAAAATAGTCTTACCGATAATACAAAAGCTGCTACTCTGAGTAAAGCTGCTAGTAGTAATATGTAAAGTACAATTATCAACGACATTACTAATATTAGTAATGCAGGTGACCACACCATTGTAAATAAATTTTCTTTGATTATCTGTATAGGTACGATGATATTTAGGAAATATTCTAATGTATCGTTGAATCGTAGATAATAGAAAGTAGCCGCAATGAACGAAGCAGTTGAAACAGAAACTAGCAATGCCAGTACGCTAGTTTGTATAGCCGAGATTAATCGTTGGTCTCTTATGTCTGCATAGAAATTATAAGGTCGTAATATAGAACGGAAGAAATATTCTCTAAAGCGTTTGAATCTATTTATCATCATCAAGAATACTAATCCGAAGAAAATACCTGTGATTATAAATACAATTGTTTGATCGCCAGCCGGGTCGCTTCCTGCTGTTAGTAGTGGTTCCTTCTCTTTATTGAATATCGACTTTACTGCTTTGAACGCTGCTCTCTCGTTTCTATTTCTATCCACTAACCCTGAAGTGTACACATACTTGTCGTCACTATTGTTAATCATTGTCGGTTGTTGTAGTAGATAGTCATTGTACGTGTCTATAGTGTAGCCAGCCAGATTCGCTGATTTGAAAACAGAGTATGAATTCAGCAAATAATATGCTTGAAATTCTAAAGATAGTTTATCAGCGTACCCATTTTTATTATGTTTCTGAACAGTAGTACCTAGCTCACAAACTATTGGTAAACTACCCGAATTTTGTTGCAATTCTTTCAATCGTACTAATTGCTTATTGAAATCGAAGGTCTTATGCTTGAAATTGTATATTAAGAAATCGTATCCCTTAATATTCGGGTAATCCGAACCAGAATATATAGTTTTATGAACCAAATTATTGGTGTATTTGTTCATTATAGCGAGTATATCTTCCGTGTAGCTCTTAGTTTGGTTCTGCCCTTCGGAAGAGTATGAGTACAAACCATAACTGAATATACATGGCGAATTATCAATTGTGGTTAGTATTCTATCCGCTATATTCTTGATTCTAACCTTTATTTCGTCTGAATTCAGAATCGATGTAGGTGTATTATAAACAGGTAATTCATACAGTACTAGAAGTCCATATCTATTACATAGTTCGATAAGATACGGATGAGGTAATCCGAATTTTACTCGAATAGCATTAGCACCTAATTTCTTTACTTCTCTTATGTCCTTTTCATATTGAACATCAGAAAGAGATTGTCCTTGCCCATTAATATCATCTACATAGTTCACAGATTGTATTTTAAAGGGTTGTCCGTTTAGTAAAAATCCGTTCCCATTGTCAGAGCTAACTATTGTTACGTCTTTGAAGCCGATTGAGATTTCGCTCTGGTCTATTACGCTGCCGCCTTTTATAACTTTTACTACTATGCTATATAGGTTCGGTTCATCTGGTGACCATAGTTTCGGACTATTTACAATTCCTTTCGATTCGAAATTATAGACTCTAGAATTGCTGACGTTCATGCTAGAAGTACCAATTTCATATTGCCCTTCTTTGCTTTTCAGGTAAGTTTTAACAGTAACATTACCTTTAACTGAGCCGTTCTGACCTGTGGTAATTGCACCCTTTATCTTGAGAGAAGCACTCGAATTACCATCAGCCAATTTGTACGAAGAGCTGATACCGCTCACCCAAGCACCAGCAGTGCTTATTAAGTCAATCTTTCTGATTATACCAGAAGCGGCTCTTGTTGCATGCATTGGTAATTGTTGTATTTGACGTGCGTACCCTTCCGTTGGGTTTACTTTTATTTTTAGTTCATTGTCGCCTACTTTCAGCGAACTCTCTGGTAAATCGACCCAAAATTGTGTCATTCCACCGAAGTAGCTACCCAAGAACTGGTTATTCACATAGAATTCACCATTGTCCGAGATTCCGTTTACTTCTAAGTGAAAAGTCCTATTTGCCAAATCTGCTTTTGAAAGCGTTATGGTCTTTTTGTAAAGGAGGGTCTTGTTCTCATAGCTAGTAGAGGGTACGTGTTGGACAGACCAAGTATCGCCTTCATCGTAGGATACTTTCCATTTGCCAGTAAGGTCTATTACTTTTCTATTCATACCGTAAGTCGCAGTGACTTGAGTAGTATCGAACTGAGCGAAGGTAGCAGAAAAGCTAATTAGTAGTATTAATAGTATTAATTTTTTCATTTATGATATTGTAATTGATTGCGACACTTTTAATGATTCTAAAATAGCAAAAGTACACTTTGTAACAGCAAATAATTCTTCTTTTGGGATTAATGCTTTGCCAGATTTTATAGAGCCAACGAATAACTCCATTTCTTTTTTGATTCCTTTCTCGCCGTCCATCTTGATAGACTTCGCGTTTTTACCTTTGTGGATAGTTATAGTGTTGAAATTATCCATAACGTAAACGGAGTTTTCACAAAACACTTCGCAGTATTCTTTGCCCAAACTACCGTCTCCATTAGAGAAATACTCGAGCACTCCGACCGAACCATCTTGGAATTTGATAGTTGCAGCTACATTGTCTTCGTTCAGCTTAGCTTCCGAATTGCCCGATAGTGCTTCGGCATAAACTCTTATAGGCATACTACCAGTTAGATATACCATAGTATCTATGAAGTGGCATGCCTCACCGATTATACGTCCACCACCCTCACTTCTCTGAGACCAATGATCAGCCGGTATATGTCCTGCATTTATTCTGTACTTTACTATCATCGGTTCTTTGTGACCTGCTAACTCTGATTTGATAGTAGTGAATGACTTAGAAAATCTTCTGTTGAAGCCAACCATCAGTTGCTTATCTGATTTAGAGCTTGCTTCTATTATTTTATCTAGCTCTTCTTTATTGAGGGCTAAAGGTTTTTCTACATAGACGTGCTTACTATTTTCTATTCCGTTAAGTACAAATTCACCGTGGGTATTGTGCCACGAAGCTATGAATATTGTATTTATATTTTTGTCTTTTATTAGCTCTATCGGGTTAGCTCCAGCTTTGGCGAAGCCAAAATTAGTAGCAACAGTTTTAGAACTAGCAGCACTATTATTTGCTACTGATACGAATGATACACCTTGTTTAGTAAGCGGTGGTAATAGGTAGTTTTGAGCGAATTGACCAGCTCCAACAAAGCCGATTTTCACTTCTGAATCGGTAGTGATAGCACCAGTAGAAACGAAAGTCGTTTGCTTTCCTTCTCGCTTCGGATAGTTTATTAGTATTCCCAGATAAGGTGCAGATGATGAGCTAATCATATCATAAGCTTTGCTAGCTTCTTGCACATCGAAAGCGTGAGAAGTCATACTCTCTACATCTATTCTGCCTTTTTCTATTAGCTCTACGAAAGCTTGCATATTTCTATTTTCTGTCCAACGAACGAAGGCATAAGGGTAATCGTGCCCATCTTCTTCGTAAAATGCGTCATATCTACCTGGACCATAGCTCGATGATATACGCAGATCAATTTCTTTTTTATAAAATGGATGACGATTCATATCCATACCGATAGCACCGACTATGACTACTTTGCCCTTTTTGCGGGTCATTTCCATAGCCATCTGAAGCGGAGCACTACTCGAAGTAGAAGCCGTGATAATAGTAGAATCTGCTCCTTCGCCATTGCTTCTAGCTATTACTTTCTGTACGTTCTCAGATGAACTTTTTAGTACCGAATCGCAACCGAATTTCAAACCGAGCTCCATAGCTCTATCGTCTATATCCATTCCGATTACATTACAACCTGCAGCTTTTAGAAACTGTACTGTGATTAGTCCTAATAGTCCTAATCCAACTACAACTACATTTTCGCCTAAACTGGGCTCTGCTTGGCGGAATCCTTGCATAGCAATCGCACCAACTGTTGTATATGAGGCATCTTCGAATGAGACGCTATCTGCAATTTTAACAACTAGGTTTTTGGGAACAGCGATTATCTCGGCATGATTAGCTATACCAGCTCCTGCTGCCGCTACTCTATCACCGGGTTTGAACTCATCACATTTCGATTCTATAACTACACCAGAAGCGGAGTAACCAAGTAGTTTGAAAGAATTAAGTTTAGCACTTACTCTGCGAACTGTTTCCTTTAGTCCGTAACTTTTCACCGCATCTAGGACTACTTTTACTTGGTCGGGTTGCTTTTTAGCACGAGTGAGTAAACTCCCCTGACCATTGTCAACGGATGTTTTTTCTGTTCCTGCACTGATTAGTGAGCTATGAACTTCTACTAAAACCCCATTAGCAGGGCACTGTGGGGAGGGCATATCTTCTGTCCTTACTTCCCCAGATTTTTGATATTGGACTACTTGAAGCATTGTTTTCTGTGTCGATTTACAAGATACAAAGATAAGAATTATTTACAAGAAAATGGTAATGAGTAAATACAGGATTTAAAGGAAAAGGCCCTCACTGAGTGTATAAACTTGTAGAAAGTCAGAAATTTCATTAATTTCAATATCCTAAAATAAGGTTTAGTTATGAAAAAATTACTTTTACTTACTGTTTGCTTTGTTACTATTATCTCTTCTGCCTACTCTGTAGAAGACTTTACTATTTGGAAAGTTGATGCTACTGTACAGAAATTTAACGATGTTTATTTTGCAGGTCAAGATGATGAATTAATTATTATTGTATGTGATTCAATACTGTATAGAATGAATTCATCAAATGGGAATTATATTGATAGTCTTTACTTTGGGAAAAGAGCACTGAGTAGTGCTATTACTAATGATGGTCTTAAAGTTTATATCTCTTTGTGGGATTCGATTGTGGGATATGATGTGTATGATTTTTCAAATGTATTAAATATTCCGAAGTTACCTCTTTCTGGTAGGTTAATTGATGATGATATTAACACGGCATACCTAGACTTAACAATATCAGCGAGTGATAAATTTTTAATATACGTATATCATGAAGCTAATAACCAGTCTCAAAATCTATATCAAGTAGCAATACATGATTTAGTATCAAATACTTTAGTATATAGAATTGATAATAGTACAAACCTTGTAAATGAAATAAATGTCTATTCTATACCTACAATATTACCAGATGAAAAAGCTATAATGTTCATTAAGTCTGTTAGTGGGATTGGTGAAGTAGTATTTTATGATTTTGAGAGTGAAGTCTTCTCAACTAGAGTTGAAACTAAAACTAAGCTAACTCCTCAAACGGAATTTATTTTTTTAAATGATAATGAAGTTACAATTACTAGATCAGCAATACCAAGTTTTTATGGTTTTAATGTTTTGAATTTGAACACTAATGTTGTTGAAGAGTATTATAATTTTTGGTCAAGTGAACAAAAATTGACCTTTGTAGCACCTTATAAAATAAATGATAATTTATTTTTACTTACACTCTACAATCAAAATAAATCGAACTTTAGAATGACATTCTTTAATAAAGCGATAAGAGATACATCAACGAATTTCTATAATATACAGTTAGGTGCTAAAATCGATATAAACATGATTAATACATTGTTTTTAAGCTATAGTACTGCAGATATTTATCTTCATGACCTAAATCGATATCTAACATTAACTAACATTATAGAAAATAACAATTTCTATTCATTAGAAATATCACCTAACCCTAGCCAGAACACAATTAGAGTACACACCAAAGATGACCAATTCATAAGCTACGAAATAGTGGATATGAATGGGATAGTCACACTAGAAGATGAATTGCCTTCTAATGATATTAGCATTGATATTAGTAGTCTTAGCAGAGGTGTATATTTCATTCAGCTAACTAAAATAGATGGCTCAACCCACAAAGCAAAATTCGTAAAGGAATAGGAAAAAAAAGAGCTAACCCATAGAAGTGAATTAGCACTCTGTAATCTATATAGCAATCATATTATTCGTTTGTTAACTTTCCTTGTACTCCATTCGGTTTACCTACTGGGTCCAAATCTAAGCTATAAGTAAATTTGAAGTTAAACTTACGCGTCTTTGTAGGGGTAACATTGTCATCAGACAGTTCTAGATTATTAGTCCAAAAAGTCATAGTGTTATTATCATTTTTCTTGTAGTAAAGTTTACCCTTTGTAGCAACTGTCAAACCACCAGCTGTGTACCATCTGTTTGGCGCAGTGTCTTTGTTCGAATTTAACTCACTTATTGAAAATTCTTTTTCTTTCATTTCCAATATAGAAGTTATATAATTCATTTCGCCAGAATTATCAGTAGGTAGTGGGTGTTTTACTTTCAGAGTAAATCCGTTGTTATTATTATCATCTGATTTAACTATCAACCACAGTTCATTAATAAAATTCTGATGAAATAGTCCAATATCAGTCAAGCTATATGTGTTCTCTGGCGAAACTAATGTATTGTTAGCAGCTAATGCTGTAGATGTTTTATTATCGTCATTTGGGTCAGTGCTATTGTCATCTTTACATGAACTTAAGCTCAACAATAATGATAGAAGAGCAATAGAAATAATTTTAGAAGCGATACTTCTCATAGAAAACTCCAGTATAGGTTAAAAAATATCTAACAAATATAGTAATCTAATTCGTCATATAAAAGACAATTTTAGTCCTTTGCTCTTTGCTCTTGAGTAATAAATAAAGAAAGTTTAGTGATTCTGAACGATTTTAGACCGTTTATAGGGAAAAGTCAAAAACTAACATTGAAGAATAAGAATCTTGAACTAATATTCTTTCCTTTTTTTTGACTCAAAAAAATAAATTCTTCATTTGTTCTTTAAAACTCATATATTAGTACAAAACAATACAAATTATATGATAAATAGGTTAAAAGAAGCAATAAAAGACCCCAAAGGTACATTCAAAAAAGTGTATAGATGGCTCGAGCTATTCGAAGAGCGATTAGACAGGCATCAGACTTTTATGATGGCATCTGGGATCGCTTTTAATATTCTACTTTATCTTTTACCGGTCTTTCTTATATTAGTATTGACTATCAGAATGTTTCTTGGCTCACAGGGTATAGTCGAAAAATTTAGTGGACTTCTATTTGATTTTCTGCCCCCAACTCAAGAAACTTACGCTATGCTTGAAACTGTTTCCAGGGAAGTAGAAATATTAGTTCAGTACTCTTCTGTATTTGGTATTATAGGTGGTGTTACACTACTATGGTTATCTTCCTTACTTATTAGTTCTTTCAGAAGTGCTTTAAATGAGATTTACAGTCTAAAGAGTCGGCATATATTTATTCTTTATCGGTTTAAAGATATGTTGTTAACGCTAGTCCTTACAGTACTAATACTTATTTATTCTTACGCAGTTCCGATTGTTACATTTTTTATTGATTCCATAATCCATCTGCTTCCAGAAATATTTTCTGGATTTTTGACAGATATATTCTTAACTCTATTCTCGCTAATCACTTCATTCCTTCTAATTTATTTTATCTTCAGATGGGTACCTAATCAAAGAATACCCCGCAAACCAAGAGTATTTGCTACTACATTAACTGTTATAATGATAGAAATATCTCGTCACGTATTCGCTTGGTATATATCTTCAGTGACCGATTATGGTAAGTTCTATGGGACTTATGCCGTTATTGTATCTATAGCTGTTTGGGTGTATTACTCTTCACTTATTATATTAT
The DNA here is from genome assembly GCA_041675005.1 of Kapaibacterium sp. (SeqCode). Lineage (GTDB taxonomy): Bacteria > Bacteroidota > Ignavibacteria > Kapaibacteriales > UBA2268 > PGYR01. The sequence goes on from JBAYUQ010000005.1 coordinate 116,584, forward strand.
TAAGTGCCGAGCTAGGCAAATATATCTATGACAACAAATGGGATCGTGAACATCAGTCAGAAGATACATTCGAAGATAGTTTGCTACCCTAAAATTTTAGGTATTTCTGCCATACTAAAAACAATTCCCAAGTAGCATTTATATCACGTAGACAATAATCAGATATAGTCGCAATCTCACCTTTATTGTACAGCTCCGAGACCATCGAACCATCTACTCCTTCGCTTTTAGGAGAAGTAATACCGAAGGCACGAGTATAGAAATCGAAGTTAAATCTTTTTGAAGCAGAATAAGGAGAAGGATTATAGAAGCTCAATTCATCTATCAAATCTGTATGTCCTGGATAGTTCCATTTCGTTCCGCTCATCAGATTACGTGAAGGACGAATCTTGAGCAGCGCACTACGTAACATAAGAAAAGGAACATCAAAACTACGACCGTTGAATGAGATTAGAGTCGCTCCGCTATACTTAGTCACAATCTTCCAAAATGCTTCTAATAGTCCTCTCTCTGTGTAAAGCAAACACTGTTTACCACTTGGCAAGGTTAACTCTGCACCTTCCTCCCCATCATAATCGGGCAGTGTAGAAAAAGCGGCTTCGTTCTTAATCTCGTACTCGCCGTTCACTCCTTCCATTAGCTGCAAACCAATGCAAACAACCTGAGCAGTGAAAGGATACAGTCCTAACATGAATTTCTTCTGTTCTATTTCTTCATCTGTAACTGCACCTCGTACTAGATACTCTTGTTGCGATTCGGAGAATGAGTCAAAGTCCAAAGAAGCTGTTTCTATATCAAATACTATATATCTTTCCATCGTAGGTTTCTGCTGTTTTATTGATTCTATAATAGTCAATATAATGAAATTTATTAATTAACAACTGCCCATTCAATAAATAAAAATCACTCTCAAACATTATCCTTCTATTTTTCGGCAATTATACCAATATTTTGTAATTTTAGAGTTGAATGATAAACAAAATTGAAAAACTAAACATAGGATTGGATAAAATGGATTTGAAAATAGCTTCCCTAACAGAGTTAGGAAAAGATAAAATTGAAAAACTTCCCTTCTCTATAAGAATATTATTAGAGAACGTTCTGAGAAACAAAGATGATTTTGCAATTACGCAAGAACACGTAGATACATTGCTTAACTGGGATCCGAATGGTACTGATAAAGAAATACCATTCAAACCAGCTAGAGTATTAATGCAAGATTTTACTGGTGTACCAGCCGTAGTCGATATAGCTTCTATCCGTTCGGAAGTTATCCGAAAAGGTAAAGATGGTTCTAAAATCAACCCACTAATACCTGTTGATTTGGTTATTGACCACTCTGTACAAGTTGATTTCTTTGGTACTGATTATTCATTGAAACGTAATGTGGATATGGAATATGAGAGAAACTTGGAGAGATACCAATTTCTAAAATGGGCACAAAATACATTCAAAAATTTCACAGTAGTACCTCCGGGTATGGGTATTTGTCACCAAGTTAATCTAGAGTATTTGGCGACTGGTATAGTAGAGCGTGATGGATGGGCTTTCCCAGACACATTAGTTGGTACTGACTCGCACACACCTATGGTTAACGGTATTGGAGTATTAGGATGGGGTGTCGGTGGTATAGAAGCAGAAGCTGCTATATTAGGTCAACCTATGTTCTTTACTTGTCCGCAAGTTATTGGTTTGAGATTAACTGGTAACTTACAAGAAGGTATTACTGCAACTGATATGGTATTGGAAATCACTGAATTACTTCGTAACTACGGAGTAGTAAACAAATTCGTAGAAGTATTTGGTGAAGGTGTTGGTAATCTGAGCGTAACAGATAGAGCAACTATCTCTAATATGTCTCCTGAGTTTGGCTGTACTGCAACTTATTTCCCGATTGACGATCAGACTATTGATTATATGAAAAGAACAAATCGTTCTGATAAGCAAATCAAATTAGTTGAAGATTATTGCAAATCGAATATGCTTTGGAGAGAAAACGAAGATAAAATTGGTTATACGCATGTATTAGAACTTGATTTGAATAAATTGAAGCCAAACGTAGCTGGACCTAAACGTCCTCAAGATAAGATTTTGGTTGAAGAATTAGGCACTAAGTTCCACGATTTATTGGATAATGGATATAGCCGTAAATATATTCCAATTCAAAATAGAAAAGAAAGTGCTTGGCTTTCAGAAGGCGGTTCGGGTACCGAATTTACTTTTGAAGAAGAACATATCGATGATAGAGATGTTTCATTAGAAGCATCTATAAAAACAGTAAGAATAAAACTAAAAGATGAAGAGTATGTACTTAGTGACGGTGCTATTGCAATAGCAGCAATCACTAGCTGTACTAACACTTCAAACCCTAACGTTATGATAGGTGCAGGTTTGGTTGCTAAAAAAGCAATCGAACGTGGGTTACAAGTTAAACCATGGGTAAAAACAAGTTTAGCCCCAGGTTCTAAAGTAGTGACTGAATACTTACAACGTTCAGGATTATTAGAAGATTTGGAAGCATTGAAATTCCACCTTGTGGGTTACGGATGTACTTCATGTATTGGTAATAGTGGTCCTTTGCCTCCACACATAGATAGTGCAATAGACAAAGCAAACCTTGTACTGACTTCTGTTATTTCTGGTAATAGAAACTTCGAAGCTAGGGTTCACCCTAAAGTGAAGATGAACTTCCTTGCTTCTCCTATGCTAGTAGTTGCTTATGCACTAGTAGGTAGAGTAGATGTTAATATATTAGAAGATGTAATAGGTTATGACCCGAATGGTGAAGCTGTTTATCTGAAAGATATTTGGCCAACTCAGAAAGAAATCAATGACGTATTAGCAGCATCATTGACAAAAGCAGATTTCGAAAGCACTTATAGTGTTATTTTTGATGGTGAAGAAGATTGGCAGAAACTGAATGCTCCTGTTGGCGAGAACTACGCTTGGGGAGACGATTCTACTTATATCAAAGAAGCTCCATTCTTCCAACAGATCTCTGAATCTGTTGCTGAACCTCAAGATATAGAAAACGCAAGTGTTCTACTTAAATTAGGCGATTCAGTGACTACTGACCATATTTCTCCTGCAGGTTCTTTTGCTGCAACTTCACCAGCTGGTAAATACTTGCAAGAAAATGGTGTTGAAAGACCTATGTTCAATTCTTATGGTTCTCGTCGTGGTAATCACGAAGTGATGATGAGAGGAACTTTTGCAAACGTTCGTATCAATAATGCTCTTTCTGAAAAAGAAGGTGGTTACACAACTTACTTACCAACGAATGAGCCAATGTCAGTTTATGACGCTGCTATGACGTATATCGAAAACGAAATACCTCTAGTTATCATAGGTGGTAAAGAATACGGTAGTGGTTCATCACGCGATTGGGCTGCAAAAGGTACAACTCTACTAGGTGTGAAAGCTGTAATAGTAGAGAGTTTTGAGCGTATCCACAGAAGTAATCTAGTTGGAATGGGTGTTATGCCTCTGGAATTCATAGGCACTGATCCAGACATTCTAGGTTTAGATGGTACTGAAAAATACACTATCAACGGTATAAGCGAAGGACTAACTCCTGCTAAAACTCTTAAAGTTGATTTCGAAAGAAAGAATGGCGAGAAAGGTAGCTTTGATGTACTTTGTCGTTTGGATTCTGAAATAGAGATCGAATATTACAAAAATGGTGGTATTCTTCACTATGTATTGCGTGACTTCTTGAAAAAGTAAGTAATGCTTAGTAGATAAAATTAGAAAGCCATTTTCTTAATTGAGAATGGCTTTTTTTTGTTTTATTAAAATATGGCTAAGGCATAAACGAACTATGCTCCACAGTAGGAGCTGTCAGAACTTGTTCTGACTGAGGAGGATATTAAAAAATGCGGTCATTGAGGTTTTCGAAATGTGAGCATTCCAATAATTATTCCGCCTTCGACTTCGCTAACGCCTAATACGTCGCAAACAGCGGAGGACATTCAAGTCATACTGAGCGGAGCGAAGTATCCAGGAGAACTGCGGAGCAGTTCAATATTAATAGCTACAAATGACGATAATACACAAAACAACTCCTACGAGGAGTTGAATAAATATGGGACTAACGTCCAATCTGGATTGGTGATATACAAATTACCCGTCGGTTAAAACCGACGGCAATACATTCTATTTCTCTTAAAACAGCTTGCTTAGATAACCTAAAGTATTGCCGTTGGCTTTAGTCAACGGATACTGACATCCACCCAAACATAGTGACTTTAGTCACATATTATATTGCCCCGGTGGGGCATTGGAGTTGGTGGGATACCACTTTTAGCTACAGATATACTGCCCCGCTGGGGCTTACAAGGAATTCATTTAAAACTCTTGGACTCTTCTAACGCCTGCAGCGTTATCAGAGTGACTTATTTTCTAGCTGCGAATTACTCCACAATCGCGACTTCCACTTCGCTTTCGCTAATTTTAAGTTCGCCTTTGGCTTTTATTTGAGCGTATCTGAATCGTAATGTTATATAGCCAATGATAGCCGTTATAACAGCGCCAATAACTAATGACCAGAAAATGCCAACTAATCCGAAGTACATAGACCCGAAATATGCTAATGGAACGAAGAATACGAACATATAACCGATAGTCAAAGCAGCAGATTCTAGTGGGCGCTTCAATACGTTGAGTGAGGTAGTGCTTATCATTAGTACTCCTCTGAATGCCATTGCAAATGGGGTAATACTCAAGTAAAGTACCATTACCTCAACTACTTCTGGGTCTGACTTTACAAACCAAGATATTGGTTCTTTGAATAGCTCGAAAAATCCTATCATAGCTGCTCCCCATACGAAACAGAAGGTGATTACCAATTTGAATGCTTTGTCTATTCTATCAAATTTAAGAGCTCCCCAGTTTTGCCCGATAAATGGACTGAGTACAGCCGCTGTTGCCATGAAAACTGTCAGTACTAGCGATTCTATCCGTGAAGCAGCTCCGAGTGCTGCTACTGCTGCCTCGCCATAGTATGATGTGAAATCGATGATTATACCGAACCCAGCAGGCAGTATTATATTACTTGCTGCTGTTGGTAAACCAACATGTAAGATCTCTTTCCAAGAATCTATAATCTCTTTTAGAGTAGGAACCTCAAAAGTAATCATATCATATTTGTAATAAAGAAGTCTGAATGCAATAACTAATGTCACTAATCTACCTATCAGTGTTGCTATAGCAGCTCCTTGTATTCCCATAGCAGGGACTGGCCCAAATCCAAATATAAAGATAGGGTCTAATATTATGTTTATACCTACGGCGACTAGCATAATATAGCTTGGAGTTTTTATATCTCCGGTAGCTCGTATTGCGTAGTTCCCCACCATCGGAACTATTAGGAAGATAGTGCCCGGTAACCATATATACATATATTCCCTTATGTACACCATGGTCGAATCATCTGCCCCCATCGACTTGAATAATGGGTCAATAAATACTATACCTACGATGATTGTAATAGCAGTTACTATTAGTGCAAGTATGATGGAATCTGTGGCTAGTCGTTTGACTCTATGATCATCCCCCTCTCCAATAGCTTTGGAAATAACAGCAGTAGCTCCTATACCCAAACCCATTGCTATACCTATAACCACAAACACCATTGGGAAAGTATATGTGATAGCTGCGAGTTGTTTGACACCTAATTTTGCAATGAAAACCGTATCTACGAAGTTGAACCCGATTGCGGCGCCTATACCTATTGTCATAGGGATAGCACCGAATAATAATTGTTTACCTACATCGCCTGATATGAATTTGGCTCGATTCTCACTAGATTTTACTTCTTTCAATTAGTGCCTTGTGCTTGTGACTTTTTTGTAACGTGAATAACACGAATTTAATCAAAAATAATTTTAATTATATAATATGGTATGAGAATGAATAAAATAATGTGGTATTACTTTTTATCTTCATCTACTAGGGTTTGCAATTCGAGGATTTTATCAGCATACTTAGATTTGTCTGAAGTGATTTCTTGCAGTTGCTTATAGATTATTAGAGCCTCTTCGAAGGCATCTTGTTGTTCATAGATTTTAGCAAGAGTAAGAGTCTCTTTTATATCAATCTCTTCTTGCTCTTCTCTTTCGCCTTTAGTTAGATCGGAAACTACTTCTGGGTTAAGCTCATCATTTCTTATTGCTTGATGTATTTCTTTTTCTAAATCGGGTTTGATATCTTCAATTTCTTCTAGTTCCTCAGTCTCTTCGTCTTTTTCTTCGGTAATCTCCTTGTCTTCAACTGTCTCATCTTCAGTGCTTTCTATCACTTCAGGTTCTTCTATGTTAACAGGTGAATCATCTTCAATTATTTCAGGTATTTCTTCGAGTATTACTTCGGGTTCAGTTTCTATTTCTGTTTCTAGCTTATTGCTTTCTTCAGCAACTTTTTCTGGAGCAAGTGCTTCGACTTCTGTGTCAATTGTTTGCTTAGATTTTGAGGAGTTAACTAATCTATCATTTTTGACATTGAACTTTATTACATTAGGTGCACTATCATATACTTCTTGCATTTGCTCATAGTCACCCATCTCATCCAAAGCACGGATAAGTACTGCGTAAGCTGTATAATACTCGGGGTATTTTGCTAATCCCCGAGTACACAATACCGCTGCTTCGCGTGATTTTCCTTCTTGTAATAGTTTTTCTGCTTCTACTAGAAAAGCTGGGTCAATCTCGTGCATTAATCTCTGTTACCTAATAATCTAAGCATAAATAAGAACATATTGATAAAATCTAAGTAAAGAGCAAGTGCCCCCATAACAGCACCTTTCTGAGCAAGTTCACTGTTTTGCATATAGTAGTGATGCATATTTTTTAATCTTTGTGTGTCGTAAGCTGTTAGTCCTGCAAAAATCAGAACTCCTAACACGGAAACTCCCATATCAAGCAAAGAACTTTGTACGAAAAATGTGTTAATTAACATAACTAATATAATACCGACTACTCCCATAAACAGGAATTTCCCGAATGCCGATAAGTCTTTTTTGGTTGTAAAACCGTAAACGCTAAGAGCGGCAAAAGCTCCAGCACTTACAAAAAAGGCATTGTAAATAGAGCCCATAGTATAGGCAGCAAAAATAGATGAGAAAAATACTCCATTGAGTGCCGCATAAGCTATGAATATACCTGTTGCTGTTGTTGCCGAAATCTTATCAACTCTAAATGAGAGAAAAAACACAAGTCCTAACGTAGCAAGTCCAATGTATAGATTGTAAGGTGCCAAAGTAACCCACATACCACTATCGAAGATGTAGTATGCTAATAAGCCCGTGAGACCTAATCCACCTACCATCCATCCATATACTTTCTGCATGAAAGCGGCTTGTGATGCTTGTACCTGACTTTGGCTAAGCCCTTGTATTGGTCTTAGCTGTTCTGAATAATCTATCATTTATGCCCTCTAATAATAAAAAAAAAGTATTTACTATTTCCATAGACGAAAATAGCAAATACTTTATTGAAAAATAAATAAAAAATGAAATTATATTCAGATAACTTTAACTGATTACTTCCATCCTATTTTGTTAAATAGCTTTACGGCTTCTGTATTGTACTCACCAAGTTTAGACAAATTAATATCATCTTCTTTAAAATCTCCCCATGATTTCAATAGCTTAGATGCCACTACTTCTGGGTTAACTGGGTATTCGTAATTTGATTCGGAGAATAGACCTTGTGCTTTCTTAGACGTTAGAAACTCAATAAATTTAATTGCATTTTCTTTGTTCTTACTGTACTTAGCTACTCCTGCTCCCGATACATTGATGTGCGAACCTCTTCCATCTTGATTCGGGAATAGAATAGAAATAGTGGCAGCGGCATCTCGTTCCGATTCATCATCAGATTCTAGCATCTTGCCGATATAGTATGAGTTTACAATGGCAATATCACCCAAACCTGCAGCTATTGCTTTCACTTGGTCCCGGTCACCACCAGCTGGTGTACGAGCCATATTGTTCACTACACCTGATGCCCATTGCTCTGCATAGTTGCTATCAGGGAAGTGTGCTATGAATGATGCTAATAATGATTGGTTATAGATATTATTGCTAGCACGAACCAGTACTTTACCTTTGTATTTTTTGTTAGTTAAATCCCAGTAGTCCTTTAATTCGCCATCTTTTACTCTTTCTTTCGAGTAAACTATTAATCTTGCTCTTTTCGTAAGTCCGTACCAATAGTTACCCTCATCTTTGAGATGTGTAGGAACGTTCTTTTTGAGTATTTCTGATTCTACTGGCTGTAACAATCCCTTTTCTTTAGCGTTGTGTAATCGACCAGCATCAACTGTTATTAGTACATCAGCTGGAGATTGTTCGCCTTCGTTTTCCATTCTAGTTATTAGCTCATCGGCATTCGCATTTATCACGTTCACCTTTATACCAGTCTCTTCTTCGAACTGCTTGAATAGCAGCTTGTCCGTGTCGTAGTGTCTGTGAGTATATACGTTTACTTCTTGGGCTTTTTCTGCAGGTTTTTCTTCTGTTTTGCCGCAAGCAACTAATGATATAGCAGCTATTAGCAGTATTATTCGGTTGTAAATATTCATTTGGGGTAATGTCTTTATTTATTTATTATAAACTTACCAGTTTTTACACTAGTACCAAGTTCTAACTTAATAATATAGACACCATTTGTAAGGTTTCCCACATCTAATTTTAGATTCTGTAACCTTGTGTACTCGAGTGATTCTTGTTTGACTATACCACCTTTCAGATTATAAATCTTATAGCCCCGCACATCATATTGACTTTCTAAGTCAATAGTTATATTGTCAATTGCAGGGTTAGGACTGATTAGCATATTGTAATCTGTTATATTTTCCAACGCAGTAGAACTTGTTTCACTGTCTTTTATTGGCTGTGAGCAATATCTAAAATACTTCAAAGTAGTTTCTTGGAATATATCAGTTGTGGCTGCTGTTATACCCATATATGCCCTTCCTTTATCCAAATCAATATAATCTTCTATATCGAAATCATCTATTACTAGTTGCGGTAGTAAGTAGTAACTCTCAGGAGAGACATATACCTTTAGCTGTCTATTATGGTAAGTGATTAAGCATTTATATAAATTATTATCGGGTTCTATCTCTGGTATATTATTAGTGACTTTTATACCGTTTAAACTATAATCTGTTGATATCTCTCCCCGTGAAGATAGAACAGCTAAGTGATTACCGCTATTATCGTGAATGTCTTTATTTTGGTCAAACTCTATTACGAAAGAGTTCTCTAATCCTTCATAAGCAAGACCATCATCACCAGTGCCTAACTCATAACCGCTCTTAGTTTGTATAACGAAAGCAAAGCCAGTACCACCTCTGTTTGTGGTTTCTGCTCCTTTGCCACCTTTTGATAGCTGCACTTGGAATTCGGCAGTGAAGCCACCCGAAATGGGTATCATCTCTTCTGACCAAAGTGCTCCTTTCATCCAGCGAATAGCATATCCAATATCAATACCATCAGGTGGGAACTCTTGAACTAGATTGACCTTAGAGGTATCTTCGTCTTTTTCATCATATAAGTAATCATCACATAACATTGGGTCGTAGAAATAATTCGTAAGAAAGTTTGGTAAACCACGAGTTGTATAAGTACCGGGTAGTGTATGCAATGCTCTTTTTTGATAATCAGCAGCGTCCCCAACTAGCCATGGATAATTTATAACTCCCAAGGTGCTGTCAGCATCATTAGTAATATAGAGCTTTTTGTCAGGGCCTAATTGCAGGGCACCGAGTATATACTCAGTTGACCAGCCACCTAATTCGTAGAATTCTATCTCATCAACATCTGTCAGTGCAGGGTGCAAGATCTGATAAACTTTCGATTCGGGGAATATGGAGCCAACATATATAATCCTACTATCTGGTGAAAATTCTAACCCATAAGTCAATGAACCTTCGCCCAATTCTATCTCATCTATAAGTTCAATCTTCCCAGTTTTATAATCAAAGCTAGATAACTCTAATTTATGTTCATTTTGATGCGCATTGATTATATATCTACTATTCGGAGATGCTTTGATATATCCATAACTATTAACAATTAAGGGCTCTTTAGTAGACCCAATAGGGGAGACTACCGGTATTGTATCTATACCAGCCGAGTCTATTCTGTAAGCTAGATAATAGTTTGTTCCATATTCAGTAGTTATTAGCCAATATGTTTTGTAATCGGGAGTTGCACAAACGGTAATCTTTTCGTGTATTCTATCATGCAGATTTATATTTTTTTTTACTACACCGCCACGTCCATTGTCCAAGCTCATATCAACTAGTGAATAGTTAAGACCTTGTTTACGACCTACGTTCAGAGCTGTTACTACATAGTATAGATTCTTTTTACTTGGGATTTCGACTACAATTGCAGATTGAGTAGAAGATGGATGCCCCATTAGTCCAGTTCCGTTTAGCATTACCTTATTGTCACGATTCCAGATTGTCTGTCCATCGGTGAAGAACAATGGCTTACCAAATCTATCGCAGAATATACTACAGCCCTCATTTGTTTTAAGTGGACCCGAAATCATTTCTGGCTTACCCGAAGTGAAGTCAATACCCGCACCAATACCAAAGTACCAAGTCTCTGTTTCTGGCTGTGCCGTTACTATCGTTGCTGACAGTAGTAGCAATATTAATTTTGCTTTGATTCCCATTTGTCAAATATATCCATTAGTAGGTCTAATCCATCGGTAAGTGCAGCCGGTCCGGGTTGCAGTATTATCTGTGATGGTAATTCGTGTATCTCATCATTCTTCACAAATGTGAGGTTATCCCAACCGTTACGTTTGAGAACAATATCTTTCTTGAATTTCTTTCCGCACCAAGAAGCTAGCATAATATCCGAATCTCGCTCCAATACTCTATCTGGCGAATCTAAGATTCTGTCTTTTGCGTAGAATTTGAAGCTCAAATCTGAGTAAACATCAGTCCCACCACAAAGCTCTATTAGCTCACTAACCCAAGTAATACCTGTGATGATAGGGTCATCCCACTCTTCGAAATATACTCGCGGTTTGTGCTTTCTATTTGTGCCTATTTCCGTTACTTTATCTAATTTTTCTCTTATACTATTGGCGAATTCTAATGCGTCATCGTATCGACCTACCATAGCGCCGAGCTGTTCGATAAACTTCAAGGTATCGGCTATTGTTCTATGATTAAAGCACATTACATTCTGACCTGCCTTTATCAACTCAGCACAAATATCAGCTTGCAAATCGGACCAAGCCAATATCAAATCTGGCTCTAGTTCTAGTATCTTATCAATCTTTGCATCTATATATCGCGATACAACTGGCTTTTCTTTCTTCGCCCTTTTGGGACGTTTGACGAACTGAGTAATACCAACTATCAACTCATCCGCTCCTATACTGTATAGTGTTTCAGTTGTTTCTTCTGTTAAGCAGACTATTCTTTTAGGTAAATTTTTGTACATTTATAAAGTATTTTGATGAATATTTCTGCTTACAAAGACAAGATAATAAATATTAGATTTTAAATCATAGGTAATATTACTTAAAACTGCTAGTTTATTGTGTCTTTACTTGTTAAATTAACTTTTTATTGAGAAATGTCACTTAAACTATAACCAAATTGAATTATCTTCGTTTTAATAAGTAATTATTTTAAACTAACTAAGAATGGGGTATAAAAATGAAATATCTACTATTATCAATTGCGCTGCTACTCGGATTGTCGGCTTGTACGTACAACAATGATCATAATCATCCAAACATTTACAAATCGGACTATACAACTTTTGTATATACTATAACACCTAACAATTGGGTGGAAAATGGTGACGGACTCTATTCGGATATAAATGCACCCGAATTGACTCTTGAAATGCTTCAGTACGGTTATTTTATTACGTATATAAATATCGGGACTGAGAATGATCCGATATATAGCGAATTACCACAAACTCTGTTTTTCACGGATAGTGAAGGAACTCCCTACACCGTCGAAATGTATCCGACCTACAAAAAAGGATCAGTAAGAGTCGAGTATTTTGATACTCATCCAACGAATAAGCAATTCCCAGAAAATTCTTATACATACAGAACAGTAATCATAAGTGATCCGTATATAATAAATGGATTGAAGAATAATGAAATTTCTAGAGAATACGAATCTGTAATTCAAGAAATGAATAAACGACAAATAGATAATGAACAAGTTATCATCGACTAATGGCAGAATCTGAACTTTTCAAACATATAACATCATTATCAACGGAGCAGAACAACCCTGCTTCGTCTGATATTGATATCGCCTCTACTCGTGAAATAGTCGAGATAATCAATTCCCAAGACAAACTAGTAGCAGAATCTGTACAACAAGAATTAGATAATATAGCCACTGCCGTTGATGGTATAGTCGATAGGTTCAAAAGAGGTGGACGACTATTTTACTTTGGTGCTGGTACTAGTGGCAGATTAGGAGTACTCGATGCTTCGGAATGCCCTCCTACTTTTGGTTCGGAGCCAGATCTGGTGCAAGGTAGAATAGCAGGTGGCAAAGACGCTATGTTCGTAGCCCAAGAAGGAGCCGAAGATGACCCACATATAGGTGCTGAAGAAGTTGTAATGTCGGGGCTAAAAGAATATGATATATGTTGCGGTATAGCAGCATCTGGTCGAACTCCTTATGTACTAGGAGCTATACAAAGAGCCAATGAAATCGGTTGTTACACCATATTAGTAACGACGGCAGGACATACAGCAATACAAGAAATGGGAATAAAAGCAGATGTAATAATCTCACCGAATGTAGGCCCAGAAGTAGTGGCTGGCTCCACACGAATGAAGTCCGGTACAGCACAGAAGATGGTACTAAATATGCTCACTACGTCTGCTATGATACGAATGGGGAAGACCTACGGCAACGTAATGGTTGACCTAAAACAAACAAACGCGAAACTAAAAGAACGCTCCCAAAAGATTATAATGACTATCTGCGAAGTAGATTATGACACCGCTGCTCAACTGCTCGAAGACAGCGGTCACCACGTAAAAACAGCAATAGTTATGTCCCTACTTAACTGCTCAAAAGAACAAGCTAAAGACAAGCTATCCCAAAGCGATGGCTTTATAAAAAAGGCAATGGAAGTCTAAGGATAAGTGGTAAAATAAAAGATGACACTGATATTAATGATCCTATTTGGGAAGAATGGAGTCGTATTAGGAATCTGATTAAGATAAAACTTATTGAATAAAATGAATGAAATAATAGTTATAGCAATAGTATCAGGACTTGTTTTTTTGCTTTTTGTAGTCACACTAACTTTAGGTTTATCGAAGAAGAATAAGCAATTAAAACTTACTTCATGATATTTCTGTATTTTAATAATTGATAGTTCAACAATATAAACATTTTTATTATATAGAGCGAAGACATAGCAGTTCTAATTTTTATATGAACTATTTGTCAAAAGGTATATTTATTCGTAGTTTTAATCAAAATAAAGAAGAGCTAATAGAAAATGAATAAAGAAAATATAAAAATAGAACTAATACAATGGTTGACAACCCTAGAAGATGAGAATGCTTTAAAAGATTTGATTTCAATTCGAGATAAGAGCAATAAAGATTGGTGGGAAAGTATATCAAGTGAAGAGAAAAAATCAATTCAGAATGGGTTAAAAGATATTAAGGAAGGAAAATTAGTCTCACATTCTGAAGCTAGAAAAGTCTATGAAGAGTACTTATAGCATAAAGTGGTCATCGAACTCACTAATTGAATTGAATTCTACCTATTCATATCTTAAGCAAAACTTTACACCCAGAGAAATAAAAAAACTTTCTCTCAAAATAGAATATACATTACAGCTGATATATAATAGAAATATCCCGTAGGGATATAATATTAGTAGTAAAAAAATAACACCAAAGAAACTACTCCGTAGGAGTAGAATAATTATTATCTTGAAAATATTCTAATCAAAATTATCAACTTGAATGGAAAAAAAAATTAAACTGCTAAGAAAAATGAATATTAAACTCTTACTAATAACTATATTTTTTCTTTTAATACTAACACTTGAGGCAAAAGAAAAAGAAGATAATGTTAATGTAAAACCAATGATTAATCTTATTGAAAATATAATTAAAACACCTGTTAGGATGATTGATATTATGAATGATGATGAAAATATTAATTGCTCAAAAATAGTAAGTCAGTTTACAAATGAAGAATGGCGGTTAATTGATTTTACGATTGTAATTTCTAATATAAGGTGTAAAAACTATAATTATGATAGTTTTGAGATACACAACATGAATGATACTTTTGAAAAAGTAATTTATATCCATTATATAGTTCATAAAGACGAAGAAAATCAAGCCATATATTCTTTCAAATTTTTCATTAAAGATTTTAAGGTTATTTTTGGAGGTGTGGTAATGCCTAAAGGCTAGTAAATTCAAACCTTCAAATGTAATGGGGTTAACAAATGGAACCAAAACACCACAGCACCGATGATATCCCTAAGCGTGGGTATATGGGATCTCATAAATCAAAAGAGAATGGGTATATGCAGATGGGGGCTAGGTTATATAACTCCGAAACAGGTAGGTTTATGTCGGTTAGGAGAGAGTTACCAATATTCAACTCCTAATGGAGTTGTTTATATGCTCAATCTATCGAAGCTACTAATATTTCGACTCCTACGGAGTTTTCGTTCTATTCTCTAAGGAACTGATGCTTCGGGTTAAACACAAATTCCCTATCGTTCAATGTTAGCAAAAAAGCTATCAAATCCGCTTTTTCATTCGAAGATAAATCTATTGCTTTGTTTCTACTCAGATTTGGATTACTAGTATAATGGTTCAGAACATCTTTCAATTTTCTATATCTACCATCGTGCATATATGGGTAAGTGTAGCTCAGATTTCTCAGTGATGGGACTTTGAAAAATGCACTATCTACTTCGTTATTTGTTATCATCATTCTTCCGAAATCAATGAGTGTAGTGTCTATCCCTAGCCCATTTCTCTCGAAATTATTATTAGTAAATAGCGGCTCCGTGTGGCAGTTACTACAGTTAGATTTGTATAGTTCATACCCCTTGCTTTCTTGCACTGTATAGCTAGATTCTTTTCTCTGGACACTATCATATTTAGAATTAGCTGATACTAGAGTAAGTTGAAACTGAGATAATGCTTTTAATAGATATTCACCTGTTATGTTTTTGCTACCAAAAGCAGCCTCAAAAAGACTAGGATATTCTTGACTGTTTTGTAGTTTTATAACTAAGTTTTCTATATCTTCGCCCATTTCACCGGGGTGACTAATCGGTGCTAGTGCCTGCACGTCAAGTTGATGAATTGCCCCATCCCACATGAAGGACTTACCCCAAGCTAGATTGAACAATGCAGGAGCATTCCGTGTGCCTATGCTGTCGTTTATTCCATGGCTAAGATCGTGGTCAGTATGCGCAAAAGCATTATAAGGAGAATGACAAGAGGCACAAGAAATTGTACTGTCTTTTGACAAAATTGGGTCGTAGAATAGTGCTCTGCCGAGTTGTATTTTACTTTCACTCAGAGGGTTCTCAGCGAAGTTGTATGTAGGTTTTGGGAAATAATCTGGATAAACGAATTCTACTAAATCACTTGAGAATGCTGTTAGCAGTACAAAGCAAGAAAGTAATATGATAAGTTTTTGTTTCAATTCTTTATTTTGAATATTTGAGGCAGAAGCTTAGCTATCTTGAGAGCTTCCGCATTTGGACTCATTATCTGGTTAGTGTTCTCCAAATCTAAGTTTAGTACTAGTTCTGAAATATCGACATCGATTACTATTTCTTTACTTTCCGAAGGAATCTCTAGACTAATTTCTTGATACAGATTTAGAGGTTCTTGATACCCACCTAGATGATATTGGAATCGATTTTTCCTAGTAGCACATTTATCAGAAATGCCTTCCAGTTTGAAATTTATGTACCCACTTTGCCATGTCCAATACATCCCTTTCGTAGGGTCTAGCGCTCCTCCAAACACTCCTTTCGAGTTTGTGGCACTGTCTATTCCTATTCCGAAATTTATGCTATTATAGAGAGTATTACTTGGTACGGATAGAGTAATATTCATACTCTCGGGATATTCTAAATCTAATAAGTAATAGCCGTCATTTATAGTATAAACTACCTCATTATTCTGAAGTAATTTTATGTTCGAGATATAGAATCTGAGTGACTCAATTATCAAACTATCTTTATTTGAATTATAGAATAATAATTCTTCTAGTGGTATTTGATGATTCTCAAAAATCGGATTAAACTTAATTGAAATATCAGTTTTTTTTTGTGAGTATAAATCAACAAGAGAGATAAAGCCAAATAAAAATATGAAAACTATTGTTTTCATCTATGTCGTGGGGGTGGAGGTGGTGATTTCGAATTTTTAGATAATAGCTTGTCGACAGCTTTTTCGACAAACTTATTGTAGTTATCAATTTGTTCTGGTCTGAGGTAGCTTTTTACTTCTTCAAAATGACTGAAAGTTCCATTTATTTTCAGTGATTCTAACTCGTTATAATCCTTAACAAATTGTTCTTTTTCTGATTCACTTATTCCCTCTATCAAGCCTTTGAAATACACTTGTAGTATTCGAGATTGCTTTTTGTCCAGAGAATTCATCATCTGATTATGCTTATTTGCAGACTTAATGAAAAGTTCACCTTGTTCATGATCCAATTCTAATATTTTGATTACTTCGTGTTTGAAATCAGCCTTTCTATCGTTAGGGCGACTTCTTTTGTCATCTTTAGCTAAAACAAAGAAAGCAATAACCGAAAGGTTAATTATCAGCAATAGGATTGCTGCTGTTCTATAGAAAGTTAGCTTATTCATATATATTATAATTTGATATTAATTCAACTTCAGTGTTTGATTTAGTTGTTTTGTCGTTACTATAATTGAAAACAGAATATACATTCAGACTTACTATTACAAACGTTGCTACGATAGAATAACCAATTTTAGAAACTGGCATTTTCTGAATTTTTTCTGATTCTAATTCACTAAGTATATTATCAAATACAACCGACCTCGGCACTTCTCTTTTTATAGAGCCAGCACTATCAATTATATCATCTATCCATTTATTCTTTTCGTTCATTTCAATTTCTGTTTTTCTTGTTAGACAACTATTATTTAACAATCCTTCGGTTAGGATGGTATTTTTCTAATTCTTTTCTAAGATTTGCTTTCGCTCTATGAAGTAGTGACTCCACAGCTTTCAGAGAAGTGTCCATAATATCTGCAACATCTTGCCTAGGAGTTTCTTCTATATAACTGAGTATGAATGCAGTTTTCTGGCTATTTGGCAGTTGGTTTATAGCTATGAATAGCAAGCTATTTTGTTCTTGATTTTCTAGGAGAATTCCGGGGTGATTGAAATCAGGTTTTTCATAATCACTATCCGTTAGACTAAAGAATCTGGCTCGTTTCTTCTTTTTTTGATAGTTCAATGCAGTGTTTACTGTTATTCTATAAATCCAGGTACTGACTTTACTTTCGGATTTGAAACTACTTGCATATTTGTAGATACTAGTGAATACATCTTGTGTTATCTCTTCTGCGTCCGAAACATCTTGTGTATAGCTGAGCGCAGTATTATATACTTTTGCACTATGGAGGTCATAGAGCTCACGAAAAGCTAGCTTATCGCCATTAGCAATTAGTTCTATTAAATGATTTTCAGACAAAAATGACTCGAGAATTAAAAATAATCGTAAATATACAAAAAAGTAACATTAAACAGGGTACTACATTTTGAAAATATGATTGAACTTTAGGGAAAAGGAGTGATTGTGATAAAATACAAATTAAACAAACGTAACAATCAGATACGAAAGCGATTAAAGAAATTGGGATTTAATAAAAAAAGTGTAATACATTTCTGCATTACACCTTGAGTTTATCATTTAAGTAAATTACTACTTCTTCGGAGCAGGAGGAGTTTGCGGAGCTGTCATTTGCATCAACTTTTGTTGAGCCGTTTGGTCAGTTTGAATTGAAATCATCATTTCTTGGTATTGCTCCATAGATACACCTTCATTTTTCAATGCACCTTCCATTTTCTTACGCATTTCTATTTGAATAGCACCAATTGCATTCATAGATGCTTCGAACTTCTTTTTCTCATCAGCAGGTAAGCTTTTTGCAGCTTCTGGATTTTGCATACTTTGTTGTATTTGCAAGAATCTTTGAGGATCCATACCTTGCTTCTGAACTGCTGCCATCATCATTTCTTGTGATTGCATATTCAGTCCTTGTAATTGATTTAGTATTTTTGCTAGTTTTTTCAAATCAGCATCTGTTAACTTTTTAGTTGGCATTTTGATAGGATTATCTGGAGTATTCATTGCTTGTATGTCACCCTGATTTGGTTGACCTTGGTCTGCTCCTTCATTACCAATAGGTGGTACGTAAGATTCTTCAGTAGTTGCGCCTTCTTGGCTTTCACTCGTTTCTTTCTTATCACCGCATGAAGCCATGAACATTACAGCTATACAAAGAGCAATTAATTTATAAGTCATATATACACTATTAGATTGGTTTAAAATTTTAATGAATAGCTGTTTTACGTTTGCTATAGATTATTAGACTGCAAAAATAAGAATAATCACATTATCTGACAATAAACTTATGGAATTCAGTGTATTTTTCATTGATGATAGTTATGAAATATACTCCTGAAGTTAGGTTATACTCTCGTAAATCTATCGTAGTATTACCACCGTTACTGACTTTTTCCGTCAGTGTTTGTCCATAAGAATTAGTCAGAATAATTCTTCCAATTGCATTATTTATAGTTACTTTTCCTCTCATCGCAGGGTTAGGGTAAATACTGTTTCTGTGTTCATCAATGCTTTTATCGATGCTAGATTCTACCTTGCATTCAACTATATAATCAGCCAGAAAAGAAGCGGCACTACTCGTTCGTTGCCAATAGTTATCATACTGATGCCCTCCTTTCGAAGGGTCTGCTGTTTGCTCTATACAATTAGCATTATTATTACTCACTTCTATGACATAGTCGGGAATGGCTTGCCCTTTAACTTCCATAGTATCCAAGATATCAGTAATACCTACGCTCCCCCATAATGATTTACGATTTACAATATTCTGGCAACCGAGTATATCCCTAGTGCATTGGTTATATCCTTCGAATACTGTACCATACTTAATTGGGACAATCAGATCATTCGGCTGATGGAACATATACAAGGCAGGTATTTCGCTTTTAGTAGTTGGGAATATATTATTCATTACCCCACCGTAGAAGCCGGCAACTCCTCTAATCTTATATTCTGATTTAGCAGGTTGATTCAGAGTGCCAAGATAACTTCCCAAATCGGGTCTTTCTAGTTTCATATCTGCAATAGAAGAAGCCAATTCATATTTCTTAATGCAAGGATTTTCGTAAAGTGTATTAGGGGTTGCTATATTTGGTAACTCTCGCGTATAATTGCTCAATACGTCTTCATCACTATCTATGAAAGTGGTACCAATAGCAGTGAATGCCCCAGCACTCTCCCCTGCCAGAAATATATTATTAGGGTCTATCGCAAATTCCTCAGCATTATTCACAAAGTAGCGAATAGCCCCGTTTACGTCCTGCACAGCTCTGAAATATGCTCTATACCACTCCGATGAATCTGCCATATTGAAGCAATCCCAACCATCTACATTACAGTGTCTATTCTCATCGGTGTGGAACTGTCCCAATCTATAGTTAACTGCCACTGCTGTATAACCACGCTTAGCAAATTCGGTACGTAATCGCTTTATAGTAGCTTCATCTTTGTTCCCAGCTAACCACGCACCACCGTGTACTATTACTATCAATGGTCTTCCGCATTCTGGAGGAGTATCATTAGTTGGTACAGAAATATCCATTAATAGTTGACGCTCTTTACCAGCGAAATCAGTGGCTGTACCGTATTCGATATTTGTTACTGTGTAAATCTGATATGTTGTATCTACCCATTTCTGGGACCACAGCGGTGATATAGAACAAACTAGTATAAGAAGAATTAGAGCAGTTTTCATATTAAACAAAGATTATTATTAATTCAATCCTAAATATAGTAGATTGAGTACAAATATGCAAGAAGTGATTTGACGGATTATTTGTTTTACAACTTTTATCCGTTGGCTTTAGTAAACGGCAATACAGCGAGCTATGCTACATTGGAGGGGCTGACAGAACAATCACGTCACCTTGAGCACTGCCAAGGGTCTACTTAATTAAAGAAAAGACTCTTCACTTCAACAAAACTCAGCACAAGCACTACGTTCCACTCTCAAGTAACGAGGTCTCCAGGTCCTTTGATAAGCAGAGATAGACAAAAGGGAAATAGTTTATTATTTTACAAATCCTCTATCTCGGTTTTACTCTGATTCCGACAAACATTGTTCTAGGTAAACTAGGCCCGTATATATAATTACTGTCTCGGTTTTTGCTTATATCGAAGTCATTTTGGTAAGCATCGAATATATTCTTAATCCCTCCGAATAGCTCCAAACCAGTATCTATGTCGCTAAGCTCTAAAGTATGTCCCACTCTCAACCCCAAATCAAAAAATGAAGGCGAAGTGAAATACTCATCAGCCAATTGACCAGTATTATCTCCTCCGAAATGAGCGAGTTCCATAGTTCCTGTGTAAGTCATATTTGCACTGATATTCCATAACTTACTTGGGTTATATGTTAATGTTGCATAGCCATAATCGTTCGGGGTTCTTAAAAATTCATGCTTTGCTGGTAGACCTTCTACGTTGACTATAGCATCTTCGAATAAACTTGATTGGATTGTAAAGCCAGCTTCTAACTCGATTATATAATCGAAATTTGCTCTCGTTTCTATTGTTATTCCTTTTACTGTGGCTCCACTCCCGTTTCTCTTTTCGAATCTCTGTCCGAAATCATCTTCGCCAAGAGGAAATTGGTAGAATGCATCATTCAGTGTTGTATAGAATCCTTCTAGTGTAAATCCGGCGATGAAATGCTCAGTTGCTTTGTCATAATTTACAGATGCTGTGTAGCTATTCGATCGTTCCTCTTTCAGATTATCAGCCAATGATATACGTGAAACTCCCCCACCCGCGAATGCTATGTGCAAATCCGTATCGAATGCCTGTGGTGCACGGAATCCTGTTCCCCAACCCAATCTGAATTGTGTTGTTCCTTGCCATTTGTAAAGTAGAGATACTCTTGGGCTAAAGATCGCATTTTCTACCAAATTATGCTTATCCAACCGAACACCAGTTAGCAAGTTGAACTCAGGTACAATACTCCAATCATATTGCAAAAATGCTCCAATGTCTTTAGTTGTCTGATCTATTTTGTAGTTGTAAGATTCAATTTCATCATACACATCGTCATATATGTACTCAGCACCTATGCTTAGAATAGCATTCCCATATATAAAGTCATCTAACCTGTTATTAAGCTGAAATCCAAATTGATGTGTAATAACATCAGAAATGCCATAAGGTGGCTTTGATAGGAATTCATTGAGAGAGCTGCCACTATCAGGCTTTATACCAGTGTAGTGGTCTCTATCGGTCTTCTGACCACCATAGTATATTGCTAGAGTATTCTTATAATTATTAAAGTCGAGTTGGTAATCCAAACTACCCATAAACACATTGTGTGTTCGTTCTTCAGATTGCTCAGATAAATACGCTGGACCTTCAACCATCTCACCTCCATAGCGATATTCGTGTATACTACTCAAACTTAGAGATAGCTTTTGCTCATTAGTTATTTGGTAAAATAGATTGGTTCCGAAGGAATTGTCATTTAGTTCTGGTAATTCTGAAAAATTATCTCCATTCGCATCATAGGCTCCTCTAGTCCGATTACTAACGAAGAATGTAGCGCCAGCCGTTTCGTTATCATTCAGTACCGTAGCGTTGGCGGATAGTATGTTATCCATAACACTGCCTCTAATACTCTGAAGTGTGTTGGTCACATTATAAGTATTCTCGCTTGGTATTTTTGTTATTACGTTGACTGTACCACCGATAGCACTGGAACCATAGAGCGCCGAAACTCCGCCTCTCACTACCTCTATTCGCTCTATCATATTTACTGGTATTTGCTCTAATCCGTATAGTCCAGTCAGTGGACTGAATATAGGGCGACTGTTCACTAGTATTTGCGAATAACCACCTTGCAATCCATTCATTCGGAGCTGTGTGTAGTTACAGGTCTGACAGTCAGTTTCTACTCGTAATCCTGGTTGGTATTTCAGCCCTTCGGATAGATTGATAGCTACGACGTGGTCTAGTTCTTTACTGTTTATTAGGTTCACTATTACAGGCGAATCTGTTCTTCTCTTGGCTGTTCGAGTACCTGTTACTACTATTTCATCGAAATTTATATTGCCTTCTTGTAGCTGTATTTTCACTTCGTTTATGCCATTCTTAACTTCGAGTGTAATTACAGTATCTTTGTACCCAATTGAACTGAATTTAAGTGATTGACTACCAATTGGAACTTCATTGAGTTTGAAAATGCCTTTATTGTTAGTATAAGTCCCCTGCTTAGTGCCGACTAATTGCACAGTAGCGGAGATAATAGGTTCATCGCCAGTAGAAGAAACTGTGCCCGAAATAGAGCTTGTTTGAGCTATCAGATTAATGGAAGAATAGATTATTAAGATTATAAGTAGAATAGTTTTCTTCATTCAGATGTTTAACATTTAATTTGTTTGCTATTTTATGCAATGCAAACTAAATAAATTAATAACATCTAACAAATAAAGTTAGTCATAGCTAATATATACTTTTTAGAGAAAATCATAAAGTGCACTTATTTATTGTCCACCTCTGTTAGTTGAGGACAATTCCGTCATACTGAGCGCAGCGAAGGGTCTCCTTTTTTATGCAGACTCTTCACTCCACTTCGTTTCGTTCAGAGTGACGTATTTCATTCGTCCACCCATCAAGAGGGTATTTCTCCCCTACTCCACCACAACCACACTCTTCATAATCGCATCATAAGGTGTAATTAATCGAACTTGGTATAGCCCACTTGGTATAGCTAGCGTGTTTATTTGCATCTGTTTTGTCTTTGTTGATTGTGTCCACTCATCCGTGTATATCACTCTACCATCTGTAGCCACTAACTCCAACTTCATCGAACCTTGTACACCAGTGGAAATATTAATATTCAACTGCTCACTAGCAGGGTTGGGGGATATTTCTAATGTCGTAGGATCGAAAGTAGTTATGTTACGCAATGGAAACACACAAACAGAATCTATGTATATCTTTCCAGGTCGTTCTATTACTTCAATAAATGGATTAGTGAATGTGTAGCTAGGAAATGTGATGTCGTATTCTAATGAGTTCGAAAGTAGTATCGTACCTGTCAGGTTATGTATGTTTGTTCTATTCTTGTTGATAGGTTGAGTTTGATTAATAACGTAGCTATCATTAGTGAAGAAAACTGTTCGATCAACATCTGTAGTTATTGAGTAATCTTGCGTTGGCAAGTCTGCTTCACATTCTAGGTAAACTGGTACTGTTTCTGTTTGACCTATTTGCGTGTATATGTCAGTTGTGCTGATAGTTGTTCTTGCATATACCGTAGCAGTAATTGGTATGGTTATTACAGTGTCACACGGTGCTATTATACTAATATCTATACTGTTGTTAAATGGACCTAGTTGAGTAGGTACAAAATCATAGCTATATGGATAGAAACCTCCATCTGCTATTGTTTGACCGTTGTCTAGTGTAATATCAAATCCACTATTATTACTAATTGTAGAATTATCTGATTTAGTCTCTGTTATATAAACTTTCCCAAAATCTATACGGTCTTTGCTAATGTCGAATTTCAGTTCGTATTTCTTCACCTCGTGTGTTTTTGTTGCGGTACAGCCGTTAGTATCTGTTACAGTTAATGTATATGTACCTGCTTCTGTTACTTCTATTTCCTTGGTAATTTCGTTTGTTGACCATAAGTATTCGTCGAAGTCTTCGCTAGAAGATAGTGATGCAGTTTCGTTATTGCAGATTATACTTTCACCTATTATTTCAAACGTTGGAGTAGGACTTTCGTTCACTGTTGTTTCTGCTGTGCCTACGCAACCTGCTTTACTAACAGTTACGGAATATGTTCCAGCTTGGTTAACTACTATTACTGGTGTTGATTCGCCATTGCTCCAAAGATAGGAATAGCTTGGGTCGTTAGGTAAGACTTCTAATGTTGCTGATTGACCAGAGCAGATGTCACCACCATTTATTGCAGGTTGTAAGTTGTCTTCTACTTTGATTGTTATCTCTGTACTATCTATACATCCAGTTCTTGAGTCAGTAATTATCAGCTTAAAATTTCCACTTTCGCTGACGTAGATGCTCTTTGTTGTAGCTCCTGTGTTCCACTTGAAGCTATAATAAGGAACATCGTACTTCGATTCTAGTAGAGTAGAATCTCCATTGCATATCGTAGTTGGTGTGGGTTTTAGTTGTGCTTGTACTTTCGGATGGTATGTAATATCTATAGTATCTGATATAGTACATCCTTTGCTACTTTCTACTGTCAGTATATATCTTCCCGTTTCATTTATCTCGATGGACTTACTAGTTTCTTCTGTATTCCAGAGATAGCTAATATAATCTTGATTAGCACTTAAAGAAAGTTCACCACCATAGCATAATTTATTCTCACCAAGTATTTCTAAATAAAGCTCTTCATCTTCAAATTGTATATTGATACTACTTGAATCAACACAGCCCTGAAATGAAGTAACGTATAGCTTGTATTCACCTGCTTTATCCACTTCTATTATTGGTGAGGTTTCTCCTGTACTCCATTTGTATTCATATCTTTCTATTATATTCCCAGCTTCTAATCTATACCTTTCTCTTTCACATTCTGTCGTTAACTTGGTAGATACTATCCCCACCTTTGGTAGCGTATCTACATATAGATTGACAATTCTTTCTCTGTTATAACCGAGTGTATCAGTCCAAGTAATATAATACTTTCCTTCATAGTTGTGAGTAGCATCAGGAAAGAATGGATCTTTGATATTTGGATTGTCTTCGAAGTATTTGTTTATCTCGGCTGCTAATATAGTATCATTGCTTTCTAGATTAAGGAGTTCCCATTTAAAGTTAGTACCTACAAATCTATCTTCCCATACATTATTCAAATATGCGTCTTCACCTTCGCAGTAACTGACTGTACGCCCTATCATCTCGGATGGTGTTTGAAGACGATTCCAGATTACATCTAGACGAGGTTGTGTAGGCTTTGCATTAGGAAATACTCCATTGAAATCAAATCTCAATTCTTTTAATTTGAAATCTGCTTTAGTTCCTTTTTTATCTGGTCTGTTTATAATCGAAAAATATTGATATGCATATTCTGAATTGGGATGTGTTTTATCTGTTGGAGGGTTTCGATAATACATTTTACCATTTGGTGCAATCAATAAGTTAGTTCCCATATAACTAGGGTCACCTCGGTTATAGATATTCAAATTTGTATCTAATTCAGCAACTATTGTTTCAGATTCTTTTATTCTATTAGGATCTAAATCTGAAACATCATATTGAAATAATTTCTTATTTGCTTGGGTATAAATATATCTTGAGTTTGGAGAGAAATTAAAGAGTATGTCATAATTGGGAATTATTCTCTCATCAACATATTTGAAATTCGTTATATAATCTAATTTGCCAATCTTCTTATCAAAAGTAAATAGATAAACTTCTGGGCCTTGGGCAACCCAATTGCAAGCTAATAATTTATTACCATCTGGTGATGGTTTGAATTCAAAATAATATGGTTGAAGCCCTTGTGCAAAATCTAAACCATTTTCCTCTAAGTTAAAACTGCTTTTAGGTATAGTATCTATTCCGTCTTTATCAGCTAAATAGGTATTTAATAAATGCTTACTAACATTATGTCCAACTATCCAATGTTTTCTAGGGTCGGAATGAGACAAAATTGTAAAATCGCTTATTGAATCAATTCCAAACTTGAATTTATGTCTAATTCTCTGTTGATTCCTATCTAGTTTTATATCATCATAGGTTAAAATCCCATGATACCCTTCATATTTATATCTTTCATAGAATATTCTATATAAACGGACATTTTCAGAGTCTAAGGATTGAAAACCTGAGAACATTCTAACTCCGTATTCTTCACTCTCAAAACCATTGGGATCAGTTATTCTTGGGTCATAAAAATTATAATAGTCGGTATGTTCCAAACTAGATAATACAGAATCATTAATCCAAGTCGAATCTCTGTTAATATGCAAAAACAAATCACCATTATCATAATTGTAATTTACCATGTCATAAAGCCCAATTGTATAGGTATCAAGCATGTGCATCCTACCGTGAAAAACAACAACAGAGTCATTATTCCTTCTGAAATCCATTTTATAATCAGACCATATCCATTGTGCATCATTGTATTGTGCTACACAAAGTGATGGGAGTAGTAGGAGTAGTATTTTTAGTAGTGTTTTCATAGTGTTTTCCACCATTCGTTGATTTCGGATTCCCTAAACATAATAAAATGAGTGGAATAATGCAAATGAGGGTATTAGTTTTATTGGGCAACCTTAACCCACCTAAATCCTCCCTTAACTGGGAGGACTTACATTGTCATTCTTTTCTCCTGAGTCCTTCTAACGCCTGCGGCGTTATCAGGATGACGTGATTTTCGTAGAGACGTATTGCATACGTCTCCAAATGAAAGAGAGTTCTGAGACGTATGCAATACGTCTCTACGGTTCTACTACATCACAATCCTGAATATTCTAAAATTATACTTTAGACAAAAGAGACGGCCGTGTCAAGTGGTATAACTTAATGTGTGTTTTAGATTCTAACAGAGTTATGGATTAGCTTTTCAATGCCCTTTATAACTAGATTTTCGTCATATATAACACTAGGATAATAGTTGAGTAATCGATTTTGGATTATCTGTCCGTAACCACCTGTAACGAATACATCTGGGACTGACGAGAAGGAGGAGTGATCTATCGTAGTTTTTATACCACCGACTATAGCGTTTAATATTCCGTAGCGGATAGCATCGTCCGTATTCTGACCGAAATAACCACGATTATTTAACTCTTCAACTAATGGAAGATTGGAAGTGAAATTGTGTAGTGCCTTGCTTTGAGTATAGAACCCTGGGAGTATAACCCCACCAAGGCAAATACTATCTTCATCAAGTAAATTGACAGTTACTGCCGTACCACAATCGATAGTAACTAGTGGTGAGTCTGTTAGTTTCTGAACGGCTAATAAGCTGAGCATTCTGTCAGTACCCATACCAGTGATATTCGTAAAATCAATTGGGGCTTTAATATCTATGAGAGTTCTAGCGTTCTCGACTATTTCAATTTTATCATTGAGATTTTCTAATATAAATTTCTCTGCATCTATATTAACAGATGAATAATAGAATGCCTTAAAACTTCCCTTATCTATTGTATTCAGGAAGTCAGTCAGACCATCAGTAAAGTACTCATAAGCAGTGACATTGTCACCAGTTCTGAACTTTACTCTGCTATTACCTATGTCGGCAATTAATGCCTTGCTAGAGCTCATATATTATAGAATCTCCGTTGTTGATAGATATCGTCCCATTCTGATTGCTCGCCATAAGTGAGCCGTCATTGTTGATACTATCTACCTTATATTTAGAATGTGTTTCCACTATTTCAATTGTTTTTCCAACTAAATCGATTTTATCTTTCCAGTTTTCAAATATTATATTTGCATCTATATCAAGAAATTTGATTACATTTCTTTTCAAAATTTCAAGTACCTGCTCTATTTCACAATTGAGACCTAGTTTCTTGAGAGATGTTGCTTTATCATCCAATACGGTGCCAAATTCCATTTGGTTTACGTTGATACCTATTCCGAGTATAGATTCTTCACATATATTACCAGAGTAGCTATGCTCCGAGAGTACGCCCGATATTTTTCTATACTTTTCACCATCGCTGACATAGACATCATTTGGGTATTTTAACTTAATTTTTGATGACTCTATGTAAGTACTTAGTGTTTCCACTACTGCTAGGCATCCGATAATTTGGTAAAGAACTTTATTTTCGAGCGATTTTATCTTTTGTTCATTTACTCCATAAGTCAGATATACGTTCTTATGGCTTTCTCCTTCCCATATCCGCCCTTTCCGTCCTCTGCCCTTATATTGATAGTCTGCAGAAACGAAAACGCTATCATGATTCGTCAATAACTCTTTAGCAACATCGTTTGTAGAAGCTACTCGCTCGAAATGGTAATGTTGTACTTCCATCATAATTTATTAACGTATTGGCTTTTTTGTTTTAATATAATTAACTTGGAATATAATATTAGAATATCTTAAATTAGTAAAAATTACAGAAAATTAATAATTAAATGATATATTTTATCTCAGATTTGCACTTAGGTGTATTAGAAAGAACAGAAGATAGAAAAAGAGAAGATCTCTTTCTATCACTTATGGATAGAATAAAACCAACTTGTGATAAACTCTACCTTGTAGGAGATATATTCGACTATTGGTTCGACTATAAAACTGTTATCCCTAAGAATTTCTATCGCACATTGGCGAAGTTGCGTGAGTTCACTGATGCTGGTATAGAAATAGAATACCAAATGGGTAATCACGATTTTGGTCATCGCAGCTTTTTTGAGGAAGAATTGGGCATAGAAGTAATATCTACAGATATAGAACGCGAACACAACGGCAAGAAGTTCTATATCTCACACGGAGACGGCAAGGCAGACAACGACACTGGCTATCTAATATTACGCTCAGTGCTCCGGAATAAGGTGTCGAATTTCATCTACAGGATTATCCATCCTGATATAGGAATAGGTCTAGCTAGCGGCAGCTCCAAGAAAAGCCGTTCATATACTGACACGAAGGATTATGGTGAAAACGAGGGAATGGTTAACTTCGCTAAAAAGAAAATAGACGAGGGTTTCGACTATGTGATAATGGGACACCGCCACAAAAGATTAGAACTAAAACACGGCAACGGCACCTACTATAATCTCGGTGAATGGATACACGAGCCAAGCTACGGCGTCTTTGACGGTAATGAGTTTAGGTTAGAGAGAGTGTGAGAGCTATTTATACTCCACCAACAAAAGTACCCAAATTTTCAAAGATTACTTTAACACGAGTCGTGTGATTATCGTTTACTTGCTTTTCGAATTTAGTTTCAAATTCGCCAGTAATGTAGTGATTATTTAAATACATTTCGCCAATATATTTGACTTCAGTAATCCTTAAATATCCACTTTCTGCTACATATCGAGAATTCAATTTTGGATTAATATAGTAGTTGGTATATTCAGATGTACCCGTTCTAAAGCTATAGTTTCCTTTCTTAAATGAATCATTCTCAAAATCTATATTTAAATCAAATCTATCATCTAAAGAATTATAGAATCTAAAACCCATTATATTATAATTAGTTATAAACTCTGAATTATAATAAAATCCTTCCGGGACTAACATAAAATTATCTACATAGACTCTTACCGAATCTATAAGAACCTCGTCATTATATGTCTTAATTATTATATTTAATGGTCCCGGATTTGTAATAATTGTAAAATCTTTATCATCATTAGGCGAGGTTGTATCATCTTTACAAGACATAATAACAAATGCCATTAATATAGCTAATAAACTTAGCTTTAGTAGTTTCATGTTTTCTTCCGTCTTAAAGTTATAATCAGATAGTAAAATTAGTAATTATTTAGCTAAAAAGCAATTTGCTACAGAATTCATTATGATATTATATCATAATCATATAAGTTTGGTGGCACAATATTATAGAACATTTAAAATGTCTAAGAAAATTAAAATTATAGTTTCAGCTTTTCTAATTGCGGTTAATCTACTTATCGCTTTTAGCTTTTATTCTATTCCTAACAACCCGGTAAATGAAGCTGACTCTAATACTGTAGTTAATAATTACATCAAAGATAACCCGATACTCTTTAGTGAAATTATCACGGAATATTCTTCATTCAAAATTAGTACTAGTTTGGACAACTATTCCAAGCAGAGTAGTGTTCTACAGTTATTTGCTTCCAAAGAAATAGAGTATAGCATTGACTCTATCACTTCTTTTCTCTATAATCAAATCAGAAAAGAATTATCTCTCCAAAGAAAAACCAATATTCTATTTCCTTTCCACAATTACATTTAATTAATAACTAACACAAATATTTAAGAAGCATAGATTATATGATTCTAGTTGATGACTAGGTATCATATTGTATTACATATTGATAAACTAAAAAAAGAAAGGAAAATAAAATGGAAATGAAAACATTAATCTTGGTGTCTATTACTGTACTCGTAGTAGTTATACCTTTTGCATTTGTATATATCAAAAATCAAAATAAGAATAATAAGACTAAATCAGTACTATTGAAATATGCAAACGTTTATAATAGTAAAATAGATGAGTCAGATACACTTGACAATATTGCAATTGGTATAGACTACAATCAGAATAGATTATTCTTTGTCAAGCATTTTAAAAACCACGAAACTGAACAAATTATCAATCTAAATGAGATAAAAAGTGTCAGATTAGTAAATGAAAAAAGAGCCGTAAAAATCGGGAAATCAAGTACATTAGTTGTTGAGAAAATTGAAATAGTTTTGACTAATAATAATCCTAAAGAAAAAGATTATGTACTTGAGTTTTATAACGAAAATATTAACTTGATTCTAAGTGGAGAAGTCCAATTAGCTAACAAATGGGTAGCAATACTAGAAAGAGTTTTGAAGCAAAATCAGAGTAAGACTTTAGTAACGCACTAATAGTTAAAAAATAATGAAAAAAAAGCTCAGGAATTAATATTTCTGAGCTTTTTTATTTTCAAAATCAATATAATTTCTATTTATATAATTGCGATAAATCAATATAGACCTTGTAGTCTTTGATTTTATCGTCTTCTAGTTTAAAAACATTACAAAAACTTACAGTCAATTCTGAATCATCATGTCTTGTGTAAGTAACTGTTCCGGGTGTTACTAAGTCGTTTCCATTTAGAATAGTGTTTTTCACTGTATGTGATAATCCTTTTATAGATTCGAAGAATTGACCAACTCCTGTATGTATATTATCTTTACCACTAACAGCGGGAGTATCTCCCATAGTGAATACAGCATCTTCTGCTAAATATGATGCAAAAGCATCTGTGTTTTTAGAATCAATTGATTTGAATAGTCCATCAACTAAGTTATTTATATCTGCCATTATAATCTTTTTTTAAAATTGTGAAAAAATATTAATAGCTATATAACTAAATATATTGACTTATTTGTATTATTATATGTAATTCAAATTGCTTTAATAAAAATAAACCTCTAAAAAGAGGCCTATTATAATAGTTCTAGGGAGTATGGTTTATAGCTTTTTGATTTTCAAACCCTGAAAATCTACATCTACTGTTAAATTTGGATTCTCGTTTTGTATATTCACTAATGCTAAATTCAATTTGCCAGTAACATAGTAAGATCCTACATTTGCTGAAAGACCAATATATTGAACTTTGGTAATAACCAAGGTTGCACTGCTAGAACTATATAGTTCAGTCCCATATTTCAAGTTTGTGTAGTTTCCCCATACTAGCTTCCCATCATTTTCTATTAGATTATATGTGCCAGTTTTTAACTCACCTATTCCAGCATCAAAGCTGACTTTGTAATAATCATCTGTAACTATCTCACCAACAATAGAAAAATCAAATTGACCATTCAAGCCAACATGAAATCCTGCTAATTGATAATTACTTGGAGTCAATACGTCGTCTTTTCTTTCTACTATTCTTCTTTCTTTTTCTACTCCGTCTAGTGAAGTCACAACTGTTATCTTACCATCAGGAACCGTTGTATCTTCGTCTGGGTCTGTCGAGTTATCACTACCGCATGATACAGCCACTAATGACAAAAGGATAGCAATTAAACTGATTTTTAATAATTTCATAATTTCCTCTTTTAATTAAAAAAAAAGCATCTAATAAGCATTAGATGCTTATGTTAGTTTTTTCTTAAAATCCAGTAATTCCTTTTATTATTTCCATATTTTCAAACTCCAATTTCACATTAACATTGGGATTCTCATTATATTCATTTTCTAATTCCATATTCAAAGTTCCTGTTATATAATAATTACCTCCAAATTCTGATAGAGCAATATATTGAACTTTCGTTATAACGAGGGTTATACTACTAGCACTATATGAATCAGTTCCAAATTTACTGTTTCTGTAACCTCCACTATTCTGATCGTCAAAATCTGTATAGTTATAAGTCCCTGCCTTTAACTCACTCAATACCGCAAATAACCCCACACTGAAATTATTATCCACGTCAGTGTCACCACTCAACATAATATTAAAAAGACCATTTGCGTTAACATAATATCCTGATAGGTTATAACTACTTGGGGTAAGTACATCTCCCTTTCTTTCTACAGTTAGTCTCTCTTTTTCCTCACCATCTATTGTTGTTATTAAAGTTACTACACCATTCGGAGCATCAACTTCTCCATCAGGATCAGTTGTACTATCATCACCACAAGCTATCATCATCATTGACAGTAAAAACACTAAAAAACTAAACCTAATTAATTTCATATTAACTCTCCTATTTATTTGGATAAATTTATTTAGTACAATTTACGACAATTAGTAATAACAAGATTGATTTTTTTTAGTTATATGAATCTTATATTTTTCCATGACTTACTTGATAGTAGGGTGCAAACATAAAAAAAGCCCAATGATTAAAGACAAACATTGGGCTTAGATTAAAAATTACAAATATACAATCTAGTAATTTAAAAAGACAGTACTTAAAGGAACACTTTCAAAAGTAGCTATTACACTTACATTAGGAGTTACATTCTCTTCATTTGTACAATCCATTTCTAGAGTACCTGAGGTATAGTATGCACCGGCTTGATCATTACCAATGAATTGTACCTTAGTTATTACCAAAGTAGCAGTGTTAGCCATATATGGTTGTTCTCCAAGTTCCTTGTTGGTATAAGCTCCTACAAGTATTTTTGCGTCATTTTTTGTATAACTATATGTTCCTGCTTCTAGCTTTTCCATCAAAGAGCTCAATTGGTATCCATAGCTTGGACCAGCAGAAGCTATTTCTGTGAAACTCACGGAAAACATCTTGGTAGTATTATTGTATGACCCCCCTACAGAATAATTAGATGGAATATACTTCCCATCTTTTAACTCAAGGGTTTTACTGTGAACTTCTTGACCTTCCACAGTTGTTTTTATAGTTACTTTTGAGTTTGGTAGTGTAGTGCCATCTCCACCGCCATCATCAGGGTTAGTGCTATCATCACTGCACGACATTACAACTAATGCCATTAGTATAGCCAATAGGCCAAGTTTAAGTATTTTCATATCTATCGCCTCACTTAAAAGTTGGTAAAATTCAAATTAATATATTTCTGTATTAATTCCAACTCTATATAAATCATTTATATAAAATTATTTACGAGCTAATATCACAATTTCATTATCCTTCAGCCCTAGCCGATTACCGTCAGTTTCTGTGAACTCCCTAACCTCCACAGTAAAGCCAGCTTTTTCTAACCTCGACTTTAAACCTTCTGCTGAATATATACGCAAGTGATCATTCTGTCCGAAATGTTCTAATCTGCCTTCGGGGGTTGTTATGCTATTATCTTCGTATATATCACCATCTTTGAATGGGGTTTGTATGTAGCATACACCGCCTTGTTTTAATATTCGGTGTAGTTCACTTATTGCTTTTCTGTCGTCTGGTATATGCTCTAGTACGTGATAGCAAATAACAATATCGAAGCTATTATCTGGCTCGTCTATTGCTTGTATATCGTGTCTTTTATCTGCTTCGAATTCATCTTCGTAATCTGTAGTTACGTAGCTTTTGGGGTTGGCCTCGGCTATTCTGCCACTCAAACTTTTGGAGGGCGAGAATTGAAGTATATCTTTACCTTCTACCTCAGATTCTATTAACTGCCATAGTCGCCGTGTCCTCGGTAAGCTGCCGCACTTGGGGCAGAGCCGATTACCATTGCTCAATACGATGAATTTGCTCATAGCAAAACCGCATATATTACACTCGTGCTTATCACCTCTGTAAGATAGCGATACTACTCGTCGCAATAGCTTGTCATTTTTCCTTAGGAAAGAGGTTGGCACTATGCTCTTAACTAGCTTTTTGATTGATTCGTACATTAGGTCAATTGTTAATTATTATTGGTTCAAATTAAAAAAAAATGGGGATTGTATTGCAAAATTAAAAAGAAAGAAGTATATTTGTCGCAATAAAAAAGACAAATGTACGTGAAGAATATATGGATTATGAAGTAAAAAATATAAAAAAAGTAGTCAGAGAGTATAGCGATTCCTATACCTACATAGACGTAGTCAGAGAAGGGCTAGCATTCCAAAAGTTCGATGCACTAACCGAATCATTACCCCTGTCTAACGCCGATTGGTCACAGTATCTGCACCTATCGGAGCGTACTCTACAACGATACAACAAAGAAAGTAAGTCATTCGATATGCAACAAACAGAACGCATTATGCAAATACTAATACTCTTCAATCTAGGGTTCGATGTATTCGGTAAACCAGAAAAATTCTTCAATTGGCTAACAAAAGAAAACATTGCTGTAGGTGGCAAAGCACCAAAAGACTTGCTCGATAGTAGCTTCGGTATTGACCTCCTAAAAGATGAGCTAAACCGAATCCAATACGGCGTATTAGCGTGATATGCTACCGATTGAGCAAGGCAGAGTTTGCTAAGGATTTATCTGGTCGTGGGGCTGAGCTGAGCGGCGGAAGATGGAACACCAAAGGTACACCATTGCTCTATACTTGCGTGTCCCAATCGCTTTGTGTTCTTGAGATTGCAGTTCGTCTTTCTGTGATAGATGTTCCTGATGACCTAAAGCTAATAACTCTAAACGTTAAAGATAGCATAATAGGAAAAGTGGATGTGCTACAGTTACCACACGATTGGCAGAAGTTCCCTCACTTGCGTACTACTCAAATCTTCGGTGATGAGCTGCTGAAAAGCTCCAATCATAAGGCATTCCTAATACCTTCTGCGATAGTACCCGCGGAATATAATTTAATAGTCAACCCGAAGAATGTGACTAAAAAAGAAGTTGAAATCATCTCAATAGATGGTTTTTATATAGACGAAAGGTTGATGCGGTAGATTTTTCATCAATCTATAAACTCGATTTTGATGTAGGAACCCTTAGATAAAAACTCTAGAATTTCTTCTCCCTCTGTCTCTTCATACGTATTGTCTTCTACTGTAATGAATTCTCTTTCATATCCAGCTTTTGTATCAGAGCCTTCTAAATTTATAATAAATTGATTCTGATTTTCAGTAATATAATTTAATGAATTATTAAAATGAATTGAGAACGATTCATAATTCATAAATAATATACCTTGTGAATATTTTTCTGTTTTATAACTGTCAAAATGATATAGATTAGAAATTGTCTGTCTTAATGTATCAATTTCAAACCTTAAGCGATTAATTTTATGAGGTCCTTTGGGGTAATCTCCTCCATAACTACCTTTTTGCATATCAATTTTTCCATTTCTATAAACTAAAGTATCTGTATAGGTAAACAAATAGGTCGAAGTACCTTCATTATTATAATTAAATATGTCATGTTTCATTTCGTACCTCCTATTTTTACAGTATATAGAAAATTCCACCCTTATATGCTTACCGTCAAATGCACTAGTTACAGTTGACATATCCAACTTAACAATCGTATCTTTAGCTAGAGCTTTCGTATAGTAATTCTTCGGTTTGAAACCATCAGAGTAGATAGTAAAACGATAGTCGAATTGCGATTGGACTTCATTTTCTTTTACAAGAGAACTAGGGTTATACGAAGATGATAA
>JBAYUQ010000006.1:0-128553 GCA_041675005.1 Kapaibacterium sp. (SeqCode)
AAAGGTGATGGTACTAGTGCTGATAAATTGAGAATGGATTCTGTTACATCTAGCAATAGTGGTTACTTAACAGCAAGTAAGTATAATGAATTTGACGGTAAAATATCAACCGTTAGAACTGCTGCTCCTCTGACAGGAAACGGTGCTACTTCTGATATCACTATCGCTCAAGCGAATACAACTACTGACGGTTATCTAGTTTCAACAGATTGGAATACTTTCAACAGCAAACTTACTTCGGTTTCAGTGGCTACAGGAACTCCGATAACCGGCAACGGTACTATCGCAACTCCACTGAAACTAGATTCAGCAACATCTGCGAACTCAGGTTATCTAACTTCTTACGATTGGGATAGATTCAATACTATGGCTTCATCGACAGTAACAGTTAGCTCACCGCTTTCGGGTGATGGTACAAGCGGTGACCCAATTAAAATATCGAAAGCAAGTAGTTCAGCTAACGGTTATTTAGATTCGGCTGACTGGAAATCATTTAATGGCAAAATTTCGACTGTGGCAGCAGCATCACCAATGACAGGAAATGGTACAGTAGCTACTCCTTTAAAATTAGACTCAGCGACTTCAGCAAACTCAGGTTATTTGACTTCTTATGATTGGGATAGATTCAATACTATGGCTTCATCAACTGTATCGGTTAATTCTCCGCTTTCGGGTGATGGTACAAGCGGTGACCCAATTCTTATTTCTAAAGCGAGTAGTTCAGCACAAGGATTCTTAGATTCGGCTGACTTCAAAACATTTAACAACAAACTTACAACTGTATCAGCTTCAGCTCCAATGACTGGTAGTGGAACATCATTAAGTCCTCTTGTTCTTGCTCAAGCGAACGGTTCGACTGACGGTTATCTTAGCTCGTCTGATTGGACAAAATTCAATAATTCGGGTACAATAACAGCTTCTGCTCCGCTTTCGGGTGACGGTACAAGCGGTGACCCAATTAAAATATCGAAAGCAAGTAGCTCTGCAAATGGATATTTAGACTCCACTGACTGGAAATCATTCGACGGCAAATTATCAACTGTCTCTGTTAATGGTCCTATCACAGGTAATGGTGCTGACAGTGCATTAACTATTGGTAGAGCTGATGGTAGCACTAACGGATTTTTGGGTTCAACTGATTGGAATACATTCAACAACAAACTTTCAACCGTAGTTGTAGCTAAAAACATCCCATTGTCTGGTAGCGGTACTAGTAGCGATTCATTGACTATTTCTCAAGCGAGTACTACTACGGACGGTTATTTAACGGCTTCCAATTGGAATACTTTCAACAATAAGTTGTCTAGTGTGGTAATTGCAAAAAATATCCCATTGTCTGGTAGTGGGACTAGTAGCGATTCATTGACTATTGCTAAAGCGGACGGCAGCACTGATGGTTATCTTTCGGCTACGGATTGGACTAAATTCAACAATAACACTTCCATAGATTCTGTAAAAATTGCTCCTCCTCTGACTGGGAATGGTATAACGAGTGCTATAACTTTAGCAAAAGCAACGTCAGGCAATCACGGATATCTTAGCTCAGGCGATTGGGGTACTTTCAACAGTAAGATGTCTAACGTGGTTATTGCAAATAACAGCCCTCTATCAGGAAAAGGTATAATTAATGATTCACTTAAGATAGCTAAGGCAGGTTTTCTTTCTGACGGTTACTTGTCTTCAACTGATTACGGCTTATTCTACGGTAAATTGAGTTCGGTATCTGTAGATCCGACTAGCCCAATAAAAGGTAGTGGTACTACTGGTGATAAGCTAAGAATTGACCAAGCAAACACAAGCACTAGCGGTTATCTAAGCTCTACTGACTGGAATACTTTCAATAGCAAACTTTCTGTTATGGATGTGCTAACTACATCTCCTATTCAAGGGAACGGCACTTCTAGTAATAGAGTAAGAATGGACTCGGCTACGGCTTCTAACCCTGGGTACTTAACAGCTAATGATTGGACTAGATTCAACAATAATTCTTCATCGACTGTATATACGACTATGCCAGTAGATGGTGATGGAACAAGCGGAGACCCTATTTCAATGGCCTCTGCTAATGGCTCTAGGGACGGTTACTTATCTAGAGGAGATTGGAATACGTTTAATAGTAAGCTAAGTCAATTTTTAATTTCAGATGTTTTCATTGGTGATGGTATTTCACAGCAACTAGATATTAAATACGCAGACGTTAACCAAAAAGGTATTGTTAGTAAGCATGCCCAAATTTTTGACGGAGAGAAAGGTTTCATTGAAGATGTAAAATTATTCTATAGAAAATCACTAAAATTTTATGATACTGATACTTCAAACTTTGTAGCTCTTAGATCTCCGAGTACACTCAGCGGAAACTACACTCTTACTCTACCTAATGGATATGGTACTAACGGTCAATTCCTAACTACTGATGGTAGTGGTAATATGAATTGGACTACCTCTACTGCAGGTACTGGCTATATTACTTATGGCACTGATAGCACACAGCAAACAGCATTGATTACTGAGCGTCTTTTTGATTTGGCTTATGAAAGTTCGAGTTCTAGCACTAACGCTTTGGGTGCGAAAATAAACTCTACTGGCGGTACTAGTGGCGGTTCGGCTACTGGATTAACAGTGACTGCTAAATCGAGCGGTAGTAGTAATGCCGTTGCTATACACGCAATAGCTGACTCTACTAATACCTCTGGCAAAGCTTTTGCCCTAGATGCCGAGGGTGTTATAACTACCGACAAATCTTATGCTATCAATGATACTACTATGTTTCATAATAAAAATCAAAGTGTATTCGTTGGTAATGAAGCGGGAAGTACCATATCAAGTGGAACGAGCAACGTAGTAGTCGGCTATCAATCTATGAAATCATCTACTACTGCAAGCAATAACGTAGTAGTTGGTAATAATTCGGCTGCTAGTTTGGCTGGTAACTCGAATGTACTGATTGGTAATAGTATTACTATTGGAAATAGCTCAGCTGATAGCAATAACGTGGCAATAGGTAAAGGATCGAGAATAAATAGTGGCAAATCGTTCTCCACTGCAATTGGCTCACTAGCACAAGTGAACGCTAACCACACAGTAGTGCTTGGAGCTATAGATGGAGTGAACGGAGCTGATAGTTCTGCTAATGTGGGTATTGGTACTCAAGCACCAGATGCTAGATTACAGATTGTTTCGACGGATGCTAAAACACCAGCCCTTAAAATTGGTGGTTCTGGTTCTTCTGATTACGGAACGATGAACTTTGCTTCTATTTGGAAGGGTGGTTCACAAACGCCTCCTGCTGGATATTCAGTATATTACTTTAATGGAGTACCTGCCGGTAATGTAACACTTCCAGCTGGTGTTGATGGTCAAATTTGTTTTGTAATCAACAAGTCTAGCAATAGTATTTGGGTAAATTTTGACGGAAGTTCAAATATGTTATCTAACACTCAATTAAGAATGCTATTATATATCGATAATGAATGGAAACTTATTAATAGATAATCTTACTCTCCCTTAATCTTTTTTTAGAGTTAGGGGAGTATCTTTTAGCATAGCCGAGAGCTTTTTGCCGCCCTTGATTCCGAAATCGAGTGTGCGTATAGGGAACGGTATAGTAATATCGTTCTCTTTGAAAGCAACGCTAACAGCTTTTATTGCTCTGTGTTGAGCTTCCATATACTCGCTGTGGTCTTTAGCGTATTCCGTCCAAAACATAACAACGAAGTTAATAGAACTATCATCAAACTTTGTGAAATAGAACTGTACTTCCGAGCCCTCCAATTTATCATCAATAGAATTTATCGCCTCGAGTGTTACCTTTTGCACTTTTTCCAGATCATCACCATAAGAAACGCCAACTGTCAAATCTATTCTACGTCTGCCATTTTCGGTATAGTTTATAACCGCATTTTGGAATAGAGTTTTATTAGGTATAAATATTTTCTGCCCTTGGAAAGTCCTGATATTAGTGGTTCTGAGTGATATTACCTCCACCGTACCAGTTATATTGTCCACTTCTATTATATCCCCAATTGTGAAGGGTTTATTAATAGATAATATAACCCCAGATATGAAGTTGGCAGCAATTTCTTGGAATGCAAAACCTAAAGCCAAACCAACTATCCCGACACCAGCGAGGAGAGAAGTTACGGCCTTGTCCAAATTTAATATACTGAGCGATACAAATAACCCAGTAGTCAGAACAGTAAGAAAAATAGCATTAGAAAAGAGATTGATTATAGCAGTTTTACCATAGAATCTCTGGAAGAATTGTTTAAAAAAGCGCTTCAAATACTTAGCTGCAATAAGAAAAGTGATGAGTATTATCATTGCTACTACGAAGTTAGGAAGCATTTCTATAGCTACTTCCAACCATCCATTTACTTTATTGTATATAATGTTAAACGCTCTTGATAACATAAAACCCTTTTGTTTATTTAAACTTTAACTCACAATCACACGTTAAACATAAATAGAATTAAGCTTCCATTCTGCAATGCAAGTTGCAAAATTAGATAATAATTACATTTAAAACATCTAAAATCGAAATAGTAACGTTGTATTATAAAACGATTGGAATTTTGGTTATTTTAGAAGTATCATCAATTAATAAATGAGAGATAGCTAAATGAGAATGCGAGAAATAT
Organism: Kapaibacterium sp. (SeqCode); assembly: GCA_041675005.1. Taxonomy (GTDB): domain Bacteria; phylum Bacteroidota; class Ignavibacteria; order Kapaibacteriales; family UBA2268; genus PGYR01. Next base: position 4,638 of record JBAYUQ010000006.1, read on the forward strand.
TCGACAAGATGAAAAACATAGCCGTATATGGTATGTCTGCTAACATAGCAAAAGCTGCACATTCAGTACCGGGGTATATGCTCAAGCGAGGGTATAAAGTTATACCAATCAATCCGAATGCGGACACTATATTGAAACAACAAGTATATAGGAACATAATGGATATACCTGACAAAATCGATATACTCAATATATTCCGCCCACAAGAAGAAGCTCTATCGATAGTGCAAGAAGCCGTAGAACGCAGAAAAGCCAAAGGCGACATAAAACTAATATGGTTGCAGTTGGGTTTGAAAAATGAGGAAGCTAAGCAATTAGCCAAAGAAAACGGAATAGATTATATAGAAGACAAATGTATGTATATAGAACATAAAAAAGTAGTAGAAAATTAAATATTTTTCTGCTAATTTAATCGAGAAAATAGAGTGTATTTTTAAATCAATTATATTGGAGTAAGTGTATGAGTAACAAAATGAAAACATCTGCCAAGCTATCGTTATTAGCTGCGGGTGTATTGGCGGCAGGTTCTGCAAACGCAATGGATGTAAGCATCTTCGATTACGAAGCTATGGGAAATGGAAATGATGTAAGATCAGAATTGTTGAATCAATCATCTACTGACTATATCAGCACTCTTTCAGCTACTGAAGCCAAATTGCAAGAAGGCAAATGCGGTGAAGGTAAGTGCGGAGAAGGCAAATGCGGCGAGGGTGAAGAAGAAGAAGGAACTGAGGAAGGAGAAGAAGGTGAGGAAGGAGAAGAAGGCGCAGAAGGTAAAGAAGGCGAAGGCAAATGCGGCGAAGGCAAGTGCGGAGAAGGAGCATGTGGCGAATAATCTTTAATTAGATTCTTTTGAAATATGGGCTGGAGAGTATTTTTCAGCCCTTTTTTTTATATAAATGAATGATGACAAAATGATAAGCGGTGTAGGATTAGGATTCCGAAGAGAGATAGCAAAGCAGATAATAGAGCTAGAAGAGGATAAACCCAAGTTCATAGAATTTGCCCCAGAGAACTGGATGCAGATGGGTGGATATTGGCGGAAAAAGTTGCACGAGGCAGCAGAAAAATACCCTATTATGTGTCACGGATTGTCGCTTTCGATAGGTAGTCCCGAAGATTTAGATTTTGAGTTCCTCAAAGAATTGAAGAAATTCTTCGACGAGTTCAAACCAGAAGTGTATTCCGAGCATCTGAGCTATAGCAAGTGCGATAATGCACATTTGTATGACTTACTGCCTATACCATTTCGGCAAGACGCTATAGACCACGTATCGGAGAGAATCCGCATAGTCCAGGACTATCTGGAAAGACCCTTGGCAATAGAAAATGTGTCATACTACACAGCAGTTGCCGCCGAGATGGATGAAGCCAGTTTTATAAGCCAGATAGTAGAGAAATCGGGATGTAATTTGCTATTGGACGTGAACAATGTATATGTCAACGCATTCAACCACAAATACGACTCTAAGGAATTCATCAAGAACCTCCCCTTGGATAAAGTGAAATACATACATATAGCAGGACACGAGCAAGTCTCACCCGACACTATAATAGACACTCACGGTCAACCAATAATAGACCCAGTCTTCGATTTATTCGAATGGGCCATAGAGCGAATATCGCCAGTACCTATATTACTAGAGCGCGATTTCAATATACCTCAGATGAAAGAACTACAAGCAGAAATGGCAAGATTACAAAATATAGTAGATAAAGTATGGGCAGGCGAATATGCTACTGAAAAAAGAAACTCATAATATACAATCGAAATTAGCCGACTATTGCAAGACAGGGCTGGAAGTTACGATAGAGGGTGCAAAGCAAGACCGATTGCACCACTACCGCCGATTGACCTATAATATAATCAAAGGAGCATTGGCGACCGCATACCCCATAGCCAAAGAGACACTCACGGAAAAGGAGTGGCTCACAATGGTAGATGATTATTTCGCAAATCATAAGATGCAAACCCCAATAGTCTGGAAAATGCCCTTCGAGTTCTACGAATATTGCGTAGAGCAGAAATACGGCGAGAAATTTGACAGACCATATTTAGATGAGCTACTCTATTTCGAGTGGATAGAGATAGAAATACACACAATGGAGGATATGGCTATACCTATATATATAGGTGAAGGAGATATACTACGCGATAAGCTAGTAGTCACGCCCGAACACGAGCTATTAGCATTCGAATACCCCGTACATAAATTCAAGGGTGACGAGCTACTAGATAAGAAAGCAAGCTATTTCGTGCTTATATTTAGAAAGAACGACACTGGTGCTATAAGGTTTATCAACTTATCAGCATTTTTCGCACTTACGTTGCAAACAATAATAGATGAGAATACGACACTCGAGTCAGCAATCAGAATTAGCTCCGAGACATTCGGAATAGACGAAAGTCAGGCAATTCAGCACGGATTAGCATTAGCAAATGATTTGGTTACACAAGGATTTGTACTAGGATTTAGTGTATTGTGAAATATTGTTGTAGCTCTGTAAATCTCCTAGAAATAAAAAAAGAGATATAATTGTCATTTCAATTACAATTATTTCACTTTAACCCGAAGAGCAATAGAACGTAAAAGTTGAGGTTACAAAACACAATCGAAAAACGTGTTGCGGTTACTGCATCTGATTCGATTAATAGTGGCTAGTCGGAGTATAGTCTATTAAATAACAATGAAATAGCATCATAGTATCCCCATATAGAAAGCAGAGAATTAGCACCACCACTTGTTACTTTACCCTTCTGTTTTTATTTTTTTTGTAACATTCCCCTCGTGGATGTAGTTAAATTAGGCAATAGAGTAAATTAATTTTTATAAATAAACAATAATTTAATTTGCTTTACTAATACTTTTGTATTAATTTATTATTCCAAAAGTGTCAGAGTGTGTCAGAATTACTCAACACTATTACTAAGTTAATAAATTTTATAAATTATATAAGGGAAGCGTATGTTTGGGAAATATACTAAGCTGATATCGCTATTTGCTTTAATTTTTGCAATGTCATATCTAAACATGACCGCAAAAGGAGTAGGTAGTACATCATTATATATGTACGGAGCGATAATTGAAGCTACGGCTCAAGATGATTCGGATGGCGGGATTCTTGCCAATAAGGAAATCAGAATTATTAACCTCGGGCCTATTATAAACCACTCCGGTGTAGATTATGCACCGACAATTTCAGCCGATGGTAAAACATTGTTCTATGTATCGAACAAACCGGGTAGTATCAAGACAGAAGACGGTGAGTTATCACACGATTTCTGGGTAGCGAAGAAAGAAGATCGTATGGATACTGTCTTCAATCAACCCTATAACTTAGACCCTTCTAATAATATGGGACTAAATGGGGTAAACACTACTCTCAACGAGGGTGCTGCTTCGATTGCTGCAGATAGACAAACTCTATATTTCACAGCTTGTAATAGACCAGATGGTCTTGGAAGTTGTGATATTTATAAAACATCTATTCAAGGTGACCAATGGGGTCGCCCTGTAAACTTAGGTAGAAACGTTAACTCTAAAAACTTCGATTCTCAACCTACAATAGCGCCAGATCAAAGTAGAATATATTTTATTTCTACAAGAAAAGGTCCAAACTCTGATGGTGAAGAAGATTTAAAGAATTTCGATATTTGGTACTCTGACTATGACTTCGATTTGGAAGAATGGGGAGCATCTAAAAACTTAACTGCCATCAACACTCCTGGTAGAGACGTGTCACCTTTCATCGCAGCTGATGGGGTTACACTATTTTTTGCATCTGATGGACACAAGCCAAATTATGGCGGTCAAGATTTCTATGTAACTAGACTAGACCCAAGTAATGACTCATGGTCAAAACCAGAAAATATCGGTGCACCTATTAATACAGAAAATGATGAGCAGTTTATAACGTTGCCTGCATCTGGTGATATCATCTATTTCTCTTCTCAAAGAGAAGATTTAAGAGGAGCACAAGGAAGTTTTGATGTTTATATGGCATTCGTACCTTCATTCTTCAAAGCTGTCAGCTTAGCTGGTACAGTTAGAGATGAGTGTACAGGCGAGTTTATCCCAGCACGTATCTCTATCAGAAACCCTATCACTGGTGAACTTTACTCAGATGAGCTAAACGAAGGTCACCAAACTTTCGAGAAAATCATCACTAATGATTGGTACGGCGATCCTAAAGATAATAATAAGTATATCAACTTAGAAATAACTGCTGAGCACCCTAGCTATGGCAAAAGAACAATCGTTCAAAAAATAGAAAAACCTGATCAAACAAGCAAAGCTGGTGAAGCTGGAGCAATCGCTCTAGAATATAACGTAGATATTACTTTAGGTAATAAACCAGTTATCAAAGCTAATGTGGATATGGCTGATTACGTAAAGAAAAACTCAGGTGCAAACCCTGCTATTGCTGGCTTCAACGGTCTAGTAATGGAAGAGGTTTTGAGCTGGGATTTGTATCCGTTATTGAACTATGTTTTCTTTGATATTGGATCTTCTACTTTACCAGATAGATATATTTCTTTCGATGGTTCGGGAGCTGCATTCAAAGCTAGCTTCACAGATACTACTATCCCTGGTGGGACTATGGATAAATACTATCACGTATTGAATATCTACGGTTTCAGATTGAACCAACATCCGAATGAAAAAATAACTCTAGTAGGTTGTAACGATAACACTAACACTGGTGAGAAAGGGAACTTGGAGCTATCTAAATCAAGAGCAGAAACTGTATTCAACTACTTGAACAAAGTATGGGGAATCAGTGCTGACAGAATGAAAATAGAATCAAGAAACTTCCCTGACATCAAATCTAATCCAAAAGATTCAATGGGTCTTGCAGAAAACAGACGTGTTGAAATCCTTTGTGATAATTGGGAAGTAACTAAACCAGTATTCGAAAAAGACCCTAAGACATTCCCACAACCAGTGAAAATGAAATGGGAATTGGAAAACGGTATTGACGAATCAATCATTGCTTCTAGAAGAATAGAAATTCAAAAAGGTAATGGAGATTGGAAAACTTTGAAAGAAATAGGAAGAACAGAATCACTATACGAGTGGGATTGGAAATCTGCTGATGGCAAATATCCTAAAAACGAAGAATCTTTCACAGCTAGATTAGTAGTAATATCAAAAGCAGGTAAAGAGTGTATCTCTGATCCAGTGACTGTACCAGTTATGCAAGTAACTTCTGAAATAAAACTTGTTACTCAAGGTGCTGATACTATGTACGAAAACTATAGCTTAATCCTATTCAAATTCAATAGCTATGACGCTGGACCACTTAACGATAAAATTATGAAAGATTATGTTTACAATCGTGTAAGACCAGAATCAGTAGTAGAAGTTATTGGACATACTGACGTAGTTGGACTTTACGAAACTAATGCTAAACTTTCTGTAAACAGAGCTAAGACAGTACATACAGGTATCAACAAAGAGTCTAAAGGCAAATATGCTGACTTGGAAATGCGTGGAGTTGGTGAAGATGAGCCGCTTTACGATAACGAGACACCTGAAGGTCGATTCTACAATAGAACAGTACAAGTACTAATCAAAACTCCAGTTACTGGTAAAGAGTAATAAAAAGTTAAATATCAGTAAATTATTTTCAAGCCCCGTATTTTATACGGGGCTTTTTTATTATAAATTGCATTTATATGAAAAACGAATTGAATATTTATACAGACGGATCATGTCTGAAAAACCCAGGGCCAGGTGGTTGGGGTATAGTAGTTATACTGCCCGACGGCAAGATAGAGGAATACTCCAAGGGGTTCACGCTGACTACAAACTCCCGAATGGAAATGAAGGCGATGTATATGGCGCTAAAATATGCTGAGAAACACGGAAAAGGAAAAGTGAATATACACTCCGATTCCAATTTTATAATCCAAGCTTTTACCCAACATTGGTTGGATGGATGGGTGAAAAAGGGATGGAAAAAGCAGAAGAACGAACCAGTAGCCAACGCGGATATTTGGAAGAAAATATATCCGCTCTTCAAAAAGTTAGATGTGAATTTCCTCAAAGTGAAAGCACATAGTGGCATAGAGCACAACGAACAAGTTGATGAGCTGGCTAGAGCAGCAGCGATGGGTAGTGATTTGCTAGTCGATGAGGGGTATATCCCTAATGGAGACAACCCACAAACTTCTATTCTAGATACGAAACAAGAGAACAAAATAGCATTAGAAAACGTTTTATCGAATGGAGTTCCATCAATAAAGATAAAAAGTGGGACGAAATCCATAACTATAACTAAACAACAATTGGAAGATTTTTTAAAATGAGCTTCAATAATATACTTTACGTTGCATTATTCCTATTATTCGGATTTGGAGTTACTCGAGCATCTGAAACAGAGGAAAAGAGATTCGCAAAAATAGTAAAGAAAGCAACTAGTGAGGATTGGGCTTCTCTACCTTATGGAGAGCTAATAGTAAAAGTTGGTAAGGAGTTTTTAGGAGTGCCGTATGTAGGTGGCACATTAGATAAAGATGCAGCTGAAAGTTGTACGATAGAGTTAGACAAACTAGATTGTGTCACATACTTTGAGCTAACACTAGCTGTCGCAGATGCGCTAATAACGGAAGACGATCCGACATTCAGTAGTTTATATGACAGAGTACAATACACCAGATACCGCGAAGGACTAATAGACGGATACGAGAGTAGATTGCACTATACTGCAGATTGGATTTTCGATAATATCGAGAAAGGTGTAGTCGAAGATATTACCGAGGAATTGGGTGGAGTACCACTAGAACTGAATGTGTACTTTATGTCAAAAAATGCAAGTAAGTACCCTATGCTAAAAGGAAACAAAGCTCTAATAGCCAAGATTAAGAAAACAGAAGAAGATATAAACTCCAACCCTGCTTTTTATATTCCGAAAGAGAATGTAACTGATATCATGGAAGATTTACAAGATGGTGACATAGTTGCATTCGTTACGAGTATAGATGGGCTAGATTACGGACATATAGGCCTAGTAAACAAAGAAGACGGTACGGCACGGCTTATGCACGCTTCTACTACTGCCAAGAAAGTAGTACTAGACACAACAATAGACGAATACATAGACGGTGTGAGCAAGTTTACTGGTATCACGGTACTTCGTCCAATAGCACCCTTGAAGTAAATGTCAGTATTGAGCAGATTCAATTTCCCACGAGAATATTACTTACTGAATTTGATATTCATGTTGGAACGTACTGCTTGGTTTATTTTGATAATCCAAATCCCGATTTTCATTGCCCAAAAAGGTGAAGGTGGACTTGGCTTTTCACAAGCAGATAAAGGTATCATATACCTTTATTGGGTTATTTTACAGAATAGTCTCCCCCTTTTAACGGGAAGGATAATAGACAATAGCAATAAGAAGAAATCACTTTTATTACTCTCCTGTGCTATTTTTTTTATAGCGTTCCTATCCATAGGTCTTTACCATAATCTAATTGGATTGTTAGTAGGTATTACTCTAGTCTCTATCGGAGTGAGTATATTCAACCCACTGATGAAAGGTCAGATCGGAAATTTAATTGATAAAAATAATGGTTCTTTCGGTTGGGGTTTGCACTTTTGGTTATACAATCTTGCTATATTCGCTTTCGGAGTACCTTATTCCAAATACCTAAGAGAGCAAGGTTGGGACTATGTCTTCGTTGGTGCTGGGTTGCTCTATGTATTAGCACTCGTTTTTTCGCTACTATTCAAATCTGAGACAATAGTAGAAAAACCAAAATCAAGTGTTAAGATCAATCTACAAGAAACAATAACTGTATTCAAAAGGAATTACAATTTCGTTTTGCTTATCTCTATGTCGGGATTCGCTGTACTATTCATGCAATTCTACGAGACTTTGCCAAATTTCATATATGATTGGTCTGACACAAGTAATATAGTCGGCTCTCTCAAATTAAACCAAGTATTCACAATGGATACTTGGGCTGGTAAAGGCATCTCATTCGAATGGTTATATAATATAAATACCGGTTTGACTTTACTGCTATTACTACCATTTTCTATTTACCTAAAAAAGTATAGTATAGTCAATACTCTATTCGTGGGGGTGGCATTAGTTGTCATTGGCTTTGGGCTTAGTATAATCTATCAGAATGGAGCTTTCCTTATACTAGGGTTCGTAGTATATACTATAGGCGAACTAATAACTAATCCAAAGTACACCGAATACTTCGATGGTATTTCACTAAAAAATGAACAATCTACCCACATGGGTTTACTCTTTATATCCAATCTGATTGGTTACCCAATAGGAGCGGTACTGGGTGGTTATATGTACGGCAACTACGGAGAGAAGGCGGCGTTAGCACAGCAGTATTTGTCAACCAAATTTGGACAGAATATAGAGATAGAAAATGCTATTTCTGTACTAAAGGTTAATCTAGGTTTTAGTGATATACAGGTAACAAATATGCTTTGGTCATATTACAATCCTATGATTGCTTTTCTGCCATTTTTACTAATTGGAATTTTGTCTTTGGGGGGAATACTAATTTATAAGAATCTAATTATTCGAAATAAGTATATTCATAAATAAATTTCTCAACTATCGAACCACTACTATTCTTAATTATTTCCGATTTTATTCTGCCATCTTTATCTATAGCATAACCAGTAATAAAGAATACATTACCCTTATTGTCTGAAGTTATCTTCTCGAAATAATTATCGTTAGTTATATACACTATACTGTCTTTCTGAGCAACAGACCCATCACTTTCAAAAGTATAACGAACAGTTAGATTACCATCAACATACTGATTATCGTACTTGGTTCTATCGTCACAACCATCAACACCTTCGCACCTAACAATCTCAGTAATATTACCGTTTATATCATATTTTAGTTGTTCGTTGTCTAGTACTTCACCGGATTTATTAGTAGTTTTTTTGCTAACTATTTTACCATTTTCCAACACATATTGATGTAGAAGAATACCAATAGTATCGCCATTAGAAAATTTAATTTCCTGTTCCGAGCTATTACCATCCTTATAACTATATTCAGATGTAGATTGCAACTTACCATTCTGGTTATATTCTACCTTTGAGATTATATCTCCTCTAGAATTGAATACCTTATATGATACTTTACTTATTTTATGATCATCTATAGTCGAAACACGCCATTTCGTTTCTGATCTAACTTGTAATGTCTCATCATATTGGGGACCCAAAGCATTCTCACACCCTACGAATGGGAGTATAGCAGCTAAAAGTAATATGTATGAAAGTTTTCTCAAAAAAATACTGTTTTAAATGTTGTTTAAACTACAAAAAATAATTGTAAAAAAAAAGCTCTATATTACTATAGAGCTTTAAATTTGATAAATATTTTATATTTATTTTATTTTATTGAGGTTAAACATATATCTACTTCCCTTTCCTTCGAGTATCAGATAATAAGTCCCACTAGTCAAATTAGCTAAACTTAGCTGCTGTATAGAGGTAATTATACCTACAGTTCTTAACTCTTGGCCAGTTTGGCTGATTAGAGTAGCACTATCTATATTCTGAGCTAACTCAACTGGTATATTGATAGTTACTTCTTCGCCAGCCGGATTCGGATAAATAGATATACCCGATTCAGATGCTGATAGAACAGAGCCGATAACAGCGTCTTCTGTAGTGAATGACCATTCTTCCGACCAATCATTTCCAGTCTCACCTTCGAATGCCATAACTCTCCAATAGTAAGTCTGTTCCTCTTCAAAATCATATACATCCTTAGAGTTAGTGGTTATGTTCGAATCATTATAGAATAAGTTAGTGAAACTTTCATTTTTAGATATTTGTAAATTGTAAGTTTCGGCACCTGGAGTAGTTTCCCATTTGAACAAGACTGATTTCTTTTCAATATCTATAGACCCATTTGCTGGGGCTAGTAGTGCAGTTCTAGCAAGACCAGTAGAGAAGTTCCATGGTACAGTCCAAGGGCTTACTGTATCGTTCAGAACAGCTCTTACTCTCCAATAATATGTTTTGTTAGTTTCGACAGAAGTAAGTTCGAAATTATGATCAGGTAAAGCCGATTGTTCAACAACAAATGGACCTGAGAACTCTGGTTTCAGAGATACTTGTAAATCATACTTATACCCTTTTATTTCTGACCAATCTAATAGCACTGGAGCTTGGTGTCCACCACTATTATTAGCTGGGCTAATATGCATAGGTCTTTCTTGACCAGTTTTAAATGACCAGATTTCTGACCACGGACCTTTTACGTGGTTAGTATCCGTTGCTCTAACTCTCCAATAGTAATTGGCATTTGCCTCTAATTCAGAAAGTGGTTGTTGTACTGCACCCAGTGTTTGGTTATCTTGAGCTGGAATTGAGAAATCAGCAAAACGTGAAATCTGGATTTGATAATCAACTGCTTCATCTACTTTTTTCCACGTAAAGAGAACTGCGTCTGGTTGATTAGCAGCATTATTCAAAGGTAAAGTAAGTACAGGTGCAGCAAGTACGGTTCTAAACTTCCATATTTCTGAAAGTTGTCCTTGGCTACCATCCTCTCCTTCTACCACAGCGGCCCAATAGTAGTGTGTAAGAGGTGTTAATTTCTCATTAACTGCTAGTGTATAAGTAGTGTCTGTTAAACCAGTTTTAGTTAGCACCACATTAGTCATAGCAGCATCAGTAGCTACTATTAACTTATACTTATCTGCATCTTTTACTGACGACCATAAGAAAGTTGGAGTATGTGAAACTGAAATAGTATCTTTCACTGGTTCTATAAGTGTAGGCGGACCTATTAATGTAGTAAATTCATTAACTGACGACCAGTTACTATATACACCACCTGTTTTGCCTCTAACTCTAAAAAAGTACTTAGTGTTTGGATTCAATTTATAGAATATATCATAGTAAGTGTTCGCTGTGATTATATCTTCGTAAGAGAAAGTGAAACTCTTGTTAGCAGAGATTTGGAAATTATACAAATCAGCTTTACCCGAAGTACTCCAATCAAACGATAAATCTAATGGTTGATTCAAAGATTCATTTATTGGGCTTGCTAACTGAGGCACACCCATCTTGTTTCTGTTATTATACTTATAGAGAAGTGAACCAGAAAACATCAAATCTGCATCTGAGTTTACAGCCATTTCGTAAATTCTACCAGTGTGGTAACCAGATTGCAATGAATCCCATTCTACTCCGCCATTTGTAGAGTGGTAAACTCCCCAATGTTGACTCAAACCAACATATAGTTCATTAGCTGAAGCGACCACAAAAGATGCTACTGATTGGTCAGGTTGTGATTGACCAAAATCACGAGCAGCTATTGGGATATCCAATTTACTAAAGCTAGTAGCATTATTCTTAGATACATATAGTCCTTCATAAGTAGCAGCATATAAATTACCATAAGCAAAACTTAATTTACTTATTGTTTTATTTAAGCTATATCCAGTGTTACTGAAAGTAGCACCACCATCAGTAGATTTGAATAATTTATTTACCATTTGTGCATCAGGTCTGAATAAATAGATGTTATTATTAGCATCCGCCTCTAATAGACAACCACTCGATGCGTCATCTGGATAATTTTGTATTCTAGTCCAAGCGGCTCCACCATCAGTTGATTTGTATAGCTCTTGTCTCACAGTTGGCGGCATTCCTTCGATGAAGAACATAATGATCGAATATACATCGCCATTTGGAGCCACAACCAAATCCATCATTGAGTCATCATTGTCACCAGGAGTGACTTTAGTCCAAGTATTACCTTTATCTGTAGAGATTACGGCATCATTATTATTTATACCTATCAAATTCCCATTTACGTATTTTAATCTATTGACCATACCACCTGGATAGTTTGTAAGCTCAGTCCAATCTGTACCCAAATTTGAGGATTTGTACATTTTATCATTTACATTCAATACAAAATCAGATCCAGTGTTAACAATAAAACTAGTAACACCATAAGGGTCTAAAGAAACTTTGTCCCAATTTTTCCCTTTATTAGTACTCTTTACTAAACCCCTATCAAAATCATAGGCAAGTAAAGTACCATTTGAAAGTTGAGTCATATCAACTACACCAAAATTTCTTAGTATAGAAGGTAGCCACTCTGTATATGGTTGTGCGTTATAGAACCAAATACCATTTTCTCTAGTACCGACTACGGCACCTTCACTAGTATATTCGAAACAAGTGATTCCATTATCTTTTAGAGAGTCTGCTTCTGGTTGGTATTTGACCCACTGCAAAGCATCATTATTCGACTCCATCAGTCCCTTGTCATTCGTAGCCATTAGTATTATATCACTACTGATAACTGAAATCTGATTTATGAATTTTGTATTATTTGTACCAGAGTTTGCTCTCCTCCAATTATCTCCCTTATCAGTAGAGCGATATACACCGTCTCCATAAGAGCCAGCTAATAGAGTAGAGTCCATAGTAAGTGCTATAGCAGTTATGTGCATAGACTCTAATACAACATTTTGTCCATTATTATCTTTCGATCTATTCAAAGAAGCCCAAGTAGTACCAGCATCTTTAGATACGAATAACCCTGAACCATAAGTACCTACGTAGATAGTATTGTCATCGAATCTACTTACATAAATAGACGTAACATTCATACTCGAATCAAAAGATAATTTAGTCCATAAATTCCCATCGTTTTTCGAAACATATATACCGTCACCTTGTGTCCCAACATAGACAACACCCTTACTGTCGAAAACAATATCATTTATATATAGATTATTCAATCCATTGTTCTTAGTTTGGAATGCTTGACCACCGTTCGTGGAAGTGTATATACCATCTCCCCATGTCCCGACAAATACCATATCTGACTTATTTGCTTTCAATACATTCAGCCCTTTATAGCCAGGTGCCTTTACTTTTACCACTGTCTCATTCGAATACGAAGTATAAGTAATTAAACAAACAATCATTAGTAGTAGTAATTTTTTCATGTTTCGTACCAATTTTAATTTTAAATAATTTTCAATTTAGTCAATTTTGCAATTCTATTCTAATACAATTTTAAAATTTGTTGCAGTATTACTAATTTAACAACTAAGTCGAAGATAAGTTACATTACTTACAAAATGATTAAAAAAATTTCTTTTATCATTTTATATATCATAAGTATTTAATTAACTTGAATCACAAAATTTATGAATCCTTGGATATTTCACTTGAGAAAAGTTTTATTATTTATATTTGTCATCTACCTAATACCAACTATTACGGTTAGTAGTGAGAAGGATAGTCTGATGAAAATATATAATAGTAACTCACCGAATGAAGATAAAGTTAAGGCCTTGCTTAGGTTATCAACTATTGAAAGAGAGACTGATTCTTATTCAAGCATCAAGAATGCAAAAAAGGCAATTAGAATTTCTAGAAAAATACCTGATAAATCTTTCCTAATCCGCTCATACACCAAACTTGGTATCACCTATAGAGGTCTTGATAGTTTGGATAAGGCATTAGATAACTTCCTTAAAGGTTTAGAGGTTGCTAACGAGACAGATGATAAAAAATGGCAATCAAACTGCCTTAATCATTTGGGTTCTTCTTATCTTCAATATGGACAGAATAAAATAGCACTTAAATACTATCAAGAATCGTATCAAATAGCAACTGAACAAAATGACTCAATAGCATTATGTAATGCCCTCAATAATATAGGTATCGTGCATTGGAGAGCTAATACATTAGATAGCTCATTCAACTATATACATAAATCTATGATTATCAGTAGAGATTTGAAAGATAGTGCAGGACTAGTTAGCTCTTTTAACAATTTGGGGATGTTGCAATCCGAGTTAGGCGATTTGAAAAGAGCACTTGGTTACTATAATCAAGCATTTATGTTAGCCACTAAACTTAATGATAAATGGGAAATTGCGAATGTAATCAACAATCTATCCGTAATGAAAATAAAACTTGGGTTATTAGATGATGTAGAAAGTGAGTTAAAAAAAGCGTTAGTCATTTCTTCTGAGATTAAAAGCTCTCTATTAGAATCTGATACTTACTTTAATCTTTCAGAATATTATCTAGAAATAAAAGATTACGAAAAATCTTTAGTAGCTTTTAAAAAACACCATTCTATCAAAACTAAGCTAATTAATGAAGAGACATCAGATAAAATAGCCAGTTTAGAAAAGGATTTTGAGATTAGAAGTAAAGACCGTAATTTGGAGAAACTAAGTGAAGCCAATAATATACAGTACTATCTCATCATACTATTAGCTGCATTATTAGTTCTAGTAGGGACACTTATATTTATTTATTTCAGAAAATTCTCTGAAAACAAGTCCCTCTCGGTAGAATTGAAAAAGAATAATACTGACTTGGAGCGGTTATCTGACGAGAGAAATAAATTTTTCACTCTAATATCACATGACTTAAAAGCACCGATATATAACATAAGTAACCTGAGTAATCTGATGAAAATGTATGCTTATGATATGGATGAAGCTGAACGTAACACAACACTAGACCAACTAAATGTATCATCTAAACACTTACTATCTTTGGTTGACAATATATTATTGTGGGCTAGGACTCAAGTGGGTAATATGGAAAATAATCCAGAGCCATTGGATCTGAATGGTGTAATCACCGAAAGTATAGATATACTTAGTTCATTTGCCTCGGAGAAGGATATAGAGCTGGTTATGGATACAAGTGACACAGATGGTATAGGCGTAAGAGCTGATTACAACCTGCTAAGTACTGCTATTAGGAATCTAATCTCTAATGCAATTAAGTTTAGCTACAGAGGGCATAAAGTAGAGATAAGAACTACTTCTATAAATGGTGATATCAAAATAGATGTCATAGATACTGGTATTGGTATAGCCAACGATATACAAGATGATATACTAAAAGGTAACGCTAGTACAACTCTCGGTACCAATAACGAAAAAGGATCTGGATTGGGGCTCAAGATAACTAAAGAATTCATAGAAATGACCGATGGACAAATCACACTAGAAAGTCAAGAAGGCAAAGGAGCAACATTCTCTATTATATTGCCAAAAGATAAAAATTAAGGAAACGAGATTTTATTTCTTTTTGTTTCTTCTTTTATTTCTATATTTTCTAGTTAAAGCTATTTCTTTTTTATGCTCTTTTTCCTGAGCTTCTTTCGCCTTCTTACTTAAGTAAATAGCTGGTATTATTAAAACTACTAATATTCCAAGAACTAATGCTGTAACATCTGTCATATTTACCTCAATTGTTTTTGTTAAAATGCAACTAATTTTCGGATTATGCAAATAAAAAAAGCCAAGAAAGTATCTTGGCTTCATAAAAACATCTATTTTAGTATGAAATTAGACTACAACCACCAATCGATGCCCATGAAAGATTGGTTAATACCAAAACCAATCTGACTGTTATCTATATTAAAATTAATTACATTCACCCCACCTCTGATAGAAACAGAAGGGAACGGGAACCATAAACCACCCAACTCTATATTTGCTGAACTTGAAGATGGAGTATATACAGTCTCTGTAAATGCAAAATTGAATTCAGCATAAGGAAACAAATTAGCTTCATTACTGAATATATATCTGAAAAATGGATTTACTAATAAAATAGTTCCACCATCATCACCCGGAGTATCTGTACCACTGACATACCCTAGAGCTAAACCAGATCCAATATGGAAATTCTCTTGAAGTGCATAACCGAAGCTTATACCAAGATTAATATCATTAACCTTTACCCCTAGTGCAATTTTATCTTTTGGTAAAGGCGATTTTTTATCTGTTTGTGCCGACGCACCAATCGTTGCTGCTAAGAAAATGGCAACTACAAAACTAATTATTACTTTTTTCATATTAAAACTCCTAAAAATGTTAAAAAACAATCTTATAAATATAGTTGATTTGTTGGTATATTTAAAATAAATTTATTCCACATTATAAGAAATCGAACAAAATAAATGTTTATCACGTAAAGCCATTTTAAAAAGTAGCTTTATTTAAACA
Source organism: Kapaibacterium sp. (SeqCode) (assembly GCA_041675005.1). GTDB lineage: Bacteria > Bacteroidota > Ignavibacteria > Kapaibacteriales > UBA2268 > PGYR01. The sequence goes on from JBAYUQ010000006.1 coordinate 20,659, forward strand.
CAGGGTTTTGTTAAATTTGAAGTTTTATTTCACCGATGAATATAATATTAATTAAGGTTTAGAGTATGGATAACAAAAATTTACACCGTTTATTTGCATTATTATCATTTGCTACGGCTATGATAGTATTTGGGATGACAGTCCAAGACAGCGTTCCCTTCTGGGATTGCGGTGAATTCTCTGCGGCTGCAATATGGCAGCAAGTACCCCACCCTCCGGGGGCACCACTTTTCCTAATGATAGGTAAAATGTTCGATATTCTTATCCCATTTGGCGATCCGGGATGGAAAATCAATATGGCTTCTGCTACAAGTAGTGCATTTGCTGTGTTATTTCTTTATCTAATTACCGTAATGGCGATAAAGAATTTCAGAAAAGAAGCAATTTCTTCTTTTGGTGATGCTTTAGCCGTATATGGATCTGCATTCGTTGGAGCAGCAGCATTCACATTCAGTGATACTTTCTGGTTCAACGCTGTGGAATCTGAGGTTTACGCTATGGCCACCCTATTCGTATCTATTATCATCTATCTGATGATGAGATGGAACGAAGAGGCAGATAATCCGGGACATGAGCGATTTTTATTGCTTATAGCTTATCTGATAGGGCTTTCTACTGGGGTGCATCTACTACCGATATTAGCTATATTCTCTATTGTTTTCTTAGTTTACTTAAGAAAATATAAAACAACGTTTGGTGGTCTGATGATCACTGGAATATTATCATTAGTAATATTCTTCATCATTTACCCATTCATAGTAAAATGGATACCAGCACTATTAGCAGGTCACTCTCCAGGTAGAAACGAAGTTCACCAATATAATATAAACGATAGTAAAGCTTTGTTTATAGTAGCTATACTATTTGTATTTGGTGCGATTGGGCTATTTGTCTGGGCTATGAAAAACAAAAAAGAAATGATTATGTTGGCTTCTGGTGTAGTTGTACTAGTCCTTTTAGGATACACTACTTACACTCAGATATTACTTAGATCGAATGCTAACCCTCCGATGAACGAAAACTCACCAAAAGAATTTGGTGATTTGGCTTCTTACTTGGGGCGTGAACAATACGGCGATGATGCTAGTTGGCCACGTAGAATAAAAACAGAAGAACGATTCACAAGAGTTTATTTATCTAAAGATGAAAAAGGTGAATATATATATGGAGATTGGACTCCTCCCTCTAGAGAGAGAGTAGAAACTAGCGATGGTCAGGCCGTAACTAAACCAGTTTGGAATAATATTAACTTCGGTGGTGAGATGGCTTACCTCTGGAAATACCAAATGGGTCACATGTACTGGCGATATTTCGGATGGAACTTTATAGGAAAGTATTCTGATGAACAAGACGCAGGCGTCTCGTTTACAGATAAAACAAACCCTAGAATAGAAGAGTTAAATGACCTGAACGGTTATGCAAATGAATTCCCAATCCGATTCTTTGCTCTGCCGCTGATATTTGGGCTAATTGGATTCTTCTTCCATTTCAGAGTAGATAGAAAAATGGCAATATTACACCTAGTTATATTCCTAATGATGGGACTATTAGCCGCGGTTGCTCAGCAGCAACAAGACCCACAACCAAGAGAAAGAGACTATTTCTATACGGGTTCATTTATGATGTGGTGTATGTGGATAGGTATTGGAGTTTACTCACTAATTATAAATTTGAGCAAAAAGAGAGTACAAGCTGGAATAGCAGGTGCAATTGTTGCAGCTTCTACTATATTGGTGCCAGTTAATATGGCAATCGGTGGTTGGAATACTCACGATAGAACAGGCAATTTCCTTCCTTTCGATTATTCTTATAACCTCTTGCAATCGGCCGATGAGGGAGCTATTATCTTCACCAATGGTGACAATGATACTTTCCCAGTTTGGTACATTCAAGATGTAATGGGAGTGAGAAGAGACGTAAGAATAGTGAATTTATCACTAGGTAATACTCTTTGGTATGTATATCAATTGAAAAATATGCAGCCGTGGGGAGCTGATAAGATTCCACTTACTTTCCCTGATGAGAAATTATTAATAGATGAGATAGACCCTAATGCTTTAAGCTACGATTTTGGTGAAGCTTTCAATTTAGAAATACCTGTTAAGCGTGAAATATTGGCAAAATACACTGATGATGCTGATATCCTTGCTAGAGGAACTTTCAAAGCAATGTTCAAAGGACAAGATTATGGGGAGCAAGGCGGCAAACAGATGTACTTATTCAGAGTACAAGACAAGTTGATAAGAGATATACTTGAGCAAATAAAATTCGAAAAGCCAATATATTTCTCGACTACTGTCGGCCCCGATGCTTATGCTGGATTGGAAGAGTTCTTCCGTTACGAAGGTATGCTAATGAGAATATGCCCAGTACCTCAGAAAACTGCGGTAGGCGATAAATTGGATATAGACGTGATGGCTGAGATATTACTCAACGTAAATAATACTGACGAATATAGTAAAACTCCTAAGAGAGAATTCAAGATGAGAAATCTGAATGACCCTGGAGTTTACTTTGACCCAGTACATAGACGATTGATGAATAGCTATAGACAACTATACACTATGTTGGCTACATCTTATATATCTATGAGAAACGACAATGAGAAAGCTATATCAACTCTTGATTTGATGAATAAAAATATATCTCCGACAGTATTCCCCATGGAATATGATATGCTTTACAGAATGTCTCAGCTATATAGTGATGCTGGAGCTAAAGATCAAGCCAAGATATACGCCAAATTAGGTGTAGATAGAGCAAACAAGATAATAACAAACGATAATTTAAAATCAGATTTAGTGCAGTACGAGATAGGGAACCGCTACTTGGGTCCACATAGATATTCGGCTGAATTATACAAAGTTATGGACGATTATCAAGGTGCTATAGACGTAACTAAAAAGCTGAAAAGCAAAATCGAAGTGCTCGAAGAGCAGATGCGAGGTCGCCAAGGCTACGAATCTCAATATGAGAGAGTTCGTTCTAACCTGATAGACGCTTTAGTAACAATCGATGAGCTCGAGATAGCTAAACTTGAGCACGAAGGTAAAAAAGCTGAAGCTATGAAGCTATTACAAACGAAAATGGCTAAGTACAATGCTGATAATACTCAAGTAAGCAATACTTTAGGAGCTTTGTTGAACCGAAGATTAATGGAAATGCAGCAAAAATCGAGTGGTGACACCATAGCAGCACAAAATGCCCCAACTAGCAATTAATAAAGCATTTCAAAGGTTCTAATTACAAGGCGTTTACTTCGGTAAACGCCTTTTTTTATTTTTTGGCACTAATAATGTAATATTTTTCTTGTTATTAAGTCAATTTTTAAGATATTGCGAAAAATTGGATTACGCTTAACGTAATAGTATTAAATTAATTAAATCAAATTTAGGAGTGTCAGGTTATGTTTTGGACACCAGAACTAGCAAAAACATTAGAAGATGCACCATTTCCGGCTACCAAAGACGAGCTTTGGGATTACGCTAATAGATCAGGTTGCCCGCAACAAGTATTGGACAACATTATCGAATTAGAAGATACCGATGAGTTAATCGAAGGCATGGAAGATTTGTGGTCTGAGTATGAGGATATGATTGAAGAAGATTACTTCTATGATGACGACGAAGAAGAACAGTACAAATAGAAAATGACTAAGAAGAGAAACGAGATAAACATCATATTATAAAAAAAGATGTCAAATCATAATGCACTTTATTCCCAATAGACTAATATTATTTGCGATTATAATAATATGCTCATTGACTAATATCAAAGCAGACGAACTAGAGAATAAAGGACTTTATACTAGTAAGTTTGTTCCTTATGGCTATGAGATAAATCGGCTAGAGTTTATTGGGAATAAAGAATTCACTGATGCCGAGTTGGTAAGTAAAGTAAAAAGCCGCCCTACTAATATCGGGATACTCCACTCGCTTATGCTGATGTATTACAGCGAGGGGCAAAAAAATCGTCATACTCCCAAATTGGCTATGGAAACGATAGAAAAGAATATTCGTTGGTTCGAAAATGAAAGGCGTGTATTCGACGAGAAAGTAGTATTAGAGGATTTGAAATCATTAGAATCATACTATAAAAACAACGGATACCACCTATCACAGATAAGCTACGAAATATTCCCAGACAGCACTACCGAAGAAAATGTATTAGCTTTCTATATAAAAGAAGATGAAAGATATAGAATATCCACAGTTACCTATATTGGTCTAGATAGCATAGACCTAGAAGTAAAAAGTAAAATCAAAAATGTACTGACAGATCACACTGGTGACTACTATTCCGAACAAAAAATAGAGCAAGAATACAACGAGGTAACCGCTACTCTAGAGAATAATGGATTTCTATATATAAAGAGTAGCCGACCGATAATTTACATAAACGACGAAACCAAAACAGATAGTGTAGTAATAGAATTCATACTAGGTGAAAGAAAGAAGATTGGCAAAATAGAAATAGTAGATGTTCGCAACGATCAACCAGCTGTATCGGAGAATATGCGTAGAATGCAGATTGCTTTCAAACCGGGTGATTACTATAGCAAACGAGATGAACTACAATCTCGTATTAACTTCCTCTCGTTGGGAGTATTCGAGAATGTCTCAATTAGCTATATCTCCGACTCAACTACAAGCGATTCGATAGTCAACGTAAAGGTTAGTCTTGTTTATAATAACCAACAAGATTGGGAAGTCAGCCCTTTTGTGAATAGGACTGTTTTCAATGAGACTACGAATGCGGGTATAGAAGCAGGTTACGGGCATAAGAACATATTCGGTGCTGCACAGAAGTTCAGATTATATGGCAAAATCTTCGCTCGTGATATAAGTCGATTCATTGGCTCAGGGAGCAGTACAAATGAGTACCAAAACCTGTTGGAATATGAATACCAAGCTGGTATTCGGTTCGATCAGCCATATATATTCTCACTTTTTAATTGGAGCGTTGGCACGAGTACTAACCCACAATATGCCGTTCGTAATATCCTAAATAACTTCACTCTCAACACTTTTTCTTGGCCATTCACATTCCAACTCCGATTACCTTACTATACGATTATCAATAGTGTCTATATAGATTTAAGCTTTGAAAGTGAGAAACCGTCGGGATTAGAGAATATATTGAACCAAGATACTCTGACTAGTGATATAGCACAAGCATTGATTATTTACTCTAGTTTGCAAGAATATGATAAATTTATCACTCTTGCCACTATGAGTTTTAGGGCAGTAGGGGACAAAAGAGACAACCCGATAAACCCAACCAAGGGTTATTATCTGAATACTTCAGTTGAGTTCCCAATAGCTAATGTACTATCAAATTATATAAGAACTCAGGTGAAAATCTATAATTACTTTAGTTTATCAAGCCAATTAACAACAGCATTCAAAATCAGTGCTGGCCACATATTCTTAGATTTCAATAGTAATTATTATGTACCATTTGATAGACAGTTTTTTGCAGGTGGAGCAAATTCAGTTCGGGGTTGGACATCAAGAAAACTTAGATACCACCCGAAGGGGGATTCTACTTTTAAACAAAATGATTTGTACGGCTTCCTAGAAAACTTTGTTGGCTCTACTAGTTTGATTGAATCTTCAATAGAGCTACGATACAAATTCAAACGTCCAGAGTACTTTAGCGAGTTTTTAGCAGACCAAATAGAAAGTCTAGGACTTGTTGCCTTTGCCGACGTAGGGAATTCGTATGATTGGCTAGTAAACGACGATAGATCTGATACTAAAACTAATAACTTTTTCAGTACGTTAGCCGTTTCTATAGGTGCTGGGATAAGATATTTCACACCGGTTGGACCATTGAGATTAGATTTCGCAACACCTGTGTTTGATCCTAACGGAGATGACAAACCTTTTTCCAATATACTAATTCACATTGGTTTAGGTCATACATTCTAATAAATTATAAGGAGTTAATATGTTCAAGTATATACTATTTCTATTAGTAGCAACGATATCAGTCAATGCTCAAGACACTATAGAAAAAGATAACTCAACTGCCAAAGATTCTTCAAAATACCAAGAATGGGATTTTAACTTTTGGAGTATGGATTCATACAGCGATCTGGATAGACCAACGATTGAGCTTGAATACGGAATGAACGAAGCATTCTATAACAAGGATGCATTCGGCACTGAGTTCAATCCAAATAACAGGGTTATAGGTAAAGTTGGATTTGCAAACTATGGTGAGACAGTAGCTGGTAGTGGTCTATTAAAATACTCCTTCAACTCACTTTTTGCGGGGCAATCACTTGGGGATATAGATGCAATAGGTGAAAATCTGAGCTTGAACAGTAAAGTACTTTCATTTGGAATGATTTCTAGCAATGGCTATGGCTATACAATCAGTGATAATTTTCAGATAATACTAACTCACGGTACAGGATTAACTTGGAATTCGCTAGAGTTCACTAATTCGAGTGGAATAGTAGATACAAACCAAATAGATATGATCAAAGTAATGGAAGATGGTATCCGTTTCGGTGAGACCTTCGAGTCAGGAATAAAAATAAGATTAGTAGAGAACATAGGGATAACAGCTACTTATAGTGAGAATTTGATAATGCCTCGCTTCCTGTTTTGGCATTGGTCATTAGGAAAACTAATAGAGGGAACAACTCAAGGTATAGCTAGCTATTTCGTAGATAGAGTGAAAACTACTTCACCGACTCTAGTACCTATACTCTATTTCGTTGTTAAAAATGGAATATCTTACGGATTTCATAGGATTCGCGAGAATAATATGAATTGGCCATCGAATACTGCCCCTCCCCTATTCCAAAGAAATTTCAACATAGGTGTTAGCTTTATTTTCTAATGAATATTAGCCCCATCAAATTAATTTTAACCCTTTCTTTCTTCTTTCTAGTGCAGACTAATCTCTGGTCTCAGGAGCAAGAAAGCATTGGCGATATTATCTCTCGCTATTTCAACACTGAAGAAAATGTGAATATTCCTCTACTGGAGCTCAGCTACGGACCAGAATGGATGACATTTTACTCGGATTTTGGTAGCTCATTTGAAGAAAATTATTCAACAGAAGTTCAATACGGATTCTTCAGATATGACAAAAGGTTATCAAGAAATGGGCTATTGTACTTCAGTTCCGAACGAGCATTTTTCGGGAATTCATCATCTCGCTTTAAGCCCTCATCCGTCAGTGACCACACTATCAAAACAGAGATGTATCGCTACGGTGGTACATATTACAATGGTTTCGGATTAGGTGAAGAAAAAGGGAACAAATTTCTATTTTCACATAGTAGCTCCATAATGCAGGTGCAATCAGATATAGAGAATTTCACTTATAGTGAAAACAACAATCGATTGCTCTACGAATTCGAGACGGAAACAAACTTCGGTATGGCATATACTTCAGGGCTAATGTATGTATTTGGCGAGGGAGTAACTAGCTTGGAAATTAAATACCACCACAATGTAATATGGTCAGATTTCCAATTCGTAGAGTGGAGTGGCTCTTGGGTAATAGAGAACCTATTGCAAAGGACACCCGATTTATTTCACGAGTATTTTATATCGAAGTTCGGTGCATACTACCCTATTATCTATCATATATACAAGACAGGAATTTCATATCTAATCTATGAAGGACGTAGCCGAAACAGCTATTGGCCATTCAAAGGTAGCGAAGTGTTAACCCAAAGAGGAGTCAAACTAGGAGTCAAATTCGCCCTCTAATCGGAATCTATCTATAAACTCACTAACTACTTCATCTTTGGAATCTTTCAGCTGTTGAACATTCCCCTCGAATCTGACTTTTCCATCGTGAAGCATAGACACCTTATCAGCAACCCGAAATACGGAAAACATATCGTGTGTTATGACAATAGAAGTAACACCAGTTGATTTTCCGATTTCTTTAACTAACTCGTCTATCTGCTCCGATGTAACTGGATCAAGTCCAGTAGTTGGCTCATCGTAGAATATATACTTAGGGTCACCTACTAATGCACGAGCAACACCTACTCTTTTACGCATACCACCCGATAGATCAGATGGTTTTTTCGTTTTCAATATTTCCCACTCCTTAATGAAATTAGCCGTCTCTCGCTCATTTATAGGAGGAAGTAATCCTACCGAAGATAGTACTTTTACTGCGGTCTCATCTAAAGTTTTTGCGTCCCTTTCGCCGTGTTCGTATAGACCTATTATTATATTCTCATATACATTATAGGAATCGAAAAGAGCAGCCCCTTGGAAAACGAATCCCATACTTTTGCGAATCTCGAATAATTCTTTGTAGCTTAAAGTCTCTATTTCTTTATCGTCTACGAATATTTCGCCTTTATCTGGCTTTAATAATCCCACAATATGCTTAAGAAGTACACTTTTTCCAGAGCCAGATTTACCTATAATACAATGAGTTGAGCCAATCTCAACATCTATGTTTACACCCGTAAGTACGTGTTTATCACCAAAGCTTTTGTGTAGATTTTTAATAGAAATCATGAAGTCATATATTTTTTGTTTTTTAAAATTAACAATAGTTTGCCTTTTATATACAATAATTTGTATTTATTTTCTATTTTAGTATCAGTATGTGTTCCGACTTTTCAATTAAATAATAGATAGTATGAGTTTCAATTTTACAAATGAAGACATCGAAAGAATCTCTGAGACATTGGGGGTTAATCACAAAGGTACTTCAGATACTTGGACATGGACACTGAAAAACAGTGAAACTAACCAGTCCGTTGTATTTACAATTTACAATAAAACTCAGATTTCTCCTCAGAAAGATGAGACAGGTGTATTAGTTTCTGTTCAAACTAAGCACGGCTATTTCGAGCTACATGGGCTAACAGGATTTTTGCTTTTTGAGCCAGACGAAGTTATATTCGTCCGTGCCGAAGGGGAAAGCGTCTCTTGCCTAGTAATAGGTAGCAATAGCAGTTGTTCGCTATTCTCAAATATTGATAAAGCAATATTGAAATCGAGCATAACTGAGCTAGATCCCGCGATCTTACTTGCGGCTATGCAGCTTTCCTTAGCAGAATCAATTCTATAATACAATGGCAATAGAGATAAACATATTAGACGAAGGGGAATTCGGTATTATCCCCGAAGTAAAAACAACTCAGCTAGTTAACAATATACTTACTGATTATAAGATAGATACTGCACTTATTAATCTTATATACGTCAATGACAAAGATATACATGAGATAAATAAAGAATATCTTAATCACGATTATCCGACGGATGTAATTACATTCGTATTAGACGAAGACGAGAAGGAAGCAGAAATAATAATTGGCGTAGAAACGGCACTAGAGAACTCGAAAGAGTACAATGCAACCCATGAGTCCGAATTACTCAGATTAGCAGCTCACGGTGTGCTACATCTGTTAGGATATGATGACCACGCGGACGAGGACAGAGCCGCTATGCACGAACTAGAGAACAAATACTTAGGTACGGTAAATGAATAATGATATAGTCAATGTATTAGAAGTTGTTCTAAATAGTATAAAAGAAGGCGGTGAGTTAAATACAGCCGAACTATCACGAATACTAAAGAAAAACAAACACGATAATTACTTAGATACATTAGAAAACAACGCTGATGATTTAGAGAGAGTAAGGCCCGAAAGCAAAAACTCATTTAGATTTTTGCTCGAATCTGAGCAAATGTTCTTTACTAAAGAAGTGCAAGGTGAGCTAATACAGCTACAATCAATCGGTCTAATCACTGGCAAAGAAATAGAGCAACTAATAGAGACTGCTATATTTCGCGAGTTCAGATTGATAGACAAAGAGGCACTTCGCCACCTGTTACCAGGTATCATAGTACAAAATAACGTAAGTACAAATAATCTAATACTCGGCAACAACTCTATTAATTAATAGAATAACAAAAATTGAAATAGAATGAGACTGTCTTGATTTTAAAGACAGTCTTTTTTTATTAGAGTAGTTTGACTTTTAAGTGAGTAGTGACATATTGCTAGTATTGTGCGAAGTGGAGGTGCATACGTATCCGTCATATTAGCACTCTACTTACCTGCTCAGCAAAGCTGAAAGCATGGACAAGCGGGTAGTTACTTTAACGGAAATTTTATTTCTTCTTCCTAAATTTCTTATCTTTGTTGTTATGTTTATACATATATTCGAAAAAATAAAACAGAAATAAAACGGAAATTTCAAATGTCAACTAGAGTTAGATTCGCACCCTCACCAACTGGATACCTACACGTAGGTGGACTAAGAACAGCACTATACAACTATCTATTCGCCAAAAGTACTGGTGGAACCATGATACTTAGGATAGAAGATACTGATAGAACTAGATTCGTTGAGGATTCGCAAACGAACCTTATAGAGTCGCTAAAATGGTGTGGAATCGAGTTTGACGAAGGTCCTATGCAAGGTGGAGATTACGGACCGTACATCCAATCAGAAAGATTTGACCTATATACTAAACATGCCCAAATACTAATTGATAATGGCTCTGCTTACTATGCTTTCGATACTTCCGAAGAGCTAGACACTATGCGTGAGAGACAAAAAGCAGCTGGAATTACTCCAAAATACGACCGCTCTACTATGCGTAGCCAATATACTTTGGGTGAAGAAAAGACTAAAGAATTGCTTGCAGAGGGTGTTCCCCATGTAATTAGATTAAAAATTCCTCACGAGGAAATAAAGTACGAAGATTTAATTCGTGGTAAAGTATCTGTGAATGGGAAAGATGTAGATGATCAGATTCTAATGAAATCTGACGGATTCCCAACTTACCATTTGGCGAATATTGTCGATGACCATTTGATGGAAATCACACATGTTATCCGTGGTGAAGAGTGGTTGCCTTCTGTTCCTAAACATATATTGCTATACAAAGCATTTGGATGGGAAATGCCGAAATTCGCTCACTTACCTCTACTTCTAAACCAAAACAAACAAAAGCTAAGTAAAAGACACGGTGACGTAGCGGTTGAAGATTTCAAACAGAAAGGATATTTCGCTGAAGCATTCACTAATTTCATTGCATTACTCGGTTGGAACCCAAGTGGCGAGCGTGAGATATATACAATGGACGAGCTAATAGCTGGTTTCAATATTGAAAAAGTGAACAAAGGTGGAGCTATATTCGACAGAAGAAAGCTACTTTGGATGAACTCTGAATATCTGAAAGCTAAACCAGTTAGTGAGTTAGCTGATAAATTAATTCCTAAGCTAGAAGCTGAGGGTGTTAACTATAAGAATAAAGAATACTTAGAGGCGATTATTAATTTGCTTCGTGAAAGAGTTGATTTCGTTGAAGAAATCCCTGCTTTCGGCGACTATATGTTCGGTGATATCAGTGGGTATGATGAAAAGTTCATGGAAAAACAATGGAAAGAGGATACTTATTCATCTATAAAACCATTACTTGATGAGCTTGAAGGGCTTGAGAATTGGAAAGATGAGCCGATACACGATATAGTAAAGAATTTCGTTGAGACTACAGGTCTTGGCTTCGGTAAAGTAATGAATCCGATAAGATTGATGATAACTGGTAAGTCGGTAGGAGCGAGTCTTACTCTTACTATGGAATTGCTAGGTAAGGAAGAATCATTCAAAAGAATCAATGATTTTGTAAAATTAAAAAATGAAAAATAGTTTTATTATCATAGTTTTAATTTTTTTGATTAGTTGCGGTTCTGCCAAGCAAGAAGCCGAGTGCGTCACTGAATCACGCATAAAAGTCCTAATTAGTTGGGGCGATTATGATATGAAAAACAACAAATTGATAAATGGTTATGCTGTAACTACAGGTAAGCAAGTCTATCAACTATTTAATCTTAGTGATAGTATAGGCACAGTCCCACTGTATAAAACAACAGATTCGGTATATTGCGAAATGAGCCAGAAACTGTGGGATACGATATTAGAAGTGCAGAAGCTCAATGTACCAGCAGACACGGTCAGATTCGTGCGATATGCTAATTTGGCTTCCGGATATAATCTAAATGGATTTTGGAATAATCGACTGAAAGCAATAGGAAGTAAGGAATACAGAGAAGTTTTTAGTATATTGAATACTATTTCGCCAATCAAATTTGAAGAATAATTTTAATGAAAGTTTTAATAGCTGATGATAATGTAGATTTTTGCTCAACAATCTCAGAGATTGTGAGTAGTTTTGGATATGAAACAGTGATGTTCAATGATCCAGATTCTGCTATGAATTATCTGAGTGAGAACAACCGTGAAATCGGTTTAGCTCTATTAGATATAGAGTTTGGTCCTTCTGAAAAGAAAACTGGTCTAGATATTCTTGAGCATTGCCGTAAGAAATATCCATCTATTCCAGTAGTTATGATTTCTGGTAAAGGATCAATCGAAACGGCTGTAAAGGCGACTAAACTCGGTGCGGTGAACTTCATCGAGAAGAGTATAGTTAGCAAAAAACGAATAAAAGAAGTTCTAGAAAGTGCTGTTAGCCGATTAGAATCGAAAGGCGAAGAAAAAGAAATCCTTCACTTTTTACAAGTGCATGGCCTAATAGGTAATAGCAGACAAATGATAGAGCTTGGTGACCACGTTATAAGATTTGGACGTACTGACCTTAATATATTGGTGACTGGTGAAACTGGTACCGGTAAGAAATTAGTAGCTAAGGCCATTCACGCTGTTTCCAGAAGAAGTAAAAACTCGATAGTAACAGTCGATATACCAAACATACCTAAGGAATTATTCCAAAGTGAGTTGTTTGGGCACATCAAGGGAGCTTTCTCAGGTGCAACTGATACTAAGCGTGGACTATTCCACAAAGCTCATCGTGGGACACTCTTTCTAGATGAGATTGGCGATATGCCGTTGGACCTGCAAAGCAATTTGCTAATACCAATTGAAGAAAGACAAGTAAGAAAAGTAGGCTCTGTAGAAAGCGAAGACGTAGATGTTCGTATAGTTTCTGCGACTGATAAAAACCTAATAAATGAAATGAAAGATGGTACTTTCAGAGAACCACTTTATCATAGATTACGTGAATGTGAAATCTATATTCCGCCACTTAGAGAAAGAAAAGAAGATATTCCATTAATCGTGGACTATTACTTAAGAATACACAATGAGAACTTCGACGAGCAGAAAGTATTCTCTCCATCAGCAATTGAGTTTATGTCAGAGCAGATATGGAAAGGGAATGTACGTGAGCTTGCTAGTTTGGTCAGAGTGATATTACAAACAGTGAAGAACGAAGGGATAGAAGTAAGTGACGTTCACAAAATGCTTAAAACTAGCTCATCGTCTCCTATAGTTGAAGGCAAAGCAGATGCTTACCTTTCTGCGGATAGGACTCTAAAAGAAGATTTGCAACAAGTCGATAAAAAGAAAATAGATGCAACTCTGAAAAGGTGTAATGGAAACGTTAGTAAGTCGGCTGCTCAGCTTGGTATTAGCCGCGAGACTTTGCATAATAAAATAAGAAAGTACGACCTAGACGTTCAACAATACCGTAAGAATAGAAAATAAACGAAGCCTTACAATTTGGAAAGTAGCAATTCGATAAAACTCTCTGCCGTTGTTATTACTTACAACGAAGAAGACAAAATCGGCAGATGTTTAGATTCGCTGAAAGATGTCGCCGATGAGATAATCGTTGTTGACTCCCAATCAACTGACCGAACTGTTGAGATATGCGAATCGAAAGGTGCTTCGGTAATCAGCCAAGAATTCCTCGGGTATATAGAGCAGAAGAATTTTGCTTTGGATAAATCAAATTTCGACATTGTTTTATCTATAGATGCCGATGAAGTGCTTTCCCCAGAATTAATCAAATCAATACAAGAAATTAAATCAAATTTCAATTCTGGAGCTTATGAATTTAACAGACTGACGAACTACTGTGGTAAATGGATTAAGCATGGTGGGTGGTATCCTGATATAAAGACAAGGATATGGAACAAGAATGATGGCAGATGGGGAGGAACTAATCCACACGACGAAGTCATTTTGGAAGATGGTAAAACAGTCAAAAAACTACACGGCGATTTACTACATTACTCTATCGATAGTATTAGCCAACACATAGAACAAATACAAAAATTCACGACAATAGCCGCTGATGAGTTACATAGAAAAGGGAAGACTACAAGTGTCGTTACAATTCTCTTCAATTCATGGTTCAAATTTGTCAGAGATTATTTCCTCCGGCTTGGATTCCTAGACGGTTTCTATGGCTTTGTAGTTGCCTTCAATTCAGCTTATGCTACTTATCTAAAGTATTTGAAGCTGTATGATTTGAATAAGTCTAAAAAATAAGATTACGTAAGTAATTAGGATTATTACTCAATAAATAATTTATTCACCTCCATCTTATTCCCTTCCATTATTTGTAGAAAATATATTCCACTTGCAATCCCAGTTAATTCCCAATTTCTTTCAATTGTCTCATCGTCTTTATTGATATTGTACTCAGCTACAGTATGACCTGTATAATTAGTAATTCTCAGATACAAGTTTCCTCTGTATCCGCCGAGGCTGTTTAAATATATGGATTTGCCATTATTCGAGATATCAGTTTGATTGTTAAAGAATAAAACTTGCCTTATATCCTGAGCACAAATCTCTTCAGTTATTAGCGAACCATCTATTATATCGAACACATAATTAGAAACAGTATCTTGAATTAATATTTCAGTTGAATCAATATCGGTCAGCAATACTGTGCCGAATAAACTTCCAATTTGATTCCGTCCATTACTAATTGCAGTTCCTTCATAACTAATTTTGATTTTTTGATTATCATTTACCACAGATATATCTATTAGTTTGACTCCTTCTACTCTATCTACTAAGTACTTGCTATTTGAGAGGACAAATGATGCCTCAAATTTGAAATCATCTGTTGCTTCTATGCAAGTTGTTGTTAAAAATATCGGAATCTCAAAATTCCTTCTTCCAATTACTGTTCTCAAATGTGGTACTTCAAGAGTGAATATAATACTTTCTATAATTATTTTTAATGGGATAGAGATTTTTCTCTTACATTCGGAATCTATGTATATATCTAGCGTGTCCATTAATATACCTACGTTCAATCGGTCGAAATCTATAAGTATATCCCTATAAAACTCTCCATTTGGGTATGAGTCAATTATAAATGGTTTATTCTTAATTGACATTTTATTCCCTAACCGCAGCGAAAGACTATCTATTCTCAATGACTTATTAGACTTGATTGGGAAATCAATACTATATGACTGCTCTATTCCTCGGCATATTCTGATCTCATATTCTTCAATCTGTGGGTAATCGAAAATTGCTTGTTCTATTATATAGCTAGCTATTCCTTCGCAGCCACCTTCATCCAATGCTTCTAGTTCCAACAAACCCAAATCAGCTATGACAACGGTGTCTTGGCTACCAATTAGAATTCTATTTGTAGTTCCAGATTTAGTAAAATACCACTTGTACTCTTTGTATTTTTCAGTGGAGGTGAAAGTCATATCTTCAAGTGGGGTAAGGCATAAATCTAATTTATCAGGAAATACTTTTACTATTTCTGGTGTGATTTTCTCGATTATTCTAATTTCAAATGTATCATTGAATTGTTTGTAACAACTCTGGAAATGGTAGAAATAATATCCAGCATCTGCAGCGCTTATATTCTCGAACACTAGGTCATTACTATAATCTCGAGACCCATCTGCCTTCACCCAACTATGTACGCCGCAAGGGTCTTCTGCACCTTTGATTGTAACACTTGAATTTATACAGTATTGCTGTATATCATCAGGTCGATTATAAACAGCAGGGGATTGTGGCGTTGCAAGAAAGTTCGATGGAATCTTAGGTATATAAAGAACGTTGATAATATTATTAGTTACACCTATTCCCAAATGTTGATATCCAACATTTGGACTTTCAGAATTAGGACAATTGATTACTCCGAGAAAGGTACTATCTTTTCTACCAGTATAACTATGCAAATAACTTATATAAATTCTATTGTTTGGGGCTAATTGAAAATCTCTTAATAGACAATCGACACATGTTGCTTCCTGAATCCAAACGATTTTTCTTGAATTAAGTACACTATTTTTATTAGTATAATCTTTCAAATCAAATTGATGTATAATGTAGTTGTCGTGTCCACTTTGTGCATAGAGTTTACTCCCGTTCTGTGAAAATTCAAACATAGTTCTTATATTATAATCTGATTCTTTAGTAAAATCAATCTTATAGTTTTGTATTATATTTCCGTTACTATTATCAAAAGAATAAAATACAAAATTGCTTCCGTAATAATTTAAGATTAATTTATCGCCTTGGGGAGAAAACTTAAACGCAATACCACTAAAAACTTTATTATTATAGTCCATATCTATATCTTGAAACCGAGTATTTACAAATGCTTCTGATGAGAATAACTGAGTAATATGCAATTCTTCTGGATTTTTAGCCATTGAAGCTATAAAGTAACTATTACCATCGTTACTTAAAGTTGCAGCTAAAGGTAAACTTGATATTGATGTTGCTATCGAGGTTTCTGGTATGATAGTATTAAAAGGTGAGTTATAGTCTATTTTGATATAGTTTAATGTTCCATAATTGTCGGTTTCTTTGGTTGAAATATAAACGAAATAACACAATCTTTTGGAATAGAAAGGTAAGACTATTGACTCTATATTGGTATTTACTTCTTGATTATCAAATAAATGTTCGAATATTATTAGACCTGTGCTTTCACGAATCACAATTTTGTTACTATATATATCAAAACTTAATTGTATTTCGCCTTTATCATCTGTAAAAATATCTGAGTGCCTATAATTTCTATCTTTTTTATAATTATCGATATCTATTGTATATTGGCATTCCTCTTCACCGAATTTTATTTGCTCACGGCTGTCAAGCTGCCATGTTGAAAATGGTTTATTAGAATACGAAAATGATTGAGCAAGTATGAAAATAAGAATAAATATAAATTTCATAAATAACCTCAAATTGTTTTACTATTCAAATTGAAAAATAAAAGAACAGATTAACAACAAAAATGTTACAAAATGAAATCATTTTCTCTTTACGTTGCTCAATCCATATCAAAATTAATCATCCAGTTAACACCGAACTTATCTTCGCACATACCGAAATACGCATTCCAAAATGTTTCTTCTATCGGCATAGTTATAATACCATCTTCTGATAATCCTGTAAAGAAAGCATCTGCCTCTTCTTTCGATTCAGCAGTTATCGCAAGAGAGATATTCTGTCCGAAAGGAATTTCATCGAACGATGGATGTCCATCACTAACCATTATCGTAATATATTCGTTGATTACATAAGCCGCATTCATAACCAGATTCAACGACTCTTCTGTCATCTCGACGCCTTCCATAGGAGGTGCATCTTTGAACCTGCTGATAGATACTATCTCTCCACCGAGTACTGATTTATAGTGATTTAACGCTTCTTCTGCGTTCCCGTTAAAAGTCAGGTATGGTATTATATTTTTCATGATTAAGTCTTATTTTTATTATTCAAATTCTGAATGCCAATTTAAACTAAATGAATTAGATTTGCAAAGTAAAATATATTGTACTATATTACGTACATAATATAGTAACAAACAAGATTAAATTATGAAAGCTATAACCATATCCACACTTAGAAAATCGATGAAAAAGTACTTCGACGCAGTGGGTAACTCATCGGAGATAATCGTGATACCAAGAAATAAAGATGACGATGGAGTTGTAATTATGTCCATTAAGGAATATAATTCTCTAAAGGAAACAGAACACCTACTCTCCTCAAAAGCTAACAGAAAGCGGCTTTCAGAGTCATTGGAGCAAGTAGAAAAAGGTGAATTAATAGCCTTTAATATTGAAGAAGAAATAGTTCATTAATATGAATTTCGAATTCACGAAAAATGCTTTAGACGACTACAACTATTGGCTGACGAATGATGCAGCCACAGCACAAAGAATAAAGGATTTGCTCAAAGCAATTAAACAAGACCCATTCAAAGGAATAGGTAAGCCAGAGCCACTAAAATATGATTTGAAAGGCTATTGGTCGAGGCGAATAACAAGGGAACATCGTTTAGTCTATACTATAACTGGTACAAAGGGAGAAGACCAGAAGTGCATTATCATTCAGTGTCGGTTTCACTATTGATATCATCGAATAATTCCTCGAACGAATTACAAACCTCAACGAATGGACTATTATCTTTGTGGTTGGGACACCATCGGTTTATATAGTGATATTTACCATCCTTGTAACCCTCCAATATCCACTCCGTACCATCCATACCTAAATATTTGATGTGTGTCGGCTGAGTCCAAAATTCGAATCTCTCAATCCTTTGAATTAGGTTATCCCACTCTTCTCTTGGAAGTTTTTTTGTTTGATTTATTATTAACTTTCCAGCGTGATATCCACCATAGCCGTCAGTTAGCTTTTTGGTAATAGTAACTATTGAATCAGTTTTTACGATTCTATATGTGAATGGATTACCCCAAGTTCCTATGTTAGTATATCTATATACTTCGATACTCTTCTTTTGGTTGAATAATACTGGCTCTTTTAGGGAGTATAGGTGTTTAGAATACCACTCATTGGAAAATGTATCTAGCTTGTGTTCGACTTTTTTAAAATTCGAGCCCATGGATAGTGGGAAATAGAAATCACCAGAATCGGGCAATGCAAATGGATAATCCAACTCCAATCCCGAGAAGTCGTTGATTGATGAGCAACCAATAAATATAAATAGGAGGGTTAATAGCGTTCTAGTTATAACATTCATTTACTAATCCAATATTAAAGAAGTTGAAGTACTCTATGTTTTTTAGTCTATCAGAAGTTCTTTAAACTCTAATCTTCTATTTTCAATAATTTTATTTTTACTATGTGAGAATTGTGATACTATTTCGTAATTAGTTTCTATCAATAGTGGGATACCAGATGATTCTGAATAAATGATTCTAATTTCTTTGTTTACAGTTAACTCTATACTTTCCAAAAGTTCCTCAAGTTCCTCCTCGTCATTTACAAAGAGACTAAACACTTGAGACATCCATTTTTTCAATTCATTATTATCTATTTTCGTGGTTTTGATTAGTTCAATTTTTCCTTTTTCCGCATCTTCAGCTTTTTCAATTATTGAAACGGCAGGTATTACAAGTCCAAACTGAAAGACAAACAAATCTTCTGTAAATTCTTTCCCTATGTCACTGTCAATTAGTCCCATTCCTAAATGTAGATTTTTAGCATCAGTTAAATAATAATCTACAAAGCCACTAGACGAGGTCACAAAATCCAATATTTTCTTTGACATAACTCTTAACATTGTATTTTTCAATGTTTTTTCATCTAATGTCTTCGAATCAATTAAATCACTTGCCTTTTTTCGGATTATCACAGAGAGTGTGTCCCAACCTAAAACTCCGATAATACTACCGTTAATATCAGTTTCATAACATATATCTTCTAAGTCCAAATCTGATGCTAAATCTATTGCATCATCACTTTTAGAATTAGTATTTGACATTTCAGCTTTCTTAAACATCATTTTGTATTTATCATCATATTTGCCGTCAACAATAAAATAGCTATAGTTGGTGTTAGAGTCTATACTTTGAATATCATCGTCTTCAATATCCTTTCTATTATTTTTAAGATAATATACATAAGTATGACCAAGCTTTATAGTTGGTTTTATAACTAAATCTTCATTACTCATACTTTTGTAAGTAGTAAATGAATTGAATACTAAAACTGTTATTAATGTAAATAAATATCTCACATAAATATCCGTATAGATTGAACCTGTTAAATTCCTCTGGACTCTCGCCGAGTACTGCGCCACCTAATAATCTAAAATATTAAAAACGGAGTATATTTGCAAATTTTCTCCTACACCCTCTCTATTTTGAAATGATGTACCTTGTGCTTCTGGTCTTTTAGGCGGATACCAGCTGTGCCGTCTGGCAATATCACTATGTTAGCACCTACTGTCATAGTAATCGTCTCGAATTTGGGATGCTCGTAAACCTTTGCTTCGAACTCCTCTGCGCTCTCTCCGAATACAGCCCCTTCCTTATCTATACCCAGTTTTCCTCTCAGATTATAACCGAAGTATTTCATTTCTTCTACTGGCTGTAAAGCTGAAGGGTAAAGTGTCTCACCCTCTTTTGGTTCATTTGGGAATACTATCTCTAACATAGGTGGTAATTCCAGCGTGTTACCGTTCACATCTACTGTCAGTGGCTCTACGTTGATGAAGTTGGTCAAGATACCGGCTACTGCATTGAAAGAGTACATAAGCGAGCTAAAAACTGTGCCGTTATATTCCAAATTCACACCTGATTTGATGCGAGGCAAAAAATCAGCGAACGAGTTATTCCACTCATCGAAATGATTTCCATGCCATATACCAGTATCCAGCATGTCTATCTCGTCCATCTCTTGTGGGCAATCACTCACCTTACCAAGTGTTTTTATCAAGCTATTTTTTGGTTCTAATATTTTGTCCAGTATTACTGGTACATTACTATCTTGTAGTATCCCGAAATAGATCATATTCACATCTATCTTGCCTTCACCATCATATAACACTAGCGAGTCTTTGAGTATAGGTAATCCCTTGTAAGAAAAATTTTCCTCTGCTATGAATAGCTGTGGTTTGCCTTCTTCTATTCCACTTGCTTTGCGAATTGCTTTTCTTATTTCTATCATAGTATTTCGACTTTGTATTTAATGTTCGAGTGCAAATATAATGATTATGTCGTGAGGATAGAGTCTTATTCCTCCGGTTTATATAAAATATAAAATGACTTATTCAATATTATTTATGAAATAGACTTAGTCAATTAGCTGATTACAATAAAGTAAATTGGATATATCAAAAATAAATTGTAATTTTTCTTAAAGGAATTGATTTAATCTTAGAAGTAATATTAATTTAGTGGGCATATTATGAAAACTATACTTACACTTTTACTAATTGCACAAATTAGTTTATTCGCACAGACAGAATTCAACATAGATAACTATAGGGAATACCTTAATTCACATCAGGATATGTCATACCCTGACTTATTAGATGAATACCCTGCTAGTAAGTTCAATGCTTACGCTAAAACTAATTTTTACGATGCTAAGTATTCTGATTCGATAAACCAATTCTTTGGTTTGACACCTGATGAGATTTCACTTTTGAACTCGCATTCGTTCATGGTCTCAGAAAGATATAGCTATCCAAGCTTTATAGAAGGACTTTACGAACTTTTCAAAAAAGATATACCAATATACTTATCTGCTGATATGATGCTGCATTCGGTACATAAGTCAGTTGACAATATGTTAATTAATATAGAAAAGCAAATATTATATTTAGAACTTAATACTGTATTATTTACAATGCTAACGGAACTTAAGAATTACGATAGAAATAAATATTCTTCAGACCCAGTAAAACATAAGAAATATAGTGAACTAATAGATGATGCAAACTTATACCTCTTAATTGCTTACAATACTCTAACTGAATATAAAACTTTCACAGCTTCTGAAAGTATAAGCGAAAAATATAATGAGATTACCACGAATATAAAATCTGCTAATGGAATGGATAAAGTACAACTATTTGGCGATGTATCTTTTCGAAGATATGATTGGAGCCAATTCAAACCAAGAGGACATTATTCAGAAGGATCTAAATTAAAGCAATATTTCAAAACATTAATATGGCTTGGAAGAACAGAGATATATATAACTGCCCCGAATGATAATGAAACCGACTCAACATACATAGTTCGAAAATCAGAGATAATGAGACAAAACCGATTGGCATATTTCTTAACTTATTTGGCAAAGAAAACGGATGTAACTAATACACTTCAATACATAGATGAGACAATAGCAGTCTTTATCGGCAGACAAGATAATATAACAAACTTCGAGCTAGAAGAAGTAATAGAAGGAAAAGTAAATAGCGCTGATGACTTGCTTGATAACGGGCTTATAAAAGAACTACAAGCCAAAGCACTTGAATTAAACTCTGCTCAACAGACCTATTTGTCACAGATATTAACATCTGACCCAATGATAAAAGAAGAAATAGAACCAGCCGCTGCATTTATGCTAATGGGGCAAAGGCCAATACTAGATGGGTTTATTACTTCTAAAGTTACTTTTGATAGAGTCATATATAATAATGATAAGATTATGAGAATGCTACCAAATAGTTTAGATGTATTATTTGGTCTTGGAAATAACGCCTCTATTCAAGCACTTGAAAAAGAACTAATACACTATCCTTATTCTTCAAACTTAGCTGCTTTAAGATATTTGATTAATTCTTATGACGATGATTTTTGGTCAAAAAATGTTTATACCTCTTGGTTAAGTTCCATAAGAGGACTAAATCCTAAAAACACAAGAGAAGAAAGAGAACAACTACCAGAATTTATGAGAACTGCCGCTTGGTGGCAAAAATCGATGAATACACAGCTTGCTTCTTGGGCTGAGTTGAGACATGATTTTTTACTATATGCCAAGCAACCCTATACTGCATCAGCTCCAGGATGTAGTACACCTGATGCATTTATAGAACCAGTTCCTGAGATGTACTCAAGCATCAAAAATATATTTATTAACTTAAAGAAAATTAAAGATGATGAAAAACGAATTCGAGGTATTACTTATTTCTTAGACGAAGCTATTAGTATTTTTGAGAGATTAGAAACTATATCAAGAAATTGTTTGAATAATTCTTTGACAAATGAAGATCAAGAATATTTGAATGAATACTTCTGTACAAAGGGATTCGATACTGGATGTGTAGAGATGACTCTTTTAGATGGTTGGTATCCCAAATTATTCTATGATATAAAAATTGATATTTCAGATTTGGAAAGAAAAGATCGTCAGTCAGAATTTATGGATTTCCTAGTCGCTGATATACATACTTCTCCTACTGATGAAGATGGTAATCCAGTTGGTTGGGTGAAGCACATAGCTACAGGGCCAATTAATATGGCTGTTATAGTAACAGACAATAAAGATGGAGAAAAGACTGCTTATGCAGGGCCAGTGTCTAGTTTTTATGAATTCACTACTAGAGATTTCGAAAGATATACTGATTCGCAGTGGCAAGACGAATTTTTCGGAGTAGAACCGCAGATTGATATGGGAAATTTGAAATTCGGACAGAATAGTTTCACTAAGCATTATCTAGCTGATTTGGATGGGAAAGCATTCAACGGAGCACCCGAACTAGTAGTAACAAGCGTAAATCCTGATGATTATAGCTATGAGAATGATAAAATAAATATCTATCCTAATCCGGCATCGAATCATATTAACCTATCTTGCAGTGTGAACCCAGGTGAATTAACTGGTAATTTCAAGCTGATTAATATGGATGGAGTTGTAGTCCAAAGTGAGGTAATCCAATTCGTAGCAACTGGAAATAACATAAAGAAAATATTAATTGATGAGTCAATCAAATCTGGTGCTTATATATATAGCTTAGATTTTGATAAATCAAAGTACAGCGGGAAAGTCAACGTAGTTAAGTAGAAAGAAATTACTTATAATATTAATATCAAACCTCTTTGCTAATAGTGAAGAGGTTTTTTTCTACAATTCTATTGATATCTTGACTTTACCACCCAGCCCTTTCTCAACTATGTCATAAAGAGTTTTAAGAGTTAAGTTTGTCTCTTCGCTTTCAACTCTTTGCCATTTCTATTATTTTATCGCCAATATAGTTCAATGCCTTTTCGAATGTTTCTATACCGTGTCCTACATTCTCAAATACCTCCACAGCTTTCAAATTCTTTAAATGCAATTTTGCATTATCTATAGATTTCTGGTATGGAAATAGTAAGTCTTTGTCTCCTTCAAGAAGGTAAGTATCAACCTTTACCTCTGCAAGTTGTTCGTTCATATAATATGGCTTTTGCGTTCTATCTTTATATCTACTAATTGCAAATACTTCATAATCTACTAACATTTTTTCGGAAAACTCTGACAAAGAATGATTAGGTTTAGAAAATACTGCTTTATCTAAGAATTTCGATACATTATTTTCAGTAGGACTAATGATTGGCAATAAGTTGAAATATAGGTTACTAAGAGTCATGGAAAATGGCTGCAAACACCCTGGGTTTAACAAAAATGCGGACTTAATTTTTTCTGGATTCACTATACCAAATTTCATACATATTAGTCCTCCAAATGAGGCTCCAGCAATAAATGCTTTATCAATTTCCAATTTCTCAAAAACTTCATTTGCCCAATGTCCATAGTCTAATGATGTTATATCAGGTGTTTCTCCATCACTTAAATTAGGAAGGCCATTAGTTTCAACCATAAATATTCGCATCTTATGATTGAAATTATCTAATCCTTTGTCAAAATCCCAAATGAGTGCTGTAGTGCGTGCACCAGGAAATATGACTAACGTTTCTAGGTTATCTTCTTTAGTATTTAGCCCCCAAACGTGAGTTTTACCAAGTGACGTTTGGATTTCGTAACGCTCATATTTCCTGCCGTTATTTTTCTCAAGTTTAGTAACCCAATCTTCAAAATAGTTAATATCGGCTGATAGGTCTTTGAAATAAGATTTGCTTTTGATTTGCATAGGTAAGTCGGATTAAATTGATAATATTAATCAATCCCCACTATAATGAGAATTAATATGTTTTCTAATTTATTTAGAATTATTAATACAAATTATGCGATATGAAATAAATCTGAAATGATTTATTTACGAATTTATCAACAATTAATATGAGCAAATGGAGGTAAAAAATTTATTAACTCAATAGTTGTTTCGTTGATTAATAGTAACTATTGTGCAAATTATATTTTATGTGTTGATGAATCCCTAAAACTCATATCTAATTCCCATGCCTGCATAATAAGGAGAAACCAAAGGGGTAATAGATAAATCTTTCTTTTCGCTCTTTCTATGAAGATAAGGGATCGCATAACCTATTAAGCTACCTAATGCTGCACCTGCAATAACATCAGTGGTAAAGTGATAACCAGATTGCTGACGGAACAAACCAACGGCACTAGCGGCTACTAATGTACCACCCCAAATATAGGGTGTCCAATCTGAATCAGGGTAATAGTCAGAATAAACGGTCGAGAAAAAGACCGCACTCGAGAATGCCAATGCGGTATGTCCCGAAGGAAAAGATCCTCTCAAATCTTGCTTTAGAGCTAATTTGTCTTCCAATGGAGTGTCGGGATTGTAAGCAAGTGGTCTAACCCTAGATACCGATTTAATAGAACTTGTCAGGAATGTTGTTGTAAGGATTGTCTGCAAATACATAACTGTCATAGTTCCAAAATCATCTCTTACATCCTCCGAGAGTAGGAGCGAAATAGGACTAATAATAGTAGTAACGACAAGAATATCGCTTGCACTGCTGATATCAGGTGACCAATTGGATGCTGTACTTCGGTCAAATGAATTGATATCAGAGGTATTAAGAGCATTAATCTCATCTACAGTCATGACCTCAGCACCTTCGGAAAGTACTTCACTAAGGACAATTAGCCCTATATTACCGCCAAATATAATCGACTCTTTTGTCCAAGTGGAATTATACGGTGATTCAGAAAATGAATCAATTGGATTTGAAAAGAAAATAATTGGGACTAATAGTATAAGTAACTATCTGCTTTTGAAGGTATTCATTATGTTCATCGGAGGTTATTAATAACATTAAATATAATGAATGTTCATGATATTTCATAAAAAAAGCACTATTCTCATAGTGCTTTTCGATTAAAAATTTTATCGTTTTTATGATCTAGTAACGCCAACATAGCTGATTACCGTCTGAAGCGTATCCTTTAGAAAGTTCTGTAAGCTTTTGCCCTTCGAGATCTATAATATACAATCGTCCATAACTGGTAGCTACAACGTATTTACTATCAGGTGACCAAGTAGGCTTGTGGAAATTAGAAATTTCTGAATTAAAAAGTGTAGGGTTAGAGCCATCTAAGCCCATGGTCCAAATCTTCCCATCTCGAATAAAAGCAATTCTCTTACCATCTGGACTGACGCTCGGTTCAGAAACATTTGACAAGTTTGGGTCAATTCGTTCTAAAGAAGTGAAATCAACTGAGACCTTGTAAATACCATTGTTCATAGATGTCCAACCTTGTACATATAATGAACCGTCAGGTGCCCAGCTTGGTGATATCATCGGTTGTCTTTGGTCATAATCTCCAATTATTGCTACTAACTCACCATCATTCGCATCTATAACATAAGTAATGGGATTACTAATTGCGTCACCTTCATATGCGACATAAGACTGATTGTAAGATATTCTCGGGCAATCAAAAACATATTTATATTTTGGCCCAGTATAGCTCTCGCTCTCAATCAGTGATTGTCTATTTCCACCGCTTAGGTCTGAATAGATTATCCTTTCAAGTGGGTATGCCTCTACTGCAAGTATGAACCCATCGCTTGTTACGTCCGGATTTACTGCATTTGTAAATAGTTTTTGATCGGTCATATTAGTTAAGCTAAGACGGAAAATCTCGCCTCCATTTGAATAATAAATATAACCTTTGTAACCAGCAGGACTAACGGGGTTACTATCTTTATTACATCCAATCCCTATTACTAATAAAAACGAGAAAATTAAAATCCGTATGAAATACTTCATAAAAAAACCTTTAGTTAAAAATTTAATAAAAAACTCTTTTCGGACTATTATTCTAATTTTCTCCTTTCATTATGAATTAAGTTTAATTATTACAAAAATAAATATAATTTAGATATAAATAATATTATTTTTTCATTTATAATCGTATGTATTCTATGGGGGTTAGGAAAGTGCAAACATAAGAGGAGTCAAGAAAACCCGAAAGCCATACTACTACGGTTATTAGTGTAATAAAATCTTTTTAGTGAGGGCATGTGGTTGATGGGATAAAAAAATATTACAAGTGAGTAATCTCGATTTTTGTTAATTTGATGGATTATAAAGAAACAAAAATATTTAAGGAATTGTAATGCTAGGTGAAATCAAAATAGTTAACTTACGGAAGATATGGAAAAATGAATATTCAAACTTTACACCTTGGTTATCTGAAAACCTTCATTTATTAGGTAAAGCAATTGGTATTGAACTAGAATTCGAAGCTAAAGAAGTTTCAGTCGGTCCATTCTCAGCAGATATTTTGGCAAAAGACACCGGGACTGATAAATTTGTAGTAATAGAGAACCAATTAGAAAAAACTGATCATGACCATTTAGGTAAATGTATTACTTACGCTTCTGTACTCGACGCTTCAGCGGTTATTTGGATAGCATCTAAGTTTACAGATGAACATAAGAAAGCATTGGATTGGCTAAATGATCACACCTCAGAGGAGATTGGATTTTATGGTATTAAAGTAGAATTATGGCAAATTGAAAATTCTTTACCAGCTGTAAGATTTAATGTAGTTAGTCAACCAAATTTGGCTGTTAGACAAGCATCTAAAAGCAAAGAACAAACTGAATTGACAGAGAATAGAAGAACCCAGCTAAAATTTTGGGAGGAGTTTAGTACTAAACTTATCGAAACTCGGAAAATCGGTTCTGTTCAATCGCCCAGACCTCAATATTGGTTCGATGTTGCTTTAGGTAAATCAGGGATTCATCTTTCAAATACTTTTAATACTGAAACGAATGAAATAGGTGTACGGGTATATATCAATAATAAGAAAGTAGAAGATTGGTGGCCATATTTTGAATCGAGAAAAGTAGAAATTGAACAAAAAATGGGTATCAAACTAAATTGGAATCCAAATCCTGACAACAAAGATAAAGTAATCATGCTAGTTAAGGCATTTAATTTAGAACAGAAAGAAGAGTGGGAAGCGGCATTAGATTGGTTAGTAGATTACACAGTGAGATTCAGAGAAGTATTTTCGAACGAAATCAAGAATAAAACCAAATAATAAATCCAGATTTAAACCTTTATTTCATGAATGAAAAACAAGTCATATTCACAAAGATAATCCTCTCCATAATATTGCTATTATGCTTATTGGATATGCCTTATGGATACTACCAGTTCGTCAGATTTGCGAGTATGATTACTTTCGGATATCTTGCTTATAAAGAATACGAAGCCAAAGAGAGAAGTAATTTCTTTTTTATCTGGATAATTTCGGCTATTGCCTTTAACCCAATAATAAAGTTTAGCTTTGGTAGAACGATATGGAATATAATAGATGTTGTATTAGCTTTACTTCTAGTTGTTTCAATTTGGAATGATAGGAAATCACAACAATAACATTCGGATTAAGAGTACTCAAACAAGTTCACTAGATACAAAGTGCTATTAATCATTTAAATCCAAATACATTTTTAATTTATCATTGATTTCAAGAAGTTTATAATTATCAACTTCTCTTTCAAATCAGCAACTCCATACTCCACTTCCTCTTCCCTCAAAAATGAGAAACTTCCGGATTCAGAGACAAGTTTTTCTATGCCTTTGGTGAGGATTCGGTCTTCGTATTTGGATAGGAGGAACTCAGCAAAATCAGCAACTTCCGAGATGTTATCTTCTGGAAGTTTCGAAATTGTGTTTATAGTCTTTTCTATAAGTGCTTCTTTTGTCATTGATATAAACCTTCTTTTTATTAGAAACGCTCATTCAAACTATTTATTACTCCCACTCAATAGTTCCGGGGGGTTTGCTAGTTATGTCATATACCACTCGGTTGATGCCTTTTATCTCGTTGATTATTCTGCTCGAGATTTTTTCCAATACATCATACGGCATAGGGTACCACTCAGCAGTCATACCGTCGGTGCTTGTTACAGCACGGATAGCACAAGTGAACTCGTAAGTACGCTCGTCGCCCATTACTCCTACGCTTTTCACTGGTAGTAGTACGGCGAAGGCCTGCCATATCTCGTCGTATAGACCAGCTTCTGTGATTACATCTAAGTAGATAGCGTCTGCTTTTTGTAGGATTTCTATTTTCTCTGGTGAGATTTCTCCGAGTATTCTGATGCCTAGTCCAGGTCCAGGGAATGGATGTCTTTTGACGAACCACTCTGGTATTCCGAGCATACGCCCCACTTCGCGTACTTCATCTTTGAATAGCTCGCGGAATGGCTCTAATAATTTTAGGTTCATTTTCTCTGGCAAACCACCAACGTTGTGGTGACTCTTGATAGTAGCCGACGGCCCTTTGACAGAGACTGACTCTATAACGTCTGGGTACAAGGTTCCTTGGGCTAACCACTTAGCTGAGTCAACTCCTTGCGTTGCTCCATCGAATAGGTCTATGAACGCCTTGCCGATTGCTTTTCTTTTTAGCTCGGGGTCGGAAACTCCTGCCAAACCACTGTAGAATGTATCGTGTCCGTTTATCACTTCTATAGACATATCGAAATGCTTTTGGAATAGGTCATATATCTCACTGCTTTCGTTCATTCGCATTAGGCCAGAGTCTATGTGAATACAGTGTAGCTGATTGCCTATTGCTTTGTGGATTAACACAGCAGCTACAGTCGAGTCAACTCCTCCACTTAGTCCACAGATTACTTTTTCCGTGCCCACTTTGTCGCGAATTTCTTGTATAGCGATTTCGATGAATGATTCTGCATTCCACGTATCTACGCAACCGCAGATATTACGGACGAAGTTCTCAAGTACTTTTTTACCTTCTAAAGAGTGGTGCACTTCCGGGTGGAATTGCACACCGTATATTTTCTTTTCGATATTAGCAATTGCACATATAGGAGCGTTCTCCGTATTGGCAATAGTTTGGAAGCCATCGGGCATTTTGCTTAGCGAATCGCCGTGGCTCATCCACATCTGTGCTTTGTCGGATATGCCTTCTAAAAGTGGGTTATCTTGAGTCACGTGCACTATCGCCTTGCCGTATTCTCGTTTTGCGGCTGCATCTACTTGCCCGTTTTGGGTGAAAGCGATGAGTTGCAATCCGTAGCAGATACCGAGAACTGGAATACCAAGCTCGAATACGTTGAAACTTGGGTGAGGCGCCTCTGGGGAGTACACGCTTGATGGTCCTCCCGAAAGGATAATACCTTTGGGATTCATTTCTTTTAATTTTTCTAATTCTATATTGAAGGGGTGTATTTCGGCGAAAACTCCAACTTCACGCACTTTTCGTGCTATTAGTTGAGTGTATTGCGAGCCGAAATCGAGTATTAATATTTTTTCTACATTTTCCATAGTACAAAAATAGGAATAATTTGTGAAATTATAGAGCTGAAAGTTTTGAATGATTTTAGTATATTTGGGATATGGAGAAAAAGCTAAGAGATATATATTAATGGGGTGGTTGTATTTAATTGTCGGTTTTATAATTTGGTCCCTTCTTGTTTGGACTCTTAGTCATTTTGAAATAGGTCCTTTTAAAACCGAACGGTTACCTATTAAGAGGATACAACCAACAGTTGTTGGTTATATAAATGATAAATTTGAAAACAAGATTATAATCATTCATAATGAGAAGATGCAATTCTCATATTTTGTAAGTAAAAATGATGATGAAAATGACGTACTCAAATTAAAATTAGAACTACCTTGGTCAAATCTAGATGAATTCGCTGCGATAATCTCAGAAATAGAAGTTGTAGAAGAGGAATTGTTAAGGAGGAAAGAAATCATAAAGGGTGCACCATTCAATAACTTATATCATATTACTCATATAAATAATATTTCCAGTATTCTTGAAAATGGATTGTTATCAGATAATCATTTACAAAGAGACAATATTAATTTCGAAAACATTGCAGACCTTGAGGTTAAAGGTCATCGAGAAAAAACTGAAAGTATATACAATAAGTCGATTTTAGAATATGTACCACTTTATTTCACTCCTAAAACACCAATGTTGTACAAAAAACAAGATATAAGTAATAATCTAGTTGTAATAGTAATTCATCCCTTTGTATTATTCGAAAAAGATTTAATATTCACTGATGGTAATGCTTCTTCGAAAAAGACAAAGTTCTATAGTGATTTAAATGATCTAAAATGTTTAGATTGGGAATGTATCAGGTCACAATTCTGGACAAAATTTGAAGATGGTAAAAGAAAACGATGTTCAGAAGTTTTAGTTCATGATAGGATTGATGTAAATTACTTCAACAAAATAGTATGCAATAATAAAAAATTATATGATGAGTTATCTATTAATTATTCGGAATCTAATATTAAAATTGAATTAGATAATAAATATTTCTTTTAGCGGGATATAAATGATTAAACATATAGTAGGAAATATCTTCACAACCAAAAAGCAAACTATAGTAAATACTGTAAATTGTGTTGGAGTAATGGGTGCAGGGATTGCGCTAGAATTTAGACTTAGATACCCTGACATGTATCAAAAGTATGTTCAATTATGCAGCCAGAATTTGATAGATATAGGAAAACTATGGATATACAAAACTGAGAAAAAAAGAATATTAAATTTTCCAACTAAAAAGCATTGGAAAGCTCCTACAAAAGAGATTTATTTGCATAAAGGGTTAGAAAAGTTCTCAATGACATATAAAGAAAAAGGAATTACTTCAATAGCTTTTCCGCTTTTAGGAGCAAGTAATGGAGGGTTATCTAAAGAAAATTCTTTGTCAATTATGAAAGATTATCTATCTAAATGTGACATCGATATTGAAATATACGAGTATAGTCCTTTGGTTTATGATGACCTTTTCTTGAACTTTAAAGATATATGGAATTCCAAATCACTTCATGAGCTATCTAATGAATCAGGTATATCTTTAAAGTATATTGAACGTATAAATGCTGGCTTAGATTTAGAAAATATTAGAACATTAAGTCAATTAGCTAGTATTAAAGGAATTGGGTTTAAAACACTTGAGAAATCTTTTTATTACGTTAACAATTCAAGTAAGCAAAACACACTCAATTTTTAATCTAAATAACCTCTTTAAATGAATTTTCGAGAGAAAAAGGTGGTATTAAAGGTGGTATTAAGTTAACAAAAAGACAAAAAGAAGTATTAATGTTAATAGTAGAAAATCCTTCAATCGACCATGACACACTTGCTATCTCGTTAAGTATAAATAAGTCCGCTATTCAAAAACACATTAAGATGCTGAAAGAAAAAGGTGTTATTGAAAGAATTGGGGGTAAAAAACTTGGCTATTGGGAAATCATAGGTGAAGCAGATTGAAAACCATCCTCCAAACACCGAGATTAATACTCAGAGAATTTGAACTCTCGGATGCTGAGGATATGTATGAACTGAACTCAGATGACGAAGTTCTAAGATATACTGGAAACTCAGCTTTTGGGTCAGTGGAAGATGCTCGTGGGTTTCTTTCTAATTACAATAACTATAAGAAAAATGGATATGGCCGTTGGGTAGTGATAAATAAGGAAAGTAAAGAATTTCTTGGCTGGTGTGGGCTTAAATATCACAGTGAAGGGTTTACAGATATTGGTTTTCGGTTTCACAGGAAGTATTGGGGAACAGGATATGCAACTGAGTCAGCTAACTCTGTATTAGAATATGCTTTCAACACACTCGGTTTGACCGAGATTATAGGACGAGCTTCACAAGATAATATCGCTTCGATAAAAGTATTAGAGAAAATAGGCATGAAATTTTGGAAAATTGACTCTTGTGATGGTATTCCAAATTCAGTATATTACAAAATAGAAAATCTAAATACGAGAAATACAAAAATGAACAAAAACCTTAGCGTAACGCATAGCATAGAAATAGATGGCTCGCCTGCAGATGTATGGGATGCAATGACTAATCCTAATAAGATAAAAGTATATCTGTACGGTACTGAAACTATAACAGATTGGAAAGTTGGCAGTCCTATTATTTTCCAAGGGGAATACGAAGGACACCAGTACAAAGACAAGGGCAATGTATTAGAAAACGAGCCAAATAAATTACTCAAATACAACTATTGGAGTGGTTTTTCGGGTGCGGAAGATATACCAGAGAACTATCAGATTATAACATACAAAATTGATGATATTGGGGATGGCAAAACAGTCTTCACATGGTACCAAGAAGGCTTCCAAAGCGAAGAAAATATGAAGCACTCACAAGATGGAATGCCTGCTATGTTAGAGCAAATAAAATATGTGGTTGAGGGTTAATCTTCAACTTTCATAAGATTATGTCCTTCGGTACTGAATATAGACTCAGGTACTTCATCACGAATATTAACTATTCTAATATTAACATCCGCTTTACCAGTCTTGCTTTTCAAATCCAAGATAAGTGGTAGTGAGTTTATTCCAAATTTCTTGAACATCTCTAGCTCTCTCTTCGATTTACCTTTGCCTACGCTTTGGTAACTGAGGACTTGGAGCATAGAGAGTTCTATACTCTCGCATAGCCAAAGAGTCACCTCATAGTTCTCATCTTCAACTTTTGCTTCTTTGCAAACGTACCCATCTACATCTTTTGTTTCGCCAGTATAGAGCGATTCTTGATTAGTTAAAGTGCTCGTATTGGAATGAGATTCTGGCAAACCGGGCCAATGTTTCTCATCCATTGGTAGTATAAACCCACTCTTCTTTCCTTTTATCTCGAACAAGCTAGTAATAGTAGAATCGACGAAATCAAAGACTATCTTCATATCTGGTTGATTGCTCGGAGTATGTATGTAGATAGCAGACTTCGACTCTGTGAAATAGTAGTTGATAGTATCGTGGCTTGTGTTACCGTTATTAAAACTAAGTGTAGCATGTAAATCAAAACTCCCAGCGAATGGCTCGACTGCATTCAATGGTAACGCTAATAGTAACAGGAATAGTAATCGTAGCATAATTTTATCTCCAGTATAAAAAAAGCCGACAAAAAGCCGGCTTAAAAAATCGTAATAGTGTTATCGGCTAACTATTTTTTGATAAATTTCGTTGTAGTCAATTCACCATTTGATGATGTTACAACATTGTAAACACCAGTATTCAGACCTGATACATTCATCTGATGTCTAGTAACTCCATTCAAATTAATAGAAGCCACCATTTTACCCATAACATCGAATAGCTGAATAGTTTCAACACTATT
Source organism: Kapaibacterium sp. (SeqCode) (assembly GCA_041675005.1). Classification (GTDB taxonomy): domain Bacteria; phylum Bacteroidota; class Ignavibacteria; order Kapaibacteriales; family UBA2268; genus PGYR01. The sequence goes on from JBAYUQ010000006.1 coordinate 54,732, forward strand.
TACTGAGTTGATAGTAATCATGTCATCAGTTGGGTTGGGGAATACTTGAAGCGTTTTCATTTCAGTATCTATCGAAACAGATGCTTGAGATATTTTCAAAGGGTTAACGGCATACCACTTCTGAATATTGATATCGCCCAATGCAGACACCTCTTCGTGTAGTGCCAACCAGAATTTATAATCTTCAGAAACATAGAGATATTTATCAACTTGTTGAGCTGCAAGACCCGTTTCAGCTATCTTTACATGTATTCTAAGCACATTGTCAAAAGTACCAGCACCTGTTATTAGAGTACCCTTACCGTCTACTTCAGTTGTTACAGTCCCAGTTAAGGGAAATTCATTTCCTCCGAATACATATTTTCCCTTATAGGTGCTGCTTTGTTTTGTTCCAAAACTCAAGGGTAAATTAAATTGGTTAATTGGTGGGTCAAAGAATGCTAAAATATTACTATTTGGATCTAGACTACTTCCAAAACCACTTATTTCCATTTTATCCATAATTGAGCTGTAATATTGGTAAGACTCACCGCTTGAAACACCACACATTACTGCATCTGAGAATTCATCACCGAAAGGGGTACTAGCAGGACTAACGAAGTTGAAGTAATCTTCTCCACCATATTTGATAGTTGTGAAATCCCAAGTGACGTTCTCGCCACCTTCACCGGGTTCGAAGACTGTCAAATCATTATTAGTTCTAATAGCAACAGAATCGCCAAGAACTGGCATATTACTATTTGTATATTGCTGAGAAAATAGCTGTGTAGATAAGATTAACACACATACTAAAAGAGTAACTAGTTTCATCTCTAACCTCTTTTGGAAGAATTTTAAAAATTGATAATTCCAATATATAAAATAAAGTAGGAAAATAAAATTAGTTATTTAATAAAAATCACAACCTATAAAGTGATCATTCACCATTCCAGTTGCTTGCATAAAAGCATAGCTAGTAGTAGGCCCTATGAACTTAAATCCTCGCTTCTTTAGTGTTTTGCTCATTAGTGTTGCTTCGGGAGTAATGGCCGGAATATCCGACATACTTTTTCTATTATTTAATATAGGTTTGTGATTTACAAACTGCCAGATATACTTATCGAACGAACCATACTCTTTCTGAATTTCAAGAAAGATATTGGCGTTGTTAATTGCCGCCTCAATTTTCAATCGGTTTCTTATTATTCCACTATCAGCCAGTAATCTTATTATTTCCTTATCACCATATTTCGCTACCTTCTTTGCATCGAAATTATCGAAAGCTTTTCGGAAATTCTTTCTCTTTCTTAGTATCGTTATCCAGCTCAGTCCAGCTTGGAAAGACTCTAATATCAAAAATTCAAATAACTGCTGATCATCATGAAGTGGTTTCCCCCATTCCTTATCATGGTAATCCATATATAGTGTGTCATCTCCACACCAAGGACATCTTACTATTATCTTTTCTTCCATACGTACTCTCTTTTTACTGAATTTATAAAATAATTGTGACTAAAAAAGTCATTATATTAGACAAAGTTATTAATCAAAATACAAAACCTAATGCGAAACTTAGTAATAACGACAATTACATTTATAATCCTATCTTTCAGCGCCCAATCACAAGATGTATTAATTTACTCTGATGATGGGACTTGGGAAGATGGGATTATTGCTTTGGAGCACTTTTTCGATTACCAAAATGTAACTCATATTCGGTTATACGCTGCTGATTTGAATGCTGACACTTGGAACAAGGAAGCTCTGTCTATTGTCTTCCCAGGTGGGTATGCATATAATTATCAGTTAGCTATTAGTTTAGATGCAGTAGATGAAATCCGTAGTTATGTCGCAAATGGTGGTGGGTTTATTGGTATTTGCGCTGGTGCCTATTTCGCTTCAAAAGCTGTGGCTTGGGAAAATGAAATTTATCCCTACGAATTGGCATTATTTGATGGAATGACATTCGGCTCATTGAAATACATTGCCCCTTGGCCTAATTACTCAATGACTGGGATTACAATTAATAAAAACAATCCTATCGGTAAAGACGAACCAGTTAAAAATTCAGTTCTATATTACGGTGGTCCTATATTCAAACCGAATGTGGGAGTTGAGGTAGATACAATCGCTACTTGGGATACTGCAGAAAACACTCTTGCTATTATCAATTTTGAGTATGAAAAAGGGAAGGTCTTACTCATCGGGCCACACCTTGAAATAGAAGAAAGTGATGATAGAGACGGAACTGAGTTTGCAGCTGAGTTAGATGATGTAGAGAGCGATTGGGGACTTTTGGAAAATGGTTTCAAATGGTTGACTAATAAAACTCAAACATCAGTTGAAGTTAATTACTATAATAGAGAAATATATATTTATCCTAACCCTCTGAATGATTATATATACTTAGAAGTAAGCTCTAGCGTAGGCTATAATGGCTATAACATTTACAATATACATGGGGAAAATGTAGAAACAAGTAATAATGCTTCTTTGAAAATTGACATTACAGGTTTAATTTCGGGGAGCTATATACTAGAAATTACGACAGAATCGGGGAAAGTAAATAGACAAAAATTCATCAAGGAATAGGTGACTAAGCCTTCGGGCTTTCACCATATTTATTTGTACCCTCGTCGCCTTCCTGGATGGTGTAGTACATTATCATAACAGCCCCTACGAATATCAGGAGATAAAGTAAAGCGTATTTACCCGATTTACCCAAATCATGAAATCTACGAACTGTGACACTGATAGTAGGTATAAATATAAATGCTAGGTATGTTAGCGTCAGATAATAAGCTATGCCTAATTCTACTTCTATAACAGAAAGCACTAAGTAAGCAATGAAATTTGTAAGGAAAAAATGCCAGAATTCTCTTCTCCTAGCCCTTCCCTTGAAGCTCATATAATTACTTAATGCTTTGTTATAATATTTCATTTATTAGTCATCTAATATATAGACTATTCTTTTATGAACTTATGCGTTTCTTTAGTATTACCAATTGTTTTAGTTATGAAGTAAACTCCACTATTAAGACTATTGACATTAATACTCTTCAGACCTTCTATATTAAAACTGTCAATAACAGTGCCATTTAATGAAGTGAGAGTATATTTTGTCTCTGCGGTAGGTTTCGTATCGTTTATTGTTATTTCATTTCTTGCCGGATTAGGTGCAATAGAAACTGTTTTCTCTTTGACTGACTCAACTGATGAAGAAGCATCGCCGATTCTAATATTATCTAAGTATATAGTGCCACCTTGACCTGAAACTAACGAGAATTTCAAAGTTGAATTTGATTGAAAACTATAATCTGATAAATCTATATTAATAGTTCCCCACTCATCATTATTTGGTACAAATATAGCTGAAGTTATGTCCAAAGGGTTTACAATTGGTTCATCAGCAGTAGCTAATTCGGCACCAGATTTTTCGAATAATAAGTCATAAGTATCACCACAATCATTAGAAATAAATACTCTTAAAGTATCAGTAAATATAACGTCTTGTGTGAAATATGGTGGCGTATATTTGTGATAATTAAATGCGTAATCGAAGATAACTGATTTATTTTCTAATTGAGTTAAATCAAAATATGGAGAAAGTAAATCCTCTGAAAGACCTTGACTAGTAAAAAGCAAAACCGTATTGAATGTTGACATGGAATTATTACCAGATTTAGAAACATCGCTATCGACAGACCAAGTAAGTAAATTACCTTCTGATTCATTGAACCAATCTTCATAATGTTTTTCATTACCTTCAAAACCCATGATTAGTGATTCACTTATTGATTCATCATACATATAAATTTCACCAGAAATCGAATTGTTATTTACATTCAAATCTGTTCCAGTTGAAGGTTCGGCAATAACTTCAATATTATTTTTACCACTTAGAAGGGCTAAATCATCATCATTTAGTGAAATAGTTAGTGCTTTATATGGATCTAGAGTAATATCGGGAGTGAATTCCTTGACTTTGCCATTGATTATTACTTTCACATTTATTTTTCCCGAAGTTATACCCCCAAAATTTCTGATTAATAAGTTTGTTGTAAGAGTATTATCACAAGTCCTTTGAGGCATATCCAATTCAACCATTTGAATATCTACACCATCACGATATGGATTATTTATAAAGTTGAAGAAATTAACTTCAATTTGAGATGGTGGTATTGTATGTGGCATATTTGTAATTTGAACTCTATATACTATCCCATTTTCTTTAATTATTTTCTTTTCTAATTTTTGATTGATTTCTAAATAAGCGAAATCATCTTCCCCGTGAACTATAGCAATTGGTATTTTACTTGAGTTCTTGTAATTAATTGAATAATCAAGACCCAGTTTATTTTCTAAATCATAAATACCTTGAATTGCTGGAGTATTCAGAACTAAACCTTTAAACGTATCTGGATTGTCTAATCCAAAAATCAAAGCACTACGTCCTCCGAGTGAAAAACCCTGTAAGATTATTTCGTTATTATCTATATTTGAATATAATGATTTAGCTTTACTTATAGCTTCATTTATAATTTGTTCATCGCCAGCGGGAGCATAAAAATCTCTTGACTGATCACTTCCACCATCAGGATATACGAAAATAGTATTAGGTATTACTGTTTCCCATTTTAATGTACTATGAATGGCCGCTCTGTAATTACTCGAATTGTCACCAGCTCCATGAAGTCCAACCATTAGTTTATAAGTAGAATCCGGACTATAATTTAATGGGACATAGAAAGAAACAGTTCTTTGCTCTCCATTAAAAGTAATATTTTCATCGAAACTTCCTGTCTTTTGAGCATAAGTGTTTATTGATAGTGCTATGCTAGCACATATTAGAAGTAATAGTGTTTTCATATCTCTAAAATTTTGATTTGTTAAAAAAAACTAATGGTTAAACAATAATTTCTTAAAATAGTTACTTATTTCTCTTCAAAGTGAATAAATCTTTTCTTCTATCACGTAAGTTCTTTACACTACCGAATTGATTTAGCTCTCGTAGTAAATCTATATCAACATCAGCAATTAGTATCATCTCAGTATTAGTAGTTGCCTCTGCTTTTATTCCACTAGCTGGGAAAGCAAAATCGCAAGGAGTAAATACCATTGATTGAGCGAACTGAATATCCATATTATGTACTTTTGGCAAATTACCAACACTACCAGCTATTGCTACATAGCACTCATTTTCAATTGCTCTTGCTTGGGCACAATTACGGACACGAGAGTAACCATTTTGTGTATCTGTTAGGAAGGGAATGAAAAGTATATCCATACCCTCATCAGCCAATAGGCGACTAAGTTCTGGGAACTCTACGTCATAGCATATCAGAATTCCAATTTTTCCGCAATCTGTGTCGTATGCCTTTAGCTCATACCCACCTTGCATACCCCATATACGTGCTTCATCTGGAGTGACGTGTAGCTTCTCGTATCTCTCAGTAGTACCATCACGGCGACATAGATACCCGACATTGAACAAGAGATTGTCCTTTATCTCAGGCATACTTCCTGTTATTACATTTATATTGTAAGATATAGCTAGTTCTGATATTTTCTGAACTATAATCTCAGTATGTTTTGCTAGCTCACGAATTGCTTCTGATTCGGAAAGATGATTATTTTCTGCCATTAGCGGCGCATTGAAAAACTCTGGGAATAGTGCAAAGTCTGACCTGTAACCTGAAACAGTATCTATAAAATACTCTACTTGTTGCATCAATTCTTCAAGGTCATTATATGGTCTCATCTGCCATTGTATAAGTCCCAATCGTACTATCTTTTTCTGAGAAACAGCTTCTTTCGATTTCTTCTCGTAATATATATTATCCCATTTCAGCAGTACAGCATATTCACTTGATTGCTTGTCACCTTCCAAATATCCTTTAAGTATTCTAGATGGATGGAAATCATTTGAAATCTGAAAGTTCAAAACAGGATCATCTATCTCTTTTCTACGTACTTTTTCTATGTATTCTTTTGGAGATATTTCGTCTTCGTATCTGTGGTAATTAGGTATCCTCCCACCGAAGGCAATTCCTTTTAGGTTTAATTTCTCGCAGAGCTCTTTTCTATAATCATAAAGCCGTCTAGCTAATCTAAGTCCACGGAACTCAGGCTTGATGAATACATCTACACCGTAGAGCACTTCACCGTTTGGCTTGTGGGTGCTGAATGTACAGTTGCCAGTTATTTCGTTGTATGTGTGATTGCTTTCTACTTTAGCCGAGTTAACTAGTATAGATAAGGCACAACCTGCTAGTTGGTTATTCACTCTTATAACTACTTGACCGTCAGGGAATTTATCTATTAGAGTTTTTATCTGGAATTCTTCCCAATAGTCGTGCGGCATATTTGCGTACGATTCTATCATTGCATTTTTTAGTTCTTCGTAATCGTCAGAGGTAAGATAGCCGAGTTCTATATTTTCTATTTCTTGTTTTATCATACTTTTTTGTATTTTGTTTTTGGTTAGTTCCTAATATAAAGATAAATAAATCATCGTTTATATTATTTCTTTACTACAATTAAGCAATATTATTGTTTAGTTTTAGTTATAGAAAATACAACAATTCTGAGAAACAATTATGAAACCAAGAACTTTAGTTATACTGAATACACTTACTTTTCTTCTTGTGATATATGTTAATATACTATCAAGTACTGATGTTATAAGTGGTGATACAGTAAGTGATATTAGTTCTAGATACACAACACTCGTTACTCCTTCTGGATACGCCTTTGCAATATGGGGATTTATCTATACTATGTTAATTGGGTTTATCGGATTTCAGTGGTATTCAGTTTTTAAACTGAAAGACAATACTAATGTTAAAGAAACAGGTTTGTGGTTCGCTGTTTCTAATCTAGCTAATACTATGTGGATTATTGCTTGGGTGAATGAATGGTTACTAATGTCCGTGTTCTTTATGGTCTTGCTCCTAATTTCACTTTCCAAACTAGTTATTAGACATAGATTAGAGATTTGGGATGCACCATTGCGGATTATGCTTTTCGTTTGGTGGCCTATTACTTTCTACTTCGGTTGGGTTATATTGGCTTCTGTAGTTAATTTTTCCGCATTTCTTACTAGTTTAAATTTGGGATTAGCAGCAGGAGTAGTTGAATTATTGGCTATTATTGAGCTTATGATAGCGATGATTATCTACCTTGTTTTATTATCAAAAAGAAATTTAAGAGAAGCCGCATTAGTTGGTGTTTGGGGATTTATCGCTATTTCAGTCAAGCAATTTGAAGTAAATGAGAGTATAGGTTACATAGCAATTATTTTGGCATTCATATTGATTTCAGTTATAGGAAGACATGCTTGGCGGAATAGAGAAACTACTCCCATAAAAAAGATAGGACGAAAAGAATTTTGATATTTTAATTTTTAATTCTTATATTGCCTTTATAAAGAATAGGATAGCTTATGGAATTATCTATACTCGAGAAAATTACACTAATAGCACTTGACGATGACACTGGTAAATGGGTGACTGACTCTATGCGGCTTAATTACGCCTTGGCTGGTGGAGTTTTATTACAACTTACCCAGAAAAAGAAAATCGAATTAGTTGATAATAAAGTAAATATACTTGACAATAGTCCGACCGACAATTTCCTGATGAATGATGCTTTAACGTTAATAGAGGAAATAACTAATAAAAAAGCTGTTAATGTAGTTTATAAATTAGCTAGGTTAACTAGAAAGCTGAAAGATGGAATCGTAATTGATTTAATGTCCAAAGGAATATTAAAAGAGCAAGAAGGTAAGGTTATGTGGCTATTTCCGACTACTCACTACCCGATGGTAGATAGTACTTTGGAGAATAGAGTAAAAGCCGAACTAATCGATATAGTTGACAATAACCACTCTGCCCAAAATGAAGATAATCTATTTTTATTGAGCGTATTGCTGAATTGTAATTTGGAAAAAGAAGTATTTGGCAATAAAGCAAATAAGAAGAAAATTACGAAAAGAATAGAAGAACTAACAGCAGAGAATTCTGTTGGTGGTGCTACTAATCAAGCACTGATTCAGATGCAAGCAGCTATGACTATGTTGATGATTTCTACAGCGACCATCTCTGCGACAAGTAGCAGCCGATAATAGGTCTTCTTGTTTTTCTAATCTAACAGCTTCTTGTAGAGGTCGTGTCCGTACAATCCAAAATTCTTAAAGTAACCAGTGTACCACTGATTTAGTTGTATGCCATTCTGAATAGATTGCTCTATATCACTGATGGAACTTATACCACCTGTCCGAATTACATGAAATTCATTAGGAGGGTTAATCTTTGCAATCGACTTTATTGCTTTGCTAGCTAGTTCGAGCGAGGTTAATCGGAGAGGTTCACCTGACAATCCACCACCAAAAGTATTATAGAAATAATAGTAGTGATGGAGCTCTTTTCGTCTGATACTAGTTTCTAATTCCTTGTATCGAGTAGAAGTATTACCAAAATTCACTCCTGAATATCTCAAATCTACAAGTATTCGTACCAAATCTTCAACTTGATTGATATTAGTATCATTTGACAACTTAACTAAAACAGGTAGATTGCGGTTTAGTTTTGATATAAAATTCTGAGAGATATACTCTAGTCTATCTATTAGCTCTGGCTCTAGATTGTTGCTAACAGACTTACCTTCAACATTGGGGCAACTCTCATTTATTTCAATGAAATCTACTCCAGCTCGTTCGTACATTTCTAAGCCCAAAACCATATTTTTTAGAGCAACTTCTTTGTTATCGATAGGATCATAAGATAGGGAAATCCCAATTGGGCAGTTCTTAACTCTTTCTATTTTACTCAATCTATTAGCTACTACTTCGTGCCCAGGGTTAGGTAACCCCAACCAGTTTATAGCTGCTTGTGAACGAGGGAAAGGTAAAAAAGGATGAGTCGTCTTGTATTTAGTATTTCCTTCACGGCTAAGATAGGTTGTAGTACCAGCTAAGAATGCACCAGCCCCTTGTTTAGCCACTACATGGTAACCCTTGCCTAGTTTGAACATTCCTGCCGCATTGAATATTGGTGCATTGAACCGAATATCCCATAATTTAACAGATTGATCTTTTCGAAATACTACTCTTTCGTCAGGAATATCATTTACATATTTCTTCATGAACTTGGTTTTGCCATAGGACGTGATTCTCGCAGCTGCATCAGCTGGTAAGTAAGCCAGAAGTGGCCTGAAATGATGTTCTATACTGGCGAATTTTTCTAATAAACTCACACAAGTTCCTTTCTTAATCGTGCAACTGGTATTTTTAGTTGCTCACGGTATTTTGCAATCGTTCTACGAGCTACATTGAAACCGTAGTCTTTCATCAACTTACTTAGTTTCTGATCACTATGTGGTTTACGTTTATCTTCAGCTTCTATTACGTCTTTTAATTTTTGTTTGATTATACGAGTTGATACTTCTTCTCCTTCATCGTTTGGTAGTGACTCACTGAAAAAATACTTAAGCTCATAAGTTCCAAAATCCGTTCTCACATATTTGCCATTAACTATACGACAAACAGTAGAAATATCTAAACCTGTTTCCTCAGCTACGGCTTTGTAAATAAGTGGTTTAATACCTAATTCACCAACCTCAAAAAAATCCTTTTGCAAGTGTGCAATTGCAGTCATCACCATTAGCATAGTGTGCTTACGTTGCTTTATTGCTTGGATTAAGAATTTAGCATCATCATATTTCTTACGAATCCAATCTCGCGTTTCTTGATTAAACTTTCGGTATTTCACCTCTTTACGCATTTTCTCATAAGCTTTGTTTAATCTAAGCTCTGGAATTGTATTATCATTAAGTGAGATAAGTAACTCACCTGTCTCTTCTTCTTTCAATACTATGTAATCAGGAGTAACGGTATTTATTTCGTTCTGATAGTCGTGTCCACCTGGTTTCGGATTCAATCCACGTATTACATCTAATACTTTTTTCAAAATATCTTCAGTTATCGCCAATTCTTTAATTATAGCAGCATAGTGCTTTTTCATAAATTGGTCGTAATAATTCTCTATTATCTCATAAGATAAATCTTCATACTCATTTGGCTCCATTATGGCATCTAACTGCGAGAGTAAGCATTCCTGTATTGAACGAGAACCAATCCCTGGAGGGTCTAAGTGCTGTACAGAATAGAGAACTTTCTCAGCATGTTTCATTGTCACTTCTTCGAATGGCTCGAAATCAAGAATGGAATTAATTTCGGATTCATCTAAAGATCCATTTTCTTCTAAAACACCTTGTATTTGCTCTGTACTAACTCCATTACTATGTATTGGAAGTATATTCTTAATCTTATTCATATACTCCCTTTCTTCATCCTCTAGTGCAAATTGCTTAGCTGGATTACTGTAGTCAATGGGGGTTTCTTCTTTTATTTCATTGAAGCTATTTTCTAGCTGATAGTTTAGTTCAGCTAATAGTTGATTAGTTTCGAATACGATTTCTTTCAAATCACGGCGGAGGTAACCGTCATTATCTATATTTCCAATTATCTGTTCACCGAGTACATATTCTTCTTTAGACAATTTTAATAATCTAAGTTGAGATACTAGACTCTCAGATTCTGTAGTTGATGATTTGTAGGGCATTTCATTGTCTTCATCATCATCATTCCCAGAATAGTTGGAGTTTCTGTCTGCGTCAGTTGTGCCGTCCCAAAGCAATTTCTGGAATTCGAAGGGGTCATTAGATTCATCGAATTGCTTAGCTTCTTCGGGTCTATCTAGCATTTCTTCACGAACAGAGCTGTTCTCTTCTTCCCTAGTAATTGGAACATGATCAATATCAAATTCATCATCATCAAAAGAAGCATCATCCAACATTGGATTGGCTTCTATTTGTTGCTGTACGTGCTGCTCTAACTGTATCAGAGGCAACTGTAACAGTTTAAGATATTGTATTTGCTGCGGTGTGAGAGTCTGCGAGAGACTCGTCTTCATGTTTAATCCAAGTTTCAATATGTTCCCCCATATATTACTTGACTTGATTTATAAATTTTTCTGTCCATTTCTTTCCGAATCGTCTAACTAGTGCATCTTTTACTGAATCCACTAGGTGTATTTCCTTTTCTCGGCCGTTTATTCTGCCGGGTTTGCATTCCTTTATTTTGTCATAATAGATATAATCACCACCAAAATCACCCACTCGGAGAGGATATAAATGACATGATACTGGTTTTCTGAAATCCGACTCGCCATTGTGATATGCTTTTTCTATCGCACATTTGGCTACATCGCCATCATAAAAAACAAAAACACAATCTTTGTCATCTATACATCTTGTGTATAGTCCATCTGGCTTTTCGTCTATATATCCATCTTCTTCTATAATTCTTAATGAACGTTCATCAAGATATTTTTTAGCTGCTTCTAGATTTTTCTCTATTTCTGCTACTTCTTCTTTTAATACTGGTGCACCATGATCACCTTCGAACGTACAGCACGCTCCTTTGCATTTAGCTATGTCGCAAGCAAAATGGGCGTTTAAAACCTCATGATCAATTAGTACATTATCAATTTTTATCATAAATTCGGAGACCCTTAGAAATTATTGTGCCAAAAACTATCACAAGATAAATATATTTTTTATAAATAAAAACGAATTTGTAATTTTTTTACATTATTTTCTGGTAATTAACTTTTTATTCATAATCCAAGATTACTAATTTCCTTTGTAAGTCTCAATTAAAGCGTATTTTTGTAGAGACGGGAAACGCAGAATTACTAATAATTAACTGAGAAATTTAAATACTAATTGGGCAATAATTTTCAAATAAAATGGAAGTCATCTTCGAAACTATGGTTGATTCTTTCAGTTGTTTTCTCGATTGTGCTTCTTATTCCATTAGGTAGTATATTCCTCTCCATATTCGAAACGGTCGGTGACGGTTGGAATGAAATATTTGATGGCTTGATACAGACTTATTTGCTTAATACTGTTATATTAGCAGCCGGTGTGTCTCTTTGTACTTTACTGTTTGCAGTACTCCCAGCATGGCTTATAGCAAATTACCGGTTTCCATTCTCCAAGAGTTTGAAATGGATGATGGTACTTCCATTATCTATTCCTACATATATTATTGCGTTTCTATATGGTGATATTTTTAGTTTCGGGGGGGAGTTTTACTTACTTACAGAACATCTATTCGGCATTGGGATAAAGGAAATATACTTCGATATATTCAAAATCTACTATCTAATTCCCATATTGTCCTCTGTACTTTACCCATATATCTATCTTACTTGCTTAGATTCATTCGAGAATAACAATCGATCATTCATCGAATCTGCTGAGATAATGGGCAAATCACGCTCTACTATTTTTAGAAAAATAGCAATTCCATTATCAAGGCCAGCTATCGTATCGGGACTTTTCCTTGTGAATATGGAACTCCTGAATGATTATGGGGCAATGGATTTTTTCGGTATTCAAACCTTCACGACAGGTATTTTCAGAACTTGGTTTGGACTAAATGACTTGGGAACAGCACTTCGTTTAGCACTTATTTTATTCTCAATTTCATTCATATTTATTTATGTTGAACGTGTTTTCAGAAGGCAAGCAAAATACTACGAAGAAGGAAATCATGCTAATCTCACTAAAAAGAGAAAGGGATTCTTCGGTTCTATATTAGCGATGGTAGTTTGTTTTATACCAGTTCTAATAGGGTTTATATTCCCAATTGCAAAGTTAGTATATAATGCGATAACTACATATCATTCAGTCGATTTCTTCGCTTATATTGTGGCAATGATGAATACCGTATTTTTAGCAGTTGCGGCTGGGTCAGTGATTGTAATCGTTTCTCTATCATTAATCTATGGTGAACGAACTGGTAAATTCGGATGGGTGAGTAAACTAATATCACTTTCCACGATTGGATATGCAATACCCGGTGCTATCATCGCTGTATCTATGCTATTCTTTTTATCTGGATTAAAAGCCTCATTCGGTATATTCGGATTTGGGACTTTGATTGTATTGATATATGCCTATAATATCAGATTTATGGCTACTGCTTACTCACCAATCAAATCAACTACGGATAAGCTAGGCATGAATTCCTACGATACTTCTAGGTTGCTTGGGAATGGTAATTTTAAAACATTCTGGAAAGTGGAATTACCAATTATTCAACCAGCTATACTAACAGCAATGTTAGTAGCAGTTGTAGAGATATTAAAAGAGCTACCTCTGACTCTTATACTCAGACCCTTCAATTATGAGACGCTTTCGACTATTGCGTACCAATATGCTAAAAACGAGATGGTAAAAGATGCTTCGATTTATTCGCTTTCTATCGTAGCTATTTCTATATTGCCTATTATATTTTTTGTGAAATCAAAGAAAGAACAATGAGCTTTTTGCAAGTAAAAAACATAGTAAAATCATTTGGAAAAACTGAAGTATTGCGAGGTATTTCGTTTGAAATGGAAGCTCATTCACGGTTAGCTTTAATTGGCAAATCAGGTAGTGGGAAAACAACTATGCTCCGATTGATAGCTGGATTAGAAATACCAAATAGTGGTAGTATATCTATTAATGGAGAAGTGCTAACCTCGGATAATAGCTACATTAAACCAGAAAAGCGGAATCTGGGCTATGTATTTCAGAACCATTCGCTATTTCCACACCTTGATGTTTATCATAATATTGTATTCGGAATGGATAAGCTACCTAAGAAAGAGAGAATGGAAGTTGTAATGTCATATCTGGCAATGCTAGGTTTAGAAGATAAACTAAAAAGCTATCCACATCAACTATCAGGCGGCGAAAAACAAAGAATCTCTATTATCAGAACATTAGCTTCAAAACCGAGATTACTTTTGTTAGATGAGCCATTCAGTAATCTAGATAAGCACACCAAAGAAAGATTAAAAGTTGATTTGAAAAATATTCTAGATAAGGAAAAGCTCCCTACTATTATGATAACCCACGATGCAGATGATTCTTTTGATTTAGCAGATGAGGTGATATTACTAGACGAAGGTAAAATAGGAGCTAGAGGAAATCCGGAAGAACTCTACAAAAGACCGATCAATGATCACTCTGCTCGTTTTTTTAGTGAAACAGAGATAATAGAAAAAGGTGAATTGAACAAAACCTTCTTTGATCATTTTGAATTGAGTGCAAATAAGGTTTGCATTTCCCCGCAAGCAATTTCATTAGCTTCGACTGGTACAGAAGCTAAAGTAATTGGACATAAGTTCGTAGGGAATGGATATATGGTAATACTCGATTGTAAGGGAGCTAAGTTAAAGATGTTTTCTATACAGCGAATACCAGATTCATCTATTACAGTAGAGATTAGCAAAATTATAGAACTTTGATTGGGGGATTAATTACTAACTTTTCAAATCAATTTGTAATTATTAATTAAATTTTGTAAATTTTCGTTAATATTGTGACTTATATATATTTATTTTGGCAAAACAATAGATTTATATAGACTGATTTGCACACTGGCACGTTATTATATTATGATATAGTCTTTATACTTACAGACTTAGTATTAGAATTGAGAATTAATTAAAGTAAAATTTTATGGCAAAACCACATTCATTTCATATACCCGTTATGGGAATTGGATTCACTATCGATACACCTCTCAAAGTAGCACATCTTGGGATTGACTCTGTCATATCACTAGTTGATGATATGTTGCTCGAAAGATTGCGGAAGATGTATAGTGAAAAATTCGGTGTACCTTACGTAGAAATAACAAAAAAAGCCGAAGATCTGAGAGCTCGCCGTATTACGGCATATCTGAATTTGATAAATGAATTCGCTGAAAAGAAATTCGAAAAATTAAAAGACGTAACAGTAAATCAAGGCAAAGAACTAAAAGAGTATTTCAAACTATTGCCTGATACATCGAAAATAAAGCAAGAGTTCAACGAATTAGTAGCTAAAGTATCAGATCTAACTGAACTGAAATCTTGGATTGAAGAAAACGTAAAGATGGGTAGTATAGACGTCAATATTATGACTAAAGTTGACAAAGAGAACTACGTCAAGAAACAACAACTACCAATTGAATACAACGATGCTCACGCAGCTTTGCGTGGCTATGCACTAAGTAATCTGAAATCTGGGATAGTACTCTCGGCTGGTATGAATCCACGACTTTTCTCTTACATGGAGAATTTCGATGATTTCTATGCAAATGAGAACGGTGAGATTACTAAAAAGATAATCTTAAAGGTCAGTGATTACCGCTCTGCTCTTATCCAAGGTAAATATCTTGCAAAGAAAGGAATATGGGTGTCTGAGTACAGAATAGAATCTGGTCTAAACTGTGGAGGTCACGCTTTTGCAACTGATGGTTTCCTTTTAGGTCCTGCATTGGAAGAGTTCAAAGAAAGAAGAGAAGAGCTATATGATGATGTATATAGCGTCTTACAACCTGCTTTGGAAAGAAAATTACGACCAGTTCCCAAAGTCAAACTAGAAATGAGAATAACGGCACAAGGTGGCGTAGGTACTGCAGAAGAACATAACTTCCTACTTGATTACTACGGTATGGATTCGATAGGATGGGGAACACCATTCTTACTAGTACCATCTGTGACTACAGTAGATAATGAAACTAGAGCTCAGTTGGTAAAAGCTACTGAAAAAGACTTGTATTTGAGTGGTATTTCGCCACTTGGTGTACCTTTCAATAGTATGAGAGGCAATACTAAAGACAAAGAAAGAGATGAAAATCTAAACAAAGGTCGCCCTGGTAGTTCTTGTCCTAAGGGCTATGTGCAGCTCAACAAAGAATTTGGTGAGAAAGCAATTTGTACTGCTTCTAGACAATACCAAAGATTGAAAATTGAATCTTTGAAAGAACAACAACTTCCTGAAAACGAGTATCAATTCGAGTACAACAAAGTAGTAGATAGGTCTTGTACTTGTGTGGGATTAGGGACTACTGCTCTTATAGCTCATGGTTTAGAAACAAGAGTAGAGGGTGCTGGTGTATCAATATGTCCTGGCCCAAATATGGCATATTACGATAAACTAATAAGCATGCACGACATGGTAGGTCATATATATGGTAGAAAAAATATAATATCTCGCTCAGATAGACCACACATGTTTGTCAAAGAGTTAAACTTATATATAGACTTTCTGAAAACTAAGGTGGGTGAAGCTACAAGAGCTCCTACTGAAAAAGAGCAAAAGTATTTGAGAACCTTCGCAGAGAATCTAGAAAGTGGAGTTGGGTATTACTTTAATCTGCTCGAAAATGCTGGCAAAGTTATAAAGAATGCTAATACCACAATCAGAGAACAAATGGAAGAGAGTTTAACATCTTTGAGACTACTCAAATTGAAAATAGATAACCTTATGTTGTTCAATATCAAAAGAAGCGAAGAAGTAAAGGAAACTAGAGAAATCGCTTTCAAAGAATCCGCTTTGACTCATAGAAAAAGAAGTATAGTTAGCTTTGGTCAATTCTTATAATTGATAGCTAGATATTAATAATCGAATATAAGACTGTCTTAAAATATTAGACAGTCTTTTTTTTTATTAAAGTGAGAACTCTTAATGGACGTTACTATCCCCTCCTCCAGACCCACTTTGAAATGGGCTACACGTTATTCGTCACTCAGAGGACACGCAGTGTCCGTAGAGCCCAGGTTAAGAAGCATTCCATAATGCCCGAGCGTGTCGGCATAATTTGGGGTCTGAAGTCCAATGTAGGTATGTGTTACCAAAAGAACCCTTCAGTAAAAACTGGCGGCAAGTACTCTATAAAAAAAAAGAGACTGCTTTTTTCAAACAGTCTCTAAAATATTATTTATCACTTATTGTTAATCTAATTTAGAATTGCCCAAGGTAATACGTCAATTTTAACTTTTTTTCCATTTATAGTTTCTAGCTCTATACCCACTAATCCAAATTTGTGATTTGTGTAATATGATACAGTTTTAAGTAAAGGGTCATTCGGTTGAGTTTCATCTACTTTTGTGACTTTTATGTTCCAAAATACTAGTGGGTAATCATCTTCTGTAGATTTGGAAACTATTTTTCTAGTGTATGTTGTTCCATCATCTGAAGTGAAAGAGTAAGAATCGCCCACACCGTCATCATATTTTATCAGAGTAAATGGTTTATTCGTGTTTCCTTTGCTATAAACAAAGTCTTGTATTCCTTTGTCTGTTGCTTTCACTTTGATTTCTGTAGTTATAGTGATATTTTCCATATCGGTCGTATCCAACTGTGCATCAAACCGCTTTAGGAAATGATTCACAATACCTCTTTTTGTTTCTTCTGGCAGTAACTCTATTCCTAGTAGTGTATCAACTTCAATCATTGTTGACTCACTGACTATGAATTTAGCACTCAGTGTCGTAATACCATTCTCCCTTTTGGTAACTACTACGGTATCTTTAACCTTGCTTAGTACACCCTTATCGTCACCTTCCATTTTCAAAGTTATTCCAAACTCACTACCCACCTTTGTTGCCTCTAGGTTAGTATCACCGTCCAATTCGTTTGGATTTGTACTACTATCATCAGAACATGACGCAAAAGCCAAGATTCCGAACGCCAATGCTATTGCAAAAATATATTTCTTCATTCTACACCCTTATATTGTTTTGAAAATAATCTCATTCCTATTCATACAATAATACGTTTTTATTTTTTATTTAGTTCCGTTAGGTCGTAGAAATACTCAGAGCTAAAGATACTTAGTCCCGAAAGGGTATTTAAGAATTATTTTTTTTCCTTGACTCTTCGCTAACTACGTTAGCTCTGAGTGACGAGAACTTTGTATCCACGGTGTAAAAAAATCAGAAAATCAAATCTTTGTAGCTTCGTGTTAAAATAATCAGTTTTGAGACAGTCACGTCCTTTCAGTCATCGCTGTGACAAATTCTAGAATTTCACGAAGGTTTTTGTGTATCGGTTATCAGCAGTATTTACTACTAATGTATAGATGCCAGTCGATAAATTACTTACGTCCACTTTAATGATGTTATCAGTAGGAGGTAATGATAGTAGCTCTCTACCAGTCATATTATAAATTGCAATATCAGTGATTTCTATATTGGTATTTTTCTTCAAATATATGATGTCAGTAGTAGGGTTTGGGTAAACATCAAAAGTAATATCAAATGAACTTTCCACCGAAGTTGGATTACTGAGTACAGCTAATTCTGACATAGTGCCAATCACTAGCTGACTAATCTGATGGTAATATTCTAATCTCATAAGCGATAATTTATCGTCTGAACTGTGATAAGCAGGGTTGAAATCATCATTAAAAAAACCTTCTGTGACCAAAATAGCAGGGAAGTTGTATGCCCAAAATGAAGCATGATCGCTTCTATTAGTACCGGGTATTTGAACTGATTGTTCCAATTTGAAATTACTCTTTTCTAATATTTCTGTCACTTTATTAGCCAGTCTATCATTCTTAGGAGTATTACCAATATGAATTTCGAACAGGTAATCGCCATCTCCGTCAAAGCCAATCATATCCATATTCAATACACCTGCTATTTTATCACTATTCTGAGAGGCAGTTCTTGCATAATTAGAACTACCTATTAGTCCATCTTCTTCTTCATCCCACAGGGCATAGACTATTGTAAAGTCAAATTTGTATTTGGATAGTATTCTAGCCGCTTCCAATACAGCAGAAGTTCCGCTTGCATTGTCATCTGCACAAAAATCATCAACTGAATCGTAATGAGCACTAACAATGAATAATGAATCGGGATATTTAGTACCAATTTGCGTTCCTATTACATTGTAGCCACCCGGTCTATAGTTGTCAATTTTTGTACCTATTCCATAATCTTTCAATCTTTGTTCTAGATACATAAAAGCCGAGGTTCTCCCATTGGAAGTAAATCTGTTTGGTATTGTTCCGAAGCTATCAGAGGGTTTCTCGCCTGTTAGTATTTCTACAGTTGACACAAGCGAATCTAGTTGAACTTCCGCAATTATTGATTTGGTTGTCTGAGCAGATAATTGCAATAATGACAGAATAAATAGCAGTAATGTATATTTCATAGTTTTCTGGTTATATGGTATTAATTGATATTCCAATTTAAGCATTTAGTAACAAAAAAAACCGACTTCCAATAAAGGAAATCGGTTTTTTAATTATAGTTAATGCTTGGTCTCTTATTGTTGCAGTAGCTGCAAGAATGCTTGTGGATTCTGGTTCGCTTGTGAAAGCGAAGTCAGTGATGTTTGCTGTAAGAATTGTGCCTTGATCAGAGACAATTGTTCCATAGCTACATCTGCGTCCTCAAGACGAGAGATTGCTGCATTGTAATTGGTTACTTGTTCTTCTATCAACGAAGTTTGAGAATCTAACCTGTTAGAAATACCACCGACAAAAGCCGCTGTCTTACTAACATTATTTAATGCTTCTGTTAACGATGTCAATGTGACATTGATAACTGAATCAGCAAAGATTCCTAAGTCTGTATCACTTACTGTATTCAAGCTAGATAAATCTAGGCCTGTGATACCAGCAAAATTAGTTGTAGCAATTGAGTTCAAGTCGAAGTTATTACTTTCTACATTGAATTCAGGATTACTAGTTGATAGATTGACTGCCATCGAAAGAAGGTCATTATTAGCGTTAGTTGCAATATAGAAATTAACGCTGTAAGTACCATCCAATAGCTGTCTGCCACCAAATACCGTCGAGTCAACAACAGTTTGTATCTGTTGTGCCATTCTCCAAGCTGCTTTAGCAAGTGCGATTTTCTCATCCGTTCCCATCGCTCCTGATGCTGCCCCTGAAGTACTATCCTTAATTAAAGTTATCAATTCAGTGATATTATCAAGTGAATCCATAGCTATATTAGTGATGTTTTTGGCATCGCCAACCACTTTAAGTGAAGCTTTTAGGGCACCGTTCCTTGCCTGTAAAGCTCTTGAAGTGATGTAAGCCGCAACGTCATCCGATGCGTTGTTGATCCGTTTACCTGTCGAGAGTCTTAGTTGCCTTAAAGAAATCTCTAAACCTGATTTTTTCAAAGAATTATAAGCATTCTCCGCAGGTATATTCGTAACTATTCTGGCGCTCTCACTAGATGCAAAAGGCATATTAACCTCTTATATATTAGTGAAAATATTATTAATTATGTCGAACAAATTTTCTTATTCTAACAATCGTAAATACGATTGTGGTGATACATTGGCTTGTGATAGCGATTGCAGTGCTGTTTGTTGCATAAATTGCCTTTTGACAATCTCCAATTGCTCTCTTGCCACATCAGCGTCTTCTATTCTGCTGATTGTATCTTTATATCCTGTTATCTGCTCAGTCAGAAATTCTGACTGCGAATCTAATCTCTTGCTAAATCCACCTACGTAAGCAGCTGTATTAGTGATATTGTCCAGAGCTTCTGACAAACTCGCCATTGTAGTAGCTATATTGTCATCTGAAAATATCCCAAGATTACTAGAATTTGTCAAATTAAGCTCACGTAAATCGAGCCCTGAAACTCCTGCAAAGTTTGCTATTCCCATGGCATTCACATCGAAGAAACCAGATTCCGTATTGAAATTTGGGTTTGCTGTCCCCATATCTACTGATAGGGTTTGCAAACTATTCGATGCATTGACTGAAATAACAAAATTAGCTGAGAAAGTTCCATCTATTAGACTTCTCCCTCCGAATACAGAGCTATCTACGATAGTTTGTATTTGTGAGGCCAATCTGTAAGCTGCTTTTGAAAGAGCAATTTTTTCGTCTGTTCCTTGTATTCCACTTGCTGCTTGAGCAGTCGAATCCTTTATCTCAGTAATCAAATCGGCTATATTGTCTAGTGATTCTAGTATAATATTGACAACATTGCCAGCATCGGCTACTGCCTGAAATGCAGACTGTAAAGTACTATTTCGGGATTGCAATATTCTGGAGGTCGGGTAATTGGCAATATCATCCGAAGCATTATTAATCTGCTTCCCCGTTGATAGATTGAGTTGGTGCTTATTCAGCTCCTTCGTCGAATCTCTCAACGCCTTTAGATGACTTGCTGCCGGTGTATTACTGCTAATCCTTGCACTATTGCCCACCGAAAAAGGCATATTCACCTCCATGTGAATATTTTCTTCCTAAAATCTTTCTTCCTACTATGTCTTTTACAATGCTTGTGCCAAAAAATATTTTCACCTTTCCAAACGACTTATTTTTCGAAATTCGAATACCTCGAAGAGAGCCACTATCAGGCGTATTGAGGTATGGTTGCAAGAGGTATAATTTGTAACTAAAAAAGTTTTCATTACGGTTTCTGCTATAAAATATGTAATTTTGAGAAATGATAAATTCTGCAAAAAGAAAGGATAGTAAGCAATAAAGTTTTTTATTGGTTAATATTATACAATGACTAATCAGCAAAACAATACTAATCGTTTTATAAAGCCAGAAGTACTTATCCAAGCTTATAAGCAAGGGTATTTCCCTATGGCTGATCACAAGGAAGGTGATATTTATTGGCATTGCCCAGACCCGAGAGCAGTGATACCACTAGATAGTCCGAAAAAGCCAAAATCCCTTCGACGTTCCGAAGAAAAGTATGAGTTCGAATATAGGGTAGATACTTGCTTCAGAACTGTTATGGAAAAGTGTGCTGATCGAGATGACACTTGGATTTCTGCTGAAATAATTGAAACTTATATGCAATTGTACTATTTAGGTATGGCCCATTCAGTCGAGACATTCGAGGATGACAAGCTAGTTGGCGGACTTTACGGAGTTGCTATTGGTGGTGCATTCTTTGGGGAATCCATGTTCAATACGGTTACGGATGCAAGTAAAGGTGCATTTTTTTATCTTATAGAAAGGTTGAAGGAGAGAAATTATTTGCTGTTAGATTCCCAGTACATCAATCCTTTCACTAAACAGCTAGGAGCTATTGAATTGTCATACACAGATTACAATAAAAGATTAATCAAAGCTATTAATTTACCTATATCTTTCGTAGATTAGTTGATGAAAGTAATATACATAATACTCTTTTCTGTTTTGATGGTGTCTTGTCGCCCTCCCTTCAATAAAGATAAATCAATAGATTGTGAAGTGACTCCACCACAGTGCTTACCTATGGAATGGATGGGGAAAGCGTTAGATACCACATACTACAATAGTGGTAAGAACTACTATTATCAGATAAAGCAAGTAGAAGGTCTAAACACTGAAAAGCAAGAATATGGTGTTTACCTGAACGATGTAGTTTACTCATCCTCAAAGAATAAAAAAGCTACATTCGCAACTATTTCTAAAGATAAAAATCAGCGTATATATAATATTAGCCAGGGTATTGACCCACGTACTGGCACCAAAGCAAGCGACAATTTTACAGTGGGTGACGAGCTTTTCGATGACTATGAGGGAGATTTCGGATTTCCTGTCTATATATCTCCAAATGAGTTGATTGTTTCATCCACTCAACTTAGTAATGTAAAGTATGACACTGAGAGTAGTGGTGGCCTGCAACTGCAAGAGTTAGCAGCTACTATCGGACAATCTAGAATTTATGATTCAAAATCAGAAATAATAACTGAGATAAAGACTTCTTTAGTATCAAAATCGCCACATTTGATTTGGGAATCGCACCCAGCTTATGATAGTAAGAATAATATTCTTTTCTTTGCTTCGGATAGAGCCGATGGATACGGCGGTGTAGATATATGGTATATAAGTAAAGAAGGAAATGGTTGGAGTGAGCCAATCAACTGTGGGGCGAATGTAAATACTCCTTGCGATGATATAACACCATTTGTTTCGCCTACTTCTAATAAGCTATACTTCAGCACTACTGGTAGAGATAATATGGGTGGATATGATATATTTTATCTTGCTTATACAACCGAGGGTAAAGAGGTTATTTTCCCTAAAACACCTACTAATATGGGTGCTCCTGTGAATACGAAATATGATGAGTTTTCACCAAGTTTCCCTAACTATTCGGACAGTTATTTCTACTATAGTTCAGATCAGGATGGCGATTTCGACATATATTTACTACAAAAATTATTCAAAGAAGGTAAGGATAGCATAGAGTTTGAACCAGAAAAAAAGCCAGAGGATAAAATTGAATTCGTTGTCAAAGAAGATACTCTTGTTATCAATCCCACTTTCAACCTAGAAGGTGTGGTCAAAGATAATAGAACTAATGAGCCAATAGAGAATGTGGATGTAACAGTCAAAAGAGATAAAGAGCAAACACCTCACCAATCTACTAAAACAGATATTGATGGTAAATATGGGTTCCAGTTAGTAAAGGGTCATGAATACAAAGTTGAAGTAAAGAATGACACTTTATTCAATGATTCGTATAAAGTTTTTGTAGCTAATAATGATACAAACAATACAGTAAAAAGGGACTTGGTGTTCGATGTAGTGAAGACAGTTAGGATAAATTTCAAGTACGATCAATCTGAAAAACCTTATGAATATATATTAGACAGTTTGGGCAATCAGGAAAATACAACTTGGCAAGAGGCGATTGACAACTTAGCTGAAGATATTAAAAAATCGCAATCTATACTTTCTAAAGTAATAGTAACTGGGCACACTGACCCTGTGGCGAGCAATAGCTACAACAAGCAATTAGCACAGAAGCGAGCTGAGTTCGTTGTATCACAATTAATACAACGTGGTATCCCAATTTACCTACTAAGTGCTAAAAGTAAAGGTGAAACCGAAAAATTAGTTAAATTTGACAACGAATTAGAAGAACAATACCATAAACGACTTCGTAGAGTCACCTTAGAAAAGATATTTACAAAATGACACCAAGAAACTTCCTCATATTATTGATCTCGATAACACTTGCAGTAGCAATTGGTATCTCTATATATTTCTATTCTGTAATATCTACGGGATTGCCTTCGCTCCAACAGCTAGAGAACCCAGAGCAGATGTACGCTAGTCAGATAATCAGTAGTGATGATGAGACTATAGATCATTTCTATATGCAACGTAGGGTCAATCTACGGTTGGACCAAATGCCACAATCAGCTGTCGATGCACTTATCTCGACGGAAGACAGGAAGTTCTATTCTCACTGGGGTATAGATCTAGATAGATTGATGAAAGCTGTACTCAAAAAAGTGATTAACCCATTCAGCAGAGCTGAGGGAGCTTCTACTATTACTCAGCAATTAGCTAGGAATCTATTCTTAGATTTATCGAGGAATGTTGAGCGTAAAATTCGTGAAGCGGCTGTGACTGTGAAAATAGAAGATACTTATACGAAAGATGAGATATTAGAAATGTATCTCAATACGGTGAATTTTGGTCGTGGCTCGTATGGTATCAGTGTAGCTGCTCGTACTTTCTTCGATAAAAATGCGAAAGAATTGACTATTGCCGAATCTGCTTATCTAATAGGTTTGCTCAAAGCACCTTCAAGATACGATGTAAGAACAGATTATGACCGTGCTTTGAGAAGAAGAAATCTAGTCTTATCTATGATGCTTTCTCAAGAGAAAATATCTTATTCAGAATACGAAACAGCCATAGAAACTCCGATAGAAGTACGCGAGGGAAACGCTGGCTCAGTAACTGAGTCGATGCTAGCACCCCACTTCGTAGAGTCTATTCGCCAGAATTACTCGCCTTTCTTGAAGGATAAAGATTACGATTTGTACAAAGATGGGCTAATAATATACACTACTCTCAACGAGAAAATACAAGAATATACTAATGATGCAGTAAGTAAGCACATAGCTGAGTATCAAGAAAAATTCGATGCTAAATGGAATTGGAATCGCCACAAAAAACTAGAAGCTGATATAATAACCGAAGCAATAAGAAAAAATCCAGAGTACCGATCTGCACCAAAAAGCGAAAGAGAAGCAATTGCGAATAGATTGAAAAAGAATAGTAGATTTATAGACTCCGTGAAAAATGAGAAGACTACTATCCAAATAGGAGTAGTTGTGATTGACCCGTCTTCCGGTGCTATATTATCTATGGTGGGGGCATCACCACAATTTATGAAAGAAAATAGTCATAGTAAGCACTCACTCAATCATATAACCCAAATACAAAGACAACCCGGTTCATCTATGAAACCATTTGTTTATGCTATGTCTTTGAAAAATGGTCTTTATCCAACAGACTCCATTGGCTGTGGTCCTTTTGTGTATGTTGACCCAGATACTAAACAAGTTTGGGCGCCTCGCTCTGGTACTAATGATTGCCCCGATTCTACTTATAAGATGACTTTAGCGAATGGGCTAAGAATGTCAGTAAACTCTGTAGCCGCTAGATTAATAACGCAATATACTACGCCTAGCGAAGTGAAGGATTTACTAAGAAAAGCAGGTATTACCTCCCCTATCGATGCTGTACCAGCTTTGGCACTTGGCGCAGGTGGCGATGTTATCCCGCTAGAGCATATCTCTGCTTTCTCTATTTTTGCTAATGATGGTTACAGAGTAGAGCCATACTACGTGAATAGAATAGAAGACAGAAATGGTAATCTGATATTCAGAAAGAAAAGAACTAATAAAATATACGATGTTATAGATAAAGATATAGCGCACGAAATGACTATTATGTTGCAAGACGTTGTTAACCGAGGTACTGCAGCTAGGATTAGATCATATTTCCCTAGAATAGAAGCTGCGGGTAAGACTGGAACTACAAACGATAATTCGGATGCTTGGTTCATTGGCTATACTCCTCAGCTCATCTGTGGTATATGGGTTGGGTTTGATGACCACCGTATTAACTTCAATGCCATTGGTAATGAAGGTCAAGGTGGTAGATTAGCTGGCCCTGTTTGGGGTATGATAATGAATAGTATATATAACGATGTAAAACTACCTTACAAGCAAACTTCATTTGGCTATAAAACAAGAAAAGAACTTGACTCACTTTCTAAACTTCAGCGAGAAGTAAGTCAGTATTTAGATATCATTAATAAATAAAATAGCAGAAAAATGTCAGAGCAATTTATACATACCGATGGAACGATAATACCAGTTGGAGTTATATACTGTATTGGTCGAAACTATGCAGAACACGCAAAGGAGATGGGGAGTGCGTTGCCCACAGAGCCAGTAGTATTCATCAAACCGGCAACTGCACACGCTATGACAGGGAGTAAAGTACCAATACCTACTTACTCTAATAATATGCACCACGAAGTGGAGCTAGTAGTAGTGATTGGAAAGGATTGCAATAATGTCTCCGAAAGCGAGGCGATGGATTATGTGTCGGGCTATGGAGTGGGTATCGACTTTACATTGCGTGATGTGCAAGCAAAAGCAAAAGAAAGTGGTATGCCTTGGGCTACAGCTAAGAGCTTTTTCTCATCTGCTCCTGTTTCTAATATTGTTCCTCTGAATAAAATTGAAGATATAAATAATTGCCATATCGAGCTATATGTGAATGATAATCTAGTACAGTCAGGAGATAGCTCAGATATGCAAAGATCTGTTGCTCAACTTATTTCTTATATTTCACACGTATTCAGATTGCGAAAAGGAGATTGTATATTCACAGGTACTCCGCAAGGAGTTGGGCAAGTAGTAAGCGGCGACAAATTAGCAGCAAAATTAAATGACGTAATAACATTGGATATAGAAATCGAGTAATCTATGAATAAACTAATACTAATTATAATATTGCTATTCTCACTGCTCCAATCTTGTACTATAATGACTACAAGAGAGGAAGAAGACCTATATACAATAACTGAAAAAGATACCACGGTAACGCACTTTATCAAAAACTCTCCCGGTAATGTGGATAGAGGTGTTGTGCACCCTTCTACTAAAGAGATTCTCCTTGAAAGAGAACTAACCCAAAGAGACAGCATTGTAAATAGATATTATCCAGATTTCATAAGACTCGGACTATTCGAAGGAATGGGATTAGTCGGTGGGAGCACAGATTTCTCATTGAATACTGGACTATTCGGCGTTTACCCCGACCCAAGTTTACTAGATGAGAATGCAAGAGGAGCAAAAGGTGGGAGTATATTCACTGGGGGTATTTACAGGTTTGGAATATATGAAAATAGATTACGCTGGTTCCAAGATGCAGAAAATTGGACTTGGGGTGTACACGTAGTTGAAGCTATAATACCCGATGCCAGAGTAGAAACAGGATTGATGGGATACTTCACACCTTATTTAAGAAAAAGATACTATTTTCGAGATGATATACCGTATGTGTCAGCCACAATAGCAGTAGGTATGGGCTTTTTCCCATCGCAATATGCCAATGTTTCTGGCTCAATAGATGTTGGTTCTATTGGTGGTGTTAACCTTAGGGCTTATGTAGGTCTAGCTGCGGGTTATAACTCCGAAACTTCGGTTCTGATAGAAAATAATGATTTTGCTGATAAGGGCGTTTTCAATACTATACCTTATGCTGGACTTAGTGTATCGGTACTTGATTTTGTCAATGTAGTTCCCGAACTATATACAGAATGGAAAGACCACGAACATTCTTCTTGGAAAATAGGACTTGCAGACATTACATTCGTGAATACTAATTCAGAATATTCAGCAATTGGTAATATTAGTGATTCATCTACTTCTATAATCAAAGGTTACTTCATGCGATTAGCAAATGCCGAAGTAGCAATCCCTATAAATGGAAATTACAATTTATATGCCGGTACATCATTAATCTCACTATATATGATGGGGCTGAATGGGAACGGAATGGGCGTTCTACCACTACGTGTGGGTTATTGGCACCAACTACTCAAAGATGAGCTTAGCATCGACCCATTCATCGAATATGGCTATTACCCATCAAGTTATTTCAACATAGGCGCCAAACTCCGATTACGATTCTCAGATAGGTTTAATATGGGAATAGTCGGTGGTTATATATCAGGAAATACATTAGGTGGTATTGGTAGCCAAACTCTTGATTTCCTAGGTGATGCCACTAGCTTTGATGGATTTTACGTTGGACTTAGCTTTGGTTTACTCGACCGAATCTTCTACCCAGAAGAACTTAGGTATGCGGAGTAGTTAAGGGTATTTAGTAAGGAATTCCCCTCTTAAAGCATAGCGAAAGAGGGGTGGCAGCTTTAGCTGACGGGGTGTTAATAAGTAGTCCGGATTTGTCAGTAATACGCCGCTTAGCAACCATCAGAATTCACAGAATTTAAGGATTAGCAGAATGAACTATGAAATTTACTAATTACATAAACCCGAAATTGATTATTTCTTTATTTCTTCTGCTTATCATTAGTACTCAAGAATTATCAACGGGTACCCACCAAGCCAATGAAGTGGAACTATCTGATACTCTTAAAAATTCAACATTGGAAGATATAAGAATTGATAGTAATTTCTTCCGGAGAAATTTACTTAAAGAAATAGAATGCCAATACAATAAGGCTGACTCGATTTGTCCTGTCTGTTCGAAAATTGATAAGGTAATTCCAATAGAATATGGTTACCTTGTTATAACAAAAGAAGAATACGAAAAAAGAAATGACAAGAATCAGAAAGAAGACTTAAGGACTTTCAAATCGGGTGGTTGTGAAATAAGTGGTTGTGACCCATTTTGGTATTGCAAAAGAGATAGTATTAGTTTCTAGATATAATATTTATGAAAAAAATAGCATTTTTAAATATCCTTATATTATTTTTGCTATTCGGTTGCGAAAGTAAAGAATCTGAGAAACTTGATTTAGAATCTAACTTAATTACTTTTGACTATACAAGTTTAAAGGGTAAAAATGTAGAAGAATTGATAGATTTAATTGTACAAAAAGAACTAGATTATATTTATACGGGTGATCAAGATGTAGTTAGTGGCATTTCTTTAGAGTATAGTGACAGTGCAATGATATTTATATATTTTGATAAAGATGAAAGCATAGATATCTTTAGTGAAGTAGATCTAGCTTTAGTTAGACAAAATGAAATTAAAATGATAATGGTATTTAACGGTAGATCAGCTTCTGATTTGATTTTGCAGATAAATTTGACAAAAGAACCCATTAGTGTAATAAAGTATCCTGAACGATATTAAAAATTACTCATATTCAACTCCTAACGGAGTTGAATGAATACATTGTCGGAGCCGAGTACTTCGCGCTCAACAACCATCTGAATTTACAGAATTTAAGGATTTATAATAATGAATAGATTTGAAAAAATAATGGCGAATAATTCAGATTCTGAACTGCTCAAAATAGTAAACGAGCAACGATCCGACTATGAGCAAGAAGCTGTAGAAGCAGCAGAGAAAGAATTAGCAACTCGTAATTTGAGTATTGAACAAATATTCGAAGCAGAAGAAAAGAATGAAGCTCACAAAAAAGCTAGATTAGATAGAGCGAATACAGAACTTGGTGATGGATGGAAAGCTTTAACATTTATATTCCCTGGTCTATTACCACTATTACTTTCTGGTGCTCTAAAAGCTGATGGTTATACTCGGAAAGCTAAGGAACTCTCTAAATTCACATTATATGGTTTTGGGTTTTATATCGGGATTTTGATAATAGTTATGATAATTAGCCAATTGGGTTAATCTATGGTAAGAGACGATAAATTGGGTATTCAACTACTACGCAGTTTATAACTGAAACCTATTAATTTTTGCTATTATTATTGAACTGCAATGCAGTTCTCCTGGACTCTGACACTACGTGTCCTCTGTGTGACGTGATTACACGGTGTTTGGAGACGTATACGATATATCACTACAATAAACACAAAAAAAACTACTCTTTATAACAAGAGTAGCTTTGTAAATTTTATCTGGATGTAATACTTAGACTATCGTTTCAGTTGGTTGATTTCTGCTAACATCTGATCGCCTACTGTTACTGTTCTACTAGCTGCCTCGAAGGCACGCTGAGTAGAAATCATCTCAGTAAACTCAATCGTCAAATCAACATTCGATTGCTCCAATGCACTACCAGCTATAGAAGAAGAAGGGAAAGTCTCCCCTGCTGTACCAATATTGGGAGTACCAGCATTAGGTGATGCTTCGAAGAAGTTACCACCAGAGGTGATTAGACCTTCTGGATTAGTAAATTTCGAAATAGCAACCTGTCCTATAACTTCTGACTGTCCATTAGTGAAAGTACCTACAATCTCGCCTCTTGGGCTAACTTGCATATTCAGCAATTCACCTGCTTCATATCCATTTTGAGACTGGATAGTTGCATTACTAGATGATGAGTATTGAGTCAATCCACCAAAAGAATTACCACTAGCATCTACCAAAGAAATTTCAATATCTTTAGGAGTAGTAGCATCGAACAAATCACCACCTAGAACAGTGTTCAAATCGGCAGCAGTTACATTCAAGCTTGTCGGAGTATTGATACTACCGTCTTGGTTGAAAGTTACTGTAGTCGCACTCAAAGTCACTGCATTCCCTTCTATTGAACCCGTTAGTGTATATTCGTTAGGGGTTGCCGTTTTTTCGAATGTCATTGAAAGCTCTCTAGGAGCACCTGTTTTATCATATATATTGATAGAAGTTACCCTTTGCTCACCTGGTTCCATCTGTGCATTCAAATTCCCATTCAGACCAATTTTGGTAGTCTGTCTAGGAGCTGAAAGAAATCCGGGTTGAATTCGCAAATTAGAAAGAGATCTATCTAATATGTTGTTTTCTTCACCATCTCTCATAGGTTTACCAGAAGCATCGTAAGTAAGGTTGTATCCTTGTAAATGCGCACCAGAAGCGGCATCGACTAAGAAACCTTGACTATCACGCACTACTGCACCAGCTCTAGAATATTTGGTTTGACCATCAGCTTGGTAGATGAAAAATCCATTACCGTTGATTGCCATATCCAAAGATCGTCCAGTTACTTCGATTAGACCTTGATCCATATTTCTTTGTACTGCACCTACTTTCACACCTAATCCGTATTGAACGGGGTTAAGTCCACCAGTAGTGGCTCCAGAAGAATCTGGTCTTTGACCTAATGATGAGGTCTGAGTGAATTGATCGGCAAAAGTTACTCTATTTGCCTTGAATCCTACTGTACTTGCGTTAGCTAAGTTATTGGCTATTACATCAAATTTTTTCTGATGTGCCCTAAGCGAACTCGTTCCAGTACTAAGAGATCTTGATAGACCCATAAAAAATACCCTCCATGGTAATTTATAAGAAATCCTTTCTTATTTATATGTGCAAAGCTATCTCTCATTCAAGCTTTGCGAGGGTTCCCCGAGTTAATCGGGTCCGACCCCAAGTTTATTAAATCAATACGGCTGAATCTATATTCCCAATGAAATTATTACCCATCGTATTCTTATCTAATACAGTGATAACAGTGTTGTTCTGCACGCTAACTATAAAAGCTTGTTCATCCATAAGAACTAGTGCTTCTTTGCTGCCTTTATCCTTGGCTGTATTTATAGCGTCGTTCAACTTACCGAGCTGCATTCCGTTTAGCTCTATATTTCGGCTCTCTAGTCTTTCTAACGCGTGTCCTGAGAATTTGACCTTCTGTAGTTCATCCTGAAGTATAGAGTCAAATTTTCCCGTATTAGAAATGCCGGGACTATTAAGCTTACCACTGTGTTTTAGAGCATTAGCTCCGCCGACCGGCATAAACGGAACTCTTATCCCATTTATTTCCGGCATAGTTTCCCTACCGTTTTATGATTCGGAACGTATATCCGTTACGTCGCTGAGTGGTATCTCCAATCCATCGACTATCAGTACAGTTCCGTTATTTTTAAACCGCACAGCTTCTATTTTACCGTAAGTAAATGTAGATGCTTGCTGTTCACTACCTTTTGTGTTCTTAAAGTCAACAAAGAATGAATAATTCCCTTCGTCAAGGGTATTACCATTGTCGTCTTTGCCATCCCACTGAATAGTATGCTCTCCAACTCTCAAGTTACTACCTGATAGCTCGATTGTCCTTACTATTCTTCCCTTGTCGTCGTATATTGTCGCTTTACCCTCTGTAGCATCCATATCCATATCAAATCCAAGCGAAACGGATTGATCGCCATTGTAATTAACGCTAGTCGTATATGCTTTCGCATATTTGCCTAACATACCTGGCAATGCTGAATTTGACATAACTTGTGATAGAGTCATGTTTACTTCTGCTTGCTTTTCCAATAAACCTTTAATATCTGATAGTTGCTCGAGTTGTGAGAATTGCGCCAGCTGTGTTGCAAACTCTTGATTGTCATAAGGTTTAAGTGGGTTCTGAGCTTTGAGTTGAAATGTAAGCAGTTTTAAAAACTGATCCTTTTGTTCCTGGGCCTCATTTTTAGAAACGGATGATGCGGCCGGACCAAAGTTACCTCCCATAGTCGCTATATTTGTTGTTACGTTGTCAAACATTTATTGTACTCCCCGCCTGTGTGTAGCCCACATAAGGACTACTATTGTTATATACTACATCACCTATCGAAATATCAAATTCCTCTTTTGCTGCGATATTCTTGAATGATTTCACGAATTGGCGGCGTAGCTCTTCTTGTTCATTTCTGTTTTGATTTTCATTACTATTAGCTAAGTGTTCAGATTCAGATGATTCTATTATCACTTGCTCTACTTTTAGACCGCTCTCTACTAATCTTTCTTTCAGCAGCGGTAGTTGTCTATCTATATGTTCCGCAGTTTCAGATTTATCTGCTTTTATATAGAGTTTTACATTATTGCCTATGAGTGATATTCTCATAGTCAAATCACCTAATGAGCGTGGGTTGAGCGTTATTCTCGCTATGTTAGAACCACCACTCTTCGTCATCTTTATAGTTTTTATTGCATTTTCTACGAAATTAGAACGCGTAACTGTTTCAGATTTAGTCGTTTCTATTTTCTTCGTATTAGTTTTCATTAGCAATTCAGAAATATCGCTTTTTACTATTCTTTGCTTTATAGTCTCTTTAGCTTGCTCACGTGCGAATTCTTTGCTGAATTCGCCTGAATCTTTCTTGGCATTATCGCCTAAACCTTGTTCTGATTTTATCTGGTTTTCTGCATTAGCCAATACATTTTCATCAGCGATTTTAGTTGGCTGATTGCTTTGTTTTGCATCCACACCAGCTATGTTTTTAACTTCTGACTCTGCTACTTTACCGTCAATTGTTGAGCTCAATACAGATTTCAGATTTGTATTTTTTGATTCACTATCAGCTATATCCTGAGATATATTCTGATTGAGTTCATCACCGATTTTAGTTATCAAATTATCAGATTTAGGAATAGAATTAACTTGGATTTGGCTTGACTTATTAGCTTCGTTTGACAATAGTATATCGTTCGCTTTGGTTACTATTTTGATTTTCGCTTCTGTCTCTTTGCCAGCCATTTCAGTTAGAAATTTACTGATAGCTTCTACCTTAGGAGTCAATTTGCTCTCTTGGTGATTCGCACCAGATTGCAAGTTATTCTTTATAGTATTGTACTCATCTTTAGTCAAGTACTTTCTAAGATTGAAAAGCAATTTCTCAGAATCAGAATTAATCTGACTCGATTCAGTCTCTTGGTTCTGATATACTTTGTAGGAAATCTTGGCAGAATCTGTACTCTCTGCTATAGCTATATCGCTTTTATTAATTCCCAAACTATCTTTCAAACTAGATAAACCATCTTCACCTACCATGGGTGATGATTTCAGATTAGTGAATTTTGAGATTAGCCGAGTAATTGTAGCTTTGATACTGTCTAAAGTTAGCTTATGAGGTTTTTCATTAGCTAGTTCTGATTTCAAGCTATTAATAAATTGCTTCAAATCAATACCGCTTAGATTATCATTAGACTCTACTTCGCTATTAACCAGTTTGGAGAGCTTATCACTCGTTTGCGAATCCAAGCTCAAATCACCTGGGTTCATATTCGTGATTAGCACGTTGAGGAAGTTATCCAGAAAGCCGAACTCTGTCGCCTCTTCGGTTAACTTATTTGCCTTTTTGGAAGGCATTATAGTATCAGTCCCATTCGAGAATGGGAGCATTATATTTGTTTCCATTTGTTTCGGTGCGTCCTTGCACTATTAAATGTGTAACAATCCTGTTATCTTAGTTTGCCGCTTTCTAATAATACTTTAGCAGCATATTCTGAATTTAAACTTTCAATTACCTTGCCAGCTTTTTTCTTCGACATCATTTTTAAGATGTAAGCCGACTTTTTTGCATCAATATTCTCAAGTATTTGGGCTACTTCTTCCGATTTGGAGTTATTGTATATCTTCGCAAACTCCTTGTATTTCTCCATGTTAAGAGAATCAGAACTCCCATTTACTAATTTATCCATTTCAGCGAGTTTTGTTTTTGCAAACTCATAATTTTCTTTCAACGATTTTATCTCATTATCTAAGAGTCTTAATGAATCTTTTAGAACTTGTTCCTTTTTAGCCAAAGTGGTTAATTGTGAACTTATTGAATCTACTTTTTGACCACTATTTGCCGATTTGTTCATTAGCTTGTCGTATTCGCCTTTCACGGCATTGTACTTTGTTTTTAAACTATTGTAGCTTTTTTCCAGAGTGTACATTCTATCAGTATTACCTTTCAGTTCTATTAGCTCATTACCTGATATAACGAAGCTCTTTGTTGGATCTACGTCATAGTAATGGGCTTTAGTTTTCTCCATATCTATTAGTCCAAAGAAAGTATTATCATGTTGGTAATACCACCAGACACCGCCTATCATTGCTACTGTTAGCAACATAGATACTACAAACGTTATTATTACCTGGTATTTAGACATTAGTCAACTTATTAGTGTATTGGCGAATAGCGATTTCATCTATTTCTAGCTGTTCTTTGTGTTCTATCTCAGCTATAAATTCTGACTTCTTTTTTTCTTTCAACTTTAGAAGAATTTTCTCTTCTTTTAGTGCTTCATTGTATTTATTTCTTTTCAGATTTTCTATATCAAGTAGATTATCCAGTTCCATTTTCAGTTTCTTAATCTCTTCATTAATAAACTCTTTGTGATAATAGAATGCTTGTATTTCTTCTAATTTTTTATGTTCACTTCTTGTCCGATTGTGATTAGACAATTTAGCAAATTGTTCTTCAATTAACTGTTCTTTTTCAATTCTTTTTCTGATTATCAGTTGCAATTCTGTTTTAGCTTCTTCGGTTTTGTCCGAACGTAATCGCAGTACAGTGTCCAATTTGAAGTTGAATTTTTTAGCCATAATAACACCCCTAGTCGACCAACTTGATTAATCTGTCAACTGTCTCATCAAAAGAGATAAGCTCATTTGTTGACTGCATTAGGAACTTATTAATAGCATCTATTTTACTAATTGCTTTGTCAGTCTCAGGATTACTACCTGCCTTATAGGCACCAACACTAATCAAATCTTCTGATTTTTTGTAAGTGGCTAACATTCGTTGTAGCTCATACGCTGAGTTCGAGTGCTCATTACTAATCACATCTCTCATAACCCTAGAAATACTTCCAAGCACTTCGATAGCTGGATAGTGACCTCGGGCAGCTAAATCTCGTGAAAGCAGTATGTGACCGTCTAATATACCTCGAACTGTATCTGATACTGGTTCATTCATATCATCACCTTCTACAAGTACTGTATATAGTCCTGTTATAGAACCAACAGCAGATGTTCCAGCTCGCTCCATTAGTTTTTGCAGGCCAGTGAAAACAGAAGGTGTGTATCCTTTGCTCGTAGGTGGCTCGCCTATTGTCAGACCAACTTCTCTTTGTGCCATAGCAAATCGAGTTGCCGAATCCATCATAAGCATAACATCAAGTCCTTCCTCACGAAAATACTCAGCGATAGTTGTGGCGGTAAATGCTGATTTGACCCTTGTGAGTGGCGGATCATCGCTTGATGATACTATAACAACGGAGCGGCGAAGTCCATCTTCACCCAAATCTTTTTCGATAAATTCTCTTACTTCACGCCCCCTCTCTCCAATTAATGCAATAACATTAATATCGGCAGTAGTATTACGTGCTATCATACCTATCAGAGTAGATTTACCAACACCAGAGCCAGCAAAAATACCGACTCTCTGCCCTTTACCAACTGTGAGCAGACCGTCTATAGTCTTCACTCCTGTCGATATTGGCTCTTCTATTCTTTTTCTAAATAATGGATTTGGAGGTGTGGCGTATATTGACCTTCTATCAGCCGTGATTATATCGCCTTTTCCGTCTATCGGGTTGCCTAATCCGTCTAAGATTCTACCTAGTAGTTCTCTACCAACATTAATTTTCAGTTTCTCGCCAGTTGCAGTTATTTGCATACCTGGATATAGATTGTCAGTTTCGCCATATACCATTGATAGTATTTTATTACCATCTTTGAATCCTACCACTTCTGATTTACTGACTAGATTACCTTGACTATCTTTCAGATGACATATCTCGCCCACTGGTACTTTCGGACCATTGCTCTCCAATACGAGACCAATCATCTGAGTTAGTTTACCAGTTTTGGAAACAGTGTCAAAGGAATTAATATCCTTTGCTATACTATCCGCTATGTCAGTTAAGTTAAACATCTTCTTTGGAGATTCCTTTTTCCAATCTTTTTATTTCTTCGTCGCGTTTTCTTACTTTAGTAGTTTGGAAATCTGTTTTCAACTTCTGCATCATATTGCTCAGCTCTTCAGTTATCTTAGCTTCTAGGTTTCCAGAGTCAGTGTTTATTATACAATCATTAATATCCAATGATTCATCTTCTACTAGCTCTACTGTTGATGATTTGAATTCGAGTAAACGTGTATCAGTTTCTTTGATTTGCTTTATTGTCTCGGGGTTCAACCTAATACTAATAATTTTAGCATCCCTAGCTTCGTCTATTACTTTTGCTATTCTTTGCTTTACGGAATCGCTATTCGTTAGCGTTTCAGCTCGCATTATATGCAAAGACACTTTCTCGGCAATATTCAGTACAGAATCATGTAGCTGATTTAACAAATCATTATTTTTCTTTTCGAACTCTTGGATAATTCCTTCCATAGTCCTCATCTTCTCTACGAAGCTATTAATCTCAGATCGAGCTACTGCTGTTTCTGACATTTGACCATCTTCGAATCCTTTGTCATAGGACTTCTGGATTTCTACTTGAGCCACTTCTATTGGTATAACTCCTCTCGGTATATTATCCAAGTTGATAGATATTGGCTCCGAGCTATCTTCGATTACAAAGTGATGAGTGAAGCAAGTTCTACCAATTTGATTCGATGAATTAGAAGATTTTCTACGTACTTCTCCTTTATCAAAAAATCGTTCGATTTTAAGTCTTCGGCTCTGAGTTCTCGGTATTTTTACCAATACTTCTTGCACATTGTCACCCATTTATTAGAGTTTATACGAATACGTCGTCGTTACCACGTCCGCCGATCATTATCTCTTCTTTCTCTTCTAGCTCTTTTATCTTATCTACTATTCTAGTTTGGGCTTCTTCTACTTCTTTCAGTTTAACTGGGCCCATGAACTCTAGCTCTTCTTTGACCACATCGGCAGCACGTTCTGACATATTTTTGAAGATTTTCTCTTGTATCTCTTCGCTTGATATTTTCATAGATAGTGCCAAATCACGCTTGTCGATTTCACGAAGTAATCTTTGGATTCCTCTATCATCAATTAAGATAATATCTTCGAATAGGAACATCAGACGTTTCACTTCTAGAGCTACTTTCGGATCGTGTTGTTCTAGATTCTCGATCATTTGCTTAGCAACTTGATTATTAACTTTGTTGAGGATATTAGCCAACATTTTAGAACCACCAGCAGAAGATACACTCTGAGTTAGAGTTGATGCTGCTATTTCGTCTAACACACTTTCGACTCTGCCCAATGATTCTGGCGATACTTTACCGAGAGTGGCTATTCTTAGCACAGTTTCCATTTTCAATTCATCATCAAATTCATTCAATACTAGTGCCGATTGATCTGGGTCTAAGTGAGAGAGTATAAGAGCAACCGTTTGTGGGTGCTCTTTTTTCAAGAAATTAGCTAATTGTTCTGGATCGGCTTTTTTCAGAACTGAGAAGCTCTTCACATTAGACATTAGCTTGATTCTATCCGTTAGTTCCCTTGCTCTCTCTGGGCCATAAGTTCTTTCTAGCAATGATTGTGCATAGCCGATACCACCTTCTACATAAGCACTAGAAGTACTCATAAGTTGGTAGAACTCAGCCAATACCAAATCAATATCTTCTTGGTCTATGCCTTTTAGCCGTGATATTTCAGTAGCGATTGATTCTACTTCTTTCATATCCATTCGTTGAAAAACCTTTGCTGCAATATCAACATCTAGTGACATCATAAGTGCAGCAACTTTCTGTTTTCCATTTAGCTTTTTTACTACTAATTCTTCTGTTTCGCTCATTGTATTACCTCCCAAGTCATTCTAATTGCAAACTGCCATCAGTATTGCTTGCTGCGTAAGTTCTTATTAATTTTACTGCTTCTTCAGGATGATTAATCATGAATTGCTCTATTTTCTTTTTGATTTCTAGTTTCATCAACCTTTCTTCCGAAAGAGTTTCAAAGTCATCAAGCACCATCTCGCCTTGCGATCTAGTATCTAGACTTATATTCTGACCTCTGTCCGTACCCATACTATTCATTGCTTCCTCTAATTCCAATCTCAAATTTCGTCCAGTTAGCTTGGCTTGCTTTTCGCCATTGAGAAGCATTTGATCAGGTACATCAGATGGCATAAACATCATCTCATCATCCAAATCTAACTCATCTAGTGACTGTTTACCACTTGCTAAACTCTCGCTAAGAGAAGCGTCAGTCGGCAGCGATAAAGCTACTTTCATTTTCTCTTTCACGAAAGGAGAACGGACTAGCAAATACATTAATATACCTACTAATACTAATCCTACTAAAATAAGGATAATTTTCTTATTTGCAGGATCATCATACCATTCTACGGGTTCATTTAGGTCGAATTGGTCAATTGTCAATGTATGTTCGAATGGTACATTGATAACTGATATTTGGTCATTTCTAGTTGGGTCATAGCCAACTGCATTACGTACTATTTCCTCAAACTTCTGCATATCTTCGTCAGAGCGAGGGCTGTACTTTACTTCTTTTACACCGTTATTATCGACTAATTCAGTTGTACCATTTATCATAGCCGCTATTGAAAGCTTTTTGATTGCTCCCACTTCTTGTATTATATGCTCAACACTGTTTGATATTTCATAATTAGTTAGACTATTGCCTTCATTTTTCGCCATATTTACATAAGGGAAACTTAGCGAATCAGTAGTCTGACTTTCATTGTTTATATTTTGCTCACTTCTAGCCACTTGGCTTTCTGGGTCAAACGAAGTCAGTGTTTTCTCGATTCTAGTGAAATCTAATTCTGCGTTTACTTTTACTTTAGCATTACCCTCACCCAAAGCACCTGCCATTAGGTCTTCTACTTTTGCTTGAAGGTATGATTCTACGCTTTTTTGTTGGTTGTGTTGAGCTTCCGTAACTCCAGCAGCAGAGTTCACATCTACTATATCTTCGGATAGTAATCTTCCTCGGTGGTCAGTCACTTTTACGTGATCCGACTCCATTCCCTCAATACTATTAGCTACCAAACTTTGGATTCCGATTACGCTACTTTGTGGTAATCTTCGGCTATTGTTAAGGTGGACAGTAACTGAAGCAGTTGGTGCCTTCTGATCTTTAGTAAAAAGTGCTGTTTCGGGTATTACTATATGTACTCTCGATTTCTCTACTTCATCGAATGAGTTAATAGTACGAGAAAGCTCCCCTTCCAATGCTCTTCTGTAATTGATTTTCTGAACGAATTCGGACATACCCAAGTTAGTTTCGTCGAATATTTCGTATCCAACCCCACCCTCACCGGGGATTCCTTTAGTAGCCAAAGCCATTCTTGCTTCGTTTACTTTATCAGATTCAACTTTGATTATATTCCCAGTTGGGCTTATCTCATAATCTATGTTATTTTCAGTAAGATACTCCACTACACCTGCGGCATCCGTATCACTCAAACCCTTGTACAAAGTCTTCATATTACCAGATGATGCAGAGGATATAATCATCACTATTACTACTAGGACTACCGCTATTGCTCCTATAATACCAGCTTTCTGACCCGTGTTCAGACCCGAAGAGAACTGTTGGAATTGACCAAGAGCGTTGCTATTCTTTTTTTCTAATTGATTATCAGCCATAAATTTACCTTAACTAATGTTAAACCTGCATTCTGTTTACTTCTTTGTAAAGCTCTATTGCCTTGTTTCGTAGTTCCATAAGAAGCTCGAAGCTAGTTTTTGCTTTTTCAGCACTAATCATAACATCGTGTATATCAACGGGTTCACCCTTGATAAATGCTTCTGATTTAACCTTTGATTCTAATTGGAGTGTATTGACATCGCTAACGAACTCACTAAGAGTGTCAGCAAATTTTACGTCGCTCTTACTACCAGCTTTGATAGTATTGGATTGATTTTGCGGATTAACTAAGGCAGAAATCCGCCCCGCTGCCGGTTCTATAGGAATCATAATGTACTTCCGTGTAATTTATGAATAGTCATCCTGACTATTTATATACTTTTTCTAACTTTAAACTTTTGCGTCTAACATAGTACCTAGAGCAAATACTTTGCTCTGGACCTTACCGTTTCTGTTGAAGACTACGTGCCTATCAAGCGATGCTGAACTTTCTGGGAACATTTTCTTGAAGAAATTCTTCTCATTATCCGAAAGTATAGTATCGGGTTGACTTACCTTATCGTTGAACTCAGCTAGCTTTTGTTTCTGCGGAGATTGGGTCTGATTAACCCTACTCTTAGAGGCAATACCTTCCGAGTCGTTATTATATATTCTTGTTATCTGGCTATCGGTTGCATTTAATCTCATAAATTACCGTATTATATTTCCAAAGAATATCGGGCAAGATTCTTAGCTGCATCTACCACTTGAGCGTTCGCTTGGAAAGCTCTCTGCGCAGAAATCATCTCTACCATTTCAGTAACTATATTTATATCGGGCATCTGAACGTAACCATCAGGATTTGCATCTGGATGATTAGGGTCAAACACCATACGTGGCGCCGAATTGTCTTTTACTGTTCTAGCTCTTAGCACATCGTCGTCACCTTCCATACCATTATTCATGGCAGAACCCGAATGACCAGCATTAGTTTTATCCAATTGTAAAGTAGCGTTCATGCTCTTTTCGAATGGACTATCTTTGATATCACGCACTACTACTACTTCGCGTTTGTACGGCATACCGTCGTCAGCTTTGGTAGTATTAGCATTAGCTATGTTTCTAGCCACAGCGGACAGACGCAATCGCTGTACGCTCATGCCTTGTCCGCTTATATTAAAACTTGAAAATATATTCTCAGCCATAATCTTTTATTATGAGTTAGTTCCTTTAATCGAATTAGATATCCCAGAGAAGTACTTATTTACCATCTTGGATACTAATCTAAATCTTATTTGATTCTCCGCAGATTCCGCCATTTCTTTGTCCAAATTGACATGGTTTTCACCGCTGAAAAATACTTCCGCTTCGGGTATATCCCTGAACTCTTTCACGCCCGACTGTGGGCCAGAGTTTGCTTTACCCAATGGTATATGACTTGATTTGGTCTCTACTCCTTTGAGCACTACTTCCTCATTGTGAAACAACTCTTCGAACCTCACCCTCTCGGGTCTATAGTTCGGAGTGTCGGCGTTTGCTATGTTCTTAGCTGTCGTTTGTTGCCTAAGAGCATAAGAATCCAACGCTTTGGTCATCAATGGGAGCTTCTTATTAAATAGGAAATCCTTTACTAGCATCGTATCATCCTGATATTTTACTTGACTATCGTTTGTTCTGCAAAGTAAGTGCCAAATAAATTTAAAATATTTAATTAGAATTCATAAACTTATTAAAAAACATTTAGATTCATACAGTTACTTACTACGCTAAAATATTGTCCACAACTGTAAACCCCTAACAATGTGGATAAATAAAAGCATAATATTATACACATTTGTCAAATTGTGA
Organism: Kapaibacterium sp. (SeqCode); assembly: GCA_041675005.1. Taxonomy (GTDB): domain Bacteria; phylum Bacteroidota; class Ignavibacteria; order Kapaibacteriales; family UBA2268; genus PGYR01. The sequence continues at coordinate 96,652 of JBAYUQ010000006.1, forward strand.
TAAAAAAAGCCACAAACAGAAAATGAATTTGGGTTAATAAAGGGGGGTTCATTATAATGAATCATTTGAAATTAGCTTTGTTATTGCTATTCTTGAGAATTATTAATATTTTGCAACCAAACAATTTTGATTAATTAATCGTTATAATTGGTATGGATATAACAACGCAATACATATCGGATGATAATGGGAATATAGTTTCTGCAATCATACCTATAGAAGTTTACAAACAGCTTTTAAAATACATTGGTAATTCAGATAAGAATCTTGAATCTTTGCCCAAATGGCATATACAAGTTCTAAAAGAACGATTAGAGAACTACGAAAGTGGTAAAGAAGAACTTACGGATTTAGATGGGTTATTAATAGACTAAGGAACTAATTTGCCTAATAATATCCTCAGCAGAGAAACAATATGAAAAAACTACTATTTACGATATTAGCAACCACAATGCTAATAGCCACGGCACTACAAAGTGCTGAGATTATTCCTGTGTGGAATAGGACAATCGAAGGAAAAGTTCAAGACATGGAGTTTTTGAAAGGACAGAATGAAATTCTAATGCTAGTTGGAGAAGGACCAAATGCACAAATCCAAAGACGAAACCCAGAAAATGGTGAATTAATACACTCGTTTCCATATCCTTTATCAACTGGTTCTAAATTCGTATTTACTCCCGACAGCATGAGATTTGTACAGATAGATGGTAATGGTGGGTTACTAAGAAATTTAGATGAAAATTATTCCGTAATAGCTTCATTTGAAATAAAGCAGGAAGATAGTATAGGTATTTACTATTCTGTAATTGCTATAGACCCAATAAGACCATACGCTTATGTAACAACTTATGGTTGGTACAAGAAAACAAATTTCCCAGCACCTAGAGGAAAAGTAGTCGCCTATAACTATGAAACTGGCGAACATGTCAAGGATCTAACACCATATAGTGAAGATGAATATACTGCTATAGAAGTATCATCAGACGGTAAATACCTAGCAACCCTAAATGACAACAAGGCATATTTAAAAGTATGGGACTTGGCTACAATGGAACAGATAATAAACGAACCACTTTTTGATGAGAAAAGTGATGATAGATGCGAGGCAGAAGATATTTATTTTTCTAAGATAGATGATAATGTTATTTATATATCTGGTAATTTTACAAAAAGAATTAATTCAAAAGATATTGGTGATGGTGCTTTTAAATTTTTTATCAATGATAAAACAAGAGAATTATTATTACCAGATGCAATTTATGCAAGCGGAAATTTAATTTTCTTAGATCAAGAAACTATCATATTAAATTCAACTGATCAAAGAATCGGAATCTTAAACTTATTGACAGACAGTTTAGAAAGGTATGGTTATCCACCAAAGAATGTTTACTCTGAAACTATTATATATAATGAGACAATGAATTATTTTATAGGTGCTAGTGGGAATGATTTGTCAAAGTTTTTATATGACAGACAAACGAATATAGAAACTGAATATGAAGAAGAGATAATAATAAGTCCTAACCCAACTACAAACACAATTAACATTAATCTAAATTCAAATGGGTTCGAATATACTAGATTGAGCATAGTTGATATACTCGGTAATGAAGTAGGATTGATAGAAGAAGGTCTGTTGAATACATCTAATTATCAGAAAGAATACGATGTTTCTGGCTTACCTCCAAGCATATATTTCATCCGATTAGAGATTGGTAATGAAGTAGTAACCAAACAGTTTATAAAGGAGTAACCACCCCTCAAAAACATTTTCCACATTTTCCTTTGGGTATTTATACTTTGTGCTCTTTATGTATAAAATCAGCTAATAACAACTTCGTAGGTTTTGTAAAAGTAAATAAAATGAGCATCCAAAGGATAAGAGATTGAATTGGTACGAACAATCAAAAGCAATAATTTTTAGTGATATGTATCTACATGTTTGAAAAGTAGAAATTAATAACTAATTTAAACATCGAATTGATAATAGAAAATGAAACCTATTATTAATCCAGGTTATTACAAGTAAATAAAGAACTAACAATTTATTATTAAGGATTATGAAAACACAAGATATATTCATAGCACACCCAAAAACGGTAGAAGAAGAGAATGCCTTAAAAGCATTTCTTCAAGCTCTTAAAATTAAGTTCGAAGTTTCTAAAATAGAAAGTTACAACCCAGAATTTGTTAAGAAAGTACTGGAAAGTAGAAAGCAAGCAAAAGAAGGAAAAGTAACAAGAGTAGAGAAAGAAAATTTGAAAGAATTTTTAGGTTTGTGACATGGGTTTCGATCTAGATTTTACTGAAAGAGCTAGAGAAGATATAGAAGCCCATAAAAAAGCTGGGAATAGAGCTATTCTTAATAAAGTATTAAAGATTCTGGAAGAACTGATAGAGCACCCGTTTAGTGGAACAGGGAAGCCAGAACGTCTGAAGTATAATCTAACTGGTATGTGGTCTAGGAGAATAGACAAGGAACATAGATTAATCTATGAAGTAAATGAGGGTACAGTTTTTATACTTTCTGCAAAAGGCCATTATAAATAATAATCCTACCGATAAATGCGACTATAGTTTATTCCTTTGACTTGACAAACCCATAAAAGAAAAGGCGATTTCCAAGCAATAACACCCCACAAAAACATTTTCCACATTTTCCTTTGGGTATTTACCAAAAATCTGTTTAACTTTGTAGTTCGTAAAAAAAGAATTTAAAAGAACTTTAATCACTTAGGTATTGATATGAAAAGAACGTACCAACCCAGTAATAGAAAAAGAAAGAACAAGCACGGCTTCAGAGCTCGTATGGCTACTAAAAACGGTCGTAACGTTATCAAAAGAAGAAGAGCTAAAGGAAGAAAAAGACTTTCTGTAAGCGGTTAATCACCGTTTGCATGAGGTAGTTTTATCACGGCCAAAAAGCTATGAATAGTCTGACACCACTTATGGTGCCTATCAAAGGGCACGACTCTTTCAAAAGAGTATTGGCGAAAGGCATAATAGTCCGGACTGATAATTTCTTAGGATCTTTCGTTCCTAATACTCGTAAAATTGAACCGGTCTGCTTTGGTATCTCTATACCAAAGCGACACGCCAAAAAAGCAGTCGTTAGGAATAGAACCAAACGGCTAGTCAAGGAATCCTTGATTAGTTTAGCACAAAACGAAAAGGAGAAACTACTTACTTTCGAAGAGTTTGTATTAATTAGAACTGTAAAATTACCTTCTCATCCCAAATTAGTCAGATTAGACGATGTCAAATCAGAAATTTATGCTTTATTCGATAAAGCGATGATGAGAATAGGATAAAATAATGAAACACATACTAATAGGACTGATTAGAATCTACAAATCATTCATCTCTCCTCTATTCCCTAATACTTGTAGATTCCACCCAACTTGCTCAACTTACTCGATGGAAGCCATAAAAACTCACGGCTCTCTCAAGGGTATTTATTTATCAATAATCAGAATTTCAAAATGCCACCCTTTTCACAAAGGTGGGCTTGACCCTGTACCAATAGTTAATCCGAAGAAAGGAAAAAATAATGGATAGAAATAGTATATTAGCCATAGTCTTAATCTCAATGCTCGTACTTGGGTATATGTTCTACAGTTCGCAGAGCGTACCAGATCAATACGAAATGACGAGTGCAGATAGCACAATTGTAACATCAGACAAAGCTGATGAAAGTGGAAGCAAAGATGATGATAGTGTCACCAAAGAAGACGCAGAATCTCTTTTCAAAAATGATGGGGGCGAAGCGGCTACTGCTACTACTAGCAAAAAAGAATTACAATATGGTAAATTCCAATCATTCACTCAAGGCACAAGAGAAATAGTAACTATAGAGTCTGACCTCTATATAGCTAAACTTAGCTCGAAAGGTGGTGATCTAATAAGTTGGGAACTAAAAAATTATAACAAATGGGACGGAGTTCCATCGCAGTTAATCAACGATAAAGAAGGTGAACTTTACTTAGACTTTATCTCTTCTGACGGAAAAGATATTGATTCTAGAAATCTATACTTCACATTCGACTCAGACAAATCAAACATCAAAATCTCGGGTGATAGGACTTTCACTATCACTGCTACTTTGGAAGTAGAACCGGGCAAAACAATAGTAAAGAAATATAAATTCGCTGGTAATAAATATGCTTTCGAGACTGGTGTAGAATTGAACAACATGGAAGATTACATTCCTCGTAGTTTCCTATACAAATGGTCAAAAGGGCTAACTTACCAAGAGAAAAACTCAGTCGACGAATCTGGTGAAGCTCACGCTTTGGTACAGATGAACGGCGAAGTAGTAGAGCTAAATGCAACTGATGATGAGAAGAAAGTTACTCACGAAGGTAAAATTGATTTCATCGCCACTAAAACTAAGTACTTCGGTGTAGCTATTATGCCTAAGGATTTCGATGGCGAAATACTAATGACTACCAAAAGTAAAGCATACCCAAAAACAGAAGGTATGGTAGAGACTTACGACCTTTCGATAAAAGTGCCTTACAGAGGCGGAACAAAATCACAAGAATATCAAGTTTATTTAGGTCCTTTGAAATTAGACCTTGTAGAGAATTACGGCCTAAATAGAATGCTGAATTTAGGTTGGTGGGGTATCCGTCACATTGGCGAATATGTCATGATGCCTATATTCAACACAGTTCACTCGTTTATCCCAAGTTGGGGACTAACTATTATACTATTCTCTATATTCATCAAACTAGCACTTTATCCTCTGTCTATTACTCAGATGAAAAATGCAAACAAGATGAAAATACTTGCTCCAGAAGTAGCTAAAATAAGAGAAAAGTATAAAGACGAACAACAAGTTCAGCAGAAAGAGATGATGGCCCTCTACTCCCAATATGGAGTTAACCCTGCTAGTGGTTGTTTACCTATGCTATTGCAGATGCCGATTCTCTATTCACTATGGACACTATTCCGAACGAATATAGATTTGCGTCAATCGGATTTCATATTCTGGATAAACGATTTATCTGTACCTGATACATTAGTCCACTTCGGTACATCTATTATGGGTATATCGTCTATTAGTGGTCTTGCTTTGGCTATGGGTATTTCTATGTTTATCCAACAGAAGATGACTATATCTGACCCCAAGCAAAAGGCAATGGTATATGCTATGCCGTTTATGTTCATATTCCTATTCTCTTCATTTCCTGCTGGTCTGAACCTATACTACTTTATGTTCAACGTATTGGGTATCGGTCAACAGTTGTACATCAACAACTTCGCTAAAGATAGAATCACTTCTATCCACGATATGAAGAAAGTAGATAAGAAGAAGGGTTGGTTAGCTAATAAAATGGAAGAAGCTCAGAAAATAGCTGAAGCTCAAGGTAAAGTAGCCCCAGGTGGTAAAACTAAGAAAGGATTGAATCCCGCTAACCCGAACCACAGAAAGAAAAAGAAATAATGAAATAGTACTCGATTTTTTAGATATTTCGTAACTAAATTTAGTTTTAACTGTCTTTTGAATAGCTACTATTTCGATATTTATTATATTAGTAGAAAATATTATTCAAAGACTATAGAAATGCAAAAAATCAAACTTTACAGTTCAGCACTAATCTTAACTATGATATTCGCTCTAAGCGGATGTCCAGAAGAAAATGATTCATTGGTCAATCCGCCTTCTCAGGCGGAGACCGTGGACATTCGCTTTATCAATCTAGCTGGTGATAATCAGTCCCGCTCTCTAAGAATGACCGAGTACGAGACTCCAGAAGTCGCTTATGGACAATCCACAGAAACATTCCATCCACCTGATGATAGTACCAAGGCAACTGTACTAAAAGGCGGAAGGGACGAATATAGCCCAGAAAAGCAAATCAAATTCTTTAGAAAACTGACCTACACTTTTTTTGCATTACCTACTGCACCCGGTGATAGCTTACACCCACTGCCTGTTGATACATTGATAGGTATGAACAGTTCGTTGACTATCCCATTAGTAACTAATGATGCTTATGTCCGATTAGTTAATACTTACTCGGATACTAATTCAACTTTTTCTCTTGTATTGGGCTGCGCCGGCGGTATAACTCTAGCACCAAGTGTGCGATATAGAGGATTCAGTAGTGCGGAGCCAGTATTATCAGGTGAGAATACTTTCAGTGTAGTTTATAATAAAAATGGTGTTAACGAATCGCTTGGTTTATTCAGAGTGGATATGGTTCCTAGAGGTGAGTACGCATTCGTAATTGTGAAAGACCAATCGGGCAATCCTGCAGTTTATGCTCTCGATGAAAAAAGTCCAAGTGCGAACGCTTTCGGTCCTGCACAAGAAGTAGAAGCAAAGACAACTAATATAAGAACTGTTAACTTCTCATCTAAAACTTTTGATGTGAACTTAGATGCTGATTTGATAGTATCATCTCCAACTAAAGACTATATTGGTAAATACAACGAATATACAGCATGTAGTGGTACTACTATCTCCTCAATCACTGCAGTTAGTGGTAGTGATACTCTTTCTAATCTGTTCACTTCGCTAGAAGTACTCCGCGAATATTCGCTCTATCTATTTGATGAGGGTGACAAAATCAGACAAGTACTTGCACCTCCTTTCAAAGTATTCGGTGAAGCTGATGGCAAATCTATAATCAGAGTTATAAATGGAAACCCTGACTATGAAGGTATAACTGTAGCATTCGGTGCTAGGAAAGTAGAAAGCGAAAATGAGTTGAAATATGGTGAAACGATAGCAAGGAATGTGAAGTTCGGGAATGTATCTGGAATAGGTATATTCGAATCGGGACTATCCCCTATTACCGTATTTGCGGCTACTCAACCAGCTAAGTATATAACTGGTGTCAACTACGATTTGAAGAAAGACAAAAGCTATACTATGCTGCTATACAAAAAAGATGATGGTACTCCAGGATTTACAATAATAGAAGATAGAGACGAAGACAAACCAGTTAGTGAAATAGAAGCTGGTGTATTTGTACAGGTAGTTAACGGTGTAGCAGGCCCTGGTTCTGTTAGAATAGGAATAGAGCCACTAATCAGCGAGTCGGCAAATGAGCTATTCTATGGGCTGAATTTGGCTACTGTTATACCTATTGGCTCTACTGATATTACCGTGAATGGGAAAAAGAAGACTATTGACATAGAAAAAGGTAAGAGATTGCTTATAGTAGCATCAGGTACGACTGGCGATGAGAAAATATTAACTTATCAGAGCGACCCGATAGACAAATACGATAATATGTATAAAATACGATTTCTGAATGCAAGCACTGAGATAGACAGAATAACTGTCTCTAGGTTTAATCTAATAGATTGCCCAGCTTGTCCTATTTTGGCTAATAATATAGCTTATGATGAGCTTTCGTTTCTACAAGAAGTAAAATCGGAAGCAAAAATATCTCTATTCGTGTATAATCCCGATGATTTTGCTAGATTATATCATAGAGTTGATGATTTGAAATTGAACTTTAATAAGGCATATACTGTAATTTTCACAGGGAACTCATCCCTAGGAGATAATAGTGATGGCGACAATACAAACAACGGTTATTCCGTTGTGATAATACAAGAATTCTAAATAATATAAATGGCTTGAATAATGAAAAGAATTAATTCACTTCTTGTACTGATAACCCTGTTTATTAGTACTACTTTTGCTTTCGGCATAACTCCTATAGCATATCACGTAAATATAGAATCTTCGAACAACAATCACATTACGGTTCCTGTTCCAAAATTGGAGATGGGGCAATATCAGATAAATTCTATATATGTGAAAACCAAATCTAAAATAGAAGTAGATGGGAATAGATTCGTATCAGATGTATTGAACAAAGGATTTGAGAATATTTCGATAAATAAGCTCAACAAAATAGCTAGCGGTAATAACAACAAATTAAGAGGTACACCAGTAGAGCGACTTTACATAGTAGAATATGCCGTTGGTGTTGACTCTTATGATATAGCCCAAGAGTTGATGAAAAACCCAGAAGTTGAGTACGCAGTCCCTGTTTTCAATAGATATACTACTGATTTTACTCCTAATGATCCAGATATATCAAAACAATGGCATATAGATGATAATGCAAAGAAAGCGTGGGATATAACTAAAGGAAGTACTGAGGTAATTATAGCAATAGTAGATTCGGGAACAGATTGGCAACATCCCGACTTGCTTTCAAATATATATATTAATACCAAAGAGATTGCTGACAACGGCATAGACGACGATGGCAATGGCTTCATAGATGATGTAAATGGATGGGATTTTATTGGAAATCTTAATTTTCAACAAGCAATGAACAGACAATGGACACCCGACAATGATCCAAAACCTGTATATACGTCTAATAATCACGGTACTCACGTTGCTGGTTGCGCTTCGGCAGCGACAAATAATGGAGTTGGTGTAGCATCGCTTGGATTCAATACAAAATTAATGCCTATCAAATGCGGCTCTGACAATTGGAATAGCGGTGGTACTCGTGGAATTTTCAGAGGGTACGAAGGACTACTTTATGCTGCTGAAAATGGTGCACATATTATAAATTGTAGCTGGGGTGGGCCGGGATTTAATCCAGCTGAACAAGAAATAATAAATTCAATAGTTGATATGGGAGTGCTAGTTGTCGCTTCTGCCGGAAATGATTCTGAAAATATAGACGAAGTATCTTTCTACCCCGCTGGCTACAATAATATACTATGCGTTGGCTCAATACAGTCTAATAATCGTAGATCATCATTTACTAATTATGGTATAAGAACAGATATATATGCCCCTGGGACTAACATATACGCCACATTACCGGCTAATAAATATGGCAATATGTCTGGTACATCTATGGCAGGTCCAGTTGCGGCTGGATTGGCTGGGTTAATAAAAGCACTACACCCAGATTGGACTCCACACCAAATATCAGCTCAGATGAGAAGCACTACAGACCCCGTCGCAAATGTAGCTACTGCTGATATCCCCTTGTACTTCGGGAAAATAAATTCACTCAAAGCATTGCAAGCAAATGCAAATAATTTCGCTGATAACAAGACTAAGGGAATGGCAATTTCAGAAACTGATTTCAATCAGAATAGTATAATAGACAACTACAACGAAAAAACAATCCTACTGAAATTAGTCAATTTCTTAGCTCCGGTTTCTGGAGTAAAACTAGAATTTTTGGCGATGGATAAATTCTTCGATGTAGTTACATCAGAAATAATAGTAAATGGCTTAACTACATTAAGCGAGAGTAATGTAGAGCTAAAATTAAAGCTCAATGACTTAAACCCCTGGTATGATGGATTTGCAAGAGTATTAGTGAAATATACTGCTGAAGATTATTCTGACTATCAATTACTAAAAATTCCTATTCTAATAAAAACCAATAATGAATTCCGGTTTGTTAGAGATATATTGGAAGAAGAGTACGCCACATTCTATGATGTACATTCACCAAGTAAAGGTACAGTATGGGCTGTTGGGCAGAGCAGAGGGAGCAAACGAGGTATAATATATAATACGTCTGCTAATCAGCTATTCGACGGTGGTGCAGAAGCACTAACAGGCGTTTATGCTAAAGACAATTTTAACGCTTGGGCAACAACTGGAAACGGTAATCTATTAGTAACTACTAATAGTGGTCTTAATTGGGATGTAACTGATTTCACGGCTACTACTGGTTATTTCAATGGGATTGGTTTTTTCAATGAGAATAACGGTATTGCTGTTGGTGACCCTATTAACAACCAATTTGGGGTTATTGTAACTACAAATGGTGGTAAAAACTGGGCTAAGACATCTTCTTTAGCTTCTGTGGGTGATGAAGCTGGACTAGTCGGTGCCTTTTGTATATACGGCGATAGAGCTTATTTCGGTACTAATACGGGAAGAGTGCTAAGAGGTAGGGATTTCGGTAAATCATGGACTGCAGCGGAAGTAGAATCAGGAGTTACTATATTGGATATTGCTTTCCACAGTAATACTGGAGGTATAGCTATATACACGAATAGAATAAAGACGGGCAACGACGTACTATTAGCTAGAAGTAGTGACGGTGGTTTGAATTGGAAAGCTGGCGTAACTAATCTAAATGAGACTTTAGGAGTTACCCCTGTTGAATTGATTTACAATGAAGCATCTGAATCGATTTATCTAGTATGTAAAAAGGGAGAGGTTTACTCCACTAAAAATCTAGGTGCTACTTGGACTCCTGTACTTACGAGACAGATAGGTGAATACGAAAGGGCTGATTTAACTAATGAGGTAGAGAAATTTAGTCTCTATGGAGCTAGTCCTATTAGTATTTCTTTATTGGACTTTACCGTTATACCAGCAGGAGCAAAAGCATCTATCACTTCACTTTCGGGTACATCTTTTGAATATGATAGTACGGAGCTGAATAAAATCACAAACAAAATTTTCGAGTTTGAGAATACTGGTGATATATCTGTTTTTGTAGATTCAGTTTACTTTACTGGTACTGATAAAGATGTATTTAGCTTTTTTGGTAATCCACCAAATGAAATAGCTGCTGGTACAAAAGATAAAATAGTATCAAAATTCAGACCGACAGAGGCGAGAGAATATAACGCACAAATGGTAGTATCTAGCAATAACGAAGATGGTGATATAGTTATAGATTTGAAAGGAAAGGGTTACGAGAAAGTACCCTCAAGTGTTGCTTACGATACTTTCAACAGTGGGTTGAACATATACCCACAACCAGCTAGAAACGAGCTGAATATACAATCTATTAGCTCGACTAATATCACGAACATCAACCTACTAGACATAACTGGTAAGTTGCTGAAGAATTTTGATTCTTATAATCCTACTGCTCAGAATACTTACAGTACTTCTGAGTTCGGTTCAGGCGTTTATCTACTACAATTCGTGACTAATACTGGTACGTTCTACAAGAAGATAATAATCGAATAATGAAAAGTCATAGAAAAGAACTGTGGTTCAACACCACTAACAGAAGACAATACATAAATATAACCAGAGATGTCCAAAATGAAATAGACATCTCTGGTATAAAAGAAGGTATGGTGTTAGTGAATGCTATGCACATATCAGCAAGTGTATTCATCAATGATGATGAGTCGGGTTTGCACCAAGATTTCGAAGTATGGCTGGAGAAATTAGCCCCAGAAAAGCCACACAGCCAATATAATCACAATGGGTACGAAGACAATGCTGATGCTCACCTCAAACGTCAAATAATGGGTAGAGAAGTTGTATGCGCCATAACAAATGGCAATCTAGATTTTGGACCATGGGAACAGATATTCTATGGCGAATATGATGGTATGCGCAAGAAGCGAGTTCTTATTAAGATAATTGGTGAGTAGGTTAATCATTTTTCTTCGGTTAAAACCGACGGTAATACATTCTATTTTAATTCAAACATCTTGCTTAAATAATCCAAAGTATTGCCGTTGACTTTAGTCAACGGATAAATAGATTCTGCCAAATGGTGTGACTTTAGTCACATTAAATTACTATTGAAAAAATCAATTTTTATATGAATAATTAATTCTGACGTTCCATTATTATGAAGACTAGTTTTTTAATTCTCATAATCCTTTAGCACCTTCTCGTAGCCGCCCAGCTTGGTGCTGTCTTTATTATCCAGATATCTAGAGAAGATTAGTCCTATGTCTTTTCCGAATCGGTATTCATAGACTTCATTATGTCTTATCCTGATAGTATCTTTGCCCAAATACCTATCTATATTGTAATTAGCATATAAAAATCCAGTTATGAACTTGACCTTTTTTCCATCGAACTCTGCTTCTGATTGATTTCGTTTACTACCACTGAATGCTACATAGCCGTTATATACCGAATTACCTATAGTAGTATCTCTGAAAATGAATGCTTCATCTTTCCAATCACCTACGTATAAGTTGTATATATCGAGCCATTTGGTATATCTAAATCTAGCCGAATCGGTAATTGAAAAGTACATGTTTGATATCGCTATTTTATTTGAATCTAGGGAATAATAGAATACATTATTTGATATATTTCCTTGAACTATATCTTCCGAATCCATTCTGTATGCTTTTCTACCCATGTGGATTAGAGTATCCAGATAGTAAGTAGTGCTATAAGCAAACTCGGATTGCGATGGTTTGTTATTAGTATCTATACCGTAGAAGATGTAGTCCCAAGTGTCTCCACTGTCCAATGGCAAGTAATTTCTATAGTCAAACTCTTCAACTGGTGTAATAGTTTTATTATCACACGAGTTGAGCAATATAGCAAATATGAAAAGCAAGAATAACAGTCGCATCGTATATTAGGATTTATGTAAAAAAGATAGATTCAATATACAAAACACCGTAATGAATTAGAAAATATAAAAAAAAGACCCACTCTTTTTGAGAGCAGGTCTTTGAGTCTAATTCTGTTTGAGATAGACTATTTGTAGTCTATTATCTGTGGCATAGCCATAAGGAATCTTTCTTTTCTAGAAATATCATACATAGCAAGTGAGTACTTCATTTGCGATTGCATTTCTGGAGTTAAGTATTCCATATTCAAGATTAGTGATTGCATAGTCGGGCTGAATTCGTGTTTCACTCTATCTACAAAGTTTTGGTTGCCAGCAGCACCTAATTTGCTTTCCATTCCTAGAGCATCCATAAATGCTTGGAAAGGTTCTTTACTTTCAGGGTAAGATTTGACGTAAACTAGTTTACCTTTTTTCACACCAATCATATCTTTCACGTAATCTATTGCAAATTCTAATCCACCTAGCTCATCTACTAGGCCTTTTGCTTTAGCGTCGCGTCCAGTCCATACTCTACCTTTGGCAACTTCTCTTATTTGCTCTACTGTTTTACCACGGCTTTCCGCAACTCTTTCTAAAAATCTCATATAGATAGTCTTAGATAGAGTGTAAAGCTTCTCTTTATCAGCATCAGTATATTTGAACATTGGGTTCAAGAACTGAGCGGATGTAGTAGTTGATATAGTATCAGCAGTTACTCCTAATAAGTCCCTAGTACCTTCGAAATTAGGTAAAGCAAGTATAACACCAATAGAGCCAGTAATAGTAGATGGGTGAGCTATAATTTTGTCGCAAGCCATAGCCATATAGTATCCACCAGAAGCAGCTACATCACTCATAGAAGCAATTACTTTCTTACGTTTACGAGCTTCCATGATAGCTTCCCACATCTCATCAGAAGCTATAACTGAACCACCTGGAGAATCGATTCTAAGTATAATTGCGTCTATATCTTCGTCTTCGGCAGCATCTCTGATTTGCTCTACGAACTTGGCAGAGCGAATCTCATAACCACCACCACCGAAAAGTGAGTTTTCACTATCACCAGAATAGATAGGACCTACGCTATTGATAATCGCGATAGTTTTATCTTCGTCTATATCACCTTTTGGAGTGTATTTGCTCTTGCTATATTTATCTACGGTAACTAGATCTAATTCTTTGGTATATAAACTATCAGCAGATAAATCTGGATAAAGTTTAGATTTTATGAAATCTTCTACTTGAGTTTTAGTTTTCATGCCATCTATTAGCTTGTATTTGTACAAACTATCTACAGTAAATAGTCCTTGATTAAGAAGGGCAAGAACTTGTGATTTTTCCATTTTTCTGTGTTTAGAAACACTAGCTACAAATTCGTCTTGGAACTGATTAAGCAATACTTCAAGTTGGTAACGGGAAGAATCACTGAATTTGTACTTATTGTAAGAATCAGCAGCCGATTTGAAATCCTCAAATCCAACAACGTGATATTCCATACCCAATTTCTTGTATAGCCCAGTCATAAACATAGAGCTAATACCGTAACCATTGAATTCCAATAGCCCTTCGGTAGGCATGAATATAGAATCAGCAGTTAGCGAGTTGTAATATGTTTGTTCATCACCTGACTCTATGAAGCTATAGATGAACTTACCAGATTTTTTAAAATCTTCTAATTTCTCTTGTAGTTCCGCACCTTTAGCACGTCCCACAGAACCATTAATATTAAGCAAAATTCCTTTTATCTTATCATCATCTTTCGCTCTATCTATAGAGTGAAGAATATCATAAAAAGAAATGGAGTTGCCACCACCAGAAAATAAACTAAACGGGTCTTGTTTAGAATACTCAGGCAAACCGTTGGATAGATCAATAGACAGGACTGTCTCATCATTTATGCTAACTTCTGGTTCATCAAAATTAAAATTTGAGCCGACAAATGAGAAGAAGGCAAATATGAATATCACGAATAGAAGGAACACACCTCCAATAATCGAAACAGGAATCCACCATCTAGTTTTCTTCTGCGGTCTGAAGTTAGGAGGATAGTTTTGATTCATTTGGGGTGGTGTATTTTGTACATTATCTTGCATACGAAGTACCTATAATATGTTATAATATTGCAGTAAAAGAAAGTTATACGTAATAGTTTTAATTAGGTTTCATAAACCTTTAACATTATTTCTTTTTTTTTTGTAATGATGGCTCTTCAACCCACTTCGTTCCGTTTAGTTAGACTAGTTAAGGGAAGACGTGTGAGTAGTTTCAGCTTTCTTTCCATTCTGTTTAAGACAAAAAAAAAGGCAACCGATTGGCTGCCTTTGTATTTTACAATATGAGTATTATTATTATTTCTGAATAATAAATCTACCCATTGCTTTCTCTTGTCCCATATCAATCTTGAAGAAGTATGAACCGTTAGCCAATTGGTTAACAGGTACTTCTACAGTTTGACGACCTTGCTTCATAGTGCCATCATACAATACAGCTACTTGCTTCATAGAAGCATCGTATAGAACTATTTGACCAGGTCTGTCAAATGGTACTGAGTATTCGATAGTACCATTACCAGTAGAAATAGGATTTGGTCTTACAACTGGTGCAACTATCGCTTCACCTATGTAAAGTAATCTAAGATCACCAGTACAAATCTCATTAATACCAACTTCAACTCTATCTTGATCATGAGTATAACAATCTGCATCAGATAAAGTATGACTCATATCAAATAGACCTAAGTTCTCGCCTTTAGTGCCTAGTACATCTTTAGGGTCAAACTCAGTATTGTCAGCCGGTAATACAGCTAAGAATGGAAGTCTGACAAGTGTAGTAGGGTTAGCTAGAACAGGTGATCCATCAGTACTTTGAATAGTGAATTTTATAAGTTGTGAACCTATAATACCACCAGTTACTGGCTCATTTTTATATGAATCCGGTGCTATTACCATATTATTAGTAGCAAGTTCTATTTTAGATAAGTCTGCTTTAGTAAACTCTGGTTTAACAAAGAATCTGTTGTAGTTTAACTCAACATCTACACTCTGCACATCAGCACCAGTAGCATCTTTAGTAGTCATAATCTCATAGAAGAATGCATCACCGATTGATACCATAAACCTCTTATCAAATCCATTACCAGAAGTAGTAGTAGCAGAACCAGTCACATTAGATACAGTATAGCCATCGAATGCTTTAGACGAAACAGTTATTGCTTCGTTAGCACCAGTGATTGCTAGAGATTTGTATTGGTGTTCTATATTCAAATCAAGTTTGATAATACCAGTTAATACAGAAGGATTGTAAATTATATTTACAGTCCAAACACCACCATCTTTAGATATTATTGGGCTAGGGTTGTTAGTGATAGAAATATCATCAGTTCCGTCACCGTCCAAATCTGAAATATCAACACCGTTTAACTGTAAACTAAGTCTGTCTATTTGTATATCTAAATCACTAGTATTGCTTATTACTACTTTCATCAAGGCAGATTCACCAACGCAAATATTAGTATCTGCAGGTAAAACATTTAGACCAATGTTGAAACCATCACCATTCCAATCAGAGTGATCGTCGTAAGTATCAGCCGAAGTGTCTCCGTTTGTTACAAGAGTAGCAGTAACAGGGTTTAGTAAGTTTCTAGCTACGAACTCAACAGGAATAGTAACGCTCTCACCAACAGGTATAGGAGTGCTAGTTAGACTATTAAGTAAAGCTAAATCTATTCTGTATGGCTTACCTTGGAAATCCACAATATCGCGACTAACGTCTGCATCAGCAGCGAAAATAACATTACTTATAGTTAATTCATAACCGTAATCATCTTGAGTATTAGTAATTACCATACTCTGACCCATTTGGTAGTTAGCTTCGTCATCAATTAACATTTTAGGATATGTAACATCAGTAACCGCTAAGTTAGGCACCAAACCAGTTCCAAAGTAATTAATTTCTACACTAGCATTACCAACAGCGTCATCAAATATCAATTCAATTGATACTGAGTGATCGCCCTTAGCAAGTGGTAAGTATTGAACAACTTCATCAATAAATTCACCTGGATCTAAGAATCTACCTTTTACGTTTGCATTGATAAAGTCTTCTATATTCATACCACCAGCTCTGAAGTATTCTTTAGCACCAGCAGGGTTTTCAGTAACTATTGCATTTACTACTTTAGTTTTGATATTTGATCCATTTGGAGCAAGGTTCTGAACTAATAGACCTTTGTGAGTTATAGTTGCTTCTACACCATAAGGCCCAGCAGTTAGAGGAGCTGGTCTATTGATAAGATATCTACCCCAGATAGCACCGTTTGCAGATACATTACCTGAAGTACCTTGACCTTTAAGAACACAAATATTGTCAATATCAGTACCTGCATCCGAATCAAATACTATTTGATCTGTATAAGCTACTGCTGCAGTAGGTTTGAAGAAAGCTGTGAATGACTCAGATTTCTGCGGCGCTATTATCAAAGGAGTTGCCTTTGAAACGTTCGGGAAAGTCGTATTAAAGTTATGAGTGAATTGAGAAACTGTTAAATCACTAGAAATTCCCCAAATATGAAGAGGATTATCACCTTCATTTTTAATCACGATTACTCTACTCAAAGTACCTACAGTAGCAATATTGTGCGAACCAAAGTCCCAATCATCAACTAAAATCTTAGGAGCACCTAAGAAAGCGTCTTGTAGAGTTTCATAAGCGAATCCACATTCTACGAAATTCTCATCACCATAACCAACACCTAAAGAGTCTTTGTAAATTGGTTGTTTGCCACCAGCCATAGCTACAGCTGGGTCGAACTTAATATTTACAACCACTTCTTGACCAGGAGCTATTGCCATTGGAGGAGTCCATCCAGCTGGCAAGTAAGAGTCAATACTGAATCCTTGGTTACCATTTTGTAGTTCAACTCTAGTTACATATAGAGGAGCATTTTGAGATAGATTTCTTATAGTATCTTGCAAAATAACAGGAGGGCCAGTTTCAGCAAGAGTACCATAGTGCAAATCACCAGTTACTTCATACTCAGGTGGGTTATATTCTACAACTATAGTAGTGTCATTACCCGCTCTGTCAGTAAAGTAAAGAACAGCTTTAGCATATTTTTTCTTATCTAGAACAGTCAACCACCAAGAAAGAGTTCTTTGTTGACCAGGGATAAACTCACCCGATCTAGATCTCCAGTCAAATTGGTAGTTTTCACTCAATTCGTTTAACATGTAAAGATCAGCCATATTTGATCGTGTTTCATCATCATCAGGCATATCAGTCACAGTACCCATATCTTTTTCTACATCACCATCACAAGTTTGGACATAAGTAGGAATAGGGGCATTAGTATCAGGTGATGTCAAATCACGCAATGCTGCTGCAGTAGGGAAACCATAAGACTCATAAGGAGCGTATCCGTAAGAGTATGCTACAAATTTTGTAGAATCAGATTTGATACCATATACACCTTCACTAGGAAGAGTAAGAGTAGAAGTTCCATAAAATTTACCTTTATGAGGTACTTTAAATTTTTCTACAGCTACACTGAATACCTGAGAGATAGGTTTCCAATCGGGTTCACGACCAGTAGTTGACATTTCTGCATACAACAAATCTTGAGGGAATATGTCTCCATCTGTTTCATAAACTAAGTTTATGTAGTTTCTTGTAAAGTCAACTTCACCACCAAGAGCATTGGGAGATGCAAAATACATATCTGTTTGGAATTGCTCAATAGGTGACATAAGCATCATAAATGGATCACTATCTACACCTGCAGTACGTTCTTCTTGAACACCAGTGTTATAGTACATAACTTGAATTGGTTTATCTGCAGTTATAGATGCTATTTTGGGTTCTATTGGTTGTCCAAAATCATCAAATTGATTGTGAACTCTTTTTTCAATATAAGCTATACCCTGACCGCCGCCACCACCTTTCTTGATAGTACCAATATATGCACCGTCTTGGAAAACTTCTGTTTTGTCTTCGGATGCATAAATTCTGATAATACCATTAAACGTTCTACCTGTCATAGGTGTAACGTAACACACCTTACCCCAAGTATAAGTTGGAAGTTCCATTTCTACTGAATAATCACACCATGCATTCCCAACAGGGAAGTTGGCACAATGGACTCCGGAGACAATGGAGAATGGTTTATTTCCAGTAAACAAAGTCCCAGATAAATCTTGAAGGTGATCATCTACAGAAAGTAACCATACGTCACCTCTTTGTAATACCTCGGATGCACTTTCGCCAGTTCTAACTACTCTACCTTTAAGTGGAATACCATCATTACCTTGATCACCACCACCGGCTACTAGATTTATAGTTGTATTGTCATAAACACCTACAACACAAGTAAATGGTGCCATAAGTCCTGAAGTAATATTTGGTTCTCTATAAACCATATTAATATACTTAGTACCATAAGCGTTGGAAGGTAATGCTAAAAACCCGTCAGTTGTATATTTGAATTTGATAATAACATAAATTACAACCGGTGCACCCGATGTTACGTGTATAGCTGCACCTTTGTAAACTTGACCAGCAGGTGGTTTTTGTTGAGAGCCATCATGCGAAATTGCTGACGCTTCTGCTGGGGGAAGTACAAATTCAATTACACCATTGGGAATTGTGTTCAATGTCATATTACGACCAGTAGCAGGAATCTCTAAATTCACAGGAGTTACTTCCGGACATGCAACAAGCACCTTAACGAAGTTAATGTTTCCACCACTCTCACGCTCATAAACAGGTGGGATAGAAAACCAAAAGTCCTTACCCAGGTTATTTTGCCCCATCATCAATGGTAGCTTTAGTGTTATTTCTTTCTCTTCTGTACCAGCCAAAACTGACTTTGGTACAGCCATAGTAAGAATTAAAAATAGCATTAATGCTAATTTTGTATATACAAATTTCATATTTGAACCTCGTAAAATAAATAAATAATTGTAATTTCTTATTTCTAATAGCTAAAGTTACAAAATAACATTTTATATTAAAAATGAAACTTTCAAACCCGCTGTTATATTAATAACAGTTGAAACTGTATTTTGTCACAACTTATTCGAAAATAATTTCCATATTCAACGCTTCTTCTAACATTGCCTTGCGTCTATCGGCTCCCCATAGCTCAATATCAGGGGTTTCGGAGCCAGTCTCTACTATTTTTATTTTTAAAATATTTTCATCAAAAGTTAGTTCTACGTCATCTACATTCTGTATTTGGCGTCTATCTAATCCTTCAGCTATTCTAAGTATTCCAGCTAAAAGCCAAACAATTTGTTGTTTTTTGGGGCTAAGCATATTGTAACTACTATGAGAGCGATTCGGATGGCTCTTTCTGTGGTATCTTGCTATGTTGGCTATTAACTCTGCTTCATCGTTCGTGAAGCCAGTCATTATGCTATTTTTTATTAAGTAAAAACTGTGCTTGTGGTGTTTGTCGTGCGATATATGGAACCCAACATCATGCAGATACGACGCTGATTCTAATAATTCTCTTTCATAATACCCTTTACCGTGTATTGGCTCTAATTGGTCAAACATCTTATTGCATAGCTTTCTTATATGTTCGGAGTGCTTCATATCAGCACCGTATTTTATAGCCAACCCTGTAACGGTTTTGTATCTCAACTTTGTTAGTTGGTGGTATTGTTCCAAGTTATGCGTTTTCTCAACTGTGTCGAAAACCACACCCTCTCTTAGTGAGTAATTAGAAATTACAAAATTCTTGATTCCCAATTCCTCGATTGCTACTTCTACAATCAAAGCACCAGCTGTGATAATGTCTGCTCTGGTTATATCCATACCATTTAGCAATGCAATATTTTCAGGTGAAGACGCCTTTTTAATGTCGCGTATTACTTTTAAAACGTGCTTCGCTTTTACAGTCAGCCCATTCAGAATGGTTGGCACTTCCTCATGCTTTCTTAGATAAGCCATAGAAATAAGTGTAGTCAGCGTCCCAGACGTACCTACTGTTGCAGTGAAGCCGACGGCATTTATCTTATCTAGTGTTTGCGCCCACTCACCTTTTATAAATTTCTTGCATTTAGTAATATTTGTTTCGTTCGATGGTACTCCATCGAAGTATTTTTTCGTTAATCTGATCGCACCTAGCTTATTACTCTGTAAGTGGAGCAATTCGTTGTTTTCTGTGATTATAGTTTCTGTACTACCACCACCTATGTCTATTATAAGGGCTTTTTCGTTGAGTATAGGCAGTGCGTGTATTACCCCCAATGAAATTAGACGAGCCTCCTCAATCCCTGAAACTACTTCTAGCTCAACGCCAGTTTCTCTTTTTATCAGGTCTATGAACTCATCCTTGTTCTTTGCCTCTCGGACCGCAGAGGTTGCCACTGCCCTTATTTGCGAATTTTCATTGATTGCTAATTTATAGAATGCTCTGAGAGTCGTGACTGCTCTCTTTATAGCATCTCTTTGCAAATAGCTCATATCTCCACTACTCGAGCCGAGTCGTACTATTTCTTTTTCTCTGGATATTATATTGAGTAAACCATTGTCATCGACCGAAGCGGTTACCATGTGAAATGAGTTTGTACCTACGTCAATTGCAGATATTATTTGTGAGTTCATAGTTATTGTTCTTTCTGTTTGTTGCCTGCCATTCCCTTGAATACCTTCGTCTCGCCTTTTTCGTATAGCACATCGCTATTCTCAGGAGTTTTACTACTGTTATTATTACTTTCTTTACTTGGTGGATTATTCACCTTCTTGAACCCAGTTAGAGCTAGTATTAACTTTGTAGCCCCCTTAAAAAAGACGACAATAATCCCAAGTATTATTACTAGAAAAATTAATATTTTCCCCATTTCTCTTGTTTTTTGTTAGTTGTTATATATTCAAACTAAAGTAAGTTCTTGTTTATTGACTATTATATACTTTTATTATTCTATCATACTATCA
This sequence comes from Kapaibacterium sp. (SeqCode), assembly GCA_041675005.1. Classification (GTDB taxonomy): domain Bacteria; phylum Bacteroidota; class Ignavibacteria; order Kapaibacteriales; family UBA2268; genus PGYR01. Next base: position 117,876 of record JBAYUQ010000006.1, read on the forward strand.
AAACTAATATAAATAGCACGATAGGTGATATATATATAACACCATCGAATCTATCTAAAAAGCCCCCATGCCCTGGAAAAAAGTTCGAGCTATCCTTTACTTCAGCGTCACGCTTGAAATGAGATTCTATCAAATCACCGAGCTGACAGAACGAAGTTATTATTGCTCCTACGGCTATACTATTAGCTAATCCAAAGCTCGGATTGAGCCAAGCTGTTAAACCTACAAACCCAGCAGCTCCAAAGACAAACCCTGCTATTGCACCTTCCCAAGATTTTTTGGGGCTATGGCGAGGGAATAGCTTATGTTTCCCGATTGCTTTACCTATAAAGTAAGCGGCACTATCGCATAGCCATATAGCAATAAACAACGTTAGTATAAAGTATCCCCAATCAATTTCTGAGGAAGATAAATGATTAAATTCACGAATTGCAATCAAGCACATAAGCGGAAAAGCTACGTACATAATACCGCCTATACTAATAGATATATCTGCGAATGCTGAAATCCCATTTTTATATAGTGCTAATGTTATCAGAAATGTTCCTATCAACGTAGGTGCGAGAAAAGTATAAATTAATTTTGTAAATTTATAATCCAAGGTACCTGTTAGAGTAAGAAAAAAAATGACGCCAGCTATCAAGCTGACTGCTATGGAGGCCCACTTCATCGGGTGATAGCCCTTGTTTTCGGCCATAGAGTAAAATTCGTGCAGCCCAAAACCTATGATTATTAGAATCCCCACAGCAAAGAAAATCCCGCCTTGTAGAAATAAAAATATCGCTAAAGGTATCCCAATTGCTGCCGTAAGTATTCTTTTTCCCAACTCTTTCATATTTTACCAGAAATTAAAATGAAAATATAAGAAAAAATGTCAATAAAATTTGAAGATATAAAAGTATTCTGTGACTTTGATGGCACCATAACACTCCAAGATGTTGGTAATGAGCTATTTAAAGGAGTTGAAGAATTTGAGAATTTGAATAGACTTTTCATTGAAGAAAAATTAACTATTTATGAATACTGGCACAAACTTTGTAGTAAACTACCCGAAGGCACTAGTACTGAGATGATTAGAGAACAATCACGAAAATTCGAGATTGACCCCTATTTCAAAAGCTTTGTTGAGTTTTGTGAACAAAATAAAATAAAACTCTATATAGTAAGTGATGGTTATGATGTCTATATCAATGAGATATTAAGTAATAATGACATCAAGCTACCTATTTGTAGCAACAAATTGCTTGACAAAGGAACTCACTTAGAGCCGGAGTTTACCAATGCTTCCGAATCGTGTAATTGCTTTTCGGCTAATTGTAAACGTAATTTTGTTCTCAATCAGAGTGACGAAAATACTCTAAAAATATATATTGGCGATGGCTACTCTGATTTTTGTGGGGCTGCACATTGCGATATAATTTTCGCAAAAAAATACTTAGCCACTTACTGTAATGAAAACAGTTTGCCACACTATAATTTTAAATCCTTTTTCGATGTAAAGAGGATATTGGAAAAGAAACTAAATGACAATCAGTTTAAGAAGAGAAATCGTGCAACCGTTGATTCGAATAATGCGTTCAAATATGAATAGAATATTTCTTTTCATATCGTTAGCTTTATTCGGGCTATTGACTCCTACCCATCTACTAGTGGCGAAAGACTATATAGTGAATATAGATGAGGTTAATGTAAATGGGGAAACTGCCGATACTTATTATGGCGACAATATTATTATTTCTAATAGTGATTCTATACTATTCAAATACTCGGTAAATCCAAAACTGAAAAGCGACCCTGTGCGGTATAGAGTAATGCTAATAATGGGGACTGATACTTCCGTTAACATTATAAGTGGTATGGAAGTAAGGTATGCAAATTTACCACAAGCGGACTACAAATTCATAATAAGTGCTTTTGATAGTAGTGGCGAATGGAATGCAAAAGAAGACAGATTAGAATTTAAGGTTGACAATAATCTGAATTCTGTGTTAGTTAGATCTAATAATTTGGAAGTCCAAATTGCAGATTTGAAAAAGAAATTGAAGGAGTTACAGGAAGATAATGGGATTGTTTCTATTATTTCTGATATTGCTCTTATTATACTGGTAACAATAATTTTAATATTTGTAGTGATTTTCTTCAAAAACAGACCAAAGAAGAAGAAGAAAACTTCACTTGCTACTACAAAAAAAGAGGTAAAAGTGGCTAACTCGAATCAAAATGATTTGGCATTGGAAAATGCTAATCTGAAAGCAGAACTCACGGCATTGAGAATGCAGATAGATAAAATGCAGGAACAGAGTAGAAATCTGGTACTCCAAAATAAAGGATTGCAAGAGACTTTGAATATAAGTAATAAGTCTAAATCTGAGTTAGAAGAACTACAAAAACAGAAAGAAGAGCTTTTTGCAGTGATAGTACACGACATCAAAAATCCAGCATCCGTTATCAAAGGATTAGTCGATCTATTAACTAACTACGATAGTACAGCATCTGATTTCGAAGATATAATGAAAGATATAGCTGCTAGTTCAAGTAGAATACTTATGCTTTCTTCTGAAATAAGCAAAATAATGGCACTAGAGGGTACAGACCTGAAATTACACTACGAAAATGTAGATATTAATGATATTGCAAATGATGTATTCACACGTAACTCGTATAATGCAAAAAATAAGCACCTCACTTATGAGTGTATGTTCGACAGTAACTTACCAGAAATAACTCTCGATGTGCTTCGAATAGATGAAGTAATGGATAATCTTATATCCAATGCTATTAAATATACTGAGAAAAGTGGTTCTATACTAGTTGAAACAACTTTCGATAAAGAAAAGAATCATATTGTATTTAGTGTTAGTGACACTGGGCAAGGTCTATCTGAAGAAGATATAAAGAGCACCTTCCAGAAAGGAGCGACACTAAGCAGTAAACCTACGGCTGGTGAATCAGCAACAGGGCTTGGCTTGTGGATAGTGAAGAAGATGGTAGAAGCTCATGACGGTTACGTATGGGTGAAAAGTAAGAAAGGTGAAGGTTCAACTTTCGCATTCTCTATACCTGTGAAAAGAAAAATAAAAGTAGAAAATAAAAATGAAGTGGCTACAGCTTAAGCCGTAGTTTAATCTTTGAAGATAAAGTCAAAAAGCAGGTAAGATGCTGTGATAACAGCACCAGCGTAAGCTAGAGTAACTCCCAAATCGGAGTGGATTCTTTCAGGCGATGCACCAACTATACTTAGTATAGTTGCATCTATAGACAATAAGATAATAGGTAGTATAAGGGGAAAAGCTAGCACCGGAAATAGTGCCCCCTTAGAAGATGCCTTAGCAATCAACGCTGAGATAATAGTAGAAGCCGCAGATATACCAATACTCCCCGTTAGTACACTTAACCAATACATCCCCATTTCAGCTATTATAAATGTAGAATTGAACACAAGCAACAAAGCTACTGTTATTAGGTTTGCAGCTATACCGAAAATAATATTATAGATTAACTTTCCGAAGTATATGCTCGTAGAATCAGAATTAATTTTCAGAAACATCCATGTTCCTCGTTCCTCTTCAGTAACGAAGACTCGGCTCTGCCCTATCATAGAAGTAAAGAAGATAAGTATCCAAGTGATTCCTGCGAATATCTCATCCGATAGTTTATTAGAGGACACTGAATAGCTTACGATAATAACGGAAGTGAGTACAAATAGGAATACTGATGCTGCAGAGGAGAAGTTCTTAAATTCGGTTAAGAATTCTTTATACAGTACACCGTATATTCTTTTGAAAATATCCATTATAGAGGGAATCTAATTCCAGTTCTAGCCCCAACTACTGAAACTGTCCAATTAGCATCATCTACCATATTAGTCAATCGCTGCGAATATCCAGCCTCTAGAAATGCGTTAATATTCTTATAGGCATTTATCCGGAAGCCAAGTCCCAAATTAGCAGAGATTCCTACTTTATTGAGTGAACCAAGTGAAGATAATCCTATATCAGTCTTGTTACTTCCATTAGCAAATACATAGTCCTCTGGTTCAATTATTTCCTTTTCAGCTGTGATACTAGTGCTGAGTGGTATATCGAATTGCAAGCCACCCCAAATATATATATTATTGGTAAATAGATATTCTACTCCCAATACTACATTAGTAAATATACCATCCAATTCGAAGTTAACAGACTCTCTATACGGTTCTAAACCATTAGTCAGAGGGTTTCTAACTTGACTAGTTGTAGAATCAGGCGATTGCATCTGTCCCGAATATTGTAGGAAGTTTAGTCGTCCCATTAAGTTGATCTTCTGGTCTATTCTATAAGTTGCTAATAGCCCAAACTCAGCCGTACTAGATACTATGTCAGAGAATGTTCCTTTGCTAACTAGATTACCAGTTCTACTGAAATCAGCAAAGTGGTTTATATAGCTATAACCGAGAGATATTCCATATTCCCAAGGATCCGTTTCGCCACAACTTGCTTGTAATCCTTCTTGCAAGTTATATTGGTAGCGGTTCGTAATCTGGTTGAAAGTATAGCAAAGTGTATATTCAGCTACATTACCAGCCAAATCCGTTGCTTCTATTTTGACAGATAAATCTTTGTTGTAATTCTCATTACCAAAGTTCACTATTACTAGTGGAGTACCGGGTTCAAACTTGTTAATCGTATAATCAAATCCTGTATTTTCGAATAGGTTAACTTTCGCAACCCCTCTATCATTGTTCCTATCATCTCTGATTAATAGCTTGAAACCATCTTTATCAGTAGTGTAGTCTATGAATGGTTTTTCTTTATCTGGGATTTCTATGAATTCTGAAAATGATTGACCACCCAATGAACCGTAAGCATCATATCTATCATCGCCATATCCAAATCCGTAAGAAGTCATACCAAATGGCTCACTACATTCTATAACGTGTGTACCGTAGTTCACACTAATTTGAGCAAAAGAATATCTGGTATCACCCAGTTTGCGGAACCTATTTGCATCTACTTTAATCCCATTCAATCTAATAGAGTTTAATGAATTAGTAGGTGCGACAACATTAACAAAGTGCTCCCAAAATCCATCTACAGGAGTTGCGAATCTATATTTTTTTAAGAATTGTTGAGTAGGGCTAATCAGACACATCATAGGATCGCCAATTCTATCCCCATTGTCAAATCCTTGTGAGAATTGTGCTACTAACACAGGATTAGAAGCAGTTACTTGAACAGACTTATCAGTCTCTCTTTCTAAGTGTTGACCAGCGTTCAAAGTACCGATTAATTTCGAATCTTCGAATACTCTAGTTCCATCGACATCAGCTAAAACTCTATAATTGTAGAAAGTTCTTTTCTTGAAGGCACCTATATAGAAGTGCTTACCCCAAGAATGCAAGGGTGGAATTTGCTCTACTAAGTGATTACAAGCAATAACGTCAGTCGGTACATAAGCACATTGGTGCCCACTAAAAACAGCAATCTTCTTGTTAGATTCTACCAAACTACCAGTCAAATCACAGTTACTAATGCAAGGCACTGTGTTCGCAGCGGCAACTTGATATACATCGCCTTTATTAAGTACTACAGAAAATGGACGACCTCTTTTGTGTCCGCCATCAGTATCTACAGTAGGTGTAATAGTTACTTTTGTACTATCTTCGGTAGCGACTACTGCCATCTCTGCCATTAGCTTTATCGAAACGTCATAACACATTACTCTGTACGAAGTTCCCAATACATTGAGTGGTAATCCCATAAATGTATCGGTGGTTAGCTTTCTTCTGTTAAGTCCGTAAACTGAAATAGGTACATCGGAAGTAACATGCAATGCACGTCCACTTTCTATTATCTCCGAGCTAGTGATTTGTGCCAAAGGAGAAATCTGAATTGCCTTAACCGTACCACCCTTCACGAAGACTTGCTCTTTGAATCGGATACTTTTTATTTCAATAGTTACGTTCGCATCTTTATCAGAAGTTAAAAACAACTTCAAATCTAACTGAGTAGCATTCGGATTATTTTTATCAGCGTCATTATGATTACGCATAAAGCAAAGCCAAAACTCCGTTCCTTCTGGGCTTTTCTCAGATAGAATTTTGTTCTTATCTACTTGCGAGTAAGCAGTAAATGTAATGCTGAAAAGCAGTATTAATCCAGTTAATAATCTCATCATTTTATCACCACAAATCTTTGTGATAATACTTTGTAATCTGTCTCTATGACTAACAAATACGCCCCAGCAGCCAAAGTGCTAAAATCATTTCTTAGCTCTAAAGTATATTTACCGTCCATCAGCAACTCATCGCCCATATACTCTATACCAGCTTCATCTGTCAATCGGAAATGCTTTTGTAAACAATCAGAGTAGCAAAACTCATTGAGTTTGTCTGAACCATTTAGGTCATAAGTAGATATCTTTATTCTAGTGGGCTTAGTGAATCTCATTTCCGCTTTTGCCTCTCTGTGGAAAGGGTTTGGGTAGAAATTACTAATATAAGATTTGTCAGTTTCGGTAACCGGTTCAGGAATACTAATATTACCTGTCACAAATTCAGAATTTATTTCTACATTATTCAAAATAAATAAATTAGGAGTGATGCTAGCAATAGTGTCAGGGCCGGCCAGAACTTCAAATTCTAAATAGAATAATATTCCATTCTCATTGTCTATTTTTTGAGAGAACTCGACGTAGAAAGTAGAATTTCTATAATCGCTAGTATTTAGTATAGTACCAGACTTTATCTCGCTATCAACTATTATCGATTCACCTTTGAGTACTACATCTTTGAAATCAAGCATCAAAGCATTGAAATAGAACTCGATACGAAATATATTAGAATCGTCTTGATAGACAAAATCTTCAGTTATATCAGCATATACTGGTACATGAATTATTTGCCCTTTTTCGGCAGTCTCGTCATTTACTGTTATGCTTGTTGAAAAAGCAGTATGAGTAAAGATTAATATAAAAATTGATATTATTAGCTTCATAAGAGCGAATTTACGGATTAATTACCATTAGAGAATATACAAAAATACTCAAACTTTAGTTCTAAGAAAAAATTAAGTCTTTTGCTTTTTCTTTTTCGCTGCTGGGAAAAGAATATTATTCAAAATTAATCTGTACCCAGGTGAGTTTTTGTGTAAATCCAAATCCGTTGGAGGGTCGCCTATACCGTGTCTGTAGTCTTCTGGATCATGACCACCGTACCAAGTGAAAGTCCCACGGCCGTAGTTGCTATGTATATAGCGTACTTCGTTTGTACCTTCTCTTTCAGCTAATATAGTAACTGACTTTTTAATTTTTTCTTTTGCGAAAGCCGTTGTTTGTCCCAAAAATCCTTGGACAATACCTGTGTGACATTGGGTAAGCATAGTTGGAACGGGATCATATTTGGCTGAAAACTCAAAAAGAGTGAAGTAATCAGATTCAGGATTGTTCAAACTAGTTGCTCCTACATCTATATCAGAAAATTCATATTCCGAAGGGTCCATAGTTAATCTAAAATTCTCAAAAGCGAAAGTCTTATCAAAATCTAGCTTGTCTTGTGCACTCATATCAGCTGGGTCACCATCGAACATAGTAGCTGCTATATCCAATCCCTCAGCCGCTAGAGCAATATCATAAGAGTCAGTCGCCGAGCACATAGCAAAGAGAAATCCGCCATTAGCGACGTACTCTTTGATTGTCTTAGCCACTTCTAATTTCATTTGCGAAACTTTAGCAAAGCCAAGCTTTTTAGCCATATTTTCATTAAGAGCAACTTGTTGTATGTACCAGGGAACATTGCGATAGTTAGCCCAGAATTTACCGAACTGCCCAGTAAAATCCTCGTGGTGGAGGTGGAGCCAATCATATTCTTTTAGCTTGCCGTTTATAACATCTTCATCCCAGACCATATCATAATCAACTTCGGCATATTCCAAAGCCATACGAACAGCGTCATCCCACGGCTGCGTACCTTTGGGTACATATACCGCAATAGTCGGAGCTTTTTCTAGCTTCACTACATCTTCGTTCACATTGTCGGCTTGCACTTCAGCGTAGATTTGCGCTGCATTACCATCAGATATCTGCTCGAAAGTCACCCCACGAACTCGGCACTCGAGAGCGATTTTCTCTGAGTAATCAGTCATGAATGCACCATCGCGATAATTGAGCAGCCAATCCACAGTTTTGTTGTCTTTGATTATCCAGAATGCAATACCATAAGCCTTCAGGTGATTGGTCTGAGCCAAATCCATTGGTATTAGTATCTTCTCTGCCTTTGTGGAAGAGAAAGCGAGAATAGCGATTATAAATAGTAGTAGTGTTTTCTTCATTATTTTAAAACTTTATTTCTTATATTAGCGTAGTTTAAAGTGAAACGATTAACTCGGTAAAATGTTAGGGGAAAAAGGGATTTACATTTTACAAATTACGATTATTTACATATATTTGGTTTTACAGGAAGATAAAAAACTGGGTTGTTATGAAATTAGCTGAAGTACTTGATAAATTAAATACATTAGAAAAATTACCTTTTATAAAAATACTTGATGACATAAGGGGAAATTTAACAAAGAATAACAAGAAACTTGATCAGATATTATCAGCAATTGATGAGTCAGGTCTTAAAAATGCAGATAGTATTCTAATTTCAGAGTTATTTGACTTTCTTGAAGAAGAATTTGTTAAAAATATTAACTCTGAATTTGTAAATATATCCTCGCAATTAGACTTTTTAATTGACATTATTATTAGGGATGGTAATTGTGTTATGAGACAAGATTGGTTCTCACAATTATATACTGCCGAATTAAAAAAAATAAAGAAGAAATCACTTGATTTAAAGAATGAACTTGAAAATGAAAAATCTGATTTAACAGAACAAAAGAAAAGAGATTATAACATATATAAATCTTGTGTTCATACTGCATATTATAATGATATCGCAAACAACCGTGACTCAGTAATTACTAATGACGAATTATCAATTTTATTAACTTTATCTCAAAAACTTGAATTATCTCAGGAAGAAATTAAGCTTATTAATTACACGATCGTTACACCACAACCAGCGGATGTAGAGACAGTAATTAATAATTTGAAAAGGATGGGTGTTATATTCTTTTCTAAAAAGAACAATACAATATATGTTGCAGATGAAGTAGTCCGCATACTTAGAAAAATACGGGGAAAGCAGATTGCTGACAAATATTTAAGAAGAATTCTAAAACTATTAAGCGAACCAAAAGTAAATGTTATTTGTAGAAATTATAATCTAGATACTAAATTAAGTTACGAAGACAAGATAAGAGATATTATAAATGAAGGGATTTCATTTAAGTATTTAATGTCTGATGGAATTTATAAAGGCCAAATGAACTTAACTGACAAAAAGAAATTTTTGAATGATTTTTGGAATAAAAGTTTAATTCAAAGTGGTACTTTAAAAGGAGTAACCGTTGAGGAAAAAATTGACTCAATAATTGATTATTTCAATCAAGTTGAAAAAGATGAGAAAGTTGGAATTTCAATTGATGGCTATGAGCGTTTAATCATAGATTTGGCAGACTCGATACCCAAATTAAACGGTACACTAAAAAGAATTTTTGAACTTCAAGATGAGAATGTTATTGATAGTGCATTATTACTAGATTATAACATCAAGCCTAGAGACGTGTTAGATATTCTCGAAGCATCAGACATTTCAAATTTTTGTACTAAAAAAGAAATTTCTACTAGAGGGAATGAATATGAAAATATTCTAAAAGAATACAAGGATTATGACAATCTCTTTTTAGAAAACTACGTTAGCATAGGGTTAAGGGACTTAAACACTTTAAAAGCAAATGGATTGAAAATCTCAGAAGCTGAAATTGGGTTAAAGTTTGAGGAATTAACTAGAACCATTTTTTCCCAACTTGGATTTAATGTTGATGATTTAGTAAAAAAAGAAATTGATACTAAAAAAGAGAAGATAGATATATTTATCAATCTAGGTAATAGAGAACTAATTTTGGTGGAATGTAAATCAGTCAAAGAATCTGGATATAACAAGTTCAGTAGTGTCTCTAGACAAATGAAAGCTTACGCCGAAGCCGCAAATAGAAACGGGTATAGAATAGTTAAATCATTATTAGTTGCTCCTGATTTTAGCGATGAATTTATTAATGACACAAATGATGAATTTGAATTAAACCTATCCTTAATAAGAGCTTCAACTTTATTAAGGATTCTAGATGCTTTTAAAAGTGCTAAAAAGCATAAAATATTCCCTTATAAACTTCTCATGAGAGATGTCGTAATTGATGAAGATAGAATTGTCAAAGCTATAAGTAAATAAGTTTAACCTGCTTTGCCGTTGGCTTTAGTCTCCTTTCTATTCAACCCCTAACGGAGTTGTTGTGTTAGGTTGGTCAACTGGTGCTACTAATATTGAACTGCTACTTGAGTTCTACTGGATACTTCGGATGCTTTGCGTCCTCTCAAGTGACGTGGTTACTGAGGTTTGGAGACGTATGCAATACGTCTCTACAATCTGTGTAACGAAATAGAAAATCATATCTTTGTGGCTTTGCTTCGACATGCTATTAGATTAGCATTCTAACAATAATTAAATTTGTAGATTATTAATCAGGTTAAATATCTGAACAACCAAGAGGAGTTTAGGTGAACTATTTCGACGTCTAAACTGTAGGGTTTATGCTGA
>JBAYUQ010000007.1:0-128214 GCA_041675005.1 Kapaibacterium sp. (SeqCode)
ATTTATGATAAAATTGAAGTGTTAAAAAAGCGACTTGAAAATTTCAAGTCAGATGTGAGGAGTAAAATCAATGATAGGATTCAATCATTTAATTCAGAAATAGCTAAGGACCGTGAAGAACTAGCAGTTAGGATAACTGAAATAAAGGCAAAGATTGACAATGCTCAACTAGTCAAAAATACTCAAGAGAATTTGACTAAGGCACAAACAGAGCTTAGAGACTACCAAAAGCAAGCTGATTCGATGACAAGGGAACTTGAAACATTAAAGTCAATGAAAACCTCAGTAACTGATGAATTACCAATCAAAGGGCTGTCTATACAAGAGGGAGAGATATTTGTTGATGACATACCTTACGATAGACTAAATACAGCTAAGAAACTCGAGATTGCTCTAGAAGTAGCAAAATTAAGAGCAGGTAAGTTGAAGCTTATTTGTGTAGATGGAATTGAAGTATTTGACTCAACTACATTAGCGAAATTCAAAGAATTAGCTAGTCAATCAGACCATCAATACATAATGACTAAGGTAAGTGATGAAGAAGAACTAACAGTAGTGAGTGAGTAATGGAAGGGAAAATCACATTTAAGGGGTTAGATATTGAATATGAATACCCATACTTTATCTCATCATCAGGGAGAACTATCACAAGTATCCAACCAAAGGTTACTATTGAGATTCCTGAGATACAAATAGAAGTAGCAATAATAACTCATGTAGTTTACAACTTTGATGTAGCAATGGAATATATGAGAGATGTATTTCCACATCTCTTTATCAAAGTGCCTGAATTTGATTCTGGTATTGACGACTTTAATCCGTTAGCATACTTGAATATGAAAGAGCCGATTAGACATGAATTATTTAGAAATATAATTGAGTCTGCAATGATACAAGACATACTAGAAGCAATACAAGAACACGAAAATCAAAATATACCTGAGGCAGCGAGATATTAATGGAACTTAGAAAGATAAAATACAACAGCGATAAAGTTGAGATCAAATATGATATTGATAACGACTCTTATAGGCTATCATCTTATGATAAGCCAAGACCAGAATTCATTGAAGCAATGCAGAAGCTAGTAGAGCCATTAGTTGAGATATGCGAATTTCAAGAAGGGTATGGAGATACTATTGATATAATAAGTGTTTCAATATCTCATTCAAAAGGAATAATGGGTGCAACAATTACAGGATTAAAGAAGCTAGATACTAGTTATGCACCATTGGTAATTAACACACCTCATTTACCAACAGAAGATTATTCTGGTAACAATCCGAACGCACCAATATTACCAGATATTGCTGTTAAAAGAATTGAAGGATTAATTGAGGAAGCAGAGTTATATATAAATGGCAAAAGAAGCCAACTATCCATTTTGGATGATATGGAAGTAAGTAATAATTAGGAGGACACCTTATGAGTGAATTAGGGAAATATCGAAAATGTGATATTTGTTGTGAATGGCACTGGACTGGTAACAATTGTGCCCCAGCTTACGAGGTATTCCACGATGAGTATATGGGTGAGGAATCCCAAACTGTTAGAGCACATAGCTTATCTGGTGCAGCTGAAAAGTACGCACAGAAATACAATGAAGGTGATGGGGAATACACAATGATGGACGGTGAGGAAATAATCTTAAGAGTAGTTAAGGGTAGCGATGAAGCTACATTTTCGGTAAGTGCTACACCGAGTATTGATTATCATGTTAATGAGGTGGAACAATGAAATTAACAGCAGACCAAATACAAGCAATAGCAGACAGAATAACGCAACCACTAGTCATATTTGACTTAGAGACAACAGGAATTGACAAAGCAAGAGATGAGATTGTTCAATTTTATGGCTTCAGGATAGAACCTGATGGGGAGCATACTCGGATGGAGTTCAAATGTAAACCAACTATTCCAATATCAAAGGAAGCATCGGAAGTACATGGAATCACAAATGAAGACTTAATACATGAAGAGCCATTTAGATATTATATTCCTGATTTATTAACCTTATTCGATGGATGTATAATTGGTGGATATAATGTCTTCAACTTCGATTTACCAATTATCAATCGACAATTTGCAGAGCATGGAGAGATAGGAGTATTTAAAGAGGCCCATGTTCTCGACTCATTTAAGCTAGCAATGATTCAGCATCCTAGAGATTTATCTTCAATGCTAAAGGTTTATACTGGCGAGGATATGGAGAACGCTCACGATGCAGGAGCTGATGTTCATGCAACAGGAAAGATACTAGTAAAGCAGTTAGAGATAGATGAAGACATAGTACTTGCCATAGCAGAAAAAACAGCACCACCGCCTAATGAGAGGGTAGGATTAACTAACTCAATAATCTTTGTGGATGGTGAGCCGGAGTTCAATTTTGGAAAGCACAAGGGACAGAAATTACTTGATAATTTAAGTTATTGCCGTTGGATGTTGGGATCTGATTTTGATAATGATGTAAAGGATTTTATTAGAAATTTAATGATGTAAATATACTCCCCTCCTCGTTCAATAACGACATAAGCTCTCCGCATTGATAGACACACTTGGAGGGGGGATTTTTAAAGAAATCGAGATGGAAATGGGCAGAGCGAAAAAAATAATACATGATTATTCGGATCTAGAAAGATTCCCAAAGCGTCCAACTATAAATGATTTTTCAAATTTAGAAAAAGTAAAATGGAACTTTGTTTACATACAAACTTTAGGACCGAATATTAGAATTTACAACCAAAAAAAGAGTGATTATATCAGCCTATGTAATTGGGATTTACATAGGATTAATGCTCCTTTTTTCAATGATATGGATTCATATAAAAATGTAATACGAAATTATTTAAGTGAAAAAAGTATCTCTTTTCAAGAGTTTCTTTTTTAATTATTTATTACACATACAGATAAAAGATTAACAAAGGAGAGTGAGGATGCGAGCAATAAAAGACCCTGTTAGAGAAACCTATGGAATGGATTATTCGGCAAGATTTACTGATGAATTTGAAAAACTAATTGAACTGGCTAAGGAAAAGATTGAGCCGTTCAGCAAAAAAGAAATATCATACTGGACATACTATTTTGAAATTAACGGAGAGGATGTTGCAAGTGAATTTGATTGCTGTGATGATGTGAAGTGCATTGAGCAAACAAAAACAGAAATTAAAGAGCAATACGGCGAAGACACCCAAATTGAAGAAGTCTATTATGATAATGATGGTGACCATGAAAGAATTGAAATATGTTCCCAATGCGGGAAGCCATTAAATGAATGGCTAACTTGGTGTGGAGATGAGCTTAAATACATTGAAGAAAATGAATGGACTGCTGATTTCCTTAAAGAAGAAGCCTTTTTAATTCACTGTATTTTCCAAAGTATGCCTACTTGTGATAATAGAATATCTGAATATGCTAAACATCAAGGCGGAGATGTTCTGACACAAGCAATTGAAAATAGAGAGTTATTTTTTCAACGAATTGGGAAACTAGCACAATGCGTTATAGGTTATTTTTAACAAAGGAGTATGATTATGGTATCAATACCACAACTAATTAAGAAAGGAGATAGAAGTGTATTATTAGGTATGCACAAGACTCCGCCTGCAGTTGATTGTAGGGTATGGGCTGAAGACAACTATCAAGAAGTCATTGATATGTTATCAGAGATTAGACAGTATGACATTGAGAGTTATGTAAATAGTGGAACAGCTCTATTGCCTCATCAGTTGAGACAAAGAATTCAGAAGTTTTTAGAACTCAATGATCGTAAATTTAAAGTAAGAATTACAGAGTAAAGGAGAATTAAATGGGTGGGTTACAAAGACTCTGCAAGATATACGGACGGCTTCAAGTAAAAGATAAGCATGGCAACTCTACAATGTGGGTTTGGGATTACAAGAATGATAAGCCAATGTTAGAATCAGAGATGACAAAAGAAACAACTATGGAAAGCGACAAAGCCAAGTATAATTTAATTAAAGAACACTTGGATAAAGAGAATATACTATTTGGGGAGTTAAAATGATTTTAGGATTCAAAAAACAGTTTATAGAACCGATTAAAAACGGTACAAAGATTCACACAATTCGTGAAGATAAACCAGGTAGATGGAAAGCTGGGAATATAATCCACTTTGCTACTGGTATACGAACAAAAGAATATAATCAGTTCCACGAAGGTAAATGCAAATCAACACAGAAAATTGTGATTAGTTATAGTCACCCAAGACCTTGTATTTATATAGATGATAAAGTCTTTTGGGATTTTGAAGCTGAAAAGGTGGCTCTAAATGACGGATTTGATTCATTAGAAGATTTCTTCAAGTGGTTTAACAAAGACTTCACTGGTAAGATTATTCATTGGACAGATTATAAATATTAGGAGATTAACAATGAAAGTTAAAAACTACACATCAACAGTCCCAGCTTCACGATCAATGGCAAGAATAGAAGAACTCTTGGTAGAGGTTGGAGCTAAAAACATCAACAAAGAATACGTTGACAAAAAGGTAACAGCATTCTATTTTTTAGTAGACGTGAATCAGAAGAGTATGTTATTTAAACTGCCTGCGAAAGCAGAAGCAATAGAGAAAGTACTCAAAGCTGAGGTTAAGAAACCACAAGCTAATACTTATAAGAACATTGAAGCTCAATCTGAAAGGACAGCATGGAAGATTATTTGTGATTGGGTAGAAATCCAATGCACTATGATATATTTAGAGCAGGCAGAGCTTGCTCAAGTGTTCCTACCTTATAGTTATGATACCAAGAGTGAAACAACTCTGTGGGAGCAGGTTAAAAATAATGATTTTAAAATATTGCAAGAATGATATAAGTGATTGATATAAAAAAAAAGGGCCTTTGCCCTTTTTTTTATATTATTGCTTTAACAATTTTATTTAATACTTAATAAATTTTGTATATACAACTTCTTGATTTGCAAATCTTATATAATACACACCAGTATTCAAATTTGAAATATCTAATTGGGCATTAAATAAATTCCCAATAATATTGGTATATTTAATTTCATTTATTTTTTGTAAACTGCCTTTAGAATCATATAATTTCATGTCTAGGTTTGATAATCTTTTATCATATATATATATTTCAATGTTAAGATATTCACTATTATTGGGATTAGGGTACGTATTTGTAATTAATAAATTAGCCAACCCCCATTGCTTGTCAGGATCCTCAACAGATGAAATAGTAAGTAAATCAGGAGCGTAAGCCTTGAATATACCTGAGCTTAATGTACCCACCCATAAAGTATCATTCTCATCTATGTCCATTGTAGTTATATACCACATATTATCTATATCATCACCTAATATTTTAGGTTTTGGAATAAGTATCGTGTCTGATAAATTTGTGAAATATAATTTATCCCCAAGTGCATAGAATAATCCATTATTATTATAATCAACAACGGAAGTAATTTGAGTAATATCCCAATCAGGATTTCTAAAAGTTAAATGAAATGCAGGATATAAAAGATCTTTGCTCATAACCAATAATGTTGCAGAGGAATCCTTATTTACATAATTAAAATAGTAACTTAATCCTGAATCGAAAAACCCATAGAATTCTTTAATATTAGAAGTATCAAATTGTAATCTGTCATTTATATTTTTAACTTGCCCAGAACTAAATTCTAATAAGTTCAATTCTGTGTTTGTGCTAAAAAGTGCCTTATGAGTTTCATTAACTTCTAAAATTAAAGCACCACCAGTTCCAATTTGTGTTTCTTCATTTGGCATAATTAATTTCTCGTTTGGTAATTGTTTGTATTTATTATTAGCTATGTCCCAAGCAAATTTTACCATTTCTCTTGAAATTAATGTCAATACTAAAGTATCATTTGGAGTTAGAGAAATCCCACGATTGAACTGTATATAATTAATATCATTTGCTCCTAATACTGTCCAATTTTTGCCGTCATACCAAGCAATACCATTATTATTCCTCCCTATCAAATTCCCATGTTTATCTAATGTTAAACTTCTGAGTCCACAAAAGAAAAGCTCTTCTACAACAGGGTTTGCATCTTTAGGTACAAATAATCCGTTTTCATACTTGTAGATTTCGGTTGGAGTGGACAACCACTTTTCACCATTTAATATTTTGAATTCCGTAATAGTGCTAATTTTACTACCTTGATTATCCAAATTCACCCATTCCCAGTCTGAAGAGAATAAATTCAAACAGGAAAAATAAGATAATATAATAATAGTTGTGAAGAGCTTTTTCATTTTAGATACCTTTTACCAGTTTGCTATGTTTGTAATGTCAAATTGATTTAAATAATAAGTGTCCTCATAATTCAACACATCTGAATCTGTAGGGTCTTTTTTCTTTGTAGTAGATGGAAAACAATCTCCAGGATAGCAATCATATGTTTGTTGAGTTATAGGTTCATAATAATCCCCAGGACATTCTGTTCCACCAGTTGTAATAAGGGTCCTTTGAAATGTTGAATATTGAACACCGTTATTAATAACATAACAATACTTATATTCATATTTACAGTACCCTTCTGTATTACAAGGTGATTTTACCAACCTTCCACCTTGTGTTGTCCACTCATAATAAGCTTCAGACAAACACTTAGCTGAATATACATCATAAAATTTATTATTATAATTTGGACATTCACTAATTGACCCATCTCCGAATATATTCATTTGATTAACAATAACACTCACTGCTCTATCATGCATCAACGCTTTCTTCTTGTTATATTCGTTTAAACAACTTGAAAACCACCACCAAGGTGTTGATCCTGAAACTACTTGTCTTCCTAGTATAATCTCTTTTTTACCATTAACAGTTCTATAACACCACTCATACTCTACCCAACAACTTGCCGTTATATGAACTCTTGTATTTGGTGTACCAGGTGTCCAAGCAGGTGTTGTACTTACACCATTTGGAATCCAATTACATTGAGCACTTAATTCATTTGCTCCAGATAATAAGAGTAAGGCAGTAAGACTAAACATTAATATCATAGTTTTAACTAGACTTCTACCTAAATATTCTTTGTAATCTATTACTCTTTCCATAAAAATACCTCTAAAATGTTTTAAAAATAAAAT
Organism: Kapaibacterium sp. (SeqCode); assembly: GCA_041675005.1. Taxonomy (GTDB): domain Bacteria; phylum Bacteroidota; class Ignavibacteria; order Kapaibacteriales; family UBA2268; genus PGYR01. The sequence goes on from JBAYUQ010000007.1 coordinate 7,099, forward strand.
TAAAGAGTTAAGTTTGTAAGTATCAAATTTGGATGTAGTAATTTTTTTTTGATACTAGGTCGATCTTAACTCAAAAAGTTTTTATCGACCTTTTTATTTCATAATCATTTTACCCTCCTGAAAATATAAAATATAAAAAATACTTTCTCAATTCTTATTGCAAAATTATAAAATTGAATTAAATTCATATTACTCTAAAAGTTCAGTGAGGAATTTTTAGACCCCACTGAACTTTTAAGTTAATCAGATAATTATGAATGATTTGTAATAGTTTCTTCTTTGGGCTCTCCCCAACCTTCTAATACCGTTTTTAAAGTAGCCCCCATTATTGTACCCGAAGGACCTAATTCAGAAGGTAGAACACAAGAATTAGGTGCTGAAAACATTGATTCATATACAACAAGCCATTCACTTTGACCATCTTGTTTATATTTAAGTTTTAGCCCTTGCGTACCTAAAGGTAAATCATATGTTAGAGTATTATTCGTCCAATTGTAATTCGTTGGTGAACTTGATGTTGACATTTTGTCTCCTATTTGATAATTTTAAATTAGATAAATGTTCCGATACCTTATTGGAACCTTTTTGTAAGTCTTCTATTGTTTTTACAAACATATCATCATCTGTAAATATATTACTCAATAACATTAGGTTCGTCATTTTGGCAATATTATTCTGAACATCAGTTTTGTGCATTAATCTTGTTTCTTCATTATAGTTATTAACTGTTTTCTTAAATGCTGAAAGAACATTTTTCGTTATGATATACTTAATTGTTATTGGTATTAAGAGAACTAAAACAAAGATTAGTATTGATAAAAACTCTACACTTGTCCATGCAAATTTGACTTCCTTATTTAATTCAATGATAGTTCTTTCTATTTCTTCCTTTATGATTAATTCATTTTCTAATTCATTAGAATATAGTTCTGCTTCTTCAGTTCTAAATTTTAAGATTAAATCACTCCTATTAAAATTGGATTTAATATTCAAATTTCTAACGACAATACTAAAAAACTTAGTAATCTCAATAGCTTGAACGAAATTATTATTTTCAGTATAAATCGAATTTGCTTTATTTAAATATGTTACAGCATTTTTAAAGTTATTTTTATAAAGTGAGTAGATAGATGCTTTAAAATTAGCATCAGCTATTTCCTCAGGACCAAGTTTATCCGAATCAACTAAGTATTCTTCGAAATCATCTTCATTGTTTATAGTATCTCCAGCGGCTATGAAATAAAGATTTCGATTTGTAACAAAAAAGAGTCTATCATTTCTATTAGTATTCTCGCTTAGATTATTTAAAACTTTATCAGCATATAACTTAGAATTTGAATAATCTTCTTTTTTTGAATAGACAACCCCTATACTGTTCCAAATCTGATTAATGATTCTACTATCTTCAATATCTGCTACTTTTAAAGCGAGATAATAGTATTTCAATGCTAATTCAAGTTTATTTAAATAAACCGAAGCATGCCCTAAGTTTATATAATTATGAGTTAACCTTTCATTAAGTCCAATCTCTTTATTAATTTCAATACATTTCTTTAAATAAAATATAGCATTTTGATTAAGTCCTTTTCTAATGTAGCAAACTGATAAGTCATTCAATACAGTAGAGTAGAGCTTTTGATTTATAGAATTTTTTAGCAATTTTTCTGAAATTAAAAAGTACTTTAGTGCAGAGTCTAACTCACCTAATCCTATATAATTGGAACCTAATCCAAAATATGCTTCACTCATTTCATCTCTATTTTTCATAGAGTTTAAATTATCTAAACAACTTTCAATTTTATGTATTGAACTTGAATACTTTCCTTTCTTATAAAGTTCTTTACTCTCATTAATGCATGTGTTACTAAACATATGATTAGTTGACAATATAAGAACAAATGTATATATCAGCACTTTCATTTTTTTATCTCTTTTAATCTATTTCCAATAATATTATTTGCATAGCAATCACCTTCTCCAGTAATGCTCCAACTAATATTACAGCCTGAGCTCTCTATTCTTTTTAAAATTAAATATGGTATGAATTTTTCGTTTTCAAAGAGTTGTCTTATTTCACCCTTTTTGAAATCACGTGCTATTTCATACTCGATAATATTCTCATAATTTGATTCTATCCAAGCTTTAATTCTTTCCTTTTGTATATGGTAATCAAACTCCTCATTGACAATAGAACTATTTCTATTCTCATCGGGATTCCATTTAGATTTACCAATTCCAGCATAGAGCCAATCAATTGAATATCCAGCTCTAAATATCCTTAGACTAATTTTTTGAATATTATTCTCTTGCTTTAAATATTTATTTAAAGACTGATGAGATATATCAATTTCATTGGCGAACTCAGATTTAGTTAGTCCTGATAATCTAAATAACTTTCTAAATCTTTCAATAATGTCATTTTCATTGTTCGAATTTATCATTTCTTTAAAACTTCCTGTTGCTCTAAAAGTTCAGTGACGCAAGATAATTAAAAAATCATTCAATTTCATTGGCGTAAAAGTTCAGTGAGGGCTGTATTTTTAATATTCACTTGATTTATATTTAAAATATTGATTTTTTTGGAATATTAACAATTATAATTTTAGAGAAATACAATGAAAAAAAACATACTTTCAATATTTCTTGTAGTGTCAATGCTTCTAATATTCAATACTTCTGACTTATATTCTGGAAGAAGGGGTTGTTCCGGTGATAAGTACTGCACAGCTTGCAGCAGCTGTAGTGGATGTAAACATTGTGCTAAAGAGGGTGGTACATGTGGGGTCTGCTATACTCCACCCAAGAAGGAACCTAAAGTGAAAACTGAAAAAGATACAATTATCTCAGATAGTTTAAAGGTTAAGAGAAGTAAGAAGAAATAAGTAAATAGAAGAGACTTACTTCCAAATTATTGGTATAGTATTCAATTCTACTATTATAAAGATGCTGTATTCTAATATACTTAATTTATAACTTAAAAATGGAGCTCCAATGTTTAAAGAAGCATATGAAATAGCAAGCAAATACATAAAACCACTTATTGTGGTGCTCAGGTACCAAGACAAATCTGTTGAATGTGGATTAGGAACTTTAATTATATTAAATGACGAAGGCTGGATAATGACAGCTGCACATAATCTAAATGCTTCTAATGCATATAATCAACACCAACTTGAAATAAAAATGTTTCAAGAAAAGGTTGATAAAATTAACGCTAATCCAAAACTAAATGAAAATAAAAGAAAAAGACTTATTAAAGCAGTTAAAAGTAATCCTAAATGGATTACTGATTTTATAATTTGGTTAGGTGCAGACAAAATACAGATTAAAGAGTCTTTCGTTTATAATGACCACGACATTGCATTTATACGTATAGACAAATTATTTATGAAAGGAATTACAGAATATCCAAAAATTAAAGACCCTCGAAATTTAAAACAGGGAACAAGCTTATGTAAGTTAGGATTTCCATTTTATCATATTAACGCAACTTTTGATGAAACAACAAATAAATTTATTTTTCCTAAAAATACTTTCCCAATACCTAGATTTCCAATTGAAGGGATCTATACTAGAAATTTAATTACTGGTAAAAGCAATGATAAGACAATGGATGTTATGTACATTGAAACATCTTCACCAGGTCTAAAGGGGCAAAGTGGTGGTCCTATAATAGATATAGATGGTAATATTTATGCTGTACAATCTCAGAATTACACGCTACCGCTTGGTTTCAAAGGGAAGGAAGAAATAAATGGTATTGAGATTGAAGAAAGTCAATTTATAAATGTTGGTGTTGGAGTTCATACAGAGACTATAGTCACCCTTTTGAAAAAACACAAAATCAAACACGACATTGCACCATGAATAATAAACTGCTTATCACACAAGTATCATGTGCTTACTGCGGAATGTTATAATGGTAAATGCAATAGTCTCTGGAGTAGATAAGCAGAATAATTGAAATATAGTTAATAGGAATAAAATGAAAAAAGATATAAATTACGAAGTAGCATTTATTGTTTCAATTATAGGAGGAATGTTAGGAATCGATCGGTTCTATGTTGGGGATATTGGTCTTGGCATTTTGAAGCTTTTCACAGCTGGTGGTTTTTTTGTCTGGTATATTACAGATATTATAAAGTTTAATAAGTTAAGAATTGAACAGCGAATTGAGCAAAATAAGTTATCAGATGAAGAGAGGGAAAAAAGAAGAAAAGAAGAATTGGAAAAAGAGGAACAAAAAAAACGACTTTTACTGTCAAAATATAGTCCCGAGATAGTTGCAAGAATACAATTAAAGAAACCTGCAATTGGGGATACTTTTGATATCATTAAAGAGATGTTCGGAAATCCTGTTAAATATGATAAAGAAGAAACGGCGAAAACTACTAAATATACTCTAAAGTATTACGAAGGACAAAAGGGATCCTACAAGTTAGTGATTGAACTTAAGGATGATTTAGTTTCAAAAATAACTGATAAAAGATAAATAGAGAGTTAAGAATGTCAATAGAATTAAAAAGAAGTGATTTAAAGTTTGAATATATTTGGACGAGAGACAATGGTGACTCTCTTAGTACTGATGAGCGAGATAGAAGTAAAATAGATTTGGATGAAGGATATGAAGTGCTTCATTTCTTAAATTCATTATATAAAGACTTAAATATTAATATTAAAATAGAGGCTTTGTATATTGAAGATTTACTATATCAAAAACCTGGTAAATTACAGATTAGGAAGGATATTAAGGATTGGATAAAAACACAAATCTGAAATAGTGTTATAATCTTATTTTATAACATTTATAAACCAATATGCTTCAATCTTATCTGCTAATATTTGACCTGAGTGTACAACTCTCCCCAAATTTCGTTTATTCTCTTCACTCGGCCAAGGATCTCGAACAATTATATTTGTTATTATAGGTCCAATTTGAGATAAATAATAGCTTACTGCAGTTACAACAACAGCATGACCAGAATTAGGACCCGTTTTATAAGCTATAATGACAGGCCTTTGATTTATAAGTTGTTCGATAAGTGTAGCTGGTGTAGGGGCTCCTCTTCCCATTAAAGCTTGGACAGTATAAGCATATCCATAACTATCAATACCCCAATTGTTTAAGTTATAATGAATCGATTCTAGTGAACCTCCCCAGTTAGGTAAGTTTCCATAATCATCAGTTCCATATGTACGATAAACAATTTGTTCTTGACTAATATTTACACCATAGCCAGTTAAAACCATTTGGATTGATGCAGCCCAACACCATTGAGAACTATTTTGTTTCGCTGAATAAAAGTTTACAACTCCAGATGGAACACCGACAGTTATTTGTTGTGCATTAGTATTTAATGTTGCGATAGCTAACAATAAAGGAATACAAAAAGTGAATTTAATATTGACATGTCTCATAACCTATCCTGATTATTTGATTTAACAATTAAGCTAATACCAATTAAATAAAAAATTCAAACAAAAAGAAAAAATTACTAAAAAAATACTAGCACTGAACTTATAGAGCAATGCAGGAACTACTTAATAATATCAATAATCTCCCACCCCTTCATAATATGCCTAAAATACTCATTTGTTGGCTTCAAATCGACTCCAAGCATATCTTCATTAGCGATGTAAACAACACATTCTTTAAGACCGTCGGCAGTCTCTATACTCAAATAACTCTTGGTATAATGTGCAGGAAATCCCTCATACATATCAAGTATCTTAATCGCTTTCTGGGATAATTTATAAATTATACCAGCAACATAGGAATCATCACAGATTTCTATGGTTGCATATCCTCGGCCTGGTATATTAGATTTTTTGTTGAAAGTTAGTTTATAACCTTGCAAGACTCCATGTTCCATTCCATAATAAACACCAACCCTCTCTTTTAGCCTGTCTGGGTTCATATTTGAACCATATGCGAAGTATAACATATGTACCTTTTTGATTAATTATTATACTCTAACATAACATAGCTTTTTGGAATAATCAAGGTCTTTTTCGTAATATTACGTAGCAACAATAAACAAAAATTAAAAATGGCAAAGAGTAGAACTCGTAACCGATGGAAACATCCTGATCGGAAATTCTGTTATTGCTTTAAGAGACCAGAATCCCCTTTTATTTATACTTCCGTATTCTCCAAGCGTGAAGTAACTGACCTTGTGTGGAAAGAGGCAAATAAAAACGATGCTATGGCGATTCTAGAGAAAAGGATATCTGAGTATATGAATCCGAACGAGACCGAAGAGAAGACACTTAATGACCTCTTTATTCAGTATGCGAATGTCTATTATTCAAACTATACCAAAGTTCAACAGTCCAGATACAATAAGGCTATAGAATACCTAATTACTAAGAATTTATTATGTTCTGATATCAATGCTATTAGAAATGAAGTATTGAATAATCTAACAGACCTGAATAAAAAATATTCAGAGCCGTATGTTTACAAGATACTAGGTTCACTAAAAAAGATTTTTGATTTTGGTATTGAAGAAGAATACTTGACCAGAAATCCCATCAAGAAGGCAATGTTCCCAATAGGAGGTAAAAGAGCAAGACAGATATTTTTTAGTAAGGAAGAGATTGATAAGCTTCTCCCCTATTGCCGTGAAAAGCGTGGTGATGAGTTTGGAGATTTAGTTGAATTAATCTCTATTATAGGCCCACGAATAAATGAAGTAATATTGGGTGAAGTTAAGGATGTTGATTTGGAGAACAAACAAATGACAATTCGAGACTTCAAAAGAGCAAACAAAAACTTTGGAGAGACATTCACTCCACGATATATTGATATAGAGATATTTGACAATTACACTAGTCTGTATGAATTATTAGAACGTATTATATCAAGAGAAAATGGTAAGTATTATTTTAGATGGCAATCTTATGCTAATTTAGAGCGATGGTTAAGAGAAGATATGAAAGCTCTTAAAATGTATGAACCAACTAAAAACTTTCACGCTATTCGAAAGTATGCAATAAATGAATTTATTTTGAAAGGTTTTCCTGTTTCTTTAGGAAGTCACTTCTTTGGACACAACGAAGCTGTCATGAAAAAGCACTATTTAGAAGTAATGGGACCTAAGAAATTCAAAGAATTCATACAAAATTCAATGAAAAACGTGCATACTTTACCCAATGAATACCCAGTAGAGAAATAAAAAAAGGTTAACTACTTTATTACAAGTAATTAACCTTAAATGGTTGTGACTCCTACAGGATTCGAACCTGTGGCCCTTTGATTAAAAATCAAATGCTCTACCGGCTGAGCTAAGGAGTCGCCGTCTCAAAAACAGAATGCAAAACTAAGGCATATTGAATTAATATGCAAACATTTTGCAAAAAAAATACTAAATTTCTATCTTATGATTAATCTTATTTAATATAAGATTTGCTATCCCTTTACTATCCAATCCGATAGATTCGAATTGTTCTTCTTGTGTTCCATGCTCTACGAATATATCATCTATACCATGTATAGTAAGATTATTGTGATAATTCATTTCGGCCATATATTCTGCAACTGCCGAACCAAATCCACCTTGCTTTTGCCCATCTTCTACTGTGAATATATGCATATCTGTTCTGCATATTTCATCAACCATATTATGATCTAACGGTTTAACGAAACGTGCGTTCACTACTTTCGCATGAACACCTTCCGCTTCTAGTAGCTCAGCTGCTTCCATAGCTATGGGAACCATATTACCAAGTGCTAATATAGCCACATCCGCCCCATCTCTAAGTGTTTCTGATTGACCAAGCTCTATTGCGTTCATCGGCTTGATTGGAACGCCTACAGACTCGCCACGAGGGAATCTGATAGCTACGGGACCATTAGTAAATTTGTAAACTGCAGAGTAAAGCATATCTCGTAATTCTTGTTCATCTTTTGGAGCCATTAGAACTATACCTTGTATAGGGCGAAGGTAAGTGATATCCAATACACCGTGGTGAGTTGGGCCATCAGCACCTACTAATCCAGCTCTATCCAATGCAAAAACTACATGTAGCTTCTGTATTGCGCAATCGTGAACTAGGTGATCATACGCTCTTTGCAGGAATGAAGAATAGATAGCAACTATTGGTACAACGCCTTGCGAAGCTAATCCTGCTGCAAAAGTAACAGCATGACCTTCGGCTATACCTACGTCTATTACACGCTCGGGCATTTCCTTTTGTACTCTATCTAATCCAGTACCATCGGGCATTGCTGCTGTGATTGATACTATTTTAGTATCTTTTTTGCATAATTCGAGAACTGCATCACCAAATACATCTTGATATTTTGGTGGTTTAGGAGCAGATGGAGCACCAGCAACCGATTTACCAGTTATTTTATCAATCTTGCCTATAGCGTGCATATATTGCTTGTCGCGTGTAGCAAACTCGTAGCCGTGACCCTTTTGCGTCATAACGTGAAGGAATATCGGCCCTTCCATATCTTTAATGTTTTCTAGAATACTAACTAGTTTGTTTATATTGTGACCATTTACAGGGCCAATATAGTTGAAGCCAAGTGCTTCGAACAAAACTCCTGGTGTTATCACAGCTTTTACGCCGTCTTCCAGCTTAGAAGCTATCTTACGCAATCTATCACCCAAATCATCCATTTTGCCAGTGACTTGCCAAGCTTTTGCTCGCATTTTCTTAAATGGTTTCGATGTAAATATCTCACTAAAATAGTTTGATAAAGCAGAAACATTGGGAGCAATTGAGAAATTATTATCATTCATTATTACTAGTAAGTCTTTTTGCAACACACCAGCATTATTCAATGCCTCGAAAGCAAGACCACCTGTCATAGCACCATCGCCTATGATAGATACTACTTTGTATTTGTGATTATTAATATCTCTTGCAGCGGCAATACCAAGTGCAGCTGAGATACTTGTACTAGCGTGACCGGCACCAAACTCATCATACTCACTTTCAGTTCTTTTAAGAAATCCAGATAAACCATCTTTTTGACGGATTGTATGAAGTTGATCTCTACGACCAGTTAATACTTTGTGAGGGTAACCTTGGTGACCAGTGTCTATTATAATCTTGTCTTCGGGAGTATTGAAAACATAATGCAAAGCCACTGTAAGCTCTACTATACCCAAGCCAGCACCAAAGTGACCACCTATCTGTGATATAGTATCGATAATATACTCACGGACTTCATCACAAACAACCGGCAGACTGGAAGCTTTAAGCTTACGCAAATCTGCCGGTGAATTTATATCCATTAAGTATTTATAGTCTGAATGATTAGACATCAATCTTATTTTTCCTTTGGAGTAATAACATAAATCTGTACAGTTCTTGATAATTGACGACCAATAGTCAAATCATTATCATAAGGTTGGATACTTTCACCAATACCATATACTTCAAATTTAGCATCTTTCGCTTTAGAACTGATATACTTTTCTACATTACGTGCTCTTAGTAGAGCAAGTTTCTTATTGTAGTTTTCTTCTCCGATTCTATCACTATAACCGTATATTTGAACAGTCGAGTTATACGCAATAGCTGGTAGTATATTGTTATCGATTATATCTTTATCTTGTGCTGATATTTCTGGACTATCGAAATCGAATACAACTAAACTGAATTTAGAAATTGTTTTATCTGGTTTAACTTCTTGTGATCTTTGTGAAGTTGAGATAAATTCAACTGGAATAGAGCCAGTTATATTATTTGATTTTCCTTTTACATTTTCAACTGACAAGTTATACTCAACTGGTAAATCACTAGCTGAAAGTTGATTTGGTTTGATTGCCCATTGGATTTCATTAGGGTTTCCACCGCCATTGAAAGTCTTGATCATTTTACCTGATTGAGATAATTCTAATTGCCATTTAGTAACGCTATCTGATGATGTTACTTCTGGAACGAACTCCACTAAATCTGGACTAGCAATTGAAGATTTCTCTTTCTCAACTAGCATTGGGTTTAATAGTGTTCTATCTTTAGATGTAAATTCTACTCTTCTGTTTTCTGCTACACCGTCTTCAACTCTTGTTGATGATGGCTTAGAAGGATTAGCTAATCCTTCTACAGTAATTCTATCTGGAGAGATACCATAATTAACTACTAAATAGTTTTTAGCTTGCTCAGCTCTTTCTTTTGCTAGAGCTGTTTTACCTTTTTCAGTTTTATTATCAACAGTACCAGTGATTTTTAAATCAGCAGCAGTGTTTTGTTGCATACGAGTACCGATAATATCCAAAGTGTTTTTATTTATTTCGATAGCGTCTGCTTCTATATCTTCCATTACAAATTTACCAGTTTCTCTCTCTGCAGCTAATGTTTGAGTCGAAGCTGATGGATATTTACTACCTTCGTTGTAGAATACATAAGGTACAATTGGAAATAATTCAGTGTATTTTACTTCTTCTACTCTGATATTATCAACGCTGTAAGCCATACCATCTTTATTATAAGCTCTAATATCTTTCAAACCAACATTTATAGAAGATTCAGCTTCAGGTTCAACTTCATCATCGCCAAAACCAAATGTTAAGCTAACGCCAGCTCTTAGTTGAGCGAAGTTCCAATCATTATTAGTACCTCCGTTAAAATCACTTACATTCGAGAAAGGTAATCTGAAACTAACCTCAGGAGTCAAGAAAATGTTATCATCGATTTCCATCATATAGCCAGCACCTAAAGCAAGGGCTAATCTAAGAGGAGTATCCATTATATCGCCAGAGGATGGTTGATCAGCAAGAGTTGAAATACCAAATTCATCTGTTGTAATCCTAGTTTCTAATCTATTATAAGATGCAGCTATAGGTATTCCTAATTCAAGACCAGCTAATAAGTATAGATTGTCAACTGGAATTACATTATGGAATTGCATAAACAAATCAATCTCACCATACATCAATGAAGATTCGAACTCATCAAAATAAGTACTAGTATCTGTTAAGAAATGAGTGTACTTATCGCTAGTAGTTGCAAAATCTGCACCAGCACCGTGCAATCCTAATCTTCCAGAAAAAATGAACATATTGTCAAATGGTACGTTTATAATAAATCCACCATTCAATCCAAGAGACGATTCTGCACCGTAGAAACCAATTGGTACTGGATTATTAGAACTTGCATTGAATGAAGTTGGATATTGGAAATCGCCATTGTGCATATTATAGTTTAATCCAAGATAGCCACCTAAGTTAAGAGGAATATCTTTTTCTTTGGATTGTGCGCTTAGATTAATTAAATTGAAACCAATTAAAATTGGTAGAACAAAAAGGGCAAACTTTTTCATAGTAAAAAGAACCTTAGTAAATTTAAAAATTATTTATTCAAAATTAACAATAATATAGTCAAATGAAAAGTATTAACGCAAACTCAAATAGAATAGTAACGAGATTACTTCTTGTAACGTCTATTATACTAATTAATTTTAGTGTTTCTTCTGCCGCAGGTCCATTAGGATTGCATTTCAAAGCTGGATTATCTACTCCTAATGACCAGATATCAAAAGTTTACTCAGATGATAATTTGACATCCAATAATATTAGCTCTGGTGATTTTTTAACCGAAAATGCTGATTTGGGTTATCATTTGGGTGTAGCTGCTAGAATAGAACTAGCTTCAATGTTTCATTTTGTGGGTGGTATTGAGTTCCATAGGTTTCCTCGCTCGGAATTCAAGATAAAAGACCCACAAACTGGTGAAATACATCAATTCAAATCAACTCAGAATATAATACCTATTCATGCTGGTATCAATTTAGCGTTCATCAATACTGATTTATTAAATATATATGCGACTGGTGGATTTGCTTATAACTATATTTCTAATTCAGTTGATTATGTTTCTGATGAATCTGATTATTCTGTACCACTTGATATGAGTCCAACTGATTCAAGAATTGGTTATTTTTTAGGTGCAGGTACTGATTTAGATTTGAAGATATTTAAGCTTAATCTAGAGTTGAAATACCAACATATAAATCTGATTGGGAAAGATTCAGGTGAGCCTGATAAAAAGTTCTTGGCTGTTAGTTTGGGTGTGATTCTTTAGTTATCCGACTTATAAAAATACCCGTCTTTGAACGCTTTTATAACTGTTTGTCTATCTGATTTGTTGCTTGCTTTTCGGAGCCAAGAGATTAGATAGGCAAATGGTCTTAACCACCTAACAAGAAAAGTCCCATGCAATACATCAATTGCAATTATATTACGAATAATATAATAGTTTTTCCAAGAGAATTCCTTATTCAAATCAGGTGCATCAAGCATTCTATCTAGGTTTGCAGCTTTGATTATATAAGAGCTGAAATCAGCTTTTTTAGCACGAATCATATATTCACTATCATCAGCAAATATAAAGAATTTCTTTTCTGGTAAACCAATCTTTTCTATCAATGATCTATGAAACATCGGTCCTTCAAAAGTAAGACCGGTGGCTGGAATAATTTCATTCACCAAATCTTCCTTCTTCAGTAATCGCTTCCATATATTGCTGAATGGGTTCGTCAGATTAAATTCGATTGTATCATTTATGAAAGGAGTACCGTCTAAGCTATATCTAAGAGGAGCTACAACTGTATTAGGTTCTATGTTAGCTACCAAATGCGATAGGCAATCTGGTCTGGGAATTACGTCATCGTCCATAGCCCAAATCCATTCATGTCCCCTATCATAAGCAGTTTTGAATGCAGTATATTGACCACCAGAGCTTCCTACATTTTCTTGTGTAACTACGAATATATCAGTATTCTCCGCTAACCATTCTACAGTTCCATCAGTAGAGCCGTTGTTCACTACTATTATCTCATCTATACTCTGAGTTTGAGCTCTCAAACCAGCAATAGTTTTCTTGAGTAATTCCAATCGGTTGAATGTAATGACAATAGCTGCTATACTCATATCGAGAATATCCTTAGTTGTTCGGGATTACGTATTATCTTTTCCAATTGAATAGCACCATTTACATGATCGGGAATTGGGAAAAAGTGCTCTAGTTCTGAATTTTTCAGCCAGCTGAATTCTGTGTGCTCTTCTGAAATAATAATATTTCTAAAATCTTCTAATACAACAGCAAATGTAGGAACACTTTCAACAGTATCTCTCCTCAGGTCATAGAAGCCACCAAGATAGGGTAACTTGTACCAAGTATCAATAATAAGTCCAGACTCTTCTTTTAATTCTCTTTTTGCTGCATCGAAAGCATTTTCATCTTCTTCAAGTGTACCTGTAATAGTTTGCCACATAGTAGGAAAGAGTTTGCAATTCTCTGATCTACGTAGAGCTAAGTGCCAAATCTCATTTTCTTTAGACACGGCTACATGTACTTGAATGGTTCTAAACATATTATATTACCTCTTTAACAAATTGGAGTAATGCTTTCTCATCTACTGACCAATTGTATCTTTTCACATAGGCATTATAAGCATTAGTTGAAAGATTGTCATAATCACAATCGTATAATTTTTTAATGCTTTCTTTTATATCAATATTAGAATCAATATTGATAGTTATACCGCAGCCAAGTTCATTGTTTAATCTTGACATTGGTTTAGTATCGGAAGTTATTATCGGAATTCCAAATTTAAGGAAATCGTAGTATTTGTTGAAGTTCGTAGTATTAGTGAAGTCATTGACTCCATAAGGTAGCACGCCAAAGTTAATCGTTTTCAGATACTTTTGATAAAGCTCATCTTTCCAATTACCGTACATTATTATCTTATCAGAATGTCCAGATTCATCAACTATTTTCTTCGTTTCTTGGTATATTTCCCCATTACCCATAATATGGAATTCCATATCATAGCCCTCGTTTAATAGCTCTATAACAGCTTGGAGGAACTCGAATACAGATTTATCACCAGTTAGATTACCGTGATGACCAAATATTGGCTTGGTGAATTTCTTGTCTATTTTTGTATTTTCTTCGAAGATTGGAGTATTTTCGACTACGCAGAACTTGTGATTGCTAATGTATTTCTCAGACTTTAGTCTATCTACTTGTTCGTCACAAACAACAATTACATTTTTTATCAAATTAAGCGATTTCTTCTCAACCACTTTTGCCAAATCGAGAGTGTGGATTAGAAATCTAGAGAATATGTTTTGCTTATATTTTTTGAATAGTTTGATGACGGCAGGATAATTCTCCGCCATATCCATAATAGTAGGAATACTATACTTTTTACCTAATTTGCCGACTAAAGTACCAAGCATAATCTCACGAACTATAATAGCATCTGGTTTGAAACCTTTGATAACAGTTTCTAGCTCTTTTTTCCAAATGGGATTAAAAGAAAGAGGAATGCTTTTTATTGACTTCTCACGGAAGCCAACACGGCGAACAGTAATACCGTCAATTTGTTCAGCTTTTTTAGCTTCTTTACCCCATCGTGCAAGTATAAGAACTTCATAATCTTTGGCTAGGGAGTTACAAATTTTTTCAACTCTAACATCCCATGGATAGGGTGACTTCCATACATATATTATTTTCTTTCTATCCATCTATAGCATATACTTTACTGCTACGAAACCACCAACTAGAAGCACTAAGAAAGCTATTGAGATAACATCAAAATACTTTTCGATAAATGCCTTGATAGGAGCACCATATTTGAATAGAAGACCTGCCACTAAGAAGAAACGAGCCGCTCTACCGATAGAAGAGACTGCAATAAAAGTAGTTAAATCCATATTCGCAGCACCCGAAGCAATTGTTGCTACTTTATAAGGAATTGGAGAAAATGCTGCACCTGCCAAGAAAAGTGTTCCCCATTCTTCATATAACTTGACAAAGTCTGCCATTGCATGTTCTTTCCCATAGAATTGTAATATTGGGTTTCCAATCGAATCCATTAGTACAGCACCTATATAATATCCGAAGATACCACCAAGAACAGAACCAATACTACACCAAAGTGCAGCTTTAAAGGCCCTTTTAGGGTTAGAAATAGCTATTGCAATAAGTAGTACATCCGGAGGAATCGGGAAGAAAGAGGACTCCATAAAGGATAAAACAAATAATGCCAACATAGCGTGTGGCTTGTCGGCAAAACTTTCCATCCAATCTGTCATTCGCCTTATCCAGGCAGTAAATTTCTTTAGCAAATTATTCCTCCCAAACACCCATATTCAAGAATTTCTCATGACGTATTTCTATGAGCTTTTTGGAATCGTATTTTTTGTAAGATTTTAGTTCTTTAAGAAGTGTTCTTCTCATAATAGCAAACATATCATCTGGGTTTTTGTGAGCTCCACCAAGAGGTTCTTTTACAATTTCGTCAATTATATTAAGTTCTTTCAAATCAGGAGCAGTTAGTTTTAGAGCTTCAGCCGCTTGTTCTTTGAAATCCCAAGTCTTCCATAAAATACTACTACAAGATTCTGGAGCTATTACCGAATACCAAGAGTATTCCAACATCAGTATTCTATCACCAATACCTATACCCAAAGCACCACCAGAAGCCCCTTCGCCTATTACAATTACTATTATTGGAACTTTTAATTGTGCCATTTTAATTAAGTTGTCAGCTATTGCTTCTGCTTGACCTCTTTCTTCTGCTTCTATACCTGGGTAAGCACCCGGCGTATCTAAGAAACAAACAATTGGTCTATTGAATTTCTCTGCCATTTTGAAAAGTCTTAACGCTTTTCTGTATCCTTCAGGATTGGGCATACCAAAATTCCTAAGAATATTAGACTTAGTATCTCTTCCTTTTTGGTGTCCAACGAACATAACTTGATGCTCACCGATAGTAGCCATACCACCCATAATAGCAGCGTCATCTTTGAACTTTCTATCGCCGTGTAATTCCACAAAGCTATCGAATGTATTTTCAAGATAGTCGGAAGTAATCGGTCTTTCTGGATGGCGAGCTATTTGCACTCTTTGCCATCTAGTTAGTCCTGCGTAAATATTCTTTTTGAGATTATCTACTTTCTTTTCTAAACTTTCTATGTCTTGTTCAATATCCAATTCTTCGCCTAATTGTTTCATCTCGGCTATCTTATCTTCCAATTCTATGATTGGTTTCTCAAAGTCTAAAATAAAGTTATTTGCCATGTTCTATCTTCTAAATAAATATTTAAAAAGTATGTCAAAATCCAATGAAAGTGAATAGTTATCAAGGTAATGATTGTTCAATTCAGCTATCATTTTCTCTTTTAATTTCTGTGGTTCGCTTATTTGGGCGAGTCCAATAATACCTAATTTTCCTTTATCTGACAAACTATTGGTCTCTGGAAATAAACCTATAAATGTCAATTTGCCAAGTAACAACTTAACGAATATATTAGTATTTCCTTTTACAATTAGTAAAGGTAGTCCGATGGTGAGCATCAGAAGTGAAATAGAAATATCTGATATTCTTTTTAGTAATTTGTATCTAAGTTGTGTTAATTTTCTTTGCTTCGCCTCTGGATTCACACCAGACACTTCCGTAAGTATTTTTGATATTACCAGATTATCATAGTCATTGGCAAAGAATATATGAACCAAATTATCATTTTTCAATCTAATGAATTTCGTATCATCATCAAATTGGAACTCGGTTTTATCTAATACAATAACTTCTGTTATCGATTTATCATTTATAGTTTTCTGTATGTAATCTGGCTCACCAAGATAATCCAAATCACTAGTAGCACTTTCTTTATTACTGATATACCCTACAATAACGGAGTTATTATAGCTCGATTTTATATTATGAATTAACTTAGTTGCATTCTCATTCCAACCAACTAGTACTATTCTGTTTATCTCTTTTACGTTCTTTTGTTTCTCTATTATAGAGCTCAATATCCTCGTAACTGTTATAAAGACTGCCGAAAACGAAATAGTCATTAGCAATATACCACGACTAAATGCAAAATCACGGAAAAAATAAGTAAAGAAAGTAAGTATCAGTAACGAGGACAGAAGTCCGAAAAATGATTTCCTAATAGTTTGATTTTGCTCGAAATACTCACCCGAAAAGAGCATTGAAATAAATGTAATTATACTTAAGAATATAAACACTGTTGGGTACGCGTAATCTGGGAATGGGAATGCTTCCCTCCATCTCAGGAACGAAGAAAGTATAAGAGATAGATTAACTATTATCAGATCTATAATAATGAATACTACATCTTTTCTATGCTTTTTGAGATAACTTATAAATGCACGTAGTTTGATACCCATCCGAAGAAAAGCAAAAAACAGCTTTGATTTACCATAGTGCTTACGAGCAAATATCTCCATAGCATCGTAGAAATGCTTTGTCTCATTCAAAGTACTCCTTTTGGAGCTCTCCCCTTTGAAATGAGTAATAGTCGTTTTAGGATAGTAGGTAACTCTATAGCCAGCTTGCTTGATTCTATAGCATAAATCTAAATCCTCACCATACATAAAGAAACTTTCATCGAAACCATTTATCTGCTTTAAGACATCAGTCCTGGTAAACATAAAAGCACCAATCAAAGCATCTATGTCGTTCGTATCATCTTCATTAAGATAACTTAGATTGTACTTTGCGAATAATTTTGATTTTGGAAATAATCGTTGAAGACCAAAGAGTTTACAAAAAGAAGCCCAAGGAGTTGGGAATCCCCTTCTACAAGCCGATTGGAAAGTACCATCTAAATTAAGAACCTTACACCCAGATGTTCCTATATCTGGATTAGATTCCATATAATCGTACATTACTTGTAGTGTATCTGGCTCAAGTAGAGTATCAGGATTGAGTATTAATGTGTATTTCCCTTTGGCTTCATTGAAACCAAGATTATTGGCTTTACCGAATCCGAGATTACTCTTGGAGTAAATATAATAGAAATTATCTTCTGATTTAGATTGCTCGCCGAATATCACTTCCGAGCCATCAGTCGAGGCATTGTCAACTACTATTATCTCATATCGCAAATTGGTCGTAGATTTGTGAATCGAGCTTATACACTGTGAAAGGAAGTCCTTCACATTGTAATTCACAATTACGATGGATATGTCAATATTGGGTTGCAATTATTTTTTTGAAGGTTATTTTGAGATTTTGACTAAGCCCAACTTGAGCTTCCACACCATAAAAATAGCTTCGTACACAATTTTTTTACTCATTTTTGATTCGCCTTCCAATCTATCAACAAATATGATTGGAATTTCCTTTACTTTCGCTCCCTTTTTCCATAATCGATAAGTCATCTCTATTTGGAAGCTATATCCATTCGATTTGACTTCATCGAAATTAATTTTGGAAAGAGCAGTAGCTCTAAAGCATTTGAATCCACCAGTTGCGTCTTTGACATCCATACCCGTTATAACACGAGTATAAAGATTAGCGAAATAGCTAAGTAGCAATCTTTTCAAAGGCCAGTTAACTACATTAACTCCCTTTATATACCTAGAACCTAATACTACATCATATTCTTGGATATACTTCAAGAAGTTTGGAATCTCTTCAGGATTGTGAGAGAAATCCGCATCCATTTCCATTATATAGTCGTATTTATTCTCAAGCGCGTATTTGAATCCAGCTAGATAAGCCGTACCGAGTCCCATTTTCCCTTCACGTTCTATGATATGAATACGAGTTGATTCTTGCATCTTGTCTCTTACAAGTTTGCCAGTTCCATCAGGAGAATTATCGTCTACTACGAGTATGTCTATCTCATCGTGAACTGAGAATATCTTATCTATAATTCTAACTATATTCTTACTTTCGTTGTATGTCGGTATTACTACTATTGCTTTCATATATTATGCTTGTCCATGTCCTTTGAACACTAACCAAATTGTCCGAATAATTATTTCAAAATCTAATTTCAACGACATATTTTCAATATAATAAAAATCGTCCTTAGTTCTATTTTCTATTTCTTCTAAACTGAGTTCGTGCGACTCATATTTTATTTGCCACCAACCCGTAATGCCGGGTCTGACTTTGTGACGGCGATTATAGTAGTCTAGTTGCTCCGAAAACATTTTTACGAATTTCGGTTGCTCGGGCCTTGGCCCAACTATACTCATATCCCCAATGAAACAATTCCAAAACTGAGGAACTTCGTCGAGATGAGATTTTCGTAAGAATTTACCGAATTTCGTCACCCTTTTATCGCCTACTACTGTCCATTTTTGTTCGGCATCTGGCTTAGCAGGAACCATTGATCTAAACTTATATATTTTAAACTCCTTGCCGTGTCTCCCCACTCGTGGTTGAGTATAGAATACCCCACCTTTCGACTCAATTGATATAGCTAAAGCTAATAGGAGCCATACAGGCAAACCAATAATAAGTACTAAAGTACTAAAAACTATGTCGAATATTCTTTTAGCAAAGCTTTGCCATGGCTTCATCAGATTTAAGTTCACATCAATCAGAGGAATACCATAAAGATTCGTAGTCTTAGATTGACCCGTGAAGATATGATACAAATCTGGTTCTATTTTCACGCTAATATTATTGTCCTTGCATATCTGGACTATGTTGAACATACTTGCTCTATGACTCATCTTAGAACCAATAACTATCGAATCTGGTTTGTATTCTTCTATTATTTTCATGAAATCATTAATAGAGCCAATATTAGGGATCAGATCTCTGTCTTCTTCTTTTTCTTTATTCTCCGAAGTACTAATATAGCCAATTGGTCTAAAGCCCCACCCTGGTGAAAGCTGCATTTTCCTTGCTATTTGGAATACTTTTTCTTTCTTACCTATGAAAATAGTTCTCAGATTTATAACTTTTCTCTTTCTCAAAGAGAGCTGTATTCTTCTAGCTATAGTTCTAAATATAACGATATTGATACTTAGCACGACAAAATATATTAGAATCAGCATTCTTGGGCTAGTCTGGATAACCGATAGCACCACAATAGCAAGCATCAAACAACCGAAGCCGACCAGTTTGAGCATTGTAAATATTTCATCAATAGGTGATCGTTCGTACCAGTTCCTATACATACCATTAACAGCGAAAAGTGCAATCCAATAAACAATTAATGATATTGAAGGATATAATATCAATGACCAATCATAAGATAGATTTGGCTTAATTGCTCCGAATAAGCTAGTCTCAAATCGAATATAATACTGAATAAAAAAGCTAACTACAATAGCCAATATATCAGCCGTAAGTTCCAAATAGAGTGGCAAAATCAAATTCTTGAACTTAGTAGAGTAGGAAGTTTTGATTTGCTCAGTTATGATTTTACTATTTTCTACAGCTATACTCAATCTAATCCTTTTCTACTCCATTTTGCATTTTGATTACCATAGAGATAATGCAATATCCCTTTTATGAAACCGATATTCATAGAGACAAAGAACAGTGGTATTTTCAGCGGATTGGGCATTTTAGCTTTTTCTAATAAGAAACCTATAGCACTTATAACAAGCAATACACTAAATAGATAAGCGGTAATTAATCCAAAATGCGTATCCAACATAAACAGTGAAGTAACATAAGCTAATAACAAGAATAAAGAAGAGAACCATCTAAGAATCTTATGAGACCAAAGAAAGAAAGCACTCCATCCGTTACTCATCGAAAGTAAATCTTTGAAAGCAAATATAGTAGATAGTCCACCACCTACTAGTCGCTTTCTACGAGAGTAATCTTCGAAGAAATTTGACTTTCGTACTTCGTATATTTTATTATTCTCATCAAAATAGACACGCTTTCCTTTCTTTATACTCGTTAGTATAGAGTGTAAATCATCGCAATATTTATCTGAAGGAATATTATCGAAAATATCTTTCTTAATTATATAGCTTCCAAGAGAGTTAACACAAGAAGCTATTTCACTCTCATTTCTTCTTATATATGATTCATATTTCTGATAAATTGATTCGCCTTCTTTTGAATCTTCACCACTCTTAGTTCTCATCTCTATTGGGCAAATGATAATCCCAACATCAAGCTTACCGAAGTTTTCAAGTATATTTTTTATACTATTTTCTTTCAATCTAAAATCAGCATCTATGAAAAGAAGATTCTCATTTTTAGATTCTTTAACTAATTGATTTAGAGTTTGGTTTTTACCCTGTCTAGGAAAGTCAAATACTTTTACCAAATCATTATTGAGTGCTTTCACAAACTCAACTGTCCTATCATCACTACCGTCTGAGCCAACTAGAATCTCTATGTCTAGCCCAGCAATATCTGATTGAAGTATAGATTCGATACAATCAACAATATGTTCTTCTTCATTATAAGCCGCTATTATTATACTTAGCGAGTTTATCGCTTCGTTTTTTTGCTTTATCTTATTTTTTGGAAGTATAGCCAGAATTATCGGATAGATAACCAATGGATATGCAAATAGAACAAGCAAAATAGCAAGTATAATAGACATTACATCCATATATTCACCTCTTTGATTGATTCAAATCTGATATGTTGTTGATTATTTCTCACTCTAATCCTTTTCTACTCCAAATAGCGTTTTGTTTTTTCTTATAAAACTGAATAATACCTTCCACAAATCCTATGTTCATAGATATAAAGAACAGAGGTAATTTCAGTGGGTTACTTAAACGATTTTTCTCAAGTACATAGCCGATTATACTTAGGACTATTGTAATCGTGAAAAAGTACATAAAACCAGCACCAATTGCTGTATCTAATATTAAGAAAGACGCAATGTAAGCTAGTAATAGTATAATAGATGAGTACCATCTAAGTATTTTATGTGACCATAAGAAAAGTGAAGTCCACCCATAAGTTGGGTTTAGCAGTTTAGGGAAGCTAAATATAGTTGCTAATCCACCTCCTACTAACCTTTTACGTCTTTGATATTCTTCGCCAAAGTTTCTCTCTCTTACGTCAACTATATTTATTTTCTTACTGAAAATGACTTTTTTCTTGTTTTGAATAGTCACAAGAAGTGAATAAAGATCATCACATACTTTGTCATTCGGGAATTTTTGGAATAACTCTTTGCGTATAGCATGGCTACCGAGTGAGTTGATATTGCTCTTTAATAACGATTCTCTTTCCCTAAGGAAGCTATCGTATTTCTGATAGAAAGATTCACCCTTAGAGCCAGTGTTGTCATCTGATTGGCTGAATTCAACTGAGTAAACCAAACAACCAACTTTATCTTTCAGAATCGTATTTGTTTGCTTCAGTGATTCTGTTTTTAAACGACAATCTGCATCAAGAACAAGCATAATTGAACCACTCATCTCATCAGAT
The DNA here is from genome assembly GCA_041675005.1 of Kapaibacterium sp. (SeqCode). Classification (GTDB taxonomy): domain Bacteria; phylum Bacteroidota; class Ignavibacteria; order Kapaibacteriales; family UBA2268; genus PGYR01. The sequence continues at coordinate 29,255 of JBAYUQ010000007.1, forward strand.
AAGTGATTTAGAATAGAGTTTTTTCCAACTCTTTCATGCCTAAAGTACTTTACGTTTTCATATTCTTGAGCTATTTTTTTTATAATCTCATCAGTTTTATCGGTCGAACCATCTGAACCGACTAGAATTTCTAACTGTGACTGAGGGTAATCTGCTTTTATAACAGAATGAATACAATCATAAATATAATCTTCTTCGTTATAAGCAGCAATTAATACAGATATTTTCTCTAAATTCTCTTCGTTATTTCCAAAAATAACGCTCTTATTAACAGTCAAAACATACAATATTACAGGATAAAGTATATAGACATAAGTCACCAGTAGTAAAGACAATAGTAATATAAATAGGGATATACTCATTATAAACTAGAAGTCCTCCAGAGTTAGGATAACTCTAAAATAATTATTCGATTCCACTTTTGTTTCGTAAGAGTACATAGCTTTCAAATTAAGATTTCTAATCAATTCTAACCCAACAGAAAGTTCAAATATACTTGTTTTTATTAGATTTCCATCTAAGAATTCTATTCCTGTTAATTTATCATCTGGTCTTCGTGATTGATTTTCATCTCCCCCAACATTACCAACTAGTTCGTTATTCTCAAATACATTTTCACCATGTCTAGTATTAATATAGCGGAAGCTAATCGGGTATTTGTTGCTTATCCAATAGTTTATCATAAACCCAATGTAATCGGAATTAGGTTTGATAATCGAGCCAAGTAATCCTTTATCATTGGTATATGAGTTCAATCCATTGAAATGTGAGTACGTATATGGCTCAACTCTAGAATACTCTATCCCTACATCTATTGGTAAATCAAGAGAGTAAGTTGCGGCTATGTTCCAAGCAGTCTTATTGCTCCAATATCCATTACCTATTTCACTTATTATTATATCATCAAGTAAGAAGCTACCTTTGAGTTGTAAGTTCTTTAGAGGACGAATAGTCGCATCTATTCCCATCATTGAATTATCTCTATCTCGTAGTGCATGTTCTAGAGATTTAAAAAAAGAGATTGGGTTCAAGTATGCAAAATCTATAGAGCGGTCGGAGTATATTACACTTTCCCAAAGAGCAAATTCACCCCATGATGGGCGGAATGCAAATCGGTGCATCACTAAAAACTTATCAGGTATAACCGAGTTAAAGCCCTGACTTATATTAGAATCTTGAGGAGAAGAAAGCAAAGATCCATGAGTAAAACGATACTCAAAGCTACTGAACTTTGCTCCTAAACTAAGTGCATCGAATGGTTGCGAGGAGTTAGAAATAAACACTTTCTGAAATAAGCCAGCACCTAAGTTTCTTACTTCTCTACCAAGAGTGGCATAAAACCAAGAGTTATCATAGCGTATATGCGATTGAGTGAAGTCCAAATCACTTTCTAAAAACGCAAACTTTACGTTATTTCTATATGATTGCTCTCTATCTATAGCTAATTTCCTATCGCCAGAGATGATTGAACCATTTGTAGCTTGTAAGTAATACCCAAATGAATTAGAGAGTGTTCCCATAAGCCTAACCCCACCATGTAGTAAAACACTTTTACTCTCATCATAATATTGATAATTAGAAAAAAAGGATTCTGCTTTTATTAGTGGTTTTAGTTCAACGTTGCTATTGCTATCAGTGTACTTGTATATATACTTGTCTTTGTTACTAATCAAATCAGAGAAGAATATATTATCAGTATTTTGTTCATTCTCGAATACAACTGTATTTCTTTCAGGTAGCGCATTAAATTCTTTCAAATAGAATGTTACAATTTCTTTATCACTATCTGATAGATTTTTGTCGTTATACATTTGGTTCAAAATAGCAGTAATTTCTTTTCTTTGGAGTGGTAAACTAGATAGAGATTTATGCTCCAAATATCCTTTATTTTCAGCTCTTAAAAGATAATCATATACGGGGGAAGTCAATGGAACGTGTTCCACCTGTGCTTCAAGCATGCCGCTAGTTAAAGAAATAACTAGTAGAGCCGATATGATTAATCTTTTTGTCATTAATTTTTAACTGTATTCACGATATTGACAATCAAGAAACCAAGAGACAAAATGATACTACCGATTGCAGCATAAGTAGAGACTTTCGCTTGTTCTGTTGATGTCGAAACATCAACTTCTCCAGGGACGTATATATAATCCCCGTCATAGACTAGGGTCTCTTCTATATCACCTTCCCACGAACTTGTGTTCTTCCTTATTACAGCTGTACGATCTTCATCAGCAACGTTAGTAAACCCACCCGTCTTAGTAATATAATACTGAATGTTTTGCCCTTTTTGGAATTCTACAAAACCTGGATTTTCTACTCTTCCGAATACATAAACTCTATTGGGACTAGTTGGTATTACTATCTCATCGCCATTTTCTAAAGTTACATCAAAGTTTTTATCACTCAAGGCTTTTGTGAAATCTACAGATACTAGTGGTTCTATAGCGTGTACGTCAAGCGTATATCTTACAGTATCTTCGAGTGTTAGATTACTCTTTCTGAATAACTTGAATGCTTCAGTTCTTGATTGACTTAACTCATCAAATTCATTACTTTTTCTGTATAATTTAGCAAGAGGTAAATATGCACCTTCTGTTATGCCTCCAGCTTTCTCAATAATTTCTCTAAGAGTTGTTTTAGAATTAACAATCGGAAATGCACCCGGACTATTTACATATCCTCTGACAGTAACTACTCCCTCTTCTATTGACTGTCTCTCTTCTAAATTAGCTGCGATGACTACTGCACCTTGACTAAGTAATCTGTCATTATCTACAACTATTTTGCCGTCTTTTGCATTTAGCTTTATTTTACTGCCATTGTCGAATAAATATATGTTATCCGTATCTGCAAATGAAGTCAAACCTAAACCATACTCTACTAGTTCAGATAGTTTATCGCCACTTTTAAAAGGAATAGAGATAGGTCTATTAACTTCACCCGAAATTGAGATTGTACCGAAGTTAGTTCTGTTGAAAGGTACTATTATTCTATCCCCTTGTCTTACATAAGGATTGTTAAACGCATTATCTTTAGATTTTGCTTTTACTAAATCCACAAGAGTACTCGAACCATCTTCATGAACAACTAATATATTTCTTTTCCAATAGTCAACAATCTCACTATTATCTTGATTTCTCGAATAAGTTCTCTTTATCCTCATTCTTTCTTGAATGTAAGTATCTTCACTAGCGTTGCTTTTTTCAGAAATAGGACCTCTCTTATTTGCTATTTGAATAGCATCGGAGACCTTGAAAGTTGAAGGAAGATTATAAACACTTGAGTTAAGTACATTACCTTCAACTTCTACGAATGACAGATGTGATCTTTGGAATGATGTAGTGACTATAGCATCCGATTTATATTTAGTTATATTCTCTTCTATTAACTTACGTACTTCAGTTAGTGTCTTTCCATTTACATCTACCAACCCACCGGAGCGTGGTAATAATATCATATTATCTGGAGATACTACAACAGGTACAGGTGTTGTTAACATTGGTATTGCCTTAATCATAAGCACATCACCTGGGCCCAGATAATAATAATCGGGATTTACTATATTAGAAACAGGCAGTTGCTCTGTTTCAAACATTTGAGAATCCATTCCTTTATTATTCTCTATTTCACTTTTCAGTATTGAGCTACTTTCACTCATGCCTGTTACTTGTGCCATCAAACTAACAGTCGATAGCAACATAACAATAAAATACCTTAACTTCATTTACTCTCCGACAATCTATTACTTATTACTTCGGCGATTCTCTCGGCCGCATTACCGTCCCAAAGGTAAGGAACACTTCCCGTTTTTCTATCGCCACTCAAATATTTATTTACAGCTTTCTCTATATCATTTTTATTCGGTTGTACTAATATATTAGTACCCAATTCTATCGTGCTTGGCCTTTCTGTAGTAGTTCTGATTGTAATACAATCAACACCTAATGCAGTTGTTTCTTCTTGTATTCCACCCGAATCCGTCATTACGAAATCGCAATTCTTCATCAAATTAAGAAAATCAAGATACCCCAATGGCTCAGTAATAACTAGATTTTCTATTGCTTCTAGTTTCTCAGTTAAGCCAAAACTCTCTATGTTTTTCTTCGTTCTTGGGTGCATTGGTATTACGACAGTTCTTCGCTTAGATATTAGCTCAAATATATCGAGCAAATCATTCATCTGCTCTTTATTATCTACATTCGAAGGTCTATGAACAGTCGAAAGTACATACCCTTTACTAGTAAGTCCCAATCTTTCTAGTACATTATTTCCAGCAAGTTTTTGCAAAGCAAAATGCTGTGAATCAATCATCGTATTCCCAACAAAATGTATATTCTTTTCGGGATAGTCTTCTTTTAGTAAATTTCTTTTTCCGCTTTCTTCAGTAACGAAAGCAATATCACAAATAGAATCCGTAACCAATCTGTTGATTTCCTCGGGCATCTTTCTATCCCCACTACGAAGCCCTGATTCGACGTGAGCAACTGGTATATGCAGTTTAACAGCCGTTAGACTACAAGCAACAGTTGAATTGACATCACCTACCACTATTACTAAATCTGGTTTCTCTAATTCCAATATTCTCTCGAATTCAACCATAACTTTGGCTGTTTGCTGGGCATGAGTACCTGAGCCAACACTTAAAAAGTGCTTTGGATGTGGCATTTCCAAATCTTGGAAAAAGGCATCACTCATATTTTTATCATAGTGCTGTCCCGTATGAACAAGAAAATGCTCTATATTGGGATACTTCTCGAACGCTCTGTGTATTGGTGCAACTTTCATAAAATTTGGTCTTGCACCAACCACTGATATTACTTTTTTCATCTATTGCTGTAATTTGATTTATAATAATCTCTATACTCACCCGAAATAACTCTTTCCACCCAATCCATATTATCCAAGTACCAATCTATTGTCAACTTCAATCCATTCTCGAAATCATATTTTGGTGTCCAACCCAGCTCAGAAGAGATTTTGGTATTATCCATAGCGTATCTCTTATCGTGTCCGGGGCGATCCTTAACGTATTTAATAAGCGATTCTGGTTTATTAAGATAATTCAGAATCTGTTTTACTATTTCTATATTCGGCATTTCGTTCTCAGCTCCAATATTGTAAACTTGCCCCACTCTCCCCTTCTCATATACTTCTAGTATCGCCTGGCAGTGGTCATCTACATATATCCAATCTCTAACGTTCATACCATCACCATAAACAGGTAAATCTTTATCGCTAAGAGCGTTCATTATCATCAGTGGTATTAGCTTTTCAGGGAATTGGTAAGGTCCGTAATTATTAGAACATCTAGTAATCAAAGCAGGGAAATCGAAAGTCTTATAGTAAGAACGAACGAAATTATCGGCAGCTGTCTTAGAAGCCGAATATGGTGAATTTGGTTTCAAATTAGTCTTCTCTGTGAATTTACCAGTTGCTCCTAGCGAACCATAAACCTCATCAGTCGAAACTTGTAAGTATCTTTCTACATTATGCTTTTTTGCAAAATCTAGTAGATTCACAGTTCCGAATACGTTTGTACTGACAAATGGAGAAGAATCCATAATAGAGCGATCTACGTGAGACTCAGCAGCAAAATTAATAGCACCATCGAATTTATGTTCATTGAACACTGATTCTAAATCTGTTTTACACTCTATATTTCCTTTCACAAATGTATGATTGGGATTATCTACGAGAGAAGCAAGGTTCTCCAAATTACCGGCATAAGTTAGTGCGTCGAAACTTACGACTTCGTAGTCGCCTTTCTTTAGCATTAGCTTTACAAAGCTACTACCTATGAATCCTGCACTTCCTGTTACTAATATTTTCTTTGCCATAAGTTATTAATTGTTTGGTTGAGCGTCCATATTATTTGTTCTACCACTTAGTATCATTGTAGCCGCAGCTAATGAGGCTAAGGAGTTAGAATAAGTAAGTACAGATACATCTGATCTAATCTCATCTGCTAAGTACGGATTGCCGAAATAGACAGTTATAACTGGTTTACCCATTGCTATTTTCTTCATTATAGCGCTGATTTTCTCTGCCGTACCTATGTCACCTACATAGGATCTACTTCTGTGGAAGACTGCGAATAGAATAATATCAGCATCATCTGTACCAAGTTTCATTTGCTCCAGATCTTCTTCACTTATGTCTTCATTTATATATGCGAAATCACAATCATTTTCGAGTGCTTGTTGCATAAAATTGAAGAACATACTCGCTGGTCCAAAATCATCTTCTTTCTGCAAAAAAGCGAAACCAGCATATTGCATACCTTCTTGAATCGGTATAACGTTATTTTCTATTTTAAGTTCAACACTTTCTCGAGCTAGCTCAAGTGCTATTTTCTCATGTTCCATGAAGTGATCTTTGAAATCTTCATCTATACTTGGAGGATTCATAGCTCCAACAAAGTTCATTTCTTTTTTTAGCTTTCTATAAGATTCATTTAGATGTTCTTTCAACTCTGAATTCTTAGCTATTTCAGCAGATAATTCTTCAATTGCATCGAATGGATTTTCCGGCATTAATGCTATATCACCACCAGCTTCAAAGAACTTAATTGTTGCTTCTCCGGATTTATAATGATTAGCTATTGATTTCATTTCGAGCGCATCACTGATAATCAGGCCTTCAAAGCCTAACATTTCTTTCAATAATTTAGTTATTACATTATGAGAGAGAGTCGCTGGAATCTTTTCTTCATCCATCGCCTTCACCCATAAGTGACCAATCATAATAGATTTGATACCATTTTTTATGTTATTTATAAATGGTTTTAGTTCTATCTGAAATTCTTCACCTGTTTTCTCTAATACTGGCAAATCTAAATGTGAATCAACTTCCGTGTCTCCATGACCAGGGAAATGCTTCCCACAAGCCAGTACTTTCTCGTTTTGTGTAGCTTTCATGTAGTACACAGAGTGCTGAGATACTGTTAGATCATCTTCGCCAAAAGCACGAATGTTTATTATTGGGTTCTTCGGATTTGAGTTTATATCGCAAACGGGAGCTAAATTCCAATCTATACCCAATAGCTTCGCTTCTTTAGCTATGAATTTGGCCGCAATACCTGACTTTGTCGGGTCTTCAGTTCTACCCAATGCCATAGCATGAGGAAATCCAGTTCCACCCAAAAACCGCATAGGAAGACCGAATTCCATATCTGCACTGAATATTAGTGGTTGTTCCGATATTGCTTTTAGCTCAGTAATCATATTTTTTACTTGATTAACTTCACCACCGAATACACAAAAGCCACTAACCCCGTATTCTATTAACTTATGGATTATTTTTTTATAATCTTCTTGCTCATAGTAGTAGGGTGTATTCAATCTAGGAATAACACATCTTGCCGCTATTTTTAAATTTGATTCCATTACTTTTCGTAGTTGTTTATCTTTTCTCTTACAAAACCCGGTATTGTAACCGGCTTCCCATTTTTTGTATCTACATATACTAATATAGATTTAGCTTCCAATATCAGTTTATTAGCCGAGTAAACCTGATTGACAAACGTAATAGAGCTATCCCCTATTTTACTTACTCTGGTTAGCACTGTGTATATATCAGTGAACTTCATAGAATTATAATAATCTACTTCGCTATGCACTGTCATTATTGGCATACGAATAGAAAAAATACTATCATCACGAGGCATACCTATATCGAACAAATACTGAGTTCTAGCCCATTCCAGCCAATAAAGATAAGCTAGATTATGCACTACATTGAACGAATCTACCTCGCTGAATTTTACTTCGCCAGTATATTCGTGTCTGAACTCTTCTCTTTTGTACTTTATTTCCATAATTACTGAGCTAATAGTAGGACACAATCTGTAGTTAATTTAACAGCTTTTTTAGTCTCTTGCTCACTTATCTGGAAGTGGAATACAACTCTTATAGTGTTCTGTCCAATCTCACTACAAAGCATTCCTTTTTCTTTCGCTTTTTCTACGAAGTCAGCAGCTTTGATTTGAGGAGCTAATTTGAAATTCACGATATTCGTTTGTACACGAGTCAGATCAACTGCTATTAGCGGAGATTCCATTACTTTCTGAGCGAAGTACTTCGCCTTAACGTGGTCACCTTTTAGATGCTTTATGTGATGTTTTATAGCATGAAGTCCACCAGCTGCTATGATACCTGCCTGACGCATACCTCCACCAAGCATTTTTCTGAATTTTCTACCACGGTTGACATGTTCCCATGTACCAGCTAGTACAGATCCAACTGGAGCACCAAGCCCCTTAGATAAACAAACTGAAACAGTATCGAATGGCTCAGCATATTTCTCTAGAGCTATACCTGTCTCAGCGTGGGCGTTCCATAGTCTAGCACCATCTAAGTGCATTTTTATCTCGTGTTTGTCAGCCAATTCTTTTACTTGTTGCGTATAAGCAACATCGAGCAAAGTACCGCCATGTCTATTATGTGAATTTTCAAGAGTAATCAATGAAGATCGGGAATTATAATAAATATTTGGTCGAATAGCAGCTTCTATATCTTCAATCGCTGGGCTTCCATAATCAGAAGGAATACAACGGCACATAACACCTGAGAATACAGCCGGTGCTCCAGTTTCATAATGGAATATATGAGCATCAGCATCCATAATTACTTCGTGACCGGGTTTAGTGTGTAACTTTATAGCAATCTGATTAGCCATAACACCTGAAGGCACAAAAAGTCCAGCTTCTTTACCTAATAGATTTGAGACTGCTCTTTCTAATTCTTTTACTGAGGGGTCTTCTTTGTAAACATCATCTCCAACCTCTGCCTCTGCCATAGCTTTACGCATTTCGTCTGTTGGTTTTGTTACGGTATCGCTTCTTAAATCAATCATAATTCTTTTTCTTACATTTAGTTAAAATATATAACTACAAAGATAAAGAATATACACGTTAATTTGAATTTTTAGGAGAGTTTGTGGCTAATTCAAGAATCCTAAAAAAGATTGTCCAGATAATCCATAGAAATACTCGCCGGCTAGCATGACTAAACCTACGGAAATAGGAATAGATAAGTTATCGTCTATTTTTATTACTTTAGAAACAGCTTCAACGAATCCACCGATAGTAGCAGCTATAACACCTATAATGAGATAACTAAATGGCAAATCGAACAAATTGTAATAGATGAAAATAATAGCAATTGCAGAAACGATGAAAGAAATAGTCCCTTCCCATGATTTATCAAAGAATCCATGCTTACCGAAACGACGCCCGATAAGTGCGGCACAAATATCTGAGATAATTAGAATAGTAAAACCAGTAATCGTGATGATTTTAGGGAAAGCTAAGACACAAATTGTAGCTGAAATGAGTACCCAAGTTGCCCCATTGAAAAAACCTTTACCTTTCTTTTCATGAGGCCTGAGCATTTGACCGAAGTATTTCAGCATTAAATTGATGAAAAACTGTACATTTTTGGACAGTATGTCGAATATTACAAATAAGATAGTAGCAGGAACAAGGACGCTCAACATATTTTCTCGAGTAAAAAAAATGTAGCTAATCGGAATAGAAAGAGAAGCTAAATGAATACCTTTTCTTAGAATTTCCTGCTTATAACTTATATTGCTTTCATTTGACATACAAAACAAAAATAGAATAAAATGAAAATTAAAAAAAATGCGAATGCAAAAATTAATATTGGTCTAGAGATATTAAACAAAAGAAGTGATGAGTACCATAACCTCAACACCGTTTTTTATTCTCTCAACAATTTGTACGATGAACTTATATTTGAACGAAATGACGACCAAAAAGTTAAAATCGACTCAAATATTCCCGAATTAAATACAAAAGACAACTTAATATACACAGCAATTCGCAAAATAGAGCGAAAAGTTAATAAGAAAATTGGTGTCAACATACATTTGACTAAAAATATACCAATGGGTGCAGGATTAGGTGGTGGAAGTAGCGATGCTGCCTGTACTATCAACGCCATAGATCAGCTCTATGAACTTGGGCTCAGCTACAATGATAAATTGATACTAGCACAAGCCGTTGGCTCTGATGTACCATTCTTTCTGCAAGGCGGGGCGGCTATAGGTCGGAGCAGAGGTGAATCGCTGACTTTCTTCGAGTATGAAATTCCCCTTCAAATTGTTGTCGTATCTCCGAATATACACGTATCTACACCGGCTGCTTATGGCGAATTACATAGAGATTCAACCCCTAGGAATATGGTCGATTATAAAATGATATTAGATAATGCAAAAGATAATCCTTCGCTCATGAGAAGCATGATATTCAATGAATTCGAGAAGCCGATATTCGCTAAGCATCCTGAAATAAAAGAAATCAAGCATAAACTTTATGAACAAGGAGCTATATTTTCATTAATGTCTGGAAGTGGTTCTTCAGTATTTGGTATGTTTGAAAGTGGGTTCGACGTAGAAAAGTTACATGATGTTTTCCCAAATTATAAAGTGATGAAAGCAAACTGAAATTAGAAAATAAAATAGCACTCAAATATATTTTCACGAGCAAAGATATTAGCTTCGTGAAGGTAATCAATTTACTGGCGACACTTGGTATTACCATCGGTGTGGCCTCTATTATATTTGTAGTGTCTGTTTTGAGTGGATTTCAGGTGATGAACTACGAGCAGATACTCGGCTATGACCCCCACGTTCGGGTGAAGTTAAGCGGTAAAAGTGAATTGGATAATTCGCTAATTAAATTTGTACGTGATTCGAAGGAAATGAGGGACTTTGCACTAACAACTGAGAAAAAATCTGCACTCCGAGTGAAAGATAATTTCAAAGTGGCTCGATTACTATATATAAACCCGATGAGCAAGAATTATCTTGACGGACTGAACCAATCGCTGCTATTTGGGAAATTGCAACCAAACTCGAATAATCTGATAATGGGTGCCAAATTAGCTGAAGGATTAGATATAACTAGAGGCGATGAAGTAGAGCTAATAACTCCCGAAGCACTAGAGAAATCGGCCCGTATGTTCCGACAATTGGACGGCTCGAAATATGTGGTAAGTGGAATATTCTACAGTAGCGTCAAGGATTATGACGAGAAGCAGATATACATATATGACAATAATCCGAAAAAAGACTTCATAGATATAAAGCTAACGGATTACGAACTGACCGATGATTTTGTAGCTAAGCTCCAAAAATCATACAAGGACTTAGTTATATTCACTTGGAAAGATTTGAATTCTGATTTTTATAGGATAATGCAATTCGAGAAAGTAATGACAATAGTCGTACTATTCTTGATAATATTAATCTCGGCATTCAATATATTAGCATCGCTCTCGATGACAGTAGTCCAAAAGAAAAAGGACATCTCAATTCTCCGAACTCTGGGTATGTCAACTAATAGAATAGTCGCAATATTCAGAAATGAAGGTGTATTAATAGGAGTACTCGGCACATTGCTCGGCACTACTATTGGGCTAATACTAACGTATTTGCAGGAGACTAGAGGACTAATTATGTTCGGTCAGGGAATAACTATACAATCGGCATTCCCTATCAGCTATGAGTACGAAGTATATATCGCCGTTGTCCTTATTTCTATACTGCTATCTTGGGGAGCAACCTATCTACCAACCAAACGAATCTCAAAAATAGATATACTAGATGGAATTAGGGAAGAGTAGAAGGAGCCAAAACTCCCTCCCTGCGTTGCCAGAGTTCTGCATAACCTCGAAATCAGATTTTACTTTCTCAACATCTATTTTTGAGTATGTAAAAATAGGGGTAAAGAGTAGTATTAAGCAAATTGTATTTAGTGTTTTCATGTGTTCTCTGTTTTGAGGTTAAATTAATGAATTATTTTTGAACCGATAATATCCAAATGTTTACTTGTCTCCAAAAACTGCTTATCTTCAAAACTAATTGTATCAAGACTTTTCGAAAAACCTAAAACTTGTTTTTCAAATTTAATTGATAAACTATCAGCATTTCTCATATTATATTCACTTAGTTTGTTCAAAATAGTTATATCATCAAAATAATAAATATGGTAATTAAAGTAGTTAATATTTCTATCGAGTATTTTTTTATTTATTGTTATTTTAATAATAAAATTAGAGTTAGGTTGAATCCTATAAAACATTGGCACTTCAAATAGTGCTGACTTCAAATCATTACCACGAATTTCTGTGTTTAAAAATTTATATTCATCTTCAGAAAAGTATAATTTATTGATTAGAAATTCTGTACTCCAAATATTATCTATATCTCTATTTTTACGAGTACTGTCATCTAATACAATCCAATTATTGGCAAGTATAAATATAGCGTTATTTGATGTATTTTCTATATTAATTGAATCTATATAATACTGAGGAGTAATTTGTGAATTCTTAGAATCACAAGAAATTAAATGAAACAATATAATTGAAATTAGTATTTTCATCATCATTCCTGTGACTGTTTTTTATACTTCTCTGCACCATTCCTTGTATCAATAGGTGTAAAAGTCAGCCAAAACTCCCTACCCGTGTTACCAGAGTTCTGTATTACCTCAAAGTCAGATTTTACTTTCTCTACATCTATTTTTGAGTATGTAAAAATAGGGGTAAAGAGTAGTATTAGTATTATTTTATTTAGTGTTATCATAAGGTTTTAAATTTTTTTTAATCGAATCAAAATAATATTTAGGCAACACATTTTCGAAATGATGAATATATTTTGATTCTAAATTGTAATACTTTTCATTAATTAATAGAATTTCAAAATTTATAATCTCATAATAAATTGTATCTATTATATAATTATGGCTTAGTTTAATACAAGCATGTTGATTAATTAAATTGGGTTTTTCAAGTTCTTTTGAACTGGATATACTGTCTAATACTAAAGGGCAAAACCATTCGTCAAACTTTTGTGATTTTATAGAAACATTGTTCTGTATATCCTTGAATTCTAATTTATAACTGTAGTATTTTGTTTGACATGAAATTTCATATCCTGTTAATATTAAAAGAACTATTATAACCTTAATCATTTAATTACCTACCAAATTTTATAGTTAATTGGAAAAAATTCATCTGTTAGTTCTATTATTTCTTTAAATTCATTTTTTTTTGAATCCATTCGATTTAGAATCAGTGTGTCACGTTGACAACCTTTAAATAAAATGATTATTGTTTTAGTTTGACTTGGGTAAAATTTATTTCTTATATCAATTTTAGACATTAGGGCTTCAAATCGATTAACTATTGAATCATTATCAATTTGAATATGTAATTGAGAATCAAAGGTTATAAAACCTTCAATACTTTTTTGATAGCCTTCTTTAGTACCTGAATAAGATTCAGTAAATATTTCAATGCTTGAATCTTTTGAAATTAATAAGTTACCAATCAATATAAAAATAAAAATTAATTTTTTCAATTTTATTCTCCTTTAGGTTTTGTATCTGTTGGGGAATCAACCTCATAAGATTCTCCACAATCATGACAATCCCTCACACCCTCACCATTATTCTTTGAAATTTCATTCTCACTTGGGATTCTAAAAAGTGAAAACATTCCAATTGATATTGAAGTATTCATAAAACTATTTCCTGTTATTACCCTATACTCTTCCAAACTATCCCAACCATCTTCCGTTTTTGCAATGTCACATAGTTGGATTAAATATAAAAAAATACCGTAAGCCTCAATCAACAAAAGGGTTACCTTCTTGGTTAATAATAATATCTAATTGTATTGGGGGAGCTACACGTGCATTTAAATCATTAAACTCAATATCTACTTGATTTAGGCCTTCAATTTCGAAAATATTATAGTTAAAATCCGATATTATATTATCGTCTAAATATAGGTACTTAAGATTTTTTAAGTTTACAATATTATCTGGTACATATTTAATTTTATTATTGTTTAACAATAAATATTTAAGTTTATGTGCTTTGAATATTTCTTTTGGAATTTCTTTTAAGTTCATTCTTACAAAAGAAAGGAATTCTAGACTATCAACATTAAACAATAAATCACTTATGTCCTTATTATTATATACGCTGTTTATACTTAGTTGAACTAGCCTACAATTCTTATTTATTTTTGGGAGTTCAGATAAATTATCCAATACTAATATTTTTAAATCAGATAAATTATTAATCAGGATTTCATTGTTTAACAAGTTAACAGCCCTTAATTCTAGAGTCTTTAGATTAGTTAATTTATCCAGTGCAGAAATATTATCTAAAAATAATTCATTATAATCATTTAAAATTAAAAACTCGATTTGATCAGAAAAATCATTGAAATCTATATTACCAATATATGAATTTCTAATATCAAAAGAATTAAATGCCTTTAAGTTTTTGATTTTTGAACTGGTGACAGTATTTTGAATAGTAAGACTTAATTGTGATTCTTGGTAATCACTAAAATCAATTATTTTATCGTTTAAAGAAGAGTTTGCTATTGTAATACTTTTCAATTGACTTTTATCTACTTTGGATAAAATTGAATTTAATGAACCAATACACTTATCAATATAGATTGATTCAATTTTAAGATTATTAATAATTAAATCCGAATTTAATTGTTTTAATTCAAGTTTTAATTCATTTTTTAATTCATTTTTAAATATCAAATTATTATTTAAAGATAAAGTACTATATACGACAAAGATATTCAGAATAAATATAAATATGCATTTTAAAAATGTTTTCATTTAGAGTAGTCCTCTAAAACTTGTCTTGGAATAACAACATCATCAGCTGAATCATACCCATTAAATATAGTCACAGATTCGCTATTACGCATTGCACTACCCCAAAATAAAATTCCAAACTGTAAATTTATTCCATATTTGTGGTTAAGTTGATTTATTGCATCTCTATCACCCTGTGATGGTGTATCTTCATAAGCACCACCAGGGTGATCGTGTGTAAAATAAGTTAGAAATTGTTCGAGCCCTTTACTAACACTTTCTTTTATTGCATTATTTACTTCTGTAGTAGCTTTACCTGAATGTTTAGTAGTTGGCGGATCGAAATTCCGGCCCCCTTCGTAAAATGTTCCTCCACCTCCCGCACCACCTGCTTCTCCCTGTGTCAGTGATTTATGAAAACTAAGTATATTTGCTAATTCTTCAGAATTAGCATTTGGCAGCTGAGAACTCATTAAACTCATTTTATTAAAATCTATACCAAAAACACCTTTTGAATTTTTTAATAATGAAGCAGAAAATGCAAAATTCGAAGTAGCAAATATATTCCCATCATTAACACCATCACTTACTTTAGCTCCTCCATTCAATAGAAAATCTGCATCCCCGTTTACATCTATTCTACTTATCGGGCTATTCATACTATACTGATAAGGTGTCCATCCGTAGTAGTTACTCCAAAGTGGGTCTATACTTATAAACCTACCAGTCTCATATTCGTATTTTCTCACTCCGTGGTCTCCTAGTTTCGATTCGTTGTCTTTTTCTTTACCTACCCAGTTAAGTAGGGTGCTTTCTGTTTCAGCTAAGTTACTATTTGTCCATCTATCACCGCCATAAGGGTTGTGCGTTTGCATAGATGTTGGTGTCGTTAAGACACAATTATTGTCAAATTGTATACAAATATAGAATAAAATAATCACATTTTGAAATAAAAATTCATTAAAATGCTCTTCAGGTAACCCTTAGACTCTTCGCTAACTATGTTAGCTCAGAGTGACTGGGATATTTTTGGAGGGTGTTTTACTCTTGCTCAGGAGCTTCGGTTTCGTCGGTTGGGTTTTCTGGGGTTTCCATATCTTCATCTATCTCAAAGCGGATGAGTATTCGCTCGCCATTGGAGGCAACGACTTCTATAGATTCTAGATCGCCGTCTTTTCTACGATTTATATATACTTCTGCTTTGCCGCTAGTATCACCGGGTTTAGATATTTCAACAGTGCTAGTGCTGTCCTCTAGGTCTTCGGACTCTATGAATGATTTGTCGTACTTCTTGGATTTTGTGTCGAATTTTGGGACAGAAAATGAGCTATCGAAATCCTCTAACTCTAATGAATTAGATAAATCTTTCGTTGACAGAAGACTCTCGCCCTCACTTTCGTCCTCGAACTCATTTTCGAATGGGTCTATATTATTAGGATTGCTCATTTTTCAGTGCTTTGTAGTTTCTAGAAGTAGCGTCTATATCTAGTTGCTCTAGTCTATATCTAAGCTTCGCTCTTGATATACCTAGTACTTTTGCAGCTTTTATCTGGTTACCTTTGGTTATCAATAGGGTTTGATGAATCAAATCCTTGATTATATTACCCATGAATGCACCCTTATCAGATATTTTAAGGAAGTGCTCGCCTTCATTCAGGTAAATCTCTCTTGGAGCTTCATCTTTATTCTTCGATGCTTTTTTATCCCCTCTGAGGAAGCTTAGTGATTCTTTCGAGATTACATCTTCTTGCTCTAGTAGTACTATCCGTTCTATAACGTTAGTTAACTCACGAATATTCCCTTTCCAATGATATTTCTGGAGAATTTGAGCTGCTTCTGGAGTAAATCCTTTTATATCTTTTCCGAATGATTTGTTGAATTTCTCAACGAAATTAGAAGCAAGTATTAGAATGTCCTCATTTCTCTCTCTTAGTGGCGGCAGTGTAATAGAAGCCACGTTCAGACGGTAGTATAAGTCCTCTCTGAACTCATTTTCCTCTACCATCTCTTCCAAATCACGATTGGTAGCAGCCAAGACTCTAACATCGACAGTGAGTTCTTTCGAGCCACCTAGTCTATAGTATTTCTTCTCTTGAAGCACTCGTAGTAGCTTCACTTGCAAATCTAAGCTCAACTCACCTACTTCATCTAGCAGTATAGTACCGTGGTTTGCTTGCTCAAATCGACCTTGTTTAATTTTCTCAGTAGCACCAGTAAATGCACCCTTTTCGTAACCAAATAGCTCATTCTCCGCTAATTCTCTAGGAATAGCACCGCAATTTATCGTGATGAATGGACCTTTGGCACGGGGTGAATTATCGTGTATATGACGAGCCATTAGCTCTTTACCAGTACCCGATTCACCGAGTATAAGTACAGTTGTGTTCTCAGCTTTGGCGAATAATTTACCCATCTCCATAGCTTTTCTAAGACCATCGGATTTACCGATTATCTCGCTTGGCTTGGATTCGCTTAATTGCTCAGAAAGTATATCAACTTTACGTCTGAGATCGTGGTTGTCTAATGCTTTTTCTACGCTCAGCTCTAATTGTTCTAGGTCTAGTGGCTTTACAATGAAATCCTCTGCGCCCAGCTTCATAGCACGAACAGCCATCTTGATATCAGAAAATGCTGTCATCATAATAACAGGCATTTTAAAACCTTCATTACGAAGAGTTTCTAGTATATCTAGACCATTAGCATGACCGAGAAATATATCTAATAACACCAAATCTGGCCCCAAGGAACCAATCTCTTCTAGTGCAATTTTTGCATCATTATATACTTGTATATTAGTATATGATTCAGATAAAATATCGCTAACTGTATCACTTACCAGCTTATCGTCTTCTATTATCGCTATTGTATAATTCTTTTGTGCCATCTTTTAATATTTTATTTGAAATTCGATTGTAAATTTAATAAATTTATTTTGCTTATTATAATATAGGTAGCTTAACGTAGAAACAAGTACCTTCGTTCAGATTACTCTCTACATCTATCACTCCATTATGTTGGTGAAGTATTCTTTGAGTTATAGGCAAACCTAATCCTGTACCTTCTGTCTTACGAGTGAAGAATGGATTGAATATTTTCTGCAAATCCTCTGCTTGGATACCACATCCAGTATCTTTCACAGAAGTAATTACATAATTAGTCTCGCTTGCTTTTATTCCCATTTCCACATAAGTAGAGATTGTGATAGTCCCTTTATCTTTGATAGCATCGCTTGCATTAGTTAGCAAATTGATGAATACTTGCTGTATTTGCTTAGCATCGGCAGCTGTATCAGGGAGATTATCATCTAATTCAACTCTGATTTCTATATCTTTTCTTTTGATAACTGGCTTCACCATGTCAAGAGCAGTCGGGATAATCTTGTTGACATTTAGTCTTTCTACTCTTGGTACTGCAGGCCTAGAGAAATTCAAAGTTAATTCGACTATTCTTGATATTCGTTCCGCACCTGAAATTGCATTTTTTATGTAATTGTAATTTTTATTTTCTTCGCCAAGATTTCTTTTCATCAACTGCAAATTGAGATTAATAGCAGCCAGTGGATTCCTAATTTCGTGAGCTACACCTGCGCTTAGTTGACCTAGAAGTACTAGTTTATCTGCATGTACCATCTTATCAGTCAGAGCGTGTTGTTCACTTACGTCTCTTGCAATAGCATAGATCAAATCTGTATCATAATGCCTGAAAAATCTAGCACTAACTTCAACCATTAAGTTCGGGTTATTCGGAGTGTCAATTGATAACTCACTCAGTACAACTGGCGACGATGATTTTTTGAGTAGCTTGAATATACGCCTAAATTGAGGCATAGCAGCTCCAACTAGTTCATTTTTGGGGATGCCCAATAGAGTCGCAGCATAGTCATTAGCATCAAGAACATCCCACGCGTCAGGTTGAACTATAAATACAGCATCTGTTGCATTGTCAAAAAATGATTTGTACCAGAGTAGTTTCTGTTCAAGTTTATCAATTTTATTGATTAACTCTTCGGTTTCAGCATACCCTCTTTCGATTTCGAAGTCTTTTCCCATTAGAAAGCATAATCTATATTATTTATTTTGCAATGTATGACATTTTCTAATGAAAATCAATTATTTTTTCTTTGTGGAGTCCGCAGGAATAGTCTCATATTCTATTGTTTTTTGATCTGGAGGTAACTCTGTTTCGGGTTCTTCAGAGTTAAACAAGTTAAGAGGGTTTAACTTATCGAAATCAATATTTTTCAACATTTCTAATGGTTTTGATAGCGTACCTTCTCCCTCTTCTAGTGCTTTACTCGGGTCATTAATCAAATCATCTGGAGTAATCGGCTTGTTCAAATTGGGATTATTCTGATTTGGGGTTGTGGAAATTGCATTAGGCAACCCTTTTATTGCATTATTCTCATTTACCACATACTTCGACTTATATGATAAAGAATCCGGCAATTTCTCTCCACTACGTATGCTTTTCAATTGTGCTAAAGGTAACGTCATTTCTAAAGCATATTCCGACCTTGGATACTTCTCTATTAGCAATCCATAATAATAGATAGCACTATCTAAATTGACCAAATCTCGCTCAAATATCCAACCGATATTATATAGTGAACGTGGTGCTAGTTTATGTCCTGGAAACCTCTGATATGCACTATAGAACTGTTTGACAGCAAATGGGTATTCACTTATTTTTTTTAATTTCATACCAGACGCAAATAATTCTTGAACTGTATCTACTATGAACTCTTCAGTAAACCCGAGGATTTTCATCGCATCTCGCCCATAATCGGTCATAGCATAATTATCAGCAACGACTTCGTAAAGTGAATCTGATTTATAGGCATCATCTTCTCTTATTACACGAGCATAAGAGTATAGGAAACGTGAAGTTTCGCTCATGTTCTTAGGTGATACTTTATAAGATTTTTCATAATAGAATTTAACTGAATCTATATTGCCTAATTCTTCGTGTATTCGACCAGCTTCAAAGTATAACAGAGCTGTGCTATATCTAATAGTGTCATTGTTTACACCCGTAGTATCGTTTTCTATTCTTTTTAGATAATCATCAGCACTCTTCACTTTATATCTTAATTCTGATAGTGCCTTGAACATAAAGCTAGATTGTTTGAAAACAGGAGTTCTTTGGTTTCTAGCTTTTGAGAAGTACTGTTGTGCTTTAAAGTAATTCTTGCTGTAATAGAAATCCATTCCCCTCTCAAAACTATATGTATTAATCAACAGATTATTTACATAAGTAGTATCCGAATGGTTCTCCATAAATTCTAATTTTTCATCATCATCGGCTTTCATTCTCTTTTCTGTCAATCTTCCAGAGTATGTATAACCCATCCATTCTTCGAATTTGGAATCTTCTTCTAAGTGGGTGAGTAACTCATTTGATCTCTCAAAGTTCTTTATCCTTGCACTGCTTTGAGCTTCATAAAGATATGATTCGTATAACCCTTCGTAAGTAGGAGAGAAGTCTCTTACCTTAGCAAATTCTTTGGCTGCTTTTTCGAATTCTCCAATTCTATAAAGCAAAGCCCCAAGTTCCAATTGCCATTTCGCTGCTAATTCAGCATTTTCAGATTGTGCTACAGCTTGTCTATATGGGCGTAGTGCTTCTTCTTTATCACCTTCGTATAGGGATAACTCCGCTTGCAAACGAAACGCTTCAGATAGGATATCATATCTTTTCTTTTGCCATGCTATATCAACTGTACGGGAAAGCATTATCTTTCCAGTATAGAAGTTTCGTTGTATTAATGAGTTTTTTGCAAAAAGCAAGTGAGCATCAGGGGAGAAATCACTATTTGGGTATTTATCTACTAACTCGCTACACTTTATCTCGGAGGGTCTCCATTCTTCTTGATAGAAGAACGATTTTGCCATCATGAAAATAGCACCTTCTACATAGTCAGTTTTGCTCTTATAAGCTAATATTTTAGAACCCTTTATAATGATAGAATCAAGCTTGGTTTCTACTGCTTGTCGCTGTCTCTGTGTTATTATCAGATCTTTCATAAAAGGTGGTGGCCCTAGCGAATAGTCCTCTCTTTCTTTTAGATTGGGATCGGGTACATAGATTTGAATCTCGCGAACATCAAATGCCATAAAGTCAAACTCATCTTCCGCCTTATCCATCAATCTTTCCATGTTATAGTAAGTATTGAAGTAAGTCGTAAAATTATCAAAAGTCTGACACCCTACTAAGAAAAGTAAAGTAAACATACTTATGAATGATGCTTTATGTAACTTCTTTTTGTTCATTTATTCTATGTTTTTTGTAGCTCTTTGTACTAGCAATTCTGCTAAACCACAAAGCAAAGCAAGTGCCAAGAAGAGCTGCCATAGCTCTGTACCTAGTTTTGCCCTCTGAATACTTTCTTCTATGTTTCTATCATCTTCTAATATACTGATATTGTCCGAATTTATCCCAATTTTCGTCATTTTTTCTTTAAAAATATCGTCTTCCATTGGCTTTAATTCTGACTCAGATTTACTAGGATTAATACTATAATACGCAACAACTTGCTTATTGTTATTCTTAACTAAATAATTTCCAAATTGCGATTTATCATCGATCGTAAGTATATAATTGTTTCCTGTTTTATTCGCATCGGCAAACTTCTCTGTACCATCCGGTGTTAGTATATTAAACTTTGAACTTCCAGCTAGCTCATCGCTTATTAATAATGTGCTTTGGTTTACTTGATTAGATAGTGTTCCATCAAAGCTAGAATTCAAATACGTAACCGATTTATATAGTAGTGATGGGAATATACTAAGTACTTGGAAATCACTCCATTCCGTTGATATTGGAACTGAGAAATAGAACAACGAACTATTTGCAATATCAAATTGACTAAGGAAATTACCCGATTGAGTCTCTATTATAGGTCTTCCATTTTGTGATGGAATCTCTACTTTTATCTTCGGCGACTCTACTTCTTTCTGATTAGCAGTCTCCCCTTTGAATACTCCACTGAATATAGGATGAAGTTTATCTACTTTAGTAAACTCAGCAGGGTTTACATCATATCGTGCTACTGCCTTTACGTTAACTCCTATCAAAGATGAGTTAGTGAGGAAGTCAGTCAAATTATCTTTAGGTGCGAAAAGTATTATTTTTGCATTATTAGATTGTAGTTTAGCAATACTAGACAAATCTTGTTTCGTCAGACTGTTTTTAGCAACAATCAAAACCTTCTCTTGACCAGCACTATAGCCGCTTATGTCTTGTACAAACTGGTAACCTGATATTGCGTTGAACTCTTTCATATTACTCAATATAGCATCGAAGAAAATGTTTGAAGACTCAGATACAACTGTAACAAATGGCTGTTTAGGTATATTGATAGCGAAGAAGAAGTTATTATCTGGTAGAAGCTCATCACTCTCTAGTTGTAACTCAGCTTTCACAATTCCAGTGCTATTATAAGTAGCAGAGACAACTGTACTTTTTAATTCCTCAGGAGCTATATCAATAGTTTTCTGTGATACTTTCTTTTCATTGAAATTTAGACTTATCAGATTATCGGTAATTTTTTTATTGCTGTGATTCTTTATGAATACTTCCAGCTCTATCGGTCTATCTTTCTGTATTATAGAACTAATGACATTGACTGAATCTATACTAAGGTTGCTAAATTCTTTCTTAGAAGTTCTACCAACATTTGCAACTAGGAACGAAACATTATTCTTAAAGTATTTATTTGTATCTACTTCAGCCATTAAGTTCTCTTGCATATCAGAAACTAGATATACAAGCTTATTAAGATTAATAGCTTCTGTCATCATTATAGAAGCAAACTTCAGGTTAGTATTTAGATTAGCTTTCTCTGTCCCAATCAATACTTCATCAATACTCTTATTCAGTAAGTCTTTGTTCGTTGACCAAGCAAATGACCGTAGAGGTCTATCACTAGAAAGAGGCATTACCAATGCTTGGTCGCCTTCTTTCATCGAATTAATTAGAGTACTTGCAATTT
This sequence comes from Kapaibacterium sp. (SeqCode), assembly GCA_041675005.1. Taxonomy (GTDB): domain Bacteria; phylum Bacteroidota; class Ignavibacteria; order Kapaibacteriales; family UBA2268; genus PGYR01. The sequence goes on from JBAYUQ010000007.1 coordinate 51,903, forward strand.
TCTTTGATTGTCTTAATCTGTTCCCATTCTCATCTGAAACGTCCATACTATATGAATTATCTATAAGTATAATCATACTTGTATTAGAATACTCAGTGAAACCTGGTAGTGAACTTTGGATAGTAGGACGAGAAAATGCCAAAACAGCAAATATAATTAGTAAAGTTCGTAACAGTAATAGCAACCACTGCTTTATCTTTAGCTTCTTTATACTTGATTTTTGTAGTTCTTTTAGGAATTTCAGAGTAGAAAACTCGACAGTCTTTTGCTTTCTAAGATTAATTAGATGCAAAATAATAGGTATCGAAGCTGCTGCTAGTCCAAATAGTACAAATGGGTTTAAAAAATTCATTAATCTTTTATTCTATTTAACGTAATCCAACTAGCTTTCTTAACGCACTAATCTCGTTTTTGTTCAGCTGGCGGTATTCTCCACGAGCCATACCTGCATTCGAAATACAGCCATAAGATTTACGATCAAGCTTTTTAACAAAATAACCGAACTTTTCGAATATTCTTCTGATTTCTCTGTTCTTACCCTCGTGCATAGACATCGTTAGATTATCACCATGTTTGGGATCTATGAATATCTCGCAAGGAGCAGTAATATCACCTTCAAGGTCAACTCCACCTTTAGCTATAATTCTAGCGTGAGGTATCTCTAATTTCTTATCAAGCTTTACTTTGTAAACACGTTCTATACCGTAACTAGGGTGTGTTAATCTATTAGCTAACTCACCATCATTAGTCATTATTAGTGTTCCAGTTGAATTTCTATCCAATCTTCCAACAGGATATACTCTTCGTCTAACATGAATTATATCCATTACAGTCTTTCGTTTGAATTGATCTTCGGTAGTAGTAATAGTGTCTTTTGGTTTGTTCAGAATATAATATACATTCTTTTCTTCGTAACCAACGGAATCACCGTCAACTCGGACGTTATCGCCCTTTCTTACCTTTGTACCATGTTCAGTTACTACTTTTCCGCCTACTGTAACTCTACCGGCTTCTATTAGCTCATCGGCTTTACGGCGTGATGTATAACCAGCATCAGATATAAATTTATTCAGACGGACAGTTTGATCCAACATGTCTATCTTTTTTTCTTTCTTGAATTGTTTTGTTTCTTTACCTAATCTTTTCGGTTTAGGTTTTGCTCTTTCGTGTTTCATAGTACTTTTATAATTTTTGAATCTGTAAACGTATTAAAAACAAAAATAGCTTTAAATATCGAATTTTAAAGCTATTTTATTAAATATATTAAAGTTATCGACTATTTAGTCATCTTCCTCATAACTAATCTTATCAGTTAGGATTTTCTTCATTGATGAAACTAGCATCCAGATAACAAAACCCCATCCAAGTCCCATAAATATATATGCTCCAGTGCTTATATGTTCCATTACTTACCTCCTTCTATTTCTTCTTGTGTATAAGGTTTACCGTTATTTCGTTTCCAAGCTAACCAAATCATACCACAAAGTGACATAAATATAGCTGTCATGAATACTCTAGCTCCCCATCTATAAGCTATCTCGCTTTCAACAACTTTTTCCATTAATAATTTGGGAATTGCTTCTTGATATGTCCAAGAAACGAGTATAAATATTAAATATGTTGGTGTCACGTATTTGATTATATAATAGAATATCTTAGGTATTTTTATATCCGAACCACGATTGATTTCTTCCCAACCCTTATCCATTCCAAATACCCATGCATAAAGTACAACCTCAAAAAGTGAAATTATAACCAGTCCAAAAGTACCTGCCCAATAATCCATTTCTTCTAGGAATCCGTGTTCTAAGTAAAGGAAAACAAAGTGAACACCAATAAAGATTAGAATACCAACAGCAACTGTAGCTTTGTTTCTATTAAACCTAAATTGCTCTTGCAAGAAGGATATGAGCGGTTGTGCCATAGCCACCGAGGAAGTCACCCCAGCTATAAATAGCAAGAAGAACCAAATAAAGCTAAGTACATTACCGAATGGAATCTCTGTGAAAACAGACGCCATTGCTATAATACCAAGGTCAAACGCACCACCTTCGGCTATAGTTTGTGTCATTGCCAATCCAAAAAAGGCAGTTGCAATTGGAATAGCAATCATACTACCGAGTACAACTTCACTAAACTCATTGATACCAGCAGTAGCCAGCCCACTAAGAGCTATATCATCATCTTTATCTAAGTAACTAGCATAAGCTTGCAATGTTCCCATCCCCACACTTAAGGTGAAGAACACCTGCCCGGCGGCGGCTAGCCAGATTTTGGAATCTCCGAGGAGCTCAAAGTTCGGTTCCCATATATAATTTATTCCTACAAAAGCACTGAAATCAGGCAATTCCGGATTTGGAGTCCCCAAAAAAAATACCCACACTACAAGAACTATACCGAACCCTACGAGTAAGGGAACAGCAATTGTAGCAAATTTCTCTATCCCTCCCGATATACCCTTCGATAATATATAAAAATTAACGGCTAAGGTGATTAAAAGAAATATATACGCTGGCCATTGTGAATCGAAGTACCCCTCACCTATCCCTTGGTAGGAGTATAGAAAAGTCTTCATGCTATCTAAGGTATGAAATTCATTGAATGTCCCAATTAGGGAAAAAAAACTAAATCCAAGAGTCCAGGAGATAATATAGACATAGTATATCATAACTAAGGTTGAGATAAGAATACCAATCGCCCCGATATACTTGGCGACTTTATTTTTGGTAAGAGTATCAAACATCCCCGGTAAACTACCGTGTCCGTACTGACCTCCCCTTCGTCCTATCGACCATTCTACCCACATTAGGGGAATAGCAAGCAATATAAAGGCCGTGAAATAAGGTATCATAAACGCCCCACCGCCATTCTGTGCTGCTTGTACTGGGAATCTCAAAAAATTCCCCAGACCTACAGCATTACCTGCCATCGCAAATATTAATCCTAACCTACTGTTCCAATGCTCTCTTTCAGCCATATTTCCTTTTATCTTTTTTATCAACAAAAATAATAATGTACGAAGTTAGAATTTGAATTTTACGACATGTTTATCATCTTAAACTATGTAAAATTGAATGTTATGCGTTAACATTTTTTAGATAAAAATTTCTACTTCGCAATTTTTAATACTTGAAGATAAAATAAATAACTGACTATCAAAAAGAAATATCCAAATCGTTAAATATGGTTTAACTATATCGGGGTTCACAAACCCTTATTTTTTAAGTGAATTAGTGTAGGTTGTAATAGAGTCGAATTAGGTTGGATACGATGAGGTCTAATTGCACATAAGTTGCAGAGAGGAAAAACTCTGCAACTCGTTCGCATTTAGATTTTTATTCTTTTTGATTTTAAATAAAGTTAGTAATATTAATCATCTTCCTCATAACTAATCTTACTAGTTAAGATTTTCTTCATCGGATATATAACTAGGAGTAGAACAAACGCCCAGCCTAGCCCCATAAAGATTAGTGCTTCCGTAGATACTTGTTCCATTATTTACCTCCTTCTATTTCATCTTGAGTAAATGCTTTTCCGTTGTTACGCTTCCAAGCTAACCATATCATACTAATAAACGAAATCAATATTACGACTATAAATACTCTAGCCCCCAATCTGTAAATAATTTCAGATTCTTTCACACCTTTAAATAATAAAGTAGGTATAGCGCTATCAAAAGTCCAGAATGTAAGGATAAAGATTAAGTAAGCTGGTGTTACATACTTTATTATATAGTAAAAAATTCGAGGTATTTTAATATCTGACCCTCTACTGAGCTCTTCCCATCCTTTCTTCATACCAAATACCCAAGCAAATAGAATCACTTCGGCTAATGATACAACTACGAGGGCAAAAGTTCCTACCCAATAATCTAACTCATCTAAGACCCCATGTTCGAAGAATAAGAATACGAAATGAACCCCAAGCAACATTAGAATCCCAACGGTAATAGTGGATTTTTTTCTGTTGAATCTAAATTGCTCTTGTAAGAAAGAAATGAGAGGTTGCGCCATAGCAACTGAAGATGTTACACCGGCAACAAATAGCAGAATAAACCAAATAAAGCTCAGAATAGAACCAAATGGAATATCAGTAAATACTGACGCCATAGCCACAATACCAAGATTAAATGCTCCACCGGCAGCAATATCTTGAGTCATAGCAAGACCGAAGAAAGCAGTTGCTATCGGTATAGCAATCATACCGCCTATAATAACTTCACTAAACTCATTAATACCTGCAGTAGCCAAACCGCTAAGAATAATATCATCGTCTTTTTTGAGATAACTTGCATAAGCTTGAAGTGTACCCATACCAACGCTTAAAGTGAAAAATACCTGCCCCGCGGCGGCTAACCATATATTGGAAGTAGTTAACAGTGAGAAATCTGGTTTCCATATATAGTCGATTCCAACAAAAGTACTAAACTCTGGCTTCGTCGGATCAGGTGTACCTAAAAAGAAAACCCAAACAACTAGTAATAATCCAAACCCAATAAGCGTTGGTATTGCAATAGTTGCGAATTTCTCTATACCACCAGAAATTCCTTTAGAAAGTATATAGAAATTTATGACCAGAGTTAACATTAGGAAGAAATATGCCGGCCATTGTGAGGTGAAATATCCCGCACCGTTACCTTGATAAGAGTAGAGGAAAGTTTTCATAGTTTCTATATCGTGGATACCATCGAAAGTACCGATAATTGAAAAGAAACTGAAACCTAAAGTCCATGATATAATATAGACATAATATACCATAACTAAAAATGAAATCAGAAGCCCTAAAGCCCCAATGTATTTGGCAACTTTGTTTTGGGTAAGAGTGTCGAACATACCAGGTAAACTACCGTGTCCGTACTGCCCACCCCTACGGCCTATTGACCATTCGACCCACATTAGAGGAATTCCGAGGAGTAGAAAGGCAATGAAATAGGGTATCATAAACGCCCCGCCACCATTCTGTGCTGCCTGTACGGGAAATCTCAAGAAATTCCCTAGCCCGACAGCATTACCTGCCATAGCAAATATTAGACCTAACCTATTATTCCAATGCTCTCTTTCTGCCATATTCCCCGTATTCCTTTTTATTAACAAAAATAATAATGTACGCAGTAAGAATTTGAATTAAATCACATTTTACTTAAATTATGATATCGTAAAGAGTAATTTTTACTTTTCTTAATTTTTCTAAAATAAATTTCTACTTAGTAAAAATTTATTGGATAAAGATAAAGTAAAAATTCAACAAACAAAACAGAAATTTTAAAATCACAATAGGATAGTTTAAATATGTTAGGATTTTTAAAATCTAATATTCTAAGCAAGTTTGTGGTGGCTATAACGGGTTTGATCTTGGTGGGTTTCATCTTAGGTCACACCTTAGGTAATCTGCTTATATTCGCAGGACCAGAGGCACTCAACACTTACGCAGTAGGATTAAGAGATCTAGGCCCAACTCTTTGGGTAGTTAGGATAGTACTGATAATAGCAGCTATTTTACACGTAATAACAACTATTAATTTAGTGCGTCAGAATAAGAAAATTGCTTCTGGTTACAAAGTAAGTAACTATAAAGCATCTACTTTTTCTGCGAGATTCATGGGATATGCAGGTTTGACAATTTTGTTCTTCGTACTATATCACTTAGCTCATTTCACACTTGGGTTCGTTGATGCTAGTACATTTAATATGGAGACAACATTGGAGAATGGAAGAGTAGTACATGATGTTTATTCTATGGTCGTTATTGGGTTTAGAAATGTTATTGTGTCGCTATTTTACATATTAGCTGTATCGTTTTTAGGTTTACACTTAAAGCATGGTATTCATAGTATGTTCCAATCATTAGGAATACATGGTAAAAAATTCACTCCAATGATTCAGAAAGTAGCTGCAATTGTAGCTTTAATAATAGTAATTTCTTTAATCTCAATACCAATAAGTATAATGTTAGGAATAGTTGGAGGTCAAGTATGAAATTAGACGCAAAAATACCAGAAGGTCCGATACAAGATAAGTGGACCAAACATAAATTTGATGTTAAGTTAATTAACCCTGCTAACAAAAGAAAGTATAAGATAATAGTAGTTGGAACTGGTCTTGCAGGAGCTTCGGCAGCTGCATCTCTTTCTGAGTTGGGCTACCAAGTAGAAGCGATTACTTTCCATGATAGCTCACGTAGAGCACACTCGATAGCTGCACAAGGTGGTATAAACTCAGCTAAGAACTATCCAAACGATGGCGATAGTGTTTGGCGTTTATTCTACGATACTGTCAAAGGGGGCGATTTCCGTTCTCGTGAGGCGAATGTATATCGTTTGGCTCAAGTGAGTGTTGATATTATAGACCAAGCTACGGCACAAGGTGTTCCTTTCGCTCGCGAATATGGTGGAAACTTGGCTAACCGTTCATTCGGTGGCGCTCAAGTTTCTAGAACATTCTACGCTAGAGGGCAAACAGGGCAACAATTGCTATTAGGTGCTTACCAAGCATTGGCAAAAGAAGTTGAAAGCGGAAGTGTGAAGCTCCGCACAAGAAAAGAGATGATGGACATAATAGTAGTTGACGGCAAAGCTCGTGGAGTTGTAACTAGAGACCTAGTAACTGGTGAGTTAGAAACGCATTTAGCAGACTCAGTTGTATTAGCAACTGGTGGCTACGGTAACGTATTCTACTTATCTACTAACGCACAAGCTTGTAACGTAACAGCTACTTATAGAGCATATAAGAAAGGTGCACTATTCGCTAATCCTTGTTATACTCAAATTCACCCTACTTGTATTCCTGTTAGTGGTGATTACCAATCTAAGTTGACACTGATGTCAGAGTCACTTAGAAACGATGGTAGAATTTGGGTTCCTAAAGCAAAAGGCGACAAACGTAAGCCCAGAGAAATTCCTGAAAATGAAAGAGATTATTACTTAGAAAGAAAGTACCCTAGTTTCGGTAACCTTTCTCCTAGAGATATATCGTCACGTTCTGCGAAAGAAGCATGTGATAATGGTCTTGGAATAGGTGCTACTGGATATGGAGTTTACCTAGATTTCAAAGATGCAATAGCTAGATTAGGTAGAGACACTATCGAAGAAAGATATGGTAATCTATTCGAAATGTATGAGAGAATCACTGGTGATAACCCTTACGAAACTCCTATGATGATTTACCCTGCATCGCACTATACTATGGGCGGTCTATGGGTAGATTATAACTTGATGAGTAATTTGGAAGGATTGCACGTAATCGGTGAAGCTAACTTCTCTGACCACGGAGCCAATAGATTAGGTGCATCTGCACTTATGCAAGGTCTGGCAGATGGTTACTTCGTATTACCATATACAATAGGTAATTACTTAGCAACTGCTGATCTGAAGAAAATAGACGCTAATACTCCTGAATGCAAGGCAACTGTAAAAGAAGTAGAGGATAAAGTCAACAAGCTAATAAATGTAAATGGAACTAAAACTCCATCTTACTTCCATAGAAAATTGGGTAAGCTAATGTGGGATAATGTAGGAATGGCTAGAAATGAAGCTGGACTGAAACACGCATTAGAAGAAATACCTAAGATTCGTGAGGAATTCTGGAAAGACGTGAAGATAAGCGGAACCGGTGCTGAGTATAATATCTCATTAGAAAAGGCATCGAGAGTAGCTGACTTCCTTGAGTTTGCTGAGATTATGGCTTATGACGCATTGGACAGAGACGAATCGGCTGGTGCACACTTCCGTGAGGAACACCAAACACCAGACGGCGAAGCAAAAAGAAATGACGAAGATTACAGATATGTAGCCGCTTGGGAATACAAGGGCGTTGGTCAAAGACCAGAGTTACATAAAGAAGAACTAAAATTTGAAAATGTTAAGCTAGCTGTAAGAAGCTACAAATAACAATTAAGGAGAATAGAAAATGAATTTAAAACTTCATATTTGGCGTCAGAAAAATAATAAAGCAGCGGGAGCTTTCGAGCAATATGCCGTGAGCGATATTTCTGAAGATATGTCATTTCTTGAAATGCTAGACGTACTGAACGAGGATTTGATAGTAGGTGGCAAAGATCCAGTAGCATTCGACCACGATTGTCGTGAGGGTATTTGTGGAGCTTGCTCTATGACTATCAACGGTAATCCTCATGGTCCTGAGAAAGCAACTACGGCCTGCCAACTTCACATGAGAAAATTCAACGATGGTCAAGAGATATACATAGAGCCATTCAAAAACAAATCATTCCCTGTAATCAGAGATTTGGTTGTGGACAGAAGCGCTCTAGATAGAATCATCGAATCTGGTGGATACATAAGTGTAAAAACTGGTTCCGCACCTGATGCAAATGATATAGCAGTAGCAAAAGCTAAATCAGATGTAGCTATGGATGCAGCGGCTTGTATTGGTTGTGGTGCATGTGTAGCGGCTTGCCCTAATGGAGCAGCTATGCTATTCACATCTGCCAAATTGAAGCACTTAAACGTGCTACCACAAGGCCAAGCAGAGAAGAAAAAGCGTACACTAGCTATGGTAGATCAGATGGACAAAGAAGGATTTGGCTCATGTACTAATCACTACGAATGTGAGGCGGCATGTCCTAAGTCAATATCTGTTGAGTTCATATCAGAGATGAATTTCGAATATGCAAAAGCAAGAGCAACAGCATACAGAGACTAATCGAAAACAACATAGATTATATTTTAAAAAGAACCTCGGATTTTATTCGAGGTTTTTTTGTGGGGGAATTTCATAGGGATTTTGTATATTTGGGGAAATGAATTATTGTGACAAAACTTTATGTCTATTAAAAAACTAAAGAATAAATTAAAAAATGATCAAAGGTTTTTCCCTTATAATCAGAATTATGACTTTAAATATATTAAAGAATATTTAGAAACAAATAATCTATTAGAAAGTAACTCACAAATAAGTCAAAATGTATTATGCTCAATTTACTTCAATAAATATTTTAAGTATTTTAAAGAACTATATTTTCACACATTTGAAGTAAATCAAACACCCACAGATGAATTTTTCAAAATACTCATAACCTTGCTTAATAGGGAAGTTTATATTATGGGAAAAAAAATGATGGATTCCATGGAAAACTTAGATGAGTTTCATTTTGATGAACTAATAAATAGCAAGATAGATTCAATAATACCAGAGTATGGTTTTATTAATGTACAAGGTGGCTTAGAAGCAAGTCATGAAGCACTTAATACTATAATTAATTTACATCAACTAAACAGACTTATAAGTTCAAATCCTAAAATCGATTTGAGTTCGGTAAAAAATTCATCCAAACTTTTAACCTATTCAAACATCTATACATCTGTAAAATTTGCATATGATATGACTGTTTGGGGTAATTATTCAGTTAGCATAGATGACACTAAAGAACTAATTAAAATAAGTTGTACGAATACACAACAAGAAAAGATAATTAAGATAGGGCAACGTAGATTTATAAGTAATATGCATTTTAGTATTGCAGTTATGATCTCAGATATAAAAAAAGAAAATAAAGTTTATAAATTTTTACTTTCAGAGTCAAACAAAAGGCGAAAGCAAAAAAGATTAAAAAGTGTTAAAGTCATTGATGGAGAAATTTATTTTAATATCGCAAAAGGAAATGATAAAGAGGAAGCAAAAAAAGAATTATTAACTATGTCTGCTGTTTTATCCCATTATCCTTTTTTAACAAAAGAGCGTCTACTAAATTTTGGAGAACTAAATATTCAAGAAGTCCTCTCAATTTTTATTGTTATTCAAAATTTATTTGAACAAGTATCTCAAATCAGCAAAGAAGAAACTAATATAATAGATCTCGAATATTTCAACCTCTTTACATTAAAGGTTAAACAAAATGTGCTAATTGAATATGTTTTAACTAAAACTAATTTTTCGAAATCACAGATTAAAAAAGTTATTGAGGCATTTGTATACAGTCAAGGATATATTAATATTTGGGAAAAACCATTAATTGAGATTAATAATTATCTATATCCAGTTTTATTACCTTTATTACAACCTAATTTATTAAGAATTACTGACTATTTATTAGATACAGGAGGGTTTGATTTAAAGAAAAGAGGTAAATTATTCGAAAATTATTTAAAATTTGAGCTAATAAATTCACTTAGAGAAAAAGATTATCAAATAAATATTATTAAGAATAATATCTTTAAGAATTCAAAAAAAGATTATGAAGAAATTGATTTGATAGCTGAGTTAAAAGGAGTTACTATCATTGCAGAGATAAAGTGTATAAAGTTTCCATTTGAACCAAGAGATTATAACAGTATGCTAAAGAGATTAACAGAAGGGACGGAACAAATTAACAGAAAAGTTGAATTTCTAAATAAATTCAAGAATGAGATTAAAGGTTTATCTTTTTTGAATAAACCTATAGTTAAGCTAGTAATTACAAATTATCCGCACTTTTCTGGATTAGTTATAAATGACGTACCAATTACTGATGCGACATTAATTGATAATTATTTTATAAATGGGGCTTTTACTAGTGGGCATATTGTATCAAATAAAGATGTGTATGATATTTATGAGGCAAGTAGTTCAAGTATAATTTACTATAATAATGAAGATGACTTATCCAAGAATCTAAAAAGTTTTTTTCACAATCCAATACCAATTGCTGAGCAACTAAAAGACGTTTATCTTAAAGAAACTCTAATATCGTTACCAACTGCAAATCCTAAAATAGTTATGGATTTTTTCGACTTCAAACAATCACATTACATTTAGGGTAAATAAAATATTGCCTAAATTAATATATATATTTTTTGTACTTTTAAAAGAATTTTTTTTAATTATGAATAGCTCCAAAATTGATATTATTTACACTCAGACAGGTAATGTTTGTGTATTTGCTTCGTATTCGATTATAATAAATTATTTTTCTAAAGGTAGGAAAAAAATCACAGCACTGTTAAATAAGTATGTTGAAGTTTATAATACCAATCCAACTGGCAATAGTGCTTTGCAATTAGAAGATTCAATTTACCATCATTATCATTCTTACTGTAAAGCAAACAAATTACGAGGATTTGAGTTTATAAGAGATCAGCATTTAAATGACAAATTTTCTACTTACAATTATTGTACTCCTAAAATAATTGCTGTAAATAATAATCACACTGTACTCCCATCTCATCATAATATCAGTTTGAGAAAAAAATTAAAAAGAGGTGGACTTGCAATGGTTCTTTATCAATCAGGAAATAAACTATTTCATTCAATTGTAATCGGATTTGATAAACGTAAAGGTGGATTTTTTATTAGGAATCCACAACAATTTCAAAATCATCCTTTATTAAGCAGAACAGACTTCCTAAAAAATAATGATATTTTAGAGTATATTCTTTTTGAGCGTATTAAAAGAAGGAATTGAATCTATGAAATACACGACTGAAGATATTGAACTTATTAAAGCACAAAAGAAAATGCTAGAAATGAGTGAGGTCGATATAAAGAACGGAAGACTCATCTTGCAAGAGGCATTGAATAAGAGAAACTTAGAATGGCTAAACGCTTACAGAGTCTAAGCTCAGCCACATAGATTATATTTTTAAAAAGACCTCGGACATTGTTCGAGTTTTTTTGTGGGGGGTATGACAGGAATTTTGTAACTTTGGTGGTTAAACAGTTATTTAATTACATCAAAAGAACCAAACAATATGGCACAAAAAGAAATTAACTTAAGTACTGAAGTTTCTAGCTTATTAGATGAAATAAACCACCCATTTAGAAATGAGATTGAAATTCTGCGAAATTGTATATTGAACGCAAATAACGATTTGGAAGAGAATATAAAATGGAATGGACCAAACTATTGTTTTGACAATGAAGATAGAATCACAATGAGAGTGCAACCACCTACTAAACAAGTTCAATTGATTTTTCATAGAGGAGCTAAAAAGCAGGAACAACCGAAGAATAAACTAATTGAAAGTAAAAGCAAACTGTTAGTTTGGAAAGAAAATGACAGAGCCATTATAACTTTTAAAAGTTTGAATGATATCGAAGGTGCAATAGAAGAATTGTCAATAATTGTAAATGAATGGATAAGTAACACGAAGTAAGGGGTAAATTTGTTCATATACTTGATGTTGAAGGTAATAAAGTTGAACTATGGGAAGAGATATACTAAAGCGAAAGAACAACCTAATTTTTTTTGCACTTCAATAAAATTTTCTTGTCTATTTTTGTCATAAATATTATTTTTGCCAACAATAACATCTGAAAATTATGCCAACATTAATTAACCCTAATTCTTTGATTTATCAAGCAGATAATACGACTCTTGATGAATTCAAATTGAAAACATTAGTACCTAGATTGGGAAAGTATTGCAATTCCAACCAAATGATTTTCGATATAAGACTACTCGAACCAGGTAAATATTCATTCCCTTATCACTTTCATAGAAATGCTGAAGAACTAATTATGATCATCTCAGGTTCACTTACTATGAGAACTGAAGATGGATTGAAAATAATTAAATCTGGGGAGTTAGTCTTCTTCGAGATAGGACCATCAGGAGCTCATCAGTTCTATAATCATGAGCAAACTTCTTGTATATATCTAGATATAAAGACCACTCAAGGGATTGATGTTGTTGAGTACCCCGATTCTGGGAAAGTAAATATAACGCCATTAAACATGATATATGAGATTGGGTCTCAAGTTAATTATAATCAAGGAGAATCAAATATTAGTTCTATATGGGAAAATTTAAAAAAAGAACACAGCTAGAATAAGCTACGAAAAATGGTTAAACTCAATTTGTTTTTCTGAACATAATTTAAATAATATGTAATACTTATTTGGAAATAGATCCGAAATGAAAAATATAGTTTTTGCTTTACTTTTTATATCTACTTTTTTAAACGTTTTAGCACAAAAGAATCCGGAAGATAGTAATTTTGAAGTGGAGATAGATCCTATCGCTTTTGCATTGCAAGGATATTCATTTCATGGTATATATCTTAATTCCAGAATTAGGACTGACCTTGGTGTTTTTGGGATTATGCAGCCTGTTGGTTTTAATGGTAATGAAGGTTTCCAAATAAAAACTCAAGGAGTAGGCGTCAAAGTAAATTACTTGCTAACTGAAAATGAAACTTGGTTTACGGGGATTGGATTGGGATATTCTACTAATCGAATAAACTTGCTTGAAAGTAGTGAGGTACAAAACCAGAAAATTATCGGTATTGGTGCTCACCTAGGTTATCGTTGGTTTATGTTCGAAAATGCTTCAAATGCTTTACGTAACCTATATTTAGCCCCATGGTTTAGCATTGACTATAATATACCAATTAATGACGTATCATTCGAGACAAAGAATTATAATCAACAAATTATTTCATTTTTTCCAACGATTCATATAGGTTATAAAATTTAGTTGAACTTATAGAGTTCAACATAGACTATTATTAGCAATCCTCTGGGTGTCACAAGAGTTTACAAACTCACTCTCGGAAGTGATAGCTTATATTTAATCGAGATGATTCGGATAGCGAATATGAAGACAGTCGGTACTCCGTAAAGCAGCCAAAGTGGTGCACCTATATATTGCAGAGATATATAGATGAACGCACCAGCTAGACATGCGGAAGCATAGATTTCTTTTCTGAATACAAGCGGTATTTGGTTAGTCATCATATCTCTGATTATACCACCGAAGACAGCCGTTACTAATCCGAAGAAAATAGCTATGAATGGGCTCACCCCAAAGTCAATTGCCTTTTGTGTACCCAATATAGCCGACAAGCTAATACCAAGTGTATCAAAAAGGAAGAATGTCTGTTTTAAAAATAGGATTCTCTTTTTCAGGAGGAAAGTAAATCCCAAACCTGCCATAATAACTACAACAAACCACGGGTTTTCCATCCAGAAGAGTGGGTGACATCCCAGCAATAAATCACGGACAGTCCCTCCACCTACGGCAGTAACAAAGGTAACAAATGAAATACCGAACATATCGTATTTCTTTTGGATAGACGATAGAGCAGCACTTATAGAGAAAACGAATACGCTAATCAAAGCGAGAATAGATAATAATTCCATTTCAACAAAAACAATTTAGATTTTTTCGGATAAACAAATATTGACGACTACGAGAGAATAGGTTATGCGGAATTAGCGCATAGAAATATGGTGATGCATACTCTGCTTGAGCATTGGCATATACCACATCTGAGGCATTTGGTTTGCCCTTGAGTTGGAATTATTGGTCAATATGTAATTTGTTATTTTCATCTAATTTTAGAAACGGAGTTCAAAATTGAATTCAAAATTATTCTGTTGTGATTTAATTTCCAAGCATTATTTCTAAAAAAAGAACTAATGATTAAGTAAATTGATTTTTTCCAATATGAAAGACAGAAATAATGTTTGAAAGTTTACACAGTTTAGATGCTGCCATAGAGTTCCTCTCTCATTTAGAGTGGTATTGGGTACTCGGCTTTGCTTTTTTTATAACTATGCTCGAGAATATATTCCCGCCCTCCCCTAGTGATTCAGTTTTGGTTTTTATGGGTTCGCTTATTGCTTTGGGTACTATTGGGTTTGTTCCATTGCTGTTATTAGCTACTTCTGGCTCGTTAGTGGGGTTTATTATTATGTTCTACCTCGGTAGCAAGTTTGGACATGGAGTAGTAGATTCCAATAAAATGCCGTTCATCAACAAGAAAAGCTTAGAAAAACCCGAAGAGTGGTTCAGGAAATGGGGCTATTATCTGATTATAGCTAATCGCTTTTTATCTGGTACAAGAGCCGTTATCTCCTTTTTTGCGGGTATGTCCGACCTTAATTTCAAAAGAACAGTAATATTATCTTTAATAAGTGCGTTGATTTGGAATAGTATTCTGATATACCTCGGAGTAGTTTTTGGGAATAACTTCGAAGCAATATTGGAATATCTAACTCTCTATGGCAAGATTATCTTCCCACTAATTGGTTTAGCAATAGTTGTATTTTTAGTAAAGAAATACTGGTGGGATAAGCGGAGTAAGTAGATGAATAATAAATCAACTTCTTCCCCCACCCTCCTACTAATCGACCTGCAAAAAGGATTCGAAAATCAGGAATATTGGGGTGGTAATAGAAACAACAAGAATGCTGAAGCAAATTGTAAGCTCTTGCTAAATAAATGGCGTGAGTTGGAATTACCAATTTACCACATCAGACATAGCTCCACGAACCCAAACTCCCCCCTACACAATTCAAAAATTGGATTCGATTTTATAGCTGGATTAGAACCGAAGAATCACGAGTTAGAAATCATCAAGTCTGTTAACAGTGCTTTTATCGGAACTGATTTGGACGAACAATTGAGGAGCAATGGAATCAACTCACTCGTTATATCTGGATTGACAACGAATCATTGTGTATCTACTACTGTGCGAATGGCTGGTAATCTCGGGTATAAGACAACTCTTGTTTTAGACGCAACAGCCACTTTTGAAAGAATAGGTGTCAATGGTGAGAAATTCGATTCGGAATTAATCCACCAAACGACTCTGGCTAATCTGAATGGCGAGTTTGCTGAAGTCTTGACCACTAGGGCTGTAGTTGAGAGGTTGTGAGATAGCAATGTGTATCTATAATTTTAATTTTTTTTAATTTACCAAACAATTTAGTAACTAATTCGTTACATTTGTATATGACAAAAACTAGAAATGCAAAAGAAATAATAGCCGAAAGATTTGGCAATAAAGGTACAAAAGAACGTGAGAAGTTTCGTGAAGATGCATTCTCCTATTACTTTGGTGAAATAATTAAAAACAGAAGAAAAGAGCTACAACTTAGTCAAGAAGGGCTCGCTAAAATAGTAGGTAAAAAACGCCCTTATATTTCCCGTGTCGAAAATGGCGAAGATATTCAATTATCTAACTTTGCTCTAATAGCCAACGCATTGGGATTAACTATTGAGTTAAAGGAGGGGTAAAATGTTTTTAATCTCGGGAATATTCAGACTTAGCATTATTCTGTTAATGATTAGTTCATCATTTTGCTATTCGCAGACTCAACTAGATATGAATACTGAGATGAATAAAAGGTACTTTAAAGCTGAAGAAGAACTTAATAAAGTGTACAATGAAATTTTAGAGGATTACAAGGATGACTCTACATTTATTGATAAACTAAAAATTTCTCAAAGAATATGGATTAAATTTCGTGATTCAGAGTTTGAAATGAAATTTCCTGAATCTGAAAAACAATTTCATTATGGTTCAGTGTTTCCAATGTGTGCTTCTCATTATTTAGAATCGTTAACTTTAGAAAGATTAGAAAAACTAAACGATTGGATAGAACCTGCTCCTGAAGGGGATATATGTAATGGCTCTATTATGTACAGAGAAACAGATGAGGATAAAATTAAGTTTAGGGTGATAGATGAAGGTCAATCTTATTTCTCACTTAATAATATGGTAATTCTTAAAGAAATAGAGACCTCCTCGTATTTCATAAGGGTAATTGGGAGTGGTTATCTGCCTCGTAAATCGGAATTAAAGGAAACGGAATTAATTAATGAACTCTATATATCAGTTACAGAATTCATAGAATCTCCAAAAACAACAACTTTCCTTCTAGATGATATTTACAAACCATCCATCCTTACTTCAAACTCTTCAGATTTAGACAGCCCAGTAGTTGAATTAGAATTCAGTAAAAATTATAAAAGACATAAAACTAAAATATCTATTTCTCAAGATGAAGTAAAAATCTTGGAAGATTTAATTCTAGAGGAAAAATAAACAACCATCTCCCCCACTTGTTTGTTCAACTAATGTTATTTAGATTTGTATTCCCGTTGGAGGTGCTGACCAAATAGTTTGGTCGGCTGAGATAAAACTCCTTGCACCTGATCAGGTTAGTACCTGCGTAGGAAAACGGTGGAATATACCACGTTTACAATCTACTAAGCATTTTGCTCATCAGGGCTCTGACGGATTTAATTAATTTATTAATAAATCTTTGTAGGGCTAATTATGTTAAAAAAGCTAATTTTACTTGGCGTCGTCTGTACCGTTATCAACCTAAGGGCGGACGATAAAGACACCATCAGAACGTATCAAGTACCGTCTATCACGGTGACTTCGACTAAGGCAAAGGAAAGGCAGTCGCCAGTTCCATTCTCCGAAATAACAGAGGCAGATATTAAGAAGACCACTTCTAATATCGATTTGCCGAATCTTCTACAATCTATGCCATCTATTTATACATTCACCGAAAATGGGAATGGAGTTGGCTATACTAACTTGCGATTACGTGGTTTCGACCAAAGACGTATTTCGGTATTGGTGAACGGAATACCACAAAACGACCCCGAAGACCACAATGTATATTTCATCAATCTTTCTGATTTGCAAGAGAGTTTGGGCGAGGTACAAGTGCAACGTGGTGCGGGATTAGCTAACTACGGAGCGGCAGCTATTGCAGGGAGCATTAACCTAACCACTTCCGCATTCATAAACAATCCGGGTATTCGTCTATATGCTGGGAATGGGTTCCAAGAATTCAGCGGCAGCGATATAGTCAAGTCTAATACGAACAAATTAAAGTTAGAGTATTCTTCAGGTTTGGTGAATGAGAAATATGCTTTCTACGGGAAGATGAGCCAAATAAACTCCGAAGGATATAGAGACCAATCTTTTGCATATCTTAATAGCTACTTCCTATCAGCTATTAGGTTCGACGAGAAGTTGAAGACTCAAGTGAACATATATGGTAGCTCCCAAAGAGATGGGTTGTCTTATATAGGTTTACCAAAGGATTACATCACCGACCCAGTTAAGCGTAGAGAGAACTATAGCTATTGGGAACACGGTGCCGATGGACGTGAATTCGATTGGGGTGCTACTACAAGGGCTCAAGAAATAGAAGAATTCAGCTCCCCACATATCGAGTTACTAAACGATTGGTACATAACTGACAATCTAACTTTCAAATCATCACTTTACTATTTCGAAGGAAATGGCTACTTCGATTATTCAGGAGCTGGTTATACCGACTCATCGAGCTACGGATTTGATAAGGTTTACCCAGGTGCTTTTAGTCCTGGTAATCCACTAATCAGGGCTTGGGTAGGTAATAAGCAAGGTGGTTGGATACCACGTTTAGTTTGGGAGACAGAGGGTAACATACTTACTACTGGTGCCGAGATTCGTATTCATCAATCTGACCATTGGGGCAAATTACAGTTTGCCGAGAACCTACCAGAGGGATATGACCCTGATTACAAGTTCTACGAATATGATGGTTTTAGAGACATCTTCTCTGCCTTCGCTCGTAACCAATATCAAATAAATGAAGATTTGATGGTAAGCGGTGAAGCACAGTTAGTATATCACTCATATCGCATCGCTAATGACAAATTCGCAGGCATTGTCAATCAATACCCAAATGCAGATGGAGTTGCCACAAGCGGCAGTAATGACCTATTCAACGTCGAGTATTTATTCTTGAACCCAAGAGTAGGTGTTAACTGGAATTACAGTCCTGAGCAAAACGTATATCTATCGGCAGCATATACTCAAAGAGAGCCAAGAATGAAAAACCTCTACAATGCAAGTGAGGCATGGTCAGGTGCTAGACCGCAGTTCAGAAGAGTACCAATCGGAAATGAGACTTTAGGGTATGATTTCTCTAGCCCTTTAGTTACACCAGAAAAAATGTTGAACATAGAAACTGGATGGAATTATATATCAGAGACTTATAATCTATCGGGAAATATCTATGTGATGGATTTACGTGATGAGTTAGTGAAAAGTGGTCAGTTAGATCAGTTCGGTGCTCCAATAGATGGTAACGCTGAGCAGACTTTGCACTATGGAATAGAACTGGAAGCTGGTATAAAAGCATTCGACAATAGTAACGGACGATTAGATTTATATGCTAACGGAACTTTCAGCCAAAACAAAATCGTAACATATAATTTCGCATTAAAAGACGGAACAACAATCGCATTGGACGGTAACAGAATAGCAGGGTTCCCAGATATAATGAGTGCTTTCACTCTGAACTATAAGATAAGTGAGTTCAACTTCCTGCTTTCAGCTAACTATGTTGGTAGCTTTATGACAGATAATTTCGGGGATTTACTGACAACAGACACTCGTATAAAAACTAATCTTGGTGGTGGCTACTATGCAGACAATCAAGTAGATTCGTACTACTTTATGAATGCAAATCTATCTTACAATTTCACCGATTTTATGGGAACGCAAGGAATTAGAGTTCACCTACAGATTAACAACTTGACGAATAATCTATATGCAGCGGCTGGCGAAGGTGGGCAGTTCTTCGGTGGTGCCGAGCGTAACTTCTTCATAGGAGCAGAACTTTCGTTCTAAGGTTTTTGCACTAATTTATGATTTTCAAAACGACTTGCTCTTAATTGGGTGAGCCGTTTTTTTTTGATATAACCAACTTATTTACTAGATTTGGTATTATTCAACTCAATTCAAAAGTAAAGGCAGATTATGAAATACATATTGTTCTTAGTTTTGTCTGTTTATATTTCCTATTCCCAGCCGTATTTCAATAATACAGACTATATTTTCACAGTGCAAAGCTCCGTAATCGAAAAACAAGATTCTATAAAATTAGAAAGTTCAAATCAATTTTTGGCTGAACAAAAAATATTATGGGAATTTAGAATTGATAATGGTAATATAAGTATATCTGAAGATAAGACTCGTGTTCAAAATACCGATGGAGTTTTTCTGAAAAACCCAACTGGCGAGTACCTTCATAATACTGTTTACGTACCTCATCCACAAGTGAAGCTCCCATTAGAAATAGGCGATTCTATATATATTGAGCAAAAGGAATTAAAGAACAATGAAACACGTGACAGCGTTAGCATTCGTGGCTATCTGAAAGTAGTTGATAAAATCAAATATGGGTGAAATACAAAGGATATACTATGTCAAACCTTAAAAAAGAAGATAATTATCTGGATTTATTAAAAAATGATTTTTATTTTTTAGTTTCCGAACACAATTATTTATTAAAGTTCGAATTACTTTCAAGGGGAGAATATTACCTTAAATACTTCAATAAACATTGTAAACGTCAAGTTAATATAACTTTACAAACAGTCAACTCATTTGTAACTTTTGAAATAGAAATTGTAAAAACAAGATATTTCTATTTAACTAGAGAAGGGGAATTATTTTGTAGTCCTAAATACTTTATAATAAAAGAATACTGTTCAGAAATATCTAGCGATAGAATAACTAAAGATAAATTTGGATTTAGAAAGCCTAATGTATCTAATATTGATTTTGTTAATAGAAGAGAATATATAGAGAGAATGTTAGTACAGGATATAAATCTTTATAAAACTTTAATTAAATTTTACTTGACAGATATAATAGTTGGGAAAAAATGGGTTAATTGGGGAAGAATTAGAAAAAGAAATTTACAGGAGTCTAAATGAAAAAGTACATATTAATAATAGCAATACTCACAATAAGTGTATCCGCTAAGCCATACTTTAGAATGACCGATTTTAAATATGAAGTGAAGTATGTTAATGCCGAAGGACCAGAATCGATAGAACTCCATAGCGTTGAGAATAGGAGAGCTGATAAAATGGACTCCGTTCAGTGGGTTTTCAAAGAATATAAAATCATATATCTAGACCAATCCTATTGCATACAAGATTCGCATACAGTTATGGTGACTTCGCCCAAAAGAGCTGTATTCGCAGCCACAGAAAACGTACCCAATCCTCAAATCAAATATCCTCCTACAATAGGAGACTCTATATACGTAGAGCAATCCTTATCTAACGGTGAAAAGATGAAGGGTTATCTGAAAGTAACCGACAAAGTTCAACACGGAAACGATACGAAAGAAGCTGACAAATGGGTAATTGAAGCGTACAACCTTGAAGACAACAAGTATTCTGCTACATACTATTACTCAAAGAAAATTGGATTTGTTTACCTAGATTACAAACTTGATGACATTGGAATAGTAATGAATTTAACTACCTATTTATATTCAACACATGTTAATGAAATGGGTTGGTATCCTGAAGCTTTTGAGGAGTAATAAAATTATGAAATACATATTATTATTTATCATTGCGTCAATGGGATGCATATCTCAACCCTATTTTAGATCAACTGATTTCATTTTCAAGGTTGACTACACGAATGCTGTAGGTGCTCCTAAAATTGAATTACTTAGCGTTGAAAACCGCCGAGCAAATAACTTAGACTCTGTTGAGTGGGTTTATCATGAATACAATCTTATTTTCTATCAACCAAGATATTGTGTGCAAGACTCAGCTGGGGTTATGGTAACATCGCCAAACAGAGGTGTATTCGCCGAGACAGAATATATACCAAACCCACAAGTAAAATTCCCAATAACAATTGGTGATTCTATTTATGTCGAGCAGCCGCTATCAAATGGCAAAATGATGAAAGGTTATCTGAAAGTAATCGAGGAGCTAGAATATGGTAGATATCTTAATGAAATCACTTATGCATGGAAAATAGAAGCATACAATCTAGAAGACCCTAAATATTCGGCTATATATAAATACAATGAGAGAAATGGGATCGTCTTTCTGAAATACAAGCTCAATGAAAAGGAAATTGAGATGAATTTGAGTCTTACAAGAGGTAATGGATTTGCAGATCAAAAAGAAGAATAATATAATAACTCTGAGTAAATATCCGACTACATAAACTTACGTTTTGTTTTGATTAACCTGAATCGAATATCATCATAAAACAGACTAATTAGTAAGGTAACAGCTGCAAATATCAAAACATTGAATTTTAAATCATAAGTAGAGTACAGAATACCTGCAACAATACCGCCGAGAAAGAAAAAGGAAATTATATAAAAATGGGGCTTTATTCACCGAATAGAGGTGTTTACGCTATTACAGAACTAAAACCCTACACTTGTTAGACATCTCCTAACTGCTTTGGATTCCATATACATATAGAAGAGCAGCTCATCTTGATTTAAAAGGATAAATGGCGTTCAATACGAATGTTCGTATATTTGTAAAAAGAATTAGACAAAGAATGAAAAAAGAATTTACCCCTAAACTATTCTCACTTATAAGACAAGGTATATCAAAACAAACCATCACAAAAGATATTCTATCTGGATTAATTGTGGGAATTGTTGCTCTACCTTTAGCTATAGCTTTTGCAATTGCATCAGGAGTTTCTCCAGAAAAAGGAATTATCACTGCAATAATTGCGGGTATAATATTTTCGATGTTTGGAGGGAGTAGAGTTCAAATTGGAGGTCCAACAGGGGCATTTATCGTAATTGTATATGGAGTTATTCAATTATACGGAATAGATGGATTAATCATAGCCACTTTTATTGCGGGCTTTTTAATGATTGGAATGGGGCTCCTACGACTTGGGAATTTATTGAAATTTATTCCATATTCGTTAATTGTTGGTTTTACAAGTGGAATAGCATTAATCATCCTGTCATCACAAATTAATGATTTTTTTGGGCTTCACATAGATAAAGTTCCAGCTAATTTTATAGACAAATGGATTGTTTATTTTGCGCATTTTAATCAAATTAATTGGTATGCTATTTCAATTGCTCTTGCTACTGTTATTATCACTGTTTACTTTCAAAAGATATTAAAGAAAATTCCAGGGTCTATCGTTGCCATCTTATTGGCTACAATTGTAGTAACCATTTTTAAAATTCCAGTTGATACTATTGGAAGTAGCTTTGGAGAAATCCCTGACCATTTTAGTTTACCTCATATACCGAAGATAAACTTTCACATCATACAAGCACTTATACAACCTGCGTTTGCCATAGCTATCTTAGGTAGTATAGAATCATTACTTTCCGCTGTTGTATCTGATGCAATGATTGGGGGAAAACACCGTTCTAATATGGAACTAATAGCTATGGGAGGAGCCAATATTGTGTCGGCTTTATTTGGCGGAATTCCCGCTACAGGTGCTATAGCTAGAACGGCAACAAATGTAAAGAATGGAGGACGAACTCCTATAGCGGGTATAGTTCATTCTCTGGTTTTATTAGCAATTATGCTTTTGTTTGGATCTTACGCTAAATTAATCCCTCTTTCCTGTCTTGCTGGGATATTAGTGGTTATTTCATATCATATGAGTGAATGGCGTCAATTTAAATCTATACTGAAAGGAAACAAAATGGATATTGTTATACTATTAACTACATTCTTTTTGACGGTTGTTTTTGATTTAGTAATTGCTATAGAAATTGGGTTGGTTCTCTCGAGTTTTATGTTTATGAAAAAAATGAGCGAATCTGTACATATTGAAACTCTAACTTCTGAAAAAGGAGGGAAAGAGAATCTATTTGAAGAAGAATTAATTGATATACCAAAGGAGGTATTAATCTATGAAATTAATGGTCCATTGTTTTTCGGGGCTGCTCGTCAATTCCAAGAAACCATTACAAATACAGATTTATCTCCTAAATATATAATTATAAGAATGCGCTATGTTCCTCTAATTGATGCTACTGGATATCAGAGTATTAAGGAAATAATAAAAACATTTAAGGCAAGAGGAATAAAAATAATAATATCAGGTGTCAGTGATAACTTAAGAACTAATTTTCAAAAGAATGATATGTTTTCAGTAATAGAAAAAGAATATGTAGTTAAAGACATCAAAGAAGCCATTGAAAAAATAAAAATAACATAAAACAGATGAATAGTGTCGTAAGCTACGACACCATCCACTATTAGTTAGATTCAAACTCAATAAAGTCAAGCGAATTAGGATCTTTTCATCTTGATATATCTAAAGCGAATGTCGTCGTAGAACAGACTGATTATCAAGATAGCGGCAGCAAGTATAAGAGTGTTGAATTTCAAATCAAAACTCGAGTACAAAATACCAGCAGCGATACCACCAAGGAAGAAAAAGCATATAATAAAAAGGTGTAGCTTTATTCTAAGTTTGATTTCCACTCTATCTGGGTGGGTTTCGGGAAAAAACAATCGTGATAGTTCGATTCCCAAATCTGTGAAAAGTCCTGTTAAATGTGTAGTCCTTACAATGGCTTTCGATATTTTGGTAACAAATGAGTTCTGTAGCCCCATAGCGAACAGCAGAATACAAGCGATTATGTTCGGATAATTCAGTTCAAGAAGATCGCTGGCTATAGCAATAATTAAGAGTAATGTTACCTCTATCATTGTTGGTATTACAAACACGTTCAACTTTTTATTAGCTCTATACTTTTCGATAAGAAAACTGGAAGTAAATGAGCCAAATAGAAATGAGAAAATGTATAGGAAATAGATAGTCCCTTTCCAAAATTCAAAATTAGCAACATCATTTATAAAAAGTGCAAAATGCCCTGTTACATTAGTAGTAAGTTGCTTTATAGCTAGAAAGCCAGTTACATTGACCATACCAGCAACAAAAGAAAGGACTGTAGCTATTTGCAGATTATGCTCAAAGGTTCTGCTTTTACCTTGATGTCTAAACATTAGGTGTACATTTAATTTAATTTTAGAAAAGATTAAAGCTATAATGCAAATTTACGGACAATATTTAACAAAGGAGAAAGTAAGGTCATTTTCTATAAACTTTGAACTTGTAAGAAATCCTTACAAGTTCATATACTCATCTTTTGTCATGCGATATTGGAGGCAATCTCTGTACTCACCTTTGAAGAAGTATTCTTGGATTAATTCTCCTTCTAGTATCATTCTATTTTTTTCAAGTACTTTGCCAGATACATCGTTTCCATCAAAACAAGTAGCAAAGATTTTATTGAGATTTAGTTCTTCAAATCCGAATTTGAGTATAGCCGCAACCGCTTCTGTAGCTATTCCTTTTCGCCAATATGGCTCAGCAATCCAGTAACCAATTTCTGCTTTATTGTGCTCAGTTTCCAACCTCATTCCTATCTCCCCTATTAACTCATTCTCTTCTTTCTGAGTAATGGTTAAAATAAACCTATTCTTGTTCTTTAATCCTTCAATCACTGTGTTTATACGAGCAATAGCATCGTCTTCTAAGTAAGGATAAGGATATCCGAAGACTTTGTCAGATACATTTTTGTTACTAGCATACTTCATTAGATTAGGCAAATCCGTGAGTTCCATTCTCCTGAGTATTAATCGTTCGGTAATTATGGTTGGGTGTTGGGTCATGATTAACTTTTCTTCTTCAGTGACTTTATATATTTATCAAAGTCGGAATCTATTCTCTGCGTTTTATTAAATTCATCATATTCTTTATTAGCTTTGTCGATGGCAACTTCATTCGATACTTTCCCTTTTCCTTCCAATATTTTATATTCATTGAAGTTTAAAAATTTATTCACGCTATCAGCCAAACTTTCCATTGTGAACGTATTTTCTCTCTCAATCAGATTTTCTATATAATCGAAATATCCTGTCACCGTACGTTCTAATTGTCTTATTTCTTTCTCATCGAGATAATTCTTTGCTACTCTAACATCTGATTTTAAGATTCTACCCTCTGGCGAATTTTTCCAAGTTGTTAGTCCCATATTCTCTTTACTCGAATCAGCATTTGTATATATAATCTCTGCTGCAGTATTACCAGTAATGGCAAAATGAAATTTGTTTTGAATCATAGCATAGAAGTTTTTAGTAATCTCAGAGTTTGGATTATAGTCTATGCTACATTCTGCAAATACATCTGTGATTTGCTGGTAAATTCTTCTCTCACTTGCACGGATAGAGCGGATTCTATCAAGTAATTCTCTGAAATAATCTTTTCCGAAATCATTTTTCCCTTGCTTCAAGCGATTATCATCAAGAACAAATCCTTTTATAATAAATTCTTTCAGAGTTTTCGTCGCCCAAATTCTGAATTGTGTTCCCCTAAGAGATTTGACTCTATAACCAACAGAAATAATCACATCCAAATTGTAATATTTAGTAGTTGTGACTTGAGTTTTCTCAGTGATAGCACCATGTTGAGTGGTTGTTCGAAATTCTCGAACAACCACTTCTTCATCAAGTTCATTCTCTTCAAAAATGTTGCTAATATGATAACTAATCGTCGATTTTGCCCTATCAAATAGCTGTTGCATTTCCTGCTGTGAAAGCCAAATAGTTTCATCTTTCAGCAACACATTAAGGTTAACATCCCCCTCTGGAGTGCTATATAGTAGGAAACTTGATTCTTCTGGATTTTGGTTATTCATTTGTTTGACTTCTGATTCGCTCATATTTAGACTCATCATTCAGATTCAAATTTAGTTTTATTCTTTATTTTACTTTTTATTGAATTAAAACTCTCTTTACTATAAATACAACTATCTCTATTCATATTCTCTAATTCATTAATATCATAGTTTTCTAATAAGTCAATAATGAGAACAGAGGCATCTTCAATTGATAAATAATCTTCTTTAAAACAAGACTTTATCTTGGTTAAAGAATCTATACCTAACAAATCATACAGAAAAGGTTTTAAAATTTTGTAATTGGATTTTAATTCCTTGAAATTACTATCAATCCTTGGGTATTCTTCGCCCTTAAACCAATTGAAATGATAATCACTGGCTATATAATACTCACTAAAAAAATCAGGAAATGGAATAAATTTATCGAAAGACAAAGTATTTTTTGGAATTTTTTCCCTTCCTAATATTATACTATTTGCTTTCTTTAATAAAACCATTACACTATCATTCGAAAGTTCCATGTAAAAAAACTCTTCTGAAGCATAAAATTGAGTATTAAAAGTTCCAATAAGACAATTGTTATAAGCATCATTTGTAATGTTCGTATCTTTCAACTTAAATTCAAAAATTGAAAAACTACCACTACTATTTTCCAAGTTCCATATTTTGTCTCTGAAAGGGTCTATTGGCAAGGTGCATGATCCATCCTCACTTAGATAAACAGTATTTATTGTTAGAGCATCTACTATATCATGGTTATTTAGATAAAGCATTTCAATAGTCCAAAGATCATTGAAGAAACTTGTGGAACTCTTATTTCCTACATTGGTGCAAGATGTCAATAGTATTACTATCAGCAGAAAAGTTAATTGATATTTTTTCATATTATATGCTTTTTTAACAGTTTTAGTAACTTTATATCGTTTTCACTAATCAAAGAATATTACACATCCATCTTTAACTACTTATCATAAGGGCGGCCCTTGATTTTTATAATAGTATAGCCGTCTTGCAGAGTTGATAGTTCACGAAGGTCTTCTTCGTTAGTTACTATCTCTACATTAGCGTCTATTGCGTCTTTGGAGCCAGCTATTTTTATATTATTCGGGAAATTTATTCGCTTATTGAATAGCTTAGATTTTATCAAGCTACTATCTTTTTCGATTACTGCTGGTAGATATTCTGCTATATCGTCCTTGTACTCTTGGTTCAGAACTTCGTCGTGTATATAAGTATCTGCAAAAGTACGAGGTGAAATATCATTCTCACCTGTATTTTGAGTAAATTCATAGTCCAATAGATTGAGCATATCTGTCTTGTTGTTCAACTCCAATACATTATCTAATATGAACTTTTCTGTCTCATTGTAGAATCTACGCGATTGAATCTTCGGGTTCATCTCAGTAGTGAAGCCGAGGAAATCACGATAGAAATACTCTGCTAATGATGATTCTGGACGGAATTGCTGATCGAATATAAAAGCTCCCCATAGGTTATTCGGGAATTCAAACTCTGTGAAGTCTTCTTTTTGTGGTTCATTGTACTCGAATAGAACTCCGAATTTGAAGAACTTTTTCGAAGGACTTAAGAACACATCTTCTATTAGGTTGATTTCATTATTCTTGAATGACATAGCGTCGTGCATTTCTGCCTTGATGGCTACTATTACTTTCTTGTCAGTACGGTCGGTCTTCCCTTGCACTACTATCAGATAGCCACCGGGGATAGCTCCACTTTTCATAGACTCAGCCATTAGCTGTGCCATCTTACCAGTATATTCCATGAACCTCTGCTCATTGCTATCGTGCAAATCTTTCGCGTAACCAAAAAATCCAGACTCTGAGCTGTCTTCAACTGCTAATTGGAAGTATTTGGAAGACGAAGCTGCATCGTACAATCTATCTTGTATAGTCTGTATAGTTTGTGGCGATACTTCTACCAAATGGTCAGCTACTAATGTGTTACCTGAATCTGTATCTTTAGTTTTTGGGATTATTTTATGTACTACTATTCTATCGAAATTTACGTCAAAAAAGTTAATCATTTATTTCCTCTATTATTTGTTTTAATGCTGCTAATACGTCGGTTATTTTGATGAGTCCCAACGTTTCTTTATCTGAAATTTTTAATGCTTTGCTGTGTTTACTTCGTGGCTCCCACGGCATACCCACATTTGGTTTATTACTATACGTATATAATGCTATGCAGGGTATATCGAAAGCAGAACAAAGATGTACCACAGAAGTATCGGGTGTTAGTACTATATCACAAGCTCTAATCATAGCTGTGAATTGCTCGAATGAACTCACAAACGGAGCCGCAATATTTGGGACAATCCCTGTTATCTCATTCAGCTGCTTTTCATTGCTTTTGGTTGTGAAGACCTTGACTTCCAGCTTATCTTGTAGGGAATCTAGTGCCTTCAGAAAACCAATATAATTGCCCGTTCCCCAGTTTTTCGAATCATCGGAGCCAGACAGATTAATACCCAATCTGATTTTCTTAGATTTTTCACCAAGTAATTCTGTTGCTTTTTCTCGACTTTCATCACTCAATTCAAACGACAATGATTCTTCGTTCAACTCACTTCCTTCGAAAGGCAAAAGTAATGAATTTAATCTTTCTATAATATGATTTTCAATCTTGTTCGGTAATTTAACTAAATGCGAATACACTTTTCTATTCTTCTTATCAAATCCCAGCTTTGCTTTTGCTATTGTAAACCGTGTCAATATTGAAGATGTACTGGAAGCATTATCCAATAAATCTATCACAATATCATATTCTTGCTTTCTTATTTCACTAAGTATCTTGAGGTATGCTAGCACACCTTTCTCTAAAACATAAACCTGATTTATACATTCTTTTATAGCGAACTGCGCGGACTTATTCCTGTGACTAAGTACAATATCAATTTGTGAATCTGGTAGAATAGCTCTTAGCTTTTTAAGAAAAGCAATCGAAACTAATACATCGCCAATTCTATCTTGACGAAGTATGAGAACCTTCTTTGGGTTTTGGAAATTGTCTAACTTCCCCTTTACCAATACTGGGTCATCTTTGCGTTCGGTTACTGTTCTGATGAAAGATTTGAGCATTAAGTTACTTATCCTTCACTAGGTCATAATTTTTAAATCCACCAATACCTCTACCACCGAGCAACTTATTCTCAATGAAAGAAAGCATTTTGTATTTGAAACGCTCATGTTTATGAGGTTCTCTACTTGGGTCAGCATCACCACTATATTGCAGCTTATCTTTCCAATCCATTTTGGAAATCATTTCTTGCATAACAGCAGGATGAGTATCTCTAAAGACATCGCATTTCTGCAAAGGTCCATAGTCGAAAATCTTGACTCCTTGGTCATAATGTTCTTCAGCTTTCTTTGCTCCCCAATGGACAGAATTCAATGCCTTTTGCTTAGTTTTCATCAAGTGAGGAGGTCTTACCCAACCATAATGATATATCTCAGCATCTACTCTAGCTACCTTTAGTTTACGTGTCCCTTCTCTTTGATGAGTATCTTTGTATTCGTCATAAACTCTAAATGACTGTGCTGATTCCCAAGAATATATATTAGGATTATTTCTGATTATACGAATCTCTTCGGGATACCAAGCATGACTCTGATTATAATGCTCATAGTCACCCCAGAAATGTTTGTATTTGAATAACAAACCTTCTACTTCTTTCTCATCTAGTAATTCTTCGCATCGCTTTTTGATAATAGGTAAATACTTTTCGTGTACTACTTCATCTGCTTGCACATAGAAACACCAATCCCCTTTGCATTCTTTTAAAGCAATATTAGATTGGATAGAGTTTATAGCCCCTTTTTTCCAATGTTGTGTATCCCATTCAGTATCAATAATTCTAATTTTAGGTGAATTGATTGACTCAATAATTTCACGAGTATTATCATCTTCATCACCTTTGCCAACTGCAACAATAAATTCATCACATATTGGAAGTATAGATTCTATTGATTCTTTTACAGGATAATAAAGTTTAACTCCATTTCGGACGAATGAGAATCCACTAATTTTCATTTGATATTACCATTTTTTCATACAATCCCATTACTTTCTTTGCATGGATTTTTATATCGAAGAGTTCCATTGCTCTCTTTCTACCAGCTTTAGCTAGCTTATCATAAAGTTTATTATCGTTAGCTAATCTTTCTATTGCTTTTACCATTGCTTCGGGGTCTTCTTGATTGATTAGAATGCCAACTTCATCTGTTACAGCTTCATTCACACCGCTGATATTTGTTGCAACCACTGGGGTTCCAGTTGCCATTGCTTCAAATGGAACCCTACCCATACCTTCCACACCTTCATGAGAAGGAAACAACAATATATCGGTAGCTTGTAGCCACTCGTGTACTTTATCTTGTTGACCCATGAATTTAATATTATCTTTCAATCCATATTCTTGTATCCTATTCTCAAATATTTCAAGATTTCCCGGGTCGCTCTCCTTCCCAAGTATATAGAAATGAAAAACGTTTTCCTGTCTTTCATTTAATAATTTTGCCGCAGCAATAATATCCAAAAGACCTTTCCCTTCTTTTATCTGACCTACAAAAAGCAGATTTTTTTTTATTGGGTCTAAACCTAATTTGTTTTGTAGTGCTTTTTTATCATAAACATCTGAAAATAAATTGCAATCAACTCCATTGAAAATAACACTGAATTTAGAATTAGTAATTTTAGAATTAAATCTATTTCTTACTGCTTCTGAAATACCAATAATTCTATCAACTCTTTTTTCTAACAATTTATCATATTTTCTATTACTTGTAACTCTAGCATGATATATAGTTTTAGAATTAGTTTTCTTTGCAATAAAAGTAGCTAAAAAAGCAAATTTATCATTGTCAGTATGAATGATAGAAATATTATTTTCTTTAACGTAATTTACAAATCTATCTCTAATCTTTTTTAATTTGAAATAATTAACTGGCTTCATCCCGGGCAATGGTTGCACTAAAACATCAATATCTTTCTTAATAGCAATTTCCTTTAACTCCCCTTCATAAGGTACAGTTAAAAATGGAACAAATACTTCTCTATCCAAATTATCTAGCAAGGCTAGCAAGCTTTTCTGCCCACCCATTCTAGCATGTTCGTAACTACTTTGGAAAAGTATATTAACCTTTTTCATTTAATAACCGTTGATATAGTTTCATTACATTTTCAGCATGTTTTTTTATATCAAAAACTTCTAGTGCTCTTTTCCTACCAGCTATCGAAAACTGATTCCATTTTTCGTTATTATTCATCAATTCCAATATTGCATCACTAATACCTTCAACTGACTTTTCTTTAAAAAGAATCCCTGTCTCGGGAGTAATTGCTTCTCTTACTCCACTAGTATCAGATGCAATTGCTGGAGTCCCACATGCCATAGATTCAAATATCACTCTTCCCATACCTTCTATTCCTTCGTGCGAAGGTAAAACAAGTAAATCGCTAGCTTGCATCCATTCTTGAATCTTGTTTTTTTGTCCTAACCATTTTACATTATCCAAAGCATTATTATCTTTATATTCAAACCAGCTTTCTTTTATAGATTCATCAAGAAAATCTCCCACAAAAATAAAACTAATTGGGTTACCTTTTAGCTTATTCGCAGCTTTGATTAAATCAAATATTCCTTTTCCTTCTTTCATTTGCCCTACAAAAAGCACTGTAAACTTCATCGTATCGAGTCCTAAAAACCTTTTTTGCCCTATCCTATCTTCCAAAGGTATGAACAAATCGCAATCTACTCCATTATAAATTTTGTGAAGATTATCTGTATTTATACTTTTGTCAAACCTTTGCAGGACTCCATCTGATATACCTATTATAGAATTCATTCTAGACTGTAGGTGTTTATCATATTTATGCGAATGTACAACTCTCGCATGGTATACAGTTTTAAATTTCTTAGACATATAAGAAACAAATATCATAAATTTATCATGATCCGAGTGAACTATACTAAAACCATTTTCATTTATCAGTTTACTTACTTCAAAATATGATTTTAGTACTTTAAATATCTTAATCGGTTTGAATGCTGGAATTCTTGCAATATGATATTTGATACCTCTTTTAGCAAGTTCTTCACTCAGATTACCTAGTTCTGGAACAATAACTTGAGGTTCATATTTATTAAAATCTAGGTTATCTATAAGTGCTAATAGACTTTTTTGACCACCCATTTTAATATGAGGAATACTACTTTGATAAAGTATGTTGATTTTACTCATTGAGCAACTCCTGCACTGAACTTAATACTCTATCTACAGGTATATCTTTCATATTTTCATTAGTTTTTGCAATCATCAAACGATTAGGTACTCTGTAAGGTGTCCAAACTCCCTCATCAACAATACTCTTAAAAGTAAAGACACAAACTTTCGTTTTAACTACAGAACATATATGTACAATCGAAGTATCCGGGGTAATAACAAGCTCTGCTTTATCTACCAGTTCTATAACATCAAAAATAGTACTTTCACCAAAATAAAATGAATTACTAGTTTTCTCAACAATTATTAATGCATCATGTTTATCTTTACTCATTGAAGTTATAATAAATGTCAGATTACTATCTCCCAATTGAAGTTCATTAATCAGCTGTATTAATTTTTCATTGGACCATTTTCTATTCTCTTTACCAGAGGATATATTTACGATAATATATTTTTCTATACACTTGCTTTTTAGAAACTCTTGAACAATAGTTTTTGACTCTATTTTCCTAGGTATAGACAATTGTATATTCTCTATATTCTTGGCATTACCTAAACTATCAGCAACTAAATAATACATTTTTTCAAACATATTAGCTTTAGATTGGGCTACTTTAGATTGAAAATTGAAAAACAGATAGCGTTTTTCTTTATCATAAACATTTGCCTTGATACAATTAGAATTACCTAATATGTTAGCCAAAACACCATTTTTAGTAAGGTTAATATAGTAAGTTGCAAATATAACATCGTAATTATTTTTTTTAATTTTCAGTAGATATTTAATATTAGAAAGTATCTTACCGTTAAAATGATATATGTTATTTATAGACTTATCATCTTTGATTAGAAATGAATTACTCTCTGAGGCTAGTATATCAATTTTCACATCCGGAAGTTCAGATTTAATGTATTTAATAGCTGGATATGTACATATCATATCACCCAGAACATCATATCTTAATATAAGAACCTTCTTAATATCAGAGGTATTAGAAATACAGTCAATTTTCTTATTGTTAAGGAAAAGGCGAATAATATAATAGAATCCATCTTTGATTTTATTTTCTATTATTTTAATTAATTTCATAAACTAAAGAGCTACTTTAATTTGCTGTTAAATAAATCTAACATACAATCAGCTACTTTAGACCACGTAAATTCTTTGGTTCTTAATGCAGCATAATTACTCATTATTACTAATTGTTCAGGTTTATCAATAAAGTATTTGATGCCTTCTCTTATACTTCCTACACTATCGCTGTCAACTAATAGCCCAGACTTACCATCTTCTATTGCATCAGCGGCACCAGAATTCTTACCTCCAATGGAAGGTGTTCCCGCTGCAGCTGCTTCCAAATATGTTATACCAAATCCTTCTACACTTCTACCCACTTTTCGTGAAGGCATTACAAACAAATCAGCAGCATTGAATAAATAATTTATTTCATCATCAGGTATAAACCCATGGAAATGTACTCGATCCGTAACACCATGTTTTTCTGCAATTCTTTTAAGATCTTTTTCAATCTCTCCTGTACCACCTATATGAAACACTACATTTGGTAATTCAGCAATTGCTTCTATGGTATAGTCATATCCTTTTCTTTCAACTAATCTACCTATATTCAATATATTTAACTTTGAATTATCGAATTTATACTTATCAAGTATTACTTCTGGAACTTCAGTCTTGAAATACCTACCATCTTCTACACCATTGTTTATTACGGCTATTTCTGATTTGGTTCCACTTTCAATCATATAATTTTTAGTAAATTGACTTACTGCTATAGAAATTTGAGACCTTTTAAATGTAGCATGTTGCAGGACACTATTTTTCCATCTAGATTCATACGCATCTAGACCGTGACAAACTGTGAAATATGGAACAGATCGAAATATATTATAAATGTATGCCGGAACTCCCATTTTCCAATTAGAAGCTAATACTATAGTCGTAGGAGTTACTATATTTTTTAACTCTTTATAACAGAGTATGTTTTTCTCTTTTGTCCATTTGTGATGTGGTAATCTGATAACATTTATATTATGATAAGCGAATGGTTCTTCTTCGAAGTCATCGAATGACTTAGTTAATATGGTGACATTAATATCTCTATCTGCAAATTGTTTCGCCAGTTGAACGCACCATGTTTGAATACCACCCGTACTAGGTGGAAAATCTTGAGTAGTTATAATAATATGATCAAATTTCATAATTTGAATTCGGATTGTCATTTTTGACAAAATAAAGGGTAAATTTGTATTTACTATTTGTTAGCAATCAATACAGAATATAATAATATAAATTAGATATTCCATATATAAAATTATGAATGAACTCTTAGAACTCGACAAACAAATATTTATTTTTATCAACTCTGGTTTGGCAAACCCAGTAACAGACTTTCTGATGCCCTATATTACTGAGTTTAAGGTTTGGTTACCGCTCTATCTATTTGGTATTTTATACCTGCTTTATAGATTCAAGATCAAAGGTTTATACATCCTAGGAGTGCTACTTCTAGCTGTAGGATTATGCGATTTGATAAACGCTCAATTATTAAAAGAATATTTCGCTAGAGTACGTCCTTGTCGCGCCCTTGATGAAGTAAATCTATTGATACATTGTGGCGGTGGACTAAGCTTCCCTTCTAATCATGCAGTTAATAATTTTGCAGCAGCTACAGTACTTAGCTCATATTTTATGAGGAAAAGAGTAATACTCTTCTTCCTTGCTTCGTTGGTTGCTTTGTCAAGAGTGTTTGTAGGGGTTCATTATTTTGCTGATATAACAGCTGGGGCAATAGAAGGTATATTAATAGGTAGTCTAATAGTATTGCTATTCAAACAATTTAAGTAT
The DNA here is from genome assembly GCA_041675005.1 of Kapaibacterium sp. (SeqCode). Taxonomy (GTDB): domain Bacteria; phylum Bacteroidota; class Ignavibacteria; order Kapaibacteriales; family UBA2268; genus PGYR01. Next base: position 87,197 of record JBAYUQ010000007.1, read on the forward strand.
GATTCTACAGTAGTGGAGAGTATTAGAATCAACTAAGATTTATCAAGCCATCGGGTTTCATTTCGTATCGTATAGGAGCAATCAATGCAAATTCTTTGCTATGAGTCGCAGTTAGTATTGTCGTTCCAAATTCCTTATTAATCCTAATAAATAGTTCTGAGATAATTTCTGAATTACGTGTATCCAGATTACCTGTTGGTTCATCAGCAATCAATATTTTGGGATCATTGATAATAGCTCTAGCTATTGCTACTCTTTGTTGCTCACCGCCTGACATTTTCTTTGGTTTGTGACTCGCTCTATTAGATATACCTACAAAGTCAAGTAACTCTTTTGCTTTTTCTTCATAATCCTTTTTCTTGGCATTAGCGATCATTGCGGGTATCATCACATTTTCTATAGCCGTAAACTCTGGTAACAGGTGATGAAATTGGAATATAAATCCAAGCTTAGAATTTCTGAAATTATTCAATTTGGATTCATTGCAGTTAAGCAAATCTAGTTCCGTATTATCGTCAGAATACTGAAGTGAACCAGTAGTAGGAGTGTCAATAGAACCGATAATATGAAGTAAAGTACTTTTACCAACACCAGATGCTCCAACAATAGATACAATCTGATTAGACTCTAAGGTCAAAGATAAATCCTTGAAAACAGTAAGACTATCCGAATTCGGATTAGTGTAGGTCTTTGATATATTTTGAATATTATATTTAATCATAAAAAAAGGCGTCCATAAAGAACGCCCAAATATAGGAATATTTTCTATAAAAAGATATTAGTCTTTCTTTTCTTCTTCTGAATCTGTAGATTCTTCAGCAGTTGGCTCTTCTTCAACTTCTTCAGTAGTTTCAGTTGCTTCTGGAGTTGCTTCAACAACTTCATCAGTTGTTTCTATAACTTCTGGAGCTTCTTCTACAGTTTCTACTGTTTCTTCTTCAGCTACTGGTTCTGCTACTTTTTCTTCTTTAGCAGTTTCAGTTACTGCAGGAGCTACTTTAGGAGTAGATGCTTTTGCAGTTGTTGCTTTTTTCTTCTTAGGTTTTTCAGCAGCACCATCTTGTGGATTTGACCAATCAACTAATTCAATAAGAGCAACTTCAGCAGAGTCTCCTCTACGAGTTCCTAATTTAATTATTCTAGTGTATCCACCTTCTCTTTCTGCAACTACAGGAGCTATAGAGTCGAATAATTCTTGAAGAATATCTTTTCTTTTTAATTCACGAGCAACAATACGTCTAGTGTGAATATCGATAGTTTGACCATCAGGTAAACTGCCATTTTGTTCGTTAAATAGAGCATGTCTAGCTTTAGAAATCAATTTTTCTGCATAAGGTCTTAAAGCTTTTGCTTTAGCCGTAGTAGTTTTGATTCTTTTATGCTCTATTAGATTGCTAGCCAAACTTTGTAAAGTTGCTTTTCTATGACTAGCCGTTCTATTTAGTTTCTTACCAGATTTTAAGTGTCTCATTTTCGTACTTCAATTTAGACGTTTATTAATTGTTAATTAACATTGATTTTGGTTCTTCTTTTAGATATTGATCTACGTTCATACCAAATTCAAGTCCTTGGTTTGCAACAAGGTCTCTTAACTCTGTCAATGATTTTTTACCAAAATTTCTGAATTTCAATAATTCAGCTTCTTTTAGTGAAACTAAGTCAGCAAGTCTTCCAATCTCTGCTCTTTTCAGACAGTTATGTGCTCTTACTGATAATTCTAATTCATCAACTGGAGTTTCAAGTATTTTCTTAATACGTTTTTTCTCTGCAGATTTCTCTTCTTCTTCAGCAGATCTACCCGAAAGTGAATCTGTTTCATAAGCATCAAAGTTAATAAAGAATTTGATGTGGTCACTTAGTATTTTAGAAGCTAAGTGAAGAGATTCTTGAGCAGTAATAGTACCATCAGTTTTCACATCTAATACTAGTCTTTCATAATCAGTTCTTTGACCAACACGATAAGGCTCTACATTGAAAATAACATTTCTAACTGGCGTGAAGATAGAATCAATAGGTAACATACCGATAGGATAATCAACCATATTTTGTTCTTCAGAAGGAACGTATCCTTTACCACGACCGATTTTTAATTCTACATCAAATTCTGCATCATCAGCCAAAGTAGCTATATGCAAGTCTTGATTGATAATTTCTATTTCGTCTGAAGCATCTTGGATATCTTTTGCAGTCCAAGTGCCAGAACCTTTAAGAGTAAAATTCACAGTTACAGGTTTTTTATCCGCATTTTTTATTCTAACTTGCTTAAGGTTTAATATAATTTCAGAAACATCCTCAACAACTCCATCGATAGTTTGGAATTCGTGAAGTACTTCAGAAATCTTTAAGCCAGTAATAGCTGAGCCAGGAATAGAAGAAAGTAATATTCTTCTTAGAGAGTTACCAATTGTAACACCATACCCTTGCTCTAACGGTTGCATTACAAATTGACTGTGAAAATCCGTCGAATTTTCTTCAATTATTACCCTTTCAGGCATTTGCATTTGAATATTCATAATTATATACAGTTTTTTTAGTTGAGTCGAAAAATCGAATTAAACTCTACGTCTTTTAGGTGGTCTACACCCATTATGTGGGACAGGAGTTTTGTCAATTATAGAATGAATTTCTAGACCCGAGTTAGAAAGTGCTCTTACAGCAGCTTCACGTCCGGAACCTGGACCTTTGACTACGACGTCAACTTTACGTAGTCCCATATCGAAAGCTTCTTTACCAGCTAATTCAGCTGAAATTTGTGCAGCGTATGGAGTGTTCTTTTTTGATCCTTTAAAACCATTTTTTCCTGAAGAAGACCAAGCTAAAGTATTTCCATAAGTATCAGTAATTGTTACTAGTACATTATTGAACGATGCTTTAACAAATGCTTTTCCATGGACATCCGATACGACTTTCTTTTTTTGTCTTTTTTTAGCCAACGTGGATACCTACTTATTATTTAGTTACTTTTTTCTTGTTTGCGATAGTTTTTCTTCTACCCTTACGAGTACGTGCGTTAGTTTTAGTACGTTGTCCACGGCATGGTAATCCTCTTCTATGACGAAGACCACGGTAACATCCGATATCCATCAAACGCTTAATGTTCATCTGAGTTTGAGATCTCAATGCCCCTTCAACTCTGTAGTTTTCTATGATATCACGGAGAGTTGCAACTTCTGCATCTGACCAATCATGTACTTTTTTACTTTCGTCGATACCAGCTTCAGCTAAAATGTCTTTAGCTATTTTATTACCTATACCAAATAGGTAAGTCAAACCGATAACTCCTCTTTTATTCTTTGGTAAATCTACACCAGCTATACGTGCCATAATCTTCTCCTATTACCCTTGACGTTGTTTAAATCTTGGATTTTTCTTGTTTATTATATATACTCGTCCCTTTCTCTTTACGATTTTATCGTCTGGGTTACGCTTTTTAACAGAAGCTTGTACTTTCATTTTAAAAACCTAATATTATTTGTATCTATATACTATACGACCTTTTGACAGATCATAGGGCGACATTTCTACTCTTACTTTATCGCCTTGTAATATTTTTATAAAGTGCATACGCATTTTGCCAGAAATATGTGCATGTATAACGTGCCCATTTTCGAACTTCACTTTAAATTGTGTATTAGGTAGAGTTTCCTCTACTATACCATCTAACTCTATTAACTTTTGTTTTGCCATTTTCTCTTTTCTACTATTTCAGTACCGTAAACTAACGAATTTCTATTTAGATAATTGCATTTGTGCAGTACTAAAATCCACCTATTCCAGCTCTACCTTTCATCTTACCAGTTTTCATGAAACCATCATAGTGTCTCATCATCAAGTGTGATTCTACCTGTTGCAATGTATCTAAACCAACACCAACTATGATAATCAAACTAGTTCCACCGAAAAACGATGCGAACAATGAAGTGATACCGAATATATTCTGAACGAAAGTAGGTAATATAGCTATCAATGCTAGGAATATTGCACCTGGTAAAGTTATTCTAGTTAATATTTTCTCAATGTAATCAGCTGTTGGTGCACCTGGTCTAATACCCGGTACGAATCCACCTTGTCTTTTCATATTATCAGCAATTTCTTTCGGATTGAAAATAATTGCAGTATAAAAGAAAGTAAACAATACAACCATAATGAAATATACGAAAGCATATCCAAACGAAGATGGATTAAACCAAGCAGCAAATCCTTGCATAGCTGGTACATTCGGGAAGAATGAAGCAATAGTATTAGGTATAAACATTAATGATTGAGCAAAGATAATAGGCATAACACCAGCAGTATTCACTCTTAGAGGAATAAATTGTGTTGTACCACCAAATACTCTTTTACCAACTTGTCTTTTTGCATACTGAACTGGTATTCTTCGAGCCCCTTGAGTAATCAATACAATAGAAGCAATGATACCAAATAAGAATGCAAATATAATAATCTCTAAGAACCAAGGTCTAGAACCAACTGATATCAGTTCCCATTCTTGTAAAAGCGCAGCAGGCAATGCAGCAATAATACCGATAAAGATAATCAAAGATATACCGTTACCAACACCTCTTTCTGTTATTTGCTCACCTAACCACATCAAGAACACAGTCCCTGCAGTTAATACTATAATAGTAGATAGGAAGAATAAAACACCAGCATCAGGAACTACTGGAGCTCCATTAGCAGCTGTTTGGTTAACTAATTTAACCGCAACACCTATTGACTGTAAACCCGCTACAAAAACAGTAGCAAATCTTGTCCATTGATTAATCTTTCTTCTACCATCTTCACCCTCTTTTTGCATTTTTTGAATTTGAGGAAAAACAACACCAGCTAATTGAAATATAATTGATGATGTGATATAAGGCATGATACCTAATGCAAATATTGCAGCATTAGAAAACGCCCCCCCCACAAATAGATCAAAGAAGCCAAACAAATCGTCAGCTCCGCCAGTTCCAATAGTTGATTTCAATACATCTACATCTATACCAGGTATAGTTATGAATGCACCTACTCTAACAACCAATAAAATTAGAAGAGTAAAAAATATTCTTTTTCTTAATTCTTCAATCTTGAATATATTACTAAAAGTCTCTCCAAATTTAGCCATTAAGATTTACCGCCCCCCCGGCTGTTTCTATCTTTTCTTTCGCCGTAGAGCTAAATTTGTCAGCAGTTATAGTAGCAGCCGATGTTAGATTACCATCACCTAATACTTTCAGTGGAATTCTCTTTTTAGTGATTAATCCAACAGCTATAAGTGCAGCTTTATCTATATTTTTAGCATCTACTTTATTTTCATCTATTAATAATTGTAATTGGCCTAAATTCACAACAGAAAACTTCAATGAGAATTTGTTGTGGAATCCGAATTTAGGAACTCTACGGTTGATCGGCATTTGCCCACCTTCGAAACCTATTCTAATAGTAGCACCAGAACGAGATTTTTGTCCTTTATGCCCTTTACCAGAAGTTCCACCGTAACCAGAACCTTCACCGCGACCAACTCTTTTTTTACTATGTGTAGAGCCTTTCGGCTTTATTAAATTTCCAACATGTTTCATTTTAAAACCGGTAATATTTTTTATTCACTAACTTGTTCTACTTTCACTAAATGTCTGACAACATTAACCATACCTCGAGTTTGCTCATTATCAGGGAGTACATTAGAATAATGTGGTCTTCCCAATCCTAGAGCTTCGATTGTTAATTTGTGTTTGCTTTTAGACTTAATGCAACTTTTTATCTGAACTACTTTTATTTTAGACATGATTTTCTCTTTAAGATTATCCGTAGATTACTTTTTCTACTGAAATGCCTCTTCTAGAAGCAACTGAATTAATGTCTTCAACTCTTTGTAACCCGTTCAATGCAGCTTTTATAGCATTATGCGGATTAGAAGAACCAAGATTCTTAGTTAATACATCTTGAATACCAGCCAATTCTAATACGGCACGGATACCACCAGAAGCGATAACGCCTGTACCAGGAGTAGCAGGTTTGATTAATACTTTACCTGCTCCATATTTACCCGTCACTTCGTGAGGGATAGTTCCATTTTGAATGGTAACACTGATAAGACTTTTCTTTGCAACATCGGTAGCTTTTGAAATAGCATCTACAACTTCTGATGCTTTACCTAGACCGTAACCAACGTGACCATTGCCATCGCCAACTACTACTAGAGCAGAGAAATTAAATCTACGTCCACCTTTTACTACTTTCGCTGTTCTTCCAACGTAAACTAGTTTATCATTTAAGTTTAATTCTGAAGCTTTTACTTTGCTCACTTTCAAATACTCCTTTGAGTGATCTTTTTAAAATTGAAGTCCACCTTCTCTCGCAGAATCAGCCAATGCTTTAACTCTACCGGTGTATAAATTACCGTTTCTATCGAAACGTACTTGCTTTATATCTTTTGCTATTGCTCTTTCGGCAATTGCTTTACCTACTAATTGACTCAATTGAGTTTTAGTCATATCAGATTTAATCTGAGATTTAACATCTGAATCAATTGTAGATGCTGATGCTAGAGTTACTGCGTTTGTATCATCTATAATTTGTACAAATATATTTGTCAAACTTTTGAAGACTGAAAGACGAGGTACTGAAGCAGTTCCACGAATTTTAGATTTGATACTTCTTTTTCTTCTAGCTTTTCTTTTGTATTTCAAACTTGTAGTATTCATAACTTCTCTAACTATTATAAGTTTTATTTAGATGCAGACTTACCTGCTTTTCTTCTAATGATTTCACCATCGTATCTAACGCCCTTACCTTTGTAAGGCTCTGGTGGTCTAAGTTTTCTTAATTTAGAAGAAACTTCTCCAACCAATTGTTTATCTGAACCAGAAATCACAATAGATGTTTGCGTTGGAGTTTGGAATTCAATACCATCAGGAGGAATAACTAAGATAGGATGTGAAAATCCTAAACTCAATACTAGTCTAGTGCCTTTTAATTCAGCTCTATAACCTACACCTTCTATGATAAGAGTCTTTTTGAACCCTTCGTGAACACCATTAACAGCATTGTTAATCATCGAACGAATCATACCATGCTTAGATTTAACGGACTTAGTCTCGTTAGCTCTAGTTACTGTTATTACATTATCATTTATTTCTAATGAAATACCTTCAGGTAGATTTACTGCTCTTTCGCCGTTAGGGCCTTTTGCAGTCACAGTTCCTTCATTATGAGTTACTGTTACCTTTTCGGGAATCTCTATTATTTGTTTACCTATTCTAGACACTAGATTTCTCCAATTATATTACCATACGGTGCAAATTACTTCGCCACCGACATTATGCTTTCTAGCTTCTTTGTCTGTCAATACACCTCTAGAAGTAGAGATAATTGCCATACCTAAGCCATTCTTTACTCTCGGTATCTGATCAGAAGGAACATATATCCTTCTACCAGGCTTACTTACTCGAGTAATTTGATTGAAAGCAGGCTTTTTCTTAAAATATCTTAATTCTACTTTGATTTCGCCTTGTACACCACTCTCTACTTCTTGGTATCCTGATATGAAACCTTGTTCAAGAAGGATTTTAGAGAGAGCTACTTTCATATTAGAACGAGGTATGTTCACATATCTGTGACCTGCATTACCACCGTTTCTAATTCTTGTCAAGAAATCTGCTATTTGATCTGTTACTGCCATAGTTTTTAACCTAAGAAATTACCAACTTGCTTTTTTAATTCCGGGCAACTTGCCCTCTAACGCCAACTGTCTGAATACGTGTCTCGTTAGCCCATATTTACGATAGACTGCTCTACTTCTGCCAGTTACAGAGCATCTGTTAACTACTCTAGTAGGAGATGAGTTCTTAGGAAGTTTTTGTAAACCCTCAGAATCTCCTGCTTTTTTCAAAGCTGCTCTCTTCTCTGCGTATTTAGATACAAGTCTTTTTCTTTTCTCGTTTCTAGCTATTACACTTTTTCTAGCCATTCTAAAAGTACCTGTTTATTGATTTTTCGTTTTAAATGGAAATCCAAATTCAGTAAGAAGAGCTCTTGCTTCTTCATCAGTTTTAGCTGTAGTTACGAATGTAATATCCATACCAGTTATTCTGTTTACTTTATCTACGTCTATTTCCGGGAATATAATCTGTTCTTTTATACCTAAAGTATAATTACCTCTACCATCGAAACTTTTATCGGGAAATCCTCTAAAATCTCTGATACGTGGAGCTGTGATATTTACGAATCTATCCAAGAACTCATACATTCTTATTTTTCTTAGGGTAACAGAAGCACCTATAGGCATACCGTCTCTAAGTTTAAAATTTGAGATTGCTATTTTAGCTTTTCTCACAACAGGTCTTTGACCAGTTATAAGCTCTAGCTCATTGATAGCTGCTTGCAATAATTTAGGATCTTGAGTTGCTCTACCAACACCCATATTCAAGCTTATTTTTTTCAATTTCGGCACTTCCATTACAGATTTGTAATTAAACTTTTTCTGCATTGCCGGAACTACATTTTCTTTGTAATGGACTTGGAATTGTGCTACTGGAATTTCTTCGTTCCTTGCAGCGTCTTCAAATCTTTGTCCTTCAAATGCGAATATGTCTCTTTTAGATATCGCTTTTGCCATGACTTTTATATCCCGTGAATTATCTTTATTTCGATTGTATCAATTTGACATTAGAGTAGTGCATCGGTGCACTTTTAGTTACTCTTCCGCCTTGTTGGTTTTGTTGACTTGGTTTTTCATGTTTGATTTTCTCATTCACGCCTTCAACTAAAACTTTCATTTTAGAAGGGTATATTTCTAATACTCTTCCTTCTTTTCCTTTGTCAACACCAGTAATTACTTGTACTGTGTCGCCTTTCTTTATCTTTAGTTTCATTTTCTAGACTCTTCTTATTAAAGTACTTCGGGAGCAAGAGATATAATTTTCATATATTGCTTCTCACGAAGCTCTCTAGCAACTGGTCCAAAGATACGTGTTCCTTTCGGATCACCTTTTTGATTTAAAATAACAGCAGCGTTGTCGTCAAATCTTATATAAGAACCATCACTTCTTCTTTGTTCTTTAGCAGTTCTTACTATGACAGCTTTTACGACTTCACCTTTTTTGATACCACCATTAGGTATTGCTGACTTTACTGAGGCAACTATTATGTCGCCGATGCGAGCATACTTTTTACCATGTCCACCTAATACTCTGATGCATCTAATCTTTTTTGCACCCGAATTATCGGCAACAGCTAAGTTTGTTTCTTCTTGTATCATTTTAGTTTCCTATAAATTTACTTAGCTTTCTCAAGAATTTCAATAAGATTCCATCTCTTAGTTTTGCTAAGTGGTCTGATCTCTTGAACTTTTACTATATCTCCAATACCGCACTCGTTATTTTCATCGTGTGCCGTAATCTTCTTAGATTTTTTATAGTACTTTCTATATAACGGGTGAGCTATTTGTCTCTCCGTTTTTACAGTTATAGTCTTATCAGCTTTATCTGAAACTACTATACCTTGAAATACTTTTTTTCTTGAAGATGTTTCTACGTTTGCATCTTTTATTTGCTCTGCCATAGCTTTTCCTTACTTAGAACTTCTCTGTCTTAAAATAGTTTTCATTTTTGCAATATCACGTCTTAGGATTTTCAAATAAGTAGTATCCTGCAACTGCTTTAAAGCATGTTGAAACTTTTGCTTTGCAAGTGTTTCTTGCGATTCCTCTACCAAGTTTACTAATTCTTGGTCTGATAATTCTCTTAAATCTTTTGCTAATCTTGGTTTCATTACCATTAACCTCTTAGGTCAACACGTGATACAAATTTCGTTTTAACAGGTAGCTTATGAGCAGCCAAACGCATTGCCTCTTTTGCTCTTTCTTCTGTTACACCATCTATCTCAAACAATATTCTACCGGGTCTTACTACAGCTTCCCAACCTTCTGGAGAACCTTTACCTTTACCCATTCTAGTTTCAGCAGGTTTTTTAGTAAATGGTTTGTCAGGAAATATTCTTATCCATACTTTACCATCTCTTCGTAGATATCTGTTAATTGCAATACGGGCAGATTCTATTTGTCTATTATTAATAGACACTGGCTCCAAAGCTTTTAATCCAAAAGATCCAAAAGTTACTAATGAACCTCTTATCGCTTTACCTTTTCTTCTGCCTCTATGCGTCTTTCTGTGTTTTACTCTTTTCGGGCTTAACATTGTATTGTTCCAATTTTTTCTTAAACAGCGGTTGTTATATCGCCTTTACAAATCCAAACTTTCACTCCAATAGCACCATATATAGTGTGTGCAGTAGCAGTACCGTAATCGATCTCTGCTCTCAACGTATGAAGTGGTGTACGTCCTTCTTTGTATTGTTCTGTTCTTGCCATTTCAGCTCCGCCCAATCTACCAGAAGCCATAACTTTTATTCCTTCGGCTCCCATTCGAGTAGCAGCTGATACTGCTTGTTTTAATGCTCTTCTGAATGATATTCTACCTTCTAGTTGTTGAGCAATATTCTCAGCAACTAATATAGCGTCTAATTCAGGTCTTTTGATTTCATTTATTAGTAACTTTACATCTTTACCAGTTACTTGTTTGATCTCTTCTTCTAACTGAGTTATATCTCTTCCAGAACGTCCGATTATAACACCAGGTCTTGAAGTATTGATAGTTACTCTTAATTGTTTAGCCGTTCTTTCAACAATTATTCTAGATATTCCAGCACCTTTTTTTCTACTTTTGATATAGTTTCTTACTTTTATATCTTCAAGTATCTTTTCAGCCATATTTTTTTCATCGAACCAATTGGCATCGTGGCTTCTATTTATACCTAGTCTTATCCCTATTGGATTAGTTTTTTGTCCCAAGACTTTACCCCTCTGAATTTACTTTTTCAGTTTCTAGCAATGATTGATTATGGTCTAATGTTTGCAACTCTATCGTCAAGTGATTCGATCTTTTACGAATCCTAAATGCTCTCCCCATAGGAGCAGGTCTAATTCTTTTCATAGACGGTCCTTGGTTTGAAAAGATGGCTTTGATAACTATTTCTCTGTTATCATAAGACATACCTTCTTCTTTAGCTTTATTATTCAAATTTGAGATTGCTGAACGTAAAACGTCTTTTGTCATTCTTGCAGCCAAATTAGGAGTACTGCTAAGTATATTTAATGCTTCCTCAGCCGACTTTCCACGTATTATATCTATAACCAAACGCATTTTACGTGGTGAAGATTTAATATATTTTTTTAGTGCTCTTGCTTGCATTTTGTCATTTACCTAATTAATTGCTTCTTATTTCTTTCTGTGACCTGAGTGGCCTCTATAATTCCTAGTAGGAGAAAATTCACCGAATTTATGTCCAACCATATTCTCTGTTACGTAAACCGGAATAAAACTTTTTCCGTTGTGAACAGCTATCGTATGTCCTACAAAATCAGGAGTTATTGTAGATGCTCTAGCCCATGTCTTAATCACAGATTTCTTTTGTGACTCGTTAGCTGCATCAACTTTCCTTTGAAGTTTGTAATGAACAAATATACCTTTCTTTAATGATCTAGACATACCTTACTTTCCTTGCTTTTTGTTTTTACGTCTTCGAATTATCATCTTATTACTAGCACTCTTAAGTTTTCTAGTTTTTGCACCCTTAGCGTTTTTACCCCAAGGAGATCTAGGGTGTAATCTACCACCACCAGATTTAGACCTACCTTCACCACCACCCATTGGGTGATCGACTGGATTCATCGCCATACCACGAGTTTGTGGTTTGATACCTCTCCATCTATTACGTCCGGCTTTACCTTGGATGATATTCTCATGTTCTGGATTACTTACTCTACCTAAAGTAGCGTAGCATGTTTTCAGAATTAATCTTATCTCACCTGATGGCAATTTTACTTGTGCATATTTTTTGTCGAACCCTACTACTTGAGCAGATTGACCAGCACTTCTTACTAATTGACCACCTTTACCAGGTTTCATTTCGATATTGTGAACACTGAAGCCCGTAGGTATTTTTTCCAATGGTAGTGCATTACCTGGATTCAATTCAGAATCTGGTCCTTGCTCTAATACATCGCCAACCTTTAATCCAAATGGACATAGTATATATCTTTTTTCTTCGTCTTTATAAGAAACTAGTGCTATAAAAGATGATCTATTCGGATCGTACTCGATTGTCTGTACAGTAGCTTTATCGCCGAATCTGTTACGTTTCCAATCGATGATTCTATATCTTCTCTTATGTCCACCACCTCTATGACGAGATGTAATCTTTCCAGTATTATTTCTACCACCACTTTTTTTAATAGGAGTCAGTAGAGGCTTATAAGGTTTATCAGTTGTAAGTTCTTCGTACTTATTTACTGAATAGTGCCTTGTACCTGGAGTTATTGGTTTTAATTTTCTAATACCCATAGTAATTCAATCTTTGTTTTATTCTTGTGCACCTGAAACTAATTCTATTTCATGGCCTTCAGCCAGAGTTACGTATGCTTTTTTGTAAGTACTTGTTCTACCTACTTGCAAACCTTGCTTAGTAAATCTTCTTTTCACTTTACCTTTTACCTTTAGTGTTCTTACGTTTCTTACAACGACTTCGAACATATCTTCAACAGCATCTTTAATTTGTGGTTTAGTAGATCTTGTATCTACTTCAAACACATATTGTCTGCTTTCAGCAAGTGACATACCTTTTTCGGTAATTATCGGTCTTTTTAAAACTATAGCCATAATATTATCTTAGTTTAATACTTGTTCAATTTTTTCTATAGACCCTTTGAATAACAATATTTTCTTATGAGATAGTATATCATAAGTTGATATTTGATCAGCAGGCTTGATATTCAGCTTGTTAATATTTCTAGCAGATCTGTATAAATGCTCATTGTGTTCAGGAATTATGAACAAGATAGAGTTATCAGTCAATTCTAGATTTTTAATAACGTTAGCTATTTCTTTTGTTTTGAATTCATTCAAGTTAAAGTCTTCAACTATTTTATAGTTGTTCTCTGCTATTCTAGAAGATAGAGCAGAACGACGAGCCAGTCTATTAACTTTTTTATTCAATTTCTTGTGGAATAACTGTGGCTTTGGACCATGTATTGTTCCACCACCTACCCATATAGGTGATCTAGTTGAACCAGCACGAGCAGTTCCACGACCTTTTTGTTTCCATGGTTTTCTCCCACCACCACTAACTTCAGAACGGATCTTTGTCTTTCTAGTTCCTTGTCTTCTGTTAGCTAAGTGAAATACTACTGCCATGTGCATAGCTGCTTCATTTGGAGTAATTCCAAAGATACTGCTATTCAGGTCAATCGTACCTGCGCTCTGTCCATCTTTATTGTAAACTTCTGCTTGCATTTTCAAATGCCTATTTGTAAATTTCTAAATAAGAGTTACGTGTACCCGGTACACTACCTTTCACAAGGATTATGTTTTTATCAGGGAATACGTCAACAATTTCCATGTTTGCTATTGTAACAGTGTCTCCACCCATTCTTCCTGCCATTCTCAATCCTTTCATTACACGAGAAGGATCAGAAGATTGACCGATTGAACCAGGATGTCTTTGTCTGTTCTTTTGACCGTGAGTCGCCATACCAACACCTTTGAAGTTATAACGTTTCATAACCCCTTGGAAACCCTTTCCTTTTGAAGTTCCCTTAACTTTGACGAAATCACCAGCTTGGAATTGCTCTACAGTTAGGCATGCACCTACCGCAAGTTCATCTTCCATATCTCTGAATTCTTTTAGAACATAAGCAGGCTTAACACCAGCTTTATCAAAATGACCTTTTAATGGTTTGTTAACATTCTTATCAGATTTCTCATTATAAGTCATCTGTACAGCGTTGTAACCATCTGTTTCGTCAGTTTTGACCTGACTTACGTAGCAAGGTCCAGCTTCTACTACTGTACATGGAACGTGAGTACCATTTTCAGTAAAGTAACTTGTCATACCTTTTTTCTTGCCAAGGATAGCAGCTTTCATTTTCTAACCTTATACCTTTACTTCTACATCTACGCCAGCTGGTAACTCGATTTTCATCAGAGCATCTACTGTTTTTTGCGAAGAACTAAATATGTCAATTAATCTTTTGTGAACTCTAGTTTCAAATTGCTCACGTGATTTTTTATCTACGTGGGGTGATCTGTTAACAGTGTAAATAGTTTTGCAAGTGGGTAGTGGTATCGGACCCGATACCACTGCGCCAGTTTGCTTTACAGTTTTTACGATTCTGTCGCTAGACTTATCAATCAAATTATGATCGTATGACTTTAACTTTATTCTTATTTTTTGTGTTGACACTTTTAAAACCTATAGTTTGTGCGAGTATATTACTCAACAATTTTAGTTACAACGCCAGCACCTACAGTTCTACCGCCTTCACGAATCGCAAATCTTAAACCTTCTTCCATAGCGATAGGAGCGATAAGTTCAATGCTGATTGCATCTAAGTTGTCACCAGGCATAACCATCTCAGTTCCTTCCGGAAGTGTCAATGAACCTGTAACATCAGTAGTTCTGAAGTAAAATTGTGGTCTGTAACCAGAGAAGAATGGAGTGTGACGTCCGCCTTCTTCTTTTTTCAATACGTAAACTTGTGCAGTGAATTTATGGTGAGGAGTAATAGCACCTGGTTTACAGATAACCATTCCTCTTTCCAATTCTTCTTTCTCTACACCACGAAGTAATAGACCTACGTTGTCACCAGCTTGACCTTGATCCAACAACTTACGGAACATCTCTACTCCAGTACATGTTGTTTTCTTTTTCAAACCAAATCCAACTATCTCAACTTCATCGTTCACATTCACGATTCCTCTTTCGATTCTTCCTGTTCCTACTGTACCACGACCAGTGATAGAGAATACGTCCTCTACTGGCATCAAGAATGGTTTATCAGTAGCTCTTTCTGGAGTAGGAATATAACTATCTACAGCATCCATCAATTCATAAATACATGCGAAACGAGGATCATCAGAAGTAGTTGTATCATCTGTACCAGCAGTTAATGCTTGTAATGCAGATCCTTTGATGATAGGAATATCATCACCAGGGAAGTCATAAGAAGTTAATAACTCTCTTACTTCCATTTCAACTAATTCAGCTAATTCTTCATCAGCAATATCAATCTTATTCATAAATACAACCATCTTAGGAACACCAACTTGACGTGCTAAAAGAATATGCTCTCTAGTTTGAGGCATAGGTCCGTCAGTAGCAGCTACAACTAGTATAGCTCCGTCCATCTGTGCTGCACCAGTGATCATGTTCTTAACATAATCCGCGTGACCAGGACAATCTACGTGTGCATAGTGTCTTGCTTCAGTTTCATATTCTACGTGAGAAGAAGCAATAGTTATACCACGAGCTTTTTCTTCAGGTGCGTTGTCGATTTGATCAAAACTTCTTTTTTCACCTAGTCCTTTTTTCGCTAGTGAAACAGTGATAGCAGCAGTTAATGTTGTTTTTCCATGATCTACGTGACCAATTGTACCAACGTTAACGTGGGGCTTACTACGGTCGAATTTTTCTTTAGCCATTTTTAGCTCCTATAAATAATTGTTATTTTTAATGTTTATTTTTTTCTATTTGTTTACAATTTCGTAATGAGAGAAAGTCATATTATAATTTGCTCTACCTTGCGAAACTGATCTTAGTTTGGTTACATATCCAAACATTTTTGATAATGGAGCTTGTGCTCTCACTACCTGTAAGTCATTTTTCTGACTGATACCCTCTATTCTACCATGTCGGGAATTCAAATCAGCAATCACATCACCCAAATAGTCATCGGGTGTTGTTACTTCTACAGAAAATATTGGTTCTAGTATATTTGTACCTGCTTGGCGGGCTGCTTCTCTTACAGCAGCTGATGCGGCTAGTTTACTACCTAAATCGGTAGTCAAATCGGAGTCAAAGTAGATATCCAACAAAGTAATTTTTACTTTTGTCATTGGATAACCTTGAGGACCGACTTGAAGAGCCTGCACCGAACCTAATTCGGCAGCTTTAATATACTCAAGTGGAACTTTTTTGTCCACCTTGTTTTCAAACTCAACAGTTTCGGAGTTGTCGTTTTTTTCTATCTTTAAAAGAACTTTCCCGTAATGCTTTTTACCGGACAAATCTCTATCAAACTCAGCTTCGTATTCTACTGTATCCATGATACACTCTCTGTAAGCAACTTGTGGTTGACCTACACGAACAGGAAGTTTGAATTCACGAGTCAATCTATCGACTATTATCTCAAGATGTAACTCTCCTACTCCACTTATGATTAATTGACCATTGTCTTCATCATATTTGTATTTAAATGTAGGATCTTCAATTTGCAATTTTTCAAGAACTTCTACTAACTTATCTTGATCAGCAGTCGTCTTTGCTTCCAAAGATTGATTGATTACTGGCTCAGAAAAGTTAATTTTCTCATACATTATTGGATTTTTATTATCACAAAGCGTATCGCCTGTTTTAGTAAATCTCAAAGATGGTATAGCTACTATATCACCTGCATGAGCTTCCGGTATTTCATTTCTCTTATTAGAAAATATTTGAAGAATTTTAAGGATTTTTTCTTTCTTTCCTTCAGTTGGATTCAAAACTGAATCACCAACCTTTAAAACTCCTGAATACACTCTAATAAAAGTAACTTTACCTACATAAGGGTCTGAATTTACTTTGAATGCTAGTGCTGAAAAGCTTTCTTCATCACTTGGCTTTCTTGTAAGATGCTTATCTTCATTTTCTATGTCAAAACCGTCCATATATTTTACATCTAAAGGAGATGGAAGATAATCAATAACTGCATCAATCAAAGGTTGCACACCTACATTCTTCAACGAAGAACCAACGTGAACTGGGATAATTGATAAGTTCAAAACACCAATTCTAATTCCAGTTTTAATCTCATCAACTGTTAAATCACCATTCTCTAAATATTTTTCTAATAACTCTTCATTTTGTTCAGCAACGGCTTCAAGTAGATTACTTCTTAACTCTTCACACTTACTAACTAGATTTGCTGGAATTTCTTCTTTTTCAAACTTAGCCCCGTAAGAAGCAATGTCATACTTATAAGAAACCATTTCTATCAAATCTATAATTCCTTCAAAATTGTCTTCAGCACCTATCGGGTACTGTACTGGAATTGGATTAGCATTTAACTTCTCTTTTATAGATAATACAGCTTTATCAAAATCAGCACCTAGTCTATCCATCTTATTAATATAAGCAATTCTAGGAACATGATACTCATCAGCTTGACGCCATACCGTTTCTGTTTGCGGTTCTACACCACCAACTCCACAAAACACAGCAATCGCACCATCTAAAACTCTAAGAGATCGTTGTACCTCAGCAGTAAAATCAACATGACCAGGAGTATCTATTATATTAATCTTGTTACCCTTCCATTCGGTAGGGATAGCAGCAGATTGTATAGTAATACCTCTTTCCTTCTCTTGTTCCATAAAGTCCATGAAAGCAGTACCTTCATCAACTTCACCTATCTTATGCAGATAGCCGGTATAAAACAAGATGCGTTCGGTAGTAGTAGTCTTACCAGCATCAATGTGAGCCATTATTCCAATATTTCTGACTTTCTCTATAGGAACAGTTCTTGGCATTTTAGTTTTTTTCTTTTAAAGATTTCAAAGAACAATAAATTCAGATTACCATCTAAAATGAGCGAATGCTTTGTTAGCTTCGGCCATTCTATGCATATCTTCTCTTCTCTTAACAGAAGCACCTTCACCTTTCGAAGCTGCTATAATTTCGCTAGCTAATTTACTAGCCATTGATTTTTCTCTACGAGCAGATGAGAATGATTTGATCCAACGTAATGCTAACGCAACTCTTCTGTCTTCTCTAACTTCCTGAGGTACTTGGTAAGTTGCACCACCTACTCTACGTGATTTTACTTCCAACATAGGAGCAACATTAGTCAAAGCTTCTCTAAATACTTCTAGAGGGTTCTTTTCAGTCTTTTCACCAACTTCAGTGAAAGCCTTGTAAACTAATTTACTTGCAACTGCTTTTTTACCATCATCCATAATGATATTGATAAATTTTGCAACTATCAAATCATTGTATTGAGGATCAGGACTAATTCTACGTTTTTCTGCTTGTTTCTTTCTCATTTCAATTCTTTATTTACTTAGGTTTTTTAGTGCCGTATTTAGAACGACCTTGTTTTCTTCCTTCTACACCTTGTGTATCAGCAGTACCTCTAACGATGTGATACCTAACACCTGGTAAATCTTTTACTCTACCGCCTCTAACAACTACTATAGAGTGCTCTTGCAAGTTATGACCTTCACCGCCAATATAAGCTGAAACTTCAAAACCTGAAGTTAGTCTAACACGAGCTACTTTTCTAAGCGCAGAGTTTGGTTTCTTAGGTGTAGTAGTATACACTCTAGTACAAACACCCTTTCTTTGGGGACAATTCACCAAAGCAGCAGATTTACTTTTCTTGATCTGCTTCTTTCTTCCTTTTCTGACTAATTGACTTATAGTAGGCACTAAAGTTCTCCGTTATTTTTTTTATTGCCGTATTAAATAGAGGATGCAAAGTTAATAGTTTTATTTGCAATCTCAAAACTATTTCGACATTTTTCTAATAATTTATGATTTTTGAGCTTCAGCTTCTTCGTAAGCTCTAATAATTTCTTCTTGAACAGACTTCGGAACTCTCTCGTACTTCGCGAATTCCATTGTAAATTCACCTTTTCCTTGAGTAGCTGAACGTAAGTCAGTAGAATAACCAAACATTTCCTTCAAAGGCACTTCTGCTTCAACTACAACATAAGTAGCATCCATTGTAGTTGTAAGAATCAAACCACGTCTTTGGTTGATTTGACCGATTACTACACCTTGGAATTCTTCAGGACAACTAGTTTCTAGTTTCATTATTGGCTCTAAGATTACTGGACCAGCTTTTCTTAGAGATTCTCTAATAGCAGCTTTTGCAGCAATTTTAAATGCACCATCTGATGAATCAACTGCGTGAGTTGAACCGTCATTAAGTAATGCT
The DNA here is from genome assembly GCA_041675005.1 of Kapaibacterium sp. (SeqCode). Taxonomy (GTDB): domain Bacteria; phylum Bacteroidota; class Ignavibacteria; order Kapaibacteriales; family UBA2268; genus PGYR01. The sequence continues at coordinate 106,209 of JBAYUQ010000007.1, forward strand.
TTTACACCAACTACTGGTTGACCAATTAATACACCTTCTTTAAGTTGTTCTTGGAAACCTTTATCTACAGCTGGTATATATTCTCTAGGAACTGAACCACCGACTATCTTATTCTCGAATAAGTAAGTTTCTTCTGCACTTGCTTCCATAGGCTCAAATCTACCCGCTATACGTGCATATTGACCAGAACCACCAGATTGCTTCTTGTGAGTATAATCATAATCAATAGGCATACTAATCGCCTCTCTATAAGCAACTTTAGGTTCACCTACTATGACATCAGTTTTAAACTCACGTTTTATTCTTTCTATGTAGATTTCTAAGTGAAGCTCACCCATTCCTTTGATTATTGTATCACCTGATTCGTCATCACGAGCTACTTGGAATGTAGGATCTTCTTTAGTAAATCTATTTAATGCTTTAGAAAAATTCACTTGACCTGCTTTATCTTTAGGCTTTACAGTTAACTCAATAACTGGATTAGCAATATACATAGTCTCCATAGAGTAATGCAATTTGCCGTCACCAAAAGTATCACCAGATGCACAATCAATACCAAATGTAGCAACGATATCACCAGCTTGTGCTGTTTCAATCTCTACCATTTCGTCTGAGTGCATTCTTACTAATCTAGGAATTTTATATTTCTTATCTGTACTTGTATTAAATATGTTTTCACCCTTTGTCAATACACCTTGGTATATTCTCATATAAGTAAGCTGACCAAATTGACCATCTTCTAATTTGAATGCCAATGCCACTAATGGCTTATCAGGATTAATATCTAAAGGAACTTTTTTCTCTTCTTGATCCAAATCTAATGCGAAGTTTTCTACTTCTTTTGGATTTGGCAAATAATCAATAACAGCATCCAATAAAGTTTGGACACCTTGGTTTTTAAGAGCAGTACCAACTAGAACAGGAGTGATATCCTGAGAAATAGTTGCTTTTCTAATTGCTGATTGCAACTCTTCAATTGTGAAATCTTCTTCCATTAGGAATTTTTCAGCAATTTCATCACTGTAGTCAGCTAATGACTCTATCATTTTTACTCTTTTCTCTTTTGCACGAGCTAATTTATCTTCAGGAATTTCCTTTTCAATAATTCTCTCTCCGTCATCACCTTCAAAGTAAAGAGCTTTCATTTTCAATAGATCAATAATACCATTGAATTTGTCTTCTAACTCAACTTCCATTGTAATTTGAACGGGATTATGCTTCAACTTATCTTTAAGTTGACTAATTACTCTATCAGGATTAGCACCAGATCTATCACATTTATTTATAAACGCAAGACGAGGTACACCATAACGACGCATTTGTCTATCTACAGTAATAGATTGTGATTGCACACCAGCTACTGAACAAAGTACCAATACAGCTCCATCCAATACTCTAAGTGAACGCTCTACTTCAACTGTGAAGTCAATGTGACCGGGAGTATCAATAACGTTAATAGAATAACCTTTCCACTCACAGAAAGTAGCAGCAGATTGGATAGTGATACCTTTTTCTCTTTCCAGCTCCATGCTGTCCATTTTAGCACCGACACCATCTTTACCACGAACTTCAGAAATTTTGTGAATCTTACCAGTATAGAATAAAATACGCTCAGATACTGTTGTTTTACCAGAATCAATATGAGCAGCTATACCAATATTACGAAGTTTTTCAATATTAAACATTTTAATAGACCTACGAAATTTTTTATGTTTCTAATTTTTTTATGTTTAGAAGTCTCAAACACACATTTTACTTTTTGAGATTTCATACAGATAACAAAATTAAGCAGAATACTTTTAATCTACAAAATAAATTTCATATTTTTTTGAATAATTTTTATTTATTTCTTATTTCCTTAAATTAGTTTGTAAAGATATTCAACTTAGGATTTAATATAATGAAAAGTATTTTACTATCAACACTACTAATATTAGTACTTGTGTCCTGTACTGACGAAGAGAGTCCAACGGCTCCTAAGGACGACAAAGTCACCATTATGAAAGGTATGATAAAGGGTTATGTCTTTGACTCAGCCACAGACTTACCTGTTAGCGGAGCTATTATTAGCACATTTCCTATAACTTCTACCACTAGGAGTGACGAGAATGGTAAATTTGAACTTCCCGAAATTAGTCCTGACCTATATGATTTGAATATAAAACATAAGAACTACTTCGCTTATACTTCGAAAATTAAGGTTAGTGATCAAATAACTAATAATATAGAACTATTCATTACTTCTATGGAGTCAGTGAACACTAAACCTGAAAAACCAACCTTATTATTTCCATCTGAGGACTTTAAAGTTAGCACTAATAAAATAAAATTCCGATGGGAAGGAAATGATATCGACAATGACAGTTTACTATATGATGTATATTTCAGAAAGATGGGCTCTGATTTCAAATCAATTGCTAACAACCTAAAGTCTAAATATTACGATGATGAATTCACATTCAGCGAATCGGAACAATATCAATGGTATGTCATCGCAAAAGATTATTACAGCTTTAGTATAAGCGATACATTTAATTTTACTTATAAAGAAGTAGTGCTAACAGATATAGAAGATATGATTGGAAATTGGAAGTTTGACGGAGATGCTACAGACTATGCCCCGAATGCTTATATTAGTAGTATGGATAATGTAACCTTTGTAAATGACAGAAGAAATAATTTTGAATCTGCGGCCAATTTCTTTGGCAAGAGTTCATTAAAATCAAAAGTTCTATTACCAACATCACTTCAACTTAGAAACGAATTTACAATATCACTATGGATAAAGCCACTGGCTTCACTAGGCGAGAATGGTGCCGGATATTATGATTGTATTTCAAAGTGGGGAGGTAGTGGATCTGGTAAAGCGTCATGGGCATTTGGAATAACAAAAAACTCTAACCTATTTTTGTCAACCTATAACACTAGTTTAACTACACAAGCAACTACAACTATTATTTTTCCTGATGAATGGCAACATATTGCAGTAACATTTATCAATGGTACTGCCACTTTTTATATAAATGGAGCTGAAGTTCATGTAGCTACTGGTATGCAAACACCGCAAATATCTGGTTACAATGCCTCGATAGGTGCTAGACCAGACCAACTAAGTTCCTATCATGGTGCGATGGACGATGTTTACTTATTTGACAGGGCTTTATCTGATCAAGAAATACTATCATTATCACAAGAATAAACTGAAAGGTGGAAATACCCTAGCAGTAGAAAATATAGGTAACTAAATATATAAAAGCTATGTAGAAGTAGCAATAAATGAGATAACCGCCATAAGTATTGTATTAAAAAAGTGAACAGTTTTATAATTATTAAGGATTAATATGAAAATAATATCGGGTGTTATTGTAGCTTTTACATTTATTCTCTTTGCCTCTTGTAGTGATGATACTCCAAGTGACCCATCTAAAGTGGAGTCTTTTGACTTTCCATTAGCGATTGGTAATCAATGGGAAATGAATTTTTATGATTTGGATGAAAATCATGAGCCGACTGGTGAATCCAACTTCACTGATACTTACTTGGTAACTCAGAAGCTCACATACCGTGGGAAAGAGGCCTACGAAGTAGATGATTACACTCTTCAAATTAAGTATTTGAGTAAAGATAATAATGCTATTTATGGTCATGTTGATTATGAATCGCTTAGTAGTGATGGTAAGAATTATTTTCCTGATGAATGGATGACTTTTTATAGTTTTGCTCAAGATGAATGGCAAATCTATACGAAGCAAGTCACTGTAGAACAAGAGGATTATAAAGCAACCGGGACTATGACTATGACTGGCAAGAAAACTGGGAATTTCTCGAAGGAGATAAACGGCAAAACAGTTAAAATATATGGATTCATGGGTATATTAAATGCTGTTGGAACTGAAATAAGTAACGGTGTAGAAACTAAAATCAACCAAAAGGATACTACTTACTATGCAATAGCAGACAGCATAGGTCTATATTACGTTAAAGAGCCAGATTACCCAACTGAAATAGACCCCTCTGATTATGGAAGAATGTTTTTGCTTGGGGATTATAGTATAAAGAAAACACCCTTTTAATCTTTACAATTAGTACAAAATAGAAAACTAAAAAAGCCGAATCAGTATTAACTAATTCGGCTTTGTAATTTGATATTTAGAAGAATATTACTGTTTTAACAATCTAATGAATCTATTATTAATCTTAGCAAAGTAAACACCTGGAATAAGAAAAGATAAATCAAGTGTTGTACTACCATAATTTAATTCATTTTGATAAACAGTCCTACCCTCTATTGAATAAAGAGTAAGTTCATTGGTGACATTATGTTCTGTGATATTAATATTAAGTAGATTAGTGAATATTTGCGGTGTTACTTCATTTAAATTGAAATTCTCTACTGAAGTTTCATTTTTACCAATGTAAATACCCATCCCACTAATACCTAGAATTGGTTCACCATATTTGTTCCAATCCAAAACCATTATCGAAGGTTTAAAACCAATATTATCAACCTCATCATTAATTGATAATCTTTCCCAACTTTGACCAGCATTTGTTGTTCTTAAAAAATTACCATTATTACCATAAGCAATTCCTTCATGATCATTTTTCATTTTCAAACCATGAAGCCCAGCACCAGAATTTTCTGAAAGTTTGAACCTTGAAACTTCCCAATCAACACCTGAGTTTGTCGAAAGTAATATTACATCATCTCTTTGCGCTCCATTCCCATTTTCCTCACCACCAACTAACCATATTTGACTTCTGTTGACAGTTATAAACCGTACATCATAACCAGTTTTCATCAAAGTCCAAGTGTAACCCATATCTCTTGAAACAGCAAATATTCTTTCATTGAGTTCATATTCATCACTATTATTGTCAATATTATTCAAAATGCAATAAATAGAGTTAGATTTTTCATCTATTTCCATGTCTATAATTACCTTTTTATCAAAAGGATGGAGCGTCACCCACTTTTCATCACGTAAATGCTTTTTGAAAATATCAAAAGAATGAGTAAAATAGACAGTATCTTTTAGTATACGTGCATTATCAACTCTGCCCAGTAAATAGGTAATTGGTGTTTTAATCACCTTAAATTCAGTAAAACTATTCTCCGAATATGTTATTACTCCGCCCATACCTGCATAGTAGATATAATTATCAGTGAATCCGCCATTTGTAGGTTGAACATACTGATCATTTTCTTCTTGGTTTATATAAGTAAAGGGGACATTCCAATCATTTCCACTATTTGTAGAAGTAATTATTTTAGCAAATCCACCAACAGTATTAATTGAGACACAAGTGTCATCTTGACATTTTAAATTTAAAAAGAATCCCCTTTCTTCAGGGGATTCAAAAACTTCATTATGTACTTTTACAAATTCATACTGTGCATTTGCTGCTAATACATTTAAAAACAATGCTATAAGTACAATTAAATATTTCATTTTTATTAGGATTCTGTTTAAGATATTCTAAAATAACTATTTTCCATTAAACAAAAAAACCGAATCAGTATTAACTAATTCGGCTTTTGTAATTTGAGATAAAGACAGAAGATTATGCTTCTATTTTCTCTTCTTTCACTTCTTCAACTGGCTTCGGATTGTGACCGAATATATTACCGATAGTACTTGCTATGTGCATATCTTGGTACTTTCTCAAACCAGTACCAGCAGGTATTAGTTGACCTAAGATAATGTTTTCCTTCAAGCCCTTCAAGTAATCGACCTTAGCTGATATAGCAGCGTCAGAAAGAACAGCAGTCGTTTGTTGGAACGAAGCAGCAGACAGCCAACTTTCAGTTTTCAGAGATGCCTGAGTGATACCCAATAGTATTGGTTCACCGATAGACGGCTCTGCTGGTCTGAAATCTGGAGGAGTCTTGCCTTTTTTCTTCAAGTCCTTAACTACAGCTTTTACTTTTCTTCTTGGATACAGATAATTCTCGTTGTAGTTAGAATCACCTTTGTCAGTTACGACTACTAATGATTTAACAGCTTCGTTGTCATCTATAAACTTAATCTTATCAAAGTTTTCGTTTTCTAGCATGTGTGTATCACCAGAGTCAATGATTTTCACTTTCTGAAGCATTTGACGAACAATTACTTCTATGTGCTTATCATTCAGCTTAACACCTTGCATACGATAAACTTCTTGTATTTCATTTACTAAGTATTCTTGTACAGCGTTTGGACCTTTGATTTTCAATATATCGTGTGGGTTGATCGAACCTTCGGAGATTCTATCACCAGCACGTATAAAGTCTTTCTCTTGAACCAATATATGACGTCCAACAGGTACTAAGTATTCTGATTCTGTCTTCTCATCGAGTGAAGTGATTCTCACAACACGTTGATTACGCTTAGGTTTTTCGAATGATACGATACCGTCAATCTCAGTTACAATAGCTGGATTATGAGGAGAACGAGCTTCGAAGAGTTCAGTTACCCTAGGCAAACCACCCGTGATATCTCTTGTACGACCCATGTCTCTTGGAATCTTAACTAATTGAGTACCAGACCCAATATCTTCATTGTTCTCTACTCTTAGTTGAGCACGAGAAGGGATATTGTAAGTACGTATTACTTCACCAGCTTCATCAAGTATTTCGATAGTAGGAGATTTAGTTCTATCTCTAGAATCAATAACAACTTTCGTTATGTGACCAGTTTGCTCATCATTAACTTCACGGTAAGTAACGTTAGGTAATAAATCTTTATAATTTACTTTACCCGCAACTTCCGAAACGATAGAAGAGTTATATGGATCCCATTCGTATATTAGTTGTCCTTTAGTAACCTTGTCACCATCTTGTACTTCAATCGTAGCACCATAAGTAGCGTCATAAGATGTAATCTTACGATTAGACTCAGGGTCAATTAGATTGATAACACCACTTCGAGAAACAACGATAGATATTTCACCTGATTCGCCCATATAAGAAACAGTTCTCATATTTTCGAATTGGATAATACCGTCGAACTTAGCATTAACTGTTGATTGTGAAGCTACTAATGAAGCCGATCCACCTGTGTGGAACGTTCTTAGTGTAAGCTGTGTACCCGGTTCACCGATTGATTGTGAAGCTATAGTACCAACTGCTTCCCCAACGTCCACAAGACGTGAAGTTGACATATTACGTCCGTAACACTTAGCACAAACACCACGACGGTTTTCGCAAGTTAATACAGAACGAATGTTTATTTTCTCTACAGACGAACCTTCTATCTTCTGAGCAATAGTTTCATCGATTATTTCACCAGCGTTAACGAGTAGTTCATCAGTAATATTATCGTGTACATCTACTAGAGCAACACGGCCTAAAATTCTTTCGTAAAGCGGTTCTTTGACTTCTTCCCCATCTTTAAGAGCTTCCATTTCTACACCCCTGATAGTACCACAGTCACGATCAGTTATGATCATATCTTGTGCTACATCATGCAATCTACGAGTTAGATAGCCCGCATCGGCAGTTTTCAATGCCGTATCGGCTAGACCTTTACGAGCACCGTGTGTAGAGATAAAGTACTCAAGGATAGATAGACCTTCCTTGAAGTTAGAGATAATTGGGTTTTCGATTAGCTCACCTGTAGAACCAGAAACTGATTTTTTAGGTTTCGCCATCAGACCACGCATACCAGCTAACTGACGGATTTGCTCTTTAGACCCTCTCGCTTGAGAGTCAAGCATCATCCAGAAAGAGTTAAACCCTTGTTTGTCTTTAGCTATTTCTGAGTAAAGTTTATCGGCTACTTTGTTAGTCGCATTTGACCATGTATCAATAATCTTATTATATCTTTCACCACCACTGATAACACCGTTGGTGTAAGCCAACTCTATGCCATCTACTTTCTTATCAGCATCGTTGATGATTTTAGTTTTCAATTCAGGAATTTTAACATCATGAATACTTACAGATAGACCACCACGAGTTGCATAGAAGAAACCTAGTTCTTTTAGTTTGTCCAAGAATATAACAGTTACATCTAGTCCAGTTGTTCTGAAACAAGAACCAATAATCTGTCTTAATCTCTTCTTAGTCAATAACTCATTTATATAGCCCATAGCAGGAGGAACGATGTCGTTAAACATAGCTCTACCAACTGTAGTTTCAATCATTTTACCTTCCCAACGAAGTTTAATTTTAGCATGCAGTTCGACAACTTTGTTGTCATAAGCTAATTTTACTTCTTCAGTGTTACCGAACATTTTACCTTCGCCTTTGGCATCTGGTTTGTGTTTAGTAAGGTAATAAACACCTAATACCATATCTTGCGATGGAACGGCAATAGGATCACCATTCTGTGTATGCATAATATTATGCGGAGCAAGAATAAGTAAGAATGCTTCCAATTGTGCTTCGTAACTGATTGGTAGATGGACTGCCATCTGATCACCGTCAAAATCGGCGTTGAATGCAGTACAAACTAACGGGTGAAGCTGAATTGCTTTACCTTCGACCAATCTAGGTTGGAATGCTTGGATACCCAAACGGTGAAGAGTAGGAGCACGGTTAAGCATAACAGGGTGACCCTGGATTACTTTTTCCAATATATCCCATACTTCATCTGTCTTTCTTTCTACTAATTTTTTCGCTGACTTAACTGTTTTTACATATCCACGCTCTATCAACTTACGTATGATAAATGGTTTGAATAGCTCAACAGCCATATCTTTAGGAAGACCACATTCGTGTAGCTTCAGCTCAGGACCAACTACGATAACCGAACGACCAGAATAGTAAACACGTTTACCAAGCAAGTTCTGACGGAATCTACCAGATTTCCCTTTTAATGTATCGGCCAAAGACTTCAATGCTCTTTGCGAATCACTACGTACCGCTCTTCTCGAGTTATCGAATAGTGCATCTACAGATTCTTGAAGCATACGTTTCTCATTTCTAAGAATTACTTCAGGAGCTTTGATATCAATTAGTCTTTTTAATCTGTTGTTTCTGATGATAACCCTTCTGTAAAGGTCATTCAAATCAGAAGTCGCAAATCTACCACCTTCCAAAGGCACAAGTGGTCTTAGGTCTGGTGGAATAACAGGAATAATATCTAAAACCATCCAATCAGGATCATTTGGCATTTCTTTCTCAGCATTCGGACCGAATGCATCTAAGATAGTCAAACGTTTTAGAATATCTTTCTTTCTAGTTTGCGAAGTTTCAGTTTTTAATCTTTCTTTCAATCTATGGTAATCTTCTATTGGTTTTACCCTTTTCAGAAGTTCTTTAATTGCTTCACCACCGATTAGAGCAACGAACTTTGCTTCGTCTTCATCATCTAATTCAAAGTGTTCAGGAGGCAATGAATCTATTACTTCTAGATATTGTTCCTCAGTCAACAAATCTTTATTTTGAAGACCAGTTCCACCCGGTTGAACAACTACATAAGATTCGTAGTAAGCTATACGCTCTACATCTTTCGTAGTCATACCTAATATACCTGCTATCTTACTAGGCAGAGTACGTAGGAACCAAACGTGAACAACAGGAACTGCAAGCATGATGTGACCCATACGTTCGCGACGTACAGATTTTTGAGTAACTTCTACCCCACATCTATCACACACAATACCTTTGTATCTAATTCTTTTATACTTACCACACGCACATTCCCAATCTTTGATCGGGCCGAATATTTTTTCACAGAAAAGTCCATCTTTCTCTGGTCTAAAAGAACGGTAATTGATAGTTTCCGGTTTAGTTACTTCACCCCTTGACCTATTTAATATGTCATCTGGCGAAGCAATCTTTATGGATATCTTATCGTAACCTTTTTTCGGTAATGGTATTGATTGCATAGGAGTACTCCTATTTATATATTTTTAGTTTATTCAATTTCTATATCTAAACAAAGACCTTGTAGTTCCCTTACTAATACGTTGAATGATTCAGGTATATTAGGGTTAGGCAAGTTATCGCCTTTTACAATCGCTTCGTACATTTTTGCTCTACCTTGTACATCATCTGACTTGATAGTTAGCATCTCTTGTAGAGTATGAGCAGCTCCATAAGCTTCTAGTGCCCAAACTTCCATCTCTCCTAATCTCTGACCACCAAATTGTGCTTTACCACCAAGAGGTTGCTGAGTTATAAGTGAGTACGGGCCGATAGAACGTGCGTGAAGTTTGTCTTCCACTAAGTGAGATAGTTTCAGCATATAAATATACCCAACAGTCACTTCTTGGTCAAATGCTTCTCCAGTTCTACCATCTATAAGCTTAGTTTTACCATTGCGTGGTAAGCCAGCTTCCTCTAAGAAGTCTCCAACTTCTTCCCAAGTTCCACCATCGAAAATAGGAGTAGCAAAGTGTACACCCAATTTATCTCCAGCCCAACCTAGTGCAGTCTCATACAATTGTCCCAAGTTCATACGCGATGGTACACCAAGTGGGTTTAGTACGATATCGACTGGAGTTCCGTCTGGTAAGAAGGGCATATCTTCAAGCTTTACAACTTTAGATACAATACCTTTATTACCGTGACGACCCGCCATTTTATCACCTACTTGCAATTTACGTTTTTTAGCTACGTAAACTTTAGCCATTTGTAAAATACCTGGTTGCAATTCATCACCAGCGGCTAACTTGTTTTTCTCAGTTTTGAAGTCTGTTTTGACATCATTTCTGTATTTCAAGTAGTTGACATATAGATCTTTCAGCAATGAAGAAGTTCTTTCGTCTTCTACAATACCTGCATCCACATCTAATAATTCTGGTTTTAGCAATCCTTCTTCGAATTTATCAAGCAAATCAGCAGTAGTTACATTTGATCCACCACGATATACGTTAACGTTATTGTTTAGCTTCATACCCAAGATTTTTTTATCTTCTAGTATTCCACCTAATCTGCTGATGAATTCTTCATCAACTTGTTTAACGACTTTACGTTCTCTTCTTGCGATTGCTTCTTTACGTTTTCTTTCTCTTGTTCTAATTTCTTTGTCAGTAGTCAATACTCTTCTAGAGAATAGTTTTGTATTGATAACCACACCTTTTAGACCAGGGCTACCTTTTAGAGAAACATCTTTTACATCACCAGCTTTATCACCAAAGATTGCTCTTAGTAATTTTTCTTCTGGAGTTGGATCAGTTTCACCTTTAGGAGTAATCTTACCGATGAGGATATCACCCTCACCTACTTTAGCTCCCGAACGGATAATACCATGTTCGTCAAGATCTTTCGTTGACTCTTCACTTACGTTAGGAATCTCACGCGTAAATTCTTCTTCACCACGCTTAGTGTCCCTTACTTGAAGTGTAAATTCTTCTATATGAATAGAAGTAAATACATCTTCGGCTACAAATCTTTCAGAAACGATAATCGCATCCTCAAAATTGTACCCTCTCCAAGGCATGAATGCAACTAAAACGTTTTGTCCTAAACCAAGTTCTGCTTGCTCAGTAGAAGCACCATCACATAGAGGTTGCCCCAATACAACTTTCTGACCAGCTAATACTAGTGGTTTTTGGTTGATACAAGTATCTTGGTTAGTCCTAAAGAACTTTAATAATTTATAAGTTTTAACTTCTTCGAACTCGAAGCCAGTTAATCTATCGTCTTCTGTTCTTTTATCTTCATAGCGAACGCGAATTTCTTTTGCACTCACATACTCCACTATACCATCAGATTCAGCTAATATCATAGTCTTAGAATCTTTCGCCGCTTTTGCTTCCATACCAGTACCTACTATAGGTGCTTTTGGTTTCAATAGCGGTACTGCTTGACGCTGCATATTCGCACCCATCAGGGCACGGTTGGCATCATCATGTTCTAGGAAAGGAATCATAGAAGATGCAAGTGATGTAATTTGATCCGTTGATACGTCTATGTAATCAACTTCTTCAGCAGAAACTAGAACGAAATCACCAGATTGACGAGCTTTCACTTTGTCACCGATTAATCTTCCATTTTCATCTGTAAGTGTAGAACAAGTACAGATAACTTTACCATCTTCTTTTTCAGCTGTCAAATATTCGATATCTTCTGTTACAACTCCATTAACAACCTTACGGTAAGGAGTTTGGATAAACCCTAAAGTATTGATTTCTGCGTGAATAGCGAGTGATGAAATAAGACCAATGTTTGGCCCCTCAGGAGTCTCGATAGGACAAAGACGACCATAATGTGTATAGTGAACGTCACGTACCTCAAAACCTGCTCTTTCTCTTGTTAAACCACCTGGGCCTAGTGCAGAAGTTCTTCTCTTATGAGTAATCTCTGCTAATGGATTTGTTTGATCCATAAACTGAGATAGTTGGTTAGTACCAAAGAATTGGTTCACAACAGAACTGATAGTTCTAGCGTTTACTAACTCAGAAGGAGTTAGATTTTCGCCGTCGTGAATACTTAATCTTTCTTTGATAGTACGAGCCATACGAGCAAGACCAACATTGAATTGAGAGCCCAATTGCTCACCAACAGTTCTGACACGACGATTACCTAAGTGATCAATATCGTCACCAGTATGCTTAGCAGTGTGTAGCTCAATAAGTTGTTTGATAATCTCAACGATATCAGTATTAGTTAAAGTAGTGACACTCTCATCGATATCAAGACCCAAACGGTCGTTCAATCTGTATCTACCTACTATTCCTAGATCATATCTTTTTTCGCTGAAAAATAATCTTTCTAATAATAGTTCAGCTGTTTCCACATCTGGCGGCTCACTTGATCTTAGCGTTCTATATATTGATTCCAAAGCGTCATCTCTATTACGAGAAGTATCTTTAGTTATAGTACGAGCGATAAGTGGCTCATCAGTAGGGTCTATAAAGCCATAAAGCTTTATATCTTCAGCATCTGATTCTTTTAATTTTTTGAATAATTCTTCATCTAATACCATATCACGAGTGGCGATGATCTCACCAGTAGCCATGTCGATTACATCTGATGCAATCTTACGACCAATGTGCTCATCAGCAACATCTTCTAACTTGAAGTCATTTGCTAGACCGAAAAGTGATAGAATATCTTCATCTGAAGAATATCCGATAGCACGAAGTAATGTAGTAACAGGGAATTTTTTCTTTCTATCGATATACGCATACATAATTTCGTGTATATCAGTAGTAAACTCGACCCATGACCCTCTGAAAGGTATGATACGAGCAGAATAAATACGTGTTCCGTTAGGGTGAACTGCATCATCAAAAAATACGCCGGGTGAACGGTGAATTTGTGATACGATTACTCTCTCTGCACCATTGATGATAAAAGTACCTTTAGGTGTCATAGAAGGGATGTTACCAAGATATACTTCTTGTTCAACAGCTTCTATATAGTCTTCAGATTCTTTATCAGCTTTACTTGATAGTCTAAGTTTAGCTTTTAGTGGTTTTGAGTAAGTAAGTTCTCTTTCTCTACATTCTTCTTCTGCATATTTAGGTTTTTCAATTGTATATTCAATGAATTCCAATTGAAATATTTCTGAATTATCCAAGATAGGAAAATTCTGATGGAAAGACTGTTGAAGTCCTTTCATCTCTCTTTTATGAGGAGGAACATTCTCTTGCAAGAAGTCGTCATACGCTTCTAACTGAATGTTCAACAAATCCGGATAATTAGATTTAGAAATATTAGATTTTGCAAAGGTAACTCTATCTCTTAGTCTATGGATACCACGTGAAGTTGACAACTTCGGGTATTTTTGGACTAACGTAGAATTAATAGTTTCCTTAGTAATGGCACTCATATTTGAAGTACTCCGATTTCTTCGTGTTCTTTATACAGGAAAAGGATTTTTTGACAAAGCACCTAACTTAAGGTATTTGGTCAAAAAACCCTGAATCTATATCAGAATATGTTTTTTATTAGATAAATTTATCAATACTTTTAGTAAAATATATCGACTAAGCAATAAAGTAATATTGCCTAGCCGATTAATTCATAGAATTATTTTAACGTAACTTTAGCACCAGCTTCTTCAAGCTTAGCTTTTAGTTCGTCAGCTTCTGCTTTATTTGCACCGTCTTTCACGATACAAGGAGCAGATTCAACTTTTTCTTTAGCTTCTTTCAAGCCAAGACCAGTGATTTCTCTAACTGCTTTGATAACATTAAGCTTGCTAGCTCCAATGTCAGTCAATTCAACGTCAAAGCTATCTTTAACTTCTTCAGCACCAGCAGCGTCACCACCACCAGAAGCAGCCATCATCATAGGTGCAGCAGCACTAACACCAAATTTTTCTTCTAATGCTTCTTTCAAAGCTGCAGCTTCTACTAAAGTTAAAGCACCAATTTGCTCTACTAGCTTTTCTACTATTTCAGACATATTAAACTCCTAATAAAAAAATATTGTTTACTAATTTATAAAATTAAGCGACATCGCTTTTTGATTTGACACCTTCGTGAATCACGTAGGCAAGATCACGCATTACTGCACTAATAGCACCATGAATACCAGAAGCTGGAGCGTTGATAGAACCAACGATTGCAGCCATGATTTCTTCTTTCGTAGGCAATGAAGCCAATGTTTTCAGCTGAGTACTATCGAAGTACTTACCATCTATGATGGCTGCTTTTAACTTTGGTCTTTCTTTACTGTCGAAAGCTTTTTTGATGATTTTAGCAGGAGTAACTGGATCTTCATAACCGAATACCATACCAGAATAACCCTTGAAATCCGTCTCAGGGAAAGCAAATTTTTCATTGCCTTCTATTGCACGACGGAACGCAGTGTTCTTAGCTACTTTGTAATCAAAACCACCATTACGCAATTCCGAACGAAATTTGTTCGATTCTGCAACGGTCATGAATTCAAAGTCAATTAGATAAGCAGCACTAGCTTTCTCAAGATATCCTTGTATCTCTTCGACTATTTGTTTTTTCTTCTCTAATGTAATCATTGTTTAGTTACCTTTTGTTATCCAATAATGGATTAAATGTAGAAGCATTTAACTTAGAGTGCGTAAATTTTTTGTTTATTTTTTTTGTTATTAACTAACTTTAAAACTACTTTCATCTATATTCAAACTTGGACCCATAGTCGAGCTAACGTAAACATTCTTAACGAATTTACCTTTAGCTGATGATGGACGGCTTTTCAATATAGTTTCATAGAATAAGCTAACGTTATCTTTCAAAGCGTCAGCAGAGAAAGTACATTTGCCAACAGCACCGGCTATATTACCAGATTTATCAACACGATACTCAATCTTACCAGCTTTTAGTTCTTCGACTGCCTTCGCTACATCAAAAGTAACTGTTCCTACCTTCGGATTAGGCATAAGTCCACGAGGTCCTAAAACACGACCTAGTTTACCTACTTCACCCATTACGTCAGGAGTAGCAACTATTACATCTACGTCAGCCCAGCCGGATTTGATTTTCTCAACGTATTCGTCTAGACCAGCGTAATCTGCACCAGCATCCAATGCTTCTTTATCTTTAGGAGTTTTAGCAAATACTAATACTCTTACTGATTTACCAGTACCGTGAGGTAATGAGACAGTACCACGGATATTTTGGTCAGATTTACGAGGATCAACCCCTAAGTTCATAGAGATTTCGAACGACTCATCGAATTTTGCAGAAGGGTTTGATTTGATAAATTCAATGGCTTCATCTACGGAATACTTTTTATTCTTGTCTATTTTAGTAGCAATTGCTGCGTACTTTTTACCATGTTTGTTCATTTTGTTTTCCAATAATTATAATAGATAAAATTAACCTTTGAAGTTAACACCCATAGCTCTAGCTGTTCCTTTGATCATATCAACAGCTGATTCCATAGATGAACAATTCAAATCTTCCATTTTAATTTTAGCTATTTCCTCGCACTGTGCACGAGTGATAACTCCAACCTTTGTTTTATTGGGTTCACCCGAACCACTTTTCAACTTTAGTATATTCTTGATTAGTACTGCAGCAGGAGGCGATTTGGTAACAAACGTAAAAGACTTGTCAGCAAAAAACGTCACTTGTGCAGGAATGATAAGTCCTCTATCATTCTGCGTAGCAGCGTTAAATGCTTTTACGAATTCCATACCATTCAAACCTCTTTGACCGAAAGCAGGACCTACTGGTGGGGCCATTGACGCTTCACCGGCTTTTAACTGCAGCTTGAATGTACCAGCAACTTTTTTAGCCATTATAAACTCTTTTGATTAGATATTAATTATTATCAGTCGGATTTTCAATTTCAACTTGACTAAAGTCAAGTTCAACTGGAGTTTTACGTCCAAGAATTCCAACTTCTACTTTCAATTTTTGTTTTTCGTTATTCACTTCTTTCACAGAACCAGAGAACGTATTGAATGGCCCATCGATAACCTTCACTGGGTCTCCGACTTGGAACTGAGTATCAATAGTTGCTATGTCCTTTCTTTCTTCTAGTCTGCCGATTATTCTACTTACTTCATCTTTACGAAGTGGAGTTGCATCGTTACGACGTCCAACAAAACTGACTACAGAAGGCAAATTCTGAATAACATCTTGCACTTTTAGGTCTAAGACCGCGTGTAAGATGATGTAACCAGGTAGGAAATTCCTTGTTTTAGTACGACGTTTACCACCTCTTACTTCGAACACAGTTTCTTCGGGTATAATAACTTCTAGTATCCTATCGTCGATTCCAATTCTCTTAGATTCAACTTCGATTAAGTTCTTTACCTTTGCTTCGTGTCCCGTAAAAGTACGTATTGCGTACCAATTGGGTTTTTTCCTTTCTTCTTCTAGTGCTTGTGGATCATGCATATATAAATCTTTCTTTTTTTTACTTAGAATGAAGAAAACAATGTGTTAACGCCATTAGATATTATCCAGTCAAAGACTGAAACAATAAGCGTTATAATAACAGTTACTACAACGACAATTTGGCTTGACTTCCAAAGGTGTTCCCTTGAAGGCCAAGAAACTTTTTTCATCTCTGCAGTTACTTCTTCAGTTACTTTTTTAATTTTTGCTATCATAAAAAAACTCTTTATTTAAAAGTTAGCACGGGTGGTAGGACTTGAACCCACAGCCAATGGTTTTGGAGACCACTACTCTACCAATTGAGCTACACCCGTGTGTAAGTCCATGTTTCTATCCTTTCTTGAGCTAGTGAGCGGAATTGAACCGCCGACCTCATCCTTACCAAGGATGCGCTCTGGCCATCTGAGCTACACCAGCACACACATTCAACAGAAAAAAAATTGAGATATTTTGTATCTCAATTCCTAATTTCTTTTTCGCTGGCTACTCAATTTACGATAGTTTTAGAGCGGGAGACGAGACTCGAACCCGCGACCCTCAGCTTGGAAGGCTGATGCTCTACCAACTGAGCTACTCCCGCATTCTATGTAATATCTAATATTTGTGGGCAGGGAAGGATTCGAACCTCCGTAGGGATTTCCCAGCAGATTTACAGTCTGCCCCGGTTGACCGCTTCGGTACCTGCCCAAATATTATTGAGCTTACAAAATTAGTGGATTGAAATTTAATATCCAAGTTTTTTTTAAAATAATTTCAAAATATTCTTGATTTATTCTTTTTTCAACACTAAATTATCATATTTTGTCAGAACAAGGTTTGCAATCTAATTAAAAGTTTTTGATTTAATGAATTTTTTATTCAAATATTTTGTTAAAGATCAATTAATTTTCAATTCTAGTTGGGAAGACCCAGCTATTGACCGACAATTATTAGACTTAAACTCCGAAAGTGACATACTCACTATAACTAGTGCTGGGGACAATATACTCGACTATCTGCTTGATTTCCCTCGCTCTATTACTTCCGTAGATCTAAACCCTGCACAAAACGCTTTAGCAGAATTCAAGATCGCAACCATCAAGAATACTAGTTACGATACACTTTTTGATTTGTTCGGATATGGTCAATATAAGGAAATCAATGCTCTTCTTGACAATTTGAAACCTCAGCTATCCCCTACTACATATCAATTTTGGCTGAAGAAGAAACATTATTTTACTTCAAAATCACCTTTTTACCATTATGGTACATCGGGGTTAATCGCTCGTGGGTTCTACTTTCATCTCAAACTCAATAAAAAACTTTCTAATAAAGTCAAAGAGATGGTGAACTGCTCTACACTTGAAGAACAATACCAGCTACACTTAGAATTAGAGAAAATGCTATTCGATAATTTCGTTGCAAAATTCTTACTGAAAAATAAATTTACTCTTTCATTTCTTGGAATACCAGATGCACAAGCAAAACTAGTCGATGTACATAATGACTATCACAATATGTATGACTTCATTGTTGGCTCACTCAGAACCGTGTTCAAAGAGTTCCCACTATCGCAAAACTACTTCTGGTACTTATATATAAAGGGACAATACTCTAAGGAAACCTGTCCTAATTATCTTAAAGAAGAGAACTTTGGATTACTACAACAAAATGTAGGGAAAGTGAAGCTAGTAACTGACACATTTTATAATCAGCTCAAAAATAGTCCCGATAATAGTTATTCGCATATTATTCTACTTGACCATTTCGATTGGTTCTGGGAAGATAAAGAAACTCAGCTAAGAGTGTGGAATGAAATCAAACGAGTAGCAAAGCCAAAAGCTAAAATACTCTTCCGTTCGGCAGCTAGCAATAGGGATTATCTAATACCTGAAATACAAAATGAAATAGATTACAGAGATGACCTAACCAGTAGCTTTGCTAATCGTGGTAGAGTAGGCACTTATGGAAGTGTTAACTTTGGGGTTTTGAGGTGATGAAAAATATATTTTCAATAGTGACCAGTAATAAAGTAGCTTACTACTTTACTTTTCTTATACTAAACATTGTTGTAATCTACCTTTTTATGCTTGCTTCAGTATTAATATCAGGAAATCTAAAGAGCAGGAAGTAGATGGAAAATAAGAGTGAAGACATCATAAATAACTTAATCATCCTGCAATCTTATTCTGATAAATACGATAATGACTTCCTCTCCTGGACTCTTCGCTAACTACGTTAGCTCTGAGTGACGGGATTACAAGGGGCTCAAGGGAAAATTGAGGAATGAATGATATTATTAAGGATAAATTTAGCACCTCCCTAAATCCCTCCAAAACCCTTTTTCAAATGTGAATCACGCACTTCGTCTCTCAGAGATAATAAGCATCCGAATAGTCTAGGATAACCCATCAGGAGATGACTATTTGTATATATATAAGACTTATTCGAGATGTAGGTTATACATCTCGAATAAGTTAAATTATTTTTTGTAATAACTTTGGGGGTATCCACTAATTTGGGACTTACCCCATCTTATAATTAAATGGCTATTTCTATAAGACCTTTTAATTCGATATTATTTTGATTATTTATTGTTGTTGCTTCGGCAATCTGAATATCATCACCAAATATTTCTTTGATAAAACCAATGGCTTCTTCCTCTGTATCCGCAAGAGTTGTAATCACTAACATTCTCCCTCTTTCAACTTGGAATATAAATAACTTCTCATTAACTGTCATTTCCCCATTTAGCTCTCTGTATAATTCCATCGCTTCTGTATTTCTGAAATCAGTTCTAATCGCTTTCTTTAGTAATGTTTTTGCCTTGTCATTTATGCCCAAATTATAGTATGCTTGACCAAGGTAAAAATACACATCAGACATTTCGAATATTGCTTCAGAACTATCGGGTAGAGATTCCTCATAATCGTTGAATTCTTCAATCATCTGAGAGTATTTTTCTTGAAGGAATAAAATTCTATATCTAACTGACATAAATTCGTTTTGATAGTCAACAACTCTGCAACCATCAACAAACTTCAAAGCTTCATCTAGCTTGTCTTCTTTGCACATAAGAACTGCGATATTTAAGCTGATTAATTCAGCATCAACACCTTCAAATTCTAATGTTTTTTTATAAGAAGCGTGAGCACTATCAAAACTATTCATAGTAGTTTCAATATTTGCTTTTTTGAACCATAATTGCCAATGGTTTGGGAATGATTTTAATGCTACATCAATGACAGAAGCTGCTTTTGTTACATCACCATCGATAAGAAAGCATTCACTCAAGAGATTATACCCATTGATATTATTTTCTTTAATTAAATGCTCAGCAGCCGCTTTTGCTTCATCCTGACCTCCCATATAAAGGCTCTCAAAAGCATCTTTAATAAATTTTTCAGTTGTTATATTCATATAGTTTTTCTTTAGTTATTAGTGTTATTTATTTAAGTTAATGTATATTTTTTTAATTCCAAAATAGAACCTCACTCTTTCTTTCATAAGAAGTGTATCCTTTTGATATTATTCCACTTCGTATATCATTTAGCAAAATTAGCTAAGGTCTAAGGATTGTCAAATTCTCTTTTTGGACCTTGATAGTACCACCAATTGAGGACTAAACAGATTAGGTAGTAAAATGCAAATCCATAGAGTGCATATTCAGCATGTCCTGCGCTAATTTGTTGTCCGAATACTTTTGGAATAATAAACGCACCGTAAGCAGCAATTGCAGCAGTCCAACCCAATACAGGTCCTGCTTTTTCCTTACTAAAAATATATGGTATGCTTCTAAATGTAGAACCGTTTCCGATGCCAGTAGTTATAAATAGAACCATGAATGCACCGAAGAATGGCCACCAATATTCGAGTGGGTCTGCTGAACTTCTAGCTTGTACAACAAAATAAGCAACTGAAAGAGCAGCTATGATTTGGAATATTGTACTCCACATAGTAACTTTTGCACCACTATCGACTTTATCAGCAATAATACCACCGATTGGTCTAACCAAAGCACCGAGAGCAGGCCCAATGAAAACCCATAATCTATAGTCTGCGGTTGGAAATATATCTTGACACAACTTAGGGAATGCTGCAGAATATCCGATAAAAGAACCAAATGTCATAGTATATATGACTGTCATTATCCAGTTATGTTTATCTGTTAATATAGAAAATTGTTTGTTTAGATTTTCTCTTATAGCAGAAGGTGTAGCATACTTCATTAGCAATATTGAAATGACAATAACTAAAGGAAGTACAATCCACATATTTATTTCTAAAAAGATAAGTAGATAGCCACCAATAAATGCAGCTACCAAGCCTAACGTGATTAATAATGAAGCTTTGGCTATTGCTAAACCAGGCGTAGGCATATCTGGTGTACTAGTTATTAAGTTATTCATACCCCAATAAGTACCAACAACTGAGAGGACTAATAGTGGTACCCAAACCCATGCAGCATTTTGAATGCCGGCAAAGTGGACACCATCGACAATTATGTCAGAACCAACAGCTGTAAAAATCACAATAGGGACTACTAATGGTATAAGTTTTTGCATAGCAGCGACGCCGAGATTTCCAATTCCAGCATTCATACCGAGTGCGTAACCTTGCATCTTTTTAGGGAAAAAGTAACTAATATTATTCATAGAAGAAGAGAAATTACCACCACCAAATCCAGACAATAGAGCCATAACGGCAAAATATTCAAAAGAAGTATTCAAATCACTCAGACCTATTCCAGCCCCGATAACTGGAATTAATAGAAGGGTCGTAGTAATAAATTTTACGTTTCTACCTCCACCAATGGCGATCAAGAATGAATTTGGTATCCTTAACGTAGCACCTGCTAATCCCGCAATTGCTGGTAATGAATAATACATATTATTTATTTTTGTTAGGGCTTGATTGTATTCTTCTGTACCCTTAGTTAACCCTTCTAAAAGACCAAATGTAAAACCAAAATCCTTCATGTATGTAACGAGCATACCCCACATAATCCATACTGCAAATGCTAAAAACAAAGCAGGGATAGAAAACAAAAGATTTCTATTTGCTATTTTCTTACCTTTGGTTTTCCAAAAATTTTCGTCTTCAACGTTCCAATTTCTTATATCTACATTCATAATTTTATCTCTTAGTTAGTGAAATTAAATATTACTCATAGTTACATAATGTTTCCGTAGGTGTATGCCTTGAATCACTTGGTGCATCCATATTAGGCAAACAGCAGAAAGGAAAAACATAAATATCCAACAACTTGTCCAGAGTCCGGTTCCTTCGAGTAAATACCCAAATGCAATTGGACAGA
>JBAYUQ010000008.1:0-120367 GCA_041675005.1 Kapaibacterium sp. (SeqCode)
ATAAAAACACTTTCTATCTTCATTTAAAAGAAACTGAATTTAGGTACAATTATAGAAACGATGATTTGTATAAACTAATACTAAATAATTTAAGAAATAATCCGCTTAACTTGTCATGACCCTTATTTAATTTAGGTAGTGAAAATATAAATGAATTAGAACCTAATAAAAACTATTCTAATTTTAGTTCAATTATTTTAGATTCTAACTTAGGAGAGAGTAAATTAATTCAGTTTAAAAAATATTTAGAGCAATTTAAACTTAATTGTTATGTTGTATATAATAAGGACATGGATCTATTTCATCAAAATGTAGAATCTGAAAAGCTTATTAAAAAGCCTTTAACTCCACTTAAGTTATTAACTATGATAAACAATAATCTTGTTATTAAGTCCAACTTTACTTCTAATAAAGCTATAGATTATAAATACGAGAAGAATATACTCTTAGTTGATGATAATGAAATTAATATTGACATCGCTTCAAACTTGTTAGACAATGTAAACTGTAATTATATAACTGCTCTTAATGGAATAGAAGCAATTGAAATATTTAGAAACTTCACAGATAAAATAGATCTAATTTTAATGGATCTACACATGCCAGAGATGGATGGTTATGATGCTACGCAGAGAATTAGAGAAGTTTGTAAAACAGTTCCAATAATTGCTCTAACTGCTGATGCGATAATTGGAATAAAGGACAAAGTTATTTCTTTTGGATTTAATGATATACTTACTAAACCGTATAATAGAAAAGAGTTTGAGAATATTCTGGAAAAATGGATTAATTTCAAGTTAGATGATAGTTTAGTTGAGCCAACAAACACTTATAATTCTGAAATACTCGATACTACGAATATCCTCGAGCTACTTAACTATAATCACGAAAAGTATAATGTTTTTTTGAATAAATACTTAATCAATCATAAAAATATTGAAAATGAATTGGAACAATTGATTTATGCTGATAGAAAACAATTCAATTTGGTACTTCATAAATTAAAGAGTTCAGCAGGTACAATTGGAGCACATAAAGTATTCAAATCTATAAAGGATATAGAGGGCAATAGTGATAACGAACAAGCTTTTTTAGATTCTTTTAATTCTTTCAAAACTAATAATCAAGAATTATTAGAATATCTAGAAACGATTGCTTAGGAACTTTCAGAGATATCTACAATACGTCACTACAATCACACTATTCGACATAAAAAAAAGAGACGTAATCACTTACGCCTCTTATCATTCTTATTCTTTCTTTAATTTATTGCTTATACTTTTGGTCCAGCTTCTATTACGCTGTTAGTAACACCTTCTTCAAACTTAGCGAAGTTCTCGATGTACTTTTGTGCCAATCCTTTGTAAGAAGCCATATATTCATTTTCGTCAGCCCAAGAGTTCATTGGGTTTAATACTTCCGTAGGTACATTAGGACAAGTTTCTGGTATCTCAAATCCGAAGATTGGGTCAACTCTAAACTTCACATTATCCAATTCACCATTAAGTGCAGCGTTAAGTACATTTCTTGTGTGTTTGATACTTATACGTGATCCTACACCATACTTTCCGCCTACCCAGCCAGTATTTACTAACCAGCAATTAGAGCCGTGTAGCTCCATTTTGTCTTTTAGCAAGTTAGCATAGTAGAAAGGATGGTGAACAAGGAAAGGAGCACCGAAACAAGCAGAAAAAGCTAGTTTTGGCTCTTTACCGATACCTTTTTCAGTTCCAGCTATCTTAGATGTATAACCACTTATGAAATGATATTGAGCTTGTTCCGAATTCAACCTTGATATAGGAGGCAATACACCAGTAGCATCACAAGTCAAGAATATTACATTCTTAGGGTGAGCAGAAGTGCGTTTTTCAGGTAAGGCGTTAGGAATCATTTCCAATGGATAAGATGCTCTAGTATTCTCAGTTAGAGAATCATTATCCAAATCAACTTTTCTAGTGATAGGGTCAACTACTACGTTTTCTAGTACAGTTCCGAATCGGCGAGTAGTCTCATAGATTTCTGGCTCACTTTCCTCGCTCAGTCTTATTACTTTAGCATAGCAACCACCTTCATAGTTGAAAACACCATTTTTGGACCATCCGTGCTCATCATCTCCGATTAGACTTCTATTCGGATCAGCAGATAGTGTTGTTTTACCAGTACCCGATAGGCCAAAGAATAAAGCAGCGTCACCTTCTTTGCCGACATTAGCAGAGCAATGCATAGACATTACGTTTTCTAATGGCTTGTAGTAGTTCATCACTGTGAAGAATGTCTTCTTAGTTTCACCAGCGTAGTTTGTGCCAGCTACTATAGCTATTCTATCTTTGAAATTCAGAGCAATAGCAGTTTCACTTCTAGTATTATCAACTTCAGGGTCACATTGGAAACCCGGAACTGCTATAAGAGTGAATTGTGGTTTATGATTTTTGTGTTCTTCCTTAGAAGCAAGGTTTATAAACATATTCTGTACGAATAGGTTTTGCCAAGCATTCTCAGTAATAATTCTGATAGGAATACGATAGTCAGGATCCGCCCCAACGAATGCATCCATTACAAATACGTCTTTACCTTGCAGATAAGAGCGTACTTTATTCAAAATACTATTGAAATTATCAGGAGACATTTCAGCGTTATTATCCCACCAAACGTGTCCTTCTGAAGTATCTTCTCTAACTATATATTTATCATTTGCAGAACGAGCTGAGTGCTTACCTGTAGTTACTGCTAGCGGACCACCCTCTGCTACAAGACCTTCACCACGGTGAATTGCTTCTTCGTATAGAGCTGCTGCTGGCAAATTCCAGTAAACATTGCCTAAGTTGAATAGCCCATGATTGTCTAATCCGTGCTTCGACTTAAAAGCATCTGCTTGGTTAATAGCTGGAGAGTACTTAATATCTTTTGACATGATTTCCCTGTAAGTTTTTATATCAAATAATTGATTTGAAAATAGTTAAAATCGTGAATACAAAATTGCTTATTTTTTGAATAATATTCAAGTAGATGTGGTCTATATGTTTATAAATAATTAGTCTATAATCATGAATTTTTTGAGTGTAGAATTCTTCAATTCTGTGCTATTAGTTCCGTTCGAGAAGTCAGGATTACCTCCCTCTATGGTGAAGTAATATATACCTGCTTTTAGTTTATTGCCTTTGTTATCTATTAGATTCCAACTTGCTCCACCGTCACCATCATATTCAGTAATAGACTGTATGTACTCACCCCTATTATTGAAAATTGAGATTGTGGCATTCGAAGTTAGATTAGCAAATGTTATATCTTGATTTTTACTCAATTTTAGTGGCTGTGGGTAAGCGTAAGCACCTTCTAATTCATCTTTGAAATAAGTGAATTGGAGTACACTACCTGCACCAGTGGTCATTTTCTTTCCACTAGCGGCTTCTATTTTATCAGAAGCTGTTAGTGTATATTTGAACCCAACCGCATTTTGAGTAAATGCATCAGTTTCAAAAGTTAGTTGATTCGGGGCATCATTTTTTATAATTGAAAGAATCTTACCAACAGGTGAAAGTTCATAATTACTAATATCCAGTGCTGTATTATCAACCTCTTCTGAGAAGCTCACAATTAGTTTATTGCCGATTCTCTCACCAGAAGTGAAGTATAATTCTTGTTCTTCACCTTCGTACTCAGATTGCAAAGTATAGGAAGTAGCATTAATTAGCTGTCTGTAATAATCTTCAATTTCAGGTATTACCAATGTATATGAGCCAGCAAATATTGATTCATTGAAGAAGATACGTAGCTTTTTATCTTGAGATGAAATTACATTATTAGGCACATAAGTATTATCATCATTAGTAAGACTGAATCTACGTGGCTCCAACTCATAATCCGGCATCTTAGTATCATATTCTATTTCAATAGCCCTAGGTGTTACGAATTTCAAATCCACTATTTTTGACATAGGGTGTGTAAAGCAACTAACCAAATTAGAAGCGTTGTTACTTGTAGTCCCGTCACTAGCTTTAGAAATTATAAAGAAATCATACCAAGTAAGATTATCCAAAGTGTCTAGTTGCAATGAATTGAACTGAGTTTCCGCATATAAAGTTCCTTGCCCGTTGCTTTGGTCGAGCAATCTATATATTTGGTAAGACTCCGCATTTGGTGCTCTATCCCATTCGAGCTTAACTGTATTCTCATTTACGGGTCGCCCTCTGAAATTTGCTGGAGCAGTGACAGTTAGTTCATTGTCTGATATTTCGAAGAATTGGGTACCGAAGAATGTATTGACAGCCATTTCATTCCTACCATTTTTATCAAAATCGTGAACTAATGCCGAATTACTTAGTGTATAAGCATAATACCATAATGGTCTCATAGTTCCATTATTATATTTGAACACATACAAATCAGGGAAAGTAGAAATAATTATCTCATCCCCTGGTACACCGTCCAAATCACCGCAAGAAACACCATTTTTGTAAGAGTTACTACTGAAATTAACTACTCCAAGCTTGACACCCGAGAAAAGTTCTTCCCAAATCACTTTAAATTCTTTGTCTTTGTAATCCCAAAGTTGTGCAGTCCAAACAAGTTCTTTTCCACCATTACTATTAAATGCTTTCTGAACTCCAGCATTGAGCACAAGAAATTCTGATATGCCATCATTATCAATATCGGCAGCACACAGGTGCTGGCTTGAATTACTGATGATTTGCAGCGATTCGAACTCCTTTACAAACTCACCATTCTTGTATTCATTTATGAACAATCGCCCAATAGAGTTAGTAAATACTAGTTCCATTTCGGGGTCATCATCAACATTTGCAAATATGGAAGACATTGAATTATCAAACCTTCCATATTCAGAAGGCATCACAATTCTATTCTTTTTGATATAGTTACCATTCTCATATTTTATTACAAAATACGAACTATCATCATGTGCGATTATATCTTCTCGTCCATCTTTATCTATATCAACAAATTGGCTTGGCCATACAATACTATAGTCTTCTTTGTATATAATTTTTCCGAATTTCTTATTACCTTCTGCTTCGAAAAGAACTAACTCACCATTACCCGAAGTCAATATCTCTTTGATTCCGTCACCATCACTATCACCGAATCCTTCAATGATTCGTGGATAATCTATAGAATCAGTCTTAGTAATTTTACCATCATTGTATTCAAAAAATGAAGTACTAACAAAATTAACTCCATTTAGCTTAGTAGAAGCAAAAGTGTTGTTAGCTTCATCATACAATCCATTGTACAAATAGCTATTCTCTATTCTGTAAGGCTTTGATCTAAATGCAGAAGTACTAATATTCTCATTTATCTCTGGGAACCAACCTTCTTTGATTATTGTGTCAGTCGAACTAACAGCAAATGCCTTATACGAATATTTTTCACCAGCTACCAAATTATCAACTACAACTGAATGATCTAAACTGCTCTGTACAACTTCTGAGAAAGTAATGATATATTTACCACTTTCATCATATAATTCTACATAGTAAAGGGAATTATAAAGAGTAGTAGCAGTAAGCATTACTTTTTGAATGTCGGCATCATATATTCTAACTGCTTTAGGTTCTACTACATATTGATTTCGTGTGAAAACGCTCTGAGTAAATGGTCTGAAATAAAATCTATGTTCGTAAGTACTGTTGTTTAATAAGTCTATTTTCAGACGTACTGTGTAAATCGAATCTTTGAAAAGAGACTTGCTAATCATCGCGATAGTATCATTTATCACTTGGTCATACAATCTAGATGAAGCAGGTATCCACTCAGTGAATGCTTCTTCAGAACGGAAATCTGATTGATTAAAAGGACTAATCCCTTTTCTGATAAATAAGCTATAGCTTCTCAATAGTGGATGGGTAACAGTCCCAATAATAGCCAATGAATCACTATTTGATAGAAAAATGGCAGCATCATTTTCTGGGTATGTTATGGTCACCGTACCTTTGGACTTACTATTCAAAGCATTATTTATATTGAGAATGCCCTTACCGTAAAATGGATCCCAACCTGGGAATTCTTTATCATCAGTAGCTGAATTTTCAAGAATGAATTTAATTTCTTCTGGTTTTAGTTTCGAATTCTGTTCTAACAGCAGTGCGACAGTAGCCGTAACGTGAGGGCTAGCAACTGAAGTACCGGACTTTGCAGAGTATTGATTATTAGGACTTAACGAAGGAACTGCTTGTCCTGGTGCGAGTATATCTATTCTATTACCATAGTTAGAAATACTAGATTTGAAGAATCTTTCCGTAATACCACCAACAGAAATCACTTCTTCGAAATCAGATGGATAATGCTTTCTATACCAATTATTATTACCAGAAGAACCAACCATAACAACATCATTTGCGTAAGCAAACTTTATAACATCGTGTAATAGCGGTGAATAGTATTCTTCCCCAAAACTAAAGTTCAGAACATTAGCACCATTCATAACGGCATAAAGCACAGCGGCAGCAATATCATCGGACTCCCCTGCCCCACTAATATCAAATGCACGAAGCGACATAATCTTCGAATCATAAGCTATACCAGCAATTCCTAAACCATTATTGTGTCTCGCCGCTATGATTCCAGCCATACTAGTACCGTGCGATTCTTCATCATAAGGGTTTGGGTCTGGGTCTAAATCATCACCTAGGTTTCTAGATGATACATTGACAAAATCATATCCAATTACATCATCTGCATAACCATTGCCATCATTGTCTATAAAATCAAAATCACCAGATACACCATCTCTAACTTCTGTAGAGGGCCATGGGTCTAATCTTCCGTTGTTATTCAGGTCTTCTTTTTCGTTAACCCACATCTGACCTTGTATATCTTCGTGGTCGAAATCTAACCCTGTATCTACTACACCAACTATGATTCCTTTACCCGTCGCTTTTTCCCATGCGTCACTGATTCCTAAGTACTGCAAGTTCCACTGCGAAGCGAATCTCGGATCATTTGGTATAGGTGCTGATTCTATTTTATAAACGTAGTTTGGAGTAATACTCTCGAAGTAATCCGAAGAGATTAGATTTGATAAATCACTTTCGTCAATATCTAACAAATAATAATTCTGCAATTCATCTAATGTACTAAGAGAATTACTATTTACCTTATTTAGCTTACTTGTGTTGAGTTTACTAAATATAGGTTTTAGATTTGTCTTATTCTGTATTTGGCTATTTTTCTTGTTTGGGTTTATTTTAACTATATACTCTACTGACAATAGGTTAGGTGCTGCGAAAGCAGCTAGCATTAGTAGAGCTACGGCTATAACATTTCTGTGAGTCATTCTTTATTTATAATGTGAATAATATCTTCTAGTATTACTAACGAAATTTCTGCCATTCTGTTCTTATTATCTAATAAAGGATTGATTTCACAAAGTTCCAACGCCTTTATTCTCTCATCCTTCAATAGATTTGCAACTATTTCCGTTACTTCTTGAGGAGAAAGACCTCCTTTTACTGGAGTACCAGTACCATACGAAGTCAAATCAGGATCCATCGAATCTACATCGAGTGATATATATATAGAATCACAGTTACTTAGATAAGTTAATGCTTCTTTTACGGTTTGATTAGTACCAATTTCCCTTACTTCATTTACTAATATCTTCTTTACGTCATATTCGTCCATGAGTGATACTTCCTCAATTTCTGAACTTCTGAGACCTATAAATACTAAATCCTCTGGGTTCATTTTTGGCTTAATATCAAATAGATTCTTACACTTTTTCCAATAATCTAACGTATTATCAATGACTTCATTTCTAGCCATTTTCCTGTTGTCCAATCCCATAGCCATTGCTAGTGGCATACCATGAACGTTGCCAGATGGCGTTGTGTAAGGAGTATGCATATCTGAGTGAGCGTCAATCCATATAACTCCAATTCTGTGGTCAGGGTACGATTTTTTGAGCCCTGCGATAGTACCAGCAGCAGAAGAGTGATCACCACTAATTACTAAAGGAAAACTTCTTTCCGTTAAGCTGTTTGCAACTTCTTCACCGAGTATTTTTATTCTATTATAGACCTGCTTTAATCTAATAGCGTGAGGTGTATCTACTTTTTTGAATAATTTCTTATTATTTTTAGTTAATGTGACTACTTCGTTGTCATAGAAGAGTTTTGATTTTTTGTTAATTGCAGCTATTCGTAATGCTTCTATACCTAAGCTAGAGCCCCTTGTGCCTGCACCAAGTTCCGATGGGTTTTCAATAATCCTAAAACTTTTCATATATATTAGTTAATATTTATTTGTGAGTTAACAAAAATAGAAAACGGTTAACCATTTTAAAAATTATGTTGATTCATTCTTTATTATTTCTTGATACTTTATTTTAAATTTGAAATAATTGGAGAATATAAAATTTTTAGTTAACCTAATACCAAATTGTCATTTTAATTTAAACAATATAAAGAAAACACATCAAATATAAATGAAAGACATTTGATAATTCACATCTTTGAAGTTTTATAATCAATGAATAGACGCTTTTTAAAATAATAATTTATTTTTTTAGAACAACGTATAACTTTTAGAAAAACATACGTAATAATAAAGTTGAACTTTTTTTAATTATTAGTTGGGGTTATACATGATTTTTGAAATACGACATCAAGAAAGCTATTCAAGAGGAGAATTAATCCTCAGAACATTATTCGGTTCATTGTATATAGCTTTACCGCACGCTTTTCTTCTATTCTTTCTATCTATATGGTCCTCAATTATTGGATTTATAGCATTCTGGAGCATCCTATTCACAGGACGATATCCTGAGAGTTTCTTTGAGTTTCAAACTCAATTTATCAAATGGGAAATGAGAGTTAATGCTAGAATTATGAACCTTATAGATGGATATCCTGCTTTTGGGTTAGACGTAGAAGATGAAAGTATCAAATTCTATGTTCCTTACAAAGAAGACTTAAGTAGAGGGAACGCAATATTAAAGTTCTTATTTGGTTGGTTATATGTTGCAATTCCTCATGGTTTTGTTCTATTTTTTAGAGTCATTGGAATGATATTTGTTCAATTTGTAGCATTTTGGATTGTATTATTCACTGGTGAATTTCCGAAGAAGATGCACGATTTTATAGTTGGTACACAAAGATGGGCTCAGAGAGTCAATCTATACTTAGCTTTTATGACTGACGAATATCCTCCTTTTACTGGATTTAGACAAGAAGACGAACTTGGATACGAGTTTGACAGAAATGAACCAGTTAACAATTAATAATAGTAGAGAATAAGCATGAGTACAGATTACTACCCGATTCAACAGCCAGAGGATTTACCTGCAAGGGAACGAGAAGATGCAATGGGAGCATACTTTATGATGTTTGCATCATTGGCTGCTGGACTACCTCTGCCTATTATCAATCTTATAGCTGCAATTATATATTACCATGTAAACAAGCATAAAAGTAGATTTGTACGATTCCATTCGCTCCAATCATTGCTTTCACAGCTACCTGTCAGTTTATTGAATGCAGGTCTTGTAGTTTGGGCTATTTCATTTTTCAAATATGATTTTAACTTCAACAATACTTTTCTTTCTTATCTGATTGTGGTTATTTTAGCAAATTTGTTATATTTGGGATTCAGTATTGCAGCAGCTATAAAAGCTAGGCAAGGGCTAATGTATTACTTCCTGTTTTTTGGTAAACTCTCGTATGAGATAGTTTATAAAGTCAGAGAAGAAGAAGAAAAAATTTATAGAAATAATCCTCCAATTTAGAAATTGATTATGAAAAAAAGATTGTGGCGAGATTTTTTAATACTACTAGTATTATTTTTAGGTGTATGGATATTCTTCGTTTACTTCCCGATTGTTGACTCGGAAGAAGTGAAAGTAACTTACAAGTATAAAGAAAATGAAATCAAACAGAAGTTAATAGAGCTGATGGATTTCAAGCAATCGGATAGTGATACAACTCAACTATTGCGTTCTTTAGGTGAACTAAAGCACTTAGTAAGTGATAATGATATTAAATATGAGCTTTATTACAGCGATAGCCGTGAGATTAACGCCTATGCACTTCCGGGAAATATAATAGTACTTAATCGTGGTATTATATTGGAATGTGATACTCCGGAAGAACTAATAGGTGTAATAGCTCACGAATTAGGTCATCTAAAAATGAAGCATCATTCAGATCAACTCATTACGACATTAAGCATAGAGCTACTACTTGCGGGTAGTGGATCTACTGCTAGTGAAATTACAAAAATACTCACCCAAAGTGCCTTCTCTAGAGAAATGGAAACCGAAGCTGATGATTACGCAATAAAGAAGATGAAAGAGCTAGGAATATCACCTAATTATCTGGCAAAGCTTTTTAAGAAGATGTATAAAAAATCAGATATGATTCCAGAATTTCTAAATTCGCATCCTGGTATGAACGAGCGAATTAGTAAGTTCTCCAAATTCCAATTTGAAGAAAGTAAGTTAACTTATACATTCGATTGGCTTAGGGTAAAAAATAGCCTATGATTCATATAGCTTATCATGAATCTTATAGACACGAGCTGCCAGATAACCATAAATTCCCAATGAAAAAATACAGCGAGTTGGCTAAACGGCTCGTTGGACAGAATATTTATACTCCCTCCAATTTCTTTGTTCCCAATATTATGGAAGAAGAAATCCTATATTTAACACACAATGCAAACTATATAGAAAGAGCAAGAACACTCAAATTAGAAAAAGTCGAAGCAAGAAGACTTGGATTCCCTCAAAGTAATGAACTATATGAGAGAGAACTCAGAATAGCTTATGGCACTTTACATGGAGCAGAACTTGCATTGAAAAACGGACTTTCTTTCAATATAGCTGGTGGTACACACCATGCTTTCACTAACAAAGGTGAGGGCTTTTGTATGTTCAATGATGTCGCTGTGAGTGCAAACTACCTCCTTAGTAATGGACTTATTCGAAAAGCATTAGTTATAGATCTGGATGTACACCAGGGGAACGGAACCGCTGAGATTTTTACAAACAACCCAAGTGTATTTACATTCAGTGTACACGGAAAGAATAATTATCCTGTAAAAAAAGAAATCTCAGATTTGGATATAGAGCTTGACGATTTGACTGGCGATGATGATTATTTGAACATAGTCTCTGAGTATGTACCTAGGTTAATAGCAGAAGAAAATCCCGATATAGTATATTATATAGCCGGTGCAGATATATTGGAATCTGATAAATTTGGACGCTTGTCAGTTAGTATAGCTGGAGCCAAAAGAAGAGATGAAATTGTATTTGGTGAATGCAAGAAGTTCGATATACCAGTTTTATGCGTTATGGGCGGAGGCTATTCCAAAGACATAGAAGTAATCCTAGAAACTCATCTGAATACATTCAAAGTTGGAAAGGAATACTACGACTAGACCAATCCTTGTAGTACCTTATTTACTTTTGCAATCGAGTTATCCCAAGTGAAATTCTGATTATAATGATTGAAAGCATTGATCGACTTTTCGTTATAATCGCCACTATTAATAGATTCGTGGATTTTTGCGGCAAGTAATTTAGCTGATTGCTTGATATCAATAAGCTCACCATTCACACCATTAACTATAATATCTGTAATACCACCTAACTCACTACCAAATGCTGGCAGACCATACGAATTGGCCTCACAGAATACTATACCGAAGGCTTCTGCTCTTGTAGGCAATAGGAAGTAATGCGATTGTTGGAAAAGGGAGATTAGCTTTTTGTTCTGCTCGTTATCTGATTTTTTCAGAAATCCGTGGAAACGGACTCCTTCAATTATTGGTATTTTATCTGGATTACTACCGACTACATCTAGTTCATATTTATCTGATAGTAATCTTAGTTCTCTGTATATATCTAATAGTAAGTCTCCCCCTTTCTTATACCAATCAACCCCTACGAAAAGTAGCTTTACTTTGTCTTTCCGTTTATCCACGTTCAACTTTGCTAAATCAGTAAGAGTGAAGTTTTCATTCAGATTAGAACCAAAAGGAATAACCTCAACTTTGGATTCGGGAATATTATAGTGCGAAATAGCAGAATTTGCAGCCCAAGTGGTCGAGAAAATAATTTTCTTTACATTACCTAAGGCAGATTTTTCTAGTTCATTACCTGTTTCGATTTCACTTTTCGTCATTTTAGAATACTGAGGATATGTCTCTACCAAGCTAGCGAAAGTAGCATCAGCCCAAACGACTATTGGCTTTTCGGTTATTAGATAAGAGATATATAGAGTTCCAGGAGCAAAGATAATATCGAATTGTTTTCCTATCAACCGCTTCTCTATTCTTTTAGCAATAAATTTCATAAAGAATTTATTACGACGGAAATCGGATGTAAACCCCAATAATGATTTTATCTTCGGTACGAATTTGAAGATAATATCCCAAGGGCAACCAAGATTATCTATTGGGATAATCTCGTTATCTTTTGATAGATTTTTCGCGATATGCGCTATAGTCCCAGACCAAGCACTGATATCATTAAAATCCTCGTAAGCTATATATGCTATTTTCATTAATTTTTTATGGTATGAGATATACTAGATACAAAGATAAGGAATTGTAAATAAAAATAGCCCTTCCGAAAAAGAGCTATAGTGGTGGAGGTGGTGGGATTTGAACCCACGTCCGAAGAACTTCATCTGACGCTTCTACATTTATAGTCGTTCTATGAGTTCTCGTTTAGCAGTAACCGATCGACAGGTTGTACTAAATATATTGACTAATTTATTTCGCATTGGTACTTGTCAACCGCACCGCAGCTATCCTAAAAGGGTTTCGACACCTTATGAAAGAGCGTTTAGGCCCACTCTAACTAAGATGGGACGCGTAAGTAATATTTACTTAGGCAGCCATTGCAAAATTATCTTCTGCATTTGTTGTTTTACCGGTTGTATTAACGTGCGTCACCAGTAGAGCACGAAATGCGACAATCAAATTCCGACACTTCGTCGAATCCAAGTCACCCCCATTTATCAAAGAGCTTTTCTTTCAAAACTTGAATAAACAATGTTTCTTACAAAACTATTCCTATTCAGCTATAAGACGGCAAAATTACGAATTTATTTTACTTTATCATACTCTAATTGTAGTAATTGCCTTTCTGAGTCGGTAAGCTGCTTACCTCTTCTCTGCATTACTATCTCGCATACTTCGATTGCTTTTGAGTATTTGTAGGTTGGTGACGTTTGCAATCCACCCCATGAGAATGATTTTATATGATTCGGCAAAAAACCCGGTCGTACTAATATACCACAAACTCCAGCTATTGTGCCTGTGTTGAACTGTGTATTGATAGCGGATTTGGTGTGGTCGCCACATATTAATCCCAAGAACATAGTGCCAGTCCTCACTTCATTATCTCTTTGCAGTACAGTGATTTCCGAATATGTGTTTTTCAAGTCAGATGTGTTAGTATCGGCACCTAGGTTAACCCATTCACTTATAAACGAATGCCCCAGAAAGCCATCGTGTTGCTTATTGCTGTATGATTGGATTATAGAACCTTCTACTTCTCCCCCAACTTTGCAGACCTCACCTATCGAGGTATTACCATATATTTTTGCTCCTACCTTGATAGTCGAGTTCTTACCTATATAGCAGGGGCCTAGTATCGTTGAGCCAGCCATTATCTTCACATTCTCATCTATTATAACGGCACCATCAGTAGCGTCTATAACTACATTTGGGTGTATCTTAACAGTTTCGTGTAAAAAGATTTGTGATTTTTCAAGAAAGTGAACTCCTTTCGAGTAGTCTCCTTTGGGCGAAGACCAATGACGAAAATAATTAGCGTCATCTAAGAGTACAGATTCGTTGTAACTAATAGCATCCCATATATAGTTCAGATACTTAGTATCAGAATCGAGAGCTACTTTAGTATAATTCTTCGAGTTTAGTTTATCTAGAGATTCTAAACCGATTATACTTTCATCAGTATAATATCCTACTATAATGTCATCTAGAGTAATAGTATAATTAGAATGTGCATCCGAGACTATATCATCTAATTCAGATAATAATTCGGTTGTTGGTAATAGCTGTGATGATAGTATTAATTGCTTTTTTTTCTGATTACTCAGTTCATTTTCAATTGAAAATCTTTCTAGAAATGAATCTAATATCAAAGAATTAGACGAGTAATAGGATATCGAAGAAGTATCAAATACACCTTGATACTTCTCGAAGATACGCATAGCTCCAACTCTCAGTTCCCATACGGGATGTAGCACTGAAAATGGATAGAAATTTTCATTATCATTAGATTCGAATAATATTATTGAATCTAATTTCATTATTCTTCGCTGTTTTTCTTATTTTTTAGAACTGCTTTAACGAAATCGATGAACAGTGGATGACCAGTTACAGCTCTTGATTTCAATTCTGGATGGAATTGTACCCCAACGAACCACGGATGGTCTTCTAACTCAATTATCTCAACCAAATTACCATCTGGTGAAAGTCCTGCTAATTTCAATCCATTCTCTTGTAATACTTCTCTGAATTGATTGCTAACTTCGTAGCGGTGACGGTGACGTTCAGATATTTCCAGACTCCCGTAAGCAGCGTAAGAGTTAGTACCTTCCTCTAATACACAAGGATAAGCTCCCAATCTCATAGTACCACCTTTGTCTTCCACATTCACTTGATCAGCCATTAGGTCTATTACATTCTGATCATTTTTCTCAAATTCAGATGAATTAGCTTGCCCCAATCCACAAACATTTCGAGCAAATTCGATAACTGCACATTGCATACCCAGACAAATACCGAAGAAAGGTATCTTGTTCTCGCGAATATATTTGATAGAGTGCAACTTGCCCTCTATACCTCTATTACCAAAGCCCGGTGCTATTAGCACACCATCATATTCCGAAAGAAGAGTTTTAGCTGTATCGTCGTCTAGTATATCCTCGGAGTTGATCATATCCAGCTCTACTTGAGTATTGTTGATAGAGCCAGCATGTATAAAAGCTTCAACTATACTCTTATAAGAGTCCTCGTACTTAGTATATTTTCCAACTAGAGCAATTTTTACTGTATATTTTGGATGCTTTATTCGCTTTACGAACTTAGACCAAGTATCAATATTTATTTCATTTGGCTCTATGTCTAGTTTTTCTAATATTGTCTCTGTAAGACGCTTACGAGCATAGAATAATGGTACTTCGTAGATAGTATCTACGTCTCTAGCTTCGAAAACTGCATCTTCATCTACATTACAGAAAAGAGCAATTTTGTCTCTCGTGTCTTTTAATAATGGATGCTCACTACGGCATAGCAGCACATCTGGCTTTATCCCATATTGCATTAGTTGACGTACAGAGTGCTGAGTTGGCTTAGTTTTCAATTCCTTAGCAGCAGCAATATACGGCACATAAGTCAGGTGGATATTCAGGTAATTACCTAGTCCCAACTCATAGTTTAGCTGTCTTTGTGCTTCTAAGAATGGTAGCGATTCTATATCCCCTACCGTTCCACCAATTTCGATTAGAACAAAATCCTTCTCACCATCGAACGACTTCATTCTGTTTTTAATTTCATTTGTTATATGAGGTACAACTTGGACTGTCTTGCCTAAGTATTGCCCTTTTCTTTCTTTTTTGATAACATCATAGTAAACTCTACCAGCCGTAAGATTGTTTTTTTGAGAAAGCGACTCATCTAAGAAACGCTCATAATGCCCCAAATCTAAATCAGTCTCGGCTCCATCGTCTGTAACGTACACTTCACCGTGTTGAGTGGGGTTCATTGTACCTGGATCTATGTTGATATACGGATCCAATTTCAGGATTGTAACGCTGTAACCCCTTTGCTTTAACAAGAAAGCAATCGAAGAAGACGCAATCCCTTTACCTAATGAAGATAAAACTCCACCCGTAACGAAAAGGTATTTCGTTTTATTATGTTTTTTTGCTTGAGTCATTTAAAATGATGTGATTTTAGTAAATTTGAATAAATTAATTTCAAATATAGACAAATTGGTTAAAAGTGTCAAAAATAACTTATTCAACGTTTGATTAAATTTAAGAATAAAGGAAGATAATGAAGAAGATTTTAGTAGTGTTAATAGTAGCTGTAGGACTTTTAGTTAGCTGTGGGGAAAAAGAAAATAGTGATTCGAAGAAAATCACTATTTGGCATTTTTGGAGTGAGCCGTACCAAAGAACAGTTGTAGATTCCTTAATCAAAGAATTTGAGAAGCAAGAAAATGTCGTAGTAGAAGTAACCGAATTAAGTTGGGGCGATGGAAAAGTGAAGCTTTTGGCAGCTTTCAACTCAAATACTGCACCCGATGTACTCGAGCTAGGCTCTGATTGGGTTTCGCAATTCTCATCAGCTGGGGTGCTTACAGACATAAGTAATAGTGTAGAGATGAGTAAATTACTCGAATTCGCACAAGAGCCATGCCGCTGGGAAAACGGAATCTACGCATTGCCATGGATAGTTGATACTCGTGTGCTATTTGTAAATATGGACTTGCTGAAAGCTAATGGATTCGAAAATCCGCCGACTACTTACTCTGAAATGCTAGAAATTAGCAAAGTGATAAACAAAGGTGATATATACGGATTCGGGATTAATGGCTCGGACAAGCATAGATTATACAAGAAAGTGTTAAGCTTTATTTGGTCAGAAGGTGGTAGTATATATGATGGAAAGAACTTTCAGTTCGACTCGCCGCAAGTAATAGCAGGAGTGCAGAAGTACAAAGACTTAGCTAAATACGGAATAGTTGACACTCAAAAAGAGCTGGATAATTACTTCGCAAAAGGACGATTGGCTTTTTGGATTTCTGGTAGCTGGTTGCTCAAAACTGTAAATGAATTCGCAAAAGTAAAAGA
Organism: Kapaibacterium sp. (SeqCode); assembly: GCA_041675005.1. Lineage (GTDB taxonomy): Bacteria > Bacteroidota > Ignavibacteria > Kapaibacteriales > UBA2268 > PGYR01. Next base: position 16,851 of record JBAYUQ010000008.1, read on the forward strand.
TATGCGATTAGTAGAAATACCAGATTTCAGCCAAAAAGGAATATCTTTCGCAGGTGGAGAATATCTATCAATCAGTAAAAAATCTGAGAATCAAGAGTTAGCTTTGAAATTAGTGAAGTTCCTAACTGATGGAAAAAATTCAGTCGAATTTTGCAGAAGTATTCCAGAAGCTGGATTTCCAGCAGACAAAGAATACTATTCTTCAGACTTTTACGACAGTGAGTACAAGGCAGTGTTCGCAAAGCAGCTAGTAAGCTCTAAGATGACACCGATGCATCCAAAATGGTTAGAAGTGGAAGAGCTATTCGAAGGAGCTGTGGAGCAAATACTATACGATAGAATGACAACTGAGCAAGCAATGAAAGATTTACAATCGAAAATGAAAGGATTATAAGGATGGGACACAATCACGATCACGACCATTCACATGAACATACGCATAGTCACTCACACGGACATCACCACCATCATGGTGATCTGAGTGGGAAGCGACTGGGTTTCTCTGTAGTTCTAAATCTAACTATTACGGTAGTGCAGGTAATAGGAGGTATCCTCTCTAACTCGCTTTCATTACTATCTGATGCAGTGCATAATCTGAGTGATGGTGTGGCTCTATGGATAGCTTATATAGCCAACAAGGTAGCAAAGAAAGTAGCTAACAAAGAGATGACCTTCGGTTACAAGAGAATAGAAATACTTGCTGCATTTGTGAATGCACTGACTCTTGTGATGATATGTGGATATTTGGTTTATGAAGCAATTAATAAGTTTGCTAATCCCGAAACTATAGATGGCTCACTAATGCTGATAGTAGCGACTATTGGGCTGTTGGCTAATCTCATATCTGTAGTTCTCCTACAAAAAGATAAAGACCACAATATCAATATAAAAGCAGCTTATGTACACCTAATGGGAGATACACTTTCATCAGTAGCTGTTATCATAGGCGGTATTCTGATATGGCTATATGATATTTATTGGGTTGACCCAGTTGTTACGCTTCTTATTTGTGCTTATATATTCTACCACTCTATCGATATACTAAAGGAAAGCGGCAGAATACTAATGCAAAGCAAACCCCACGGTATGTCAGTAGAAGAAGTCAGCAATTACATCTGCTCATTCGAAGAAGTAGAAAATGTGCACCACATACACCTATGGTCACTCGGAGACAACGACACTTATATGGAATGTCACATAGACCTAAACCAAGACCTAAAGCTGAGTGAAGTGGACGAGGTTCGTCGCAGTATATCTCACGGCTTGGAGGACAAATTCCACATACACCACGCAACGATACAAACAGAATACAACTGCTGCGAAGAGAAGGACTTGATTAGTGGGCATTAGGTTTTACATATTAATATTATTTTCTATCTTTATTAAGCTTCAATTGAGAACTAATTATTATAATTTTGAATTAATCAATGAGGTTCATGCTCTATTTTTTGGTGGAGAGTTTCCAATAATATTTCAAGGGATAGTAGAAATTGAATAATTTAATTAAAATATTTGCGGTAATAACTTTAACATTCTTATTGTCTTGTCAAACGAGATATAGTGTTGATGAGATGGTTGAATTTTTACATTTGAAATCACCTAAGAGCTATAAAGTATTACTAGACACTGCTTCAGGAGATTATTGGCAGACAATAGAAATTGTTGTAGATAAAGAATACTATAACAAAACAAAGAAAATGATAATGGGGCATAAGAAATTCAGAGACTTTGGATATAATAAAGATAGTCTTCATATCTATACTAAACTTGGCTTTCAAGTTGGTGCATACTCATTTGAGGATGAATATTTTTATGATGAACATTATAATAGTAGTCCAAGGTTAAAGGATAAATTTATTTATTTTTATACGAGATTGAAAAAAGATTCAATAATAACTATAGTAAGCAGACCCCTTTGAGTATTCATTTTATACAATTAGTTAATAGAAACACTTATTTCATTATTTATATAAATTACTAATCCATGTCATCTCCCATTTAAACATCCCCCAAAAAGTAAACGTTTACCTTTACTTTTCAAGCACCCCATAACTTCCCTACACATCACAACGTATTTACAACTTCCAAATACAGTAAATCACTACTACTATGACATACAAATACATAATGCTCATCAGCTTGGCTATTGTGCTATCTACTCCGCTTTTATCGGAAGAGGTTAATAAGGATTATTACCTGCATTCTATGGTCCAACAAACTATAAGTGAGGACAAGCAAAAAGCTCTTGATTTGTGGATTGATTTCCTCTACGAGACTAATGATACTATTAGGAGAAGCAATTGGGTAGCGTCTGACATAGAGAAATATGAAGATGATTATTGTCTATTTCAGAACTCATATTTTCAGTTTGATAGGATTACACAGCTCTCCTATTTTGTGCCGTTTATTCTATCAGTTGAGAAGATTAATTCGGACTATACTATCCGTACTATGTTCACCCCAAAGGAAGTTAAACTTAGTGATGTAGGTAAAGATAATCAGCAAATAACTTCCATAGTCAAGGTAAAAGTCGTTGAAGAAAATGGTAGATTATTCCTCAAAAATGTGATTGATGATGAGGTCAAAAATTGGAACAAGTTCAGCACCAAGAATATCAACTATATTGTGAATAATGACATAGCTATAGATACTACCAAATGCTTAGAGGCACAGAGTTTTTTGGATTCATTGAGTAAAATGTGGGGCAAAGCACTAACCCAAAGCGTTGATTATTATGTAAGCAATTCTCCAGAATCTATTAATCGGATCGTTGGCTTCGATTTCTCATTCTATGGTGGTTTTGGGAATGGTATGGCTGGTAGGAACGGTAAATATCTATTCGTTGGGAATGAGGATTTCACATATTATCATGAGTTAGTGCATCTTGTATTTAACGGCGCTGCTAACCGTTTACTTTCAGAGGGTATCGCTACATATTTGGGTGGTACAAATGAGAAAACCTACGCTGAGGTAAAATCAGATTTTCAGAAAGAACACTATCCACTAGATACCACAAAGATAACTGAGATTAGTATTTATCCAGGACAAAGAAGCTACTATGTACTAGGAAGTATTATCTGTGAGTTAGTAGTAAATGAAAAAGGTATAGCAGGTATAAAATCCTTATGGGACATAGCCGGCAATGACGATTTCAGTAACGGACTAGCTGACTACAATACTCTACGAGAGAGAACGCAGAAGCTATTGGATATAGACGAAACTGAATTCTATAAGCGAGTTAATAATATATTGGGGCAGTGAAGTTAATAGAGTTTTTGACTCGCACCCTACTAGAACTTTATGATGTGCTTTCTAATTTACATTATAGATTATGAGTTTAAGAAAATAATTCTTAAATTATATTTATTAGTATTATTTTTTGAAAAGCTATAAATAAAACAAAGTTAATATTTTTCATACTCTCCGCTATTGTACTTGTGCTAAGTGCAGTATCTTATCTCCCATTTATAGCAGACGATGCTCTTATCACTCTTCGTTATGTAAGTAGATTCATAGAGGGGTTAGGTTTAACTTGGAATAATGATGTACCTGTCGAGGGCTATTCTAACTTGCTTTGGGCTATTCTTCTTTCAATATTGGGGTTTCTCGGGTTAGATTTGATTATTGCTGTTAGATTACTAGGATTCCTGTTCTCGATTTCTTCCTTATATCTTATTGCTAATTATACATTCGTAAATCACAAGAAAATATTTCTATTAGTTCCTATAGTTGTCTTAATACTATTCTCATCGTCCACTGTAATTTCTGTATGGACAATTGCAGGATTAGAACAACCACTTTTTTGTTTTTTAGTACTACTTTCTATATTGAACTATTTGAAATATAGAGATACTGACCTTCAAAAGCATCTATGGATTTCATCCCTTGCACTCGGATTAGTTAGTATTACTAGGCCAGATGGGCTGTTGTTTGCGTTTATTATCGCTAGTTACCATCTATTAATTCAGAATGGAAGTGCTAAAAAGCAGAAATTGAATGACATACTAAGACTATCTATTTTCCCCATTCTCATATTTTCAGCACAATTAATTTTTCGAGTGATTTACTACAATGAGATTGTTCCGAATACAGCATTAGTTAAGATATCACCTTCTATCCCACATTTTATAGATGGGATATACTATAATCTTAGGTTTATAAAATCTAATATTTCATTATTCATCTTAGCTATAATTTCTATAATCACATGTTTAAAATACAATTGCAAAAACATATTCTTCTACTTATTTACACTAACAATTTGGTTGCTTTATATTAGCTTTATTGGTGGGGATATTTTTGTGGCTTTCCGACACCACTATATTACTATTCTGATTCTTCTGTTAATTATTGCTGATGGATTAAAAGAATTATCCTCGGCAATTAAAGCTAAGAAGTCCAGACTAATTATCTCCTTTGCTGTGTTATTACTAGTGTTTACGCACATTTACCAACAAATAACAAATGTTAATTATACTGTAGTTAGACTATTGAATTGGCATTGGGAAACTAAAACTCTAAGTGATGAGTTGAAAATTTACTTTGCTGATAAGCAGCCGCTAATAGCAGTAGATGCGGCTGGTTCACTCCCCTATTGGACTGGCTTTCCAGCTTTAGATATGTTAGGATTAAATGATTATCATATAGCTAGAAATAAGAATAGTAACATTGGTAGTGGGCAGATTGGACATGAACTCGGTGACGATGAATATGTAATGAATAAAAATCCTGATATAATTCAAATTCATATTAGTTACGAGGTTCCAATTCATTACGCAGATTCACTACTGTTTAGAAATAATAGATTTATTGCTAATTACTACCCAGTCCGGCTGAAAGCAAATGGAGAATACCCCTATAAGGGTGTATTGTGGTTTAATAAGAACAGCAAACTCGTTGGGTTAGACAGCAATGAAAGCCGTATGATTATCCCAACTTACCTGCTAAACAGTAGCAACAAGGTCTATTCAGAATTTAGTATTAGCCATCGGTTAGTCACCCCTATTAGTTCGCAAGATACTCTTAGTTATGAAGTTAATGGTATAATTGATATTAGTCAGATTACAATCAAGCCAAAAAATAATGATCTGGATATAAAAGTCAAACACTATGATAACTCAACCACTTTCTACTTGACTAATAATTCAGATAAATTAGAGTTCATCGAGAATGTAATCATAACATATTAAGCTCGAAAATGTTTCCAAACTCATCTGAATGTGCAAAGTAACACCCCCCATCCATAATCCTATGATTACCCAATAGTTAAAAATGGCATAGTAAATGTAGTTAAGCTAGTATGTTTAACTATTTCCTTTTGTATTTATGACACTGTATTCGAGGTTGCAGAAACGCAACAATTCATCTAAAATACTTAATAATACGGACTTTCTGAAAAGATTGACCCGGACTAAATTCGACCTAAATGAAGAGATTCTAGGCGATGATGGTTATGTATTCCTAGTTGAAGTTTCGGGTAATTCAATGATAAATATCGGAATTAATTCGGGGGATAAAGTACTTGTGAATAGCAACTACCCAATCTCGAATGAATCAATAGTTGTAGGTGCATTGAACGGGAAACCATTCGTGAAAAGAATTCTATTTAGAGACGATAGGACAATCCTACATTCAGAAAACGAAGACTATGAAGACATAAGAATCACTGACCTCGATGAGTTCTCCATCTGGGGCGTAGTAAGGAATGTGATTAGGGAGTATTGATTTCTCAGTTTTACTCAGATATGTTTATCACATTCCCTCCCCTATTAACAACAAAAAACTAATCTTATCGTTTTATTCATAATTATTAACCACCTATAATTAAGGATAAAAATGAAATTTACAAGAAAAGCGAATGCAAATTGGAAAGGTACTGGTAAAGAAGGTACAGGAACTCTAACAACAGATAGCTCTGTATTAAAAGATTCGCAATATTCATTCTCTACACGTTTCGAAAATGCAGCGGGCACTAATCCTGAAGAGTTAATTGGGGCTGCTCACTCTGGCTGTTTTACAATGCAATTGAGCTTTTTATTGGACGAAAAAGGATTTACTGAGAAAGACCTAACAACTGAAGCAAAAGTTAATTTTGAAGATGGAAGTGTTACTAGTATCCATTTAGATTTAGTTGGATCAGTGAAAGGAATAGATCAATCTACTTTTGAAGAAATAGCAAACAATGCGAAAGCTGTTTGCCCTATATCAAAATTATTAAATGCAGATATTACACTAAATGCTACTTTAAAGTAACGTTTGTTTAAATACTATAAATAACAAAGGGCTGTTCATCATTTTGAGCAGCCCTTTTGTTTTTGTTGGGATATGGCGATTAATTTAAATATTATTTTTTGTAGTTTGAATTTATATTTTATCACGAGCTTTATTTAAAAAAATTCATGAAATCCTTTAAGCACTTTTTTATTATTATCTTCATTTTCGGTTTGTATAGCGAAACTAAAGCCCAATTTGAAAAAGACTCATTACGTGTATTATTTGTTGGCAATAGCTACACCTCAATTTCGAATATGCCTCATCTTGCATCTCTGATATCGGACAGTACAAAAGTAAAACTAGTAACTTCTAAAAGTACAGCAGGTGGAGCTACTCTAAGCAACCATTGGAATGGGGAGAAAGAACTAATGACAAAAGAAGCCATTTGCACCGGTCTCTATGATATAGTAGTAATACAAGGTCATAGTTTGGAGACAATCGAGAATAAAGATGACTTTTTCAAGTATTCTAAATTACTATGCGATCTAGTCAAAGAATCTGGTGCAAGACCTTATTTATATGTTACTTGGTCACGTCAAAAATACTCTCATATTCAAGATTATATAACTAGTACATATATAGAAGCAGCCAAAGAAAACAAATGTGATCTTATTATGGTAGGAGAAGCTTGGAAACTAGCAAGAACAATTAGACCAGATATTGGGTTATATATGCCAGATGGTAGCCATCAAAACGATCTAGGAGCTTTCCTAAATGCTTGTCTTTTTGTAGGTAAATTCACTGGTGAAGTACCATCTAATCTTAGAACGGACTACAGAATAAAAGATGCGAATGGAGAACAAGTAATATTATTTTGGGAAAATGAACTGGATGTTGATCTTTGCCGAAAAGTAGCAACTGAGTTTTTTATTAAAGTTAAGTAGAAATGGAATATAGAATGAAAATTTGTTATAAATATAAATTAAAATTTTATGAAAAAATAGAATCTATTTTTTTAAGTGAAGATGAATACTTTGATCCTATTAGTGAAGGTGAGAATTATGAAAATGATGCTATACCTAAATATGATGACCCTCGAGAGTATTTACCCGAAATTGATAAAAACAAATTTGAATGGGATGAGTTAATTATTACTGAAAGCAAAGAAAACAGCAAACTTATCAGAACAGACTATTTTGCTGACGGTGAAAGCCAATTAATAAATAGAAAAGATAATGATGGTTATGAGTTAGTTATTCAGTCTTTTTTAATTAGACCTAATGAAATTTATATTTCAAGAATAGAAAGAAATGGACTAGATGAGCCTTGGAAAAACACCAGTTTTTCTCTAGGTTTAAATTTTGAGGGGGATGAAAACGAAGAAGAATGGCGTAATTTGAAAGAAAGAATTTTGAAATAGAATTTATTTTTTATTTTGTAAGTTGTGATGAATTAACGTTTAACTTAATTGAAAGCTAATGAAGAATCTATCGAAAGAACAACTAAAAGAAATCCAAAGTACGTTTCCTTTCATTCGTGATGTACTAGAATCAGAATGGGAAAAACACCCTGAATATAAAATCATGACTATAAGTGTTTTTGATCATTATTTGAATGACTCAGAAATAGATACCATTGATGATACCGATTATGATATTGTAAAATCTAGACGAGAATTAATTGAGAATTCGATTAAAGGGATTTATGAAAACACAAAAGTATATTTGAAAAAATATAAAAGAAGAGATAGGCTATTTTTCTACAATGTAGAATCCCTTAGTCATCTATTAAAACACTGTGATATAAAAAATCAGAGTGCATGGACTGGGCAGAGATATGATTTAATTTTGCCTGAATATTCAGCAATTTATAGTGAAGATTTTGACTGGGGAAATGCTATATTTTATTTGGATAAAAAAAAGGTAGAGCCTCTTTCCAAAATTATTGAAAATGCTGGGATGCACATATTAGATTGGGAAAAGAATTAATATAACAAAAGCCAAGCGTTTCCACTTGGCTTAGTTCATATTCTTAATTATTCCAGATATTAGTTATTACTAACGTCCTCGTCTATGTTGATTTCTGGGTTATCATCAACCTCATCATCGGTATTCAACTTCGGTTTTAGCAATTCTTTCTCATCGATTTTCTTTTCACCACCGACGTATTTGAATTTCAGCTTCTCGTTTTTCTTGTCGTACTGAACTTTGACTGTCGCACCGTTCAGAAGATGTCCTTTCAGTATCTCATCAGCTAACTCATCTTCCACGTACTTTTGGAGTGCACGTTTTAGTGGTCTAGCGCCGTACTTCTCATCAAATCCTTTCTCTACAATGAAATCTTTCGCAGCATCATTCATCTCTAAAGTCATCTGGTGGAAGTTCATTCTTTCTTGAATTAGTTTCAATTGAATATCAATAATTTCCTTGATATTTTCTTTAGTCAGCTTACGGAAGATAATGAAATCATCGATTCTATTTATAAACTCAGGGCTAAATATAGATTTCGTTGACTCTTCGATAGAGCTTTTTAGCTCTTCGTAATCGTTTTCTGATTCTATATCAGTGAACCCAATTCTACCACCCGGTTTCAGATCCTTAGTACCAGCGTTAGAAGTCATTATTATAATTGTATTTTTGAAATCAATCTTTCTTCCCAAGCCATCAGTCAAAATACCATCATCAAATACTTGAAGTAGGATATTATAAACATCTGGGTGAGCTTTTTCTATCTCATCAAGTAATATGATAGAGTATGGCTTTCTTCTAACTTTCTCAGTTAGCTGACCACCTTGTTCATAGCCAACGTAACCCGGAGGCGAGCCGACTAGTCTAGATACAGAGAATTTCTCCATATACTCACTCATATCTATACGGATAATAGCATCTTCAGTATCGAACATCGCTTTCGATAGCGATTTTGCAAGCTCAGTTTTACCAACACCAGTTGGGCCTAAGAACATAAATGACCCAATTGGTCTCTTAGGATCTTTTAGTCCAGCTCTAGCACGTCTGATAGCCCTTGTCAAATGCTCAATAGCTTGCTCTTGTCCTACTACTGTACCTTTCAGCTCATCAGCAAGAGAGAGAAGTTTGATAGACTCAGATTCTGCAACTCTTGAAACTGGAACACCAGTCATCATAGAAACTACATCCGAAATATCCGACTCAGTCACTGGGAATACCAGTTTATCTGATTGTTTTTCCCATTCTTCTTTGGCAGTAACTAGCTCTTGTTGTTTGTTTTTCTCTAAGTCACGTAATCTAGCAGCTTCTTCGAAATTTTGCTTTTTGACTACTATGTTCTTTTCTTCATTTATCTTCTTTATTTCTTTTTCAAGATTTATAACACTAATAGGAACGTCTATGTTCTCCAAGTGGACTTTCGCACCCGCTTCGTCTATTATGTCAATTGCTTTATCAGGGAAATTTCTTTCCGAGATATATCTATCAGCCAAGCGAACAGCCGTTTGTATAGCGTCATCTGTGTAAATAACGTGGTGATGCTTTTCGTATGCATCTTTTATTTTTTCGATTATTTTAAGAGTTTCAAGTGCAGAAGGCGGCTCTACCAATATCTTTTGGAATCTACGCTCAAGTGCACCGTCTTTCTCAATGTTTTCTCTGTATTCATCGAGAGTGGTAGCACCAATACATTGTATGTCTCCCCTAGCCAAAGCCGGTTTAAACATATTCGATGCGTCAAGCGAGCCAGAAGCTCCACCGGCACCGACTATAGTATGTATCTCATCGATGAATAGGATAACGTCATCCGCTTTCTCAAGCTCATTGATGACTGCTTTCATTCTCTCTTCGAATTGACCACGGTATTTCGTACCAGCGACAAGCGAAGCGATATCAAGAGTTATTATACGCTTTTCGTACAAAGCACGAGACACTTTCTTCTGAACTATACGAAGTGCAAGCCCTTCTACAATCGCTGTTTTACCAACACCTGGTTCACCGATTAGTACAGGGTTGTTTTTCTTTCTACGAGAAAGAACTTGTGACAATCTTTCGATTTCTTTTTGTCTTCCTATTACTGGATCTAGCTTCTTTTCAGCAGCCATTTTAGTCAAATCGCGACCAAAGTTATCTAGTACAGGAGTTTTAGCTCTTTCTTTTTGTTTCGATTGAGCAGTTTTCTCTGTTTTACGAGGTATATACGAGGATTCACCACTATCAGTAGGTTTCTCACCTTTGATAATGCTGTCTAGTTCATTTCTTACCAAATCGTAATTAACATTGAATTGCTCTAATATTTGAGCAGCTATATTTTCTTCATCTCTTAGTAAAGAAAGAAGTAAATGCTCAGTACCAATCTTTTGAGATTTATACAGTTTAGCTTCCAAATACGTAATTTTTAAAACTTTTTCTGCTTGTTTAGTCAGTGGTATATTCCCCGAAGTAATAGTCGAACCGCTAGGTCTGACAGTCTCCTCTATACCTTTTTTTAGCTTATACAAATCAACATCCAAATTTCTAAGGACTTTAACTGCGATTCCTTCGCCATCTCTGATAATTCCTAGCAGAAGGTGTTCGGTGCCGATGTAGTCGTGTCCTAGTCGGAGAGCTTCCTCTCTACTTAGTTTGATTACGTCGTTGACCCTACTTGAAAAATTTCCTTCCATTTTATTTACCTTCTTGGTTTTTCTCTTTTATATATAGACCGTTTTAATAGGAAACAGTTACAAAAAAATGCAATTTTTTTCCTTAGGTATTAATATAGACGAGTATTTATTTCTATTATTTGCTGCAATAAATGTAATATAAAATTACATATTAACGAATTCAAGTTTTAGATTAAAAAAACGTTGATTAGTTTTCAACAACAATACTTTTTAAAAGGTAACAAATACGCTAAATTACACTTTATACCTAATCATATAACGAGAAAAACATGTTTGATGTTCAAAAAGAAGAGTTAAGTAAGCTAAAAGAGAAAGTGGAGCATTTAAGGAGGTATCTTTGACGTAGAGGTCAAAGAGCGTGAGCTTAAAGAGTTAAAAGATATGTCCGAGACTCCTGGGTTTTGGGATGATTCAAATAATGCAAAGCGGGTAATGAAGCAACTATCCGAAAGAAAGAATTGGATAGATACTTACTATGCGGCTATCAGTACAGTTGATGACACAGAAGCAATAGTAAGTCTAGCTGACGAACTATCAGATCAGAGCTTATCTGATGATATAGATAAGGAGCTAAACAAAGCGATAAAAACCGTAAATGAGTTAGAAGTAATCAATATGCTTTCTGGTAAAGATGACCAAAGTAACGCAATACTAACAGTTAACGCTGGTGCGGGCGGTACAGAGGCTTGCGATTGGGCGGATATGCTCCTTAGAATGTATTTGCGTTGGGCAGAAAGAAAAGGATTTACTACTAGATTGCTCGACGAGCAAGAAGGCGAGGTAGCAGGTCTCAAGTCGGCTACTATCCAGATTGAAGGTAACTATGCTTATGGGTATTTGAAAGCTGAAAATGGAGTCCATAGATTAGTTCGTATCTCCCCTTTCGATTCGAATGCGAGAAGACATACATCGTTTGCTAGTGTGTATATATACCCCGAAGTAGAAGATGATGTAGAGATTGATATAAATCCAGCAGATGTAGAATTAGACACTTTCAGAGCTGGTGGTAAAGGTGGTCAAAACGTAAACAAGGTAGAAACAGCTGTTCGGCTAAGACATAAACCATCGGGCATAGTTGTAGCTTGTCAGAAAGAACGTTCGCAATTAGCGAATAGAGAACTAGCCATGAAAATGCTAAAATCTGCTCTTTACAAAAAGAGAACAGAAGAAGAAGATGCTGAGAAAGCCAAGATAGAAGGGGCTAAGAAAAAAATAGAATGGGGAAGCCAAATTCGCTCGTATGTGTTCCAGCCATATACTATGGTGAATGACGCAAGAGTAGAATACAAAACATCGGATATTACGTCTGTGATGGATGGCGACCTAGATGAATTGATAAAAGCTGTATTATTAAGTGGAGAAGTTTAAGATGAAAAAAGTATTATTAATAATAATAAGTGCGCTATTATTAGCAAGTTGTAAAGAGAACATAGACCAATCATTCAGTGCATCTGGAGACAATCCAATGTGGAGTCTTTCTATATCAAAAGAAAAAGATGTACGTTTCTCGATGAAAGGAATGGACAAAGAAATAGTCTATAATATGGGTGAGGAGAAATACACTGAATCATTGCACAAGCACCAAGACGGTGATATATTATTGGAATTCAATATATTAGAAAGAGAATGTCACAACTATACGAAAGAGAAAACAGAGACATTTCAAGTCATAATTCGGTTGAATGGTGAGAAATTTCTAGGATGCGGTCAGTTCCGCGACTAAAAAAACTTCACTATTTCTGAGACGTTTTTGCGTTTCATGTGTCTTTATATATAGGATATGAACAAATTTTAAAAAAGTATGAAATTATATTTACTAATCTTACTTTACATATCGCCAATACCCCTGCTAAGTCAATCGGTTGTAATAACGAAGGTTGAAACTGAAGCATATCCTACGTTAAATTGTCAATTTGTTGTCTTAGATGCAAACGGACTAAAAATTGCACCTGACAAAAGTGAAATGAGCTTAACTGAAAATGGAATTAATCAAATTATCAATAGTTTGAGCTGTGATAATAATAAAAGTCCAGTACCTATTTCAGTAGTCCTGACTATCGATAATTCAAATTCGATGAATCAATTAACGGTAAACGGCAAATCTAGATTAGAAATTATTAGAAAAGCAGCTATCAAATTTGTTGATCTATTACATCCCGATACAGAAATAGCAATTACGCATTTCGGTGCAGATACTTATCGAGTCCTAAATTACAGTACTGATAAGACGTTAGCCAAACAAATAATCAATGATATCCCACCTAACGGCGGGGGAACAGATATAAACAAGGCACTTAATCATGCCGATGGCTCTATTGCTTCTACGAACGGGGCTAAATATAAGAAAATCATTGTATTTCTGACTGATGGTGAAGATACTTTCCTTAATAAGTTTGATTTATTAAAATCATTTGTCGATGAGAATATAACCCTATATGCTGTTTCAATATATACTAATATGGATAGAGAGTTAGTAGAAATATCTAATGAAACAGGTGGAATTGCTTTTGATAATCTGCAAGGTGAAGATAAGATAGAATCAGTGTTCCAAGCTCTAGCAAATCTAACCTCTGGTTTAGATGTTTGTAGTTTAAGTTATGTCTCTGAGAACTGTGGCCGCGAAAGGGATATAGAAATAAGCTATAAAAATACCTTTTCAGATCACACACTTATCTATCTTTCCAAAGACCAGCTGATAGAATACGAAACCAATCCAAAGAACATTACATTCCACAAAGGTAATACACAGACATATTATAGCAATATAGTATCGAAGAAAGATACTTTAGTCATAACTGATATATATTCACTCTATTCGGGATTTGACGTTATAGAGCCAACAAAAATAGATTTTCCTATAAAACTTGCAATTGGCGAGCAGCTAAGATTTAAAATTGCTAATCCGAACGGTGGAACAGATTTAAGCGATGTAATTAGAGTGGTTTCTAATTCATGCGAAGATCAGGACATTGTAGTCCGATATATTCCTGAAGAAAATGGTTTAAAAGTGGTTGTTCCCAATGGTGGCGAACAATATTATGTTGGAAATACTACTAACATTCGATGGGATAATTTAAAAGATAATTTGAATTACAATGTGGACTATTCTACTGATGCTGGATTTAGTTGGAATAAAATAGCTGCCAATTATAATGCCTTAGATTTCCCTTGGGAAAAAATCCCTGATACTCCTACAGAAGAGGCATTACTTAGAGTTACTGAAGTGGTCAATAATCAAAGTAGAATACAGACTCATAGCTTAGGATTAATAGACTCAACACCTCAATCTAAAGTAAATAATATAATCAAATACGGCGATAAACAATATCTTATAATTGTCAAATTTAATGATAAATTTGAGTATAGAAATCTGAAGCTCGATACAATAGGACAGCCAATAGAACAGAAAGATTTTATTAGAACTGTTCTGATAAAACTAGACGAAAATTTAGATCCTGTTGGGTATCGTGTATTTTTCACACAAGATATTAGTTTTCTTATGACCAGTATCAAAGAAGATATTTATCTATTATCTGATAATCCATTCACTTTAACTTATGATGAATTCACTTATAAGAAGGTAAGGGCCAGTTACAATAGCGGTGTTTTGTTAAAAATAGATAAAGACCTAAAGTTCATTTCATACAAATTAATAGAAAACGAATTTCAACTCATATCTGGAGTTACATATTACAAGGGTTTAGAATCATCTGATAATAAATTACACTTATTTGGTAATGTTAATGGCGTACTAATTTATGACTCAACCAATGTAATAGATAGACAAGATTTAAATCACATTCATTATTTAGCTCGATTTGATGCTGATTTGAATTTCGAGAAAGTTAATTATTGGGATTACGAATATGATAGTCTGAACTTTGAATATAGAGGTATGCAACCTATATCAGACGACCAAGTTGTAATATGGGGAACAGGTTCAGGTGCAGGTTATTTTAAATTAGATACAAATTACAGCCGGGTTATGGCTGTAGAGAATGATTACGACAACCCGGATTTAAAAGTAAAGAATTATATATCTTATGATGAGAGTGTTGATCAAACAATAATGGATTATAAATCTTACAAAGACATTAATTATTATTTAGTTAGAACTACTGATACTACCTATTATGATGGCGAAACAAAATTCATGGGTGAAGTGGAATCATCAATTCGTTTATTAGCAATAAATGATAATAATGAATTACTTTGGGATAGGCAATATGATAAATTCATGCTGGATAAAAATATAGAGATTTTTGATAATAGTTCTATAGTTCTAGCTGGAAAGACTAATGAGCGAATTATAATCGGAACAGATACAATTCCACGGAGTCGGTCAAATACTGTTTTCATTACATCTACTAATCTTTATAATGGTGAGATTAACTGGACGAGATACCTAGAAAAGCCGGTTTACACAGGCAATCTCTTAACTTCCGAAAATAGAGTAGTCCTAACGGGTAATATAAATGACGGCTTGGATTTCGGGAACAATCTCCATAGTAATATAGCTATTAACTCTGGTTATATGAAAGAGTTTATATGGTCATTAGAATATAATTCTGTTAACTTAGATATCTCGGATTCACTTTGGTCTATTAAAGAAGCTTCATTTGACTATATTGACACTATTGACTTTGGCAAAGTATATATAAATAGTCGGAAAGACAGCTTAGTAATCGATTTTATAACAAGAATACTACCTGGTGATATAACTATCAATAAGATTACAATCGACGATATAAGATATGAAACTGATTTCGTAGGGCCAGTGGACTTACAAGATAAATTAGATGTTAGATTCAGATTTAACTCTGATATGGCTGGAAGCAATATAGCTAGAGGTACTATCGAGACATCTAAGGGCAATTTTTATTTCTATTTACTCTCTGAAGAATTAGGAGATAATTCTAGTTTCCTTTGGTCATACAAAGAGCCAGTCATTGATTTTAGTGATGTTGATATTTCTCAGCAAAAAATAGAGTCAGATTGGATAGTTCGTAATAAAAGTGAAGCATCCATCGGTATTGACAGCGTGGTATTAGTAAACGATATAAATAACGAATATAGTTATAATATTACAACTACTCAGAATTATATATATGCATTCGATACCTTGCAATCAGAATTTACATACACACCAAAAGTAGCAGGACCTAGCAACGCTGAAGTTCATTTCTTCTTAGATGTGAGAAGAGAGCCAATTATCGTAGAACTACTAGGTAATGGTATAAGTAAGGATTCGGTCCGTATGTCGGTATCCATAGACACGATGAATGCATTCCCTGGGAATTTGACTTTAGTACCTATTAGGATTAATCTTACAGACAATCCACAATCACTTGATTTACATCGACTAGAAGTAGATCTAGAGTACAACGCAACTCTATTACTTCCATTCCGTTTGGATGACGAAGGAATTGTCGTTAATAAAGTTCGACAGATAACACTTAAAGTCAGCAATGAAGAGATACTTAATAAGATAGTTGAAAACCGCTTTTTACCGACAATAGGTAATGCTATTTCAACGATATTAGATATAGTAGATGTTAGAGCTTATAATAGCCATGACGAGGAAATACTACAAAAGAAAATAGAAGAAGAAGACGGCCTATTCACACTTGATGGCGTATGTCTTTCTGATGGTCAATACAGATTATACGAAGAAAGTGATCCTAATAGAATAGACATAATAGAAGAAAATGGAGATTTTTTTGTAGATTATAATTTGGTAGAAGATGGATTTACTAACTTATCCGTCTATGATATCAAAGGCAAATTAGTAACTACTTTAGCAGCAAAAGACTTGAGAAAAGGAGAGCATAGAACTGAGATTATTACAGAAAATATTGCAAACGGAAATTATATCATCAGGTTGGAAACGCCAACTGATATCGTTACAAAAATATTCACTATTACTAAATAGATTGAAAAGTATATTCACAATATTACTAATTATAATTGGCTATTTCGGACTTAGCTCGAAAGAAGATGTCAGTGAACATACTGTTTATGTAGGTTCTAACTTTGGTCTGAATTTATATGGCTCAGATTTCAAGAATTTGGGCAATGCCAATACTTGCTGTCCTGGGTTCACATCTGGATTTGGTACGGGATTGAACTTCGGTGTCGGATATAACTATCTGGTAGGTGAAACTACTTGGCTCTTTTTAGGTTTAGATTATACGAACATGAACTCTGATTTCATTATTAATGAAACAGAGCAAATCAATTTACTTGGTACTAATAAGAAAGATGCAACTATAGAGCAGAAAGTAGTTGCAGAGCTTAGTTCTGTCGGTATTAGTTTAGGTACAATTTATCAACTATTCGAATCATTCGACGTTTCTTTTGGCTATAGATTAGGTCTTCCAAATGATTTGAGCTACAGACAAACTGAGATATTAGTTGCTCCGAGCGATGGAGTATTCCAAGAAACTGGCAACAGAACTCGAACAGATGTAAGTGGAGTTATTGCCAATGATGTTTACCATAGCTTAATAGGAAAGTTAGCTTACCGATTATACACTAGCAGTAATAAATTAACATACCTAAACCCCAATGTTAGTTTCAATATAGCTCTGAATTCTACGAACGAAGAAATGAATCTGACTCCGAATAGCATTAACTTTGGGGTAGATTGGGCATACAATATAGTTGGCTCATCTGCTAATGATGCTATTCTAGAGAAAAGCATAGAGTCCAAACCTAAAGAAACGATTGTTAATGATACTGTAGCTCCTGTCATTACGGAGAAGAAATCTGATACTCCAAAAGTGATTATACGCCCAATTACTATAGATAAGAATGATAAACGTCAAGACCGAAACGAGGTTCTAATAGATGAAGTAAAGTCTATTAGAATGGTACCTTTGCTCAATTATATTTTCTTTGAAAAAGACTCGAGTTCTATGCCTATCAGGTACAGTACACTGAATAAAAAAGAATCCTATAGTTTCAATTCAAACAATCTATTTGAAGTAAATACTATAGATATATATCATCATCTACTGAATATAATCGGTGAGAGAATGATGGCAAATCCGAAATCTAAATTGAGTATAGTTGGTACTAAATCTGTGAATGAAATTGGGGATTTAGCTAAAATTCTTCCTATAGAGAGAGCCAAAACTGTTCGCGATTATCTTGCAAACACTTGGGGAATAGCCGAAAAAAGATTAGTAATATCAGCTATTGACAAACCAACTGTACCTTCCACAAGTTCTGAAATAGAGTCTATTGAAGAAAACCAAAGAGTAGAGCTCTACTCTAATGATGATAATTTATTGGACCCGTTATTATTAAACGATACTCTCTATACTCCTATAACTAAAGAGATTAACTTCTATACTGTATTAGATACTAATGTTAAAGATTTTTCGTGGAATTTCAAAGTGTTCAGTGATGAGAATTCACCATATTTTGAAGAAAGTGGGAGATTAGAACCACCTCTTAAAACGCAGTTTATTATAACAGAAGATATAGCAAACAAAATTAAAGATAAAGAAGAATTGACTTACAGATTTGATTTGATCAGAGCGACTGAAGAGAGAGAAAACGTAACTGGTCGTATTAATGTCACAATCAACTATCTTGAGAAAAAAGAAAGAGACAAAGTAAACGATGTACGAATAGATAAGTATAGCTTAATCCTGTTTGATTTTGATAAATACGAGCTGAGTAAGAAAAACTCAGAAATACTCGATATTGTTAAAGAGAATATAACTAATAAATCAAGTTTACAAATATCTGGCTACTCTGATAAAATCGGAGATTCCGAGTACAATAAGACTCTTTCGAAAAAGAGAACAGAGTCCGTTTCGGCACAATTCCCAAATAATAAGAAAGAACTTTTCCCTTATGGTGAATCTATTATTATTTACAACAATAATTTACCAGAAGGGCGTTTCTACTCTAGAACTGTAACTATAAAAGCAATAACCCCTGTTAAAAAATAAATGCCAACTACAAAAACTTGGACTTCACGTGTTCCACAAAACATTGATAAAGTTTGGGACTTTTTCTCTAGACCCGAAAACCTAAACGAAATCACTCCAGATGATATGAAATTTCATTTTCTTACAGATACAAAAGGTAAGAAAATGTACGAAGGGATGATAATCAGATACAAGGTCTCCCCTCTTCCACTTATGAAGTTCAATTGGGTAACAGAGATAACTAAAATCAGTGAGAAGGAATATTTTGTGGATGAGCAAAGAATTGGGCCTTATAGAATGTGGCATCACGAGCATCATTTCCGAATAATAGATGAGAACACTACCGAAATGACAGACATACTTACCTATGACGTAGGCAAAGGTATATTGGGACCAATACTCGATAAGCTGTTTATTGGGAAGAAAGTAGATAGTATATTTGATTTTAGAGAAGAAATGATAAGCAAATACTTCAAATAAGAAATTCCTTGATTTTACTTGAAAGTAAATTCAAATCTATTTTCTCTATCGGATGGGCGGTATTCTCAAATTCATAGTAATTAGTACTCAGTTTATCTGCTACTATTTTAGTTTCCTCACTTGTAACCATATTGTCTCTATCACCTTTTGTCAGTAATACTGGTATGTTTATCTTCGACAAAGCATAGTCAGTAAGTGGTGTAGATTTCGCAATTGTAAACATCATATTTCTGTGTTTAGCAAGTAAGTTCTTCCAATTATCACCATGCATTGCATTCAACATATCCGCATAATGTGGCACTTTCTCTAATATTATCTCTGGATCAAACATTTTCTGTTCACGCTCAGCAGTCTCTTTATCCCATTCTAATTTAGTATTCAGCGTCATTATTTTACTGAAAATATTAGTTTGGGATTGTAAAGTAAGTGCGACAAAACCACCCATACTAAATCCGAAGACAAGTGGCTTATGTAGATTATTCTTGATTATATAGTTACGTACATAATTAGCAAAGCTATACATAGACAGCATATCGGCCTGATAAGCAAGCTCCCCATGTGCAGGCAAATCAAAAGTATGTATATTATACTCACTTTCAAGATGACTAATTAGTGGTGTGAACTGTTGGCTAGTCCCTAGAGCACCATGCAAAAGAATTATATCTTTCTTATTGTGCATTCTTTATCACATCTCTTGCTATTACTATATGCTGAATTTCAGAGGTACCTTCGTATATCTCAGTAATCTTAGCATCACGCATTATACGCTCTACCAAATACTCACGTACATATCCATAACCGCCGTGTATTTGCACTGCCTCGCGTGCTATATCATTAGCTATAGTAGAAGCAAAAAGCTTTGCTTCAGATGATTGTCTGGACATATCTTGACCCGAATCGTCTAACCAAGCAGCTTTTTGTACTAATAGCTCTGCCGCTGATATCTTCATAGACATTTGGGCTAATTTGATTTGAATTGCTTGGTGTTGATTTATAGGAACACCCATAGTATGCCTTTCACTAGAGTATTTTACTGATAGGTCGAACGCTGCTTTCGCTAGTCCCAACGCTTGAGAAGCAATACCAATACGTCCACCTGCTAGTCCTTGCATTGCAAGATAGAATCCTTCACCAACTTTACCAACTACATTTTCTTTAGGTACTTTTACATTATTGAATGCAAGCGAAACAGTATCACTGCTTCTCAGCCCCATTTTATCTTCCTTTAAACCTATACTAACACCTTCAGAGTTCGCATCCATTACGAATGCCGTTATGCCCTTGTGTTTTAGTTCTGGGTTCGTCTGTGCGAATACTAGAAATACACCAGCTTTGCTACCAGTTGTTATCCAATTTTTAGACCCATTTACTAGAAAGTGGTCGCCTTGGTCTATGGCCATAGTCTTTATACCGCGAGCATCAGAGCCCACCTCTGGTTCCGATAGGCAATAAGCACCTAACATCTCTCCTCTAGCCATTGGCTTTAGGTATCTTTCTTTTATAGAATCAGATGCTGATTTGACTAATACCGAGTTTACAAGCTTTTGTACAGATACAATAACGGAAACACTTGCATCTACTTTTGCAAATTCTTCTATTACTAAACACTGGCTTACATTGTCAAGACCACTGCCGTCCCACTCTTCGGGTACGTTCATACCCAGAAAACCAAGCTCTCCTACCTGTTGGATTATCTCAGTCGGAAATTCAGCATTTTTGTCTCTATCGGAAGCTCCTGGAGCTATTACTTCGTTTGCAAATGAGCGAGCCGTGTCTTTGATTGATTCTTGTAATTCATTTAATTCGAATGAAAGCATTGTAAACCTTTGTATTTTTCTGTTATATTTGTACAATTAAACTTTTTACTAATATTTATCGTATTAGTCATTAATAGATATTGAAAATAACAAATAGAATTGAATATGAGAAAAGTAATACCAATAATAATTGCATTATGTATAACATCTGTAGCATTTAGTCA
Source organism: Kapaibacterium sp. (SeqCode) (assembly GCA_041675005.1). Taxonomy (GTDB): domain Bacteria; phylum Bacteroidota; class Ignavibacteria; order Kapaibacteriales; family UBA2268; genus PGYR01. The sequence continues at coordinate 38,098 of JBAYUQ010000008.1, forward strand.
ACCAAAATTTGAGTTTGTTGGCAGCTCTGAGAAAGATTGGGGGAAAGTAATGCAAAAAGAGGGCCCTCTAAAAACTACTATCAAAATTAAAAATACTGGCAATAAACTATTAGAAATATATGGTGTTAAACCGGGTTGTGGTTGTACAACTGCACCTATCGACAAAAAGCTATTAGGCCCAGGTGACGTAGCAACTGTTAAAGTGGTACTGAAAATAGAAAAGGATAATGGCCCTATTACCAAAGGAATAGAGTTCACTACAAACGACCCCGAAAATGATAGAATAGACTATCTACTAAAAGCTAACGTGAAAATCCCAATAGAGCTATTCCCTAAATTTATGAATATGGGAGCAGTAAATCTGAATACTGAAATGACAGCTAGAATAGTAATTTCTAATCATACAGAAAAGGACATAACAGTAACAAACGTATCCGTTACCGATTCAAGACTAAAGACGAATTTCAAAAAAGGTTTTGTCCTGAAAGCTGGCTCACATAACTCAGTAGAAGGTATTTTGAAAAGTGGTGAGGAAGGTGTTGTAGATGCAAAAATAGTTCTAATAACTAATAGCAAAAGATATCCTTTGGTAGAAATTCCTGTAAGAGGCGTTGTAGGGAAACCAGAATAGAAATTAGAAATATAGATATGATGTGAAAATGAGACGTATGAGAATACGTCTTTTTTTTTATATATTTTTTAAAATGCTTTTTGGTACATAGGGCAAGTGAGATAGAAGTGATAACGGACGAGAGACGACAAAAAATATCCTAATGGGTTATATAATAGTAGCCAATAATATTGCATAGAAAAGCTCCCGAAGGAGCTTTTTAATATTTATTTTGTGATGATTTCTCTACTCCACTACAAACTTTTGTCTTTCAGCTATTCCGTTCTTATAGCCGATTTGGATGAAGTATGTACCCGTAGTTAGATCATTATCAGGTTTATAGGTTAATGTTTGTTTATTATTTCCTATTATATTTAATGTATATGAACTTACCTTTTTGCCTGTTATATCTATTATTGAAAGTTCGATTTGTCCTAAATAACGAGGTAAGAACTCTATATTTAGTGGTTTGTTAATTGATAGCGGATTTGGATAAAGTTTGATGCTTGGTTCAGTATTGAACTTGCTCTCATCTTCCACGCTAAGTACTGGGTCAGACCATTTGTAAACCTTTCCAGTTCTTGCTACTGCTAGTATCTCCCCATTAGGTAAGTAAGCGTAATCATCAGGAGGATAATCGAATTCATCTATTTTATTATCTCTTACCCAACTAATTCCGCCATCGGTTGTTCTCCATAGTTTCGACCAACCTCGGGTAAATGCAATGCCGTTTTTATCATCTAAGAACTCCAAGTCCAATAATGGGAATTCGGGTGAATATATTGTATCCAATATACTTTGCCAAGTGTAACCTCCATCTGTTGAACGCTTAAATATATCAATATATTTACTAGAGTAAGGTGCTACTTGAATACCACCTACTGCATATACCTCGGTGCCAGATAATCCATGAAAAAAAAGAGTTTCAGAACGATCCTTAATCGTTGAAATTTCCCAAGTTCTGCCAGTATCTTTACTTATAGTAATAAAATAAACATTATCTTTATGATAGAAATCTACAAAATATATACCATTTGCAATTATAGTACTATCATTCAAAAAAGTAAAATAATTACAGGCCATTTTCCCTTTACTCAAATCAAAATTATGCTCTAAGTTGAATTTGAAAGATTCCCAAGAACTACCATAATTTGAAGATAAAAAGATACTATCTCTCGACATTGTTATTACTTTGTTTTTGTAGCTAGATGCCTCAGTAAAAGAGCTAGAATTTCCAACCAAACTATCATATAACCACGTTTTTCCTGCGTCATCTGAATACCAATATCTAAACCCGGCACACATTAGCAAAATATGATTAATGTCTTGGTGATGAAAAGAAGTTATCTCTCGAGAAAAACCAAAGAGATTAGTTTTTACAGTATCTTTGAATATTACTTCAAATGATTTACCTGAATTGGTAGATTTCTCGACATAAGGCGATGTTAGCCCAAAATTACCTCCTATCATTAAATCATTTTGATTTATAACCTGTATTTTAGAATTATCTAAATCTTTTGGTAAAGTCGATAAATAACTCCACTCACCACAAAAAAGTGGTGAGCAGAACATAAATGTTATGATTATTGTTTTTATCATTTTTCTATATAAACCTTAATTATTCTTATATTTGTAGCTGTCAAATGGATTATCCACTAAACTTTTTGACGACTACAGGTCAGAGAAAACGAATTTCGTTTTTTCTGGCTTTTTTTATAAAATCATTCAAATGCACCAATCTTTTTACCTTCTTCATTTTGGCTTTTATTTAAAAATTCATTTGTAATTCATTTATTAAAATGTCTTACATATTTCATTTAGTACTATCTTTACCAAACTTAAAATAAAATAAAATAAAATAAAATAAAATAAAATAAAATAAAATAAAATAAAATCCAAATTTATTTTAAAAAACAAGCGATTTTTATCAACATTTTTATTGCCATTAATTAAAAGGGATACGGAGTCTCAACATTTCCCATACTATTCTTAGAGTCCGCCGAATTGCCGTTGGCTTTAGCCAACGGATATGAAATCAATCCCAATCCACTTGGACTTTAGTCCCATATTATACTGCCTCGCTGGGGCATTGGTTTTGGTGGGTTAGCACTTGGCTACAGATATTCCGCCCCGCTGGGGCTTTTAACAAATTACCTAACATTTACAAGAGTGACGACGCTCAGTGTAAACAATACGTCTCTAATGTCCATTTCAAGTCAAAAAAAAAGACGCATAAATTTATGCGTCTTCTTAGAAATTCTCATTTAAAATGTAAAACTATTTTGGGTTCATTATACTTGGTAGAGCACCTTCGTAAGCTTCTAATAGCTTTTCTACTGGCTCGTTGATAGAATCGTTGATTATAAAATCATCTTCGATTACAGTTCCCATTTTCAGAAGACCAAGATTATACTCTACTGCTATTTCAGATATGCGAGTTGCTTGCTCTGGTGAAGCAGAGATGATAATACGTGAGTGAGATTCACCGAATAGAGATGCATTATCTCCATCTATAGTAACTTGACAGCCAAGTCCATCAGAAGACATTGCTTTTTCAGCAAGACAGATTGCAATACCACCTTCAGAAGTATCGTGAGCAGAGTTGATAACTCCTTCACCGATTAGCTCTAGGATAGCATCTATTAGGTTAGCTTCCTCGTCTATGTCGATATCTGGAGCATCGCCTACTACTTTATCAAATATAGTTTTTAAGTACTGGCTACCGCCTATTTCCTTTCTTTCTGAACCAAGTAAATAAATATCATCGCCTTCATATTTGAATTCAGATGACATTATCTTAGTCAAATCATCAATCAGACCCAACATACCGATAGTCGGAGTTGGGTTAATAGCACTAGTTTTAGTTTCATTATGGAAAGATACATTACCGCCAGTAACTGGGGTTTCCAATCTACGACAAGCGTCTCCCATACCTTTGATAGATTCTGTGAATTGATAGTAAACTTCTGGGTCATAAGGATTACCGAAGTTCAGGCAATTTGTAATAGCTACAGGTCTTGCGCCAACACAAGCCACGTTACGAGCAGATTCGCAAACAGCACCCATCGCCCCTTTGTAAGGGTTCAGGTAAACGTGTGTACTATTACAATCAGTTTTTACTGCTATACCTTTACCAGGTATTTCTTTTAATCTTAGTACTGCCGCATCGCCTTTGATGTTGACAGTATTTGTTCTTACTTGAGAGTCATATTGCTCATATACCCATCTTTTAGATGCTATAGTCGGATCAGTCAATAATTTATATAGAACTTCAGTTTGTGATAAATCTGTTTTCAAACTATCCAAATCGAAGTTTCTTGTTTCTTGCATATATTTTGGTTCTACAGCTTCACGAACGTAAACAGGAGCACCACCACCAAGTACAAGTGAATGTGCATCTAGTTCAGCCACTTTCTTACCCTGATAATTTAGGTTGATTCTGTTTTGGTCAGTTACTACTGCTACTTTCTTCATCGTTATATCCCATTTCGCAGCTATATCAATCGCTTCTTGTTCGCGACCTAATGCCACTACTGCTAACATACGTTCTTGCGATTCTGAAAGCATTATCTCGTAAGCACTCATATCAGTCTCACGAAGTGGAATATCGTCCAATTCTACATCCATACCCAAGCCATTAGTAGCACTCATCTCAGAAGTAGAGCAAGAAATACCAGCAGCACCCATATCTTGTACGCTGACGATTAATCCTTTGTCTATCATTTCTAGAGTTGCTTCTAATAATTTTTTCTCTTCGAAAGGATCACCAACTTGCACTGTAGGTCTCATATCTTCAGTATGCTCATCGAATTCACGAGAAGCAAGCAAAGAAGCACCGTGAATACCATCACGGCCAGTGCTACTACCAAAGATAAATACAGGATTGCCAACACCTTGAGCCGCAGCAGAAGCAGTTTTACCAACTTCTACTATACCGACTGCCATAGCGTTAACTAATGGATTTCCTTTATAACTATTATCGAAATAAATCTCACCACCAACTGTAGGTACACCAAAGCAATTACCATAATGGCTAATTCCTTTGACTACTCCACGTAGCAGGTATTTCGTTCTTTCATCATCTAATTTACCGAAACGAAGAGAGTTAAGAGCTGCTATTGGTCTAGCACCCATAGAGAAAATATCTCTTAGGATTCCACCAACACCAGTTGCTGCACCTTGGAATGGTTCGATAGCTGAAGGGTGGTTATGACTTTCTATTTTGAAAGCTATACCATATCCATCGCCAATATCTATAAGTCCAGCATTTTCTTCGCCGGCTTCTACTAATAAATTCTTACCAGAACGAGGTAAAGTTTTTAGTTGAAGTATAGAGTTTTTGTAAGAGCAATGTTCACTCCACATAACCGAATATACACCTAATTCAGTGTATGTTGGCACTCTTCCTAGTACTTCTAATATTTTTTCGTACTCTGCTTCTGTAAGCCCAAGTTCTTTTGCGACGTTAACATTTACGTCTATTTCTGAATATAATTCTTGATTGCTCATGAAATGCTTTTATATTTGGATGAAAGATAATTTTCAAATTTACAATTTTTATATAATTTTTACTACATAGATAATTTATAAGGCAACATTATGATGCAATTAAATCCAGATGTAAAGTCAGTTTGGACTATTTATTACATAAGGCGAACTCTCTTCTTCATAGTTATAACACTAGCTTTAGACTATTTCGCTTTATCTGAAATTCCAAAATGGCCCTTTTTTATAGGTTTTACACCATTGGTAGTTTTTTTCATTGGTTTAATCACTACTATCGTTATGCCTCGTTTGAAATACAAATATTGGTTTTTCGAATTGCGTGCCGATGAACTATATCTTAAACGTGGAGTGTTGACAAAAATTGACTCGACTGCACCTTATTGTAGAATTCAGCATATAGACATCTCACAAAATGTGGTAGAAAGACTATTCCATTTATCGCGTTTGGTTATATATACAGCTGGTACTAAGGGAGCCGATTTGATTATACCTGGTCTTCCCCACTACTACGCTCAGGAATTACAGACTAAATTGAAAGAATATACAGTAGAGGATGCTGTATGAGCCAAATGGCTGAACAAATATCAGAGAAACGGCTACACCCATTTACTTTACTTTACCGACTAATAGTTGCTTTGCCCAATGCGGCACTACCAATTATTTTTATTTTGTATAGTGGAGATAGAGGTGGCGATTGGGTCTATATATTTATCTCTTTGTTTTTGGGTTTCTTTATTCTACCCGGAATATTACTAAATTACTTCTACTTCGACTATACTATAACTGATCAAGAAGTAGTAATCAGGTCTGGTGTGTTAAGTAAGAAAGAAAGACATATCAAAATAGATAGAATTCAGAATGTAACTATAACTCAAAATTTCCTTCATAAGTTAATGCGGATTGCAAAAGTGCAATTGGAAACTGCGGGTGATGCAACTACCGAAGGCAATCTAGATAGTGTATCTATTGCAGATAGCGAAAGAATAAGAGAAATTATCCGTAATCATCAGCATGAGAAATCTACTACTGAAGTTAGTTCAGATGGAGTGGAAAAAGAAGCAAAACCAATTGAAAATGAAGAGGAGAATGTCATATTCTCAATGAGTCTATGGGATACAATCAAATATGGTGCTGTGCGGTTCCGTCCAATTGTATTAGTAGCTTCAGCTTGGATTTTTTCTATGGTTTCGCAGTTCAACCCGAATTGGACAGATGAATTAGAAGTAATACTAGAATCTAATTACAAAGATTATATAAGGCAGCTCGATATTTTTATGTTGGTTGTTTATGCAATTGCAGGCGTTTTACTAGTTCTTTTACTCTCATGGATTATTGATATATTACTTACTGTCAACACTTACTATAAATTCAAATTAGTTAGTGACAAAGGAAAACTGATGACTTCGCAAGGTTTATTCTCAAGTCAGAAAGGAGCAATCCCACTTAAAAAATTACAAATGATGGTAATTAAATCTAATCCAATAACTAGAAAATTGAACTTCTACAGATTAGATTTGCAAACAGCTGGCTTCGGTGGAGGTGATGGAACTAAGGCAAAATCAGAAACAGCTATACCATTCGCTAAGTTTACCCAAGTGAAAGAAATAATAAATAAGATTAGAAATGTCGAATTACCAGAAACATTCACAAAAGTAAGTCCTAAAACAATTAGAAGAGCTGTAGTAAAGTATCTAGTGTTCTCTATACCATTTGGTGTGGGATTGTATTTTGCTTTTGACAGCTTTTGGGTATTGTTAACATTGGTCCCTATTATTGGGTTTGGTGCGTTTATTAGATATCAATACCGTGGTTATCATGTTGAAGACAATCAGATAATAGTAAAACAAGGATTTTGGTTTCAGAAAATATCAATAATCCCAATAGAAAAGATACAGACTCTTCACAAGAGATCTTCGTATTTCCAAAGAAGATTGGGGTTAGCAACTGTAGAAATAGATACCGCAGCTACTGTATATGGTAGTGATGCTTCAATTATTGATATAGATAATAACGTTGCAACTGAGATTTTCGAAGAACTTAATAGATTATTCATAGAAGATAAAAATAAGGGTAAAGTCTTATAATGTATGTTAATACAAATTCAATTAGATATCAGTTAATCTTTTATACAATGCTAATACATTTGGTTTTAGTTAGCACCCTTACTTCTGAAACTAAACAGATTGATGAAGTTGACAAAGGTATATTGATTAATAGTGTTCTCCGAGTACCATTTCTAAGCGGTATGGTAAAGAGTTCGGATAATAAATTTGAATGTAACTTCTCATTTGATCTACACGGATTTGATTGTAGTGCACCGGATTGTTATACTACAAACCTAAAATTTATTATTCCAATACTAAATCCACTAAACTTCCCTAATGAAATTGATATAGAATATTCAGAATTGGGATGCGGAATAGATAGCATTGTAAGTAAGGTTCTTAATTTTAAACTTATTGAAGAGAATTCTAATTATTTAAACTACTACTCTGTATTAGAATCTAGTTATCTATTCATTTTTAAGGAAGATAAGCACAAAGAATATGTTTATTACTTCCCAAATACGATGGGGGAAATATTAAAAATTTCTGAATTAGATTCAATTATAAAAAATTATAATGATAACGTAAATTTAGTTCCGAATAGAATATCTAAAATTGTAACACTTGATTACGAAGATGTAAAAGTAGAATAATCTAATTCCTATTACCTTAAGTTGAATTGTAAAATAATATATAAAACTTAAATACAATTACCTTGGAAACATTCACTTTAGCACGCGTTATACATATACTCTCCGTTGTCATTTGGATAGGTGGAGTCTCAATGGTTACAACTGTAATCATACCATCTATAAAGAAGTTAGACAGTAAAGATGACAAGATTAACACATTCGAGAGAATAGAAGGTAGATTTGCTATTCAAGCTAAGATAACTACAGTACTTACCGCTTTTACTGGTTTCTATATGTTATATGAATTAGATGCTTGGGATAGATATTTGGATTTGAGCTATTGGTGGATACACGCTATGACATTAGTTTGGCTAATTTTCACTGTTATCCTTTTCGTTTTAGAACCATACTATCTTCATAAAATATTCAGAAAATATGCTTCAGAAAACCCAGATAAAGCTTTTAGGATAATACAAAGAGCTCATTGGGTATTGTTAACTATTAGCTTAGTAACGATATTCGGTAGTGTCGCAGGTGCACATGGATGGCTATTCTTCTAGAATTTGAATCCATTTTCTTTCCAATTCTTTAGTGAGCCAGCGTTCGTATCTCTCTCACTAATAATGGGGTTATCTGACAGCCACTCAATTACTAAATCCGGATCATCGTACTTAATATTTGACTCACCTTCAGCATTCCAATAATTTGTGACTTTGTATTGCATCTCCACAACATCTGTAAGAGTAAGAAAACCATTTGCAAAGCCTGCAGGAACCCATAGAATGTGCTTATTCTCTTCGCTAAGCTCAAAGCTAACCCAATGTCCAAAAGTAGGTGAATCAATGCGTATATCCACTTCTACGACTTGTGCTTTGCCTTTTGTAACTCTAATCAGCTTGTCTTGGGGTGGCGAGTGTTGGAAATGCATCCCTCTCAATACATCTTTAGTTGACATAGAATGATTATCTTGTACAAATTCAGCACTTATACCGAATTTCTCTAATTCATCTTTTCTATAACTTTCGGTAAACCAGCCTCTGTTATCTCCAAATACTTTCGGAGCAAATAGCTTGATTCCATTTAGCTTTTCTTCAATTAGTTCAAGTGGCATTAATCTTTCTTAGGCGTTGTTCTTACAAATGCTTTTAATAATTTTTCTACTTCGCGACTACTACCGATATCTGATATATCTGAATTATTACCAAAGTTTTGGGCATTAACTATGTGTTGATCATCACTTTCAGTACGCGAATACATCAGTGTAAAGGCATAAATCATCAGTAGAGTAAATTCCAATCCTAGTGCAAATAAAACTAATGATGGCTCATTCGAAGGTATAAATTTCAAGCCACGAAGTCCAATTATTATAATCAAACTTGCTGCCCCCATATACACTGCACCAATTATATTGTTAGAATATCTTTCTGTAAAATAGAATCGTAAGTAAACTTTCAAACCACTATTTATTTTAACTATCTTATGCAAATAGCTACCATTTATCCACTTAATAGCTCTGTTTAAGACTCTCAAATCTTCTAGACTCATTCTCCATTCTCGCTCATAATCATGCAGATCTCGTAAATCCGCATTCAATATTTGCTTTCTTAGTACATTTCGTTCTTCTTCACTGTGGAATCCATATAGCTTCAGACAGATTTCGTCTAGTAGTCCAGCTGTCTCTCTTTCTATTTTCTGTCTGATATACCCTAGGTTCTGGGGTAACAAAGCAGAAATAATAAATGAGAAAAACAATCCGAATATTAAGCTAGGTATAGAAAGCGATAGGAATGGATTAAACCAATACCTTGCTTCTTGAGGTGTACCTCTGTATATATCAACAGCCCACGAAAAGTACATGTTTGTTGGTTTTTGGGTAGAACCAGTGTCTATTAGATAATGGACACTACTGCCGTCATAAGTTACTATCCCTAACAAGTACCCTTCGAACATATATTCTGCTGCGGGTAGCAATAAAAAAAAGAAAGCGATCGATATAGATACAACCAGCATAATGAACACTGTTACTTGTAGTGTATTATGCTCATTTAGCTCGAAATAATTTTGTTCTTTATTGTTTTTGATATTCATACCTTCAACTTAATATAATTTAATATAACATCACACAAAATTCATTCCAAATTATTATTTGATAAATATTAATTAGCTTTGAAAGAATTATATATACGGATTTATGAAAATACTTGTTATAAGATTAGGTCGAATAGGCGATATGATATTGTCAACTCCCCTATTATACCAGCTTAAGAATAGCTCTGAGAATGTCTCAATAGACGTGCTTGCTAGCATTGATAACCACGATGTTTTGCAATTTGCCGGCTATGTGGACAATGTATATGTGTGGAATAAAAACCCTCTAAAGCTATTACTTTTGTTAATGAAACTTAGAAAAAGAAATTACGATATTATTCTCGAACCAAAAGATCATTATTCTACCGAGTCTTACTACATAGCAGGTTTGATAAAAGCGGAGAAAAGAATTGGTTTCGTAAATGGTGAAACTTCTATATTTGATAATGATGTTACTAACTACAATCAAGATAAAACTCACTTCCAAGATAGAATACTTTCGACAATAAAGGCACTTGGAATTGTGCCTGATTATAGCATGAAAGTTCCTCTTATGTATCCTAATTATAATGTGGATAAAGAAGAAACAAGAGAAGATTATTACATAGTAAATATTTCTGCAAGTAATGAATCTAAGAGTATTTCATTCGAACTAGCAAGAGAGATATTGAATTATTTGAAGAGTAAGAATTTAAAAGTATACTTACTATCAGCACCTAATCATAATGACCTTGCACAAAAGTTAAGTACCGCAACTAATACAGAAAGAGCCGTTACTAAATCTATTATAGATACATTCCCACTTATCCATCTGGCGAAAGGACTAATCACTGCTGATACTTCACTGGCGCATATAGCTGGAACTTATGATACTCCAGTAATGGTATTGAGTAAATCTATAGAAAAAGAGCTTTATAAATTTGCACCTAAGTCTAATATTAACCTAGTTATTAAATCAGAAAGTGAAGAAATGATTGAAATAAGCAAAACTAAGCTAATAGAGTCAATTGATAAGTTTTTAAACCTAGTTAATAGAGAATATTGAATGGTAAGGTTATTTGTTGATAAGCTTGGAACGGGTGATAAAGATTTATTTCTTAGAATAGAAGATGAACTTTTCATTGCAGATAGCTATTATTTACCTGATTTCCTTGAAATTGAAAATGTAAATAACATAACTACTTCATTGGAATGTAGTCATTTAATTGACTTTTGGATTACTCTTCTTGATAAAATAGAATTGAATAAACCTTTATTCCTTCCTTTTGACTTTTCAGACCAATATGTTCGCGGAATATTAGTAACTCATTTAAAGAAAGGTGTTAAACTAAAAATAGTTTACAGTGAAAAAATTCAAGGTTATAGCGTTGTTAAGTCTTTATTTGAGGGAATTAACAATCTAAAAGCTTTTGATTTCAAAGAGGATAGTCAAAATGATTGTCTGGTAAACAAACTTTCCGTTCTAACTGATTCTTTAAAAATGTCGAAAGCTAATCTTTACATTTAACTTTGTTGAGGAATCAAAGTATTCAGTATGTCCTCTGCTATCTCCTTCACAGCATTTGGTCTAGCAAATTCTTTTATCCTTTCTGACATTTCTTTTAGTTCTTCTTCGTTTTCTAATAATTGCTTAACTACATCAAGTAGAGAGTCCTGAATCTTATCATCTTTAATCAAAATAGCAGCATTATTCTCATCTAACATTCTAGCATTCTCATATTGTTCGTTATTAGATGCCGAAGGTAACGGCACTAGAATAGATGGCTTAGCTAACACGGCTACCTCGGCAACTGTAGTCGCTCCTGACCTAGCTACAACCAAATCTGAAGCTGCATAAGCAGTCGCCATATCGTCTATAAATACAGTCGCTTTGAAGTTCGGAGGGATAACTGCTGGGATAACGTAGTTCTTCCCAGTTTGCCAGATAATATTCACCTTCATATCTGCAAATTCCTTTAAGTTTTTCTCAACAGCTAGGTTTATAGATTTAGCTCCTAAGCTACCACCAAATATAAATATAGTCTTATACTCAGAATTGAAGCCATACTTATTCAAAGATGTTTCCTTCGTTGGAGGATTTAGGATTTCTTCACGAACTGGATTACCCAAACAATTCAGTTTGAATACAGAAATGGGATCGAAGTACTCAGAACTTTTCTCATAAGAAGTGTAAACCTTTGTCGCGTTTTTAGATAACCATAGTATACTCTTACCGGGATTCACATTAGATTCCATTAAAAACAGCTTCTTTTTCATTCTTCTTGCTGCTAATCCAGGAGGGTAACTAATATATGCACCAGTGCAAATAACAGCATCTATACTTTCCTTTTTTATTACTTTACGTGCTTTAGATATTGCATTTATAAATGTTATCGGATACATCAATCCTTTAAGGTTTTTACCCGGAAAAGCAGTAATTGGCATAGCAAAATACGGGAATCCCATTTTGGGGACTTTTATTGATTCGATTCTGTCTTCTGTTCCGATGAAAAAACAGTTGACTTTATCACTGTAATGATCTCTTATATAGTTAGCTACAGCAGTAGCAGGGAATAAATGCCCCCCTGTTCCACCTGCGGCAAATAGTAGATTTATTTTCTTATCAGACATTTATTTTCATTTTTTTGTATAAATTTAATTGAAATTTACTCACATATTTTCATAATTCAAATTAAATTTATATTTTAGTATCCAGTAGCATAAATTAAATCTAATACTATAATCTCTCGGGGGAAATGATGAGAAAACTAGTCCTATTATTGTGCCTAATTACGTATGTATCTGCACAGGCAAACGGTCCTGATATCAATACATATTTAGAAATGGTAGCAAACGGTAAAATCACAGAAGTAAAATCGCAATTGCCAGACCTAATGGTCGAATATCCAGATGATGCTGGTGTAAAGCTGCTATTAGCAGTGGTGATAGACGATGCAAACAAATCATTAGACATTTACAAGAAGTTAGTTGCTAACTATCCTGAAAGTGATTGGGCTGATGATGCTTATTGGAGAATTGTTCAGTATTACGCTCTAAAAGGCGAGACTAACAAAGCACAATATGAGTTGAACTATTTTAGAACTAAATACCCACAATCGCCTTATATTGTACCAGCGGCAGAAGTTGTTCGTATGGCAGAAGGTATATTTAGAAAAGAAAATAGCATACTAAAGGCAACTAATGAAAAGCCAATCGGACGTGAGAACACTCCAGTTATAAAAAATGAGCCGATTTACAAGCCACAACCTATGCAAGACCTTACTACTGAGCAAGAGCCAGAAAAAATCGGTATGGTAATTGAAAAAGAAGTACCGGCTAAACCAGTTGTCGAGCCAGTCCAAGAAGAAGAGCCGCAAATTCAAATCAAGAAAGTGATTGCAACTAACCAAGATAACTTGGCTATTAATACTGGTAATCACAAGGTAGTGAGACAAAGAGTAAAAGTTGATATTCAAGATATTAACCCTACTCCTGCTGTAGCACCTACTGAAATACTTGAAGAACACAAAAAGAAGATTTCTGAATCAGAAACAGAAATAGCTGAAGTTAGAATAGAACCAGTTGTAGAGAAATTAGCTGTACAACCACAAACGATTGAAGTCGAAGAAGTTGGTAATACAGGTTACTACGGGCTGCAAGTTGGTCTTTTTGATGATATGAAAAATGCTAATTCTGAAATGAAGAAATTCTTACGTAAGAGAATGAGAACAGAAGTTAAAGAAAAATCAATCAATAACGCTCAGAAATTCGCTGTTGTTATTGGTAATTATTCTAGTTTAGAATCTGCAAATGCAGCAAAAATTATTGTTCAACAACAATGTGATTGCAATCCAGTCGTTTTTGAGAAGTAACAAACTAACTAAAGAAGAATAAATGAAAAACTTTAAGTTATTGTCAGCTTTTTTATTGCTGGCGTTCTTTTCGATGAATTGTACTTCTGAAGGAAACGAGATGGCTGAGAAAATAACAGTGTATAATTTCGCGGCTAAGAGTATAGATGGTGAAGACGTTAATCTATCCGATTACGAAGGTAAAGTATTGCTAATAGTTAATACTGCTAGCGAATGCGGGTTCACTCCTCAATACGAAGGATTACAAGAAATATATGCTAAATACAAAGATAAAGGATTTGAAGTATTGGCTTTTCCTTGCAATCAGTTCGGCGGTCAAGAACCCGGTGAAAGTAAAGATATAAAAGAGTTTTGCTCAACAAAATTCTCTACTACCTTTCCCCTATTTGATAAGATTGATGTGAATGGTGAAAATGCTCATCCTCTTTATAAATTCTTAAAGTCAGAGCAAACTGGATTAGTTACTGACGATATCAAATGGAACTTCACTAAGTTTTTGATAGGAAAAGACGGTGTGCCTATTAATAGATATGCACCTCAGACAACTCCTGCAAAAATAGCTCCAGACATTGAAAAAGAATTGAACTCTTAAGTTTACGTTTAGAATATAGAATATTAAAAAAGCAACTCAGGAAATTGAGTTGCTTTTTTTGTTAAGTTGCATCTAGAAATAATATGAGAATGAAATGAACACATACGCGATTATAATAACAGCAATCATTTTAATAGAATTTATAGTAGATAATACTGCAAAATATCTAAACCTAAAAGCACTAGACGCCGAATTACCTAGCGAATTTGCCGATGTTTACGATGCTGATACATATCGTAAATCACAAGAATATACCAAGACTAGGACTAAATTTGGGTTTATTAGCTCTGGGGTTGGATTAGTTTCATTACTATTATTCTGGTATTTGGGAGGATTTGAATACGTGAATACTCTTGCTGAAAATTGGAGCAATAGCTTTATACTTCGTGGTCTATATTTCTTTGGAGTGCTAATAGTGTTGCAACAGTTTGTATCTTTACCTTTCAGTATATATTCAACATTCGTGATTGAAGAGCGATTTGGATTTAACAAGACCACAGTTAAGACTTTCATAATAGATATGTTAAAAGGATTGTTACTTATGAGTTTAATAGGTGGCGCCGTACTCGCACTAATTTTATATATTTTTAATGAATTAGGTGAGCTCAGTTGGCTCTATGCTTGGGGAGCTGTAATAGTTTTTACTTTGATAATGCAGTATATAGCTCCTAAATGGATAATGCCACTTTTCAATAAATTCAAGCCATTGGAAGATGGTGAGTTGAAACAACGGATAATAGAGTTTGCCGAGAAAGTAGATTTCCAATTGCAAGATATTTTCATAATGGATGGATCAAAGCGTTCATCCAAATCAAATGCGTTCTTCACTGGATTTGGTAAAAACAAGAGAATCGCTCTTTTTGATACATTAGTTGAAAAACATACGACTGGCGAGTTAGTTTCCGTACTAGCACACGAGATAGGTCATTACAAGCGTAAACACATTGTACAAGGCATGTTCATTAGTATAATACATACAGGTGTATTATTCTTCTTGCTGTCCTTGTTCCTATACCAAGACGGCTTATATGAAGCTTTTTATATGGATAGTACGCCTATATATGCTGGGTTTCTTTTCTTTTCATTATTGTACAGTCCACTAGATACTCTACTATCAATTGGAATGAATATGCTTTCGAGAAAAAATGAATACGAAGCAGATGAGTTTGCAGTAGTTGGTAGAGGAAATAGAGAAGACATGATATCTGCCCTCAAAAAACTATCGAAAGATAATCTCTCGAATCTGACACCACACAAATGGTATGTGTTTATGAATTACTCCCACCCACCAGTAATAGAGAGAATAAGAGCGATTAAAACTACTAAAATATAATTACATTTCTATTTCGGTATGGAGAGCTATTTCTTCTAATACAGCACTAACTCTAAGACACCCTGGCATATCACCAGCATAAGCTACAGCTTTGCCTGAGTTGTGGACTTGCCACGTTATCTGCTGTGCCCTATCGTAATCGCAGTTAGTCGCTTTGATTACTTGATTTATAACCTCGTCGAATGTATGCCATTCATCATCATACAAGATAACCTTAGTAGGATCAGCCACTTCTACTTCTACTAGTTCCTCTATTTCTGGAGATTCTTGCTGACCAGTCATATATATGTTGATTCTATTGATATTCATTTCTGACATTTATTATTAGGATTGCAAAAATACGAAAATTTATGTTGATAAGTGAACAATAATAGTTTTAATAGATTTACATTTTTTGACGATATTTGCTTAGATATATTTAATTATTCATAAAAAAAAGCCATCTGAAAATTTTTCAAATGGCTTTTTTTCATTTATAATTGTGTCAATTTAGTTTAACGCCGATTTGGGCACTTCACCAGTTAGGGTTTTGAGGAAAGCAACTATATCATTCACATCGCCCTCACTTAGCTTTTTATTAAGCTGTACATCTGCCATAATAGCAACAGATTCTTCTAGTTTCTCTACACTTCCGTCGTGGAAATAAGGCCATGTTTTCTCGATGTTTCTAAGCCCCGGTACTTTGAAAAAGTATTTATCAGACTCGATAGCTGTAACTTCAAATCTACCTTCATCCTTTTTCTTGCTACCTGTCGCTTCCCAATATGGTTTATGTACTCCAAATTTTTGGAACATACTACCACCCAATTGGGCACCCGCGTGACAAGTTATGCATCCATTATCCATGAATTTCTTCAAACCCTCTTTCTCTTGATCATTAAGTGCTTCAACTTTACCACCCAAATAATCATCAAACCTAGAAGGGGTAATCAAAGTTCTCTCGAAAGCACCAATTGCCTTAGCAATATCAGTTATTGTTATCTTCTTAGCATCTGGGAATACAGTCTTGAATTCCGATTTATACTCTGCTATTCCGTTCAATCTTTTCTCAAGGAAATCAGCACTGGGCATAGCCATCTCTACTGGGTTAACTATCGGTCCTGCTGCTTGCTCTTCTACATCTTTCGCACGACCATCCCAAAACTGAACGAAGTGGAAAGCTGCATTTAGTACAGTCGGTGAGTTTCTACCACCAAATTCGCCTTTGTCCCCAGGTGAAAATGGCAGATTATCTACACCATATGTTTTTAAATTATGACATGAGTTACAACTATTTTTTCCCTCTTTAGACAAACGAGTATCATAGTATAATTTTTTTCCTAGTGCAACTTTCTCTGGTGTGACCGGATTATCGGGGTTATCTATACTAGTAGGTAATACAGCAAACATCGTTTGAGCCTTAGTTAGTAACTCATCTTTGACTTGCGGGTCATCCATTGGTTCTTTATCTTTCTCTCCCCCACATGAGAAAAGAGCAAACAATGCAAAAGCTCCGAATGCTAATGTGACAATTCTTTTTTTCATAATTATTCCTTATTTGTAAAAAACTATAGACGATTAATATAGTAAATATTGAGGAATAAAACATGCTTTATTATTAGATTATTACTTCAATACATTTATCTTTCTAGTGAGTAATCGACTATCACTCTTCAACGTTATTATGTAAGTCCCAGTTTTAAGTGAGCTGATTGGTATTGAGTTTTGGTTATGTATGTCAGTATTATTTACTTTACTTCCCTCCAAGTTGAAGATAGAAAGCTCTGTAAATCCATCAGCTATTGCTTGTAGTAAAATCTGAATGCTTGACTCGGTAACTGTCATATATTCTGATAGAGTTTGTTCAGGAGAAACCGAGGTAAATATATCTTCATTTACGAAGATAAGGGTATCATTCCCTGCTCTATCGCAAGTATATACAACTGCAAAAGCATCTATATTAGAATTTCGTTTGGTCAATTCGAATTCAAGCTGTACTGGCTCACCTGGTATAAAGCTATTGCCATTTGGGTCTGGCAAAAACCCCTCATCTGCTGAGATAATCTCAAAATCGAAATTACTACTATACTCTTTTAGCATATATAATTGAGCTAGTTTTGAAGAATTCTCAAAGCCGTCATATACTATTCCATTCACCTTACTATCGTCTTTATAGTTAGTAATAGTTACAAAAGGGACTTTAGTGTCATTGGAAGTTAGTTCATTCATAGAAGTCGCGAGAGGAAACCCGAAGAAGTCTTCTTTTCTATAAATTCCTGGTTTAGGTCCCATGTGATTCATAGTAGTTTTATAAACATATCCAGAAAACTTAGTTTCATTTGAACGAATAAAATAATTACAACTATCAGGTAGTAGTATTTCTTTTGCTGCATAAGACTTACCATTTAATTCAACAGAATAATAACTATCTCCATAATTATCCTTTATAGATTTCCATTCAATATTTGAGTTATTTGTGTCTATAATCACAAATTCTAAATCAGAAGGGATTTCATTATCTTCATTCAATTCAAAATATAATTCTAATTTCTTAATCCTTGCACTATCACCTTCTACCCAACCTTCATGTGTACTGAATAATGAAAAAGATGCATATTTCATAGAAGATTCTAATGGAGTAAGAATACTCAGATTACTAAGTTCAAAATAATTGCTTTTAAGTATACGATGATTGTCAGGAAAAACCATTACTGAAATTGGTTTATCAGAAGTAATTATAGTGGGTGAAATAATACCGTATTCATCTTCTCTATTTCTATCCGTCCATATTTTACTCTCAAATATCTCATTAGAAGTACTATTATTTATTGAAGTCCAATAAACTCCATTTCGATAAATCTTAGTTTCATCTTCTAATGCAAATATTCTAATTGTTGGAAATTCATTTAGTTCTCTAAAAGTAGGTATCGAAAATATTTTACCCCATGTATTAGTAGGGAATATCGTTGAATGTACTTCATTCGAATAACCTTTATCTAAGGGTTGACTCATATTAGCATGTGAGTATTGCAAGTTTACTGGGTTCGAAGCTTTGATTAGACTACCAGATAAATCACCGATACTATCAATTGAAAATATATTCCAAACATCTCCTTTATTTAATATTCTCACAAGTGTGCCACCAGCCAATACTGAATCACCATTTTCTAATCGTATTTTTAAGTCTTTATTAAAAGAGCTTAGTTTTAATTCAATTCGAGTATTATTAAATGGAGATGTAACACTTATACTCGGAGGAAATGTATTTTTCTCATATGTGTTTCTATTATTAGCAAAATAGGTCTGGAGCATAAACTCATTACCTAGGCTACTAGTTGGCATTGATAGCGAAGCGTCTTTAAGCCCATTATATGAATTGTAAGTTTGAATACTAATTGGGTATTTAGATTTTACATGGATTCCTGATTCATTACTAACTCTAGTTATAATTCTTTCATTGTTCGTTTGATAACCATATTCAGCATACTTATCACCTCGTAATCTTATTATAGTATCATTTCCAGCTTTAATATTTGCTTTTATCGAGATGTCCTTCAAATTACTTGTTATTTCAACCTCGTTATTCACTGATGATGTTATAACTAAATAAAAATTATCTGTACTTAGCCCTTGTTTATAAAACATCTCAGGCATTGCAAACCAAAAGTCTGTGCCCATATTCGTTTGACCTAGTTTTGGAGCAAGTTCTTCACGAATTTTGTCGGCATCTGATTGTGAGTAGCTTAAGTTAAACAAGCTAATAATGACGATTATTGAAAGTAAGAAAGATTTCATTTTTTTATCCCATTTGTTGTTAGCTTATAGACACAGGAAGTGTAAGTTTAGTTACAAATAAACAAAAAAAAATCCCAACTAGATTTACTAATTGGGATTCTATAATTCTATTTTTTACTAAAACTCTACTTCACTATATTTATCTTTCTAGTGAGTAATCGGCTCTCGCTTTTCAGCGTAATTATGTAAGTACCAGATTTGAGACTAGTGATTGATACTGCGTTTCGGTTTTGAATGTCTGCATTCATCTCTTTACTACCTTCTATATTGAATATAGATAACTCAGTAAAGCCATCAGCAAACGCCTGTGGTAATATCTGTATGTTAGATTGAGTTACTGTCATGTACTCTGATAGAGTTTGCTCAGGGGTAACTGAGCTAGCCGCGATAGTATTTCCAAAGAAAAGCAACTTATCATTACCAGACCTATCTGATAAGTATAGTACTGCATATCCTTCTTTATTTTTGTCTAGTTTTTCTAATCCCCAATTCAGTTTCTTAGTTTCGCCGGGTATAAAAGTTGGTTCTTGTTTTGAGTTAGTAGTTATTCCCTTGTCAACAGAAGTTATTTCAAATGAATAATTAGTACTCATAGATTCTATCATATAGAATTGTGATAGTCCAGAAGAGCCCGTATGAGAATCATCAACACTACCAGTGATTATATCTGCATCTTTTTCACCAGTGTATGATACTTCTGGTGCCTTTCCGTCTAATGCACTTAAATCATCAAATGTAGCTGCAGTAGGGTAGCCATAAGAATCATAAGGGCCAAAGCCATAAGAGTATGCCCCAATAGGAGTATAAGTAGATTTTAGACCAAATACACCTTCAGTTGCTAACTTAAGAGTTTTATTAGCAAATATCCTACCATTAAAAGGAACTACAAAGTTTTCGAAATCAGGGCCGAAATAGTCTTTTACTTTAACCCATGTAGGAGTTGGCTTTGATAAATCTGCAAATAGTAAATCATCTGGAATTTCATTTGAAGTTGATTCGAAAATAATATTTACATAATTTTCTGGGAATAGGTTTATCCCTGTTGCCGAATTAGGAGATGCGAAGTAAATCTGATTGCCGAATTGTTCAACTGGACTAAAAGTCATCATAAACGGGTCTGTATTGCTTGCATTTCCATTATCTTCCTGTCCACCAGTGTTATAATACATAACTGCTATTGGCTTGTCCGAATGAATAGTAGCTATATGTGGAGCTATTGCATTACCATCTTTATCTACTTTTGGCCATACTCTAGTCTCGATATAACCAACACCAATTGTAGCACCGCCACCTTTAGCAATATTTCCGATTAACTCATTATCTCTATAAACATTAGTATTATCTTCGGAAGCAAATACTCTAATTATTCCATTGTATTTTCTTCCATTCATAGGAGTAACATAATACTGCTTACCCCATGAGTAAACAGGCAATTCCATTTCAACAGTATAGTCACACCAAGCGTTACCCAAAGGAAAATTTGCACAATGAACACCAGAAACTAACGAAACTGGCTTATCTGATTTAAAAATACTTCCAGATAAATCTTGTCTTGGTCCATTAATAGATAATAACCATACATCACCTTGGTCTAGTGTCTGACTAGTAGATTCACCTGTGTGAACTAATAGGCCATTTCCCTGAGGAGAGGCATCTATACCTTCTGGTCCACCACCCATAGTGAAATTAACTTCTGTATTGTCATAAGCAGCCGTTACACCAGTAAATGGTGCAAAAAGTCCAACACCACCTATACTAGGTTCTTGGTAGACCATATTTATATAATGAGTCCCTAATGCAGAAGATGGAATAGCAAGAAAGCCATCAGATGTAAATTTGTATCTAGCTATAACATACACAACTATAGGTGCATCAGAAGTTACATGAATACCTGCTTGTTCATAAACTCGGGCGGGTACTGGTCCATTACTCATACCATCGTGTAGAATAGCTTGTGCAATAGCTGGATCCAATGTAAACTCAATTACATTGTCAGGAATTGTTTTAAGAGTCTTCAAAAACCCTTTGCCCTTTACTTCAACTGTTACGTCAGTTTCAACAGGTGACGCGATCAGTATTTTGAGAGAATTATCATGCCCAGCACTTTCTTTAGTATAAACTGGAGGAATTGTAAACCAATAATCAGTACCAGAGTTATTTTGACCCATTAGTAATGTAAGTTTATTCTTTACTTCCTGTTCGTCAATTGCGGCATTAGTACTTATACTAGATAAAGGTAGTATAAGCGAAATAAGAAGAATATAGTATATAAGTCTCATAATAGAACTCCTAAAAAAATGATTAAATTATTGATCTGAAAAATAATAACAGTTGAACTTTATATTTGTCACATAATATTTGAAAAAGTTTTTTTAATAATTGTAATTGTAATATAAGTAAAGACACATGAACTTCAAAAACGTCTCCGAAAATGTAATTTTTTTTTTTAATCCCCCATTTATTATCACTTGTTTATAATTATATAGTAAAGATTAATTGTCTAATCGGTGGGAATTTATTATTTTTGGCTTTATTTAATTTTAACAATAAGTAATTGTACATAAACGACGGGAAATTAGATGCCTGAATTGATTAAGTTCGTACCATTATTACCACTATTAGGGTTCCTAGTCTTAGGAATCTTTGGTAAGAAAATAGCGAGCGAAAAACTAATAGGGATAATAGCAACATCGACAGTTGCCATTTCTTTTTTAATCGCTCTTTCAATATTTTTCAATTTAGCTGGTGATGCTACTGCTAAGCCCCATATAATCAATTTATTCAATTGGTTTGGAGCTGGTGATTTTTCACTAGATTTTGCTTATCAAGTAGATAGATTGTCTATTATATTCGTGCTGATAATCACTGGTATCGGTTCACTGATACATATATATAGTATTGGCTATATGCACGGCGATAGGAGTTTCTATCGTTTCTTTGCTTACCTCAACCTCTTTATCTTTATGATGCTTAACCTTGTATTAGGTAGTAACTTCTTAGTTACTTTCTTGGGTTGGGAAGGAGTAGGTTTAGCTTCGTACTTACTTATCGGATTTTGGTACGATAGAAAATTCGACGGTTTCCGAATCACATGGACTGGCGATGCTGCTAACAAAGCATTTATCGTAAATAGAATCGGTGATTTTGGTATGTTAGTCGCTATATTTTTGATATATATGAACTTTGGCACTTTAGAGTATCTAGAGGTTGCTAATATAGTTGCTGCTGATTTCTCATTATACGACACTGGTCTAATAACTGCAATTGCATTGCTTATATTCCTTGGATGTACTGGTAAATCAGCACAGATTCCATTAGCAGGCTGGCTACCAGATGCTATGGCAGGGCCAACTTCAGTATCTGCACTTATCCACGCTGCTACGATGGTAACAGCTGGTATATTCTTAATAGCAAGAAACTCTGTTATATTTGCTTCTGCTCCAGATGCTATGATGGTGGTTGCTATTATTGGTGCTGCTACTGCACTATTAGCAGCGAGTATTGGTCTTGTACAAAATGATATTAAGAAAGTATTGGCTTATTCTACTGTCAGCCAATTAGGATTTATGTTTGCTGCTCTGGGCTCTGGTGCTTGGATTGCGGCTATATTCCATGTTATGACTCACGCGTTTTTCAAAGGTCTATTATTCTTGGGTTCTGGTTCTGTGATACATGGTATGCACGATGAGCAAGACATCAAGAAAATGGGTGGTCTGAAAAAGCACATGCCTACTACTTATAAAACATTCCTAATCGGTACAATAGCTATTTCAGGTATTCCATTTTTCAGTGGATTCTTTTCTAAAGATGAGATTCTCTGGAAATCTTATGTTAGTGGTGGTTGGTTCTTATGGATTACATTAGCTGTAGCTGCATTCTTTACGGCATTCTATATGTTCAGACTTTTATTCTTGACATTCCACGGAAAAGAAAGATTCGATGCAGATCACGTACATCCGCACGAATCACCTAAAACAATGACAATACCATTGATTGTACTTGCTGTATTATCTGCATTGGGTGGATTTATAGGTATTCCTTATGCTCTAGGTTCTTTCTTTAGTATTCATCCGAATTTATTAGAAAACTTCCTTTCTCCTGTTTTTAAACAAGCCGATCATATTTTAGGAGTAGCAGAAGGACATGAAGTACACGCTATTGAATATATATTAATGGCTGTATCTACGGCTGTTGCAATCATAGCTATATTACTTGCAAGAAGTATATACAAACAAGATGAAAATTGGACTACTGCAAAATCACTTACTAATAGATTTGGGTTTGCTTACAAAGTACTTTGGAACAAATGGTATTTAGATAATTTCTACTATGGAGTTTTCGTAACTCCTATATTCAAAACATCTCGTGATTTCCTATGGAAAATCTTTGATTTGAATGTAGTAGATGGTGCAGTAAACGGAACTGGTTTCCTAACTACTTCAATTGGTAAAGGTGTAAGAAGATTACAATCTGGTGTTGTACAAACTTACGCTGCTGTGATGATGTTAGGTATTTTAATTTTAATTGGTTACATGATATTCTAAAAAATATAGAGAAGAAATGACTATTTTAATAGCAACTTTAATAATCCCCTTGATCGGTGCATTTGGTGTACTTTTCTTAAATAAGGATAATAGAAAACTAATAGAAATGTTCTCCTTGGGAACATCGTTAGTCGCATTTTTAGTTTCATTGGGATTGTTTTTCAGTTTCAATAGTAATGCGGAAGGATTTCAATTTGTAACAGACGTTACATGGATACCTGCTATTGATGCTGGTTTCAGAGTAGGTTTGGACGGTATGTCATTACTGATGGTGATGCTTACTACGTTCATAACTCCTATTGCCTTACTATCATCTATAAACTCAATCAATAAGAGACACAAAGAATATTACTTTATGTTCCTGATGTTGCAGTTTGGTATGTTAGGCGTGTTTCTGTCATTAGACTTATTCTTATTCTATATATTCTGGGAGATTATCCTAATTCCTATGTACTTTATTATAGGTATTTGGGGTGGTAAAGACAGAATATATGCAGCAGTTAAGTTCTTCGTATATACAATCGTTGGTTCACTATTTATGTTAGTAGCTATCGTCTGGTTAGGACTACATATTGGTGGTGATGTTTTATCATTACCAACTGGCTTCACATCTGATTACTTATTGATCAAACAACACAGTGCTGCTATAGCTCCAGATGTACAAAATTGGTTATTCCTTGCATTTGCACTTTCATTCTTGATTAAAGTTCCATTATTCCCATTACATACATGGTTGCCAGATGCACATACGATGGCACCAACTCCTGGTTCTGTTATACTAGCTGGTGTATTGCTTAAAATGGGTACTTATGGTTTGATCAGATTCAACTTAGAATTATTCCCGGTATCATCTATTGATTGGGCAGGACCGATATCCTTCCTTGCAGTAGTTGGTATTATATATGGTGCATTAGTTGCACTAGTGCAAACAGATGTCAAAAAGATTATTGCATATTCATCAGTAGCCCACTTAGGATTCGTTGTTCTAGGTATATTCGCTATGAACGAGACAGGGATACAAGGTGCAATCATCCAAATGGTAAATCACGGTTTATCGACAGGAGCACTATTCATCTGTGTTGGTATAATCTATGAAAGAAGACACACTAGAGAAATATCTGAGTTTGGTGGCTTAGCTCGTGTTATGCCTATGTACACTATATTCTTTGGAATATCAATGTTTGCATCTGTTGGTTTACCCGGTTTAAATGGGTTTATCGGCGAGTTCCTGACTTTATTAGGAGCATTCACTTCTACTGTATTAGATAATATATGGTATGCAGTAGTAGCTACTACTGGTGTTATCTTCGCTGCTTGTTACTTATTATGGATGTTCGGTAGAGTTGTATTTGGTGCATTGAGCAACAAAGAAAACGAAAATCTATCTGATTTGAACAAAACTGAATGGGCTATGTTAGTTCCATTGGTTATCTTTATAGTGTGGTTAGGAGTTTATCCTAATACATTCATGAGTAAATCAGAAACATCGACTAAGCAGTTAGTGAAGAAGATTGAGCAAGTTGAGTTAGATCTCAATAATGGCACAATCAATATGGAACCTAAAGAAGTCCTAACAGAAAATAATTAGAAAATTACTTTAAATACGGAAAGATGAATATGAGTTCAGAATTTATTTTACTTTTACCCTTGATTATAGTTGGCGTTATGTCAGTTATTTCAATTCTGGTAGATGCAATAAATCCAAATAGCAAAAACAGTGGCTATTATCTATCTATAATAAGTATAGTTGCAGTAGGTGGATTCGCATTGAACAATTTCTACTTGAATATAGCAGGAATTAATCTAGATGGTGCTAACCTAATAACGTCTAATATGTTGACATTCGGTGGGTTTTCTGCCTTCTTCGATTTACTATTTTGTGTCGGAGCATTGCTAATAATACTGAATGCACGTAACTATTTGGATTCTGTTAAAACTGAATTAAACGAATTTTATAATCTAGTACTTTATGCCCTTGCTGGTATGATGATAATGGCACACTCTAATCACTTGCTAACTCTATTTATTGGTATAGAGTTGATGTCTATTACATTCTACGTTATGGCTGGCTATTTCAGGTTTGCAGCACAATCGGTAGAAGCTTCATTGAAGTATTTCTTACTTGGAGCGTTCTCAACTGGATTCCTGGTATATGGTATGGCTATGCTATATGGTAGTACTGGCAGTATGTTCTTCCCAGAAATAACAGCTGCTATAGTTAGTGGAAATGCTAATAGTGCATACCTAATGTTTGGAGCTGCTCTAATGATAATGGGGCTTAGCTTCAAATCATCAGCATTCCCTTTTCACCAATGGGCACCGGACGTTTATTCTGGATCACCGACAGTTGTGACATCTTTCATGAGTACTGCTGGTAAAGCTGCGGCATTATCTGCATTCATCATCATCGCAAAAACAATTATCCCAGCAGGCTTTGACCCTAGTGGATTAGAATCAGCAATAGACACAGACAAACTAATCACTGCAATCGCTGCTATTTCTGCTCTTACTATGTTAGTAGGTAATCTAACGGCATTGGTTCAAAAGAACGTGAAGCGTATGTTAGCATACTCTTCAGTAGCACACGCTGGTTATATGCTTATGGGTATAGTAGCTAATAGTGCTGCTGGTTGGTCTGCATTGATGTTCTACGTGGTTGTATATACATTTATGCAGATTGGTGCATTTATCATAGTTGGGCTCTTAGAAAGAGATACAGACAAGTATTTGGAATATGATGATTATGCTGGATTGAGCAAAAGACAACCTGCACTAGCAGCTATTATGGCTTTATTTATGTTCTCATTGGCTGGGATTCCTCCTATGGCTGGATTCTTTGGTAAGTACTACTTATTTATGTCCGTGATTAACTCTGGTCACTTATGGTTAGCATTGATTGCAGTAGTATCATCTATTATCTCAGTTGTATTCTACATTGGTTTGATAGTAAAAATGTACTTTACTGATTCGGAAGACGTAATGGGCAAGTCACTACCGTGGAATGCATCTAGAATACTTGTATTCGTAACAAGTGCAGTCGTTTTGATATTAGGGCTTAACCCAGGTGGTATGCTCTCATTCATCAAATCTGCTCTTTAATAAAGACGATATAGAAAAGAAAAACTCTAAGGGAACAAGAAATTGTTCCCTTTTTTTTGTTGTCAAATCAATAAATTAACTTTGTTCTAATTTACTACCAATATATAACTACTAATTTTCGTAAATTTGGATAGTTAATGGCAAGCATAAATAACACTCTGTGAAAAATGAATTCTGAAATAAAAATAACGACTGATAAAAATAAGCTAGACATAGAATTTATCAATTCATTTATTTCTAAATCATATTGGGCTAAAGGTCGGACTTTGGAAAATATGAAGGTTATAATAAATAATTCTTTGAACTTTGGAGTTTTTTTAAATGACTTTCAAATTGGTTATGCAAGAGTTGTTACAGACTATGGACAATTTGGATATCTTATGGATGTATTTATAACAGAAGTACATCAAGGTAAAGGTTATTCAAAAATTCTAATGGATTTTATTATGAATTATCCTGATTTAGAAGATGTAAAAGTATGGAGACTTGCCACAAGTGACGCACATAAACTTTATGAGAAATACGGATTTAAGCAATTGAAAAATCCTGAAAAATTAATGGAATTAATAAAGTAATGTATTATGATAGACTTTAAGGAAGAATATATTCTTGAAAACAGCATCGTTAAATTAACTCCTTTAAAGAGCGATGACTTTGAAAATTTAATTCATTTTTCAATTAACGAACCTGAACTATGGAAATATTCTCTAATTCAAGCAAATTCACCAGAAAAATTGAAACTCTATATTGACAAAGCCATTGAAGGAAGAAATAATAAAAATTCATATCCTTTTCTTGTCTTTGACAAACGTACAAATCAATATGCAGGTAGCACCAGGTTTTATGACATTCAATCAGATAATGCGACACTTCAACTTGGATTTACTTGGTACGGAAAAGAATTTCAAGGAACTGGAATTAATAAAAACTGCAAATATTTGCTCTTGAAATTTGCATTTGAAGTTTTGAAAATGGAACGAGTGGAATTTAGAGCAGACAATGAAAACATAAGAAGTATAAATGCAATGAAAAGCATTGGATGCGTTGTAGAAGGTGTACTAAGAGGTAATAACTACAAACCAGATGGGTCAAGAAGAGATAGTATAGTATTGAGTATTTTAAAAGATGAATGGAACAAAACTATAAAGGAAAAACTTAAAGAAAAAACCAATGACTAACACGACATAAAAATAATAGCCGAAACAGCACTAAATTTAAGGCTTATGGCTCTTATCAAACCTTGTGATTGTTCGAAAATTTGATGATTCGAAATCGCCTACTTTTTATATACTAACATGCTGTGTGCAATTAATAGACAAATGATTAACTATCAAGAAATAGAATTAAATACAAAGGAGGACTTCAAGAAAGTGCCTAATCTGTATTTTGTCCATTTGACAGACATGCATATTGGCAAGACTGTAGTATTTTTTAAGATAAACAATAAGAATGTAACTATTTCAAAAGAGTTAATTAAAGTACTAAATAAAGTAACAGTTAAATATAAGGATATTGTCCTTATAACCTATAGCGTGACAATAGAATGTAGTAAAATTCTCAAGGATAAAGGCATAGATTATTTGGTTAATGATGATTATTTCTGGTCAGATGAAAGTTATATAAACCGTGGTTAAGAATGAAAGTTCAATTTATTAAGCTTAACAACAAATAGAAGAATCCAGAAAGAGAAGAGGCCTTGTGAATCATCGCAATCTGAGTTATAATCCCACACCCCAAATTTATTTATCTTCATTTATATTGTGACTCTTTCCTTATTCAACTGTTATTTGTAAATTAGTAGAAACCAAAAAAGGAAAATGTATGAAAAAGTTATTGTTCGTTTTGATGTTAGGTCTATTTATTAGCTGTAGCGATACTACTACGGAGCCCATTGATAAAAATGCGACTAAAGTTAGTATGGATGAGTTGAAAACTCAACCGGGTTTTGAAACTTTTGAAACAAGTTACAATACTTATACGCCAAACTCAGATTATGTAGATAGTCTAAAATCTGTATTTAGTTCTAGTGATGATCAATTTTACTTCTATTTGAAAATGGATTGTCAATGTAATGCAAGCACTAAGCTATTACCTAGAATGCTGAAAACAATTGATGCAGCTGGCATCAGCCATGACAACATAAATATGTACATAATGCTAGACGAATCTTATAGTTACCCAGAGAAAGACTTCATAACAGTAACAGATTTGCCTCAATTATTCGCGAAAAGTGGGTCAGAGATTTATGATTTGACTTCAACTCCTGACTCTGTTTCAGTTGAATCAGAATTATTCAAATCATTCAAGTAAATATGAATTACTGGTTAATCAAATCTGAGCCGCACACTTATAGCTTCGAACAGATGAAATCTGATAAGAAGACTATGTGGGACGGCGTTAGGAACTACCAAGCTAGAAACTTTATGAGAGAAATGAAAAAGGGCGACATAGCCCTTTTTTATCATAGCGGTAAAGATAGGCAAGTAGTCGGCGAAGTAGAAATAGTAAAAGAACACTATCAAGACCCAACAACAGAAGATACGAACTGGGTAGTTGTAGAAGTTAAGTACAAAAAGACTTTTGCAAACCCCGTAAATTTGGCTGATATTAAGGGAATAGACTCTCTTAGCGAAATGCACTTAGTTCGTAATTCTAGATTGTCTGTGAGCTTAGTTCAGAAGGAAGAATACGAAATGATAGTAGAAATGGCAAAACCCTAACTACTCTGAATCATCTCATTTATGTGTTCCACTATCTTTTGTGGCTTTATAGAAGTCATACATTCGTGAGTACCAATGGGACATTCGTCAGAGCCGTGTATTCTGCAAGGTCGGCACTTTAGCGTTTCGTTCTGTACTACTCTGCTCTTTTCTGCCTGAGGCCCGAAGCCGAACATTGGGTGTGTAGCTCCAAATATAGTGATGGTCGGAGTATTGGTTAGCGATGCAAAATGAGTCGGCGCACTATCGTTAGTAACTAGTATTTCTGCGTTCGATAGTAGCTGATATGTCTGAGCTATTGTAGTCTGACCACATAGGTTAATAACCCCTGAGCTAGTCTCTATACTATCTTGTTTACTTCCAACTACAACTACATTATAATCGCTTTTTAATAAATCTGCCAAATCTGAATAGTTGCCACTCCCCCATTTTTTAGTTGCCCAAACTGAGCCGGGTGCAAGTACAATAGTCTTTTTAGATTCATCGAACTTTTGTTGGACTAGTATGTTCTCAACGAATAATTTGTCATCCATAGTCAAGTCTAGTTCTATATTAACCAAATTCATATCATCGAAAAGAGTAGAAATATAGCGAAGAGCCTCGTGCAGATGCGTTTTGTATTTTACTTTATGCGTATAAACACGAGAATTACTGGCATTATCAAAACCCAATTTTATAGGTGCGGAAATATTCTTCACTATCTGTGAAGTGCGATAAGATTTGTGAAGAGATATAATAATATCAAAATTATAGGTAGAAAGACTCTTTGCAAACTCTATTGTATTACTCATCGATTTATGAGAGCCCTTTTTATCTACTATAAACAAGCTGTCAATGGATTTAACCGGCGAAAGGACTTGTGCCCCAGCTTTTGTGGTCAGGACAGATATGATGCATTCTTGAGTGTTCTTTATCCTTTGAGTTAGAAAAGCAGTTAACGCAATATCGCCAAGAAAAGCAGTATTGATTATTAATATTTTACTATTAGGAGCAATTTCTATCAGTCTATTTTCCATCGGTTATGTTGCCAAGCCCATAGGCCTGGGTTCTCTTTTATAGCATTTTCTAATAAATCTAAGTATCTTTTTGTTAGTTCCTCTATCCCTTCGGCGTTGTCCTCCAAATCAGAATGGTCTATTTCTACTAAGTCAACCTTATAATTATTCTTATCATCACGTATCGCAAAACCAACTATAATAGGTGTTTTGAACTTCAAAGCTAATAAAGCAGGTGCCTTGTATGTTCTAGCTGGTCTCCCAAGGAAATCTAAAACTAAACCTTCTTTTTTGCCTGCTCGCTGATCAGAAAGCATTGCTATTATACTATTACGTTTAAGGACTTTAACTAAAGTCATACCTGCCTTATTCATATCTATAAGTTGATTCCCACCTCTTTTACGCAAATTCCTGAGATATTTGTCCGTGTAGGGATTCATCTGATATTTAATCACTATATGTAGTGCTTCACATAAAAGAATACTTGCCGAGTAAGCTAAAAGCTCCCAATTCCCAAAATGCCCAGACAAAAGAATTACTCCTTTACCTTTTTCTTTAGCTTTTGTGATTATTTCTATATTGGAATAGTAAATTTTGGGTGAGGTCGAGTTGAAATCATAAGTGTCTATAGTCAGCAATTCGACTAATGTTATACCCAGATTTTGGTAAGATTCTTTGAGAATTTTTCTAATTTCTTTATCAGAGTAGGTGAGATTAGATTCTTTTATATTATTATACGTTATTTTTTTTCGATTTGATGACGCAATAATCATAGCTAAACCGAATAGTTTACCTATTCCGATTTTCAAAGATTCAGGTAGAAGTTTAAGAAAACTGCGTAGAAGTTTGAAAAATAACAAAGATATTTTTTGTATAAGATTCTTCATTATCTACTATTATTTCTGCTACTATTGTATTTGGGGCTACCGTCATTTTCGATAGCAGGGTTAAACTCTTGAAACCAATTGAAGTTTTTAACTTCACCCGGTGCAGTAGAGTGTACAAGCAAGAATGAATTGTCTCCATATCTATCCACGAAAAAGAAATATGATCCACCATATAACTCGTCGTATTGCCATTCCTCAGCTGCCTTTTGGTCACCTTTTGATCGGAATATTTCACGGTTAGTAGGAAATCCAAATTTCAAGAGTATTCTTCCTCTTTCGGACTTCCAACCTGGCATAATATCACCTCTTGAAAAGTACTTCGAAGCATATTCTATCCTCTCTTGAAACACAGTCATTAGCTCATTTACTGTAGTTGTTGTGTCGGGATCTCTTTCTTTCCAATAAGTAAAGAGTGCTCTTTGTTGAGCACGTAATGAATTAAGCATTTCATATTTCTCGACTTCGAACTCTGTCAATAATATTTTCATAGTCTCGTACTCGTATCTCACTCGCTCTTCTAACATAATTGCAAATGGACTACGTTCAAAAGTAATATTCTCAATATACTTATCACTTATATGAAAATCCCTAGTTGGGTCTAAAACATAGAATTTGGTTAACTGTGATTGTAGAACCTTATCATTGTTAGAGACATTAACTTGGAGCTTATATACTCCATTTTTAAGAGTATCAACTGGTATCATACCATAATCATAGAATGATGTTCCTGTGTTCCCCTTTTTCTTTCTGAAACTGCTTACTGTTTTATTATCGCCTGTTTGGACTATATACTCAACTTCAATACTATTAGTAAAGCTCGTATCTATACCATAAACCTCGAAGTAATATTTCAAGAATGGGTATATACCACTGATAGTGTGTTCTACATTGGGTATAGCGAAGAGTCTATTCTTCTTGAATAAAGGATTATGCTGAGTAGGTTCAAAATTATCAATCTGGTGAGCTAGTAGAATATCAGATATAAGAACTGTTTTCTTATTGAAATCCCTAACATTGATTTTGCCCGTAAAAACTTTGGTCTCCTTCGTACCGTCACTTACAGTAACCTTATATTCATACTGACCAGGGAAGATAGTAAAGAACTTCTTATCAAAAAGGACAAGTGAAGAATCGGATTGTTTTCTATGATAAGTAAACTCCCAGGTATTATTAATTGATTCTATCCCGGTAGAAGATATAATGATGTTGAATTCCAAAGTCGATGCTAATGAACTATCTTTAGATAATTTATAATCTAAGCTGTCATTATGCAATTGATAATTAAATTCAAGCAAGGTTTTACTTTCGTCATATCTGAATTGCAATATATTGAACTCAACTGAAAATGCCTTCAGTTGTATTATAATAAGAAGTAATGCTATATAGAGTAATGTTTTCATATAAAAATGCCGTCAAATATAATTATACTTAACGGCATTGAATTAAATTATTTTATTCAAATTAGAAATCAAGACCAACAGTAAATCTGTTGATTAGTCCAATATCCGCAGTTGGGTTGATAGAATAGTCTAGAGCTCCATTGAACCCACCACTATTATAATTAAGTCCAACACCACCAGCCAGACCTAATTGGTCGTGACCAAGTAAATAGCCACCTCTGACGAATACTAAATCACTCCAAGAGTACTCAAAACCAACTACATATTGCTCAGGTGAATCAGAAGAAGCAACAAAGTCAAATGCAGCATCTAATTGATTCATCTCATCTGAGTAAATCTCTTTACCAAATCCAACTCTAAACATCAAAGGTAGAGAGAATTTGTAAGCAGTATATTCTAAGTCCTTAGGTAAACTTTGGATATAATCATTTACTTTATTTCTATCAGCAAGGCCTGTACCACTATACGCGTGGTCAGTACCTAAGTTATGGACAGAGAAGCCAAATTTGATACCCTCGATACCAGTATCATAGTGAGTCCCAACGTCTATAGCCAAACCGCCACTTGATACATCAGCAAAAGCTAGTTGTACATACTTAGCAGTAACACCGAAAGAAAATTGGTCAGTTAATTTACCAGCAAAAGTCATTTGCATAGAAACATCGTCAACTGAGTAATTTCTACCAGTACCCTGATCTTGCAATAAAGTAGTTTCTTCTATATCGCCAGTACTAAAGTTAACCATACTAATAGCTAGTCTATATTGTGAACTAATAGGGAAAGCGACTGCTGCAAAATTGTGAGAGAAACCACCAAACCAAGAAGTATAAGAGAAGTTAGTTGTTACACCTTCTTGCTCAATAATACCAGCTGGGTTATAGTGCAATGCAGTTAGATCATTAGTCAAAGCACTAAATGCCCCCGCCATACCTGTACCACGAGCTCCTACACCAATCTTTAAAAATTGTCCACCATCAGCACCGACTTTAGTAAAATCTTTGGCATTTGAAGCAGAGAAGACTCTACCGCTTTCATCAGCTGCTTGTAAGTTGAGAAGAGGTAACAAAATTAATATCATTATTATCTTTTTCATATTCATTTTTCCTTCGATTTTATTTGTCGTAAACATTAAATGTACCAACTACAATTGAGAATCTCTCAATAGTCTCAGCGCCATTTGGTGCAATAATCTGAGCTACAAGAGTTTGCGATTGCACTCTTAGCCCGTTTTTCATAATCATATCCCAAACATTAACAGCAACTCTACCTTCACCAGTTTCAGCCCCAAATGGCTCATGCTTGATAGTTTTTACTAGATTACCAGTTACTGTATATATGTTGATAGTAGAGCCAGCAGGCACTTTAGTAAAGTATAACTTACTTTCATAAGGTGTTTGCTCATTTTGATGAGTTATATAGTAAGGGTTAGGAACTACCCTAATACCTTCCATTTGATCATCAGTCAATCCGCCAGTTGTTGCGTCTCTTAGTACCACTTTCAATTTCGCATTAGGTAATGGTAAACCAGAAGCACCACCATTAGTAGTCATTCTAACTTTATCACCAACTTCGAAGTCTTTTGCGTCAAGTTTTAAAGTTTGATCATTTCTGATTGATGTTGGAATAAATTTAGTTTCGTCTGTAAGACCATTCCACGTTCTCTGAATGTTTGCATTATCAAATACAAATTGTGCGCCTGATAGATTGAGTTGATTAATAAAATCAACTCTATTTCCTTTACCATCAGTTCCAGATAAGTAATAGCGTCCTTGAGGTAAACCAGAATATGTTTCTAATATATCTAGCAACTTCGGATTATTTACAGGTCTCGCAATTGAACGAGCTTTCTTTGAAGGAAGACCCGAATTCACATCTACGTTAACATGTGCAAATGATGCGAGATTAAATTTACCAATGTAATCATCTATTTCCATTCCCATTGAAGTAATGTTTCTTGGGTCTGGGTATGCTTTACGTCTTACTGTTTCCAAACCAGATGTCGTTATCAATTCACCATCTGTGATTGGGTCTATTGATAGATGTTCTACTACATTTCCTGTCTCAATCTTAACGCTTGATTTAAGACCAGAAGTTGTGAACTCATAATTATTAACAAGTTTAACATCCAGATAATCAACAGTAAATGTACTACTTTCAGTTGTACTTGTTTTTTCACCATCTGCTCCTCTACCAAATTCAAGTTCTATTGTTTCAGTACCCTTTCCTACAAACTCAAGAGTAACATCTACAGGCCCGTTATTAAATGAACCATATCTACTACTTATGAATTCTGTAGCACGACTTGTATTATTTTCACCAGATAATAAGAATAATCCGTTTTGTATTGTATCAATTGGTTGAGATCTTAAAGTTCCATTATATGGATCATCAGAATTTCTATCTTCCAAAGTATAAAGTGTAGTCTCAGCATCACCTTCTAGTATTTCAAATTTATCAGCACGGTATCTACCACCATGTTGAAGTAAAGCAAATTTGAAATCAAATCCTATTGTTCCATAAGCCGGAGGTAAGAAAAATCCTGTGTTACAGTGATTTTGAGATGTAAAGTCACCTGTTGTGAAGATACCAGAATAATCTAGTACTTCTGAGTTATTCCAAACCCCAAAGGTTGTAATTGTATCACCTGTAACTTCATCAGTTACTGCTTCATAATTCCCAGCTATAATAGCTGCATTTTCATAGAGTGCTGAAGCAACTTCGTCAGAAGTAAAACAACCATTCGGATTGAATTGTATTGGTTGTTGATAAAGTAATGCACTATCTTTAGATAAGTTTATAAGTGTCGCAATTCTTATATAATTAGATGTTGTAACTTCAGGATTACCTAAGTTCACCCCTCTAACTCTAAGGTTAATAGTAGAGTGATTCCACAATACGCCAAAATCTAATTCTAAAGTATCACCTAAGAATAATTGTTTTGCTCTATCTTCATCAATTGCAAAGAACTCGAAATCATATAACCCATTGAACTTACTTGAGTCCATATCAATTATTTCAAATTTCAACTTAGACCCAACTTCATTCGCTTCTGGGAAAGTCTCAACTAGGTTGACATTGGGTACACTACTGTTTATCTTCCTAGGAGTAGGTTGACTTGCATCACCTTGATCATAAGCTAAAACTCTGTAGAAGTAAGGAGTATTATTTATTAATTTCTCAGTATTATCGAAATCATCAGTGGAAGACATTATATTGTCACGGTTGTCATCACCAATATCTGTGAATGTACGGTTATTTGTGATTCTTTCCATATATGGAAGCATTACATTATGCTTTATTACTGAATCTGATTCGAAATCTGGGAAATTATAAGTAACTTTACCTGTTTGGATATAAGAATAAAGTAAATCTAATGTTCTTTTAACACGATTAGAATCTGTCATAGCCAATGAATAATCTGAAATAGGTAATGCACCATCCAATATATATCTATTAGTGCCACCATCTTTCAATAATCGTCCCGTATTTACAAAGTAAACTGAGTCAACTACCGATGTTTCAACTTCAATTGTTTTTGTGGAATCATTAGGATCTTTTACAGTAGTTGTTTCATATCTAACTACTATACCATCTATAGCTTGTGAATCCAATACGTTTTCTTTGTATGACTTTGATACTTCAAAAGTATAATAGTCAACAAATAATGGGTTAAATGGTACTCTAGCTCTATCTAGTTTTATATCTCCAACTAAATAAGAATCAAACAACTTCTTTTTAGAGTTGAATTTTGGATACGCATTATAACTATCATATTCAGCTGTAGTAAACTCTTCATCAGCAACCGATTTGTAAAGTTCACCCCACGGAGCGATTGGGTTAATACCAGCAATAGAAGGAATGTATCTATTTCTTGCTTGGAAAGTAGCTGATGGTGAGTGGAATAATATACCTTGTCCAGCTCTTATTACCCTAATAGCACTTGAGTCTTTTATTACACCATTCTCATCGAAAGTTGGACCAACAATCATTATCGAGTCAATTTCAGAATTTCCTAAATTAGGGTCATTCACTATTCTTGATGATGTTAAGTATGGTTTAGGTAATTGGTATCTTGCCACTTCTTTCCAACCATAAGGACCAGCACCTCTAGGGTAATCAACGTTAGCAGAAATTTGATTAATATTAAATGTATCCAAATCTGCTACTCTACCTCTATCTATTCTATATCCTAGGAAATCTAGTCCAGCTTCTTCTCTATCAAAAGATAATTCAGAAGTTGAATCCCAAGCAATAGTAATACCATTATTCAAAGCTTTGTAATATTTTATCTTTGCTGCATCTGGAGGTCTTGGAGCTCTAAAGTTATTATCATAAACTTCTTGAGCAAATATATCCAAATCTTTTAGACCTTGTCTATCTTCGAATGTACCATCAGCATCACCAGTTTTAGAAGGTGTTGCTATCATAATAGCCACTACAGTTCTAGATGTATCTCCCGGTCTCATGTGGAATGCACCTGTTGCCATCATAAATCGTTTATCACCAGGTCCAAAGTCAACATCCGTCACACCTTCAGAAATATAATTATATCTTGCAACATCTTCATCTATATCTTGTTGAGAATTCCAGTTTTTGAAAGTTACTAGACCTAATTGATTAGAATTATCATAAAATGCAGAATCTTTGCGGAGGAATTGATAATCAGGGTGTTGTTTATCGGCCAAATATGTAGTATCACATATTTCTATACCATTACCTACATTACGACATATAATTTCTTCTTGTAGTTTTCCATCTGCATCAAGAAGTGGAGGTCTGATAATTGTAGGTGACTCCAAGAAGTCAAACCCTAAGTAACCAAAACCATTACCTTGCTCACCAAATTGTCCATCTGTGAACTGATATGCTAAGTTAAACTCTGGGTTTTCGTACCAATAACTTACTCTATCGTTTGATGCACCAGCTCTTTCTAATGGTCTTCTAGCCAAATCGACATCCATAATAGGAGCTAACCAACATTCGTATAGTGTGTCTTCTGACATATTGATAACATCATATAGACAGAAGAAGAAATTTTGGTAGCGACCGAATCCCCAAGAATAAATGGTGAATTCAAATTGCAAACCCATAGGGTATCCTTGTTGTCTTCTTCGAGAAATAGACCCTTCGTAACGAGCAATATCTAAGTCATGATAAGTTGTAAAAATATCTTCACCAGATATCATCGCTGGACCTTTGGGATGAGTCGTCGTATTTCTTTCTTCTTCAGCATGAGTATAATCACCAAAGTATCTACTATAAGCAAGTGTATCTGCTATTTGAGTATCCCAAACAGGCCAATATGGTGTATCCTTTCTAGTAGGGTCTAATGTAGCACCCGTAGTTCTAGAATAATCAGTAGATAAGTAAACTTTGTATTTCTCTGGATCATCTTGAAGTAAACTTCCATCTTCAATTCTACCGGGAGTTTGCCATGATGCACCACGACTTGGGTTATAAGAAATAGAAACAAGTTTACTCATATTATATTGGGTAGTTTGGGAAGCACTATCGAAATATGGTACTTTCTTTTGTGCTGCATACCAAATCCCACCACCATAAATATATTGGTTACGTGAATTACGTGGAAAATAACCTGACCCTATATTCAATGGCTTATTCAATCCAATCATACCATAATTCGAGATTATTGTCTCTATATTACTTAATGTGTTCTTTTGATAATCAAGAAAGCCATAGGGGTCACGCTGTACCTTGTTTTCTTTCTTCTTCATATATTTTTCATTCGGTAATGCGTGAGATATTTGCGATGCAAATACTAACAGCATTGTAATGAAAATTATTTTCTTTAGAAAATTCATATTAACTCCAAATAATTTAATTTTATTTCTTTTTTAAAACCTAATAACAGCACCAAAGAATATTGTTCTTGGTAGTTGGTATAATGGTTTATTTTTATAAGTAATTTCTTCTAATGCAGTGTAGTAATTTTCGAATTGTTCTTCTCTCGTCAAGATACCGTTTCCATCTAAATCAGCAGAGATATAGTAAATTCTTTCACCAAATTGATTATATTGATTACTATTATAAGAAGCCGCAACAGCAGGATTACCTCGGTCAAAGAAAGTATTAGGAGAAAAACTACCTAATTGAACTAGATCAAGAGTACCGTTGTTAAGTGAACTTTGTGTACCGCCATATACAGCAGTAGCTTCAGTTCTATTAGTCAAATTGAATATATCTACATAGAATTCAATAGATGTATTACCCATTCCTTCGCCAAATATATCACTCATTGCAAATTTCTTACCTATTCTAGTATCCACACTCCATACAGAAGGACCTTGTAGTGCATTAATTTCTGATAATTGCCCAGAACCGTTAACTTGTGTTAGTGTATATGGTACACCTGATCTCAAGTTACCTGTTAAACTTACATAAGCATTTTCTAATAAGTTTATACCACCAATTGCTGGACCTTCTTCTTCACCCCATTCGAAATTTAATACTGCTGTTAACCTATGAGTAATATCTCTACCCAATCTGAAAGTGGATAAAGGTAAAGCAGGAATAGAAAGGATTGGGTCAAAATTAATCCCAATATTTGATCTTTCACCTTCACTTGTACCATTGATTGAACCTAGAGTGTATGCCAATCTAAATCCAAAGTGGTCTTTTATTCTTTTTCTAAGGTCTATCTCTACACCTTTGTTAGTACCGTATTGACCAACTTCAGCTAAATAGTATGGCTCTTCTGCAGCTACAAATGCATAACCCAATTGATTATAAATATCATTGTAATATGCGTTGATGTCTAAAGCAAAATCTTCTGTCAATTCAGAAGTATAACCTACTTCATATTTGTTAGTTCTTTGTGGGTCCATATTAGGATCACCAATAATAGGTAAGTTTACTTTTCTAGTTACGAGGTTAGTACCATCAAACATATATTGTAATTGAGGCATTTGGTAGTAAACACCGAAGTTCATTTTGAATACTGATTTGTCAGTTATTGGATAACTTGCATTCAATCTTGGACTAAACATAAGCTTTGCAGTAGTATTCGCAAATCCTTCCTCATCACTTCTTTGGACAAGTGGTTGTAGTTGAATTCTATAAATTGAATTTGCATCAAACATATCGAATCTTAAACCAGGAGTAATAATAATCCCTTCGAATGTAATTTGATCTTGAACAAATACTGCAGCTCTAAACGGATTAAATTCCTCACTTGTCAAATCATAAACTCTTTGAGACTCGGCATATATATTACCTCCAAAATCAGAAGAATAAACGTCATTCGATTCATCAGTTGTTGGAGATGAGTTAGAGTGGAAACCCATAGTATAAGTTCTTACTTCAAAACCAGCTTGTAGATTGTGCTCGAATCTATCACCCGAAATATACTTAGTGAAGTTACCATCAGCTTGTAAGTAATTACCTTTTCTGAATTGGAATCCATAACTACCGTGTCCAGTAAAGAACTGGTTAGTACCATAAGGGTTTCTATAAGTTGAAACAGGAGTACTTTCTACATACCCAGAAAGAGGGTTAACAACATAGTAATCTTCTTTTCCAGCAACCGTATTTCCATCTTGTGGATATACTGTATTCAGTACAGGAGTGTATTGATCAGCTATTCTATCTTTTAACCCTTCAGTTAATATTCTAACACCATTATCAAACTCTTGTATTGCATAATTATCTGTTGGTATAAGTATATCAAATCCACCAAAGTAAGATGGATCAGATCCTGGATCTACTCTTCTACCTGTATAGTCATTATTTACGTTAGAAGATAATCTAATATCATAGAAAGCTGATGCTTCTGGGAAAGAATGTTTTAATTTAACAAACACATTATTAACATCGGTGTTAGTCACATTCAATTTTGCAAATCGTTCTTCTATACCATTAGATTCACCGTTTATAAAGCCCTCTTGATTCATATAAAGAGTACTCAAACCTTGGCTTTCTAAATTAGTTTGACCTAATTGTCCACCAATTGAAACTGATACATTATTTGTAAGCCCGAATGTCATTCTACCTGTTAGGTTTTTCACCCATGATCTTTGGTTGTCTAATTGGCCAAGATTCTCACCACCCATTAATTTGTTTCCAGCAAAGTCATTAACAACTGGAGCATAATATTCGTAACCAGAGCCGTAGTTTTGTCTGTGTTCGTATCTACCAGTTAAATAGAATGTTGCTGATTTTAATGCATCATCAAGACCAGGTATAGGACCACCAAATCCAAATTCAAGATTTGTTATGTTATCACCTTCTAATTGTCTTCCTTCGCCTTGTTCGATTATATCAAAAGAATTACCATCTCTTATAAGTGATACACCTTCGCCTTGCGAACCGTTCAATGAAGGTAAATCAGTTCTAAAGGCCATAAAGCCATCATATCTTTCTGACTCACCTGATTTAACAACAGTATTAACTGTACCACCCATTGAGTTACCTTGTTGTGCGCCCGACCCACCTTTTTTAACTTGAATTTCTTCAGTGGCATAAGATGAAACCATCGGTGCAAAAGCAGTACCAGAAGCACCAAATGCTCCTGTAAATTGGTTACCCACGTCTAGACCGTCAACTAATACTTGTGTGTCGTTTGCTCTAGTTCCACGAATGTTATAACCATCACCATTATTAACAACCCCAGAGGATTGAGAAACTATCGAAGTTATACCGTTACTAGCAGTTCTTTCTAAATCTTCTTTACTGAATTTGGTCACTGTACCAATTTTATTTGGATCGATTGTTAGCTCACCAATAACCTCGATAACGTCAGTTGTAAATGTTGAAAGTTTAAAATTAGCCACTGTCGTTTGATCAGCACTCACAGTTATTTTTTTAATCATTGCTTGATATCCGGCATAAGTCACTTTCAGTTCGTAAGAACCAGCCCTAACACCAGGAATTGCAAACTTACCGTTAGCTTTTACGTTTGCTCCTTGAGTAGTTCCGACTAAAAGTACTGATGCTCCAATCGCTGGATTACCGTTTTCGTCTAAAACTTCACCTTTGACGGTACCGTTTACACCGGCAGTGAGCGACTGCGGTAAAATAAATGCAAGACTTAATATTGCTATTAATGCTATTCTCAGCATGATATAAACTCCTAATAAATTAATTTTTTTTCATATTC
Organism: Kapaibacterium sp. (SeqCode); assembly: GCA_041675005.1. Taxonomy (GTDB): domain Bacteria; phylum Bacteroidota; class Ignavibacteria; order Kapaibacteriales; family UBA2268; genus PGYR01. The sequence continues at coordinate 80,289 of JBAYUQ010000008.1, forward strand.
ATAGAATTCAATAGGCAAAAGCGGAATAGCTACTATAAGGTAAGTATTGCAATAAAAGAAAATATAAAAATCTGAACCGATTTATATTATTTTATTTACTTAACAAAGTGATTATTCATTTTAAGCCCTGTTTCAAATATAATAGTTTTTTTCTAAACAACACCAATTGTGTTGAAATATCTTTACAGTTTTTTTACAATTTAGAAATTAAATTGCAATCCATAAACCATAGAGAAACTATAATAATTCTGAGTATATGAGTTAACTAGTTGCGGTAAAGCTACCGTAAAGTAGTTAAATTCTGTACCTGCTGTAAGTTTAATTCCACTTACTAACTCATACGACGCTAGTAATTTAGAATTACTAGTTAACCCACTTTCAGAAACACCTAACCCCAATCTAAGCCCAAGATCGAAGTTATCTATTTTATATAATTGTGATTGGACGAACATTTGTCCCCAATACATTGCGTAATCTTTGTCTCTTTCTGTTCTGAACACTATCTGTTGTCCAGTCTCACGTCCGTATTTATCCAATACATTAGTATGAGTAAATGTCTCTGCTCTATAAGCTATATCCGAATAGCCAATCTCAAGACCAACACTAGTTTTGTCATTCAAGTTAACTGATACTGCTTGAGAATAAGAATTAATCGAAGCATTTGCTTTATCATCGAATCCGTAAAGAGTATATGGACTAGAAGTAAATGCTGTCAACTGAATATTATTGATTGTTATATTATTTTGTTGTAGTCCTAGCTTATTCCCTATGTCACCATATTGCATATTCGAAGAATTTGTTTTATCGTCTAATATAGTGAAAGTAGGATTTAGGTTTTTAACTGTTAGTTCCTCGCTATTATCTGATGCAATCACTTTTGTATTATCGTTATTCTCTTTTATAGTTAGAGTATTGCGTTGAGTTACTTTAGAAATTGGTTCTACGTTCGCTACAGAGTTTGCTTCCAAATCGGTAGTGCTAGCGTCCGAATCAACAATAACCTCATCTATAGTATTACCAACAACTGATTGAGTAATCGCATTACTCACTGAATTATCAGCAGTTGACACACTAACTTCTCTACTAGAAACAACGGGTATTTCCATTGCCATTTCTGCTTTGCTATAAGAAGGAGTTATATACTTAAATATATTCATATCTGAAGTATAAGTGAATGTGATTAGCAATAATGCAGCTACCATAGACACTAGTTGTCTCGGGAAAAGATTAAATATATTCAAATTTTTCGCTGGTGGAGCTGGCATTGCAGATGCACTCATTATTGCCATCATCACCAAATCTTCTGTTTCGCTTTTCAACTCTTCAGGAGTAGTGACAGATTTGGCATCTTCTTTGGCAGCTATGTGAAGATCAATATATGTATTGAATATATCACGAGCTTTATCGTTAGAAGATATGAGATTGCGTAACTGTAAATCTTCATTTTCAGTAAGCTCACCATCTAGATATTTCGATATTAAATTATCTATGTTCATCTAATTCTTTCATTAAAGGTTTTAATATTAGTCTAAGTCTTTTTCTTGATCTGAAAACTCTTATTTTGGCTAAAGAAAGATCAATTTCCAAAATATCGGCTATTTCTTGGTACGAAAGTTCTTCATACTCACGGAGGATAAACGCCTCTTTAAGTGAAGTTGGAAGACTATTAATAGCTTCTTCCAGTGCTTGTTTTAATCCAAAGTCAGTTGTTCTTTGTACTCTGGCTTCGTGATATGACTCATCGAAGCTTGCATGTACTTTTGCTGCTCTTAACATATTATAGCAAGTATGTCTTGCTATTGTAAATAGCCATGCCGCAAAATTGTCACCTTTGAAAGATTCGCGCTTTTCGTAGATTTTAACAAAGGTCTCTTGGAACGCATCTTTCGCCATTGCTTCAGAACCAAGCATACGCAAGCAGAATCTATAAACTCTGTTATGATATTTATGATATAGTATCTGGAATGCTTCGGCACTACCCTTTCTCAGGTTTTCTACCGCTTCATCTAGCTCTATATCTGGGTCATATTTTTTTGAATTAAACATTAGATTTTTATCTTGCTTTTGCTTTGTTATATCATAGACAATCTGAAAAGCAATTTAGTTACACTTTTATTTAATTGGAGTAATTATTTTTACTAATACCGTTCTAGAATAATTCCTACCTTGTGGTAAATCATTATCATATAACAGCTCGTCTTGCCCTATTGCTTTTAGAGTCACCTTGCTCTCGGCAGCATTTATATATTTTTTAACTTCCTCAGCTCTCTTCTGAGCTAATTGTTTATTATAATCTGCCGTACCTATTCTATCTGTATATCCTTCTATAGTAATTTGAGAATTTTCATCTATTCTAGTTTTTATATCATCTAGCACTTTTTTGTGTCTATCCGATAAAGTCGCTTTATCAAAATCAAATACTATAAGTGCAAACTTCTCTATTCTATTATCGTCTTTCAGCTCATATCTTTTCTTTTTGATAGTTAGCTGCTGAACCTTAGTAGTCTTTATATCCTCTGCATTATTGCCATATTGATCCTTAGCATTCAGAGTTATCTCAATCGGCTCTTCGAATAGTGGCTGTGGCTCTTCGAGTATATCCCAAGTGTAGCCGTCATTCCCTATTTCGTTATTTGAAACAGTTCTTAGTATATTATTGCCTTGTTTGATTTCTAGATTATAATCAATCTCGCTCTTCGTATTAGATGAGCTTACTTCTGGCATTATATTAATAGTCGGAGGATTTGACACTTTAACTATATCTTTCAAAAATACTGGTTTCATTAGTTCATAGCTATCTGAAGTAATCTCGGCTCTCTGATTTTCTTGCGAGCCGTCCACAGTCTCAGGATTACCCGGTACAGATGGCAAGTTCCTCGAATTAGTACTAATTCTATCGGGTGCTATCCCCCATTCACTTTGCAAGTAATTTTTAACAGAGTTCGCTCTCTCTTCCGAAAGTACGATATTATTTTGCTCTGAGCCATTATTATTATTTGTTCCAGTAACTGTGATTTTCGAATTTGGATTTTTTGTCATTCTACTACCTACTATATTAAGTAGATTATTATGAATCCTCAAAGTATTCCATTCCAAACTATCTTCGTCGAAACTAGAGGCCAAACCTGAATTATTCGATGTATCCTCTTTTCTTAGGAGCTTTTGGTACGAATCTGCAAGCTGCCCTTTACCCTCTTGGAAGAAAACATAAGGCAATAGCGGGAATCCCTCTTCCATTTCGAACTCTTCTATAACGATTTGTTCTACTTCATTTATCTGACCAGTTATTCTAGCTGCCAAATTTATTTCTTCTGGTAAGAAGGTCTCGTATTTCTCGTTTATGTTCTTTGTTACGAATATTCTATCATCAGTCTCATCTTTAGTCTCCTTGATACTCATATCAACAAAATTGGTAATGGGGCTATCTAATTCAGCATCGTAAACTATAGTTGTATCACGAGTAATAATAGTATCCATAATAATTGGCTTTTCTACTTCATTTATAGGGTAGTATTTGAATGCAACGCCCATTCTCATGTGATTTGCCTTCCAAGTATCTATATTTACATTATTCAAAGCAAGGAAATAACGAACCTCTGGTACTATATATAGTTTCTTAGATAGTGGAAACTCATATCCTGCACCCAAAACAAGTGACGATTGGAAGCCATTAATCTCTGGGATTTCAGGACCATTTGCCACATTTCTTTTGAATCCACCTTCTTTGAAACGAATGTAATCGGGAGACTGAATAGTCGAGCTCTGATTATAAGATGATGCCACTGGAATACCAAACTTGAACCCAAAGTGGAGGTTCAAATCATAAATAGGTGAATATCTGAATGTCGGCTCTAGTGAGATTATACTCAGCCCTATTAACAGATTATGATTAATAGCAACATCATCAACGGGAGTTTGCGAAGGATTATTAATATCTATTAGTTCTTGTTTTATTACATTCCCAGCTTTGGGCTCTAGTATATTGTACTCAGCATCGAGCATATCAAAAGATAATCGGAAATCAAATCCTGAGTATTCGAGTATATTATTAGTTTGGAAATCTGCAAGTAGCCCTACGCTTAGTCCTACTCCTGTCGCATTATCAAACAATGGACTACAACAAGGCACGCCTGGAAGAGTAGAAAAATCGGAGCTATACATATTATAGTTCAGACCAGTGAAAAAACCATAACTGTTATACACTCTTCTGCCGTCTTCTTTGCTATAAGCAAGTAGAGAACTAAATATTAAAACTAAAACTATAATTTTCTTCATATTACTTTATTATTATTAATTTATGTGTTTTGTAACGAGCAGGAGTTTCGAAAAGAATATAATATACACCGCTACTCAAATGCGAAGTATCATACTCTATCGAATAATCGTTTCCATCGTTATTTGTTCTAACTATTTCTTTAACAAGCTCTGTTTTACCAGTCATATCCATTAATCGCACTCTATGAACTCCCGGTTCAACTAGATGCGCTTCAATCACTATAGATTGCAAAGAGTTAATCAAGGTATAGTTGAATCCTTGTGTATATTCTAATAATCTATCTCCACCCTCTGAACAAACTTTGAGGTTGAAGAAGCTACTAGTTGCTATTATAGTAGAGATTCCAGTACTATCCAAAAGTGAAGGAGTAGCACTCAGATGGAACAGATTATCTTTTTTATCCCCCAACATAGTCGGACCAACTAATTCTGTCAAAATTACTTCATCAGAAGTATTTACAGCAACAGCATTTTCCATATTTATACTTAATAATGTAGAAGCAGCATCTGTCTCTCTTCTAGTGAAAGTACCATTAGTAATAGTCATCGGGAAGAATATTGTCTTATTGAAATCTATATCAAGATTTGATATAGTTATATTAGCAGATTTCTCTACTCCTGCATTACTAGATATCAACTTACCATAAATAGGTATTCTATATCGGTCTATATTTGGCTCTAATTCTAACATATCTTTAGTATATATAAGTAGCGTATCACCAACCGTAGTCACTCCACGAAGAGCAACTGGGATTAAGAAATCACAACCGTTTATCGATACTTTCAGATTCAAGGTATCATCAAAATTTTGATTATTAGTAGGAGTAAAGACAATATCAAAGGTCTTCGGTTGTAGGTCTCCCCCTAATAAAAATAATGAATCTGGCGAATTAAATTGGTAATCGCTATAACCGAATACCATATTCAATCTGTCAACATCTACTCGGAAAGATGCCGTATCAGAGAATTGAGCACCTGGGTCTTTGGCTACAGTCACACTAATTGTATTGGATTGACCAAGGTTAACGATACCAAAATCAACTGGCTGTGGTGTAACAACTAAACCAGATTTAATATCCGCAGTTATTGTATAAGGGTACTTCTTGAATGTACCATTTTCAGTAGTATAAGCCGTTAGATTTGCTTCGAATTTTGTTCCATCTTTCAATCCAGATTTAGATAAACGTATGTCTTCTCCAAATGGGTTCCCATTATTCTTAACTATCAAAGTTTGAGGAAGATTCATAAATCTGTCTAGTTCAATTCCATTTTCTTCTACTATCACACTATCTAATAAAATATCTGCTGTCCCAATATTTCTGAATTTAACGAAAGTAGTTATATCAAAACAAGGTGGTTGATCACCAAGGTTTAAATCTGTCATCAATTCTAACTCCCCTTTTATCCCATTTGCTATTACAGTCACTGGTAGTTTATTGTCACATTTTGCAAAGTCAAATGTAATATCTTCGCTAAATGGACCAACTTCATCTAATAATAGCGATATATCTACATCGAACTCTTCCCATCCCCCAGGTGCAATTGTCACAGGTACAACAGAAGGGTGAGTAACTGTCAACTTGCTACCTACTGGTAATGTAATTCCAGTAACTGTTCTCGGTAATTTACCAAAATTTGAAATCCTTAATTTCTTAGGAGGTACGTTTAATCCTGTAGGTATATCGCCCATATCGAAGGGTTTACCCGGTGAGTAATCCACTAAGAAAGTATCTACTTCCGCTCTGACTACTATTTCAAAAACTTCACCGGTAGTTGGGTCTAACTCGAATTGTATTTTAGATTGTTTAAAACCAGATGTAGTAGGTATAACAGGTGGCTCATATTTTACTCTAAACTGATTCTGCCCACCCACAGAGATTGTTCTTGGCTTAGCTAAGAGTTTGAAGAATGAAATATCTCCACCAATCAATTTTGCATTGGCAGTATCTATTGTAACTACGAAGTTAGATAAATTTCTAATATAGACATCGTCTGTTGTATCAGTGAGGCATTCATAAATTACACCAAAGTCCAATGTATCACTAAAGCTAATTTCGGCAACAGTAGAAGTTCCAGTCAGATTCATATTAATTTCGAAATCACAACTATTTGTTGGGATATCTGCTATCGATTTGAAAAAAGTACTATCGAATGAATTGCCTTCTGTTATCGGACTATATCTAAAAGTAAAGTCTATCTTTGCTGTTGGGTCAGTTTTAATCGGCTGTAGTTTTATCGGGAATGAACCAACAGTCGGAGAAATCAATGTAAAAGGTGCGGGTACAGTAGGCAACTGTATCAATGCCGGTTTATCACCAGTATTAGTAAGTGTAACTGTCATATCCTTAGTTTGTCCTTTCGGTACACTACCAAAATCCAAGCTCTTATCTGCTTCACTCAAAGTCAGTTCACTAGTTACTACTTTTACGAACACAATTAGCGAGTCTATTGGGTCGGGGCATTGTTCAGAATAAATTAATACCTTAATACTAACACCATTAACAAATGGATTATTATCCAAATCTTGGAAACTAACATCTATCAACTTACTTGCTCCAGCATCAATATCTGATAATACATTAGGATTAAGTGTAAAGTCAGTTTCCTGTCCTTTACCACTCTTTTCTAGTCTTAATTCTGTAAGATTAAAATTGGAATCATTTCTGATATTGAATTTTCCAGTGGCTATTTCACCAATGCAAATAGAACCCAAATCTAAAGTATCTATTTCTTTAGTATTTGCTTCATTATAGAACGATACTGTTGCATCTAATAAATTTATACTTACAGCTATTCTGCAACTATCTTTGGTTGGAGAGTTGTTGTATAGTATCAGAGTATCTGTGATTATCCCAGATTGACCAGCTATCTTCGTATATTTAAACTTGATGTAGAATAAACTATCTGGGTCTTGCGGACTAATATCATAGTCACCGAGATTAAGAATTTCAAAACCTTTATCGCCAAACACCCATTTGTCTTCAACAATAATATTTAGGAAATCCCCACCAATAGATTGTATTTGTATGGAATCTTCGTAAACAACATTAGCACAATTTATAACATCAAAGCTAGTATCTTTCGGACAGTAAATCTCTGGCTCTCCGAATCGCAACATATTTGTAGCCGCTTGAGAAAGGACGAAACTCGGCTGATACGTATAATCATCAACAATTTGAGTCTCTTCTTGTATAGCAACTATATAATATTCATCTTCGTGATTGACATTGAAATTAAGTGGATTTACCCAACCTATTGAAGGAGAACTAAAATCACCTATTAGAGTCCAATCAGTAGTTTTTGTTTTTTGATATATTTTTACTTTATTATTTGGCTTATGAGTACCGAAAAGTCTGTGTCTAGGCTTTATAAAGTTAGATGTGTCAGTTGTTATTCCAATATAATAATCATCAACATAAGTATTCTCTAATGTACTTTTCAATTCTCCATCAATTCTTAATCTCCCTTTCCCAAATTCATTAAGTGCCCTTGTACTAGAAGCACCAATAGCTAAACGGAAAATATCTAATTTTGACATTAGAATTATACTTCCACCTGAACCATCTCCTCCATCCGAATTATCATTTCCATTTGCTCCGTAATCACCATTTGCTGTTAGCATTATATTCTTCATAATAGGTGCGTAAAAACTAATTCCCCCGCCGCCGCCGCCGCCTTCTCCACTCGAGACTATAGGGCTAAAGAAACCAGCTTCTGGATTTCCACCTGCACCACCAGAGCCACCGGATAATGGTACTATCATTTCATTCCCAACTGCTTTCCCAGCCGTTGTACCTCCTGTAACAACTTCTCCAATTCCAGCATTGGCATTTCCACCACCGCCACCCCTTTTATTATTTCTGTAGCCAGAACCTCCGCCATATCCACCTTGATCATCTGCAGTTTTACCATCTAGAGTTTGTTTTCCATTCGTACCAAAAGGATGACCTGTTCCACCATAAGATGCTTCCCAACCTCCGGAAGGAATATTACCAGTAATACCATTTATACTTGAGCCATTGCTACCAGTACCAACTCCTAGTGATCTAAATACTCCACTACTAGAAGCATACCGGTTAGTTCCACCTGCACCACCACCTGTGAATCCGTCTCCACCAGAAGTTCCACCTGTACCAGCAGGTATATCAGTGAAGTTTCCACCACCACCACCACCGCCTGGTCCTCCATTCTTTCCAAGTGCATATAATCTAATATCACTATAATTGCTTATACTACCTTTGTTTGTAACTGGTCCCTTACTTAGAAAGACTACAGGCATAAAACCTTGATTTCCATTGGATATATCATTGTCTGGGTCATTTTTTGAAAATCTGTAAAAGTTTTGAGCATTTGAGTTATTATAATCGCCCAATGTAAGAGAATCAATTATCATTGCTCCCATTTGTGACCTAACCCCTAAACTGCCTTCACCGAAAATCCTCTCGTTTATACTAGATATATCGCCATTTACTCCCAAAGATTGTGGCTTTACTATAAAGTAGTTGAATATACGAGTAGCTGGAACTGTTGAGCCAGTTATTTCGATTACTACTTCGTAGGCTGGGTCAGCCGTTACTGATGTCGGTGTTGCAGATCTATCTATGAATATATGAGTCGAGATTAGTCGCCCATCCCATGAGACTACCATCGGCCCGAAGGTTACGTACTGTGAATTCTTAGTTGCGTTTATCTGTACTTTAGTATCAACACCCGGTAGATAAAAACCATCATCTCCGAAATAACCTTTTTGGTCGTGAGGGGCAATCATCTCTACATAGACCGCCATATCGGGTGCACCTATGTCAGGTATGATATAGTGACTTTGTGAAAAAGCTATAAACGGGAGTATAAAAACTAAAGCTAGTATTATTTTTTTCATATTTTTATAAAATCATTGAATGATTAATATTATTGCACACTAATATATGTAAATATTAGGAAGTAATAAAGATTAAATTAATGTATTCACACATAAATTCGATTTTTAGGCATACTAATTGCACTAACTGTGTATGAATTTGAACACTGCAATAGAAAAATTTATAGCATACCTACAAGTAGAAAAAGGGTATTCTAATAACACGATAGACACTTATATCACTGCTTTGAGGCAATTTGATGAATTTCTGACTGAAGCATTCGGTACCGAGATTGATGTCTCTATGCTTGATGGCGATGATATATCCCCATATCTGGGATATATGCACGATAAGGGGCTGAAAAAGACATCTTTACGATTGAAAATATCGGCTGTAAAGTCCCTATTCAAATTTCTCTACAAAAAAGGACTAATCGAATCGAACCCTGCTAGTAGTGTGATACTACCAAAGAAAGAGAAAAAACTACCGAACTATATGCAAGTAAAAGAAGTCGAAACTCTTCTCGAATATTTTGATAGTGATACTTTCGAAGGAATAAGGGATAGAGCATTAGTTGACTTGATATACTGTTGTGGATTGAGGATTAGCGAGGCATTGCAATTAAAGATTAATCAAATTGATTTCAGTGGTAAAATGCTAAAAGTACTCGGTAAGGGTAATAAAGAGAGGTACATACCAATCGGCTCTAAGACAATAGAAACAATGAGAATGTACGAGCGAGTACGTGAGCATATCCCCAATAGAGAAAAAGCTCTATTCATAAAATCAGATGGAACTAAGCTAGATAGATTTACCGCATATAGACAGATAAACAATGCTATGAGTATGGTTACTGACATAAAACAAAAAAGTCCTCACACATTGCGTCACAGTTTCGCCACACATTTACTTGACAATGGTGCAGATATTCGCTCAGTCAGCGAGATGCTAGGTCATAGTTCCCTATCCACCACCCAAGTCTATACCCACTTATCTATAGAAAGATTGAAGAACGCTTATAAGAGTGCTCATCCGAAGGCGTGATTAAAAAACTCCTATAGATAATTTGAGAGTTATAATGATTAAATGCTGTACATTTCTCTAATTATTTGGTTCAAAAAAGTAGATATACTCTTCATTATTCGTAGTTGAATAATACTTTAAGCCTACAATCTTTGATCTGTCTCTGTCGATTATTTTTTTAAGATAATCCGTTGATGAATTATAATATATATTCACTTCATTTGTATCAGTACTTGAGTAGGTAGAACCATTTACATTTTCGTAATCTACTTGCATAAAAAATGATTTATAATATTTAAATGTTGAATCAGTAGGCATAGTAGAATGAAATACTTTAGAAGCAAAATCAATAGCAACAACTGAATCTGCACTGTTTCTTAATTCAAATACAAATTCATTTAGTTCAAGTACAGAATCATACTCTTGATAAGTCATAAATATTTCTAAATCTGATAAATGATACTCTTGATTATTAAAAATAAATTTATCAAATTCTCTAATTAACTTTCTATTTTCAATTTCTGGATATTCTGAACCACAAGGAGAAATACTTGAATATTTAAATAATGAATCATAAGCGGTAAATGGATATGTAACTAATCTAAAATGCTGTTCTGTATCAGAAGTATCACAATCCCCCAAATAAGCAGCAAAATTACTTGGTTGAGATTTCAAATTAGATGCTACTAGTATGATTATTGCGATATATAAAAAATAGATTTTCATATTGACCTCCATATTTATTAAACTGTTATCTATTATTCATTGTAAAAATAAGTTAAGTTATACTAAGATGCAACCAAAAATTTAATCTTCATAACAACACCTCATAAATAAATTTAAAAAAATTACAATTATGAGTTCAAGATAAGATAAAGTGCAAGAGAAATTTGCGTTTTCAAGAATTATTTTTCAACACTTTTTTTTTATAAATTTGAAGTTATGTTCTGTTAGAATTACTATTATTCCTAATTAACATTCACAAATATCCACACCGAAAAGCGTAGCTCCATTATTTTTCTTATTTTAGTTTTTTACTAAATCACAAAGAAAATAACAATGAGCAAATTAAAAGTATCAGTAATAGGCACAGGCCATCTGGGTTCTATCCATTTGAAATTATTGAAGCAAAACGAAAATGCTGAAGTTGTTGGTATATATGACGCAAACTCAGAAAGAGCCAATGAGCTTGCTACTGAACATGGTGTAACTGCATTCGCGACTATTGAAGAAGCAATCAACAATAGTGATGCGCTTATAATAGCAGCTCCGACTGTAAACCACTTCGAGATAGCTGACAAATGCCTAGATGCAGGCAAGCATATATTCATAGAAAAGCCAATAGCTCAGACTCATCAGCAAGGGTTAGACCTTTGCGATAAAGCTGAGAAGAATAATTTGAAACTGCAAGTAGGCCACGTAGAGAGGTTCAATCCAGCATTGGCTGCACTTAGCTCATATAGCTTGAACCCGATGTTCATAGAGGCACACAGATTGGCTCAATTCAAAACTAGAGCGACTGATGTATCAGTAATCCACGATCTGATGATACATGATATCGACATAGTTCTTCACTTAGTGAAATCGAAAGTAAAGAGCATAGATGCAAACGGTGTAGCGGTAATAACTGATACTACGGATATTTGCAATGCTCGATTGACATTCGAGAATGGTGCAGTGGCTAACCTAACAGCATCTAGAATTTCTGCAAGACCAATGAGAAAGATGAGATTCTTCCAACAGGATACTTATATCTCTTGCGATTTCGGGAAACCAGAAGTTGAGATATTCGAGATTGTAGATGGTGAGATGCCTAAGTCGGACAATGTAGTACCAGCGACTATGTTAGGCAGTATAGAGGCAGGCACTAAGAACAGAAATATTTACTTCAAAAAGCCAGTTGTACCTGAGATAAATGCAATAAAAGAAGAGCATAGCTCGTTCGTAGATGCTATACAGAACAACAATGATGTATCCGTAACAGGTAAAGAAGCTACAGAAGCTTTAAGAATAGCTGAATATATTAGTGATATGATAAAATAGAAACAAAAAAAGCCCTTGAAATTAATCAAGGGCTTTGAGAGCGGAGGATGATAATAGACTCTCCCCAAAAATCATGTTTCAACTCAAATTCAGTTGGTTTTTTGAATAATTTTACTTGACTCTTTGTGGGTTCATGCAACTAGAGACATGGCGGATAGTAACATCTTTACCAGATGTATCCATACCTTGTAGTAAAATTAACAACCCAAATCTACCATCAGTATAAAACTTATTTCATATTATAATGATAGAAAATATATAAACTAATACTTGAAAAAGTATTGATTATAACTTATTCCTTTTTTTTTTTCAATTATTCTTTTATGTTTGTGCCACAATGATGTTAACAAACACATATAACAAATTAGATTTACCATTCCAAATGGTAAATATATTTGCGAATATTCCTCAAGAGACTGCTACTAGCAGGCGACATAGGGCGTAAGCACTTTCGCACCTTTGGCGTAAATTCTTTAAATACTAGTGAGCATTGCTTTCACTATTCAGATAACATTCAAATTTATTACCACTTAAAATTTATATTATAAAAACATGAAATTCAATATAACAATTGCTGAAAATAAGCATGTTGTACATGCTGTAGATATTTGTCAAATGATGGAAGTAGCAGCACAAAAGAGGGGAACGGGTATTGCAAAAAGAACCCCTGAATACATCATTCAAAAAATTAAAGAAGGAAAGGCTGTAATTGCTTTTTATGAAGAGCAACTAGTAGGATTTTGTTATATAGAATCTTGGGAAGACCATAAATATATAGCGAATTCGGGGCTTATAGTTCATGAAGATTTTAGGAAAACTGGAGTAGCTAGGCAAATAAAACAAATGACGTTTGCTCTTTCGAGAAAGAAATTCCCAAATGGAAAAATATTTGGGATAACTACTAGTGCGGCAGTTATGAAAATTAATTCTGATTTGGGTTACCGTCCTGTAACTTTCCCTGAACTTACAAAAGATGAAGATTTCTGGGCGGGTTGTAAGAGTTGCTTGAATTATGATATACTCCAAAGGACTAATAAAGCAATGTGTCTTTGTACGGGGATGGTATATGATAATGAAATGCAACCACAGTCTAACGATAAGGGAAGATGGGATAAGTTTTCAAGTTTTATGCTGGAGCGTAGAAAAAGAATAGAAGTTCAATCAAAGAAAATTCCAAAATTATTAAGAGCATTAAAAAATGAAAAATAATAAAGTCGTACTTGCATTTAGTGGAGGTTTGGATACTTCTTATTGTGCCATATACCTATCAAAAGAAAAGAACTTAGAAGTTTACGCTGCCTTTGCAAATACAGGCGGATTTACTGACCAAGATTTAGACAAAATTAAAATCAAAGCAGAATCATTAGGGGTAAAGCATTATGTTACGCTTAATAAAAAACAAGAGTATTATGATAATATAATTAAATACTTGATATTTGGTAATGTTCTTAAAAATAACACATATCCTCTGTCGGTAAGTGCTGAAAGAGTTTACCAAGCAATTGCATTGGCAGAATATGCCAAATCTATCGGTGCTAGTTATATAGCTCATGGTTCAACAGGAGCTGGTAATGATCAGATTCGATTCGATTTAATATTCGGCCTATTGGCACCTGAAATTCAGATACTTACCCCAATTAGAGAACAAAAATTGTCGAGAAAAGAGGAAATTAAGTACTTAATTGAACACGGTATAGATATGGACTGGGAAAAGTCCAAATATTCGGTGAACAAAGGCCTCTGGGGAACTAGCGTAGGTGGAGAAGAAACGCTAACTTCTGAGAAAGCACTACCAGAAAGTGCTTACCCTAGTCAACTAGTTGCAAGCATTCCATCTAGAATTAGACTATGTTTTAAATCAGGTGAATTGTGTGGAATAGATGATCAACTAATGACTCCAATAGAATGTATAGAGAAACTGGAAAATATTGCCAGCAAATATGCTATAGGAAGAGACATACATACTGGAGATACAATCATCGGTATCAAAGGTAGAGTAGGTTTCGAAGCAGCGGCAGCAAGTATAATAATCAAAGCTCATCATAGTTTAGAAAAACATATACTTTCAAAATGGCAACTTCATTGGAAAGAGCAATTGGGTTCGTGGTACGGTATGTTTATTCATGAAGCTCAGTATTTTGACCCTGTTATGAGAAATATAGAATCTTTTTTAAGGGATTCACAAACAAATATTATAGGTACAGTATATGTAGAATTACATCCATACAGATTTACCATAGAAGGTATTAACTCCGAATTTGATAAGATGAATTATGGTGGAAACGAATATGGAGAAACTAATAATAATTTCACTTCAGACGATGTTATCGGATTTACAAATATACTTAAAAACTCAATGTCCCAATTTACTAGCGAGGTTCCAAAATGATTAAAGTTGGGGTAGTAGGAAGTAGCGGCTATGTAGCTGGTGAATTAATCAGATGCCTAGTTCATCATCCTAAAGTTGAGATTGACTTTCTTTATAGTCATTCGAATGAAGGCAAATCTGTATCAGATATACATACAGATTTGATAGAGTATTCAAAACTAGTTTTCACGCAGGTGATTAATCCTGAAACAGACATAGTATTTCTATGTACGGGTCATGGTAATTCTAGTAAATTCCTATCGGAACATAAATTCTCAGATAATACTAAGATTATAGACCTTAGCAATGATTTCAGAGTTAACAATGATAAATTCGTTTACGGATTAGTAGAGCATAACCGAGAGCTTATTAAAAAATCAAATCACGTAGCAAATCCGGGATGTTTTGCAACAGCAATACAACTGGGACTAATGCCACTTGCATCAAAAAATGTTTTGAATGATGATATACATATAAATGCTATTACTGGTTCTACTGGTGCTGGGCAGTCATTATCAGAGACTAGCCATTTCACTTGGAGGAATAACAATATCTCTGTGTATAAAGCATTCCAACATCAGCATATACCTGAGATAAAGCAAACAATACAATCTCTTCAAAATGATTTTAATTCTGAGCTAAATTTAATCCCAATAAGAGGGAATTTCACCAGAGGTATATTTACAACTATTTATACAAAATCTAGTTTATCAGAAACTGAATTAGTAGATTTATATAATGATTATTATAAAGAAGAACCTTTTGTTTTCATTTCAAATAATCAAATCGACTTAAAACAGGTTGTAAATACTAATAACTGCATTATTCAGGTTCAAAAGATTGGCAATAAGGTGCTAGTAACTTCAATAATAGACAATCTATTAAAAGGAGCTGCAGGGTCAGCAATTCAGAATATGAATCTAATTTTTGGACTAGAAGAGACAACAGGATTGAAGTACAAAGGGAGCTACCATTGATATGAAATTATTTGATGTATATCCACGTTTTGACATAGAAATTGAACGTGCAGAAGGTGTTAATTTATATGATAAGGAGGGCAGCCAATATTTAGATTTATATGGAGGTCACGGTGTTATCTCTATAGGTCATAGCCATCCAACTTTTGTGAAGAGTATAAAGGTTCAATTGGATAAAATCAGTTTTTATTCGAACTCTATACAGATGCCAAGCCAAGAAGAATTAGCAGACAAATTAACTGATATTTCTGGTTATAAAGATTTTAAATTATTCTTGTGTAATAGCGGTGCAGAAGCCAATGAGAACGCAATTAAACTTGCTTCATTTCATACGGGTAAATCGAAAGTTATCGCCTTCAAAGGTAGTTTTCATGGGCGAACAGCAGCTGCGCTAAACGTAACAGATAATATTAAATTATCAGCGCCAATTAATATAAATAATTTCCCTGTTGAATTCATTGAATTGAACAATGAGGAGCAGCTTATACAAGCAATAAGCGGTGATGATGTATGTGCAGTTATTTGCGAAGGGATACAAGGAGTTGGTGGCTTAGATTTGCCTAGTAACGACTATTTGAAATTCCTCAGAAACCAGTGTAGTCAAAATAATATTATTCTAATCCTAGATGAAATCCAAAGTGGTAGCGGAAGAACAGGTAAGTACTTCGCACACCAATTTGCGGATATAGAAGCTGATATAATCACTATGGCAAAGGGAATAGGCAATGGCTTCCCAATAGCTGGATTATTAATCAACCCAAAAATAAAAGCAAAACACGGCTTGTTAGGCACTACTTTTGGCGGAAGTTACTTAGCGTGTGCCGCTGGCTTATCAGTCGTTGAAGTAATAGAAAAAGAGAATTTGATGATGAACTCAACTGAGATTAGTAATTATATAAATGAAGAATTAGGTCATCTGAAAATAAAAGGAAAAGGTCTGATGATTGGGTTAGAGTTCGATTTCCCGATAAAAGAATTAAGATCTAAATTATTATTCAAACATAAGATATTTACTGGCTCATCTGCTAATCCGAACTTACTGAGAATTCTGCCACCATTGACTATAACAAAAGAACAAATAAGCCCATTTATCAAAGCTATTAAGGAGCTAACATAATGAAAAACTTCACTTCAATTAATGATGTAAATAACGTTCAGGATTTACTTCAAAAAGCATTAGAAATCAAGCAAAATCCTTATGGCTATAAATCATTTGGTGAGAATAAAACCCTTGGTCTGATTTTTCTGAACCCTAGTTTACGTACAAGACTTAGCTCTCAGAAAGCTGCGCAAAACTTGGGTATGAATGTGATGGTAATGAATATGGGGCAAGAAGGTTGGCAACTAGAACTCGAAGATGGATCAATAATGGATTCGGGTGCCCAAGAGCATATAAAAGATGCGGCAGCAGTTATATCCCAGTATTGTGACATTATTGGTGTCAGATCATTCGCGACTTTGAAAGATAGAGAATTTGATTACAAAGAAGAATTTTTTAATAAATTCATAGCTGGTGCAAATGTACCTCTTATCTCATTGGAAAGTGCTACACTGCATCCTCTCCAATCGTTTGCCGACCTAATTACAATAGAAGAACAAAAAAAAGTAAAGAGACCCAAAGTAGTTCTAACTTGGGCTCCTCACCCCAAAGTGTTGCCACAAGCCGTAGGCAACTCGTTTGCACAGTGGATGAGTAAGGCAGATGTAGATTTGACTATTACTCACCCCGCTGGATTCGAACTTTCTGAAGAGTTCACGAAAGGCGCTAAGATAAGTCATAATCAAGATGAAGCTTTACAAGGTGCTGATTTTGTATATGCTAAAAATTGGTCGTCTTATTCTAATTATGGTTTAGTGAGTAACGATAAATCAGATTGGCAAATTACAAAAGAAAAAATGTCTTTGACTAACAATGGTAAGTTCATGCACTGTTTACCGATAAGAAGAAATGTCGTAGCTTCTGATGAAGTTTTAGATTCCACAAATTCATTGATTCTTGAACAAGCAAACAACAGAACATTCGCCGCCCAAACTATATTATTAGAGATGCTGAGAAATGAAGAATAAACTAGTAATCACAAAAATTGGTGGCAAATTCATAGATGATAAAGCAAAACTAGACAGCTTTATTTCGGAGTTTTCACAGATAAAAGGACCTAAAATATTAATACACGGTGGCGGAAATAAAGCCACTGAGATTAGTATTAGATTAGGTTTTGAGCCCAAGCTAATAGAAGGAAGAAGAATTACTACTAAAGATGATTTAGATGTAGTAGTGATGGTATATTCTGGTTTAATTAATAAATCAATAGTAGCAAAATTACAGGCGAAGAATTGTAATTCTATAGGTTTATCTGGAGCAGATGGCAATACAATAACTGCCGTAAAAAGACCGGCTACAGACATAGATTATGGATTCGTTGGTGATGTGGCTACTATTAATACTAACTCGATTGAGCAATTGCTAAATGCAGGGTTTACTCCTGTGTTTTCTGCAATTTGTCACGACGGTAATGGACAGTTATTCAATACAAATGCAGATACAATTACTTCAGAGCTAGCAATAGCTATGAGTGATAAGTATGATGTAGAATTAGTATATCATTTTGAAAAAGATGGTGTTTTAGATGCTGATGAGAATATTATGTCATCATTGAATATGCAAGAGTATTCGAATCTCAGGTCTAATTATGTAATTAAAGATGGGATGATCCCTAAAGTTGATAATTGTTTCAATGCATTAAAAAATAATGTATCAAATGTATGTATCGGCAATACTAAAATCGTGTAAAGATTATGACAAATGAATTAAACTCTAATGCAGTAGAACTCCTAAAACAACTAATTGCTACTCAGTCATTCTCAGGTGAGGAAGACGAAACAGCAGCTATTATAGCAAACTGGTTGGAGTCAACTGGTGTGAGTATCAATAGATCTATGAATAATATATGGGCAACCAATAAGTATTTCGATGAGACTAAGCCAACTATACTATTGAACTCTCATCACGATACTGTTAAACCAAATAAATCATATACTCGTGACCCATACAAAGCAAAAGTTGAAGACGGGAAACTATATGGGCTTGGTTCTAATGATGCTGGTGGGTGCTTAGTTTCACTTCTTTCTATTTTCGTTTATTATTATAATAGAACAGATTTGAAGTATAATATAATTGTATCGGCAACTGCTGAAGAAGAGAACTCAGGTGACAATGGGATAAGCAGTATATTAAGTTCACTTCCCGAAATTGACTTCGCTATAGTTGGTGAGCCAACCACTATGAATTTGGCTATAGCAGAGAAAGGATTAGTTGTAGTAGATGGATGCGCAATAGGAATACCAGGGCACGCCGCACATACAAATACTGTCAATCCGATCTACAAAGCTATCAAAGATATAAATTGGATAGAGAACTATAAATTTCCACTAGTGTCTGAGTTTCTCGGTGAAGTGAAAATGAGTGTAACACAAATTAATGCAGGTCAACAGCATAACGTAGTTCCAGCGGAATGTAGCTTTGTAATAGACGTAAGAGTTAATGACCGATATACCAACCAGCAAGTATTCGACATTATAAATAAGAATACGGAAAGCAACTTGGTAGCTAGATCGTTCAAACTAAATTCCTCCTCCATTCCCAAAGAACATGAAATAGTAATGGCAGGGCTAAAACAGGGACGCGGAATATACGGTTCACCTACTTTGTCAGATCAAGCTAGGCTACACTGCCTTTCGCTAAAACTAGGCCCAGGCGATTCGACTAGGTCTCATTCATCTGATGAATATATTTACATCAGTGAGATTGAAGAGGGAATTGATTTATATATAAAAATACTAAATGAAATACTATAGGATAGAAGAATGAAACTTTGGGACAAAGGATATACAATAGATAACACAGTAGATAAATACACTGTTGGCAATGATAGAATACTTGATTTAAAACTAGCTAAATATGACGTGCTTGGCAACATAGCTCACGCAAAAATGCTTTGCAAAGTAGGGCTTCTGACTCAGTCTGAACTAGACGAAATTCTAAAAGGTTTAGCCATAATAGATAAATCGATTGCAGAAGGAAATTTTTCTATTGAAGAGGAATTTGAAGATGTGCATAGTAAAATTGAATTTGAACTTGTGAAGCTAATTGGAGAAGCGGGAAAGAAAATACATTCTGCTCGTTCAAGAAATGATCAAGTTTTAGTTGACCTTCATTTATACACGAAAGATGAATTAGTCGAAATCAAATCTTTAACAAAATCATTATTCGATACGCTTATAAACCTAAGTGAGAAATATAAAAATGTTTTAATGCCTGGATACACTCATCTACAGGTTGCGATGCCTTCTTCATTCGGCCTATGGTTTTCTGCTTATGCCGAGAGTTTGATAGATGATATTATAATGCTCAACGCAGCTTACAAAGTTGCTGATCAAAATCCTTTAGGTTCAGCGGCAGGGTATGGTTCTTCGTTTCCAATAGATAGAGAAATGACTACAGATTTGTTGGGATTCAGCACTATGAAATACAATGTTGTAGCTTCACAAATGAGTAGAGGCAAATTAGAGAAAACAGTTTCATTTGCATTGGCATCTATATCTGGGACCTTATCAAAATTATCATCAGATATATGCTTATATATGAGCCAAAATTTTAACTTCATAGGTTTCCCAAAAGAATTAACAACTGGTTCTTCTATTATGCCACACAAACAAAATCCAGATGTATTTGAGCTATTAAGAGCTAAATCGAATAAAATACAGAATCTACCTTCTGAAATAACAATGATTACCAACAATCTTACTAGTGGCTATCACAGAGATTTACAATTACTGAAAGAAAGCTTTATGAACGGTATTGACACTACAAAAGACAATCTAAAAGTTTGTAATTTCATGTTAGGGCATCTAAAAGTCAATGAGAATATATTAGATAATAAAATATATGATTATCTATATAGTGTTGAGGAAGTTAACAAACTAGTTATGCAAGGAATCCCATTTAGAGAAGCTTATCAGCAGGTGGGAAAAGATATATTAGATAATAATTTCTCTCCAAACAAGAATATAACTCATACTCATCAAGGTAGTATAGGTAATTTGTGTTTGGACAAAATCATAGAAAAGTTTCAATTAGAATATTGAATGAGTAAGGATTTGATAAAATTAATTTCCAAACCGTAGCTACACTTTTAAAGTTAGTTGCGGTTTTTTATTAATCAACTTTCTATATATTAGTAATATAAACATTATGATAATATCTTCAGTAGTTTTGTTTATTGCTTGTAGAATTTTCATATTTCGGTTAGAAAAGAATGGGATTGCGTTTTAAATGCTATTAACTATTTTTAACAATAGCATAAAAATTCAGATATTAGATTCATAGAGTATAATATTCGTTTAGACTTCTCAATTATCCATATCTTTTTCTGTCATTTAAATATCGATTCAATAGTTATACTATTACTTTTAAATTTAATCTAATGCATAATTATTCTTAATTTGTAGAATATTTGTGGGTCAAATGTTCATTTGTGTACAGTAGATGTGTACCTTAGTAAAAGAAAAAACCCCGTATCAAACTGATACAGGGCTTTTCAAATTAAGGGTTGCGGAGGATGAGGGACTCGAACCCCCATGGGATTGCTCCCGGCAGTTTTCAAGACTGCTGCAATACCAATTATGCGAATCCTCCGTTGGTATTGAATGACGATTACAAATATCGGAAGTATAATTTTAAAATACAAAATTATTTTTGAGTTATTTTATGAAAAAAGTGCTAAAACTTTTAAAAATTATAGGTAAGCTAATACTACTTTTTTTACTCTCGTCGGTAATAGTAGTCGGAATCTTCAGATTTGTACCAATTCCTATCACTCCGTACCAAATATTGAACGCAATATCGGGTGATGGATTGACAAAAAGTTGGGCCAGTTATGATGAAGTTTCCCCGAATTTCTACAGAGCGGTGATTGCAGCAGAAGATGCTAGATTCTATTCTCACTCGGGAATTGATTGGCGAGCTGTGAAAGATGCACAACGACACAATGAGCTGTACCCCAAGAAGCGTCGCCGAGGTGCGAGTACTATCACTATGCAGACAGCTAAGAATACTTTCCTATGGCATGGTCGGAACTATGTTCGTAAAGGATTAGAAGCATATTTCAGCTACCTAATAGAGTTTTTCTGGGGGAAAAAGCGAATACTCGAAGTATATGGGAACGTAGTGGAAATGGGCGAAGGACTCTACGGCGTAGAAGCCGCCTCTCAGAAATACTTTGGGAAGAGTGCAAGTAAACTAACCAAACGTCAAGCAGCACTACTTGCAGCTATATTGCCTAATCCTAAGTTGTGGAATCCTGCCAAACCAACGGCATACTTAAACAGACGCGCCGGCAAAATACAAGCAAGAATGAATTCGATAGGTCTGAAGGATTGAGGATGAAGATGAATGTATTTGAAAAACGAATGGAAGATTATTGGATTGAAAGACCTGAAGGTATTTGGACATTTCTAGGCGACCCAAAAGAAGCTGATGCTATCCCTAATGAACATAAAGACCAGATTCATTTCCTTAGTAAAGAAGGTGATAAAATCATTGGAAAGTTAATTGATAATTCAAGAATGTTATTTGGAGAAGGTTGGGAGGAAATTGATGGAATTAGAGTGCCATTTAATAGAGAATACTTTAATACTTTTTATGAATATAAAACTACTATAGATACCAAAGATTTAAAAAAATGGCTTTATGAAAGAGGCATACCATTTTCAAAATATGTGTTTTTATATGGTGATGATTCAGCTATGATGACCTGGAAGATGGTTATTAAATATAGTGAGGATATGTTCTTTGCGCATGACTTCATTATCATTGATAGCTCTTTAGAATGGGCTTTAATTTATATTCACCATAAAGTTTATTTTGCAAAAGATGTTACTTTTGATCGTGATAAACATGGTGAACTAGTTTACAAGATAAATCAGATTATTGAAGATGCGAGAGAGAAGTCAGAAAAAGAAAATTTGATATAATATGCCCCCTACCAAACAAAAACTCTTCAAGAACAAAGACCTAACTGAATTAGAAAAAGTACTCCTCAATTCATACAAAGTTGAGATGGTGGCTTTTGTTAATTCTAGTCCTAAGGAATTCGAGGAGTTGATAGAGCTAACCCTGACTAACAAACAACCCTTTTCGTGGAGAGCTGCATTCATACTAAGCACTGTGATGAAGAAGAATGACAATCGAATTAGTAAAATTGTAGATGAAGTTATAAATGCAATAGATGGTAAGCCAGATGGACAAAAAAGAGAGCTGCTTAAAATACTCCTCAAATTAGAATTAGCAGAAGAGCAAGAGAGCCAATTGATTGATAAATGTGTTAATCTATGGAAAGAGTTAGATGCAAAACCATCAGTTCGGTTCTATGCTTTTAGGATGCTAATGGAAATTGCGAAGAAGTACCCCGATTTGGAGAATAAAATCAGATTGCTGACTAGTGATTTGTATATGGATAGCTTAACTCAGGGGATAAGGAGAGTGATTGAGAAGAGGTTAGGCATTTATAAATGAAAAAGGAGCCGAAGCTCCTTTGTTTAATTTCTACTTTACTCCACCACCACTTTCACCGCTTTCTCTTCTGTGCCGTGTTTTATGTTGATTAGGTATATACCTGGCTGAGCTGTGGAGCAATCCCAAATTAGATTGCCATAGTGGCTCTCTTGTTTAACTAAGCTGATATTATCAACCGCATCTATTTTCTTTCCTTTTATATCATATATACTAATGTCATCTGTCGTCATTGGTAAGTTTATATCCCAATAGAATAGCACCTTTACCTCTGATTTCGCTGGGTTAGGGTACGGCGGATATGTGTATAGATAGTTTCGTTCTATTTCTGATTTGACTGTGGATTTGACTTTTATCCCAAGGTCGGAAAGTTTGGCTCGCCAGATACCGTAATTTGATGTAACAATTAAATAATCGTCAATTATAACTCCATCATCAAATTTAACTTCCTTACCATCTGGTCTTTGCATATCTAAAACAAATTTAGTCCAATCTTTTCCATCATTACTAGAAACATATACATCTGAAGGAGTGAATAATATTAAGTATCCATTGTAAACATTCAAATTCATAAAATTAATCCCAGGGTCTAAATTCAATTTAAGGTTTGACCAAGTTCTTCCTAAATCAGTAGATTTTAATATTGTATTATCATAGAAAAAAGAATATAGATTATTACCCTCTCTTGCCGTAAGACTATGTGCCTTTACTTCATCTATTGCTTTCTCGAATTCCCACGATAAGCCATTGTCATAAGTTTTATATAAACCTTCTTCACTATAAAGAATTATCTCTTTCTCACTTAATCTAATAGATGTATAGAGAAATTCATCTTCTTCAATAAATTTACTTTTATACTTTTTCCAGGTCAAACCTGCATCTTCTGATAGATAATTTCCATATATATGACTTGATATAAGTATTCTATTATCCATTATCAGTATCATTTGAATCCAATAATTCGGGTCAAAATTCCCTAGATTTTCAAATTTCCATGTTTTACCATAGTCATTTGATATTAGCATACTTGTTTGATAAAAATTTAATACGACAAGAACACTATCCGTAATAAATAACTTGTTATAAAACGTGTATTTGGAGTATAAACTCTCACTATATATATTCCAAGATTGACCATTGTCAGCAGAGTAATTAATTGTAAAACCACCTAAGACAAATAAAGTATCTCTTATCTCTATTAAACTCCTCTGATCAGTACCTTCCGTAAGTGGTGAATTTAGTATCCATTTTTTCCCTTCATAATCATAATTATAGATTAAATTCCTCCCTGTTAGATAATATAAATTGTCATTGCTTATCAATACGTCTTTGCAACTATACCAATCTAAACCATCATTATTGGTATTCCAACTTTCACCATTATCTGATGAAACTAGAACTTGATTCCCACAAGCAAATATTAAATCTTTATACGAAATTACATTTGTTCCTCGAACTTTTATATTTGTATCCGTAGTCCACGTATCTCCGTAGTCTGTTGATTTATACAGTCCATCTTCTTTAGTAAATGCGAATAATATATCATTATGAAATAGAAGGTTAACCAATCTTTCTTTCATAGATTCGGATAGCTTCCAAGTTTCACCTTTATCTTTTGAAATATATAATTTACCGAATTCTGGAAGTGGACTTTGTGTTTCCCTTGGACTAGCTGCAAATAGATAATTCCCATTAGCTACTAATATATCACCATAGACTGAATCAACCTTATTTTCATCAGTATATACTTTTTCTAAAGTATCTGAATCCTTCTCTAATTTATACAAACTAGTTTTTGAATATTCTTGTAAGAAAATAGTTTGATCTATTATTTCAACTGAAACGTAACCTGAGATTTCACCATTATTTATATCAAACTTATTCCAATTATCTCCCTTATCAAAAGTCCAATACACCCCTTCTTGAGTAGTAGTAATAGCTAAATCACCTTTCTGATAAAAATTATTAATAGTACCTTTGTCGGCAAAAAAACCTGTATCCAACTTTATCCATTCTTCATTTTCAGTATTATTTCTATGTACGTGTCCATCATTAGAACTATAAAAATATAAATGATTATTGAAATTGAATATAGAAAAGGCAGAATTATATGTATAAGGCCCATCTGCTTTCTCCCAAATATTGGAATACATAACAAATGGGACTATGAATATTAATATATAAAGTAATTTTTTCATGATAAAGAGTGTTTATGGGTTACAAGGTGTATGTAAAATATAACATTCTGACTTATCCCCTATTGAGCCAGTTGGAAATGGCATAACTTGATAACCCTCTAAGCTACAGTCGTATGGAAAATTATAAGGTGTAGATCCTGGATCAATTGAGCTCTGCACTACTCCATAATTATCCATACAATAAGAATAAGTTACTTCACAATAAGCATCATCATCACAAGGAATATAATAGTAACGTAGGTCAAGCGGAAGTGTAGTTTTGTAATATAATTGAGCAAACCAACATATAGGATTATTAAATGTGATTTTCTTTCTTTCTTTTTGGTCACAAGGTAAGAATGTAAACAGGCAGTAGTCGAAATATGAATAAGCATAAGTCTGTACCGTTGTTTTTATTTCATCAACAATTTGGTCTCCCGTTAATAGTGTTGCACAATCTCCAACTTGTCTAAAGTGTTGATATTAAACTCTTCCTGGATATGAATATGCACAAGTAACACATAGGGTTACTTCAAATTCGCAACCATCAACAGTAACTGTATCAACTACTGTTGTCCCTTTACAATGCTTTGCCTCAGCTTCGCTTTTCATCCCAACCGTTATCAGGAATAATGTCACTCCAAGAGCAACCAATATATTAGAAAATCTTTTCATAATAAATACCTCTTAAGTTATTAAATAGAACAAAATTGAGGTCAAATTTAATTTAATTTAATTTAATTTGCAAATAAAAAGTAGAAAACAAGCATTTTTTATCAACATTTTCATCTGTCTTAATTAAAAGGGTTGCTGGGTCTCAACATTTTCCATACTATTCTTAGAGCCCACCGTATTGCCGTTGGCTTTAGCCAACGGATAACTTGGATATTAAAACCCACATTGGACTTCAGTCCCATCAAATACTGCCCCGCTGGGGCATTGATGTTGGTGCGATACCACTTGGCTACAGATATTCCGCCCCTCTGGGGCTAATACAGTAATTTTTTTCTCCTAGACTCTTCGCTCCACTTCGTTTTGCTCTGAGTGACGTATTCATTTGAGACGTAAACATTACGTCTCTACAGTATGTCTTCAAAAATATTAGGTATAATGTCAACTTTCCATTATATTTGAGATTGGATAAAATCAGTAAAACCACACAAAAAGTAATGGCAAAAGACAAAGAAACACCTCTACTAAAGCAATATAATGGCATAAAGGCAAAGTACCCAGACACGGTATTGCTGTTCCGTTTGGGGGATTTCTACGAGACTTTCAACGAAGATGCGGTCATTACAGCAAAAGTTTGTGGAATAACGCTAACCAAACGTAATAACGGTGCTAATGGCGATATGCCACTAGCAGGTTTCCCCCACCATCAACTTGATGTTTATTTACCGAAGTTAGTTAAGGCAGGGTACAGAGCCGCTGTTTGTGAGCAATTAGAAGACCCTAAGCAAGCCAAAGGTATAGTGAAGCGTGGTGTCACAGAGATAGTAACACCCGGTGTAGCACTATATGACAAGCTATTAGAATCAAAGAAGAACAAGTTCCTAGCTTCTGTCTATTATCATAAACTGAAGAATGGCCCTGAATTGATTGGCTTTTCTTATGCTGATGTTTCTACTGGTGAGTTTTTCACTGGTGATATACTAGCAAAAGACATTCAGAACAACCTAGAAGCAATTCTGCCAGCCGAGATAATCGTTTGCAAAGCACAGAAGCAATACTTTTTAGATAAATTCAAAACACTCAGCTTCTCCCCTGCTATCAGTTATCAAGAAGATTGGATATTCGAAGAAGAATTTGCGACAGATTTACTACTAAAACAATTCAAGACGAAGAACCTGAAAGGATTTGGGATAGATGGGCTTTCGGTAGGAGTAGTTGCCGCAGGAGTTGTGCTGCATTATCTGAACGAGACTCAGAACGCTGCACTTACACATATCAGTCGCGTTACTATGTACGATACGGCAGAGTATATGCTATTGGATAGCTCAACTAGACGAAATCTAGAAATAACAATGACTACAGAAGGCGAGAAAGAGGGTTCTCTTTTCTCTGCACTCGATGATACTTATACCCCAATGGGTGGGCGATTGCTCAAAAAGTGGATATCTATGCCACTGAAAAATAGAGGGCAAATAGAACGAAGATTGAACGCAGTCGAAGAACTGTACGACTCACAGAAGATAAATCAGCTAAGAGGAGAGTTAAAGAAAATCGGTGATATAGAGCGACTTTCGACTAAGATTGCGACTCTGAGAGCCAACCCGAGGGATTTGGTTGCACTCAAAAACTCACTTATTATACTCCCAGATATTGCAAAATTCCTATCAGCGTTTGAAGATACTTATCTGTCACAGTTGGGAAGCGGTATTCCTGATTTGCAAGAAGTGACTAGCAAATTAGAAAACGCATTGAAAGAAGAACCAGGGTTGAACATTGGCAAGAGCAATGTATTCAGAGATGGGTATAATGAAGAGTTAGATGAGTACGCTACTGCTCGCTATTCAGCAAAAAATTGGATAAGCAATTATCAAAAAGAACAACGAGAAATTACTGGAATCAACAGTCTAAAAGTCAGCTTCAATAATGTCTTCGGATATTATATAGAAGTATCTAGAATAAACAGTGATAAAGTACCAGAAAGTTATCATAGAAAGCAAACTCTCACTAACTCAGAAAGATATATAACTCCTGAGCTGAAAGTCTTTGAAGAAAAAGTATTTAGTGCTGACGAGAAAATAGACACTATTGAGAAGAAACTATACTCGGAATTGATGAATGATCTGATGTCATATTTGCAAGGATTTAAGCTTAGCAGCTATATTATTTCACAAATTGATTGCTTGCAATCATTTGCTTTTGTTTCACTTCAGCGTAACTATAGCAAACCAATACTCACAGATGACAATAATTTGGATATAGAGGACGGAAGGCATCCGACTGTTGAGATTAGCTTGCCCCATGGCGAGAGTTTCACCCCGAATGATACAAAGTTCGATACTAGCACTGAGATTGTGCATATTATAACTGGCCCGAATATGTCTGGTAAATCCTGCTATTTGCGTCAGACAGCGATTATAGTACTAATGGCTCAAATAGGGTGCTATGTACCAGCTAAGAGCTGTAAGATGGGGCTAGTAGATAAGATATACACAAGAGTCGGTTCGGGCGATAATATCAGAACTGGAGAAAGTACATTCCTAGTTGAAATGCAAGAAGCAGCGAATATAATGAATAATGCTACGGAAAAGAGCCTGATATTGCTCGATGAAGTAGGACGGGGAACGGCTACATTCGATGGTATTTCAATAGCTTGGGCGATAGCAGAGCATATACATAATGTAATACAAGCTAAGACACTATTCGCAACTCACTATCACGAATTGAATGAACTCGCTAACAGATACGACAGAATAAAAAACTACAAAGTAGATGTAGTTGAGCGAGATACGAATATAATATTCACTCACAAAGTGTTAGAAGGAAGTGCCGATCATTCTTTCGGAATTCACGTAGCCAAAATGGCTGGACTTCCTTATGACGTGGTAGAACGATCAAAAGAAATAATGGGAACATTGGAAAGCGAGATAAGCCAGCAGAAAATAGATGGTGATGAGCTAAGCTCCGCAAAGCCAGATATGAAAAAGCTAAAACCAGTAAAGGCACCTGAAGCTACTGGTCAAATGGCTATATTCGCTTTTGAAGATGATAAGCTCCGAACCAGATTGAGGCAAATGAGTATAGAGGCAATAACCCCGTTGCAATCTTTTCAAATACTTTCAGAGTTGATAAGTGAAGCAAAAAGCAGTAACCATTAACTATTATACCAATTAGCCACCGCTCTTTTATTATTAATAATATCAATCTTTAATTTAACAAAGGATAACTTTGGCTTAATTATTGTAGTTTTGTTAATTTTTAGTATTTTATGCGATTAAAAAAGTAACATTCTAGTATAATATGAAACACGAACAACATAAGTTTATAAAATGGGTTAAGTATAATTTCGATAACCTAATGTCCAAAGGAACATCTGCCCCTCTGTTCCTATTACTAGGTAGCTCTTTTATTTTTCTTTTAGTCTTAGCAACATTACTTCTTGTAAGTGGGATATTGACACCAGACATTGTAGCAAATGGAAAAGTGGCTGGTGATGTTGACTTTTTCGATGCCATTTATTTAACATTACTTCGAATGTTAGACCCAGGTGTAGTTTCTGACGATCCTATAATATGGCCTTTCCTAATATTTATGTTAATAGCGACTTTGGGAGGTATGTTCTTCTTCTCAGTATTGATAGCGATTGTAAATAGTGGGGTTATTAATAAACTTACTGATTTGAGAAAAGGAAAATCATTTGTTTTAGAAACTAATCACACAATTATTCTGGGCTGGTCATTCCAGGTATTCCCAATAGTCAAAGAACTTGTAATAGCGAATGAGAATCAGAAGCATGCTTCCATTGCTATATTAGCTGAGAAAGATAAGATATATATGGAAGACGAGATTAGTTCTAAAGTTAAAGATTTGAAAACTACCAAAGTTGTTTGCAGAACAGGTAGCCCAATTGACCTAATTGACTTAGAAATTTTAAATATTCACGAAGCGAAATCTATAATTATAATAGCGCCTGAATCAAAAGACCCTGACTCTATTGTTATTAAAACAATCCTAGCAATTACTAATAACCCTAATAGAAGACCAGATACTGAATATCATATAGTAGCTGAGATAAGAGACCCACGTAATGTGGCGATTGCAGAAATAGCTGGAAAAGATGAAGTTCAGCTTGTGATTTTCGATTACTTAATCTCTAGAATTACCGCTCAAACTTGCCGTCAACCGGGTTTATCGGTTGTATTTAATGAGTTACTCGACTTTAGCGGAGATGAGATATACTTCCAAGAAGAGCCAGGATTAGTTGGTAAGACTTTCGTCGAGGCGATGTTCTCTTATGAAGACTCGATACTAATAGGGATAAGAAGAAAGAATGGTGAGATACTTCTAAAACCAGCACATGATACACAGATTGAAAAAGGCGATATAATAATTGCAATCTCCGAAGATGATGATACTATAAAGCTTTCTGGCAAAAAAGAGTTCAATATCAACACAGATGCGATTAGAAAAAATCCTGAGTACGTTGATCCATCACCAGAAACAACGCTTATAATTGGCTGGAATAGGCGTGCTCACCTAATTATAAACGAATTAGATAATTATGTACACCCAGGGTCTAGAATAACTGTTATAGCTGAAAATACATCAGCTGAGAATGACTTGTCACTTCATTGTGCCGAGTTGGAGAATCAGACAGTTACATTCTGGTTTGGAGATACTACCAACAGAAGAATACTAGATGATTTGAATATTGAGACTTACAATCACATTATAGTACTTAGTCAAACTGAGAATAGTGATATACAAGCAAGCGATGCTAGAACTCTATCAACCCTCCTCCACTTACGCGATATAGCTGATACGAGAGGTCATGAGTTCTCTATAGTTTCAGAGATGCTAGACGATAGAAATAGAGAACTGGCAGAGATTACTCATACTGATGATTTCATAGTCAGCGTAAAGCTAGATAGTTTGATGCTTTCACAAATATCTGAGAATGCAGAACTGAAGCGAATTTTCGAAGATTTATTCTCCGCTGGCGGACCATCAATATATATAAAACCTGCCGAACATTACGTAGAGCTAGGAAGAGCTGTAAACTTCTATACTATAATGGAATCAGCTAGACAACAGGGACATCTTGCAATAGGTATTAAGTTGAAAAACAGTGATTCATCATTTAAAAAGTCAGAAATGTTAGCACACGGAGTTATAGTTAATCCAAATAAATCGAGAGAAGTATTCTTCAGCAAAGGCGATAAGATAATAATACTATCTGAAGATGAAATAACAGATGTTATTGGTTAGCAAACTCAAGTATTGTTAACTTAGATATACCAAATGATTTCTGTTTGACTAAGGTGAAATTGGAGGAATAGACGATTTCTTCTTTGTCTTCTGTTTCAAGAATCAAAAAGCCCTCGTATTCGAGTAGCTTCCTTTCTTCAACTATTGAGATTATCTGATTTGCTGTTTGCAAGTGGTATGGTGCATCGGAAAAGATAATGTTATACGATGTGTCGCATTTCTTAAGAAAAGCCAGTACATCAGACTTAACGATGGCGTATGAGTCTTTCTCAAGCTCAATATCCGTAATAAATTGTTTTATAACTGTTATAGGTTGGTAGTTCTTCTCGACGAAAGTACAATGCTCAGCTCCTCTACTCAAAAATTCTATCCCTACTAAACCAGAACCAGCGTAACAATCAAGAACTTTCTTTCCCTCGAAGTATATGTAATTATCCAAAGTACTGAAAAGCGATTCACGAGATTTGTCAGTTGTTGGTCTAACACCTGCAGGCATCTTACCTTTTATAGAGCGACCACCATATTTACCTGAGATGACTCTCAAAACTCAAATACTTTTCCTTTGTCAAAACTATTAAGCGAGCCACCAACTACGGGAGAGTAAATATGAGATGTACGAATGCAGTACTCGCGTAATCTGTCATCTATATTAGCTCTGACTAATCTGAAAGAATTGAGTCTCTTAATTTCTATATTCAAAGATTCAGACAGATTATCAAGCAATGATTTTTTTAGATTAGTGCCTATTACTAGTGCATTTCCCGGTGAAAGTCCATTTGCTTTTAGCTTAGTAATTTCACTTTCAATTGCTTCAATTAAGCTCTCATCACTATCATTTCTTATCAAATCGTAGAAATACGTAGTGTTATTATTACTCAAACTAATATCACAGAATGAATCTTCTACATTAATGAGAAGATCGTATAAATGACTAGTGTCGGGGTAATTATATTCAATTGTATTTTGGGAAGCTATCTGCGCCATGGTAATATAGTTAATATCTAGACCTGTTATTTCTAATGCTTTTTTACAATTCTCAACTATACTTTTTCTTATGAAAACTACAAAAAGCATCTCCGAATCATCTTCATCTTTCTGACCATAAGTGTAAATTCTAAACAAAAAATCGGAAAGATTAAAAGATTCATTATTACCCTTTATTTCAAGTTCTAATAACTCTTTTAGTTTAGACTCATCCATATCCAGTGTACCAGGAATGATAGTCCAAAAAGCAGATTCGTTGTTGAGGATTACGTTGAGTTCTTCTATCTTATGTTCAGTAGTGGTTAAGTTTCTATTGAGCTGATTGATGGCTTTCTTAGAATACTCATCATCTATATCGTCTAGATTAACGGGGTCAAGTGTAGAAGAAATGTCTAGGAGTGCTAAACCCTTGTTATTCCTCTCAAAAATACCCGAATAGACCTTATCCGAATTAAAAAACACTGTAAGAGATTTCATAAAAAATTAAAATAAATTTTATCTTCAATCTACTAAATTAAAAAAAATTTAGATATGAGACCGTGAAATCTTTGCAAATTCGAAAACTTTAAATGATAATTCTGATTGTATCTCAAAATCTGAAATTAGATTTAGCATTATTATACTTCTTCTAACAGTAGATTTTTGCTTTTTAATTCGCTTCAATTGGTTTCTATATAGTTCTGAAGTATTAGAATTAAATTCAGTATAAAGTTTCTTTATAGTTTCGTAACTCTCAAAATCATAATCCGATAGTGCTTTAACGACAAGATTGTTATACTCTATATATTTCGAACCAAGCCCACTTAAAAGTTCCATTTCATCTTCTGTTAATGGTTTGTGATTATTATTCACATACTTATAGTTTTGCGAAACTGAGTGATATAGTTTATCAGACATATCTTGTAGCGATATAGTAATACGAATTGCAAGATTAGCATATTCTGTATCTTCGTATTCAAACTTATTTACTAATCTTATGAAATTCGAGTTAAGTACAACTACTTCTTTCTCTATTTCAGCAGCTTTTTTCTTAGATTTTTTCAGTTTTTTCAGATCTTCTTCAATTAAGCCAGTATTACTTTTACCGAATATATCAGAAACTTCATTTAAGAAAACAGAAACTTCAGTTATTACTTTTTTGTTAGAGTATTCCTTATCTCCTTCTTCTTTTCTTACTTTGTCATCTGCGATTCTGTGTTTTTCTTCTTTTTCTTTGTGGTATTTAGCACTTCTATATATAGTGAAAGCAGTTATTGAGAATACACCTAATAAGCCGAGCCATTCACCATAATAAATAATAAAACAAATTATCATAGCACCAATAGTAGCAAATAGTGCAGTTATAAACCAGCCACCAATAACTGTAAGCACTCCAGAAACCCTATAAACGGCACTGTCTCTCCCCCAAGCTTTATCAGGCAACGCAGCGGCCATAGCAACTATAAATGTAACATAAGTAGTAGATAGAGGTAGTTTGAAATATGTTGCTATTGAAATCAACCCAGCAGATACAAATAATATTACTGCAGCTCTTAGTAAATCAAAAGCTGGTGCATTTCCTAATTCATCCAAATCAGGTTTGAATTTGGAAGTATCGAACCTACTATTTACAAACCTAATAACTGATGCAGGGATAATTTTTTTAAATTCACTGAATACACCATAAGTCATTCTTACAAGAGAACGTGCCATGGCATTTGATTCGAACCTCTCATATCCTTCATCTTGTCGTCCCAAACTGATAGTAGTTGCGGCTACAGAACGCGCCTTTTTAGATAAGAATAGAGTTCCAACCATAATCAAACCAGAGAATAATAATACCCAAGTATCCGCTGGTATTTTACCTTGCATGCTGGACATATCAGCAGTCAATGGATTATCTGAAAGTGACGCAATTGTAAAAGCGTTAAGACCAGCTATCGGAGCACCAATGAAGTTTACTAAATCATTAGCCGCAAAAGCCATAGCTAGTGCAAACGTACCTACTAAAACGATTAATTTTAAAACATTAAACTTCGTGAATTTCTGTACGATTAGTAGTAATACAGTCCAAAAACCATATAGATAAATGAATACTAATCCCATATTATCTTGGAAATATCCTTTGAAATCTCCTTTCATGAATTCAGTGTTTTTAGCACCTTTCATCATAATAAACATAGTGATTGAAGCAAGAGCCATAGCTCCCCAAAATGCACCATATCTTCTAAATTTCTTTTCAAAATCAAAAGAGAATATTAATCTCGTTACATACTGAAAAAATAATCCAAAAACGAAAGCCATAACAATAGATAATAATATAGCACCTATTATCGTTAGTACCATATTGACATTCATATAGTTAGCTATTTCAGCATAATTACCAGTGGTATTACCAATCTTAACTATTGTCATCGCCATACCCGATCCAAATAGACCAAATACTATCGAGACAGTAGTAGAAGTAGGGAGACCAAAAGTATTAAACGTATCTAAGAGTAGAATATCGAGGAACATAACGGACACGAATATGACCATGAGCTCAGGCATCAAGAAGAACTCAGGATTGAAAATACCCTTCCTGGCTACTTCCATCATACCACCGGAAACCATAACACCTACGAGTACTCCAATAGCTGCGACTATCATTATAGTTCTTAGTTTGGCTGCATTAGCCCCTATCGCTGAATTTAGGAAATTAACAGCATCATTGGCTACACCTACAGTAAGATCGACTATTGCCAACAGAATTAGTATGACAAGAATTACTAGATTTATATCCACTTTTTATATTTTCTTTTTTATGAATTATGACAGATTCAAATATAAAAATATATATTTATAATAGTAGAAGTAATTGCAAATCTTAACACTTTCTTAACAAAAGTAACGTGATAAATCATCGTTCGAAAAGGTCGAGTTACAAATAAGTTACAATAGCTATTCAAATAACCAAATATTAAACACTAATCTTATATATTTTTACATTAAATTAACAATCTAATATAACAAAACATTCGCTATATTTATAGTATTTTTAAATAGAACAATTCTAATTATGAAAAGAGAAACAAAACATAAAGTACATGCATTAATAGAACAAGCGTCGATAAGTTCTATGACAAACATGGATATGAACCTGATTACGTTTATATCAATAAAACGTACTATTTACATTTGCTTAGAGAGAAAGAAGATTATAGTAAGGATGAAGTAAAAATAAAAAATCCCCACCTAATTAAAGATGAGGATATGGCTTGACAACGGTATTCACATTTTATATCAAGCGATTTATTTACTGTTTTACAAACTTTGCTGTATTAATATTTCCCATACTATTCTTTTATATTTAATTATAAAGTTCATTTCTCTGTTAATATATTAAGAAAAGCTATGATGTCACGCTTCTGTGAGTCAGTGATGTAAAAGCCATTTATTAGCTTACTTTTGTTCCTATGAGGAATACCACCTCTAATGTAATGCTCCAGAACAGCTTCCAAAGTTTCTACACTGCCGTCGTGCATATAAGGTGCAGTTCTGATTACATTTCTGAGTGATGGTATTTTGAATACTCCGTTGTCCGAGTCAAGACCAGTTAATCTTTGTTTACCATTGTCTTTGTAGATCTCGTACAAACCATTGTTTGCGAATTCTTGTGAAGTGAATAATATTCCAGAATGGCAGCTAGCACAAGCGAGTGAATCAGAGAAAAAGAGCACCATTCCCCTCTCTTCTTCCGTTGTTAGCTTTGCTTTTTTATTCAGATAATTATCGAATTTGGAGTTGCCTCCTATCAATGTACGCTCAAAAGCAGAAATAGAGCGAGTAATAACGAATGGATCCAGCTCCCTTTCATAAGCTAATAGCGATAGATACTGATACACACTGTCTTGGCCTAGCTTCTTGGCCGCAGTTACTATATTCAAATCAAACTCGTTATGCTCTTGGAATGGGACTAATACTTGCATTTCTAAAGAGGGTACTCCTCCTTCGCGGAGCAATCTTTTTTGAAAAGCAACATTCATAAGTGAAATACTATTTCTGGTGCCATCGAGTCCCTCTACTCCTTTGGTGGTTGGAGTATTATCGGCGAAGGCAAATTCTGATTTGTGGCAAGATGCGCAAGAAACGTCATCAGTTCTCGATACTCTTTTGTCAGAAAATAATAATTTGCCTAATCTGATGCGATATTCATCGGGGTAATTGTCCTCGGGATATTCTACTTTGGGTAGTTCCCGAGGAAAATTATCAAGAAATGTGTATTCTTTAGAATCGTCGTCTGTTGGTTCTGTTATCTCCTTATTATCGGAGCAAGCTAAGAGAAACAGCAGAAGCAAAACAGAGAATATGGGGCTAATTCTTAACAAATTTAGCTGTGTTTATATTGCCTTTGCTATCTCTAATTCTAATTAAGTATGATCCAGTAGTTAGGTCTTCCAGTTCAATTCTATTGCTATTAATAGTCCCAGTTTGTACAGCTACACCGTTAATTGTGATAATATCATAGTCCGAATTCATGTATTGCGAGCCAACATTCAGATGATTAGCAGTAGGGTTTGGGAATATTTCTATGTTATTATATACCGTTTCGACTGAAGTAGTAACTTTACTTGTTATAGCACCTGACGGTATGATGTTATTAATGAAATCTCTTAGTTCGGGTATATTGTTATAAAAATCGTGGTATGCGCCGAATTTCGACATATCAATCCCTTTTAACAGTTTCTGAACATCAAAATTAATATCAAGATTGAGTACACCTTCTTTACTAGCAACATTAACATCTAATGTTAGAGTTCTGAACGCCTCATCTCCCAAAACGTGGTATTGAAATGATTTGTCATAAACACCATCATTGTCACTGTCAACAACCCCTTCTACAACCCAGAACCTATATCCTGCGGCCCAACCCCAGTGCATAGATGGCTCCTTTGGTGCAAGTGGATGGAATGGACCAAATCTATTTGGGTCTTTGTCTATGTTGTCTTCTTTCTTTACACCAAATGACATGGTGAGTTTATTAACTTTATCTATATCGTATTCGCCAATAGGGTAGTTTTTATAATTCCCATTAGCCAAGACATAAACATCTATTGGTTGTCCATCAAGTTCGAAACCACACATATAATATTCCAATCTACCTATTTTATACTTTATGCCTTTTGTATTAGTGTATTCTTCATTTATTTCAAATTCTTTGCCATCTACATTGTAATCTATATTGAGATTCACTTGTGTAGAAGAAAGCATATTAGTCGATAGGACTAATACTATTACGAATAATAACTTTTTCATTTTCTCATTTCTCACTTTGAATTATTTTGATTCTTTATATTCTTGATTACTTAGGAATACTTCGTCTGTTAATGTATTAAGGAAAGCAATTAAATCTAGCTTTTCTTGATTCGTTAAGTTCATACCGTTTTTGATTCCGTGTATATTTACGTCCAAAGTGGGAGATGCCTTTATTCCACTATTATAATGCTCTATAACTTCTTCTAATGTAGCAAAACGACCATCGTGCATATAGGGCGCAGTAACCGCAATATTTCTGAGCGAAGGTGTTTTGAATTTAGCATTATCTGTTGGTCTATTCGTGAATTTTGCCCTTCCCATATCAGTAAATTCTGATTCGGTATCTAATCCATTATTCATATATTCGTGATTCGAGAAGTTAGCAGATCCGTGACAATGGAAGCAGTCAGCACCCTTTACGCCGCTACCATTTTCAAATTCTGTAGAGAATAAATCTTTTCCTCTTTGTTCAGAATCAGTATAAGTGGCTTCACCCCTCTCAACTTTATCAAATTTAGAATTTCCTGAAACAAAAGTCAACATAAATTGTTCCATCGCCAAACTCATTTTCAAACTATTAACTGTCGAGTCACCAAATGCTTTGTAGAATAAGTTGCGATATTTGGATTCAGCTTGCAATTTGTTCACTACATTCTCTAGGGTCTCGCCCATTTCTAATGGGTTTTCGATAGGGCCTAATGATTGATCTCTTAGCAACTTTGCGCGACCATCCCAAAAGAATCCCTTTGTATGGTAAAACATATTATAAATAGGCATGGAATTTCTATCACCTAGTTTACCTACTATACCTTCAGAAAATTTCTTATCATTATCTGTAAAAGCATTGCCCTGATTGTGGCAAGTACCACAAGAGACTGTACCATCTATTGACATCATTTTCTCGAAGAAAAGTGCCTTACCTAGAGCTATGCCTTCATGTGTAAGTGGGTTGTCTGCTGGTAAAATAGCTGGAGGTAGATTGCTTGGCAATACAAGAGTATAAGGGGTTGTCTTGAATTCGTCTTTTGGACCTGTTGTTGTATCATCCTCGTTACACGAGGTAAGGACGATTGATATAAGAACAAGAGTGGCTAGTAAGAATTTTAATTGGTTTTTCATTTTATTTATCTCCTTTTATCGAAAACGCATTAAGCAGATTCTCACTCAATTTACTGCTCAGACCGAAATCAGCAGCTTTATCTGAATGAGTGATAGGTGCATTTTCCGTTATATTAATAACATTTGGAGATTCAAAATAAGCAGCAAGATCAAAGTTAAGTTCGAGTGGTGTACCTTTTTTCACTTTGAAATTATTCTTGATATTGATCTTCATTAGGTTCTCATCTAACCCAATGTGATATGCAAAAGCCCCTTTCATCTGACCATCCTTATAATGATAGCCCTCTACTGAGCAGAATATAAACCCGTCTAACCAATCCCAATAGAGATTATTTATAATTGGGTTCAGTGGGCTTGAAGCTGCAAAGAGATTTGGGTTCTGGTGATTAGTAGTAGAATCTACACCGAGTAAGAACCTAAGCTCTGTATAATCATCTTCTGGTATATTTGGCAAATCGAAAGATACCCTTCCATCAGCCATATTAATATATGCAGCGGAAGAATCCAATACTATTTCCTCTCCACTACTATTAACTAATACAAAGTTAGTCATCAGGTAATGGAGCTTAGAAAATCTAATCTCATTTCCTGATGAATTAGTATGCATAGATACTTCGGGGTCAACAGTTTCTTGACCAAAATTATGATCTATAGTGACAGATAAAGTCACTTTTTCATTAGTTGGTTCGCTACTAGTACTATTACTTTCGCAACTAACCAATAGTAATGCGAAACTAATTACAATAGCTGTAATATACTTGTTCATTTATTTATTCTCATTTTTAATTTATAATAATTACTTAGTTCGAAAAAGCAATTATCTAAATCAAATATGTACAAATGAAGGTGTGTATGTCAACAATATAAGGCCTTCGCCTAGTATCGAGTATTATTGTTTTGCGGGTAAGGTCTTGAGTATTGAGAACTGAATAAGTCTCACTTACAATGAATGAGACTGATGAGAAATCTATACTAAGAACATAAGGTGTGATTGTCAAATAATCATAGTCGTTATATTCTAATATATCTTGGCAGCAACCTTTTTCATTCTTATCTTCACCAGTTGTTTCCTCTACTTCAACATCTTTGTTACTACAACATGATTTAACGATAACTACCTTGTGGCATTTATCACATTCCATTGGACTAAGGACACCTGGAATAATCAATGATTTTGATACATCTTCTGTTTGTCCACAGATATGTGTATTTATATTGATTCCTAAGGTAGGTAACAATATAAGTATTGAGATTAATATAGATAATATGTTTTGTAACAGATTCATTAAGAACAATATAACACCTTTCTACTGAAATTTCAAAATATATAATGAAATTTTAGATTACAACAAGTAATAAACTAATTCGTATATTTGGTCATGCACATACGTATGAAAATATTATCCGCTTTATTATTATTTGCTTTTACATTATCAACTACTGGTATTGTTATGAATAAGCACGAATGTAGTG
>JBAYUQ010000009.1:0-107336 GCA_041675005.1 Kapaibacterium sp. (SeqCode)
AATGACGAGGGTATTTTCCTAGATTCTTCACTCCGCTCCGCTGCGTTCTGAATGACGAGGGTATTTTCCTGGATTCTTCACTTCCCCTTCGCTATGCTCAGGGTCGTTCTGAATGACGAGGGTATTTTCCTAGATTCTTCACTCCGCTCCGCTGCGTTCTGAATGACGAGGGTTTTAACCTGGATTCTTCGCTATGCTCAGGGTCGTTCTGAATGACGAGGGTGTTTTCCTGGATTCTTCACTTCCCCTTCGCTATGCTCAGGGTCGTTCTGAATGACGAGGGTATTTTCCTAGGTTCTTCACTCCGCTCCGCTCTGTTCTGAATGACGAGGGTGTTTTCCTGGATTCTTCACTTTGCTCCGCTGCGTTCTGAATGACGAGGGTGTTTTCCTGGATTCTTCACTCCGCTCCGCTGCGTTCTGAATGACGGGGGTGTTTTCCTGGATTCTTCACTCCGCTCAGGGTCGTTCTGAATGACGAGGCATCATTAAAAAAAATTCATATTCAAATAATAATTTTCAGTTAATTAATGTCTTGTATCTTGCTATTACTAATTAGCTACGCCCTAATTCAGTAATAATACCTATAAAAATATTCAAAAAAAATTAATCTTTCTACTTGCTTTTTCCGATAAAATGAATTATTCTTGAATGTGTCAAAATATAGAAAATAAAAAAAGTGTGTCAGTTTTGGCACATAACTCTATATAAATAATGAAAAATATAACTATTTATTAATAAATTATTAGGAGAGCTTATGTCTAGAATTACTAGATTTATTCTCACATTGGCGGTTATTGCCCTCGTTGGGCTCGGCGATATGTTCGCTGCCGTCGCTCCGAGCAGTCAAGCTCGGTTCATTTCCTTCTCCGATGTCACCGCGACTTCGGTCAAAATGACTGTAGTGAAAGGGAATGGTAACAAACGATTAGTTGTTTTCTCAGCTGATGGTACAGTTGATAATCCAGATAATAGCGATGTTGCATTAGTTGACGCTAATGGTAATTTCGGTACTGCTGTATCGGTTAATTCACCTAGTCCAGACATCGTTGTAGATGTACTAGATGGCGTTGAATGGTACACAACTGTTACTGGTTTGGCTTCTGGTGTTACTTACACTGTTAAAGTGTTTGAGTTTAATAACGACGGAAGTACTCCTCAGAATGCTTACAAAACTGCTGATGGTCTTAACAACCCACGTAGCTTCACTACTTTAGTGGAGGTTAATCCGCCGACAGCCCTTTTGGCTAACAACGTAACAGCTACAACGGCTGACCTATCTTGGACTGCGGCTTCTCCTGCTCCTGATGGTTATATATTTTCTTTATGGGTAGATAGTCAGGGCCAAGGATTTGGGAATGCCTCTTATGATGCAACTACTGAATCAGTCGTTCAACCTTATGACGAATTAGATGTTTCTAGTTTGACTACATTTGATTTGACTGACTTACAAGGTCCTTCAGATTATAAATACCAACTTTACTCTTATATAGGTAATAGTAATTCAACGGTTGCAGAACTTGAATTCTTTACTCCTGAAGATATTACCTCCCCTACCGTTGATAATATAACTTTTTCTGGTGGAAGTGGAACTGACTTTACAATTAACGAATTAGATAATGGCGAAGACTTTACTTTCGTTGTTACCTTTAATGAAAAAATGAAAACTTGGTTAACACCAACATTTACATTTGAAAACCCTACGCCTCTTGATTTGAGTTACGTAACTGGTTCTTGGGATGATGATGGTATGGTATTCACAGCTACTGTGAATTTTGCTGGTACAACTCCTCAAGAAAGCCTACTTGTAGATGTTGCTGTTAGTAATGCTGAAGATTTAGCTGGTAATCCATTAGATTTTGCTTTTGATACTAAAGCAGATCTATTCAATATAGATAATACCGATGGTGTTCTTTCTGATTTTACATACAGTTCAAGTTATTGCCGCTCTGGTGCCAATCTAGACGTAATTACATTTACTATAAGTGTTGATGAAAATGGTTATGGTGCTGCAGGATTAAATAAAGATAATTTCTCAATTGCTGCTGTTCTACAATCAGCACTAGGTGATTTTGTTTTTGATGAATCTGGTGCTGCACAAAGCGGTGAAGGGACTTATACTTTTGAATATACTCTTGAAGGTACAGAAGTAGAAGGTGCTTATAATATAGATATAACTTTCACTGATAATGCTGGTAATCAAACTCATGTCGTAGAAAAAGGCGGTCTTGGAGACCCTGGTGTATTCAATATAGAAAATACACCTCCAACTATAGATAATCTAGCTTTCACTAACACTTGTCTAAAAGCAGGTGAAGATGTAGGCTTTAGTTTTGATGTAGTTGAAGAAGGTTGTGGTACATTCGATGCAACTAATATTGCTATCTCAGGTTTGCCTACTGGTAATGGAGTGCTTTCTGCACCTACTATTACTGGTAATGCTCCTGGCCCTTACCATGTAGCATATACTTATACTATAGGTAATACTACTCCTGAAAGTGCTGGTGATGTAATCATAGATGTTACTGATGATGCAGGTAATACTGTTAATTCAACTAACACTGGTGCTTTCAATGTAGATAACACTGTACCTACAATAGGTAATACTGCTCTTTCTTCAACTTGTGTGAAAGACGGAACATTGTTAACTCTTACATTTGATGTAACTGATTTAATAGAAGGTGAATGTGGTGCAATAGAAGCAAGTGATATAGTAGTTACTAATGTTTCTGGTGCTGGTTCTTTGAGTCAAGCATTTGCTTATCAAGGTGTAACAGGTCCAGTGAATGATGTATTAAGTTTCACATATACTTTGACAGTAAGCGAAACAGCTGGAGATGATGAAAATTATGTAGTTAATATAACTGCTACTGAT
This sequence comes from Kapaibacterium sp. (SeqCode), assembly GCA_041675005.1. Taxonomy (GTDB): domain Bacteria; phylum Bacteroidota; class Ignavibacteria; order Kapaibacteriales; family UBA2268; genus PGYR01. The sequence continues at coordinate 2,875 of JBAYUQ010000009.1, forward strand.
AAAGCTGGAAACGCTTCGGTAACTAACACAGTTGAAAGCTTCAACGTAGATAATACGAAGCCGGTAATTAGTGCTGTATCAATGAACACTACTTGTGAAAATGGTGGTAACACAGTGACATTGACTTTCACTGCAACAGAAGGTGGTTGTGGTACATTTGATAAAGATGATATTACAATTACAGATGATGTAACTACTGCAACTGACACTTGGACTTGGGTCTCTGGTGCTGGTACTGGCGTTTATACTTATACATTACCTTTAGTATCTGGTGACCCATCAGGTTTGGTAACTGTATCTGTTAATGCAACAGATGATGCCGGTAATGCAGCAACTGAAGCTACTACTACATTCACTATCGACAATACAGCTCCTGTAATCTCTGCTTTGACAGTTACAAGTGCTACTTGTCTTAACGACGGTTTTGCTAAATTAACATTTACTTTTAATGTAGTAGAAGAAGGTTGTGGTACATTTAGTAGCGCAGACTTAACCGTAGATGCTGGTCTATTTGCAGCACCTACTCCAATAAGTCAAACTGGACTTGGTACTGCTGCTTCACCTTATATATTCACTTACTCTAATACTATAAGTAATGCAAACGGTGACTTTGATGGTGCTTATGATATAACAGTTAATGCAACAGATGATGCAGGTAATGTAGCTACAGAATTACAAAGTGTAGGTGCATTCAACGTAGATAACACTGCTCCTATAATCTCAAATATAATAATAACACCTACTTGTTACAAAACAGGTCAAGAGATATCAATTACATTTGACGTAACTGAAGGCGGTTGTGGTACATTCGATGAAAATGATATTGAATTTACAGCTGATGACGCTTTACCTGGTCCATTATCATTGATTACATTTACAGTGACTGAAGATAATGATTCTCCTCTAGGGGATGTCCATTCATTTACAGCTAAATATACTGTACAAGGGTCGGATGCGGAAGGTTATTATACTTATGATATAACTGCTACTGATGATGCTGGTAATGTTGATACTGACTCTGATGATGCATTTGCTATCGACAATACAGGTCCGGTACTTAGTGCTTTGACTGTAACTCCTGACCACGCTGGTGGTACTGTTGGTACTGTTGATATTACATTCTCAGTAGGCGATGATAGTGGAGAGTGTTCTACATTCGATGCTTCGACTGTTGTTTATACAGTAACAGGTCCTGCGGCTTTACAAAGTTCTATAACTACTCCTCCAGTTGATCAAGGTGGTGGTGTGTGGAAATCAACTTTAGCAATATCTAATTTGGATCAAACTGGTAACTATCACATTTCATTGGTAGCAGCAGACGGATTGGGTAATCCATCTAACACACTTAACCCTACTCCGGCAGTAGAGTTAGTAATAGATAACACTCCTCCTTATGTAACTGGTGTAACTGCTACTGAATCATTGCTAAACAGAGCAGATGATGATGGAAGTGCTGCTACAACTGATTTCATAATTACTGTACAGTATAATGAAGTGTTGAACCAAGCGGTTATTCCAACATTGGAATTCCACTTACCTGGTAAAAATCCAACTTCACCTGCTGTAGCTCTACTAGCTATTACTCAAGATAAACCTACTACTAGTTCTTACAGCTATGAATTTAGTGCAGACAAAACTACTAATATCGATATGCGTGGTATAGGTGTTAGCACGAATGGTGCTGTAGATGTGGCGGGTAATATACAGACTGCTGCTGGAACTAAAGGGAATCTATTCGGAATAGATTTCGTAGCTCCACAATTAAATAGCATAACAGTTAACGCTCCTAGTCCAGCTGTCATATTAGATGATACACCGCAATTACAATTAGTTTTTGACTTTACAGAGACTATGGATAATAATTCTGACCCTACTGTTACATTTGAGACTGGTAGTGCACCTAATAATGATATATTAGGTGATGTACTAGGTACTCCTGCAGGTGACTGGAATCTAGGTAATGTATTCACAGCTTCATATTCTGTAAATGAAACTTATGGATTGGAAGTTGATAATGTAGGTGTTGGAATAGCCAATGCAACTGATTTAGCTGGTAACCCATTCCCAGGTTCATTTGAAGCTGGTGTATTCGATGTGGATACTAAAGAGCCAGGTTGTGGTAGTATAACTATGACTCCTGCTGCTCCTCAAGTAATAGTAGCTGACAAAGACTTTGAAGTAGTAGTAGTTATGGATCAAACACTAGACGCTGGTGTTAATCCAACAATAGCATTTACTAATAGTAATGCAAATTATACTGTAAGTGGTGGAGCATTCTCACAGACTTCAGTTCTTAATGATACTTACTCATTCACAGTAACACACGACGGAACTCAAGAGAACGTAACAGAGACTATGTCTATAAGCGGATTCAAAGATACACACGGTAACGTACAAACTCTTGCTTGTACTGCTGATTTCGATGTAGATACTAAACTTCCAGAAATCGTATCGATTGCTGTTAGCGAGTCTAATATCTGTGGTAACATGGAAGGAACGGAAGTAATAACAATTACTTTTGACGAAGCTATGGATATATTAACAGTACCAACTCTTACATTTGATGAAGATTTGACTACTAATATATTAAAATCACCAAGCACTCTTTGGAATGTAGATAGTACTGTATTCACAGTAACTTATACAATAGACACAGTGGGAAGTTATACTTACACAGGTGTTGATATAGACGTATCTGGCGCTAAAGATGCCCTTGGCAACACAATGGATCTAGACAATACACATGGTATTGATAAAATCAACGTAGATTCTGAAGGTCCTACAGTAACTGGAATAGCATTCAACCCATTACCTTCTAACGCTTTTGGTGTTAATAGAAGCAATATTGGACTAAATGGTTTCCAAGTAGTTGTAAATTACAACGAAGCTATGGATGGCGGTTCAACACCTACAATCACTTTTGATGATTTATCACAAGGTGGTACAGGGACTGTTGGAGCAGCATTGAACGATAGTACAGGTAGCTGGACTTCTTCAACGGAATACACTAGAATATACACAGTATATAATGGTGCTGTTGAATTAGAAATAATAACAGCTGGTGTAACTGGTGCAACTGATGTTTGTGGTAATACACAAGAATCTTATGATTCAGGGGATGATGAAGCAAGTTTTGCAATCGACTTGATAGCTCCTACATGTAGCACACTAGTAGTTGGTACAGATCCAATTTATGAAGGTGATAAAGTACAAGAAGTAACAGTGACATTCAGTGAATATATGAGTAATTCAGTTACTCCTGATGTTTACTTTGATTTCAGCTCAAACTTTGGAGCTTTTTCAGGAAATTGGGATGGACAAAATCCTAGAGTATTTGTAGGAACAGCAACACACAATGGAAATGAGGAAGGTGGGATTGTAGAAACAGCATTACTTAATATAAGCACGAACAAACCAACTGACTTAGCTGGTAATCCTATCCTAGTTGTAGGATGTTCAGCTGATTTCGTATTAGACACTAAAAAGCCATTGGTATCAAGTGTGACTTTCACACCTGAAGATATAAATGGAACTGGTACACTAAGTGTAGCTGTTGCATTCAACGAAAATATGGGAGCAACAGTTCCTACATTAACATTTAGTGCTGGTTCTGCTGCATTCACACCTGCAGCTAGTAGCTGGTCAGGAAATACTTATACATTCAACTACACAGTAGCTGATGAAGATGTAGATGTTGACGGTGTAACTGTTACAATCAACACAGCTAAAGATTTAGCTGGTAACGTAATGGCTCCACACACATCAACAGAGACATTCGACATAGATCAGGTTAGTCCGACTATCGTTGGTCTAACTGTATCTGATGCTATGATCAACAAAGCAGAAGCGAACACCATTGGGTACACATTCACAGCTGCTGCTACATTTAGCGAAGCAATGAATACAAGTGCTAACCCTTCTATCGCATTTGCTCCAGATGTAACCGCTGGTTCACCATCATTGACATTACAAGCTGGAACTAATCCTGCTTGGTCAGTTGGTAACACAGTAGCTACTTGGACTTATACAGCAAGCGACCAAAGCGTTGCAATCGAAGGTATAGATATTACTATAGCTGGTGGCGAAGACGCTTTCGGAAACGCAACTGACTATACTTCTCCAACAGGTGTTTTTGCTGATAAATTCAGCATAGATACTGAAGACCCGACTGTAGCATTTGGACAATCAACTCCATTGGCTGAGTCTTGCGTAAATGGAACAGAAGCAATTGATTTCAGTGCATCAGATGGAACTGGTTTCAGTGGAATCGACGAAGTACAAGGAAGAATCAATGGTGGATCTTTTGCCGCTTGTACAACTGGTGTACAACTGAATGCATTGAATGGATGGCCTGGAACAGATGGTCCTATAACTCTTGAGTTAAAGGCACTAGATTTGGCAGGAAATACAACTACTATAAGTAGAGTATTCACTAAGGATGCAACAGCACCGGTAATTGGTGGAGAATCATTTACAAACACTTGTGTAACTACAGGCGATGTGATAGACATAGAATTCACAATTACTGAAACTGGTTGCGGAGCTATACTAGCTAATAATATTGATATTTCTGGTTTCCCTAATGGAAATGGAGTATTATCACAACTAACTATAACTGGAAATACTCCTTATGTAGTTACTGCTACTTATACAGTAGGTAGTACTGATGCTGAAGGTGTTTATAATATCACATTTAATGTAACAGATGATTCTGGTAACGATGCAACTCCTTCTGTGAATAACGCTGCATTTACAATTGATAAGACAGCACCTAGTTATTCAGTAAATACTGCACCAACACCAACATGTACTAATAAGAACACTAATGTTCAATTGGTAATATTAAGTGATGACAATACTTACGGTTGTGGACCTTATGGTGCAAGTAATATAACGGCTTCTACTAGTTTAGGCGCTGCTGTTGTTGCTTCAGCTGGTGGTAATGCTTATTCAATAACAGTTGACTTATCAGGAACAACATCACAGGATGACGGTATTTATGATATAGATATCGTAATGACTGATGCTGCTGGTAATGTGAATAATCAAACGATAACTAACGCATTCACACTAGACAATACTGCACCTGCAATAAGCAATGTAGTTGTAACACCTGGATGTATAAAAGGTGGAACTACTGCAACACTAACATTTAATGTTGCTGAAAGCGGTTGTGGTATATCAAACATCACAATAAGTGATAATGTTAATACTAATGGAACATGGACTTGGTTCTCAGGAACTGGAAGTGGAACATATACTTATAAATTATTGGTAGATGGTCAAGACGATGACGGACCTGTTGACGTAACAGTTAGCGCAACTGATGCAGCTGGAAATACAACAACTGGAGTTGACGCTGGTGATACTGACTTCACAATCGACAATACTGCTCCTGTAATAGCAATTTCTCAACCTTTAGCAAACGCTACTGTGAATGGGACTAAAGTTGTAAACTACACTGTAACGGAAACTGGTTGTGGAATTGATGTGACAGAGTTCAGATTTAATTCTGGCACTTGGTTTACGGCTCCTGCAACTGGAACTGCATTAAGTGTATATACTGGCTTTGCTGGTTTAGGTGAAGGTGCATTTACACTAAACTTCAGATCAACAGACGTTGCAGGAAACGTTGGAACAAGCAGTGTATCTTTGATAAAAGATACACAAGCGCCAACAGTAACTACTGTTACTCCAAGTGATAATTTAATATCAATTGCTGACGGTGGTTCTACATTTACGGTTGCTGTATTATTTAGCGAAGGAATGAATACGACTGTTAATCCAACAGTTGCATTGACTGCTAACACTACAGTAACAAATTCTAGTTCAACTGGAGTTTGGTCAGGTGGTAATACATTTACAGCAACATTCGGAACTATCAACGGTGCTTCAGCAGAAGAAATCGCAAACTTAGATGTTACGGTTTCTGGAGCTAAAGATGACACAGAAGATGATGGAAACGTAATGACGCTTCAAACAATAGTTGATAAATTCAGCATTGATACAAAAGCGCCTACATGTAGTACAATGACAAACAACAACGCAGATATATACGAAAATGATAAGAATGTAACAGTAACAGTAGTCTTCTCAGAAGCTATGTCTGCTAGTCCACTTCCTACATTTAATATAACTGGAACAAGTCAACTAACACCAGGTGCAACTAATTGGACTAATGCATCTACGTTCACTCAGGTATTCACACATACAGGAGTTGAAGAAACAACTTCAGCTAATTTTGTGGTAGGAAACTTACCTAAAGATGCAGCTGGTAATCCTGCTGTTTCTGTTCTATGTTCAACAGATGTAGATATAGATACACGTAAGCCGTTGGTATCTGGTGTAACGTTTACACCATCATTGATAACAGAAGCAACAGCAGCATTTAGTGTAGCTATTGAGTTTAATGAAGCGATGGGAGCAACAGCACCTACGTTGACATTCAACGGTGGAGTTAGCTCAGCTTTCTCAGCACCTTCTGGTGGTTGGGCAGGTAATACTTATACTTACAACTATACAGTAACTGATCAGAATTTCAGTTTATCTGGATTGACAGTAGATATAAGTGGAGCTAAAGATGTTGCAGGTAACGTAATGGTTACTAAGACATCAGTTCAGACTTACGCTATCGACCAAGTTGCGCCAACTATTAGTGCTGCAAGTATCAAGTCATCTAATAGCATTAATGACCAATATGCGAAAGGTGGACATGATATATTGTTGACTTTCACATCAAGTGAAACGCTAAATACTGGAGCATTTACAGGTAATATAGCTGGTTATTCAATTAGCTCTATTTCAAGTTTAGGAACTACTTATACATTATCTGTTAGCACAGACAATACTATTGCTGCTGGCTTAGTAACATTTAGTATTGGATTTGAAGACGTGAATGGGAACGCTGGTGCAGCACTATTGACTGCAGTTACAAATGGTTCATCTGTGACAGTTGATAAGACACCACCAGTAGGAACAATAGCTTTGGCAGGCGGCCAAGCTGACCCTACAACTGACGGTCCTATTAACTTTGCACTTACATTTACTGAAAATGTATATGATTTAGCTGATAATGATATAACTATAAGTGGTACTGCAAATGCAACTACTGCCGTAGTTACTGGTAGCGGCGCTACTTACAATGTAGAAGTAACAGGAATGACAGGAACTGGTACTGTAGAAATTACATTATCAACAGCTAAGGTAACTGACATAGCTGGTAACGACAACACAGCAACAACGAACACAGATAATTCGGTTCAATATAACGCTTCTGGCGCAACTGATGTATCAGTTGGAGCTGGTGCTGAACCTGCGACATTGTCTTCTTTAGTTGACAATCAAGTTGAAGCTGTAATGGCTTTCGACTTTGATGTGAAAGATGATGGTGTTACACCAGGTACTGACTTATTAGCAACTTTGATAACAGATATTTCGATATCTCAAGGTCTTGGAAATGATATCGGAGATTGGACTACTATCTTAGCTGGTGCAGAATTATCTGATGGAACTAACACCATAACTGGTTCAGTAGGAGCAACAACGATTGCATTTACTGGATTAGCATACGGTGCTGGACAAGTTGGTAATGTTGCTGATGATGATACTAAGACATATACATTGAAAGTTTGGTTATCTAACGCACCTTCTGGGTCAATAGATAATAAGAACTTAGCTTTCAAAGTAAATAGAAGTTCATTTACAGCTGACGGTGGCGGGTCATCATTTAAAGGTGGTGCTGGATCAGGTATAGAGTCTGGTTCTGGAAACAACGCGATTGATGTTGATGCAACTAAGCTTGTATTTACAACAACACCTGTTAATACAGAGATCAATACAAATACTACATTCGTAGTTGAAGCAACAGATGCAAATGGTAATAGAGATGTTGATAATGGGTCAGCTCTGACTTCATTCTTAGCTAATCAATCAACTATTACATCTGGTAACACAGGGTCATTATCAAGTGGTATTTTGACGTTGAATGCGGTTAAATTTAGTACAGCATTTGCAAATGATTATGTAACTGCAAAAGCAGCGGGCTTAGCTGATGGAGTTAGTGATAACTTTAATATTAGAGAAGATGAACCATTAAGTGTAACTAATCTTGCAATAATTTCAAGCATTGATGAATTTGATGTAACCTATTCTAAACCAGATACATCTAATACTTTATTGTTAGCAAAGAAAATATTTGTACCATTTAGTTACGGAGATGAGGCTGGAATGGATAATGAAACTAATTGGCCAGCTTATAATAACAATTTTGGTTCAGCTCAAACTCCAAATGATAATGATATTTTTGTTATATATTCAGGAAGAGATTCAGCTATTACTATGACTAACTTACAAGGCCCTTATGTGAAATATTCTGTGATCGCCTATTCATACAATGGAGATTTGAATAGTTCAATTCAAAACTTTAATGAGACTGAAACTTTTGCAAAATCATTTACTAAGCCTAAAATGTCAAATAACACTATAGGTGGTAAAGAAGGAATTGGAATCGGATTAAATAATATTACTCCTCAACCTGCCGCTATTAATAATTTAGTATCGGTACAAATAGGAAGTTTTGAAGATATGCCATTGACATTAGAGTTATATGATAGTAAAGGACAATTAATGATGACATTATTTGAAGGAAAAGAATTCAATGCTGGTGAGACTCCATTCGAGTTTAACTTAACGAATACTGTTTCTTCTGGTCAACATTTCTTACGATTAACTGGTAATGGTCACGTTGTGATTGCACCACTTATGATTGTAAAATAGTCTAAACTATTATATTTAAAATTCACAAACCCCGACATTTTATGTTGGGGTTTTTTATTTTGTATATCTTTATTTGCCCAAAATCGTATATACTATCTATGAATAAAATAATTATAATTCTTCTAGCATTATTAGCAACAAATAGTTTTGCTGCTTTACCAGATTCCGTGACTAATGATATTAACTCTCAACTCGAGAAGTTCAAAACTCTTTTAGAATTTTCCTATGTTTATCACAAAGATAGCATTGATTTAGAAGATAAGTCAGAAGCGGCCCTAAAAGCATATATGCAAGCTCTGGACGACAAGTCTTATTATTTCCCAGAAGAGCAGTATAGGTCACTAAAGGAGTCTAATACGGGTATTAGGAAGTCATTAGGAATAACTCAAATCGTTTTTGCAGACACTAGCTATATTTTTCGAGTAGATAAGGGAAGCTCTGCTGATACAAATGGAGTGATGCCTGGTTGGAGGATTTTATCTATTGATGATATCAATGTAATTAAAAAAGATGAATTGAGCATAAACGAAATAATAAATGATACGGCATTAGTTGCTTGCAATATTGAATTCCTTGACTTAGAGGGTAAAATCCAAAATAGGGTTTTACATAATTCACCTCATGTTACTTCTTCAATCGATGCTTCATTTATGTATAATGATAGTATAGCATACATAAAAACTCTAAAGTTTACTGAAGATGCAGGAAATGAATTTGAAAAAGTCATTGGGCAATTTCCCAAATCAATTAAAGGTCTAGTTATAGATCTAGAAAATAATCCTGGTGGAGTTCTTACTGCAATCGCAGATGTAATCTCATTATTCTTACCAGAAGGAAAGCAAGTTATAAAAACTAAATCGAAACATCCCGATTTCTATTATGATGTTAAATCTAAAAAAGATGGTCCATATATTGGTCTGCCACTTGTATTGATTGTGAATGAAGAGACCGCTTCTGCATCAGAATTATTCGCAGGTGCTGTGCAAGATTATGATTTAGGTATAGTAATTGGACAGCGAACATACGGTAAAGGAACGTTACAGAAACATTGGGAATTCAAAGATGGTAGTGCTTTTCGTGTGACAGTAGGGGAGTATGTAACTCCATTAGGTAGAAAAGTACAGAAAGAATCAGTTAAAGCATTCGATAACTCGGCTCAAACTCTGGACGAAAATCTGAATAACCAGCTTAAAAATATGTCAATTCCTAAAGATATTTCCGTTGTTAAAAGCACTAAAGGTAGAACTTTAATATCAATAGGTGGAATTATGCCTGATTCAGTTTTGAATAAAAGAGAAGCTAGGACAAAGCTAACAGAAGTTGCAATCCAGAAACGGGTTCTATTAAGAACGGCTTTCGAAATATTTATTTCCGAGGGTAAATCTGTGCTGAATATGTATCCTGATTTTCTATCTTTTTCTAGAGACTTCTTCTTTAATAGTACAATATCCGAGAGAATAAAAAAGAATCTTCTGATTGCATCATTGCAGAATGATGAAATGTTCGAGAAAGACAAAGAGATTATGATAGGAATAATAAAAGCAAGATTGGGTCAACTCTTATTTAGTGATGAGGCATATTATTGTACAGAAGCTTTTGAAAGTGAGGAGGTAAGTAAAGCAATAATAACAATAAAAGATGCAAATAATTTAGTTAGGCAAGAATAAATTATTTAATTTGGCATTCATAACAACACTGATTTTCAAAATTAATGTCTGATAACGTATTATTTGCTTTTTTACTTACTTCCTTTGCCGGACTTTCAACTGGTATTGGTAGTGCTATTGGTTTTTTCTCAAAGAAAACAAATAAAGCTTTTCTTGCGGCTACACTTGGTTTTTCTGCTGGAGCAATGATTTATGTCAGCTTTGTTGAGATATTTGCAAAGTCAAAAATGGCTCTCTCTCACGTTTATGGCGAATATTGGGCGAATTGGTACACAGCGGGTTCTTTTTTCCTGGGTGTACTTGTTATTCTAATTATTGATAGACTAATTCCTTCTTACGAAAATCCACATGAGCCACATAAGATTGAAGAAATGGATTCGCTTTCAGCAGATGAAGTAGAAAAAAGAAAATTAAAGCGAATGGGTACTTTTACAGCACTAGCCATTGCCATTCACAATTTCCCTGAAGGTTTAGCTACATTTACTGCGGCTCTTTCTGACCCAAATCTTGGTATCTCCATTGCTGTTGCTATTGCAATTCATAATATTCCAGAAGGTATAGCGGTTTCTGTACCTATTTATTTCTCCACTGGAAGTAGAAAGAAAGCATTTTGGTATTCCTTCGCTACTGGACTGACTGAACCAATTGGTGCATTGATTGGATATATCTTGCTCAAAGATTTATTCAATGATGTGACTTTTGGTATTTTATTTGGGGCCGTTGGTGGAATTATGGTCTTTATAGCTGTTGATGAGCTAATACCAACCGCAAAAAGGTATGACCTCGGTCACAAGGCGATATATGGATTAGTAGCAGGGATGATGGTAATGTCTTTGAGTTTGTTACTTTTCATCTAGTATTTATATAGATAAAAATCCAATTCTAGATAATCAACAAAATAATTTATACTTTTTATAAGTACCTAATTCATTACAATATTTTCAACTAAGTACACTCTTAACATTTTCATTGCAAAAATAATTTTAACAAGACTAAATTTTTAGTTATTTTCTTACTTATGAATAATGCTAAATCATATTTAATAAATAATTTTGGATATAATGATTTCCGACCTGGTCAGGAAGAGATTATTAATTCAATATTAGATGGTAAAGATACACTTGCTATTATGCCTACAGGGGGTGGTAAGTCTATCTGTTATCAGATTCCTGCTTTAGTACTCGAAGGTACGGCTATTATTATCTCTCCTTTGATTTCTTTGATGAAAGATCAAGTTGATGTATTAAAGTCAAAAGGTATTAGTGCAGAAAGTATTAATAGCTTGATGTCTGTAAGAGAAGTAAACGAGATACTGGACAATGCAGTAGATGGCAAATACAAAATGCTATATATTGCTCCAGAAAGATTGCAAACTAAAAGGTTTGCTGATATATTTTCTCAAATCCCAATTTCATTTATTGCTGTTGACGAAGCTCACTGTATCAGTGAGTGGGGCCATGATTTTAGACCTGCTTACTTGAAAATACCTCAAGCACTAGGGGCACATAGGGATTATCCTATTGCTGCGTTTACAGCTACTGCTACTAAAGAAGTACAGAAAGATATAGCTATCAATCTAAAGCTAAATAATGCGAACAAATTCATAAAAGGATTTGACAGGCCAAACCTTACTTACCTAACTAGGACGACTGAAGATAAAGTACAGACTTGCCTTGACATAATAAGAAGTAGTGGTAATGATTCCACTATTATTTATGCAGGTACTCGTAAGAGGGTAGAGGAGTTTTACGAAGCTCTAAAGCAAGCAGATATAGATATTGATATGTACCATGCTGGTTTACCAGATGATTACAGGAATGAATCCCAAGAAAAATTCTTTAGCGGGGCTATTAAAACTATAATAGCTACTAATGCGTTCGGAATGGGAATAGATAAAGAGAATGTTAGGAACGTAATTCATGTTGATTTACCTGGTACAATAGAAGCATATTACCAAGAAGCTGGTCGTGCTGGCCGTGATGGTAAACCTGCGAATTGTATTTTGTTATATCATCCAGGTGATATTACTTTACAGGAATTTTTTATTGATGTTTCTTATCCTGCAGTAGAACAGATAAACAGAGTATATACAACTCTTTACAAAAAAGCTGGTGTAGAAATGGGCGAATACGCTCATGAGCCCTTAGATGTTAGTTCTGCTTTAATCGCAGCTTATTTAAGTATTACACAAAAAACTGTTTCAGCTGTGCTGAAATTTTTACGTAATCATGGTGTGATTTCTAATTCTAAGTATTTTTCTAAAGCAACTATAAAGTTCCTTTCTGATAGAGATAGATTGATGGAGTATTATAATCTACTCCCTGATTGGCTTAAATTACCTACAGAATCAATATTTAGATCGGCAGATACTTCGACTAATAGCACATACCAGCATATTGATCCTCTAGAAATAGCTCAGAAACATGGTATTATGGCAGATAATATTATTAAAGCAATTAACAAACTTGCTTTCGATGGTCATATAGAGTATAATCCGGAAGCTAACAAAAGTGGTATTTATCTAATAATGGAAAGAATGCCATTTGATGATTTACCTATTGATTTTGATGAACATGCAAGAAGAAGAGAGTTTGCAAACCAGAAGCTTGAATATATGAAGCAATATGCAGAAACTGATACCTGTAAGCGTAACTTCATACTTAATTATTTTCAAGATGTGAATGTTGAGTCTGATTGTGGTAGATGTACTTCTTGTTTGATTCCTAAGTCAGTTAAAAAGCTAAATGATGAGAGGAAAGAGTTTATCAATATCAAAATTATTGACTCATTGCATGAGATTGATAGCAAATTTGGTAAAACTATAATTAGGCATTTTCTTGCTGGCAAAGCAACACAAAAAGTGCAGAAATTTGAACTAGAAAATCTGAATATGTTTGGTTGCTTATCTGATTACACCGATGCTGAAGTTAAGGAGTATTTAGATTCCGCAGTTTCGAATAATTATATAGCTGTAAGTAGAAATAGATTTCCCGTACTTTCAGTAACTGAAAAGGGATATAGTTTAGTCGGTAGAAAGCTTAATGAACAGCTTGTTAAAATTAAATCGGAACATAATTATTCCGATGAACTATTCTCAAGATTGAATGACTTGCGATTAGTAATTTCGATGAAAGAAAAAATAAATGCTGACAGAATTATATCACAAGATTTATTAATGAAGTTGAGTTCAGATTCTCCAAAAAACATATTGGAGCTCCGTAAGTTAAAGGGATATAGTCTCGATTTTGTTCGGAAATATGGTTCAGAATTCGTTGCAGTTATCAATGATTATTACCAAAATACTCCTCTTGAAGAAAACGAGGTTCCAGAAGTAACTGAATTGACAAAACGAATTGTAGTACTATTCCAAAAGAATATTACAATAGATGAAATTGCTGATAGATTAGACCTGACAGATAATGAAATAGTGAAGAATCTGAAAATAGCAATTAATAATGAAATAGATGTAGATATGAGTACGCACGTATCTGAGTCTATATATGAAGAAATCTTAGATTTAGTAGAAGAGCATCCTAATATCTCAGCTTCTAGGGCTAGAGATGAGTTGGGTCCTATATTAGAATACAATTTGTTTAAAGTTGCTTTGGCTAAAGCCAAGAACGAGTTAGAATATAATTAATAAAATCTGTAATTTTGATTTTTCAAAGAATGCAACTGACTAATGCCTAAAAAGAATTATGCTCCCGAAGGAGAATATATATACAATGAGCAGCAAAAACTACGTCAGTGGTATGTTTGGTTTATATTAGTTCTATCATTGGTTTTATCATTAGCTTTTTTGATAAATAGCTTTGTAAACTATATGGAAGGTGCTCCAGGAGCAGCTTCTTTTATTGTTTTAGGGGTATTGATACTTTTTATATGCTTGTTCTTTGTTATTTCCACTGCTGGCTCTAAGCTCAACGTAATAGCTACTGACGAAGCAATTCATTTCCAATGGATACCGTTGAATAATAAATTTAATAAAGTCAATTGGCAGAATGTACAATCTATAAAGATGATTAGCTATAAGAGTATGGGTTATGGTATGCGCATAAGTGAAAAATATGGTAGTATATATAATGCCTTTGGTGGTTATGCTATTGATATAGTCACAAGAGGCGGAAACCATTTCCTAATCGGTACTGCTAAACCGCAAGAACTGGAAGAAGTATTAGTAAGATTAAAAGATATACATTATTTCGATTACGAAAATCAACTAGATAAAAAAGTAGAAAATGATTGATAACATTAGAAAAGTACACGAAGAAGTAAAAACTAGAATTAGTGAAGTTACTAATTTAGAGCAATTAGAAAGTTTTAGACTTGAATTCCTTGTTAAAAAAGGGAAAATTCAAGAATTCTTTGGGCAATTAAAAGAATTGCCAAATGATCAAAAACGAGAAGTTGGTAAAGAGCTTAATATACTTAGTAAGTTCACAGAAGAAATCTACAAAACTTCAAAAGAAGAACTAGAAGAAAAAGCTCTAACCATTTCTGATTTAGATTTGTCACTGCCTGGGATTAAAAATAATCTTGGTAGCGAACATCCTGTTCGCCAAACAATTGCTCAGATGATAGAGATATTCAAGAAAATGGGTTTCTCCGTAGCAGAAGGGCCAGAAGCGGAAGATGATTATCATAATTTCGATGCACTTAATTTTCCGCCTAATCACCCTGCTCGTGACATGCAAGATACTTTCTTTTTAGAAAATAAGTATGATACCGTTGTACTAAGAACTCATACATCTCCTGTCCAAATACGAATGATGGAGAACGTAAAACCTCCAATCAGAGCGATTATGCCGGGTCGTGTGTATAGAAATGAGACTTTGGATTCTACTCACTTGGCAGAATTTCACCAAATAGAAGGTCTTTACATTGATAAAAATGTAACAATGGCAGAGCTTAAAGCTACTATGATGCACTTTGCTAGAGTTATGTATGGTGATGATATTGAATTCCGTTTCCGTGCTTCATATTTCCCATTCACTGAGCCGAGTGCCGAGCTAGATATTAAAACTAAGCACTCTAACAAATGGATGGAAATTGTTGGTTGCGGTATGGTTCATCCCAATGTACTTCGTGCCGGTGGTATTGACCCAGAAGTATATACTGGTTACGCCTTTGGTTTCGGCGTAGAGCGAATAACAATGGCGAAAACACAGCTAGACGATATTCGCAAGCTATATGAGAATGATGTTAGAGTACTTTCACAATTTTAAAGTAATATCATTCTAAGTAAGTATATCCGTACAATCCAGATTTGTAGATTGAAAGTAACTCTTTGCCTTCTTTGGCAAGCATTGTTCCTTTCTTAACTTCTGTGGCTACTCGTGATTCCATAGTACGTACAAGTTTCTTATGCGAAAACTCAACATACTCTAATACTTCTGATACTCTTTCACCATCTATCATTTCTTCTATCTTGTATCCTTTCTTAGAAGAACGAACATGGACAGTATTAGTATCACCAAATAAATTATGCATATCACCAAGTATTTCTTGATATGCACCTATTAGGAATGCACCTAAATAATATGGCTCATCCTCTTTCAAATCATGTAGTGTAAGTGTATTAGATAGCTCACCTTCGCCTATAAAATGGTCTATTTTTCCGTCAGAATCACAAGTGATGTCTTCTAATGTTCCCCGTCTTTTAGGCTGTTCGTCCAATCTATGTATTGGCATTATAGGGAATATCTGATCGATTGCCCATGAATCTGGTAATGATTGGAATACTGAAAAATTACAAAAATACTTATCTGCTAGCATCTTTGAAAGACCATCGAAGTCAGCTGGTTGACGTTTCATTTTACTGAACATCAGATATACTTTCCTTGCTATTGTCCAGAATAATTTTTCAACTTCCGCTCTTACTGTCAAATCTAAGTGACCTAAGCTGAATAAATCTAACGCTTCTTGTCTTATCTGCTGAGCATCGTGCCATGGCTCTAACATTCTTGATTTTTTGATACTATCGTGTATGTTGATTAGCTCTTGTACTAGCTCATTCTCACCAAATTCTTCAGGGAAATCTCCATCAAAATAAGGCTGAGAAGTTTTTTCTAATACATCGAAGACTAGTACAGAGTGGTGTGCCGTAATAGCTCTACCAGATTCAGTAATTAGGTTAGGGTGTGGAATATCATATTTATTACATACATCTGCAATCGAATAAACTGCATCATTTATGTATTCTTGGATTGAATAGTTAACAGAACTAGAGTTACTAGACTTAGTGCCGTCATAGTCAACGCCTAATCCGCCTCCTATATCAACGTTCTCTATATTACAACCCAATTTGCGTAACTCTACAAAGAAGTGAGATACTTCTCGGAGTGCATTTTTAATATTTCTAATTTTTGTAATCTGGCTGCCTAAGTGGAAGTGAATCAGATTAACACAATCTAACATCCCTTTCTCACGAGCATAATCAACAGCTTCCAGAAGTTCTGCTGCGTTAAGACCAAATTTACTTGTATCTCCTCCAGACTCTTCCCATTTTCCACTTCCAGAGCTAGCTAATTTGATACGAATACCAATGTTCGGCTTAATATGTAATCTTTCGGAAGCTTTTATTATCATCTTCAATTCATTTAGCTTTTCTACTACTAAGAAAATCTGATTACCCATTTTCTGAGCTAGAAGTGCCATCTCAATGAAGCTTTCGTCTTTGTAGCCATTACAGATGATTGGTGCATTTTTCGGAATCATAGCTAATACTGCATGAAGTTCTGGCTTTGATCCTGCTTCCAATCCTACATTGCGTTCTTTTATAGAGTTCATTATCTCATTGACAACGGGACTCATTTGATTAACTTTTATAGGGTATATAAGAGTGCAATTACCTTTGAACTCATATTCTTTAGATGCATTTTCGAAACATTCGAATATCTTACTTATTCTTTGTTCTATTATCTCGGGGAAACGGAATAAAACAGGTGTAGGGAAGTCCTTAACCGATAGCTCATCTATTATCTCTTTGATGTCTATATCTTTATTCCCATTATTGGGTTGGAATGTAACATTGCCTTTCTCATTGATTCCAAAAAAATCAATTCCCCAGCCTTTTATATTGTATAGCTCTTCAGCGTCATCTATTTTCCATTTCTGCATATTTCACCTGAGAATAAATATTGATTCAACAATTTATATAGTTCCTAAAATACGGAAAATTTAAGTATTTATTGAATAGGAAAAATGATTGAGGGATTAATTGTGGAATAGTGTTTGGATTAGCTGATTTTTTTATTTTCAGATAGGTTGGATTAAAGTGTGGGTAACGTGTTTGTGTATGATTAGTTGCGTGGTTTAAGCACTAAAGTTAGCAAATAAATCACAGATAGAAAGTCCGCGAGGACTTTCGTAAGTAGGCTAAAACCAGCAATTAATTATACACGTTGTTAGCAACTGGGCTTTTGTCCGTTTATATATTTTTTAAATTCAGTTTTATAATTCAAATTCTCATTGCCTTTGGCAATTTCAATTCCATTTTCAGCAAATGCAATAGCTTCGGAGTTTTCTCCATATCAGCCATTCAAGGTTTTGTTTAAATATATTTATGCTATACTTTAACAGTAGCTTTATTTTTTTTTAGTCTAAGAATGGCACCTGTAATAAGTGCAGGAATAGTTATAATTATAGTAACTTTCAAAAATGGCAAAATATATATCAACCAACTATTTGGAAATCCATCAGAATTCTCACTAGGAGTGTCCCGTTCTACTCTAAATCCTTCTGCCCATTGGCTATAGTTCAAAATCCAAATTAATAGAGATAATATAGTGCTCACTAAAATAATAAGCAATAGTTGACGATAATATTTTATAATAATCACTTTAAGCTCCGTTAAATTGTGTAGATCAGATTTGATTTTTAAATTTCTGTACACGGTTACAATCCATTTCCAATGTAAAGCGATATGAATACCTAAAGTAGCCATTAATAATGTAGCACTTAAATTGTGAATTACAGACCAAAACTTATCTGGTTCAAAATGAATGCCAAAGACAGGTAAGGCAGCTTCCGAAATTACAATACCTGAAATAGTTACTATAATCATTAACAAATACAGAGTCCAGTTTAAAATGTAATCAAAAAAGGTTTTTTTAATTTGTTTATTTATAAGTTTCCTTGAGTTATTAGCGATCCAATTCCAATTAATAATAAGGTGTAATAAAAATGGAAGGATTATTAGAAAACTCGCCCACTCATGAATAGGTATTCCCGTAGATTGGGGTATTAACACCAATATCATGAGGATGAAGAAGAAAGTATCTACATAGATTCTAACCTTAGAAGTATTTTTTTTTATCATGTGCATATAATTTGTCTCACCGATTTACAGAAATACTATTTGATAAGTTTTCCGTTCAGATAATAGTGGATTTTCATATCTGTTGCATTTTTTAGTCCTTCGCCAGCGAAGCACAATGATAAAGATTGATTATAGAAGCGTTCTAGTCTTTCTTGAGATTCATCTGATTCAATTAGAATGTATGAATGAACTGTATCAATATAACTTACCATATTAGTAGAATCTATAGTATCTTGTCTATAATCAATCTGGTCCTCAATACGATAATCTGTAAACTCTAAATCCAACATAGCACTAACTAATGTTGTTTGTGAAGTTAAACAAAGCGCTGTTCCTAGTGTGAAATATTCAAGTGAAGTAGGCGCCAGAGGTTTATCATTTTTATCCATAAATTCATCTGCGTAGATTTCCCATGTTTCTCCTGATGGAGTTGAAATAGTTATTTTATTTAAATATGGTCTTTCATGGTTATTTACCGATTCAGAAATAGCGAATATTTCGAATTCTAAATTATCCATAGTATTCAACATTTTAAATATTCCTTCATCTTTTGATTCTTTTAATTCTAAATATTTAGGTTTTGTAGGGATGTCAGTAACAGATGTTAATAAAAAATCTCCGTCAAAAGACACTTCGGAGTTAGATGTACCTGCTGTTGCCTTATAGGTATCAAAGTTATTTCCATTGATAATTAAATGTGGTTCTATAACTGTTTTATTCTTTAATGCATTTCCTGCTGTCCATGTATTAAGAGCAGCATTAATTATAGCTTGAACTGTTTCTTCCTCTACATCGCTATCAATACTAATGTTAGTAGTTGATACATCTAAGAATCCTGCTCCATTAATTGACGACATATTGTTCCAACGAAATGTATTTGATATTTCTACTGTTATATTATCTAATGCTATACCTTTCACTTTTGCTGCTTTCAAGATTTGTGTATGAAGATTTGAAGCTAGTCCTGCAGTATAATAACTAAGAGGTGAAGGTCCAAACGGATATTCTCCTTCCTCTGCACCTTCATCAGCAAGTACCTTCCAACCTGTGTAATCATCAAAATCCAAAGTTTGAACCATGCCTTTTTTTAGCATCTTTGATTTTTCATTTTTTACCATTTCGGTGATTGCCACAATATTACTATTGTTATCTCCCTTAATTGTATCAGCAATACTAGGTTTAAAAGATGTTGGAGCTAATGCTTCATCATTACGTTCAATTACTTGATACTCTTGATAGTTATTATAACTTTCTCCCTTCATCATCATGAATGCAATCATATTTCTCTGCTCACTAGATATAGAGAACCAAATTATAGCAGCTACTGAAGCTACTATAACCATAACAGCTGTAAAAGCTATTGCTATTTTTGATTTCTTTTTCATATTCATATTTTTTGATTAATAATGTTCAACAAAATTAATACAATTCTAAATCTAAAACATTGACAAATGATAAAAAATCACTTTTTTGCTTTCACTCTACTTAAACTCTCCTGTGTAATGCCAAGAAAATTGGATAAATTTTTGTTTGATAGGCGTTGAACAAGTTGATTATTGTTTTTGAGTAGATATTCGTAACGCTGTTTCGCGTTTAATCTCAAAAAAGTTTCAATGCGCCAGTGATTATTCTGATAAGTTGTTTCCAGAAGTTTTATGTATAAATCTTTAAAGAGGGAACTTCTGCTCAATACAGATTTAAAATCAGTGTATGAAATAAACAACAATTCGGAAGGTTCAACGGTACAGATATATTCATTAGAAGGAGTTTGCTTAATAAAGCTGTGTATAGATGAGATAAATTGATTTTCGAAGGCTACATATCGTATTGTTTCTTGTCCATTAGAATCAATAAAAAATGCTTTTACACATCCTTTAATTACAAAATAGAAATATCGGCAAACTTTATCACTCTCGATCAATACCTCATCTTTGGCTGCCTTTTTATGTCTAAAATATTTTACAACTTCAGAAATTTCATCCTCAGTACATGTGAAATTTGCTGCTAAAAATTGTTCTAAACTTTCTGTCATGTTTGACGTGTCATAGATTTTGTTTTCGCCTT
Organism: Kapaibacterium sp. (SeqCode); assembly: GCA_041675005.1. Taxonomy (GTDB): domain Bacteria; phylum Bacteroidota; class Ignavibacteria; order Kapaibacteriales; family UBA2268; genus PGYR01. The sequence continues at coordinate 23,701 of JBAYUQ010000009.1, forward strand.
GTTGCTAACGTTTAGTATAAGAATAGTTGCGGGTTTGTATGCGAGGATTTTCCGAAGGAAAATCAGACGTTACAAACACGCAACGACCTTTGATTAAGCACAAAAACCGCAATTATTTTTATACGGTGTTGTAGCCAGTTATTTTAAATATTTTTCAATCATTTTTTTATTCGACAAGTCTATTAATTCAGAACTATTCCAATCCATCATTAATAAATTCCATTTTTTTCCAATTTCCGAAAGCACATTGATTACTTTTACGTGATTCAGTCCGTCAAGATTTGTAATCCATATATTTTTCACAATGTCATTCTCAAAGTCAAAATAAAACGCTGAATAATCTTTCCCAAATCCGATTGTATTTTCACTTTTCACTCTATAATCACTTCCGTATCCAGTTATAATTTCGGAATGCTTTTCAGTTCCAAGTTTCACTAACAAACTTTCAAGTTCAGATTTGTTGATTTCTTTAGACTTTAAACTGACTTTATTTTTTTCTCTTACATAAATATCAGAATATCCATTTTCAGTTGAGAAGTCACTTATATTCTCCGCTTGTTTTATTAATTCGGATAGGTTATCTCTCGGTACTATTTCTATTTGACAATAGTCATCTTCGTGATAGAAAATTGTTCCTTCAGCACGATATTCTTTATTAGTCAATTCGGTTTTTGGGTTTTTTGTATTCCTTTTTGAAAAGTAAAGAAAAGCAAAAAGAGCCAAAACTATTCCTATTGTAATTATCATTCGGATTTTCATTTTTCTAATTGGCTACAACTATCCAAATATACGAACATTCGTTTATCCTACCTATATTATATTCGTTTATCAATATTAATAAGTACAAGTAAAATTTGATAAAGTTACTAGAAATATTTAATTTAGCATAAATCTAATTATAAAGGTAATACGAATGATTGATAATAATTATATAATAAAATATAAAGAAAAATTAATAATCCAAAGATATGCTTCAAATTCAATCTCTATTTATATCACTTGCATTAGAAAATTTTTAAATTATTTTGAAATGAAAAATATTCGGTCTCTTAATAATACGGATATACAAGTCTTTATAACTCATCTATTACAAATCGAAAAGATTAGTGATTCATATCAAAAACAAATGCTTGGTGCTATATCAAAATTTTTTGAATTGATTTTTGAAAACAATCTAAATTTAAAATCTTTGTATCCCAAACGAAAAAAAAATACTCTTCCCAAATTTATTAGTGCAAATCAAATTAAAAGTATGATTAATGGAACTTCAAATATTAAACATAAGTGTTTAATTATGTTACTCTATAGTTCTGGTTTAAGAGTCTCTGAAGTAATTAACCTAAAAACAACAGACATCGAATCAGACATTATGTTAATTAATATTTCTAATTCTAAAGGGAGAAAGGATAGAAAAGTAATGTTGTCGGAAAAAGTATTAAATGAGTTAAGATCTTATTACAAAGAATATAAGCCAAAAGATTTTCTATTTGAAGGACAGAATAAGAGTAGTTATTCTGCGAAAAGTATTCAGAATGTTGTTAGAGATGCAGCAATCAGGGCGAATATTAATAGAAGAGTAACTCCACATATGTTAAGACATAGCTTTGCAATTCATTTACTTGAGAATGGTACAGATATACGCTATATTCAAGAATTATTAGGTCATAGTTCTATACAGACAACAGAGTTATATACATATATAACTGACATTTCGAAATCAAAAATAAAATCACCTTTGGATTTTATAATGTAATTTTATTATAAAATAACTTTGTAAATCGGTATATTTGTAAATGTACCTAACAACAAAATTGAATCCGATTAATGTCATTTTTTAATGTATTTTCAAACGATGTCGCTATCGATCTCGGCACTGCTAACACCCTTATCTGGATGAAAGGTAAAGGAATTGTTCTCAACGAGCCAACTATCGTAGCTTTTGACAGACAAACCAAAAAAATTATCGCCATTGGTAACGACGCACAATCAATGGTAGGGAAGACCCACAAAGACATAAAAATAATCCGTCCACTTCGCGATGGAGTCATTGCTGACTTTGAAATCACCGAAGGAATGCTTCGTGCATTCATCAGAAAAGTATCAAATACATGGCAACCAGCTCGTAGAGTTGTTGTTGCAGTACCGTCTGGTATTACCGAAGTTGAAAAGCGTACAGTTCGTGATAGTTGCGAACACGCTGGTGCTAAGGAAGTCCACCTAATAGCTGAGCCTATGGCTAGTGCTATCGGTATAGGTCTGAACGTACACGAACCAGTAGGTAATATGATTGTGGATATTGGTGGTGGTACGACGGAAGTTGCTGTTATAGCACTTTCAGGTATAGTAACCTCTGAGTCTATAAAGCACGCAGGCGATGAGATGACAGACGCTGTTTCTCAGTATTTCCGTCGCTATCATAATATATTGATAGGGGAGAGAACTGCAGAGATGATTAAGTGTAATGTCGGCTCTGCTATGCCACTAGAAGAAGAAATTGAAATAGAAGTAAAAGGAAGAGACTTAGTCTCAGGTATTCCTAAGATGATTAATGTCACTTCTGTTGATATCCGCAAAGCACTTGCTGATTCTGTAGATAAGATTGTAACAGGCGTACTTAGATTACTTGAGAAAACTCCACCAGAGCTTTCTGCCGATATTTTCGATAGAGGGATTATGTTAAGCGGTGGCGGTGCTTTACTAAAAGGTCTTGGTGAGAAAATAACCAAAGAAACTAACTTACCAGTACACGTTGCAGATGAGCCGTTGATATCTGTTGTTATCGGTACAGGGAAGGCACTAGAAAATCTTAGCGATTATTCATCTGTTTTAATCAAACGAAACACATACTAATAATATATACTTATGTTGCAGCTTCTAAATCTAATAGTAAAATTTAAAGATTATGCTGCCCTGACTCTATTGTGTATTATTAGTTTGGCACTTATATCTATTGGCGATGTATCCAAGATTGGTGGATATAGAGCTTTCGTAGTTGGTACTATTGGCTGGCTAGAAGAAGCATTTGCATGGGTACCAAACCCAGATGCTCTCAAAACAGAGAACAGAGCCGTAAGAGAGCTAAATTTATATTTATCTTCAGAGTTAATGAAGTCTCGCCAAGCACTTACGGAAAACAAGAAACTAAGAGAAATGCTTGACTTCAAGCAAGGAATAGATTACAATCTGGTTTCTGCCGAAGTTATTGGCAAATCAACAATTGAACTAAGAGAATACATTACTATAAACAAAGGTAAAAAAGACAGAATTTCTCGTGGTATGTCCGTTAGGACAGATGCAGGATTGACTGGAATAGTAGTCGTAGTAGAAGATAATTATAGTTTAGTAGAAACTCTGAATAATCGACAAGTAAAAATATCTGCTAAAGTTGATAGAACAGGGATAGATGGGATACTAGTATGGGGTGGCTCTACATATTTCAATATGATGAATATACCTAGGTCATTCGATGTGAAAATTGGTGATGAGTTAATGACTTCAAATTATAGTCGAAAATATCCACCAGGAATACCGATAGGCAAAGTAGTTAATGTGGAAGAAGATAAATCAAGTCTTTTTCATAAAATATCTGTAGAACCATTTGTATCTTTTAATACTTTAGAGCAAGTCTTTATTATCCAGTATATAAGTGATCCAGAAAGATTGAAGCTAATACAGAGGATGGAAGAAAGATTGAGGTTGCTGAAAAAATAGATGAATAGAGCAAAACAAAAAACAAACTATGCTTTCCAAAGATATATAGTATATGCTCTAATCGCTATTGTATTATCTTTGATACAATTTTCATTACTCGATTTTGTAGTAGTTCAAGGTGTATCACCAGATTTACTGCTTGTACTTTGTGTTTGGATTTCAATTCGTGAAGGTCGATTTGTAGGTATTATAGCTGGCTTTCTAATCGGAATTACTCTTGATATTGTATCATTTGATTTGGTTGGAATTAATGCTTTTACTAAAACGATTGCTGGATTTATAGCAGGATCATTTTATCAAGAGGGGAAAGAACAACTTATCTTACACGGACTTAAGTTCTTGTTTATAGTTTTTATTTCATCTTTTGTACATAATTTGATATACTTCTTTTTTTATATTAAACTAAGTGACATAACTTTTGTATCATTTTTTATGAAGTATGGTGTCGCATTTTCTTTCTATACTACTGTCTTTGCTATCATACCTATGTTAGTAAAGCGTAAAGAAAGGATTATTTAGGAATAAGATATTATGTTTTTATCAGAATTAGAAATATCGGGATTCAAATCATTTGCTGGCAAGACAAAGTTCAAGTTTGCAGATGGAATCACTGCTATCGTTGGTCCCAATGGTTGTGGTAAGTCAAATGTTGTAGATGCTGTTCGCTGGGTACTTGGTGAACAAAAAACATCAGTACTTAGATCAGACTCTATGGATAGTGTTATTTTCAATGGAACTTCTAAGCGTAACCCATTGGGTATGGCTGAAGTAACCATGAAATTGGAGAATAACAAATCTGTATTGCCTAGTGAATATGACTCTATTCAGATTTCAAGAAGACTATTCAGAGATGGAGCAAGTAACTACTTATTAAACAAGACTAAGTGCCGATTGAAAGACATCAATGACTTGTTCATGGATACTGGACTTGGCCCAGATTCTTATTCCGTTATAGAGCTGAAAATGGTAGAAGCCCTAATCAACGGAAAGATGGACGAACGCCGTCGTATGATAGAAGAAGCAGCGGGAGTTACCAGATACAAACAAAGAAGAAAAGAAACGAGTAATAAGCTACAAAGAGTACAAGAAGATCTAGAACGTATAAATGATATTCTATCAGAAGTAGAAGTCAACGTAAAAAGATTATCAAGACAGGCAAAAAAGACTAAGAAGTATAATGAACTTTCTGAGCAACTAAAGAGTATCGAGAGTGATTTACTAAAAAATGAATATGCATCATTTAAATCTAAGAATTCAAGTATTAAACAATTTATTCTGGAATTATCTGCTAAGATAGAAACTCTAGAAGTAAACCTTGAAAGCTACGAAAATGAGCTTGTAACAACTAGAGAAGATAAATCAATATATGATCAAAAGATAAATGAATTAGTTGCTAATGAGAATATCTTGAAAAATCAAATTGCTGAATCAACAAGATTAATTTCAGTAAATAAAGAAAAACTAATTTCTCTTAATAATATCAATAATAGATTGATAGAAGACAACGCAAACAGCGAACGATTTATACAAAAGTTAACTAATGATATTGCTCAGCTCAATGATAAGCTAGCTAAGCGAGAAGAAGACACTAACACTCAGAATAACTCACTCGAAGAGTTAAAAACAGATAAGCAGTTAAGAAAGTCTGAATTGGACGAAGCAAGAGAACTAGCCAATGCAGATATTGATGTACTTAATAAGCTAAAGAACTCAATTCAATCATCATATTCTATAATAGAAAATAATGAAAGACGAATAGAAAAAATATCATCAAAGATAGAAAATTACAAAGTAGAAATATCTCAAGAGAATAAAGAGATAGAAATTAAGAATAATCTAGTAATCGAATTATCGAATTCAATGAAGAATCTAAATGCTGATTTGAACGATAAGAACGAGAATTATCAGATAACGAAGAATAAACTAGAAGAAGTTACTAATGAACTCAATAGACTGAATGATACTATATCAGATTTGAGAAGTAATATTTCTGGTAAAAAAGCACAGTTAGAGTTTTTAGAGAGTTTATCAGCTGATGATGATACTACTCAAATGCTAATTAACTCTAAGGATTGGGATAAACCTGGTAATATAACTTTGCTGGAAGAGTTAATATCAGCAGATGAGAAATACAATAAGGCGATAAGTTCAGTATTAGGAGCTTATAGAAACTTGATAGTAGTGGATACAGCTAAACAAGCTGAATCCGCTTTCGAATTACTTAAGAAAAAGAACCTATCTAAAAGAGCAATAATTTGCCGTGAATTAATACCAACCAATACTAATCAACAAAGCATAGCTGGTGTAGAGCTTCTAACCGATATTATAGATACAGATGATGATATCAAATCATTATTAGTAGCTCTGTTTGGTCAAGTGGCAATAACTGAAAGTAAAGATGATGCTTATGCACTGACGAAAAGTAAAGTAAATGCTGCCGTTACTCTTGATGGGTTTTTGATAAATAGGAATGGGATACTACGTGGTGGCGGTTCTACTAAAAACGAGACTGCTAATCTAGGTAAACAAAAGCGAATCAAGGATATTACTAAGCAACTTACTGAATTGCAAACATCGCTTGATAGTATGATGAGTAAGAAAGAGGAATTAACGAATAAGAAAAATGAGTTGAATCCAGAGAGATTGCTTCAAGAAGTTAAGAAGCTAGAGAATGAGATAAAGCAAATAGAGAATACGAAGCTTCAATCAACGATGAAGATAGATTCGCTCAAAAATAATATAGAGATGTACGAGAAGAGTATAGAGTCTTCCAATAAAGAATTCGAAGATTTACAAAATGAGATTAAAGAGCTTCAATCATCAATTGAAGAGCGGAAAGAAAAACTAAAAAGTGCTGAGCTGAACAAAGAGGACAAGTTAAAGGGACTCAATAATGCTGAAATAAGATATAGTAAAGCAAATGAAGAACTGCAAGCTGCCGAAATACTTATGATTCAACTTAAATCAGATTTTAACAATATTAAAAATGATATAGAAAGATCGAACGGACAACTAAGATCAGAGAAAAATAGGGTACAAAGTCGTAAAGATCAAATTGTTCAAAATGAAAAATCAAATATAGAAATAGATTCCACTAACAAGGAACTGGAATCTAAATTAGATTTAGATAATAGAAAGCTAATAGAAGTATCGAATCAGAAAGATCAATCTGATGAGAAGCGTAAATCAATTGAAGAAAAGCAAATCAGTTTAACTAATGAGTTACACACTAAGCGTAATGAATACAATAAGCTAAAAGATTCATTTCATAAAGAAGATATATCTCGTAGCGAATACGAAACAAAGATGGAATCACTTGAGAATAGAGCTTTCGAAGCTTATGATTTGCAGCTGGCTCAGTTAGATTTAGAGTATGATGAGAATTTCCCAATTACAGAAAGCAAACATCAAGTCTCTGAACTAAAGAATGGGCTTGTCAATCTTGGTAGTATTAATTTTGAAGCTGTACAGGAATATGATGAGCAAAACGAAAGATTAGTCTTCTTGACAAAGCAAATCAAAGATCTAACAGAGTCTGAGAAAACTCTTAAAGAGACAATCAAAGAAATTAATATAACGGCTGAAGAAAGATTTGAGACTACATTCAAACAAATAAGAGAGAATTTCTCTAATCTATTCAAAAAGCTATTCAGTGATGAGGCATTTGCTGACATTTCGTTGTCAGGTGATAATATTTTAGAATCAAATATAGAAATAACAGCGAAACCTCCGGGGAAGAAACCACGTAGTATAGATATGCTCTCAGGTGGAGAAAAGACATTAACTGCTATTGCACTGTTATTTGCTATTTATCTAGTTAAGCCGTCACCTTTCTGTATTTTAGATGAGGTAGATGCACCACTAGATGATGCAAATTTAAGAAGATTTAATAGCCTTATAAAAGAATTTAGCTTGAAAACTCAGTTCTTAATTGTAACGCACATGAAGATAACTATGGAAGCTGCCGATACTTTATATGGAATAACTCAACAAGAAGTTGGGATTTCTAAAATAGTTTCCGTAAACTTGAAAAAGGACGAAATTCTATAATTAAAACAGAGATAATTATGAAGCAAGTAAAGTACTTAATATTGATAATGCTACTGTCATACAGTTACACTTTTGCTCAAATGCAAGACCTTGGTGGTCAGCAAGAGGAGGGTGGTACTGGGTTACAAGATTTAGCTGAGCCAGATAAAAAATTAGAAATCAAACAAAAAGCTGATGGTTCTTTAGAAAGACCAAAAGACCATGATGAAGCAATGAAATACTTCAAAGAAGAGTATAAAGCTGAGTTAGATGGCGTTTATTTCGAAGATTTATGGAATGCGGTTGTTACATCTTTATCAGAGCAAGGTTGTGAGCTAATGACTAAAGTTCAGAAAACAAATGATGAGGGTTTCTTGAAAGGTGTAATGAAATCTGAATTCTGCGTATTCGTAAATGATGAAACTACATTCGATGCACTAAGATTATATAGTGTGAAAATGCCTGTAATTCGTGGCGGTATATGGACGAATGGTCGTATCCAATATAAGATAATACTTGAAGAGATAAATGAAGGCGAAGGTACATCAATCATAGTTTCAGGTGAACTTAGCGGATCTGAAGAGAACGTAACAAATGAAGTTCATTTCTGGGCTTCAAATGGTTGGTTTGAGACTGATTTACTTTACAGAGTTAATAAGAAAGTGGGTAGATAAACAATGATAAAATTATATTCAAAGCCCTTAATTATAGGGACAATTATTCTAGTTTTCATATTGCAATCATATAACTTGGTTGCAGTAGAAAACACTAAACTAATTGTTAATATTATAAATACTGAAAGCAATGATGGACAGTTGGTAATATACTTACACAACAATCCTGAGCATTTCCCTAAAGAAAGAGATAAAGCTTTCAAAGTGATAAAGACTAAAATAAAGAATAATAAAGCTGAAATTAACTTTACTGATATTCCAAGCGGTGTTTATGCCATTGCAGTTCACCATGATGAAAATGGAAATAATAAAGTCGATAAAAATTTCGTGGGTATCCCTAATGAGGATTTCGGAGTTTCTAATAATGCCAAAGGATTTATGGGACCACCAAGTTTTGAAGACGCTTCTTTCAAAGTTGATGGTAAATCTACTACTATAACGATTAAAATGGATTAGATTGGTTTGATAAGTTTGTCATAGACTATCTGTGAAGAACCACCGTGCGAATAGACGAAGTTTTTATTCATCCGACCAATTTTCTTTCTTTCATCATCATTCTCCAAGAAACTAATTAGTTTCTCGTGGAATACTTTGGTACTTCCCATAGGTATCAACCCACCACTCTCGACTAATCTTCGTGCGTCTTCCGAGTTTTTGTAATGTTGGTTACCGCAAAATATTGGTACACCGTATCCAGCTGGCTCGGTCACTGAATGGACTCCAGAACCGAAAGCTCCACCAACGTAGGCTATATCCGCATATTTATATAAATCTAATAATAGGCCAATTTCATTTACAATCAAATCATTGTCGATTAATTGATTCTTTGATATTTCTGAATAAAGGTAATGTTCACCAATTCTGTTTTTCAGATGCTCTATGGTCTTGTCATCTACCTCGTGTGGTACATATATAACTAATAGCTGATGCTTCTTTTTAATTTTCTTGATTACATCGGATAATAATCTAATATCCATTTTCCAACTACTACCAACTACTAAAACTTTGTATCCTTCTGCTATATTCAACAATTGGTTCTTACTAGCTTGTTCTACTCTAGAAATTATCCTATCATATCTTGTATCTTGTACTAATTCAATAGGAACGTCAATTTTAATAGAATCAAACTTTCCTTTATGATATTCATTTACGCAATAAATACTTGTAAGTCTTTTCAAAAGCATCTTATAAAATTTTACACCCAAGAATTTTTTACCTAACGATTTGCTAATAGTGTAGGTAGCATTTATTAGATGTACTGGTATATTATTTTTATGCAGATAGCGAACGAAATTGTACCACAAATCATAACGTACAACTATTACTACATCTGGCTGTATATGGTCTACGAATTTCTTTACTCTAGTTTTGAAATCTAAAGGAATATATACTTTGTAATCATAATATAGTCTGTCACTAAGATTATTATAACCAGAAGGGGAGAAGAAAGATGCGATAATCTCAGTATTTGGCTCAGACTTTCTAACTAATTCAACTAAGTATTTCACTTGCTCATATTCACCCATAGAAGAAGCGTGTATCATAACGCGCTTATTCTTTTTTGGCGGAATATCAAGGTAGCTATCAGCCAATTCCTCCCTTTGTTTGATTTTATCATTCATCAAAGACATAAGCTTCGAATAAATAAACAAGAGTGGAAGTGCCAATAAATTATAAACTAGTTTTAGAAATACTTGCATTATTTACCAATGAAATTTGCTTTTCTTTTCTCTAAAAATGCCAAAGTTCCTTCTTTGAAATCTTGCGAACCACATACCTCACCGAATTTCTGTGATTCATATTCTAACCCTTCTTTTAACGAAAGTGTAGTAGAAGCTCTTACAGAATCTATTATAGCCGATACAGCTATTGGGCTTTTTGATATTACTTTCTCTATAAATGCTATAGATTTCTCGATAAGTTCTGATTCATCATAAACTTCGTTTACAAGGCCGATTCTTTTTGCCTCTTCAGCAGAGACCATATCACCAGATAGGTTGAGTTCCATTGATTTTGCAACACCTACTAACCTAGTTAATCTCTGAGTACCACCGTATCCAGGTAATATACCTAGATTGACTTCTGGTTGCCCCATCTTTGCATTATTACTAGCGTATCTAATGTGACAAGCCATAGCTAGTTCGCATCCTCCACCGAGTGCAAACCCATTAACAGCGGCAAGCACAGGTATTCTTAATGCTTCTAATCTCGCCATTACATTACTGCCGAATGCTGAAAAATCTTTCCCAGTAATTCCATCACAAGTATTAAGTTCTTTTATATCAGCACCTGCAGCGAATGCTTTACCTTCACCGGTTAGTAATAATGCTCGGATATCTGTATCCAATTCGAGTGCAGATATTGCGTTATCAAGGTCTGTGAACAACTGATTATTCAACGCATTCAATTTGTCTGGCCTATTAAGTGTTATAATAGCATATCCAGCTTTTTTCTCAAACTTTATTGTTGTAAATTCCAACTTATTTCCATTTAAAAATGCAACATATTATTACCTAATATACTAAAAACATAGATTATTATTAGAATTTATATCTACATATTATCATTTTTTATTTTTTCAACTGCTTTTTCGAAGCAAATTGAACATAAACTTATTACTTCTGATACTATTCAAGAGGGACTTGTCTATCAATATTATGAAATGGGTAGTAGGTCAAAGAAATTAAAGGTTCATGTTGCAAAAATGTCTAGAAATTCAAAAAATTTAGTTTTAGAACCACATTTAGTTGGTGAAACTGGTAGACAGCTAGGTTCATTAATAGAATTTGATAGTACTCATAACAATTCTTTGGTGTCTTTAAATGCGTCATTTTTTCAAGGTGGTACTCATCTACCAGTGGGTATAACGGTAATTGATAAAGAAATTTTACAAATAAGAAAATATAAAAAATGGAGTTCTATTGTTTTCACAGATAATGGAGTCTCATTAACAGAGCTAGATGCCTCTGCTACAATTGACTTTGGGAATTCATCTGTTGAAATTGACAGGTTTAACTATAGAACGGATACGACACAAATTGTTGCCTATAATAGCTTTTATAACTCCCAATATCCCAAAGTGAATGATAGCGAAGTAGATAGCTTGTACATTAACTTTTTAATAGACAACAGTTATAATACAATAGCAGGCGATGAGACCGAAGAGCTAATGTCGTTTACTGATTTCAAAGATGTGTATATGCAGACGATGGATTTTGATTCTACACACGATTATAATTACTTCAAAGCAATTCCTATAGGAGGAATTGGCTTAGGCGACAAGAAGAAATATAGAGTACAAGCAATTGAAAATTTGCCAATAGATATTGCTAAAGGTGAAATACTATTTGAATCAAAAATCAAATTCCCTTTATTCGAGAATGATACTATAAGTATTGGTACTAAAATGAATATAGGTGAAGACTCGATTAGACATATTATATCAACTACTCCTATAATAATGAAAAATGGTAAGATTTTTGTAAATTCTAAATACGAGGGTGCTACTTCTCGCAGATTTAACTCACATCATCTTTCGAGATCAGCATTCGGTTATAACAAAGATTACTATTTTATAGTTGCAATTGAACCTAACCAAGGTAGAAGTGTAAAAGGAGCAACACTGCTCGAGTTAGCTTGGATAATGGATACTATAGGTGCTTCTGATGCAATCAATTTAGACGGTGGTGGCTCAACCAGCTTTGTTATAAATAAACAAAATCTTGCTTTTCCTTATAGTCCAAACTACAATAGGAAAGTTTCAACAGGTATAAGCATTTTCAAAAAAGACTAAATGAATTCAAAACTATATGTCAATTATTAATTTAAAGAATATCTCAAAAAGTTATGATGGTGATGAATTTGCAATAAAGGATTTATCTCTTACTGTGAATGATGGAGAGTTTTTAGTGCTTGTAGGACCTTCTGGATGTGGTAAGTCCACTACTCTACGTATGATAGCAGGTTTAGAAGGCATTACTTCTGGAAGTATTCTTATAGATGATGTTATTGTAAATGAATTACCTCCAGGAAAAAGAGATATAGGAATGGTATTCCAAAACTATGCTCTATACCCTCACATGACAGTCGAAGATAACTTAGCTTTCCCACTTAAAGTCAAGAAAATTGATAAGAAGATTATAGCAGAAAGAGTAAATGAAATCTCAGAATTAGTAGAATTAGGCAATTTATTAAAGCGTTATCCAAAACAATTATCTGGTGGTCAAAGACAAAGAGTTGCTTTAGGTAGAGCTATTATCCGAAAGCCAAAAGTATTTCTATTTGATGAACCTCTGTCTAATCTGGATGCTAAGTTGAGAACTCAGATGAGAAACGAGATTATTACATTGCAAAGAAAACTCAATGTTACAGCAGTTTATGTTACTCATGATCAAACAGAAGCTATGACTATGGGAGATAGGATTATTCTGATGAATAATGGTGAAATAATGCAAATTGGTACTCCAGACGAAATATACAATAGACCACAAAATCTATTCACTGCTGAATTTATAGGTAGTCCAAAGATTAATTTTTTTAGTAAATCAGAATTCTCTTTTATAGGGAATCTGCCTCAGATGAAAAGCAAAATTACAACTTTAGCTGTAAGACCAGATGATTTAGTTATAGAAAGTAGTGGTACAGGTGCAACAATTGTGAATATTGAAAATCTAGGACATGAATATCTATATCACTTAGATATAAAGTCATCAAGGTTCATATCTCGTTCGAGAAATAGAATTGAATTTAGGTTAGGACAAGAAGTAGGAATAGGGATTAATGCTGATAATATATTAAAATATGATGAAAAAGGCCAGCTGATAAATGATTAATGTTTCGAATCTTACACTATCTTTTGGTGGCCGTACACTATTAGATGAAATTACCTTTGTTATTAACCCTAAAGAAAGAGTAGGGTTGATAGGCCGTAATGGTCAAGGGAAATCAACTCTTTTGAAAATACTATTTGGATTGACCAAGCCAAATGAAGGTAGTATTTCTCATCCTAAAGAATATGATATGGGCTATTTGCCACAGGAAGGAGGTGCCAAATCTGATTTAACATTATTCGATGAAGTGAAAAAAGCATTCTCAGCACAGAACGAATTAGTTGATAAAATAGAACAAGTTACAAATGAAATCAGTGAAAGAGAAGATTATCATTCACAAGATTATCATAACCTAATTCAAAAATTATCTGAATTAAATGATGATTTGAACATCCTAGATTCTGGCTCTATTGAGGCAAAAATTGAAAGAGTTTTACTAGGACTTGGCTTCAAAAGAGATGAGTTCGAGAAATTCTGCAATCAGTTTTCTGGTGGTTGGCAAATGCGTATTGAGCTTGCCAAAATACTACTTAGCAAACCAGATTTGATACTTCTCGATGAGCCAACAAACCATTTGGACATAGAATCTATTATGTGGCTAGAGTCCTTTCTAAAGGATTATTACGGTTCTGTTGTTATAGTATCCCACGATAAACGATTTCTGAATAACGTAACTAATAGAACGATAGAGATTTTCAATGGGAAAATATTCGATAAGAAATTCTCTTATAGTAGGTTCGTAGAAGAAAGAAAAGGAGATATAGAACTACAGAAAAAAGCTCAGATAAATCAAGAACGTCATATAAAAAGCGTAGAACAATACGTAGAAAAATACAGAGCTAAAGCACGTCATGCCTCGAGGGCACAATCGAAACTAAAGCAACTGGATAAGCTAGATAAGATTGAAATAGATGATTTCGAAGATAAGCGAATCCGATTCAAATTTCCTGAGCCACCTCGCTCCGCAAAATTAGTTGTAGAAACAAAAGGAATCCACAAGAGTTTTGGTCATAAACACGTTCTGAAAGGAATTGACTTTGCTTTAGAAAGAGGAGAAAAGGTATCTTTTATTGGTAAAAATGGTACTGGAAAATCTACGTTCACTAAGATTATCACTGAACACATAAAAAGTGATTTAGGTGAACTTAAATACGGTAGTAACGTCAAGCTTGGTTATTTCCGTCAAGATCAGTCGCAGTTACTCAATGAAGAACTGACTGTCTTAGATACTATCGCAAACGTTGCCAATGAGGATATGAGACCTTATGTACGTGATTTACTTGGTGCCTTTTTATTCTCTGGGGATGATGTCCAAAAGAAAGTAAAAGTTCTATCGGGTGGTGAAAGAGCTAGATTATCAATTGCTCGTTTGCTATTAGAACCTACCAATTTCCTTGTGATGGATGAGCCAACTAACCACTTGGATATTTCCTCGAAAGAGATACTGAAAGACGCACTAACTAGTTTTAGTGGTGCACTAATATTAGTCTCACACGATAGAGATTTCCTACAAGGTATAACTGATAAGACTATAGAATTCACAGATGAAGGCACAAAAGAGTATCTTGGTGATATTGACTATTATCTAGATAAGAGAAATATCGTGGATATATCAGAAATTGATTTAGAAAAAGTGCCTAAGGGTAATACATCTAATGGCTCTAAAGATAAAAGTGATTCGCAACAAAGACGCATCAGACTAAAAGAATTAGAAAAAGATAAGAGAAGGATAGAAAGAGAGATTGTGGAAACTGAAGAGAATATCAGTAACTACGAATCTAAAATGGGTGAGTTGGACGAGAGTTTCTCGAACCCAGAAATCTATAATGATTCTGAAAAGATAGCCCAGCTGAAAGTTGAGTACAAAGATTTAGAAAACAACCTACAGTTATCAATGGATAAATGGACAGATTTAAGTTTAGAATTAGAACAAACAATAGAAGAAATTTCTATCCTCCAAACTTAGTTTCTGGTTGCTCGTCTTTTTCTTTGTTAATACTCATCTGCATAATCTCTTCATCAGTTAATCTACGACCACCGATAAATCGTTTGTTATAGTAACCGCTTTCTAGTGAAGAAACTGTAACGCCATATCTAGAGCTAGCATGAGCGAATAGGTTGTCACCTAGATAAATCCCACAATGCGAAGCACGAGCATAAGAACGAGTGTGGAAGAATATCAAATCACCAAATTGTAATTCGTCTAGATTTTCTATTTTATCACCAAGAGTATATTGCCATCTAGCAGTTCTAGGTAATTTAACCTCAGCTGCTTCTTGGAAGATACTTTGAGTAAAAGCTGAACAGTCAATTGATTTTCTTGAAGTCCCACCAAATCTATATGGTGTACCCAACCAACCAAGTATAGATTCCATTATTTGATCTTTTCTGATACCATTTTCGGTGAATGTACTTGATTCTCCTTCAGAAACAAATGATAACCATTGTTTTTCGAAGTTACTTATATTCACGTCTATATCTTCGTAGTTCTCATCTTCTGCTTCCATTGCATCAAGTTCTTTTGATTCTTCTTCATCCAAATCCGCATCGCTTAGAAGTTCAGATTCTTCATGCATTTCTTTTAGAAAGTTAGAATCAGCTACTAATGGCTCAAAACCAGCAATTTCAGAAACTTCTTCTGAATTTGCTCTGATCATTTCTATTGCTTTCTTTTTTGTTTGTTCGGGATTGTAGTGTCTTCTAGCGGAGAGTTGTGAAGTAGAGAAGACAGTAATAGCTAGTATAATAATTAACTTAGATGTAAAATTCATGTTTTGGGTTATTTTCATTTTTTCGCTTTGATTTAGTTTTTTGATATATTGAAAATAATATCTGGCAACTTAATTATTTAATTTACTTAATACAAGAATTAATATGAACTTATCAGTCATTCAATTTGAGACTCTATTCAATAACAAAGTATATAATTCTAAAAAAATCATAAGCTATATTAACGATATCAACTCAGATATATTGGTATTTCCTGAACTTGCAACTTCTGGGTATTACTTTACTGATAAAAATATGTTATCAAAAATAGCTGAAGAATTTGATGGAAATACGATAAAAAAAGCTCAAAAGTTATCCACAGATTTAGACAAAATTATAATTTTGGGTTTTCCTGAGCTTTTTAAAGATAAGATTTACAATTCAGCAGCTATTATTTTCCCAAATCAAAATTTGAGTTCTGTATATAGAAAAACCCATTTGTTTTATAAGGAACGATTTGTTTTTGAAGAAGGAAATACTGGGTTTCCGGTCATTGAATACAATGGATTGAAATTAGGGACGATGATTTGTTATGATTGGCGATTCCCTGAGGCGGCAAGGACTTTAGCTCTAAAGGGGGCCGATTTGATAGTATGCCCATCTAATCTAGTTACTGGTGTGTGGCAGAATGTAATGAGTGCAAGGGCTCTAGAAAACAAAGTTTATATTGCCGTATCTAATAAAATAGGAATAGAGTCAAGTGGTAATGATAAATTGACTTTCAACGGAGAATCTGCAATTTACTCTTATGACGGCTCTTATTTGGCAAAAGCGAGTAAGGACAAAGAAGAAGTAATAAAAGCAGAGATATATCCCGAAGAAACAAGAGAGAAATCATTCAATGATGTAAACGATATTTTCAAAGATAGAAGACCTCAATATTATAAGTAATTGTACTGCATTCTAAAGATTATTACATATAAAGTTTTAAAATTATTAAATTTCGGATTATTGCAAATACAAATATTATAATTTATGTTTTCAACTGTTAAAAAAATTCATTTCGTTGGTATAGGTGGGATTGGTATGAGCGGCATAGCCGAAATACTATTATCACAAGGGTTTAACGTAAGTGGTTCAGATATGAATCAATCTGAGAATACTGACTACTTAGTTAATATAGGTGCCGAAGTATATATTGGTCATGCAGAATCTAATATAGAAGGTGCAGAAGTAGTCGTTTACTCTAGTGCTGTGAAGCCACACGAGAATCCTGAGACTAAACTAGCTTTAGATAATAACATTCCAGTTATAAGAAGAGCAGAAATGCTCGCTGAGCTATCTAGACTTAACTATTGCATAGGTATAGCCGGAACTCACGGTAAAACTACAACAACTTCAATGATTAGTTTGATTCTAATTGAAGCTGGAATTGACCCGACTGTTTTAGTTGGTGGTAGATTACAGGATTTTGGTGGTACAAATGCTAGGTTAGGAAAAGGGCAATGGATAGTTGTAGAGGCGGATGAATATGATAGATCATTCTTACAACTAACTCCAACAATTGCAGTTATTAATAATATTGAATCTGACCACTTAGATATTTACTCAGATATTAATGATATATATGATACTTTCAAGGACTTTGCTAATAAAGTCCCATTTTATGGATTAGTAGCACTTTGTTTAGATGATTACGGATGCAAGGAAATTTACTCTTCAATAAATAAGAAGATTGCTACTTATGGTTTCTCTCGTCATTCGATGATTAGAGGTGAAGACCCTGAATTCAATGAAAGACAAAGCAAATGCAAAGTTTACCAAGGTGATGTATTATTAGGAACTATTGAAATTGGCATGCCTGGCATACATAACCTCACTAATGCTTTAGCGGCTGTTACAGTAGCATTGCAAATGGATGTAGAGTTTTCAATAATCCAAAAAGCATTGAAGCAGTTCAATGGTGTTTTCAGAAGATTCGAAAGCAAAGGTACGTATCGTAATTGTCTTGTGGTCGATGATTATGGGCATCACCCATCAGAAGTTAAGGCAACTCTAGAAGCAGCCCAAAAGGGGTGGGGTAAAAAGGTTATATGTATATTCCAACCACATACTTACACACGAACTCAAGATATGGCAGAAGAGTTTGGAATGTCATTCGATAATGCTGACAAACTTATAGTTACAGATGTTTATCCAGCCCGTGAATTGCCAATAGAAGGTGTGACAGGTGAACTAATTGCCAATGCTGCAAAAAATTATGGGCATAGAAATGTAGAATACGTACCTGATAAAGACAATTTAAAATCAGTGTTAGATAAACTTATTGACGATGAATACGTTATTCTAACCGTTGGAGCTGGCAATATTTTTAAATTTGCCGAATTATTAGTTAATAGTAAGTAAAATAATAAATTAGATATAATATGAAAAATATAATTTCAATAATCGCTTTCTCAATTTTTGCCTTTTCTTTTACTAATGCTCAGACTTTGGAAAACAAAGTATTGGCTAAAGTAGGAACTGATAATGTTACTTATGGTAGATTAGAAGCTGCATTCCAGAAGAATATGTCTGGTGAAAAGAAAAAACTATATGAACTAGATAAAGACTCATTACATCAGTTCCTTAATCTATTTATAGACTATAGATTAAAAGTAAAAGATGCAATAGATAGGGGTTATGATAAAGAACCAGAAGTTTCAAAAGAAATACAACAGAATAACCGACTACTAACCGAGTCATTCTATTATGACAAGAAAGTCTTCCAACCAGTTGTAGATAAACTATTGGATAGAAGACAATATTATATCAAATTTGCTTATGTGCTATTTCCATATACGCAAGAAGCTGAGGGAATGACACAAACAGATCCGAAAGAACTTGCTCAAAGTGTATTAGATAGTATTATAAATAAGAAAATATCATTTGCTGAGGCGGCAAAGAACCACGCGAAAGAAAAAACTTTGGCTGATAATGGTGGAATAGTAGAAAGATATCTTATCTCTGGTACTATTCAAAGACCTATTGAAGAAGCTCTATTTACAATAAGTGTTAACCAAATTTACCCGACTATACTTGAGACTTCTTACGGTTACTTCCTTCTAAAATTAGTTGAGAAACAACCTCGTAAGCAAGTATTGGCTGGTCATATACTAATAAGCAATATGCAAGAACAGCTATCCGATGTAGAGCATAAGAAAGCAGACTCTCTATTGAAATTATTACGTAAGGGTGCTAACTTTGAGAAACTTGCGGAACTAAACTCAGCAGACCACGCAAGTGCTATAAATGGTGGTTCACTTGGTGATTATTATGATTTGGCTACTGGATTTGTGAAAACGCGTGCTTTTCTAGAAAAGAATTTTATTGATGCATTTATGAAGCTCAAAGATGGAGAAATCTCAGATACTATACATACAGCTTATGGTATACATATAATAAAAAGGATAGATTCTAAATCACCAGATAGAACTATAGATGAAAAAGATGTAAAAGATTACTATAAGAAAAGCGCTTACGATGATGATAAAAAAGCTTATTATGAGGATTTTGTAAGTTCTAATGGTCTA
Organism: Kapaibacterium sp. (SeqCode); assembly: GCA_041675005.1. Lineage (GTDB taxonomy): Bacteria > Bacteroidota > Ignavibacteria > Kapaibacteriales > UBA2268 > PGYR01. The sequence goes on from JBAYUQ010000009.1 coordinate 43,225, forward strand.
AATATTGAACAAGAGACTATGAATTCATTATTATCAAATGTGAATTATACAAAAACAAATCTGGATAGTAACTGGGCAGCAAAGATTCCAAATGATAAATTCAATGATAAATTATTCTCATTTAAAAAAGACTCATGGACTTTAGGCGAATTTATTGGATTATTAAGTGATAAATCTAAAACAGAATACAGAGCTACTGCTCTAAATAGAGAAGGAATACAGGGAGCAATTTATAAGATAGTAAAGCCACAAGTTATGACTATGTGGCAAGCTGAATTAGAGAAGCAAGACACAGAATTTAGAAATTTACTTACTGAATTTCATGATGGGATTTTGCTTTTCAAAGTAGAAGCAATCGAAGTTTGGGACAAATTGCAATTAGACACCGCGATGGCTTTGGATTATTTCAATACGTCAGGTCAAAAATTTATGACAAATGAAAAATATGATGTAAGCGAGATATTTGTAATACAAGATTCACTAGCTCAGAGTCTATATAATAGAGCTAAGGCAGGTGAGGATTTCGCAGAGTTAGCTACTAAGTTTACTGTAAGGCAAGGGTACAGAGAGTTATCTGGTTATCACGGTGAGTTAGATGCAAATGACAATAAATTCTCTCGTCAGTTAAATGGAGAAGATATAAAAGAAGGGACAATAATAGCTCCTAAAGTTTATCAAAGTGGTTATTCAATTATTAAAATTAATAAAGTAATCAAGCCAAGAGTGAAGAATTTTGAAGAAGCTATACCTGATTTAGCACCAGCTGTACAGCAGTTGAAACAAAAAAAATTAGTGAAAAACTGGTTGAAAGATGTTAGAGAAAAACACAAAGTAGAAATATTTGAAAAAACAATAAATGAGATTTATGCAAACAAGTCTAAGTAAAATACTATTTTTAATATTTGTTCTAAGTTACTTAGGTAATGCACAAATAAAAGAAGGTGAGAAGCTGAACGGCATTGCTGCAGTTGTAGGTAAGCAGCTAATAACAGATGCTGAAGTGAGAGCAGAAGTAATGACGTTCAAGCAGATGGAGCCAAGCAATACATTTAGTGATGATGAACTATATGAGAAGGTACTCGACAATCTAATTAATCAGAATCTAATGGTTACGAAAGCATTGGAAGATTCTATTTCGATATCTGATGAAGATTTGAATACTGCTTGGGAGACGGCCCTCAATAATTTAGTAAGAAGATATGGCTCCGAAAAAAGAATTGAAGATGTTTACGGTAAGTCCATTAATAGACTAAAGTTCGAATACTCAGATCAAATTAGAAAGAATCTATTAATTCAAAAACTACAACAACAAGAATTTATGGATGTCAAAGCCGGGCCTTCGGAAGTAGAGAAATTCTATAACGATTATAAAGACTCTATTGAGACAATCCCACAGAGAATTGAGATATTCCATATAGTGAAGAATGTATCTTCTAACGTAGGTAAGAAAGAGCAAACTTTACAGTTAGCAAGACAAGTACGTGATTCTATTCTAAAAGGTGAACTTGACTTCGAGGAGGCAGCAAAGAGATATAGTGCTGACGTTGCTACTAAGAGTGATGGTGGTAATTTGGGTTGGTTTAATAAGGGAAAACTAGTTCCTGAATTTGAAAATGCAGCATTCCAACTTCAGGAAGATGAGCTTTCATTACCAGTAGAAACTCCATTCGGCTTCCATATAATTCAAACTTTAGAGAAAAAAGAAAGTTCAATAAATACGAGACATATTGTGTTCTCTGTGAAAACTACAGAAGAAGATAATACTAAAGTAAAAGACTTTTTGTTAGATTTAAAGAAGAAAGTAGAAGAAGGTGAATCATTTGAGAAGTTGGCAAGGATACACTCTGATGATAAAGAGACCAAGGGATTTGGTGGTCTAATCGGTAAACTTACAACTGATAATATTCCCGCAAATATCCGAACGAATATAGAAGTTATGAAAGAGGGTGAAGTGAGTGAGCCAATGGCATTCAACGCTGATCCAACTAAAACAGCTTTCCATATTATATTGAAAAAGAGGGTTATAGCATCTCATAAGCCTTCTTTGGAAGAAGATTATGAGTTGTTGCAAAACTATGCATCTAACAAGAAAAGACAAGATTCAATGAAAGATTATTTCATAAAATTAAGAGACGAAATATATTGGAAACGTTACTAAAGATATTGACCGCTTTTTCTTTAGTTGTTTTAGTTAATTCATGCGATGTAGCAGGGGTTGGTAAAATCAATTACAATGAAAGAGCTGGTAATGAGTTAATGGATTATAATAATCCAAATAGAAATATTGAAAAGAAAGCAGTTTATTTATTTCAATTAGAATCTGTAAACGATGATACTGTTACTTTCTATGATTCTGATATAAAAGGAACAGATAAAACTAAAATTGACTTTTTAGAGAAATACACTTATACTTATAGATTGGGCAATGTGGACTCCATAGAAGTAAAGTTAACAAGTCCAACTAATAATGAAATTTTTAGTCTGACTCGTCCTTATGAATCCATTACGTTCGTAGCAGAAGCCGGTACTTACACTCTTAGTGTTAGGAATCTGAAATTAGAAAAAGGAGTGAGAAAGATTTTTTATAAGCCCGATTACGATACTATTAGAACCCTAGCTATCTTCAATGCTAATAATGATGTTATATTCTCTATAATCACTGAAGATGAGTGTAGAGGTTGTAAAATGACTGATGGTGATTTTAATAATTTCCAATTGGATAGCGTTGATTTCACAAGTGCAGATTTTCAGAATGCGAATTTGCAAGGTGCTAATCTTAAGTACAGCGTTTTAAACTATGTTGGATTCCTTTCGACTAAAGTAGATACAGCGGATATGTCTTATGTATTATTTGATTCGCCACGCGATTTGAGGCATTCTAGTTTTGTTTTTACAAAAGCAATCGGTATAAAAATATCTAATGCGAATTTGAATTTCACAAACTTTTTTGATTGTGATTTATCGAATAGTATAATTGAGGACTGCCAATATAACGAAGGTGATATGTTCTCTTGTAACCTTTCAAATTCTATATTAATTAATAATAATTTTACAAATTCAAAGTTTGAGTATTGTAGATTTGATTATTCGGATATTACAGGTACTTCCTTTTGTGATTCCGATTTGAAAGATGCCACGTTCTTGAAGTCTATAGGCGATGCAACAACTTTATGTGTCCCTGATTCGGCAAGAGGAACTAGAACTCAATAAGAGACAGCTATAACGGCTAAATCTACCCGTCTAGCGCCTGCTTTTAATAATATTTCGGCACAATGGTTAGCCGTTGTGCCAGTAGTTAATACATCATCTATTAGCAATAATCGTTTATTGTAGATTTTATCTTTTTCTATAACTTTGAATTTTTCTGATAGATTAAATTTACGTTCTTCTCTATTAAGTTTAGCTTGCGAATATGTGTATTTTGATCTTATTAGTGAACTTAAACATAAAGGAATGGATGTTTTATCACTGATACTTTGTCCCATTATCTCTGATTGATTGAACCCCCTTTCTCTCTTCCTAGCATGGTGTATAGGTATAGGGATTATCAAATCATACTCATTCGGATTAATCAATTTAGAAAGCATAGTACCAAATTCGATTCCAATCTGAGTTATACCCATATATTTAAATTTGTGGATAGGATTTAAAACATTATCGTTTTCATTAATCTTAAATAGTGAAATTATTTTACTAATAGCTAACTCGTCAGCATTATATTCTGAAAGTAATCTATCTCTGATTGTCAAAGGGTGAGGTGGGGGAGAAAGCTCCAACAATCTTTCGGAACTGATGTATCGATATTCTCTTACTTCTGGAAGAATCTCTCCTGAAATCAAGCATTCATCAGGATTTATCATATTGAGAAATTTATCTAATAGACCCGACATTAACGCCCTCTATTTTAAAATGTATTTCTTAGAATTTGTGATAGTAACTATACTAGTTAGCAATATTAAACCAAGGTTTTCTAATATCTTCATCCAACCAACTTTTTGTTGAGCATTCCCACCAGAGCAACCACAATTGATATCTAATCCACTTGTAAAAGCGAATATCACTCCAAAAGTAAACATAATAAGCATCAACGTAGCTAATAGTCCATTTTCATTCTGGTAAATACCGAACAATAATAAGACACCTACTATCATCTCTGCCCACGGTAATATCAAAGCCATAAGATGAGTAATAAAGTCCGGAGTCATCCCATAATTACCTATTTCATTGGCAAATTGAGATGGCTCAGCTATCTTCGCTACTCCGAAGAATATAAATAAAATACCTATAAAAGTTCTAATTACTAATATTAAAATAGGGTTGTCTATTAATTTTCTCATATCTTTTTTTACTTTGATTTGTAAGTGTTAACTTTGAGTAATTTATAAATAATAATTGAAATAATCAAATGCCAATAATAAGATCTATCTCTGGTATCAGAGCAACTTTGAATGATGGACTAAGACCCGATATATTGACTAAATACGTTGCCGCTTATTGCAATTCAATACCCAAAGGTGATATAGTAGTTGGTAGAGATGGCAGACCATCGGGTAGATGGATAGCTAATTTGGTTTGCTCTACTCTTATTGCTTGTGGTAGAAATGTCAAATACTTAGATATTTGCCCTACACCTACAGTTCAGCTACTAACTGAGAAAACGGATGCAGTTGGTGGAATATCGATTACAGCATCACACAATCCCGAAATGTGGAATGGTTTGAAATTCTTAAATAGTGAAGGAGTATTTCTTAATAATGAAGAGAATGAAAAATTCTGGATTCTTTTTGATGTAGATGACATAGATTATTCTGAAAATCCCAATGACAAATCTAAAATAGATAAAATTGATTCTGTACAATTGCACATAGATTCCATTGTGAACTCTGGTTATTTTGATATTTCAGCAATAAAAGAATATTTTCAATCAAAAAAATACAAAGTTGTTGTAGATGCTGTGAATGCCTCTGGTTCAATCTTTGTTCCAAGTTTGCTAAGAGAGCTAGGATGCGATGTAGTCGAGTTATTTACTGACAATAGTGGTGTGTTTCCTCATACTCCGGAGCCAATCACAGAGAACTTAGTTATATTATCCCAGTCTGTTATAGACAATAATGCAAATCTAGGAATAGCTGTTGATCCGGATGCTGATCGACTTGTCATAATAGATGAAAACGGTCTTCCAATAGGTGAAGAGAAGACAATTGCAATTGCAGTGAAATCAGTGTTAGAAAATCAAAATTTTAAATCTGATAATTATGAGAAAGTCATATCTGTAAATCTTAGTACAAGTGGAATGATTGAGAAAATAGCTTTACAATATAATGCAACAGTTGAAAGATCAGCAGTTGGTGAGATAAATGTAGTTGACAAAATGAAGGTTAATAAGTCAATAATTGGTGGCGAAGGAAGCGGGGGAGTGATACTTCCTCATATACACTATGGAAGAGATTCTTTAGTTGGTATTGTACTTTTATTAGATTTAGTTTCAAAAACAAAAAATAGTATTAGTGAATTATCGAACTCTCTACCAATCGTTTTTATTATAAAAGGTAAGGTAGAAGTAAGTAGAAACCCTAAATTAGTAATAGAGAAGTTAATAGAAAGGTATAGGGGTCTGAATATAAATACTGAAGACGGAATTCGAATTGTACTCAACAATGATGATTGGGTTCATATCAGAGGTTCAAATACAGAGCCAATAGTCAGAATAATAGCTGAAAGTAACACTGAATTACGAACAAGAGAGTTATTTGATGAGTTTGAAACTATTTTACAAGAATATTTATAGATTTGTTGAAAATTAATTAATTACTATGAATACGGCTTATCTTTATATAATACAATTATGTTCGTAAATAGGTTAGCTTGTGTCTTATTTAGTAAAATGAATAATTTTAGATAAAAGGTTTTGTATTCAAATATATTATTTTAATTTTACAGTTGTTATAAAAACGCTGTCAGAAAAAGTTTATTAGATAATAGACGCTACAGCGCAGAATTATTTTTAATAGTCATTAGGAATAACGTGAAAAAATCAGTTCTGGACTACGGACTAAGAGTCAGATTACCAATAACTATAATGGTAATTCTTATCTCGTACGCAATCACATTCTACGTATCTCGTTCTGAACGAGATGGTGTTGGGTACAAACCTGATCAGCCAATTAACTTCTCGCATAAACTACATGCAGGGGAAATGGCGATTGATTGTCAATATTGCCACGTTGGTGTAGAAAAATCGCGTCACGCGGTTGTTCCTCAAGCCAGTACTTGTATGAACTGTCATACTATGGCGAGAACTGACAAGCCTGAAATCAAGAAATTAACAAAATACTACGAGTCTGGTGAAGCTATTCCATGGAAGAGAGTTCACCAAGTGCCGGAATATGCTTACTTCAATCACAGTGCTCATATAAATGCAGATATCGAATGTGCTTCATGCCACGGCGATGTCGCATCTATGGATAAAGTAGAGCAAGTGCATGCTTTCAATATGGCTAATTGTTTGAGTTGCCACAGAGCTCCTCACGAAAAGATGCCATATTTAGCTGATAAAGTGAAGAAAGGTCCTGAAGATTGTAGTTCTTGTCATAGATAATTTTGGAAAAAATCATGAATACAAATAAAAGAAAATTCTTTAAGTTGTTTGGTGCTGGTGCCGTTGGCGTCACTCTTACTTCATTGGCATCGCCTAAGAATATGATTGCCAATGTTATCGCTGATAATACAAATAAAGATAACTCTAAATTAGAAGTAAAAATTCACCCACAATCTGTTAAAAGAACAAAAAAGGGTTAAGCTAAATGAATAACTCAGTGGATAAAAATAAAAATCAAATTGATTTACCAGTTGTTAAGTCCGAATCGAAGCCCTCACACTGGAGAAGCTTAGATGAGTATAACAATACTAGCACTGATAATCAATTAAAAGTAAAAGCAAATGAATTTGCTGAAGGTGCTGAGAATTTCGACATTGGGTCGAAATCAAAAGTTTCTAGAAGAAAGTTCATGGCTCTTATGTCTGCATCGTCAGCTATGGTAATGGCTTCTTGTACTGATTACCGAGATAAAGGTGAGATAGTACCTTACTCTGTTAAACCAGAAGAAGTAATACCAGGTATAGCTAATTACTATGCTTCTACTATTACCAGTGATGGGTCTGGACAAGGAATTTTAGTAAAGGCGAGAGAAGGCAGACCAATTCTTATAGAAGGTAATCCACAACATCCGATTTCTAAAGGGAAATTAGATTCTAATGGTATTGCTAGAATATTAGACATGTATGATCCTAGCCGTTTACAAAAACCTAGAAAAACTCAAGGTTCAAAGCTTGTTGATTCGGATTGGAAAGTTATCGATAAAGAGATAATTCAATCTCTTAACTCTGCTTCTAGCTCTGGAAAAGAAATTGCAATTTTTACTGGGAAAATTGTTTCTCCAACTTATGCTAAATTGATTGAAGATTTTAAAGTAAAATACCCAACGACTAAAGTATATAGTTACGAATTATTCAATGATAATAATAAGCAAATAGCTTGGAAAAAATCAACTGGTGGAATTAATTACCCTCTAATAGATTTGGATAAAGCCGCTGTTATTTTGTCAATCGATTCAGACTTCTTAGGTACTGATGGCAATGTTAATGAAAACATAAGACAATTTACTACTAACAGAGATTTTGAAAATCCTACTAGTTATAGCAGATTCTACCAAGTTGAAGGATCTTATACTTTAACTGGCTCTAATTCTGATTATAGACTTCGACTAACTCCAGAAAACTACTTAGATGTTGTTGCCTCTTTAGTTAATCACTTTGCATCTAAGCAGGGTAAACCAACTATGTCTGGTTTCAAATCACTAGAGTCATTAGCAAAAGAAAATAAATGGAAACACGAAGCTGCATCTAAATTACTTAGTGATTTGGAAAGCAATCGTGGTAAAGCAATCGTAATTGGTGGTAAACAATTACCCGTAGATTTGCATGTTGCAATCAATTACTTAAACGATTTGATTGGTGCAAGTGAGCTTTACAGAAAAAGCGAATCTAACTTTAATGCTGTAAGTTTATCGTCTGATGACGAAATAGCTACATTAGCTAATAATGTAAAATCTGGTAATGTAGGTGTATTGATTAATATTGATATTAACCCATCTTATCATCTACCATACCATTTTACAGCTGATAATTTAAAGAAAGTAAAAACAGTTGTTTCATTATCTGAATTTGAAAATGAAACTTCAAATAATAGTAATTATGTTCTTGGTATCAATCATGATATAGAATCATGGGGAGATGCTAAAATAAGAACTGGTGTTATCTCAACTCAACAACCAGTTATAGCACCTCTATATGATACTAGACAAAGAGAAGCAATTTTACTTAATTGGATGAATGGTGGAGAGAATTATTCTGAGGATATATATCACAAATATCTACAAAGTAATTGGGAAACAAACATTTACCCATCATTAAATAGAACAGTTCCTTTCAAAGAATTCTGGTTTGCTACTTTACATGACGGAGTTACTACTTTCAACGAAACATCCATTGTTTCAACAGAAGTAAACTCGAGTTCAGTATCTGGAATCAAACCTACAAACAAATCTAATTATAGTGTTATCCTTCAAGAAAATTATTTTATTAGAGATGGTAGATATGCTGGGAATGGATTCTTACAAGAATCTGCTCACCCAATAACTAAAATCACTTGGGATAATTGTGCTATGATATCGCCTGCTACAGCAAAAGAATTGAATGTAGAAATTGGTGATATGATTGAAGTTGCACTTAATGGTAAAGCAATTGATTTGCCTGTATTAATCCAACCTGGTATGGCTGAGAAAGTTATTGCTGTTGATTTGGGTTATGGCAGAACAAATAGTGGTGCAATTGGAAACGGAGTAGGATTCGATGTAACTCCATTTATGACAAGCAAAGGATTATCAAAATGGATATATACTGGCGCTAAGGTTAAACCAACGGGTAACAAATACGAACTAATAGCTACTCAAGAGCATCACGCTCTAGATGATGAGTTCTTAATAACTGAAGTTAGAAAGAATGCTGAAGGTGAAGTTACTGGTGGTGGCGAGACATTCGCACGTGCTAGAAGTATAATCCAAGAGACAACTGTTGCTAATTATATTAAAAATCCAAAAATATTAAAAGAACATGAACACGAAGTATTTAGTATCACGAAGGATTTTGAATACAACAATATGAAATGGGCAATGTCAATCGATATGAACAAATGTATCGGTTGTAACGCTTGTAGTATTGCTTGTTATGTAGAAAATAATATACCTGTAGTAGGTAAAGAAGAAGTTGGTGTTGGACGTGAAATGGGTTGGATTAGAATTGATAGATATTATGAGGGATCACCAGAAGATCCTATCATGAGTAATCAACCTATGCTTTGCCAACATTGTGATAACGCTCCTTGTGAGAATGTTTGTCCAGTAGTTGCAACTACACACAGTAAAGACGGACTAAACCAAATGGTATATAACCGTTGTGTAGGTACTCGTTATTGTGGTAATAACTGTCCTTATAAAGTAAGAAGATTTAACTTCTATGATTTTAGAGACAATTTAGCAAACGGTCATTACAAAACAGAATCAACTAAGATAATGATGAACCCAGAAGTGACTATACGTGCAAGAGGGGTTATGGAAAAATGTACATTCTGTGTACAAAGAATATCACAAGCAAGACAAAATGCAAAAGAAGATGGAAGAACATTAAAAGGATCTGATGTAACAACAGCGTGTCAAGATGCTTGTCCAGCTAACGCAATTGAATTTGGAAATGCAAATGACAAAGATTCAAGAGTGGCTATGATGAGAGAACACAATCTTGGATACCATGTGTTAGATTACTTAAATGTTAAGCCAAATGTAACATATTTAGCAAAATTACGGAATTCAGATTCATTGGGAGTGAAGAGTGAGCACCATTGATTATACAAAAAATGAAGTAAATGTCAAAGGGAATAGGTCTCTCAAAGAGATTGATGATTTAATCATCGCCCCTTTAGATAGAATACCAAATATGAAGTTTTTCATAGCTATTGGATTTACATCCACTATGCTTTTGATTGGTACAATTGGGATTGCATTATCATTTTATTATGGTACTGGTCTATGGGGTAATAATAACCCTGTAGGTTGGGCTCTGCCAATTGTTAATTTCGTATTCTGGGTTGGTATCGGTCACGCTGGTACTTTGATTTCAGCAATTTTATTCCTTCTGAGACAAAGATGGAGAAATGGTATTGCTCGATTTGCAGAAGCCATGACGATATTTGCCGTTATAACGGCCCTGATATTCCCAATTATACATACGGGACGACCTTGGATTGCTGCGGTTTATTTGCTTCCTTATCCAAATCAACATGATATATGGGTAAACTTTAACTCACCACTACTTTGGGATGTGTTTGCTGTCTCAACATACTTTACGGTATCATTAGTGTTTTGGTATGTTGGTTTGATACCAGATTTTGCTGTACTTAGAGACAGAGCAACTGGAAAAATTAAGAAAGTAATTTATTCAATATTTAGTTTAGGATGGAGATTCTCAAATAGACATTGGCAACATTATGAAATGACTTATTTGATACTTGCTGGTCTTGCAACTCCACTAGTGCTTTCTGTACATACTATTGTATCCTTTGACTTTGCTGTGTCTATCCTTCCTGGTTGGCATACAACGATCTTCCCGCCTTATTTTGTAGCGGGTGCGATTTTCTCAGGGTTTGCTATGGTACAGAACTCATTGATAGTTATTAGAAAAGTGTTTGATATGGATGATCTGATTCCGATTAAAACTCTTGAGACGATGAACAAGATTATATTACTAACTGGAACTATGGTAGGTTACGCGTACTCTATGGAGTTCTTCATAGCATGGTACTCTGGTAGTCAACCTGAATACTTTACATTTGTAAATAGAGCTTTTGGACCTTATGCTTGGGCATATTGGACTATGTTTAGTTGTAACGTATTTATACCTCAGCTTTTCTGGATTAAGAAAATTAGAACAAGTATTGTACCTATGTTCATAATTGCGATATTCGTTAACGTTGGTATGTGGTTTGAAAGATTTGTGATTGTTATTACATCACTATCAAGAGACTATTTACCTTCTAGTTGGGCGTACTACAGACCTACAATGACTGACTTTGCAATCTTAATAGGAAGTTTCGGTTTGTTCTTTACTTGTGTATTATTATTTACAAGATTTTTACCTTCAATAGCTATTGCTGAAATAAAAGCAGTATCAGAAGGGGCACAACCATCTCATCATGAAGGTGAAGACCATGAGTAAACTATATTCAATAGCAGCGTTATTTAAAACGCCAGACGAGATAATGAGTGCAGCTGCAAAAGTAGCAGATGCCGGATACGAGAAATATGATGTTAATACACCATATCCCGTACACGGGCTTGATGGAGCTATGAAATTAAAATCCTCTAAAATGGGTTACTATACAATTGTAATTGGTTTGACTTGTATGTCACTAATGCTATATTTCATGTATTGGGTGTATAATGTTGATTACCCTCAAGTAATTGGTGGTAAACCATTATTTCCATTACCTGCTTTTGTACCGATTATGTTTGAAATAACTGTTTTGACCGGTGCTGTTCTCACTGTAGCAGTCATGTTAATATTTTACTTCAAGTTTCCGAATAATGCTCATCCACTACATGATAGTAGTTATATGAAAGCAGTATCGTCAGATAAATTTGGAGTTAATATAGAGGCAGTAGATTCAAAATTTGATTTAGAAGGAGTTAAAGCTTTTTTATCTTCTATAGGAGCATATCAAATTGATGAAATCTATTTTGATGAAGAAGAAGTTAATACAAAACACAAAATATTAGATTCAAAATTTGTAATTGGAATGTTTTTAATTGCTGGATTTACATCTATAAGTGTTTATTTACACATGAATAAAGCTTTATATCTACCACCATTTGATTGGATGTTAGTACAACATAAGGTAACTGCTCAAGACCATTCTGATTTCTTTAAAAATGGAATTAGTTCTAGAGAACCAGTAAATGGTTCAGTTGCTAGAGGATTTATGCCTTATTTATATAGTGATGATCCTGATGGTGCATCAGAAAATTTGGTTAACCCTTATATAGCTGATGAAGAAAACATAGCTTTAGGAAAAAGAAAATATCTTACTTATTGCAGTCCATGTCATGGTGATTTAGCTAAAGGTGATTCTAGACTTCGAGGTCAGTTCCCTAATGGACCTACGCTTCATTCAGACAAATTATTATCGTGGACAGACGGTAGAATTTATCACGTAATAACTGAAGGACAAAACGTAATGCCTGGTTATAAAAAAACTGTAACAAGAAAAGAGAGATGGGCGATAGTGAACTATGTTAGAACATTGCAAAGAGCGTTAGACGCAACAGAGGAGGATATGCAATGAGTAATCACGAAATACAAATAAACTATACCAAAAAGGATTTACCTAAAGGTTACCTTAAGTTTGGATTACCTTTGTTGGTAATAGGCATTATTACAGCATTTTTTGCTTACCAATTAGATCCGATGAGAGCATCCTTTAATAATATTATATCGTTACTACTAATAGTAAGTGTTGGTATGGGTGCAATATTCTTGGTAGCACTAGAGCATATTGCTGGAGCTGTATGGAGCGTTCCTTTCAGAAGGATAGCTGAGCAACAAGGGTTTATCTTTTTGGCTACACCATTGTTGGCTTTGCCTATATTATTTAATATGCATGAGATATTTGAATGGGCTCATTTAGACGTCGTTATGAATGATCCAATATTATATCAAAAATCACCATATTTGAATACGGAATTCTTTTATGCACGTTCTATTGGTATTTTTCTAATCATGACTTTCTTCTTATTTGTCTATTTAAGAAATTCTATGAGTCAGGATACCACTCAAAGTCAAAAAACAACCAAAATAAATGCGTTAATTTCAGCTCCTTTCATGGCAATTTTTGCTATCAGTATTACGATGGTTGCTATAGATTATGCAATGAGTTTGGAACCACATTGGTTCTCAACTATATTTGGTGTTTACTATTTTTCTGGTACTTTTGCTACAGCAATGGCTGTTCTAACTTTAATTACATTGAACTTAAAAGAAAATGGTAACCTATTAAAAGAAATTAATAGAAATCATTACTATAGTATGGGTGGATTGATGTTTGCATTCACAGCATTTTGGATGTACATGGCTTTCTCCCAATATATGCTAATATGGTATGCTAATATCCCTGAAGAAACATTTTGGTTCTTACCAAGAATGAAAAATGGTTGGGAATATTTGTCAATTGGATTAGTTTTCATTAAATTTATTATTCCGTTTGGCTTATTATTAAATCGAAATTCTAAGATGGATCCAAGTAGATTGAAACTAGCTTCATTTTGGATAATTGGTGCACATATTTATGATATGTATTGGTTAGTAATGCCTACTTATAATAGAATGAGTGGAACTGAAGGTCCAGTTTTTGGTTGGATAGAATTAGGGTTTATTTCTCTATCAGTAGGTATAATATTAGTATTTTATTACTTAGCAGCAAATAAGAAAAATCATATCCCTATTGGTGATCCTAAGTTGAAAAGAGCTTTAGATTTTCAAATATAATTAAATTTATAGAGTAAGTAATGTCAGATAATAAAAAATATCAAACAGAAGTTGACTTCAAACAAATATTTTCTACACCATCTAGATGGATGGGGCTAGTTTATTTTGTAGTTCTAGTTGCTATAATAGTAGCAGGTAAGTATTATGTACAGCATCAAGATTATATCTCTGATAATGACACAAAGTTTATCAACTCTATAAATGTAGAAAGACACGATAATGTAGTCGAACAAAAAGGTCAACTGCAAGCGGGTATCGATGTTGCTGAATTAGGTAATAATCCTACTCCAGAATTGATTGCAAATGGTAAAGAATTATTCCAAGCCAACTGCGTATCTTGCCATGGAGAAAATGGCAAAGGCGATGGACCAGCTGGTGGTGGTCTTAATCCTCCTCCGAGAAATTTTCATGCGGAAGAAGGTTGGACAAACGGACGTAATTTTGCTGATATGTACAAAACATTAGAAGAAGGTATTGTTGCTAATGGTATGAACTCGTACAATCAATTGACTGTAAAAGAAAGATTCGGTATCATACAATACATAAGAACTTTTGCAAGTTTCCCCGATGTAAGCGAAGATGAATTATCAAATTTGGATTTAACTTACTCTTTAGCAGACGGTAGAACAACTAAAAATCAGATTTCTTTAGAAAAAGCAACAAAATTGGTTGCTAAAGATAAGACAACAAACTTTAAAATTGTAAAAACAAATTTCAATCAATCAAGTGATGTTTCAATAGTAACTAATAACACATTAGATGTTGACAGAGCATTATACTCTCTTAACGGAACAACGGATTGGAAATCTGATATGAGCAAATTTAAAAAGTTAATATTAAGTGATTTACCACAAAATGGTTTTAATACTAAAGTGGTAAGCTTAACAGACGAAGAGTGGATACAATTACACTCAAAATTGGTTGGTTTATACTCAGTTAACTAACGTATTGAAATGTTTATTAAAAGATTAGTTCTTTGTTTATTAGTACCTACACTAATGTTTGCACAGAAAGAGGCAAACGAAAAAGTAGGCGTTGAAGAAAAGCTTGGTGAATACATTCCTAAGGATGCTATATTCACAAATTCGGATGGGGTAGTGGTAAATCTATTCGATCAATTAGATGGTAAACCGGCAGTTATATCTATGGTTTATTTTAATTGTCCCGGAATATGTAGCCCCTTATTAGAAGGGTTTGCAGAAGTAATTGAATCTACAGATTTGATACCAGGTCAAGATTATAACGCTTTTTCTATTAGTTTTGACCATAATGAAGATTCTAAAATATCTTCAAAATGGAAAAAGAATTATCTAGCTGGATTACAAAGAAAGATTGATCCAAATGGCTGGAAGTTCATGACAGGAGATAGTGTTCAAATTAGAAAGTTGACAAAAGCTATTGGCTTTAATTTTTCAAAAGAAGGTGAAAAAGATTATCTTCATAGTGCAATATTAGTAGTATTATCACCAGAAGGTAAGATAACAAGATATCACAATGGAACAGAATTTTTACCTTTCAATTTTAAAATGTCAATTATAGAAGCAAGTAAAGGGTTAGCACAGCCAACGATAAATAATTTTTTAGAACTGTGCTTTAAATATGATCCGAAAGGAAAATCTTATGTATTGAATTTACTCCCAATAGTTGGGGGTACGATGATACTGACGTTACTTATATTTATTGGGTATCTAATGATTTCTTCCAAAAAAGCAAAAAATAAAATGGAGACAGTTGTAAAATGAGCATGAATACTACAACTAATAAAAATTATACGAATTTCTTTCAAATTAAGACTAAACATAAAGGTTTGCTAGCTTGGTTATTGACAACGGACCATAAGCGAATCGGTATCATGTATTTAGTTTCAATTCTTTCCTTTTTCTTATTAGGCTTAACGGCTGCCTTTATGATGAGATTAGAGATGTTAACTCCTGGGCAAACAATATCATTTATTGATGCACAGACATACAACTCATTCTTTACCTTGCATGGTATGATAATGGTATTCTTATTTATCATTCCAGGTATTCCAGCTGTATTTGGTAATTTCTTTTTACCTCTACAGATTGGAGCAGATGATGTTGCATTTCCAAGAATTAATCTCTTGTCATATTATTTATACTTAGCTGGTGCTTTTTTAGCACTATATGCAATAATATTTCAAACACATATTGACACTGGATGGACATTTTATGTCCCTTATAGTTTGAGGACCGGAACCGATGTTACTTTACCATTAATAGCTGCTTTTATACTTGGATTTTCATCGATTGTAACTGGATTGAATTTCATAACAACAATACATAGAATGCGAATAAAAGGAATGACAATGTTCCAAATGCCATTGTTTTCATGGTCACTTTATTCTACTGCTTGGATTCAAGTATTAGCAACTCCTATTATTGGTATTACAATTGTACTTGTATTATTGGAAAGAACTTATAAATTTGGAATATTTGATCCTACTATGGGTGGGGATCCGGTTTTATATCAGCATTTATTTTGGATATATTCACACCCTGCAGTTTATATAATGGCTATTCCTGCTTTTGGAGTAATCTCTGATGTAGTAGCTACATTCTCTAGAAAGTCAATCTTTGGTTACAAAGTTATGGCATACTCAACTATGTCAATTGCTTTTATAGGATATTTAGTTTGGGCTCACCACATGTTTACAAGTGGTATGAGTGATACTGCTAGAACTGTATTCTCGTTTTTAACATTCTTTGTTGCTATACCTACTGGTGTAAAAGTATTTAATTGGGTTGCAACATTATGGAGAGGAACTATTGTAATGTCTTCACCAATGTTAATGGCACTAAGTGCAATCTTCTTATTCTCAATAGGTGGTTTGACTGGATTACATTTAGGCTCAATTTCAACTGATGTTCACTTACACGATACTTACTTTGTTATAGCTCACTTTCACTATGTGATCATTGGAGGTATTCTCTCAATGTTTATAGCTGCTATGCATTTTTGGTTCCCTAAAATGTTTGGAAGAATGCACAATGAAAAAGTGGCTAAAGTTGGTGTAGTTATGTATTTCATAGGAGCTAATGTACTGTATTTCCCAATGTTTATTATGGGATATATGGGAATGCCTAGAAGATATTTTGATTATTTACCTGAATTTCAAATTTATCATGTAGTATCAACAGTTGGTTCTTGGATATTAATAACTGCTATCTTACTTATGTTTACTAATTTATTAATTGCAATATTTAAAGGTAAACCAGCCGGTTCAAATCCGTGGGGTGCTAAGACTTTAGAATGGACTATGCCATCACCACCACCACTATTGAACTTTATAGATACACCTGTACCAAGTAAAGATCCGTATGATTACAGTGATCATGATGAAAGAATATTCAGAGACTTAAAGAATAAAGAAAACATTATTAATCAGGAGAATAGCTAAATTGAGTACTACATCTGTTGATGCTCACGGGCATTCAAATAATCATGCCGGACACGGTTATGGTGACAACAATCAATTATACGTCCATTTCCATAGAGATGATTACGGTTCCAAATTTGGAATGTGGTTATTCCTCTTTACAGAAGTGCTACTATTTGGTGGGTTATTTATCTTGTATTATGGATATAGAATTGCTTATCCTCATGACTATCATAATGCGGCAATGGAGCTTAATATTGTTATGGGAGCTGTTAATACACTTGTATTATTGACAAGTTCATTAACTATGGTACTCTCTATTGTTGCTCTTCGTAGAGAAAGTATTAAAACATCATTGTTTTATTTAGTCATTACTTTTGGTTTTGGAGCTACTTTCTGTGTGAATAAATACTTTGAATGGTCTGCAAAGATACACCATGGTATTTTTCCAGGTTCTATGGAGCTAAAAGAAACAAGACCAGCTGGTGAAGTTGTATTCTTTGGATTATATTATTTGATGACAGGTTTACATACTTTCCACGTTATAGTTGGTATGGTAATTATGGTGTTTTGTTTTATATTTATAAAAACTGGAACAATTAATCCAAAAAAATATATAGTTTTGGAAAACGCGGGATTATATTGGCACTTAGTCGATTTGATTTGGATTTTCTTATTTCCATTGTTCTATCTATTACATTAAAAGGTTAAAAAATGAGCGGACATAACGAAAATACAAGCGTTGATAAACATGAACACGTTCCAAGTTACGGGAAAAACGTAATGATATGGCTTGCTCTAGTAGCACTTACTGCTTTGACAGTCACTGTAGCAAGTGTTAATTTAGGGAATTATACGTTTTTTGTTGCAATGCTTATAGCATCAATTAAGGCGATGCTTGTAATTAATATATTTATGCATATAAAATATGACGATATACTTATGAAAAGTATATTAATAGCCTGCGGGTTAGTTTTTGCCGTCATAATTATAATGTATTCATTTGATTTATTCAATACATATACTGGATAGAAAATGTTTGAACAAACTTCTAGATACTCAGGTACAGTTGATAGTGCTATGCTCTATATAACTGTAATATCGGTACTTATGCTACTACTTGTTACAGTAGCAATGATTTATTTTGTAATTAGATATCGGGCAAGTAAAAACCCTATACCAACTCCATATCATGGTAATACGGCTATAGAAGTTACTTGGATTGTAATACCTACTATTTTAGTAATGTCTATGTTCTATTATGGATATAAAGACTTTGCAGATTTGAGAAATACAAAAGAATTTGATGAAGAAATCTCTGTTACTGCAAAGATGTGGGATTGGGATTTTAAATACGAGAATGGTACAGTGACCGATACACTTTACGTACCTGTCGGTAAGACCCTTAAGTTTAATATTACATCAATAGACGTATTACACAGTTTCTACATCCCAGCATTCAGAATAAAGCAAGATGCCGTCCCAGGAAGAAATGAGTTTGTAGTTATTACTCCTGAAAAGACTGGTGTCTATGATATCGCTTGTGCCGAATATTGTGGTGTAAATCACTGGAATATGTACAAGAAATTTGTTGTTATGGAACAAGACGATTATTACGCTTGGATTGAATCTCAGGGTAGTAACAATAAAGAAGAAGTTAACACTACTGAAGAAAAATCTACTGAATCTGAATCTAATGAGATGTCAGAGAATAGTAATAAATAATTTGATTCCATCCGAATAAGATAGGGATTAGAATGAATAGTTCTGTGAAAATAGAAGATACAAGTATAATCAAAGATTTATTTGATTTAGGTAAATATAGAATTTCATTCTCTGTTGCTATTACGGCATTAGTTGGTTATCTACTATATGAAGTTAAATTCGATCTCAATTTAGCTCTTACTTTCTTTGGGACTATGTTAATGTCTATGGGGTCTGCCTCATTTAATCATTGGCAAGAACGAAAAATAGACCCAATGATGGAAAGAACTAAAAGAAGACCTATGGCTTCTGGTAGATTGGATTCTAGTAAAGGGTTTGCGATTTCTAGTATATTATCTTTGCTGGGTATGCTGTTGCTATTAGGAACTGGTGAAATTGGTGCCATGTTAGTTGGATTAGTAACTTTACTAATATATAACTTAGTATATACACCAATGAAAAGAGTTTCGAACTTAGCGGTATTACCTGGAGCTATTGTAGGTGGATTACCACCACTTATAGGTTGGATAGCAGCTGGGGGAGCTTATGATGCTACTTCAATTTGGGCTTTAGCATTCTTTCTTTTCTTATGGCAAATGCCACATTTTTGGCTATTGTTACTACTGTTTGATGAACAGTATGAGAAAGCTGGCTTTGTGATGCTTAATAGGTTATTAAACAATGCACAGATTGGAAGAGTTACTTTTGTTTGGATAGTTTCTTTAGCGTCAATAGCTCTTATTATACCCTTTTATGGTGTAATAGATAATAGATTTACTCAAATACTTTTTTTTATAGCAGAATTGACATTAGTTTATAATGCTAGGTATCTTCTTGAAAGAGAATTGGAAAGAAAACGAATCAGAAAGACTTTTATGTTTATCAACATATATGTGCTATTGATTCTAATTTTAATAATAATTGATAAAATAATTTAGAAAAAGGCAAAGTAATGGACTTATTTAATGACTTGGTTATTCCTGTTGGTTCTAGTCATTTGACGTTAATCAGATTGATGCTCTATATATCAGCATCTTTCCTTTTCGCCTATACAGGTTTGTTGTTTGGATCTGTATTACTTTCTTCAAAAGCTGCTAGAAAAGCAAAGAAGGATAATGATTTCAGATATCAAAAATTAGCGCAAGATTTAATCAAAGTAGGTACTGGAATTACTGGTATGTGGTTTGGCCTTGGTATTGTACCTTTCCTAAGTTTTATATTAGGTTACCCACAGCTACTTTCAGGTACTGAAGGAGATATACTAGGATATATGATAGTAGGGCTTCTTGTCTTTTCAATGGCTATAGCATCTTTATATGTTTATAAGAATTCGTTAAATTTTAAATCATTATTTTATTCATTTAAAACTAATGTCCGCTCTAAAAGTGAGTCTATAGTAGATGAATACAATACTTTGGATGAAGATGTAGAAAATACAGGTGCATTTACAGGTATATGGGGTATAATACTTTTAATTGTAGCTACTTGGTTTTTAGCTGGTGCTACTACTTATGCTTATGATCATTCTTTGTGGGGACAATCAATATTTAGTATGTTGTTTGGTCTTAATACGATTTTCAAAACTTTACTTATATTAACTATGGGTACTGCTTTTGCTTCTGCTGTTTATTTGTTCTATTCATTCTCATGGCAAGGTGGTTATAAATTTGCAACTGAAGAAGAAAGAGAATTATCAAAAAATTTCGTAAGAAAAAAGGGTCTTTACTCAGCATTATTAATTCCTTTAATTTATGCTTTCCAAATAGTAACTATTCCTAATAATGCCCTTTCTGGAATGATGTTTGTATTTGGTTTGATTTCACTTTTATTCGTTGTGTTCTTTGCACAATCTATATATTTGACAAAATCAGAAGATCATACTTCGGGTGTGAAATATGGGTTTATGTTTATTATGATATCATTTGCTATGTTTGCGGCTCAAGATCAAGAGGCATTCCACACAAGTGTAGCTGGTAATCTAAATAGAATTTCAGAAATACACGCTAAGTCAGATGAAGCAAGACAAGCTAGTTATGCTAAATCAGAAGTTGAGCCAGTAGTTGATGCACAAGCTATATTCGATACAAGATGTATTGCTTGTCATAAATTTGATGCTAAGGGTGTTGGGCCAGCATATAATGATGTTGTACCTAAATATGATGGCAAAGAAGGAGATTTAGTTAAGTTTATATTAAGTCCATCGCCTCAGAATCCTGCTGAATTCCCTGGTGGTATGCCAGCTCAAGGTTTAACTCCTGCTGAAGGAAAAGCAATGGCAAAATGGCTAATTGGAAAAGTATTAGGTGGAGACGAGAAAGAAGCTGAACCTGTTGCTGAAGAAGCTACTGCTGCTCAAAAATAAAATTTTAAATCTAAAAGAAAATAAAAAATGCCACTCGATAGAGTGGCATTTTTGTTTTAATATTGTTGAATTTCAATTGTTATATTATAATTAACTCTTGCTGAATATCACCAGCAACATCTACGTTACCGCTATTGTCAATTATAACATCAATCTCGGTTCTAAACCCTAGTTTCTCTTCAGGTATATATATACCTGGCTCTAATGAGAAGATAGTGCCTTTTATAAGTAATCTATCGTCTTTAGTCTCTAGATTGTCTATATGGGCACCATTGCCATGGCAATCTGTTGCTATATTATGACCAGTACGATGCCAGAAGTATTTTCCATATCCAGCATTTATAATTACATTACGAACTGCATCATCTACTTCAGCACCTGATATATCCTTATTTGTAGAATATCTTTCCTTTACTAATTGATATCCTGCATCTCTAGCATCAGCTACAATTCTGAATAACTTTTTTACTCTTTCAGGGACTTCATTCCCGACAAATCCCATCCAAGTAACATCATAATAGATGCTTCCTTCTTTCTCAAATCGTGCGAATAAGTCAATCAATACCAAATCCCCTTCTTGAATTTTATAACTATTCTCAGGAGTAGGTTCGAAGTGGGGGTCACCAGCATGTTCATTTATTCCAACTATTGGCCCATGATCCCAGAATATCCCTTTATCTCTGAATTGTTGGTGCATATACTGTTGTACTTCATACTCAGTAGCTGGATTGTCTTTGTCAATCCTTTTTCTTATGTATTTAAAAGCATTATCTTTTATTTCAAGCATTACTTCGCCACACTTTCTGTGGTCTTCTATTTCTTCATTGGTTAAGTGGGATTCGAATAAACTTACCAAGTTGCCACTACTAACAACCTCTACTCCAAACCCTCTTATTAGTTCTATAGTACCCGCATCGACTATTGAAACATAAGGTATGTCATTATTAGGCGAATACTGCATAGCAATGTTCTTAGCACCTTTCAATATGTCTTTTAACTTTGAGGAAAGCTCTTGCCAAGGAAGATATAACTCTTTATCTCCTGGTAAGTGTTTTAAGTAATTTGGTTCTATTTTGTGATTGAGTTTTACAGGTGTCCCATTTGCTGGGATATAGTAAAACCATCTTCTTGTTGCCATGTGACCAGAGGGTAATTCCAAAATCCTTGCAGCTATGTGATCTCTTCCATGAAAATCATAGAATAACCATCCATCGACTCCCATTTTTCTTAACTCTTCTTGTATCTTTTCAATTTGCATTATTTATCCAGCTTAAATTTTTAAATTAGTAAAAATTAAATATAAAATTTATTATTATGATTTCCATACAATTGCCTATAATTTTCCAAAATAAATATGAAAAACTAAAACCTTTTATTAGGCAAAGGTTAGATGATTTCAAAAACGTACAAGAGTCCAAATACTTTTATGAACTTTGTTTTTGTATTTGTACACCTCAAAGTAGAGCTAGTTCAGCTATGGCTGTACAATTAGAATTAGAAAAACTTGACTTTCTCAATAAAGAATTCGATCCAACACCTATTCTTAGAGATAAGAATAATTATATCCGATTCCATAATCAAAAATCAAAAAGATTACTTTTGATTAAAGAGCAGTGGGAAGGAATTAAAGCCATTTTAGATTCGGAATTGTCTGGTGAAGAGAAAAGAGAGTGGATAAACGAAAATGTGAATGGCATTGGTAGAAAGGAATCGGCACATTACCTCAGGAACATAGGTTATAGGAACCTAGCCATACTCGATAGACACATTCTTAAGCATTTAGTAACGTCTGGTGTATTTGAAGAAGTACCTAACATTTCTACTAAATCAAGATATGATGCCGTTTCTACAAAGTTTATGGAATTCTCAAATGAATTGAATATCCCAATGGATGAATTAGATTTACTCTTTTGGGCAGAAGAAGCAGGGGAGATATTAAAATGAAAACACTAATTATAAAATTCCAATTTGATGGGACTGATTTCGTAGGGTGGCAAATGCAACCTGGGCAACGTTCACTACAAGGTGAGCTAACAAAAGCATTCGAACTAAAAACGGGGAATAAATATAAAATAATAGTAGCTGGAAGAACAGACACTGGTGTTCATGGTATTAGTCAGATAGCAACTATCAAAATAGATGATTTTCGAATTCCCGAGGAGAAAATAGTTTCGGCAATAAATACGGTTCTACCTAATGATGTACAACTAATTGATGCCCAAATAATAGATGAGAACTATAATGCTCGTTTTGACGCCATATCAAGGGAATATAGTTACTATATTACAAATGACTACTCTGTTTTCAAAAGGCGTTACTTTGCGAATTACAAAGAGAAACTAGATATTAACTTGATGAATGATGCTGCTCAATCTATTATTGGAGAATATGACTTCACTACCTATTCCAAAGTAAATAATGATCTGAATCATTATAGGTGTATATTGGAAAGATGCCAATGGATACGAATCAATGAAACGGATATAAAACTGAACATTAAGTCTAATAGGTTCGTATATTCAATGGTTAGAAGTTTGGTGGGGACAATGGTAGATATAGGCTCAGGAAAGCTGGAAGTAGATTATTTAAAGGACTCATTGTTTGCAAAAGACAGGAGTTTATGTTCGACAATTGCCCCTGCGAATGGTCTTTTTTTTGAAAAAGCTTACTTCAATTCAATTTATAATATACTAAAATAGTATAAAATTAATAAAGAAACGAAGGATTTCATAATACAAAGTGTCTAATCTTTAGAAGAATTCAATAAATTGTTAAAATTGTGTTAATTTTGTTATTATGATAAGAAAATACTCAGTCATATTATTATTTATAGCACCGCTATTCATTTTAGCTCCTTTCGAAGTTAATTACTTGATTGAGGCAAATTCGCTCGTTTACTCAGCTAAAGAATGGCGATTGACTCGTGATAATAATGGTGAATTGAGTTCTATGATTATAGACAATGATCGCAACTTCTCAACTGCAAAGACGGATTATATATTCGACAGGGGAGATGTAGCTAAGATTAATTTCTATAATCACAATAAGACAATTAATGAAGATGATACTATTGCGGTGATTAATTCGGATGTAATTAATGAACAAATAATTACACTCCAATCCGAATTAGCAGTTGCAAAAGCGGAATACCAAGATAAAATTACTGGTCAGAAGTCATCTATTATTAGAGAGTTTGACGACAAACTGAAAATAGCAAAAAGCAATGTTGAGTTTACTGCCATACAACTCCAGCGAGCTGAAAAAATGGTTAAAGAAGATCTCATTCCTCAGTTAGAATATGAGCAATTCAGAAATGCAAATAACCTAGCAAAAATCAATTTACAGCTAGCCGAGAAAAGCTTAGAAACAGTATCCACTGGTGAGAAAATTGAAATATTGGAAGTAATACAATCGCAGATAAAGACACTCAAGGAGCGATTAGCCAATCTAGAACAGAAGAAAGATAAGTACGTAATAAAAGCCCCTTTCAGCGGTTTAATAAGTTATTACCAAGATAGCATAGACTTAATAAAAATCAAAAACCCGTCAGATTTCTTAGTAAAAATCCCTGTAAAAGTATATGAAATTGGATATGTTGACCTAGATGACAAAGTTGAGCTTTCTATTGACAAAACTGATAATATATATAATGCAATTATCACTAATATAGAAGATGAGATTCGAATAAGAGGACGAAATCAATTCTTTCTAGTAACAGCTAGAGTTACGAATCCAGATAAATTCATCAGGCCAGGTATGATTTGTAAAGCATCTATTTACTCAGAAAAAATACCACTTTATACTTTTGCCAAAAGAAAACTGGGATTTTAGAAAGTGAGATATGAGTACAAATTCTATGTTCACAAACATAAGATACCACTTCTTCGTAATATAATTTTGACGAAACTCAAATTAGATGACAATATTAATCCCGAACTTAAGTACTATACTGTAAGAAGTATATATCTTGACTCTATGGATTTAAAGCATTACTATGAGAAAGTGGCTGGTTTAAAACATAGAAAGAAAGTGAGATTGCGAGGATATGATTTCGATCCTAATTCTATAGTCTTCTTTGAAGTGAAAAGAAAGTTCGAAGAACCTGGGATGAAAAATAGATTCTCTACAAATTATTACGATGCACTTCGAATGATAAATGAAAGAACTATAACTACAGATAACGAAGATTTGAATAAATTCTTCTTTCAAGTAATGTCTTACAATTTGCGACCAATAGTGAATGTGATATATGATAGAGAACCTTATACTGAAATACATCCTACTCAAAATAATCTAAGAATAACTTTCGATAAGAACCTCAGAAGTGTAGCGTATCCTAAAATAGATAGTCTGTTTATTGACGATGATATAAAGCCAGCTATGTTAGATTATTTTATTTTAGAAATAAAATTTGATAATTTTCTTCCAAGTTGGGTACGGAATATGTCAGAATCATTATCTTTGAAAAGAGAATCGGCTTCCAAGTATGTAATTTGTATAGATAGCCACAAATCAATAGTAAAACAATCACGATTTGCTTATTTTCGTGCGGAACAGATTTAATTATGAATGAATTTCAATACATAGAACTTTTTCCCGTAACAGCACTCGAGATTATATACTCATTGAGTATATCGTTCATTTGTGGTGTACTTATATCTATCGTTTATCGAGTTACTTACAAAGGGCCAAACTATTCTCGAACATTTGTAAGTTCTCTGATAGTACTTACTATTATTACTTCACTTGTGTTATTAGTGATTGGTAATAACTTAGCTACGGCATTCGGGTTAGTAGGGGCAATGTCTATTATTCGATTCCGAACCGCCGTCCGTGATGTGCAAGATATAGTATTTATCTTCTTCTCGCTCAGTATCGGAATGGCTTCGGGTGTAGGACTCTATTTAGTTGCCGTTATTGGGACTATCTTTATATGTTTAGTTTTACTACTCCTTTCTAATACAAACGTTTTCCAAACAGCTGATGTGAACTACCTAATACATATCACGTACAAGCCAAACGAAATCAATGACGAAGTTAAAAAGCTTTTGAAATCAAGCACTAGCTCCCTCAAAGTGGTTAACGTCCGTGCACTCGATGAACGAGATTTCATAGAAGTTTACTACAACATGAAGCTCAAAAAGGGAGTCGAAAAAGAGCTTCTCATCCGCAAGCTAAAGAACTACGATGATGTTCGTGATATTAACATTTACTTTGATGATGATGATACGAACGCACCAGCCGCATATTAACCATCTATAAAACAGTTTCATCGCGAGGATGAAAGAACGTGCTTGCCAAGCCAAAGGCATGAGCGATCTCTTTTATCCATTGCTGTTTATATTTAAATTATCTCAAAATATAGAGAAGTATTGCTTGTGGTGAGCGAAGTCTAAGTGCATACCTCTTTGCGATACCATCCTAATATAAAATCGTCACACAGATTGGAACTAAGTGTCCGAAGAGTCCAGGTTTAATAGTCCCAAATGTTTTATTCAGAACACAATTGTAAGATATACATGATGAAATGGACTAAGATGTGACAACAAGGACTAGAAGTTTGTGGCTGTGTAGTATCTTTGGGATAACTATTAAAAGACTGCCCATGCCTTTGGCTTGGCAAGCACGTCTCTTCGCTTCTCGCAGTAACACGATTATAAGGAGGTTTCAGCTCTAGTTATTTAATTAGCTTCTAGAAAGTATTCCCTAAAAAGAGTAAGGATAACACAAAAAAAAGGCTGTCTTATAATTAAGACAGCCTTATTAATTCTATACTAAAAATACTAAAAGATTATTCTTCTTCAGAACTTTCTTCTTTAGTAACTTCATTAGCTTCTACTACTTCTTCAGTAGTTTCTTCAGCTTTAGTTTCCTCAGTAGCTTCTTCTTTCTTTTTAGTAGCTTTAGCTTTCTTAGGTTTTTCTTCTTTAGCAACTTCAACAACTTCAACTACTTCTTCAGTAGTTTCTTCAGTTTTAGTTTCCTCAGCAGCTTCTTCCTTCGGAGCTTCTTCTTTCTTTTTAGTAGCTTTTGCTTTCTTAGTTTTTTCTTCTTTAGCAACTTCAGCTGCTTCTACTACTTCTTCAGTAGTTTCTTCAGCTTTTGTTTCCTCAGTAGTTTCTTCTTTTTCTTTCTTAGGAGCAACAGTATTACTGTTTAGTACACTAGTTTCTCTTAAGAAATCTTCGATTTCTTCAGGAGTTGCTTGTTGTACTGACTCTAAAGTATATTTCTCAGCGTTAGGTACTTGATGCTTCTTGTTATAAGTTTCAATATCTTCAGCTGATCTATGTCTTAGAGCTTCTACTACAGACAATACAATTTTCTTAGATTCTTTATCAAATTCAACTACTCTTAGAGGTAATGTATCACCTGGTTTGAAGTAGTCACTGATATTCTTAACAGGTGCGAATGAAAGTTGAGATACTGGTACGAAACCGTCAACGCCATCAGGCAATTCAACGATAACACCTTTCTCAATGATTCTTTCGATTTTAGCTTCTGTTTCAGAATCAACACCATAAGAATTCTCGAAAGTATCCCAAGGGTTGTCTAATACTTGTTTGTGTCCTAAAGCTATTCTTCTTTGATCTGAATCTATGCTAAGAACTACAACATCTAATCTGTCGTTTTTCTTAACAAATTCACCAGGGTGGCGGATTTTCTTAGTCCATGATAAATCACTTATGTGAACTAATCCATCTACACCTGGCTCCAATTCTACGAATACACCAAAATTAGTTAGATTTCTAACAATACCTTCGTGCTTAGAATCTACAGGGTATTTCTTCATCAAATCTTCCCATGGATCTGGCTCTAATTGTTTCATACCCAAAGCTAATTTCTTATCATCTTTGTCTATGTTTAGAACTACAGCTTCCACGTCTTGACCCATAGATACCATTTGTGAAGGATGTTTGATGTGCTGAGTCCAGCTCATTTCACTAATGTGAATCAAACCTTCGATACCTTTTTCTATTTCGATGAAAGCTCCGTAATCTGTCAAGCTAACTACTTTACCAGTTACTTTAGTGCCTTCTTCATATTTAGCACCGATACTTTCCCAAGGATGCTCAGTAAGCTGTTTCATTCCTAATGAAATTCTCTTTCTTTCTTGATCGTAATCTAAGATTACAACTTTAACAGTTTCGTCCAAATCAACTACTTCCGAAGGATGTGAAACACGTCCCCAAGATAAATCAGTTATGTGAACTAGACCATCAACTCCACCCAAATCAACGAATACACCGAAATCAGAGATAGCTTTTACAGTACCTTCTAAAACTAATCCTTTTTCAAGATTAGACATGATTTCGTCACGTTGCTCAGCTAATTGCTCTTCTAGCAATACTTTGTGAGATACGACTACGTTTTCGTTCGGATGATTAACTTTAACTACTTTAACTTCGATATCATTTCCAACCCATGCATCGAAATCTCTCACTGGTCTAACGTCTATTTGTGAGCCAGGCAAGAAAGCTTCGATACCCATCAAATCTACTACCATACCACCTTTGATTCTACGTAGTATGTTAACTGTAGTAACTTTACTATTTTCGAACATATCCATAATATCATCCCAGATTTTCATGAAATCTGCACGTCTTCTAGACAATATCATGTGTCCGCTTGAATCTTCAATATTCTCAATGAATACATCAAGTTTTTGACCAACTTCGTAGTTCTCAGAACCGATTAGTTCTGCTCTTGGAATTATACCAATTGACTTGAATCCAATATCAACATGAACTTCGTCTTTTGTAATATTTACAATTTTACCTTCAACAAGTTCATCTTCTTTGATTTCGATTACTGAGCCGATAGCCATTTGGGCATAAGCATCATCATCTAAATTCAAGAAACTATCAAATCCTTTTTCCATAAGTTCAGTAACAGTAGGTTTGCTACTTTGCTTTGGTGCAGAAGCAACTGTAACTTTTACAGTGTTTACTTCTTCTTCGTTTTTTTGTGATTCGTTCACAGCATTATCTGCCATTTAGCTCTCCAAAAAAAATTAATTTAGTTTAACAATATGGATGTCAATAGTTTAAATAATATTGCATCCTTTAAATCTTTGCTTTAGCAAAGGACACAAAATTACGAAAAAATTATATAATTACAAATATTATAAGTGTTTAGTTAGTTTTCCATTGGAAACAGTAGCCATAACTTTTGTATTTTTAATCTTTTTTGATTGGCTTAAGTCATTGTCTATGATAGTTATATCAGCTCTTTTGCCGATTTCTAATGAACCAGAATTAGAATTTCTAGTTGCTAGGTGAGGGGTGTAACAATATGATTCTAAAGCATCTTCGAGTGAAAGTGTTTCTTCATTCTGCCATGATATTTCTTCATTTTTGGCTATTCGATTAACAAAAGCATCGATTCCAAAAAATGGATTATGAGATTCGATAGGGAAGTCAGATCCTGCAATTAATAAAGTACCATAGCTTAGTAATGTTTTCCAAGGGTATGCAAACTTGTAATTCTCTCCTAATCTTTTGATTGCCATGATCTTATCTGAAGTACAATGGATTGGTTGCACTGATGCGAAAACATTTAGTTCCGAGAATCTATTTATATCATTTGGATGGACTAATTGTGAATGTTCAATTCTTAATCTATTTTCATAGCCTTTGCTTCTAAGTCTTTCAAATACATCGAGTACATTTCTATTGGCTTTATCGCCAATAGCATGAACGGCTATATCCCAACCAATATCACAACCTTCTGATGCTCTATCATAAAGTTCATCTTTACTTATCAACTCTAATCCATAAGTGTCAGCATCATTATACTTATCTATCATCAAAGCGCCTCGGCTACCTAGTGCTCCATCTGCATAGAACTTCAATCCAACTATATGTAGATTTTTTCCAGAGAATGGACTTGGTTGTATTAGCTTATACTCTCCATCGAATCCTCTGATATATTGCGCAAGTCTAATAGGTAAAAGGTTATCATTGTCTAGCTCTTTGTAAGCTTGTAAGTGATTTAAGTGGACATCCATATCATGAACTTCTGTAATTCCATTTCTTAAACATTCAAAGCATGCGTCAAGTATGTACTTTTTTATTAATTCATTACTAGCTTTGGGGATATTATCTCGAACTAGTTCTATTGCATTGTCAATTAGTAACCCTGTAGGGTTGCCTTCAGTATCCTTTTGAATACTTCCACCATTGGGATTAGCTGTGTATTTATTAATTTCTGATAATTCTAATGCTTTAGAATTAACCCATGCTGCGTGCCCATCCACTCGAACTAGGAATATAGGTGCTTCTGAACTAATTGCATCTAAGTCTAATCTATGCAAGTCGTTATTATCCCAGTTCTCTTCATTCCAGCCTCTTCCAGTTATCCAACCATCTTTTACATCAATCTCTTTTACTAGTTGTATCAACTCATCCTTAGATTTTGCTTTCTCAAGTCTTATAGTATTGAGATTTTCACCTAATCCAATTATATGTACATGAGCATCTACTATTCCGGGAATTGCATAAGCACTCTCAAATCTATTAGATGCTCCATCAATTATTATTTCAGTAACATCCGATTGATTAATGAAATCAATTAATCCGTTCTTAATGCTAATAGTTAACTTACTTGGTTTCATGCTTTTCAAACTCTTTATACCAATCAATATTATGCGATAAAAATGCATCTTCCATGTGAGTAGCGAGTGCTGGAACAGCTTGAACTAACACCCTTTTCTTTCCGAAAAGTACTTGTGATATTGTGAAATAGACAAGTTTCAAGTATATTTTGAAGAAAGGTTTATTAGTAAACATAAATTTTATTATCAAAGCAATGTTAAAGGCATTCAGTTTAGTTAACGATAGCCAAAGCGAAGCATCATAATTTCTAATTGTATATGTATCAAATATATGCTTAGTTTCTCGGAGTATCTTTTTTGTAGTCATAAATGTCATAGTAGTACTTGACATTATTCCCCATTTACGACCAGCTATTTCTAAGTACTCTTTTTTATAATTATGAAAATCAGTGTTGTAAGTATCAGGATGATCGTAAGGCGTTAGAAAATCTACTCTTGGGTCTTTAACAGCTTTTATTAGTTCGGTAAAAGCATTTTCTAGGTAGTAATAATCATCTTCCGCAAAATAAATGACTTCACTTTTATCTTGATTGAGCAGTAAATCCATCTGTAAGCTAAATGTTTGTGCATTGCCAACACCATCTTTATCTATAAACTCGTAGTCTATTCCTATCAGGGTCTTCTCAAAGAGTTCTTTGTACTCAGGTGGGCATCCATCTAGTATTATATAGATATAAGCTTTTACATTCTTCACGGCATTGTAGAAAGACTCAAGGCAAACTCTAGAAAGTTCATACTTATTGTCAGCGTGTACAGCAGGTACTTTTGACACTTTTGGATATATCCTGTAAGCTATCGCTAAATCATATTTAGTTTCCATTTAAAACCGATTTTATTGCTTTTATATATTTTTTATTATTTTCAGTACGAGCAGTATCTTTTGTTGTTCTACTCAAAACGAGTAGTAGCTTAAAGAAAATTAATTGCAGGTTGAAATAAATCTTTTTATTGAATGAGTTATGATGTATATCTATGAATGTAGATTCTGATTCTATTATCATATTTATACTTTTTTCATTCATACCTCTATTTTCTTGTGAGCCACCTCGATGATGTACCACTTGATATTCAGTTACTAATATGGATTCAATATTTTGTTTCTTTGCTCGAAAGCAGAAATCAGCTTCTTCAGAGTAAAAGAAAAATCTCTCATCAAATCCATTTAACTTATTAAAAATTAGTCTTGTAGTACATAATACAGCACCATCCAAATATTCAACTTTTATATCTTTTCTTATTCCATTCTCAAATGATTTTTTTCTTAATTTAAGTTTAAATTTAATAATACCAAGTAAGTCAAATATCCCACGTTTGATATTTGGTAAATAACCGTAAGAACGCTGATAAGTCCCATCATTATATAATTGTTGTGGCCCTACTATTGCTTTATTATCATAAGATTTTAACTTATCGACTAAGCCATATATACTATTCTTCTTATAAACTATATCCGCATTAGAAAGTATTAGATAATAACCATTTGATGCATTTACACCTATATTAATAGCCGCCGCGTATCCTTTATTCTCATTATTTTCTATTATCTTCACTTCTGGATACAAATTAGAAATATACTTAACTGTATCATCACTCGAATTATTATCAACTATTATAATCTCAGGAATTGCTTCGTAGCATGTAAGTATGATAGATTTTATACAATCCTCTACATATTGCTTACAATTATACGATATGATAATTACTGAGATTCTCTCGTTCATTTAATTCCAAAATTTGATATATTGACGAAATGAAAAATAACAAAAATTTAATATTTAGTTTTCTCAAAACTGTTGAGTTAAAGATATAACTTTATTAAATAAACGAAATATGATTTATTAAAAAAAGTAGCGTGCAAAAAACGTGTAAAAAAAACACTTTTTAGGTGTTATTTTTGTTGAATCTAATTACTTCTTCAATATCTTCAGCACTCATCTTATTTATATAGTGTTTTGTCTGTGTTTGAAGAGAGTGTCCTATTAATGAACGAACAATATTAGTATTTAATCTGTTGTCGTTCATCATTTCATTTTCTACTAATTTTCTAACAGCATGGAATTTTACTTCTTCCACATTCTTAATTTTTAACATTTCTCTGTAGTTCTTTATATAGGTGCTTAACGAAGTTGAGTTTTCAATACCTAATAGATACTCACTTTCTTTAATATGGTTATTATTGAAAGGTATAACTTCATTAAATAAAAATTCTTTTAAACCTGGTTTAATTGAGAACGGAAAATCTCGCCACATATCGTTTTTACCATGAATTGATAGTTTGTTATTTAATATATGGTACTCTTTGATTTTACATACTTCACCTCTTCTCATTCCAGTAAATCCTACAATCATTAAAGCATAATATAGTTTCATAGCAGAAGTTTTGCTTTCTAATTTTGTTGCAACATCGATATATGATTTAAGAGATTCCAGATAGTCATTTAATTGAGCTCTCGTGCAAATTGTAAATTTAAATTTAATACCTTTTATTCTCATCCAACTTTTTATAGGGTTTGAATCTATTATTTCTGCTTCAACTGCAAAGTTAAAAATAGTTCTTATTTGGGTTAGAGCATTATTTATAGTTGAATCGGCATAAATCTTCTTTAAATATGTCACCCTGCTGCTAAAATAGCTAGTGATTCCAACGGTATTTGTTAAGTCTAGATCATTATTATCTAAGAACATTCTTACGCAATTAACTACACTTTGTTTGGTTGATAGTTTCAAATGCTGAAATTTAACTTCTTTATACAAAATGAATAAATCTGAAAAAGTATCAGTCTTACTACTGTTGAAACCATTGTTTCTTTGGTAATATTCACGAATTCGATTATCTAATACTTGTATTGCAAAATCTTTGTTGATTTTATTCCAAGGGAGATTCTTGATAGATTTACGATTACCAAATACATAAGTATGTATATATCCATCACGCTCAAAGCAATACGCACCCTTCTTGTGATCGGGATGATCCCAACGCTTACCTTTTCTCTTCCTTGTCTTTCCCATTCTAAATATTTGTATTTCTAAGTAAGTGGTTTTGTGAATTTATATGAATCTTAATCTACATAGTAGTTAACAGTAACTATAATAATACATTTGTAAGGAAAATAGATAGTCTTACAATTGAATTAAAAAATGAATATAATTCATATATATTCAACTATATTTAGTCTCTATCTGCAATATGAAAATATTTCAAACACTAATCAACTACTCTTGTTAACGTGTGTATAGTCTTTTATTACCTTTTTTACGATACCGAATAATATGAAATCATCTAAGTCACCAGTTGGGATATCTTTTCCTATGGTAGATGCAGATTTTAGAACAATCCCTTCCTCATTTAAATGTACAAGCTCTCTAACTATTAGCATACCATTAGTTGATCCGACAATCATACAATCATATCTGGGGATAGTGTTTTTTACTTCAAATATAATAATATCTTCTGGGCTTATACCAGTATTCTCCATTGATTGACCAATTGCATAAATTGCTTCATGTGAATCACCATCTATCTTCGTCCCAAGTGCTAAAGGAATAAAAGTAGTAGCAAATTTACTAAGATCTGTTAATGCATTAGTTGCTTCACCTAAATTTATAATATGCAATTTGATATATGTAATTACTCCTTTATACATATTAAACAATTCATTTTGTATTTCATTATCGTCTGCTTTAGTCATTGTATTTTCAATATTTCTTTGAAATTGTTTAGGAAGTTTTTCATAATTGACTTCTTCTCCCTCTCCTTTTAAATACCAATCAATATTTATACCTGTATCACTTAATCTAGCTAAGGTAGATTTAGTTTTAAATACGAGTGTAGAATTTAAATATCCATTCAAAGAACCCGCAGTAACACCTAATGCGGCGCTGAAGTCAGTTGGATTATTATAATACTTCTCGATGAAATAACGGAGTCTTTGCTGTGGTGTATTCATAATGATTTTAAAAATATTAAAAAATTAATAAAAAATAGTTTGGTAGTAATAAAGATATTCCATATTTTAGCATTAAATTAATAAGAAGCATAATAAAAACATAATAAAACGTACGGGTGGTTTCTATTTTAGTTTCATTTAATAAAAATGAAGATAGCTTCATCTGCGATATATTTGATTGTGATGAAATAAAAATAGTTGTTATCAATAGCTCTTATATCCAGTAGCATCGGTACATCACAATTGAGAAAGACCTAGTTAGTCACATACAATTTGTAATAAAGTGGCTTTAAGGTTTATGTAAAATAAGAGATAATTAATAAAATTAAAAATTAAACTATTTTATACATCAATTTAGAGTAGTAAATATTATAATAAAAATAATAAAGATATGAAAGTAGTAAATTCTGTGAATAATAAACAACAGAGAATGATAAGGTTGGGCAAGAACGTAAAATTTAATGAAAGTGACATAAGTTTCAAGATAATTCTGTTTGAATTAGAATATTCTAGTGACATATTTGCTATGCAAATCATTTGTATAAGACTGCATGAAGAACTATTTAATACTCTCAAATACAGAAATTATATGGTATTAGTTAAAGAGAATGTATATACAAGGATGTTACTCAAATATGTCTGAATTAGACAAATATAAATTAATGAGCATACCAGAAGCTTGTAAGGCATTTAATATATGTCGAGAAGAGCTAAATAAATGCTTTTTTAATGGTTTAAATTATCAAAGGGTCGGCACACGTAAAAAAGTCTGTTTTAAATGGTGGGTTGATTACTTAGAGAATAGTATTAGTGAAAATCCAAAAGTTTACAGAACTGTAAAAAATGAAAGTGGTACTTTCAAGATGGATGTTGCAAGGTATAAATCAATTTATACAATATAAAGTATAATGAATATCAAACAGTTACTAAGATATAGAGATAATTAAATAACAAAATAATTTTAGATTGATATGTAATAGAAACTAGAATTGATTGAAAATGTGATTAGGCGTTAGTTAAAACAATCCATACTAGAGTTATTATACAGGTATGGAAATAATAATGAAAAGAATTTTATTAATTATAATGAGAGTTTAAAATGGGTAACAATAATGTTACGAACAGCAAGCAGATAGAAGAAAAAGCGCTAATGAATGAAAGACTTAAAGCACATCAGTCTGATTACGAAGCGACCCTGGATTTACTAAAAAGCTTCACCATAAGGGATAATAGTTTTCATCATATCGCAAATAATTTCCCTGTCACTATGCAATTAGAGTATATGGCAGCAAGAGCAATATACTTTAAGAATATACCGTTGGAAATCAAATCTGGAATTAATAATTGCTCAAAAGAAGAAGACCTACTTGTTTGTATACAATCATTATTACGATATCTTTTTAAAGACGCTGATAGAGAATACTATGTCTTTGATATTGAGTTCAGCGAAATAGCCAAAATTGTAAAAGATTTTGAAAGTTCATTCCAATGATATAATAATACCTTCTACAGGTAAATGTGGAAGGTTTATTTTTTAAAAAACAGCTAATTAAAAATGAAATATAAAAATATGAATACTAATAAAATGAAACACAAAATGGAATACGTTATAGGCGTAGATTATACTAACACAGATGATGTTGATACATTAATTGTCAATTCAAATTTACATTTAATATATGACATAAAAGATGATGAATTTACAACTTCGTATTACAAAGGACTGAACCAATTTAATGATTCTTCAGACTTTGGAGAATGTATAATGAAGGAGTTAAATAATATAATGGATATTTTATATTCTGATGAAGATATAGAGTACAGACTGTATGTAAAAGGAGTTAAATATTTCGAAGAATTGCATGGAGTTAAAAACGAAATGTCTAAACAAGGGTTTAATTTAAATACACATTATTTATTGAATGGAAGTTTTGCTCAAATTCTTGGTTCAAGTGGATTCTTATATTCCCAAGGAGGTAACTTAGAAATAGATGAAAGGGCAGAGAATTACTATAGTTTTTTTACAACTAGTAATGTATGTCGATCAGAAAGCATCGATGAACTAATCAACCATGATAAGGAGCTACTAGATTGTATTATAAAATTAGAAAGAGAAACCAATGAAGTAACTAAATACATAGCAGGTAAAGGTATTAAGACGGACTTGATAAGTGATGAAGTTAGAAGAATTGCCAAAGCCGCACTTGAAGGCAACCACAGAATGTAAGAGACGCAGTAATGTGGCAAGGTTAAGTGATAGATATAAGTATAGCATCTGCTAAAATAGCATGTGCTATTATTAAAACAAAACAAAAGAGTTTATAATGAAAAAAGATATAGACCTAATTCTAGGTATAGGTGGAGTAAGAAACACCAAACATAATGATATATTTAAGACTAATTGGGGGTTGTTCTATAAAAGTAAATATGGACTTCCTCAAAACCGTAATGTTAAATATACTTACTTAATAATTAATATAAACATAAACGAATTAGAAAGTCTACAAGATATTTTAATAAAAGAATTGGATACAATTAATTCAAATTATACACCATCTGATCTTAAGACAATTAAAATATACTCACTATCAAAGTTTAATGAATTTATCAATGAAACGGGACTTAAAAAATTAAGTGAAAGTTTAACACAATTTGATATAGATTTAAAGTACGAAATCCTCAAAGAGGATAACTACTTACACATCATCGGCGGAAAGAATGATACGATGCATTGGGAATGGCATGATAAAGGTAGATTGTCTAGATTTGATTTTTATCTTGATTATTTTAAAAGGAACAAAAGGCAATGTTATGATAGTTTAGACTACATAAGAAAATACGGCATTGGTCTATTTAAAGGCTTGTTAGGTGTACCAGATGTTGTTGAATCCTGTAAAAGAAATGGTATTAATACAGAGATACACTTATCTGATGATGTTAACAGAATCGCCAATGTTGCAATTAATGTTAATCATAGGTTGTAGGGTAACTACATTGCATTATCGCATAAAGAAGTACAGCATCTGCTAAACAGTAGGTGCTGTTTTTTTGTTGAGTTATCATTTATTCTTTTCGCTTTATTAATAACTAAACAATTGTTATATTGAGAGTAATGTAAATTATAACGCAGCTAATAATGAAAAGAGAAACAGAACATAAAGTACATGAATTAATAGAACAAGCGTCTGATAAGTTCTATGACAAACATGGATTTGAACCTGATTTTGTCTATATCAATAAAACGTATTATTTGCAACTGCTCAGAGAGAAGGAAGATTTACGCAGTATCATGGGTAGAATGGCTTATACTCTAGACAACAGAATTGTTATGGGAATGAAGGTCAAACTTCATTGGAGAAAGAAGATTATTGTAAGGATGCAGTAAAAAAAATCCCCGACTATTGCTAGACGAGGATTTTACTTGATTACGGTATCTTATATTAAATATCAAGCGTCTATTTCACTACTATATTTCTCACCCTCGGGAGCAAGACCAGACGGATCGCTGAACATAACTGGGTTATTATAACTATAGTGATATGGACTATGCCCAGTAAAGATTTCCATTAGTGGATCTACTGACATG
Source organism: Kapaibacterium sp. (SeqCode) (assembly GCA_041675005.1). Taxonomy (GTDB): domain Bacteria; phylum Bacteroidota; class Ignavibacteria; order Kapaibacteriales; family UBA2268; genus PGYR01. The sequence continues at coordinate 81,493 of JBAYUQ010000009.1, forward strand.
AACCTACCTGTCTCTGCATTATATAACCTTGTCCCCATCTGCATATATCCATTCTCTTTGGATTTATGACTTCCCATATACCCACGTTTAGGTATATCATCGGTGCTTTGGTGTTGGTTCTCACCATACGGTTCATAATCCGCAAATGTCAGAGTAGTATCATTATCCTTAATTTTCATACTTGTCGAATTCATATTGTCTAATATATTATATTCTTTCGTACCATCTGGATATATTTCTACTAGTCCATTAGCTGATAGATATTTGTCAGCATAAATTGTTAATCTTCTAGTACCCAATTTAGACTGCTTAGCATGATACACAGTTTTAACATCACCATAAGCTCCTATTTTAATATATACCCAACTAAAGGCTTTACAATTATCGCTAGTATCTGATTGGTATAATCGTTTACTTTCTAATTGATTATTCTTTTTAATTATTCTACATATTATTTTTTATTATCAATATAAGACGTACCTAATTCAGTATCAAATTCTTCACTCATACACACTCCGATATTTTTTAATACATAAGACCTGGGTTCTGCTCCCAGGCATCTATAAGTTTACCACCGCATTCGCAGCCTTCAGCTTTGCAAGATTTACATAGCTTGTGCCACTTACCACATTTGTCGCATTTCACATTCACAGATTGCATCACATCAAGTTCACCAAATTCAGAGTTACACTTTTGGCAATTTCCTTTTTCTTTTAGAAGCATTGTATCAACCTTTAATAAATTTATATTTTTCACTACCCTTGACTTTACCATTTTTATCAAAATCATAAAGCAATATTAGAAAATCACCTTCTGAAGTATAAAATAGCTCATTCACCATCCGTTGACATAAGAGGGTATTATATGTAGGATGGTTTAAGAGTTTAACTTGTGTGTCAATGTCAAATTTAAATTTGAATTCATTTTCATTATTAATTTCAGAAAGCCGACTAATGTCAAATCCTTTAAAACTAAAACTTTCAGAAGATAAATAATTGAGATCATACTTACAGGTTCTATTTTTGAATAGATGTTTAGATACTAAAGTAAGTGGTGGCAATGTGATGATTAATTCCCCACAACTGATAGTCTATTCTTCCGCGGCTATAAAGTTTGTAAGTTCCAAGCTATCAATATCGAAAGTATAAGCGGCAGAGGAAAATCTTATATTATTATAGTCTAAAGTTGTCGCGTTATAAGAAAGATCCACTTGATTAGAATAATCAAGTAATCCTTCAAAGTGGTTCTTGTTCCAGTATAGGTCAAGGTCAGATGGAAATTCTAATTGCTCGTTTTTATTATTCGATACTTTATCAACTTTAAAGGTAAAGCCATTTTCTGTCTTAGGTAATTTGTTAAGTATTGTTTTACCGAGACCATAATATGGTAGTTGGTTAATATAAACTTCACCAATATTATGATCGTAAATCACAAGCGAATCTTTTAGAATTGGAATTCCGTTAAATTCGAAATCTTCATTCGAGATGAAATATTTACTTACACCTTTAACTATCTTATTATCATATGGTAAAACATCTGTAAAATTCACAGTACACTCCATTTGTTAAAATACTATAATATGTATCTTCTCAGTGGAGCTAGGAAGGGTGTTTTGGCTAATCTTATAAACAGGGTGCCTCTTCGCGCTACTAGCCTTTGAGGATTACCACAACCCTGTATATACCAATAGCAAGACACCCCATATTTGATATGGGAGTGTCTCAATTCATTTGGTATATATACTTGAGAAATGTGGTAATTTCAAAGGTACCAAAGAAAAGATTACTCTTTTACTTATTCTATTTATTTAGCAATATCATTACTATATGATATTGTCTTTTACAATTATACGAAAATTTTCTTGTTGGGATATTATTTAATACAATATTTTGTTAATTTAGAAATAATAATGAAAATATAGGTCAAATATACAGATGCTAAATAAATGTATATACCTCTAATTTTAGTACGAAGTAAACAGAAAGACTATATAATATGATAAAAAGGGATTATTATTCAGTTAGAACAGGGAAAATAACATCAGATCAAACAGTAAATTTTGATGTATTGATAAGAATGTTCAATATTACGTATAACAGATTAGAAAATGAAGGGTATTTTCAAAAGTATTTCGGTATTGACTGTAATGATGGATATATTTCTGGTGTTTTAGGTGAAGACATTGATGCAATTATGTTTATTAATTTAAGAAAGAATAATCTATATCCTATAAGTACTAACTTGACACATTACACAGAGGATGATTTCTTTGACATTGTTGAATTTTTATATGACCATTGTTCTAAAGGAATAAGCGGACACTTTCACAATTGGTACAACTGTGGTTATCACTTTGACGAATTCAATGATATTGAGGGACAAAAATATTACAGAGAATTATTGAACCCCATACTTAAAAACTATAAAGACGGCTTCGAAATTTCGGATTCTGGAGAAATATTAATTCTTTCTGATAACGGACTATCGAATTTGTTTTTAGCAGACATTCCTACAAGTGATGAAGAGAATATTAAAAATAAAATTGATTCTGCTATCCTCAAATTCAGACGTTTTAAATCAACACTCGAAGATAGACGAGAAGCAATTAGAGAACTTGCAGATGTTTTAGAATTTCTTAGACCCACTATAAAGAATCATTTAAACAAGAAAGACGAAAATGATCTTTTTAATATTGCGAATAATTTTGGAATTAGACACCACAACAAGGAACAGCAGACCGAATATGATAAACCAATTTGGTATAGTTGGATTTTCTATTATTATTTAGCTACATTACATGCCGTTTTACGTATGAAAAGTAAGGAATGAAGAACTAAGAGTTAAGGCAATTTGTTAAATCTGGAAAAACTATTGTACTTCCATAGATAAGATCTTATATTTATTAGATAGAATCTAAATCCTCTTTCTTATGTCTTATCCATGAGACGTTACTATCAATCCTAGAAAGATTTAAATCTTCTCTTAATGAGTTACGGAGACTCTTAATCAATGGATCAAGAGAAGCTTCATTTCTATTAACTCGATTTTGAATAAATTCCCACACCAAATCAACTTGTTCTTCTGTACCAAATAGTTGTATCTGCGATAGCGTAAATTCTAGTTTAGATGTTCTTTCATCAGTTAACTCTCTTTGAGCTATATCATTCGTTAATACATAATATGAATCGATTAGCACTTTCGTTGTAAGTTCCCTTCTCTTTTGTGCTATTTCCCTGAAGTTTGTGAATCGATGTGCAATTATCCAACCTATAACTGCTAAAACTATTGTTACTATAATTTGAACGTATTCCATAAACATATCTCATCTCACAATATTTCTCTATTAATATAATCTTCCAAGTTTCCTACAGTTATCTCTTCTGAATAGCATTGTGTATCTATTACTTGTTCTTTGAGATGGCTTCTAAAGATAGCTCTACCACTACTTACTGATATTTCTTCTCCTTTGAATACACCATTTATCACTATCATTATTTTTATTCTTTCCTTTATCATCAGTAAACATTTCGCTAGTGTATTCGCTACACAATACGAATAGATATTCTATACGTGCTGTCTCTCTCGTTAAGAATTGTGATGTATTTCAACATATTTACGGTAAAGTGAATATGTACTTTTAGAGTAAATAAATTTAAAAATATTTGTCAATTTAATATGAGGTTTAGATTATTATTTGAAAACAATACAGATTTTAATAAATCCACTATCTAATTAATAAATTCACTAATAGATAACTAATAATGATTTCCTAAGTTTATCAAACAGGAAAACAAAAAAATCTTATAATGAAATTACTTAGCCTAATAATTCTATTTACATCTTTTACTTTATTGTCAAATAACATTGATATAACGTATGAAGAGACAAGCAAAAATACTTACATCCTTAAATATGATACAAACACGACTTCGTTTGTGATTAATAGAATTGATTCAAATTCTAGTCTTCAAACGTTTTCTATGCCTACCTTTAATTCACCTAAAAGAATAGAGCTAATTGAATCACAATTATATATTACTGATAATGATTCCATTAGGGTTATAGATACTACTACATTTACAGAAGATGATGTATTTAAAATAGATAATTCAATATCACTATATGATATTTGTTATGATGGAGATTCATTGATATATCTTACTGATGATTCTGTAACCAAGATATTTACTTTCTTTGAAACTAGTCCGAGGAACCCTTCATATATTAATTTAGACTTCACTCCTTCCTCACTTCATGTTACTAGTGATTCCAGCTTTGTAACATTAATGAAAAATGACACTGTGAACAAGATCTATTTGTTAGATAAGAATAGTAAATCAATTACAGATACATTAAATCTCAATTTAGGTGATATTAGAAAAATTGAACAGGACTACTTAGGTAGTTATTACTTTATTAGTGATGATTACTCGCTTAGGGCTTTAGGTGGGTTAATTGATAGTCTTCAAACATTTTATTACGGCTATTATCAGTTAGTAGGTGCTGACTTAAAAAATGATACTCTACATTTGTTAGATTTTAATCAAGACTCGATAATTAGAATTGGAGTTAAAGAACTAAGTGAACCATATATTTTACAACCTGATAGTAGTATTATGGATTCTAGATTTAATATCAATTTAGAATATGCAGAAATAAATTTACAAGAAGTATATCAAATTCAAGTTACAGATCAAATAGACTTTACAAGTATATTAATGGATACACTAATTAATAATAATTACTTTATAATAGATAGTCTTATTAGGGATAGTTTATTTCAATGGCGGTATCGTGGAATTAATAGATATGATTCTACGAGTTGGTCTGATACTTCTCATTTCGAAATTACAAGTTTAAACAAGCTGTCAATTACAAATTTAACCAATGATACAACATTTGCAGGAAATAAGTTTGACGTTGTTTGGGACGATTCAATTGGAACTTTCGAATATGAATATAAATTAGAATTCACTATTGACAGTATCTATAATAAAGTATTAGTTAAAAATGATACAATTGAGAGTAATGAAAGATACTATTTCGATTCTACTTACTATTTAAGAGTGAGAAAGGTGGATACTTATGAGTTTGGTGAATGGAGTGATTCACTAATAGTAAATACTGGGACAATTTATAAACCAACAATTATTAGTCCAATCAATAATCTAGACTCAGTTGACTTAACGACTGTATTTAATTGGTTAGGTTACGGTTCAGGAAGCTTCAGAATACAAATTGGGATTGATAGTCTATTTAGCCCTCTTCTTTATAATAGTACTTTAATTGATACTACATTAACAAATTTAAGCATTTCAAATAGAGATGATTTATATTGGAGAGTAAGAACAGAATATAAAGAACAGTTTTCTGAGTGGAGCGATACATTATCCTTTAGTTCTATAATTGCACCTCCTAATATTATCTCACCAAAAGCAGATACAAAAAATGTATCTAGAGTCCCAGAGTTCATATGGGATGAGTCTAAATTCAGCTATGAAGTAGAAATCTATAATTATGGAGATACTATCCCAATACACGATTTTACAGCTGATAGTGTTTCTTTTCAGACGGGGATATGGTTAGATACTGGCCACTATGAGTGGAAAATAAGAACCAAAAGAATAATTGATTCAAACACAATAATCTTTAGTGAATGGAATTCAGAATCTTTTAGAGTAGATACCCTCACCGAAACTAAATTTAAACCAGTTGTTGGTGGCTATAATGAATTTTTTAGCTTTGATTCTCCATCAATAATATTATCAGAACATCTTAGTACGACTACAGCTAATAATGATATGAATGACTTTATATTAACAGCTGAAGAAGTAGAACAGATTGGTATTGTTTACTATGATGATCAGTTAGATTTTAGTAAAGATTTTCAAATCGAATGCTACTTGAATTTTGGAAAGAAAGATGCTAACGGAGGAAATGGAATTGCTCTAGTATTCCAAGAGTTAGGGGCCTTCTATTTAGTGGATTCTAGTTTTATTTCATTTGGTTATACTGACTATATTAATTCAACAAATGTTGCTGCAATAGAATTTGATACATATAATAATTATTTGGATTTAGGAAGTGACGCTGCAATAGAACCAGATATTATTAATAATAGCTGGGATGTAGATCATATTTCTTTTCATATTGGAGGCAGTAAAACTCCTGAAACTGGTTCATTAAGTGGTGATTTTTATAACCGTTATACTTTCGTAAATGCAAAGAAAAATACACTAAACATTGAAGACGGTGAGACACACTGTATTTATATTGAATGGGAAGCAACTATGACTCCCAATCCATCAGGGACTCTTAAGGTGACTTTTGATGGAGAATTAAGAAATACTTACAATGTTTCAACTTCAGATTTGGCAACATTTACAACAAACGAGATTAAATGTTATTTCCAAATAAGTAGCACTACAGGTCCATCATCAAATAATATTCAAAAAGTTAAAGAAGTTAAAATAACAAGGTGATATAGAATGATTAAACTTAGTATAACAATATTTATCATGCTTGTGTTCAATTCCACAAATTATACAATAGGTAAAGTGAACTATAAGAGTAAGGTTGATAAGAAAGTTACTTATTCTAAAAAGAATGGAAACATAAGTAAAATTGAATATTTAGATAATAAGGCACAAGTTAGTGATTTAAAAAAAGACGCTAAAAGAAAAGAAAAAAACGTAGAAACTATCGACTTAAATGAAAAGAAAAGAAAACTGAAAGAAAAGAAATTAAAAGAAATAACTGAAGATGAAAGATTAATTCATGGAGATGTAGAATACTTTAAATTAAAAAGAGGCAAAAAAGTATTTACAAAAAGAATACAATATAAGTATGGTATGAAAAATGGTCAAACAGAAGAGTATTACTCAAATGGAAAAATTAAAAAAATAGAAAACTATTTAAACTCTGAACTAGATGGATATGTTATTACATATGATTTAGAGGGCAATGAGACAGAAAAACTATACTATAAGAAAGGAAAATTAATAAAAAGATTTAAAATATAGACATGCTACATAAATATCTATTTATATCTCTCATAATTGTAATTAGTGTTGTTAACGTTAAAAGTGACGTAATGCAACATTATCTAGATTCAAGTTCTACATATTTCTTAAATGAGAAGAACTTAGATTTACAAGGTGAAAGATTTACGTTAGAGCAGCCAATAATTCTAAATAGCGTTACTTTGAAAGTATTAGGTGCTAAGGGAGAAACGGGAGAAGTTGTATTATATGGAAATGAAGGTGGAAACCCATTACCAATTTATGAATCAAAATTAGTAGATGGGATTAAATTTGAAAAATCTTATAATGGCTTAGAATGGATAACAATAGATTTAAATGGTCTAATAATAAATGAAACACAAATATTTGTATGTGTGAAACTAGATGAATCTGAAATTATAACATCAAGAACAGAAATAGCTGCGGAGTGTTACTCTTCTAATTGCTCTGACTTTAGATATCAAGTGATAAAAAAAGAAGGGGAATGGGTATCAGGTATAGGGTCTTTTCTAATGAAACTTGACTATAATTTACTTTCTAGCAATAATGATTTCTTATTTAGTGAATTTGATATAAAAGATGAATCACTTTTAAACCAAAAAGTCAAATCAGTTGGGGTATTTGATTTAAATAATGATAATATGCTAGATATAGTTACAAATAGAGGAGTATTTATAAACAAAATCAATTTATTTGAATCAGTATCATATAAAAATGATTCATCTGGTAATTTCACTAGTGTGGTTTATTTTAGTAACGATTTAGATAAACACCTCATTCTAAATCTTTCTTTAGATTCTTTGGAAGGAACCAAAGTATATGAACCAATATTTGATGAGAATAGTTTTGAATTAGAACTTAAAAATGAACAGAAGTTACTATTTAATAATATTACTTCATATAATCTATTCCAAAATGTTTTTACAAACGAGCAATCATTATTAATTATAGACAATCATTTTGGTAAATCCATACTTTATTTATATGATCTCAAACAAGACTTTTTCTTAGAATTAAAAGACTCTGTAATTGTTGATTTTCAATTAAATACTCTGAATTTAATTGAAAATGGTTTAGACAAACAGTTGTTAGTAACCGCAAAAACTGGCGAAATTCTTTATTTTACTGTAAACGAGAAAAGCATAAAGTTCGAAAGAATTGTGTCATTAGAACCTGAGTATTTGTTAGGTGGAATTAATGTGATAGATATTGATAATGACAATTATAAAGATACAATATTAACACTCCAGAATTTACAACCAAGTTTTAAAAACAAGACTAATATTATGTATGAACGAAGAGAAAAGAGATCTTCTTATCCAAAAATAAAATACGATGATGAGTTTGTTGATATTAAGCAGTTAGATTTAGATAATGATTCGAAAAATGATTTGATATTATTCACTGATTGTGATTGTAGGAAGTCAAAAATATTCTCAAAAAATTCTAATGATTATACGGATGTTTCATATAAAGCTGGATTTGATTTAAGGTCATTAGGGCCTAGTGCTGTTGTAGCTGATTTTAATGATGATGGTAAATTAGATTTCGTATCTTTATTACGAGGAAGTATAAAAATTTACAACAATGAGTCCACAAGCTTCGGTAATTCTGTTGCATTTCTGAGTAATTCGAAAATAAAGCAGATTGAGATTTATTCGAACGGAGAAAAAAGAATATCATACCCAAATTCTAATAATAATTATTTATTTCAAAGCCCTAACTACGTTCATACTGGACTTGGTAATAATCTAATTGATTCAGCATTTGCTGTCAATGATAGAGGCAGATATAGAGTTAAGAATTTAAAACTAAATCATAATAATTTTCTTTCAGATGATAATAGTATTGAATATTCGAAAATCCAAGAGCAAGTCAATACATACCCAAATCCATTTAAAGATAATGTGAATTTTAATATTGTGACTGAGAATACGGATGATATTTCCTTAATCATATACAATATGGAAGGAAACATTATATTCGAAAAAAGTATAAATAACAATGGTTCGAGTCAAAATTATAATTGGAATGGGTTAGATATTTATGGAGTGGCTATCGCCAATGGGGTTTATAACTATCTGATAGTCACAGGAAAACAAAATTATGAAGGGAAAATAATAAAGGTTGATTAATCATGAACAATAACAGAAAAATATTTATTTGGATACTTCTTCTTTTTATATTCCTTTATATGGATGCAAATACTCAAGGCCCAACATCTCCAAATTTCAATTCATTTACGCCAGTCGGAAATAATGAAATTGTAAATCAGTTTAATGGACAATTAAATTACAGTATACCGATTGTAAATGTACCAGGTCCAAACGGTTCTGGATTTCAAATGGCATTATCATATACATCAAATGCTAAACCTAATGTACAAGCATCTTGGGTAGGCTTTGGGTGGGAACTTAGCCCAGGAGCAATTAACAGGAACACTAAAGGGTTTCCAGATGATTACAATTCAACAAATGTAATTTACTGGGATAAGTTTAGAAAAAACATTACTGCTGAAAAGAATATCATGGCAAGATTAGAAGTATATAGTAAAGATAGTGAAGAAAAAAAAGAAGAGGAGGAAGAACCTTGTCCAGAGGAAGAGCAAAGTGGAGGTAGCGAAAAGAGTGGAAAAGATGAACCTGTTAATGAAGTAGCTGAAAAAGCTAAAAAAAAGCTCTCTATAGGGATAGGTATCACATCTACTACAAGATATAATAATTTTGAGAATTATAGTTCAAATACAACTCTTGGAGCAACATCATTATATGGAGGAATAAGCGCGAGTTGGACACAAAAAGGTATACCAACTTGGATACCTAATGTTAATTTAAGTAATGTACTAAACATAAAGGAGTTAGGATTAGAAGATTTAGGTGAAGATGAAACTCTACAAAATATAGTAAGTCCAATCCTGCGAGTTGCAAATATTTATCCTTCAACAAACTTGTACTTTTTTTTAAAAGATAATGGAAGGGGACAATTTCCTAGTTCATTAAAAGAATATCGAGGAACAGAGAGAAGTTTCAGACCAACTGTAAATTTTAAAACAGGCCTTACTAAAGTTGAAGCAGAACCAGGCTTTACATTTACAGAAAGGATCATAAAACCTAAATATAATACTGGCAAAGAAAAAAAAGTATTCGGTTACATCTATTCAAAAAACGCTACTAAGAGTTCTGACATGATGGACTATTATCTAGAAATGAATACAACGTATGATAAAAGAGATAATACACTCCCAATACCATTTTCTAATGCTGATAATTTTTATGTAACAGGTCAAGGAATTAATGGATCATTTAGGTTTTGGAATTCTGGAATAGGTATTTTTAGACCAGAGAGTGTAAGTAATGAAATTGAAGTAGATGAAATTGGAATGGCTCTTGGTGCAGGATTCGTACCAGATCCAGAAGTAAATGTAGGTATGGATTATGGTTTCGGAGGACAAAGTAAATCAGTAAATAAAAGCCATATATCAACTATTGAAAAAACATTTAAATTCGATAATAGTTCAGGGGACAATAAAAATATTAAATCTAGTTTTGCCAGTTTTAATAATGATTTAGGAGGTGGAATAAACCCTTATTATTCAACTAATATCGAAAATCATCATAAAGTTGAAACATTTGGTCTATCTGACAACTTAATATTTGATGCTAATCCTTTAAGTTTTAATCATTCAGGTTTAAACTTCCATATGGATTCTAAAGTTAAGCAATCTAAAAATATTTCATTTAATACATTTGGAGATTTAAATAATGATTCTTTAGGAATAAATCTGTTTTCTTATAGAAGTAAGAACTTAAAAGAAATAAGAAGGTTAAATAGAAACTTAATAGCTGAATACAAAATAGTGAATGAAGAAGGCAAAAGGTTTAATTATAGTTTACCTGTTTTTAGTAGAAATGAAAAGACTTTATCATATGGTATTACTAAATTAGAAAAAGGAGATGGCACTACAACCCCTTCAACTATAAATAATAAAATAGTCTATCATCACATAACACCTAAGATTGATCCTAATAATAACGATAGCCCTCCTGAAGTTATTCTGGGGCATGAAATGAATGAGCCATATGCTAATTCTTATCTCTTAACAGAGATCTTATCACCTGATTATATAGATTTAAAAAATGATGGACCTACTATTGATGATTATGGAACATACACAGAATTTCATTACAAAAGAACAGCAGGGTCTAAAAATAAACATAATAATATAAGTCAAGATTGGGCTTCACCACCCTCAAGCCAAGATTATGACACAAATGATAATAATTGGTATAAATGGAGAACTCCATATAATGGTTTGAACTATAATAAAGGAACTCATTCTGACCCTAGAGATAATATGATATCGATGAGTAGAGGTGAAAAAGAAATCTATTATCTAGAAGCTATAAATACTAAAACACATTTATCTTTATTTATCACAAACAAAGATACAATAGTATATAAGAGGTTAGTTAAAGGAACTAACAATTTTGTTTCTGACACAATATTTGGAGATTTTGATAATAGAAATGATGGGTATGAAGCGGTACATAATGAATTCGAAGCGTCTGGCGATCCTGATGCAACTATGGCCTATGTAGAAAATGATAATAAACTTAGATATCTTGATAAAATTATACTTTTTAAATTAGATGAATCGAATCCATTTGAATATTCAAATTCTGGCAAAAAAATATTTAGAGTAACAGAGCAAATACAAACTACTAAATTTGAATATGATTATTCAACTTGGAATGGGGAACCAAATTCAATTACAGGTAATGGTAAACTAACACTAAAGAAAGTATGGGTAGAAAACGGAAATGTTAGTAATGAACTATATAGTCCATATAAATTTGATTATACTTATTCACAGGAAGACTTACCAAGTTATATTACAGACTATAATGAAAACGCTGTAGGAGTAGAACTAAAAGAAGATCCTGATTATAATGTTTTAGATGTAGATCGATGGGGAAATTATAGACCTAATAATATTGATGATGAAGGTCGTACTCAAAATGAAAGAGCTTGGGTTTATCAGAATAGTAAGGACAGTATGTTTACTGATGTAACTCCTTATGAATACGACCCATCAGCTCATTTATTGAAGAAGGTAACATTACCTTCTAGAGGTAAAATATTAGTTGATTATGAAGAGAATGAATACTCGTATGTTCAAGATAGACCTGCAATGATAATGAGTCGATTGAAAGAAAATAGTTATAACCCTTTAGCTTCTGAAATGATTCTGGATATTAGTAAAGATTTAGGTATAGATTTAATAAATGAAGTAGAATTAGTAGATTCGATCGTTCAAAAAGTACAGGATTATTATGTAGGCACCGATAGAAGAATTTATTTTAAATTTTTCTATGCCATAGTTGGCGGTAGTGCAACAAATAGTCTTGAATACTGTTCAAATGAATATATTGAAGGGTATGCAAGAGTAGAAAGCTGTTTTAAAAACTTAAGTAATGAATTAGTTATAAAGTTTGAAAGAGAAGATGATGATTTTGTACCTAAAATTATTTGTGATGAATTTTACTATAATAAAAGATTTGGAGCCTTTGACCCTAACCCTTCAGTAGATCAACCTTGTTGCGATGTTATTAATGGTACCCAAGATGCATTCGAGTATGATTATTTAAATTACGAAAATTTAAAAGATAAACTAGGTTATTCATTTCTTCCTGGAGATGCTAGTTCTTGGTTTGATGAATTTAAATGTCTAACTATAAATGAAGAATTGTCATATATCAGAATTCCTTTACCAAGTAATATTCCTAAAAAAGGAGGGGGTGTAAGAGTTAAGAGAGTTCTTTATGTAGATGGGTTTGAAAAAGAAGTATATGGATCAAGTGCAGATAATTTAAGAGTATATGGTAATGAGTATTTATACCAAGATACATCAGGAAATGGGAGTGGAATTGCAACAAATGAACCAATGGAGGGTGGAGAGGAAAACTCCTTAGTTGATTTAACTAAAAAGAGAGTTGAGGATAAAAAAAGTTATGTTGCTGGTGATTTTATGGAAGAAATAGAAGGACCTTATGGTAAAACAATTCTTCCATCTGCTGCTATAAATTATTCAACTGTAATAAAAAAGAATATTAGTAATTATGAGACACATCCTGGATTTCAAATAAACAATTATTTAACGTACAAAGACTACCCATACGACGGGATTCTAAATGATGAAATAGATTTACATGATATTGATATGTTATCAAATATAATTCAATCTGGTAACAATCGAAAGAGACCTCTAAAAGGTCTAGAGTTTACAGAGCAAATAGATGGTAGAACACGTGAAATTAAGCGTCCATTGAACTTAGGTGCATCTAACACTAATATAAATCCATGTGCATTTGGAAAATCATCAATTGGATTGAATTTTGGTGGTTTTACTGAAGATTATGTAAAAACAACTCAAGGAACACAATTTGTAACAACTAATTTAATTGGAAAACTGAAAGAAAGTATAACTTATGGTGGTAGGTATGATAATACTGATACTTGGAGCAAAGGTAAAGGGGTAGAATACGATTATTTCAAGCCAGGTGAAAAGCAGCCAATAGTATATGAAGATTTTGAGATACATGATGGTTATTTGGGAAGGGAAATAGAAATTGTACTTGAAAACAGAAGACTTGATGAGAAAGTTAATCACTATAAACCAGAGATTGATTTAGGGTTCGTATGGAAGCCACCATTCTTTGATGAAGCACAAGGTAATATTTCATATCGTGGAAGCAAGATGAGATATGAGCATATGCTAACAAATAAAATAATTTCTTATCCAGCCATAGTAAAAAAGGTAAAAAACACTTTAGATGGTGTTACTACTATCACTGAGAATATTGGATTTGACCAATACACAGGAAGACCAATTCTTACAAAAAGTGCAACTAAATATGCAGAAAATTTAGCAAGTGATTATAATATTAAATCATTAAATATTCCTGCTACTTATATTCATCCAGAGTTATCACAAAAATCATTAGGAACTTCAAGTCCTCTTAAGATATCGAATAATAACAAAATGGGTCTTTTTAGAAAAAAAATGGTCAATGAAGATAATGATACATTGTATATTTTATCTTTTGATGTTTTTTGGGATAATGCTGATAGATATAAAATTGTAGAGCATTTATCAAAAGGTGCGCTAATCAAGGTGTCACCAACTGGTGATTATAATGGATTAAGTTCTATGTCTGAATATTATAGAGTAATAGATGTATTTAATGATTACGCCCAGATTGTCCCTATTTATGATGAAGGATATTCCAATGCAGCTGGCCTTCCACCATCAAGTATGTTATGCAAAGTAGAAATAATTGAATCTGGAAACACTAATCAATTAACAACTAGTATTGGAAATATTAATTTTGTTTCAGGTGGAAATGATGGTATACCTCGGGATAAAGTATATCTTTATTCAGATGAATATCTTTATGAACCAGCCCCTTCTGAAGGTACTGTGACAGAAGTAAAAAACATATTCGCTGACGCAATAAATGATAAGATTGAAGATATTTTAGAGTTTATAAATTTGGATGCAAATTACAATGGTGATGTTAGAATTGATAATAAGTATATAAGGTATTCAGATTCGACAATTAGTGTTACTTTACCTTATGATGGGATAGAGATATTTGATATAAATGGAGACTTGGATACATTAAAAAGTGCTGATTTCCAGACTGGTTCATCAAGATTATATATATCAGATTTTATGATACATAAAGACCCTTTGGGTATACCGTTAACTTATACAATTTTAGACAAACCTTCAACATCAGGCTACGTCTCCGAACAAATTTTCTCTCAAGCAAGAAATGACTTTTATGTATACTATACATTTGATTTAGTATTTGAAAGACTAGGGGAAGAATCAAGTATTCCTATAACTGGTAGGAAATATCATCCTTATCCTGCCGCATTAAATGAAATATTCGATAATGCATGGAGTTTGGAAATAACAGATATTCTTGAGAATAATAGTATTGAAGTAGACAAATCGAATGGTTATACATCTCAAAATTTTCCATTTGTAAATGAAGTAAATGAAGATATTTCTGGATACTTAGGTTACACAGGTTTCACAAGTTTATTTGTTTTTTCAATTACTGATATTAGTTGGTCTACTTTCGAAGAATCAAAGAATGTTAAGAATGCATGGAAAGATATATATGAAAGAATAGGTTTAAGAGACTTATTTAAGATTAAAGTACCAATAGTGGGTGTAGGTGAGTTAGATTATAATGGTTCCAGAAATTTGGGATACATAGATTCAGACTATATAGGGGAGTACAGTGATTTATCATCAACGTTAAGAGACTTATCAATTATTACATATTACGATAACGTTGAGGGGCGATATAAATCTTATTTATCTAGATTTTTATTGAATATTAAGGATCCAGAAGATCCGAACAATGACTCAAAGAAAACTACAATTGGCTTTAATCGAAATATCAATGAAGATAGTCTACAAACAGGTTTCTATCAATCGCTTATATCAGACCCAATACCTTCTGATCCATCAATTGAGATTATGGCAGGTAATAATTCTTTTAGCTTACAATTTTCAGATATTAGTTCTTTTATTGAGGAAATAGAAAGTGATTATAAATATTCTAGAGAGTATTTAGAGTTTATATTGAACAATAATAAATTATCATTTGATATAAAAGAATCTGGTGAAAATATAGTAGAAACTTCTACAAAAAACTATTATCCTAATGTGAGATACAAAGATGAATGTAGAAGAACTTATAATATGACTATGCCTCAAGAAGCAGCTAATCAACCAGCACATACAGATCCAAATACTTTAAACCAAGATTACTTCATTATTCATGAAGGCAAATTAATGAGAAATCACATTAGCCCAAGACCAGGATTTCAGGAAATTGGTGATTTTGATTATGATATGGTTAATGACACCATTGGTGAATATTTATT
The DNA here is from genome assembly GCA_041675005.1 of Kapaibacterium sp. (SeqCode). GTDB lineage: Bacteria > Bacteroidota > Ignavibacteria > Kapaibacteriales > UBA2268 > PGYR01. The sequence continues at coordinate 97,482 of JBAYUQ010000009.1, forward strand.
TGGTTCTACAGAAGCAAATTATTTTTGTCTTCATTTTAACCCAATGGATGAAGAGATTTACTCATTCGATGATGTTTTGTCTTCAAGTGTAGTTAGTATAAGCGACAATTGGGAATTAGACACTACTACTACAATTGAGGGCTTTAACCCAAAGGATCCATATAGAAATGGTTCTCTTGGGAGGTGGGGACTACAAGAACAAATTGGATATAGAGATAACATTGAATATGCGTCAGGTTTAGCAACTACAGGAAGAAATACTAAGGATAATAACAGTAGTATAAATTTCCACACTCAGTATGCTAACGAAAGTATTGGGAATGGAGACTATAATAATTTTATTATGTATAACTGGAAAAATAATAGAGTTAATGATACTCTTAGATGGATAAAACAAAACCAAATTACTGATAGATCAAAAGATTTCCAGGTAACCGAAAGTAAAGATATTTTAAATGTTAATAATTCAGTGAATTATGATGATTCTGGAATAAGACCCACAATTGTATCTCAGAATGCTAGCTCTGATGAAATTGTTTATAATTCCTTTGATTATTATAATGATGAAACAAGGTTTCAACCACACTCAGGTAATAATACATTCCCTTTACATAACTCTGTATCACAAGAAATTGAAAGAATAGTGATTAATCCAGAAAATGAATATGTAATAAAACTATGGTATAATCTAATTTATCCCATTGACACATTGATTCATACTTATCAATTTAATCCATTCGTATTTACATTTTCTGATACTCTTGATAATCTAATACCTGGGGTTCAAATTGAATGGGAACAAGATATAACTAAAAGAGTTGGTGACTGGCAATTATTTAGTTTAAAAGTAACTTGTTCACACTTGACACCAGAATCACAACTATCCAAAATTATGGTAAAAGCAGTTGATAGTGTTCCAACCAATACGTTTATTGATGATTTCAAAATGACACCTTATTACGCAATATCTAAGTGCTTTGCCTATGATTATGCTAATAAAAGAATCCTTCATGAATTTGATAATGAACATTATAAGACTGATTATATATATGATGATGAAGGTAAATTAACAAGAAAAGTAAAAGAAACTTACCGAGGAAGTAAGACTATTGCAGAACAATATTCTAATATACCTCGTGAGAATGTTTATCAAACATCAGGTCAAGGATCTTTAAAAAATAACTCAAAGAGTGAAGAACTAAATAGCAAAAATATAAGAGAAAGGAATAATGTAAGAACATACAAATCTAAACCGTTAGAACTAAATAATATTGAATCGGAGTTTGATATTATAGATATTAAAATAGATGAATCAGGTATTCATAATAATTTATTCGGGATAGATTCATTAAGTATTGAAGATGTTTATCAAGAAGTAGAATCTAAGGTCAACAGTTTACAAGAAAAAGGTATATCTGTGGATTCGCTTAAAACGGATTCTAAGTTTGATTTAAATAAAATAAATCTGAAACTTGAAGAATATGATATTGATAAAATAAATATACGAGATACAGAATTAAAATTTGATAAAATAGAATTAGATAGCTTAAACTTCAACAAAGAACAGATGCTCGATTCTTTAGAAAAAAGAGCAATTATTCCAAAGAAAGATGTAAATGTAAATAAGAGGGTGAGAAAATGAAAAAGATAATTATTCTTATTCTCTTTTTAATAGTAACTCTTTCGAATGTATTTAATCTACAAGCAGGTGATGATTATAAGAAATATAATTTTGTACAGTATTCCAATTACTACTCAAAGTCGGATTCTGTTATAAAAACTTATAATGATTTTAAAGCCGCTACTAGCCAATCAGTTAAATGTACTTTGAATTTAGAGAATAATCCGACTTGTGAAGATATAGATGAAACAAGAAGTGGGTTTATTATTATTAACTTTAGAGCTGGTAAAAATCACTATAAGCTAGGAAATAAGTTTGATGTCACAAACTCATTTAATTCCAACCTAAGTGTGAAAGTTAATGTTCTGGATGATAACGTATTTGTCACTAATCTATTAGACAAGAAACTTACTGTATTAGGTAATGCTACTGAAGTTAGACCTGAACATTCTTACAAAATAGAATTAAGTGATATGAGTACAATAGGGGCAACTGATTTTAAAAAATTAGAATTTGAATTGTATGCATGTGATTCTTTATTTAGTGGGAATTTAGTTAATAAATCAAGCGAATTAACATTCGAAGCATTTTATGTGCTTGATAGAAAATATAAAGCTGAAGATAATAGTTCATCTGATCCATTAGTATATGTTCAATTTGATTTAAATCCCTCTACATTGCATAAAAAATATCAGTTTACTGATAGTGATCCAAATAATCAGTTTAGAACAGTACAACTTGAGTGGCACACGACATGTACAGATTATGAGTTTGAAAAATATAACCTTCAATTATTAAAGTTGGAGAATACATTAGGTGAATATAACGAATTCATAACAGAAGTCGATTGGGATAAAGCACTTAATATCGAGGTTGGAGATTACAAAAAATATATAGATTTATATATAACTCAGGGAACAGGTTATTATACTTGGAGAGTTAGACCAATAGGGACATGGTACGAAGGTGGTGTATCTAATAGTAAGAATTGGGGAGAGTGGAATAGTGAGTCTATGGAGCAAGGACTTTCTTTTGATATTTCTTCAACTAATTCTAATTATTTTTATTTTTATTATCAACAAGCAGACACCAATATTAACTGGATTCACGCGCGTTTCTTTAATGAGTCTGACAAAGGCAAAACTAAATTTTTTGATGAAATAACATATTCAGATGAGTTACTAGGTAAAAGACAATATCAAAAACGAATAAATAGTGAAGATGATGTTGTGATTTCAGAATTTATAGCTGATTATTCTGGTGAGATTGTTGTCTCAAGTCTACCAGCACCTGTTTCTTCTGAAACTGGTTGGGAATCGGATTATGATACAGTAGTAAATATGCAACCAGATTTTGGGGTTGATCTTAAGTATAAAAAAGAAGCATTGAAAACAGGCGTAAATAGATTTAACGTTGTTGATTTTGATATCTCCAATATTAGTACTTCAAGTAGTACGGTTTACGAATCTTCAGAGATAACCGATGGTCTTATTTATGATTATTATGATGATTCTGGAATTCCAGGTGTACCTAAGTCTCAAGGTTACCCTTATTCTAGAACTATATATTATAATGATGGGACTGGAAGACTACGAGAACAGAGATTTCCTGGGGAAGTTTCTCATACAACGCCAGTTTCTACTGAAAGATATGGTCGAGTTAAAACATTCTATTCAAATGTTTCTGAAGACGAGCTGATTCCAATATTTGGAAAAGAGACTCCAGCGACGAATAAGATGTTTAAAATTATCACTATTGATCAAAATGGTGTTTATCATATTACATACAAAGAATTTAATGGTAATACAATTGCTACAGCAATAAAGTATGATCAATACAAAGGTAATAACAATTTAGAACCAATAAGGTCAAATCCAACAAACGAACATCATCTAGGTGAACAAGGATACCAGAAGAGGAATGTATTAAGTAAGATAGAAGAAGAAGAGAAAGGCAAAACTAAATTTGATGATGAAAGTTCGTTTCTGATTGATGACCCTGGTAATTCTTTTATGACATATGGGATTGAATTAAAACCATTTACGGTAGATGGGAATTGTATTTCAAGTTCTGGAAGTCTAATTCTTGGAAATACTTCTCTTGAAATTCCGATTGATTTTCATCTTAGTGTTGTCAATAAAGGTGCTTTTCACGCTGATCCTGTAGTATTTGACTATTCGACTACAACTAAAACTTTGGGGACAATTACACCTGCAACATTACCTTTGAGTTATACTTTGCCAGGATCAGAAGAATCGGACTTTAGATTTAGAAGGTCAATTCAATTTGATAGAGACTATATTTTTAATTTCATAGAAAACTATAAGGAAGATATAATATCACATTTTCATGATGAAGATTCAGGATACAAAAGAGAAATAGAGAACCTTACTGAGATTATTAATGGAAATGTAGATTATGATATAGAAAGTTTTAGAGATAGTTTAACTTCAACATGGGGGTGGTTTCCTCCTGACCCTAATGCAGAAACAGATCTCGAGAGAAATTACTATAAAAAACCAGTAATAGAAACCTGTGGATTAAATATTTTAGCTTATTTGCCAAAAGACCCGTGTAAAGCCGAGCCCGCATGTGGAACTGACCCAGATTACGAATCGCTACTTTTTGATTTAATAGAAGGAAAAGTAGTAAAAATAGTTGATGATATAGAATATGATGGAAATGGATTTGTGATAGATGGGGAAGGAACTATAAAATCCTTTGGGAGAAATATTGACGAATACTTATTCAGAGACGGTCAAAATATGTTTGATGGTTTGGATTTCTATTTTGATAGTGCTAATGTCCAAACCAACAATGGTGTAATTAATCAAATGATAGAAAATATGTTAGCAGAGACTTACGAATCATCATATTTGACTGATAACGACTTCGTTGATATAGATAGCGTCATTTGGAGAGAAGAAGATATCTGCGATTGTTGGAATATGACAATCAACAATTTTGAAAATTTAGGTATTAAAAACTTAGAAATTGCAGATGGAGAATTTGCACTATATTTTGATAAGAATTTTTCAATTATTGATGAGTTTCTTGATTGTACAGGGACCATTTTTGAGGGATATTCAAACACAAGATTCAATGACACTACTAACCTAAGACTTGGGTTTGTTGAAAAAGATACATTACTTGTAGATGATGTAGTTCCTCCTTTTGGGGAAGGGTATATTGAAAATGCATATAAATATTTGCCCCATGATTTTCTAATTCCTATATTACAAGAGTATACTCACAATTATTCAGTTGAAAATCCTGATAAAATTGATTACAGAAACAGTCCAGTTGAGCAATTTTTTGATGTTAATGAGATTACTTCTGGACCTTCTTCAGGTCATTTCGAATTTAGTTTAAAGTCTACTTATCCTTATCTTCCAAGACATTATATATATAGGGATTGGGATAATCAATTAGATTATTCTTATAATACTCAAACCCAAGACGTACCTCTTTCACCAAATAACTTTATTCCTTTAACAAATGATAATGGTGAGCAAGTAAAGGATGATATCTGCAATGGAACTTATAGTATTTCATTACAGAGAATTTACAATTACAATATTGGTAAATATAATCCACCATATTGTTCTGATGCATCAGACAAGAGTGCTGAAGAAGTTCAAAAGGAAAAACAAGAAAAGTTTAATAATGACAGAGAAGAACAAAATAAGAATACGGATCTTGATGATATTACTGATGAAAATGACCCATTCTACAATATACAAGATGGATTAAAATTTGAAAGCTGGGAACAAGCATTGCTGTTTTATGTGGATGAATGTCAGCAATCTTGCCCTGATTCAATTAGAAAGTTTGAGGCAAGAATAAGGCACGCCCTAAGAAATCATGCTCAAAATTATATCACTGACGATGCAACAAGATGGATTTCTGACTTCGGTGAGTTTGATATAGTTACCGTTGGAGGAGAAAAGAAACTCCGAGAATACGGTACTATGATTGACCACGACTTTGATGAATATGATGTGATAGAATTCCCCAAAGAGAGAATAGACGATTATATTAAAGTACTCGAGGAGAATTGTAAAAGTGAGTGTTTGCCTCTTTGTTTGTCAGGTTCTCAGGATGTGGCTGAAAGTGATTTAGAAGAATTCCTACATGATAATAAGAATAGTGAATCTATTTTTGACAAAAAGGGTTCGAAACCAGTAGATGTAGAGTGCTTAATACAAGATATAGAACGTATTAATCTAGTTACTACAAGTGATTATGAATTAAGATTGCCAGAGTTGACCTGTCTCGGTGAGCCAATGTATTGTGAGGGTGAGACTGAATTAGATGGTTTTTTCACAGATGATTGGAAAACACTAAGATTAATCAGACTAGGGTATGTAAATGGCGAAAATCTAAATCTTCCTTATCCAGAGTTAGAATATAATAAGCAACTAATAAAACATATGAATGATGCTTTATTTTTAGCACGAGAAAGTTCAAAAATAATGGTAGAAAATATTTACAGGACAAATCCTTATCCGAAAACTGCAGATGGCGGTTATGCACCTAAAATAGCGTATTACCAAGATTTAAATTCAAGAATAAATAATTTTAATATTTTGACTAATACATTAAAAAACTTTGATTCGAGAATAGAGATACAGTTTAATAGTACAATAAAGAAAAATGGAGGTTATACGTTTGTCGACAATGATTGTGAAGGTAGCAATTCAGAATTCGAATTTTACATACCTTCTTATAGTAATGCTCAGAGTGGTGCAGTTTCTATCTTTAATATCCCTAGATTATGTGACGTAACTAATACACGAACTAGTGATAATTGGTTTGCACTTTTTCAAAATGAAGTATTAGAGATTTACAATTTTACCCAATGGAAAAGTAGCCTACCTAACAGAAAAAAATATTTCTGGTATAGACGAGCTTTTCAATATGTTCCTTCTTATGTTACAATAAGTGACAAATTTAAAATTAATGATAACAAGTTATTTTTTCATAGAGACATATTTAATTACAATGCAATTTGGGATGCTAAATATTGGTCAGGTGACAAGGTAAAAATGATAAATAATTGTGGTATTAGATATCCTTATTATTTTGATGATTACATTACACATTTGAGTGGACTACATAGAGAAATGAAACACCTAGGCATTAATCCGTGTCGAAGTAATAATTTTACTGCCTATAATGATAGTTATTTTGATGGAACTTATGATGGTTCAACAATGTGGAAAAGAGAATCAGAGAAAGGTAAATTCTCTGCTGATGGTTTATTCGCTTACATTCCTGATTATCCTGACTTTGACGAAGATTCTACCGATTTCCTATGCTTCAGATGGATTAAAGTTGACCCGACTGAGAGGGGTATAGACTTTATACCTACGGACTGTGAGGATGAGTCACCTAGAATGTATGTAGCAGCACTAGAAAATCAGATTGAGAGTATTGCTCAAACATTAACTAATCAAATTACGGATAAAATATTTGATGAAATTCATCCTTATGTTTATGACGATAGAGAGCCAGGTGCTTCTGGTGTTCCTCTCGACACTATGTACGTAACAACCCCTAGTGATACTTTACAGAAATATACTTTGTACTATTATGACATTAGTAATAATCTTGTTAAGACAGTTGCACCTGCAGGGGTGACAGTTGATAAGAATAGAACTCGTAGTGATATAGTGCAGCACAATTATGAATCAAAGTATAAGTATAATTCGCAAGGGCAAATGATTGAAAGTAAATCGCCAGATCAGAACTCTACTAATGCGATAAATATCTATGGGACTTCTTACACGTACGATGGTGAGACAATTTACGTTTATGATTTAGCAGGTAGATTAAGAATTACTGTTAACCCTAAACAAATATATAATACTGATTATGATGCTTGTGAAGAAGGTAATGTGTTCGCTCCAAAGGCAACTTACTTCAAATATGACAATAGAGGTCGACTAATAGAGTCAGGTGAGTTTACTGCATATTACCATGATAATATGGCTCACAATGCGGAGTTACCATTTCTGACTTTGGGTAATTATTTACAACGCTATTTGGATTACAAAGATGCTGGTTTAACTGATAGTACTAAGAATGATAATTTCTTCAAATACAAACGTCACTTCGAAAAGTATTTACTTGATAATATTGATTTTCCAAGTGATAGAAATGAGGCATCAACATATATGTCACAAAAGTTCCCGCATAATATAGCTTTTTGTGATACTGCATTATCGCCAACTACTCATTTGTACAGGAAAATAGGTCTAAAAACAATCACCCTATATGATAAGCCAGACCCTAATATGCCAATTGTTCTGTTTAATTATGATTTATCTTCTCAACAACACTTAGTCAACAGAATATCAAGTATTACTAGAATAACTGATTCGGAATGGGAAGGAGCTGGAATAGGGAATAAGGATAGAGTAACATCATATTATTCTTACGATCCACACGGTAATGTAGATTGGTATTATCAAGAAATATTACCTGGTAAATTTGATATGCTTGGTCTTGGAACTCTGGCACGTTACGAATATGACTTACTTAGTGGTAATGTACATGAAATCCATTTCCAGCAGAACCATCCTGAAGAATTCACTCAGTATTTTGAGTATGATGCTGATAACAGAATAACAGATGTAAGTACTAGCCGACATGGTATTCTTAGAGAAGGTGATTCTAAATACGAATTCTATCCTCATGGGCCGCTACAAAGAAGGTCTGTCGGTGCTGACTCGCTACAAGGACTTGATTACTATTACACTATCCACGGGTGGTTAAAAGGGATCAATTCTGTTAGTGTAGGGGGAACAGACAATATAGGAAAAGATGGATTTTTCTCTGGTCAAAGGAAAGTAGTTGGTAAAGACGTCTTCTCAATGAATCTGAACTATTATGAAGATGATTATAATTCAGCATTAGCAACTGGAATAAAATTTTGGAATGATATAGATCCACCAGACAGGAACTTATACGATGGTAATATATCATCTTGGAACAATAAATTTAATGCTATGGCATATACATCTGAAACAGATAATATAGACCCAGTTTTGGATGACTATCATGCTCAATACAAATATGATCTAGCTGGTAGGTTAGTAGAATCACAACTTGATACTATGGGAGGTTCAGGTAGAGTAGCACAAGATAAGTTCAGAACGGATTACTTCTATGACTTAAACGGTAATATGGACACATTAACTAGATGGGATAATCTTGCCATGCCCAATGGAATATCTAATTTACGTGGTACTGCTCCAATTACAGGTAAACCTAATAATCAACAAGTATTTTCAGTTCAATCAAATCCTTCTATTGGTGCTACAACTTTTGTTTATGACAATATGGGGAATTTGGTGTCGGAGATGAACCCACAAACAGAAACGATGGATCAGATTCATTGGACTGCCGACGGTAAGTTAGCAGTAACTATGAAAAATTTATTAGTAAAAGATTCTATCACTCATGACGAACATACACTAAGTTTATACCAACACTACTACTATGACGGTATGGGCAATAGAGTGCTAAAAGTAGGTAGCGGTAAACTAGACCCAACTGAAGCAGGAGTAGACCCCATCGTATTCCACTGTAATGAACATATAGCAGCCACTGGTTGTGCACCATGTCAGGAAGACTTGAACGTAAGAGGTTACTACTATGCTCGTGAGGCAGGTGGCAAAGTACTAGCAACTTACGAGACAAGCCCAGAAGGACTTACTGGTATGGGCTCTAGTTGTTATGCAGCTTACTATTACCAAGACCTAAAAGAATGGTACATATACGGCTCAGAGTCTGATGGACGGATATCTGTACTCAAACCTTATGTAAATGAGTTCACAGACCACTTACATAAAAATGCGATTCATCTTTTTGACCAAGCCGAACCTTATGCTATGAAAGACACAATCATAGAATACCAAGCAAACACTATTGGTTCGTTTACCTCAAACGCACGAATAACTGGCCATAAAGAATATGAAATAAAAGACCACTTGGGCAACGTAAGAGCAGTAATCAGTGATGTCAAAAACCCAATTAGTCCATCTTCTTCTGTAAGTAGTTGGACATTTACAGCAGAAATTCGTAATTTGAACAACTACTATCCTTATGGAATGGAATTACCAGGTGGTGCTTATTCGGCTATCGGTAACTATACCTACGGTTACAATGGTATGGAGAAGGACGATGAGTTGAAGGGAAGTGGGAAGCTATACTCTACACTATTCCGT
>JBAYUQ010000010.1:0-104572 GCA_041675005.1 Kapaibacterium sp. (SeqCode)
GACACTAGAAGTAGTAGATATGAACGGAAATGTAGTATTCACAGATGTCGCAAAAGATGGTCTTTACAATCTTAATGTATCGAACTTAGCGAACGGAGCTTACACAGTACTTCTAAGAAGTGCAAACGGCATCCAATCGAGACAACTGAGCGTAGTTAGATAATACTAACACAACATACAGAACTAAAATTCAGAACCCTGAGCCCAAAAGCTCAGGGTTTTTTTGTGGGAAAGCGTAAAGGGAAATTAATCAACCAGAGCGGACAGTGAAAAGAAGATAAATAATAACCGCCGCAGAGCCAACGAAAATAGCGGGTTCGAGTGCGTCATCCCAAAAAGATGATTCCTCGATTAATATGCCTTTGGTGAATGGGAAGGATTCATCTTCTATTCGGCTTATATTGTCCGTGTCGATTGTATCTGTATATATATAGGGGATAGTGTAGCTAACTATATTATCATCAGCTAGGGTCTGTATATTTGCTACTAGACGTACAGTTCTAATGCTGTTGGCTGCATTATATTCAATTTGGATTGTATCCAATGAGATTAGCGTACCGTATTGGGTGGAGTTAGTTACTTGGTAGTTGCTATCTATCTTTTTGTAAGAAGATTCTAGCTTATCTATTAGCTCAATGTATTCAGAATGAATCTTTATCTTTTTATTATAGATGTTGGCAGTCGATTGTTTTGCTACAGAATCGATTGAATTAGTAATAACCTCTAAATTAGTGGGCGAAGCCACAGCAATTGTGCATGACATTACTAAGATTATTAATATCGATTTCATTTTCCTATTCTTTCTTTTACACGTCTTATATCATCAAATAATTGTTTGTCATCCCAATAGTTGTGTGGTCTAATTCGGATTTTTCTTTTTCTATTGAGCATATCAATCTTGACTACCCTGAAAGTTTCTCGCGATTGGAATGGTCTTTCTCTTCCAAGAAATATCTTAGTTATATTATCTTTTGTAAAAGTGGACTCATTAAACCTATTTTTGATAGTTATAGAGTCCTCGTCTATTTCAAGGGTTCTAAGCCAAAATAATTTATGTAGATACATAAGCAGTGAGCCAGCTATGAACATAGAAAGTAGTATAGAAACTGGGTCATGGGTTAGCACTGCTAAGTTTTCTTGCCCCACAACCATTCGTATAAGTCCATATCCTATAAGGACTACTATGTATATCACTACTGATTTCCAGTAGAAATCAAATCTTTGCTTATATATTTTGGTATTTGTCATATTTCAAAATAAATATACTAATGGAATTAATCAAGTAATATCTTACCTTCTGCTATTTCTTTTATAGTTTCTGAATATATCTTGTGTTCTATTGCCAATACTTTTTCTGCTATTTGCTCGGGTGTTTCGCTGCTTTCTATCTCCACCGACTCTTGTTTCAGTATTCTACCTTCGTCATACTCCTCGCTCACAATATGTACCGTTGCACCAGAAACGGCATCTCCAGCTTCGTGAACTGCATTATGGACGTTCATACCGTACATTCCCTGTCCACCGTATTTGGGTAGCAAAGCGGGATGTATGTTCAGTATTCGGTTTTTGTATTTTTGTATCATGGATGGTGGAATTTTTCTCATATACCCAGCTAACACAATGAGGTCTATTTTGTAATCATCGAGTAAAGCAAGTAGTGCATTCTGAAATTCTTGGCTGTTTGCGAATAGGGCAGAACTGATATGCTTATATGGTACACCAAGATTTTCCGCTCTTTCGAAAGCGAAGCAATCAGAATTATTAGAAATCAGCAACGCCGCATTTGCGTTGATATTTCCGCTCTGTATATTCTCAACAATGGATTGAAAATTCGATCCACCATGCGAAGCGAAGAAGGCGATATTCATTTTTTTCATATATTTGTAACTAGCTTTTTAATCAGATACGAAAATAACATTAACTTTATCTATAAAAAAGTTTGGAATTAATAAATCAAGGGCTTATTTTTGTAGTCTTGATAAAATTGGGAGCAAGAAAATGACTTCATTACAATACATAGAGCAAATAGCTAAAGACAGAGTTATCGCAACGAAAAAAGAAAAAGACGGCGATAAGTTCCAAGAAATGCCTGAGTTTGGCCCGGGTGATACTGTCAATGTAGCAGTAAGAGTAATAGAGGGTGAGAAAGAGAGAATTCAGAATTATAAAGGTATAGTAATCGGTATCCAAGGTGGCGGTATATCTAAATCTTTTAATGTAAGAAAAATATCTAATGGTATTGGTGTTGAGAGAATCTTCCCATTCCATTCACCTATGATTCAAAGCATAGAAGTATTAAGTAAAGGACGTGTTAGACGTGCTAAACTTTATTACTTACGTGGTATGTCAGACAAGAAAACTAGACAAAAACTTGCAAGACGTAAATAAAAAATTAAATCCCGCTAAAAACGGGATTTTTTTTTGTCTTATTCGATTCTGATTATTTTGAACTATTTCTTCTTAGAAATTTCTTTTAATTTTTCATATAACTCATCTTCGTCCCCGGGAGCGTATCCATTATGAGTATAGACCAAATGGCCATCTCCATCATAAAGGAACGTATGAGGTGGATTACTAACATTCATAGCACGTTTGAAATCACTATTCTCATCTAGATATACATCATAATCCCAACCTCTACCTTTTACAAAAGGAGCAACTCTTCGGCTATTACGTGAATCGTCTATTGAGATAGCAATAATTTTTACACCAGTCTCTTTTTGCCAAGTAGCATATTTGTCGTTTATATTATTTAGCTCTAGTATGCAAGGTTTGCACCAAGTAGCCCAAAAATTAATAATAAATGGCTTACCATCATTACTGAAAGTAGAAGTATTTACGTTTCTCCCTTTCATACTTTTAACTGTAATCGAAGGGATTTCTGATTTTACTTTTGCTTCAGTAGTGCCTAATAATGCGAATACTAGGAACATTGAAACGGCTATTATTTTGTTCATTTTCTTCAAAGTTTACTCCTTTTTTAATTAATTTTGTAACTTATATTTATATTACGTGTCTATTAGTATAATAGTTTTACGAAAATTTAATAATCATATAGGTTTCAATTTATGAAAAAGTTACAAATTATAATGGCAATTGCCCTAATATCGTTCATGTTTTCTTGTAGTGATGAAAAAACTCCAGTAGATCCTGATCCAGAAGAGAAAACTATTATTGAATTAGTCTCTATAGAAGGTACTGATATTACTAAAAGTATTTCAGACTTACCAGAAGGAGAAACAGAAGTATTAATCAGCTTCCATACGACAATCACAAATAACTCTACAACTGATCTTAAACTGAGAGCTAGAATGGAAATTATGGCTTTAGCAGATGGTCAATATTCATATTTCTGTTGGGGAGATATTGATAAAAATGAAGGAACTTGTTATCCACCGATGACTGCAGATTATACTTCTGATAGAACTATGACTGTAAAAGCGGGTGAAACTACACCTCCTGGTAACTTTTTACAGTATTTTACTAGTTCGAATGTAGAAGGCGGTGAAGGAAAAATTAGATATATAGTATATGAAGATGGCAAAGAAGACAATAGGGATACTATTATTTATAACTTGACAGTTACTAAATAATATCACGAACATTTATTCGCTTTATTAAAGGTCGTTTCCGTGTGTAATTAGGACTGTAATCAGTCTCCATCACAATAGGGACGACCTTTTTTTGTTTTATTCTAGGAGTATCCAAAAATAGAACGGAAAACGATAATGCAATGATTATATGCTTTGCTAGATCAACTATTACTTCGCCTTTATTTTCATAAATCTGCGTTTCCCAACTTTGAATATTCTGTATTCGGTTAGGTCTATACACTCGTTTATATCTTCTATCTTTATCTCATCTACTGATACTGCACCTTGTTGTACCATTCTTCTTGCATCTTTTTTGGAGCTGACCATTCCCGAATCTGATATAATATCTATGATTTTTGATTCAGTGGGTGAAGTTGATAGCTCAATTTCGTCTATATAATCTGGTATATCACCTTTGGTGAATATACGTTGGAATTCTTCAAAAGCAGATTGACCGGAGCCAACTTCGTGATACCTGTCAGTTATTCTCATCGCTACTTTTACTTTGGCATCTCGAGGATTATTGCCTTCTGTATCTAAGAATTGTTTCATCTCAGCTATTTCTTCTGAGCTAGCAAAGGCACCGTATTCCAAATAACGCAATATAACGTTGTCTGGTATAGACATCACTTTCCCGAATATCTCAGATGGCTTATCAGTTAGAGCTATGTAATTGTCGAGTGACTTACTCATTTTCTCTTTACCGTCCGTACCTTCTAATATCGGAAGAGTTACTATACATTGTGGCTCTTTACCGTAAGCACGCTGTATATCGCGTCCAACTATTAGGTTGAACTTCTGGTCCGTTCCACCTAGCTCTACGTCTGACTCTATCTCAGCAGAATCCATTGCCTGGGCAAGAGGGTATAGCAGTTCGTGCATACTAATAGGTGTACCAGAGTTATAACGCTTATTGAAATCGTCTCTTTCTAATAGTTGTGCGACAGTGTATTTTGCAGCTAGTTCTACTACATCGCGGAAGTTCATAGCATTGAGCCATTCGCTATTATAGCGTACTTGGAATTTCTCTGGGCTTTCGTCTAGTATTAGTCCTGCTTGATCTAAATAAGATTGACCATTTACTCTAGTGTCTTCTAGGGTTAGTTGGGGTCTAGTCTTAGATTTTCCAGATGGGTCACCAATCATAGCAGTAAAATCACCTATGATTAGAATTGCTTTGTGTCCCAAATCTTGGAATTGTCGCATTTTGTTTAGTACTACAGCATGGCCAATGTGCAAATCGGGACGACTTGGGTCAGCACCCAATTTTATAATAAGTTGTTTGTTTGTTTTTATTGACTTTTCTAACTTTCTTACTAGCTCTTCCTCAGGCAATACATCAATAGTGGAAGATTTTATAATATCCATTTGTTCATTTACGCTAGGGAACATCATTCGTATCCTTATACTTTATATTTTCGTTTTAGGTCTCTTTCTACTTCTTTTGTTTTAGTAGATTCTCTCTTGTCGTAATTTTTCTTCGGTTTTGCTAACGCTATTTCTAACTTGACTAAGTGGTCGCTGAAGTATATCTGCAATGGAATGATAGTCATCCCTTTTTCTTTCACAGCATCTTTCAGCTTTTTTATTTCTCGCTTGTGCAACAGAAGTTTCCTTGTTCTTGTGGGTTCGTGGTTCTCTCTATTACCCATCGAGTATTCAGGTATAGTCATACTCATAATAAATAAATCATCGCCGTTTTTGGGGAACATAACGTAAGCTTCTTGTAAGCTACATTTGTTCTCGCGCAGGGCTTTGACTTCGGTGCCAGTGAGCATTATACCCGCTTCGTACCGACTAACTAAAGTGTAATCATAACTCGCACGACGGTTTGTTGTGATTACTTTGAACTTAGGCCCACTCATTGAATCAGATTTAGCCATTATTTAGCAACTGTTGTATTTCTAAGCTCATTATCCAGTATGAATAATCCACCAGGTGAATCAGAAGCTAGTTTCAATCTATCTACCAATTCGTTTACCGTTGCTTCTTCTTCTACTTGCTCAGTTATAAACCAGTGCAATAGTACTTCTAGAGAAAGATCATCTTCTTTTCTTGCTAAACGTGCAAGGTCGTTTATACTTTTTGATATTATTTGCTCGTGTTCCAATGCTACTTGGAATCCGTCTAGTGGACTTTTCCAATGGTTTGGAGGAGAATCTATCTGACCAATTACCGGTAACCCGCCTCTGTCTAACAAAAAGTCGAATAACTTATATGCGTGCTGCAATTCTTCAGTAGATTGAGTTCTCATCCAATTCGCCATTCCAGCTAAGCTGATAGAATGAAAATATCCAGCCATAGATAGATATAAGTTTGATGAGTATATCTCTTTTGCTATTTGTTCGTTTATTGCTTTTTCTAATTTTTTAGAAATCATTCTATTTTCCTCTTTTATATAAATTTTAAACTTATGTCTGAACTTTTGACACTGTGTGTAAGTGCACCAACTGATACGGCATCTATTCCAGTAGTAACATACCCAGCTAAATTCTGAAGTGTAATACCTCCAGATGCTTCTAAGAAAATATCGTTTCTAAATTCTCTTGCAAATATAACACATTCTATCAAATAATCAGGTGACATATTATCCAATAATAGACCGTCAGCTCCCGATTCTATTGCATTTGGAATTTGTTCTTTGTTTGCGACTTCTATTTGAATTGGTAAAGTACTATCTAGCTTTTTGCATCCAAGTACTGCTTCTCTAACTCCGCCAGCCGCTACTATATGATTATCTTTGATTAGTATTCCTGTAGATAAATTGTACCTGTGGTTCTGACCACCCCCCATACATACGGAGTACTTTTCGAACATTCTAAGACCGGGAGTGGTTTTTCTAGTGTCTAGTACTATTACGTTGTAGGGCTGAGCTATATCAACATAAGTGCGTGTAGTTGTAGCTATACCACACATCCTCTGCATCAGATTTAGGAATATTCGTTCCTTTCGTAGTATATCAATTGCATTACCTTCAATTGTTGCAATTATATCTCTATTCGCAACCTTTTCTCCATCGGAGAAGTTGAAAGTGATATTAGTATCACTCCCAAACATTGCTTCTACTACATTTCTACCAGAAAGAACTAAATCATCTTTAGCTATTAGTTGAGCTACGATTTTTGAGTCGGGACTTACCGTACCTTCGGTAGTTATATCACCATTTGGCGAATCTTCTTCTAGGTACTCATTTAATTTAGTAATTAGATATTCTTTGGGTATTTCTTTTACTTGATTGTACTTTATCATATTAATATTTCTTAATTTATATTATGCAAAAATAAGAAAAGAAATAATTAGAACGAATTAAGTGAAAAATCAAGACAATTTATTCCTCTGGAAAGCCCAATTATTAGAAAAAATATACCGATTTGCTATATACTTCGGTTTTCTTACTTTAGTAGTTTCTGGCACTTTAACTATAATGAAAGGCGCTTATTTACAAGCATCATTATACTTTCTTGTCTATGGTATTGCTGTCTATGGTGGACTAAGCAAACGGATATCATACACTGCAAAAGTTAATACATTGATACTAATGACAAGTGCTATCTCACTTATTGTATACCTACTAGAGGGAGATTTGACAATTGGGATGGTTTGGACTGTTTATAGTGTATTTTTTGCTGTTACTTTCCTACCCAAATGGAAGTATAAAGTTGTTATTTATATTAGTGCTGCAATAGTTTTACTTTGGTATGTAAATTTCCTAATGCATTGGATTATCCCAAATAGACCTACTTCGGATATATATTATTATATAAAATTCACCAATAGTATTGCATTTCTAATAGCCGGTATTTTGTACATAAACGAAAGACTAATACAAAGTATAGCCAGTTCACTTCTGAGTGAGAAATCAGCCAGAAAAGAACTAAAGAAAGAAAAGAAGAACATAGAAGAAACAAATAAAACTTTAGAAAATAAGTTAGCCGAAATTGACTCTCTGAAAAGTCAGCTAGAAAGTGCTAATCTAACTCTTTCCGTAAGAGTAGAGGAACAAAAAATTGGCATAAAAGAGACTATGTCTGATCTCAGAACTGAGATAGTGAATCACAAGAATACTGAAGAAGAGCTATTAAAGACAAGGGAAGAATTGATACTTTCTTTGGATAAAGAGAAAGCTCTTAATGAGATGAAGTCGAAATTCATATCTATGATATCGCATGAATATAGAACCCCACTGACTGTGCTGATGAACTCGACCTATCTGCTCGATAAATACTTCGAGTTGAATGAGAAAAAGAAATTCGATGATAGTTTGAGTAAGATAAACCATTCAGTAGTGAGTATGACGGACTTACTAGAAGAGGTAATCAGATTCGGACATAGTGATTTGGATGAAGTGGGTAACGACATAGAAGAAATAGATTTGGTACATCAAGTCAGTACTCTCATCACTAATTTCAAAAATCAAGAAAAAAAGAAATTCAATGTTATAATAGACTATTCGGAAAATCCAATGCTTATTAGAACTGATGCCAGAAAAGTAAGGTTGATACTCAATAATCTCATCAAAAATGCTATCCACTATTCGGGTGAAACTCCAGAAATAACAATAATATTAGAAAGAATGAATCAACTAGTACGAGTATCTGTGATGGATAAAGGTATAGGAATCACAGAAAACGACATTGACAAGATATTCGAGCCTTTCTATCGTGGTGAAAATACTATTGGTAATAGTGGAACAGGTCTTGGATTAGCTATTTCTAAAAGATATGCGGAATCTTTAGACGGGCATATTAATTATGATAGTCAAATCGGAAAAGGGTCGAATTTCACGCTAGTTCTACCAATTAATAAACATTAGATTCTAATATTTAGATTTTCGCTGAATAAAGGTTAATTTTGTAATCAAATTAAAATTAACTCAAGAGAAATAATATGTCTTTGAATTGCGGTATAGTTGGCTTGCCGAATGTCGGTAAATCAACAATTTTCCAAGCATTGACTTCTGCACCTGCAGAAGCTGCTAACTATCCTTTTTGTACTATAGAGCCAAATGTCGGCGTTGTAGCTGTCCCAGATGCCCGACTTAACCAAATAACTAAGTTCATCAAACCTCAAAAAGTAATACCTACTATTGTAGAGTTCGTAGATATAGCTGGCCTAGTAAAAGGTGCTTCAAAGGGTGAAGGATTAGGTAATCAATTCTTAGGCAATATACGCCAAGTTGGTGCTATTGTCCACGTAGTACGTTGTTTCGAAGATGAGAACATAATCCACGTAGATGGTAATATAAACCCAATCCGTGACGTTGATACTATAGAAACAGAGCTTGCACTAGCTGATTTGGAATCTGTTTTAAAAAGAAAAGATAAGAACGAAAAATTATTAAAGTCAAGTGATAAAAAAGCGGCTGATGCTGCTAAAATATTAGCACCCATTTATCAAAAATTAGCTGATACGCTTAACCAAGGTGAAGCAGCAAGAAGTATAGGTCTTTCAGAAGATGAAGTAAAAGCTATCAGAGATTTGCACCTTATCACATTGAAACCACAAGTGTATTGCTGTAACGTGAACGAGGACGATTTACAAGGTGAGAATAAATTTGTTCAAATGGTAAGAGACATAGCAACAAAAAATGATAGCGAAGTTGTTGTAATCTGTGGTAAATTGGAATCAGAAATAGCTGGACTAGACACTGCTGAAGAAAAACTAGAATTCCTAAACGATATGGGACTAGAGGAAAGTGGTTTGGATAAACTAATCCGCAAAGGGTACGAGCTATTAAATTTGAAAACATATTTCACAGCTGGTGAGAAAGAAGTTCGTGCATGGACATTCCCGGAAGGAAGTACTGCTCCCGAAGCAGCAGGTGTAATACATACTGATTTCGAAAAAGGATTTATCAAAGCAGAAGTTTATCATTGTACCGATTTGTTCGAATTAGAGAGTGAGCAGAAAATAAAAGAAACTGGTAAACTTCGTATAGAAGGTAAAGAGTATATAGTAAAAGATGGCGATGTAGTTCACTTTAGATTCAACGTGTAGGAAAAAATGATAATATCAATTGACATTAGTTTATATCCTCTTAATGAGGATTATATAGCTCCTATCAAGGGTTTCATAGCAGCCCTGAAATCTACTGAAGGGCTAATAGTAACTACAAATAAAATGAGCACTCAGATTAGAGGCGAAAGCGATGTAATATTCGATTTGCTCAAATCGGAAGTACCAAAAGTATTCGAAGAGAATAGAGCTGCTTTCGTAATCAAGGCAATAAAAGGGTCTGATTAGACAATTGATAGTATAAATTCTGAAACTAATTAATTAGATTATAATAGTGAAGATGAGAGATGAGATTAGCTGTAATATTACATTGTGATTTCGAAGGCCCAGGTTATATAGCCGATTGGGCTTTTGACAATGGACACGAGTTAGAAGAAATACATATCTACAAAAATGGTGTGATGCCCGATGATGACTATGATGGGTTTATATTTATGGGTGGGAATATGAGTGCTAATGACCACAATGAACTCTTCTGGCTATTGGACGAAAAACAATTTATTAATAATCTAATTCGTGCTAATAAGAAAGTATTGGGAATTTGCTTGGGAGCTCAGCTAGTCGCTAGTACTGTAGGTTGCAAAATAGTACCAATGAGCCAAAAAGAAATTGGCTGGTTCGATGTAATACTAGCTAATGAGAGAGATATAATCCCTGAATATGATATAATCGAGACATTGCACTGGCACGGTGAAGAGATAATTCCAAATGATAGAATCCAGATATTAGGCAAATCGGCTCAATGTGAAGTTCAGATATTCAAGGTCAATGACAATTGCTACGGCTTCCAATGCCATCTTGAACAAACTATGGATTCTCTAATAGATATTTACGCCCATTGCTTCGATGATATAGAAGATAATCCGTACACACAAAGTCATGACAATTTATTTGACTCAGAAGATATATTCGATGCTAATAATAGGCTACTAGCTAATTTTCTAAATAACTTCTTTGAAGGCTAATTGAAAAACTTACTTATAATCGCGTATTATTTTCCTCCTTCTGGTGGGCCGGGAGTACAAAGAGTACTTAAACACATAAAGTATTTACCAGAGTTTGGATGGAACCCAATAGTTCTAACTGTAGAGAATGGCGAATACCAAGCTATAGATAATAGCTTACTCAAAGAAATCCCCGAAAGTACAATCGTTAGAAAAAGTAGAATCTTCGAACCCTATGACATATACCGCAAATTCACAGGACGCAAGAAAGGTGAAGCCCTAGATGTAAATAATATCAAAAATGACAATCAGAAATCTCCTTTTGTGGATAGAATTGCTGAGCTTATACGTGCTACGCTATTCATACCCGATGCTCGAATCGGTTGGTTTTTCTCTGCTAAAAAAGAAGCGAAGAAAATACTTGAGGAATATAAGATAGATGCCATATATAGTAGCTCTCCGCCTTACACTTGCTCGGTTATTGCTAATAGCTTGCAGAAAGAGACGAAACTGCCATGGGTAGCTGGGTTCCGTGACCCTTGGACTGGCTTTCTGACTACTCCAACCCGTTGGTTTCTACCTGCTAAAATTGATAGAAGTATGGAGCATAGTGTTTTCAAAAATGCAACGGCTGTAGAGGCTGCGTGGCAAGGAATAATCAAAGATGCATTAGGAAAGTACGATGATTTGGAAGAATCCAAGTTCCACCACGTTCCTAACGGGTATGACTCATCTGATTTTCCAGAAGGGGAATACACTAGAAATGAGAAATTCACTCTAACTTATACTGGCTCACTATACGGAAGACGAAACCCGAAAAGTCTTTTCGAAGCTATAGAAAAGCTAATAAAGATGGGTAAAATAGATAAAGAGAAGTTAAAATTAGTCTTCGTAGGTCGCTTTGGTGAAGAAGTAGAAGAGATGTTCGAGAGTGCAAGTTTCAATGAGTGTATAGAAACAGTTGGCTACGTAACCCACAAAGAAAGCATTTCCTATCTAATCAAATCGGAAGCTCTGCTGCTAATAGTAGATGAAGCCAAGGAAAGCGAAGAAATCGTCCCTGGTAAGGTTTATGAGTACTTGGGTACAATGAGGCCCCTATTCGCTATTGCACCTAATGAGAGTGCTATAGCAGAGTTAATATACGAAACTGAAGCTGGTCTGGTCGCACACCAATCCGAAATTGATAAAATTGCCGAAAATCTATTAGAATATTATCAATTCTGGAATAGGAATTTACCCCTAACTGAACCGAATGTTAAAGCTATTGAGCAATACGAACGCAGAAATGCTAGTAAGAAGTTGGCTGAGATATTGGATGGGTTGAGTTGATATGGAATTAATCCTATTTTACTAATTGAAAACTAATTATTCATTTAGCCTTGTTTCAATATCCATTCTATGATGTAGGACTCTTATTATTTGAATCTCATTTTCTTTTGTGTTTATTTTATAGAAAATTAAATGAGATTTAACTCTAGCACGAAAATAACCATTTACCAGATTTCCATAGTACTTTCCAGAATTAGGATAATTGGCTAAGTATTCAATCTCATCAAAAATAATGTTGTAATATCTATCAGCTTGTTCTTTCGACCAGTTGTTCAATGTATAAAGCCATATTTGTTCTATATCGTTGTTGGCTTCACGGCTAATTTTTATATTCATTCGCTAGTAGAATGAGTTTGATGTAATCGTTTTAGGTTTTCATTTCGGTCAAAGTCTTCAACAAACCCTGATTCTTCTCCTTTCTTTAAGGCCTTAATTAGCTCACTTTTTTTAGATTCTTCTAATTCGAATAACCGAAGAGCAGCTCTAATTACTTCACTTGCAGAGGTGTATGTACCTGATTTTATTTTCTCACTAATGAAGCTATTAAAATAGTCGCCTAAAAGTATGGAAGTATTTTTTTTCATATAACGGTACCTTTTTCCAAATATACCAAGTCTTGGTATAAACTCCAAATACTTTATATCAGAAATCGACAGAGAATTTGGAAGGAGTGAGTTGATACTAATAAATACGTTAATTCTTAATTCAACTACTCTGTAGTTGGAAAAAGTATTTTTACTTAACCAATAATTCTATTCATCTTTAATAAGTGAATTATATCTTGCTTCTTCATTTTAGAGCTTATCTTTATTAGATCTCTATTGTAAAATAATAGCTCCACTGTATTGTTGTTTTTTGTGACAAGAAATGCGTAACCAAAATCAAAAGCCGAGAACTTTCTTTCAACTATTATGTTATCCGAATCTATAATATTTACTTTGAATCGTTTGTCTAATTCATTAATAATCTTGACTTTATCTAAATCAAATTCTTCTAAATTTGCTGTATAAAAAATGTCTTTAAAACTCTCTTTAAAACTCTCTTTAAAACTCTCTTTGCTTATCTTCTTTAAAGAATTGTAGAGCTGAAATAGATACAGGCATATTATTAATGTTATAACTGGGCTCAAAATATTATATTCCTAGGTTAAGTGTCATTCGTGTTTATTCAAAATACAAATAAATGTAATTCGATTCAACCCTCTAAAACCCCTTAATCAGATTCTCTCGCCTTCTGTGATAGCCGACTGGTTGGCTCTCACTTATCATCATTCTCATCTCAGTTGCATAAGCTAGGGCATCTACTATATCATCGTGTTTAGCATTTGGGAAATTGAGCAATTCATTCTCAACTTCTGAAATGCAATTTATTGTTTTATTAAAATAAACTTTTCCTGCTTCTAGCTTTGCAGCTAGTGGCAAAGCCCTTGATACTTTATCTTTCTTTGGTACTAATTTACTGACGGGTAATCCCATATTACTCAAGCTATAGAACAAGCTTGCTTGGTATTGGACAGTTTCTATTCCTATTTGCATCGGTTTATATTTCTCATAGAGTTCTCTGATAAGTTCTATATGCTTTGAAGGTAATATCTTCTCTCTTATAACATCTACTACAATCAGATTCTTATCCTTATTGGAAGTAAAGACTGCTATAACTGTATAGTCAGCTTTTTCGTTAGTAGATATAGCCAAATCACAAGCAAAGAATAAATCTAATTCACTTGTCTGTATAACAAAATCCTTTGATTTTACGATTCCATCTATTTGCTCGAAATACCTGAAATCACTACGCTTGAATATGCCTCCTTCTGCTGGGGCAGGCGATTGCTGGTACAAACTCGAAAACCAATAGCTGCCGATACTATCTTTTATGTCTAATAGTGACGCTCTGGGGTATCGGTTTTCCCAAAGGGCTTCTCCTGTTTTTCTGCCAAGTAGGTCATTCTTCTCGGCAATGGCTGGTAGCACAATTCTATCCCATTTCTTCTGCTTTAGCAATCGTCCAGCTAAGTCATCTTCGTGCCATCGGGTCATCACAAGTATTATTACACCATTTGGCTCTAACCTTGTTAGCAAAGTTGCGTTGAACCACTCGTATATCTTATCTCTAGCTTCGGGCGAGTTAGCTTCGGCGTCATTTTTAATTGGGTCGTCTACTATTATTAGGTTTGCACCTTTCCCAGTTAGTGAGCCCCCAACCCCAACTGCACTGATACTACCATTTCTATTTGTCACGAATTCGGATTTCGATTTTTGTGAGTGGCTTAGCTCTAACCCGAATTCTCCACTTACTTGCTTATATAAGTCTAGTACTTCTCGCCCGAAGTACTCTGCTAATGTGCTATTGTAAGCAGCTATTATTATTCTATCTGATGGTTTATTAAGTAGCCACCAAAGTGGGAAGATTTTAGTAACTAATTGTGATTTCCCATGCCGAGGAGGAATATTAATTATTAATTTTTTTATATCTCTTCTATATAATTTTAATAAATTTTCTTCAATAAAATTAATGTGCTTTGGAGAAGCCCAATCACTCTGAAATATAGATTTAGCCGTTATTTGTGGTGATATAAGTTTGAGTATTTTGATTATTTCCATTCACAAAATTCATAATGTAATCACATACATACAACAGTATTAATAATAAATAATTTGAAAGTTAATTTTAATTAGTTTAATTTTTACAAAATAAAAAAGTAAAAACTCTTAAATTATTCTGATAATGAATTACACAAAAAATACTATAGAAGAAATCGAATTGGGATTGGAGCAATACAGGAGAATAGTCGAAAGTTCTCCTATGTATGTATTCAAAATAGATAGAGATTATCGAATTACCTATGTGAATGAATCTTTGTATAATGATTTTGGATATACGAAAGATACAATACTTGGGCTGACAGCTAAGGAGATGGGGTTACCACCTGAGAGTTATAACAAGTGGTATATGTATTACGATAAAGTCTTCCTAAGTGGTCAGAAAGAATCATTTGAAACTCGGTTCGAAAACAAAGAAGGGATCCAGTTTTTCAAATTTTTCCTATATCCAGAACTAGATGAAAACAATGAAGTATTCTCTATCACAATATATATGACAGATACTACTGATATTAAGTTAATAGAAGATGAGCGTGATTATATTTTTAATTTCTCATTAGACATGTTTGCCGTGCAAACTATAGATGGAGATTTTCTAAAAGTCAATCCATCGTGGAATGAGATACTTAATTGGCCAACTGAAAAGATTATTGGCTCGAATTGGCTAGATTTCGTTCACCCTGACGATATTCTTAGAGCTAGTAGAATGCAAGAAGATTTACTGAATTATGACTTAGTTGTATCTCACGAGACGCGATTCAGATGCTATGATGATAGCTATTTGTGGTTAGAGTGGAATTCAATCCCAATAAAGCACAAAGATATCGTAATCAGTGTTGTCCGCAATATAACCCAATGGAAAGAGATAAGCGAAAAGCTAAAGGAATCAGAAAAAAGATACAGAGAAGTTGTAGAAACTGCGAACTATATGCTCTACTGCACTGATTTGAAGGGCAACGTTTTGATAATGAATGATCCAGGCCTGAAGCTTAGTGGACTTACCCTAGAAGAATTAGATGGTAAGAATCTTTTAGATTTGATAGAAGAAAGCCACAGGGAAACGATAAAATCATTCTACGTAGAAATGATAAAAAATGAACAAGAATCGAATGTAATAGAGTTCCCAATAATTAATAAAAGGGGTGAGTTAATTTGGCTAATGCAAAATGCCAAATTGAAAATCGAAGATGGTGAGCCAATTCGAATAGATTTCATCTCGCGTGATATTACAATCAGAAAAGAAGCAGAGACAAAACTACGTGATAGTGAGATGCGACTACGGAATGTAGTTAATTCCTCGAATGAAGTCATCCTAGTTATTGGTGAAGATGGTCTGCTAAAAGACGCTAATGACACAGCATATAAAGTACTGGAAATATTTGATAATAATTTACTTGGTAGTGAATTTAAAGATATATTATTTGATACCGAATCTGTCGAGCTTTGTGAAAAATATTTAGATAGTAATAGAGATTTGGGCTCTATTACTTGTGAGTTAAGAATAAGTATAAAGGGGGATACTCCTCTTCATTTCAAAGTTAAAGGAATAGAATACAATGATGGCACTGGTGACAATTTATTGCTCTTTCTGACTAATATAACTGAAATTAGGCAAGCACAACAGGTAACACAAATACTCTATAATATATCGCGGGCGGCTAACCTATCTCACGATTTACCTAGACTTTATGAATTTGTTCATAATGAAATTCGAACAGTCATTAATTCTAAAAACTTTGCTGTCGGACAAATAGATAATAAAAATAAAGTGATAAAATTCCCTTACTTCACTGATGAAAGAGATGAAGAGTTTGACTCTATCGAATTGAATGACCTTACTTCTCTCACGAATAGGGTTATACAGAAAAGACAATCACTAAGATTGAATGAATCGGAGATAGTCGAGATGATTGGGGATAGAGATACCTATTTATATGGGAGTATTTCCAAAAGCTGGCTTGGTGTACCTTTGCTCGTAAATGATGAGATATATGGTGTCGTTATGGTTCAGGATTATGATATAGCTGAAGCTTATGGTGAAGAGGATGAAAAAATACTCTGCTCAGTTTCTGAAATATTGGCTTCGACTATATCGAAATTGCAGTACCAAGAAGAACTTGAATTCCTCAATAAAGATTTGGAACAAAGAGTTACAGACAGGACAGAGCAACTAGAAAGAACTTTGGAAAATCTCAATTATGAAAATGATCAAAGAAAAATCACCCAAGAAGAGCTACAGATTACTCAAAGAGAGCTAGAAAAATCACTGGAGAATGAGAAAGAGTTACATCAATTAAAGTCTAGATTTATTTCTATGGTTTCACATGAATACCGTACCCCTCTTACTGTTATTCTTTCATCTACCAATCTATTAAGTAATTATATGAATAGAATGTCCGAAGAACAAATAGAAAAGCAATATAAGAACATATCTGCTTCAGTTATTTCTATGACTAATTTACTCGATGATGTATTGATGATAGGGAAAACGGAGAATCTAACCTCCTTGAATATAATAGAATTTGACTTGAGTAATTCTATTGAATCAATTATAGAGAACATCAAATTTATTGATAATGGGAAACACGAATTTATAATTGACATGCCCGAGAAATTATGTGTTTTCACTGATAAGAAGCTTCTTGACCATGCACTCGGTAATGTTATATCCAATGCGGTCAAATACTCGGGAAAAGACACTACTGTGCAAATACAAGTAGAGGAGAAAGAAGACGAAACTCTTGAAATATCAGTTATTGACCAAGGTATTGGGATTCCAGAAGAAGATGTAGAGAGAGTATTTGAGTCTTTCTATAGGAGCTACAATACTGGGGCTATCGAGGGTACTGGTCTTGGTATGTCTATAGTTAAGAAATCAATCGAATCACTCCAAGGTAACATCCGAATAGAATCAAAAATTAATGTTGGAACAAAAATTATTATAAATGTTCCCCAGAAAGTAAGTAATTAATATATATTATTTAACTTTGTTTATGGAAAATCTACCAAACATCTCTATTAATCTAATAGTTAAAAACGAAGAGAAGAGAATAGCTGATGCTATAAATTCTGTCAAACTCTTTGCCAGTGAAATAATTGTAATTGATACTGGCTCTACTGATAGTACTCCTCAGATTTGTACCCGAATGGGCTGCGAAGTCTATTACCACTCATGGAATGATAATTTCAGTGAAATGCGTAATATTGCTTTGGGATATTCGAGTATGGAGTGGATACTAGTTATAGACTCTGACGAAGTCGCTAGATTTAGCTTGTTAGACTTGCCTTTGGAGCAAATGAATGACCCTAAGATTGGTGGTATCAACCTCCAGATAATAAATCATATTGACGAAAATGACGACTCTATTATATCAAAACATAGATACACTAGACTCTTTCGTAATGATAAATCAGTACGTTTCACAGGCCGTATCCATGAGCAAATCCGAGAATCAATAGAAGGAAAATTTGAGATTTACGATAGTGAGCTGATAATCGAGCATTTCGGTTATCGAACTATAGATAAAGAAAAACTAGAACGAAACACTAGATTACTCGAACAAGATATAGAGGCAGACGCTGATGATTGGAAATACTACCACTTAGCCGAGACTTTATTCTCAGGTGGAGATAAAGATAAATCACGTACTATATTTGAGAGAATAGTCAGTTCACCCGAGCTAACGGACTTGCAACTAGATAGGGTAAAAACACGATTGGGACAATTATACCTTGGCTCTGACCGATATAACGAGGCGGAGTCTATACTTAGCTTCGTATCCGAAGATAAAGATACTGAAGGTTTACGCCAGTATGTATTAGCTGCCGTTAAGCTATCTACGGGTTTTGTTGACGAAGCGTTGGTGTTATATAACTCGAGAGATATTGAATTATCAGATTTAGTTGATAAAAATCAGCTAAAAGTCGCTCTTCAAGGAGCAAAACAGTACAAGTCAATAATAGAGAAAAAATAATGAAAAGACCAGATTGGGATCAGCTTTATATTACTATGTGTTATTTAGTTGCTATGCGAAGTAAAGATAGCCACACTCACATGGGTTCTGTGATTGTTGACAAAGACAATGTATTAGTCTCGACGGGATACAACTCCCTACCTCGAGGTATAGAAATAGACAAAGATGAGAAGCGATTGTCGCGAGATGGAGGAGAGAAGTATTTCTGGATGGAACATGCCGAAAGAAATGCTATCTACAATGCCGCTAGACGTGGCACAGAGCTAAAGAATTGCAAACTCTATGTTCCATGGGCACCGTGTACTGATTGTGCGAGAGGGATAATACAAACAGGTATTGCGGAAGTTATAGTCCATCAAAATGGACAGGATTTCTACGATGCTCATACTAATGGTAAATGGGCCGAAGCTACTGAAAGAACAATGTCGATGTTCAAAGAAGCTGGTGTAAAGGTTACATATTTCGAAAGTGATATCGTAATCCCTGAAATATATATGAATGCTAAAATGTATGATGCCGCTGTGTATTTGAATAAGTCAAGTGACCATTAAGGTCTATTTAACTTCTTTGTTGTACTGTATTTCGTATAGATTCTTATAGTAGCCGTTCTTAGCTATTAGTTCTGTATGCGTACCACTTTCTACTACTCTACCTTTGTCGAACATATAGATGCAGTCGCAATTCACGATCGTAGAAAGTCTATGAGCTACTATTACGGCAGTTTTATCTTTTAGCGAACTATCTATAGCATCTTGTACCACTTTCTCAGATTCTGCATCGAGTGCTGATGTGGCTTCGTCGAATATCAATACTTCGGGGTTACGGACTAAAGCTCTTGCAATAGCAACTCTCTGACGCTCACCACCAGATATAGTTACTCCTCTATCACCGATTATAGAATCAAATTTATCGGGCAATGCCATTATAAAATTATAAGCATTTGCTATTTTAGCTGCTTCCATTACTTCTTCGTCTGATACTTCTGTCATTCCGTAGATTATATTATTATATATAGTATCATTGAAAAGTATATTCTCTTGGGAAACTATCCCAAATAATGAGCGATAATCTCTGATTATAATGTCTCTTATATCAACACCATCCAAAGTAATAGAACCACTTTTGGGGTCATAGAATCTAGTGATTAGGTCAAGGGCAGTTGATTTACCACTACCGCTGCCACCTACGAATGCAACCTTCTTACCCTTTTCTAGTTTGATTGTCACGTTATTGAGTACGTGATGGTCAACATAAGCAAATGAAACATTATTGAAAGTAATATCATTCTTGATTTTTGTAATTGATTGTGTGCCTTCTTTTATTGACGGTTCTTCGTTCAGAATGCTCATTATACGCTCACCTGCTACTATACCTTGCTGCATATTAGAGTATGAACTAATGAGCGACATTATAGGTGTCATCATAGCAAATAGCATAAATAGAAAAGTCATTAAATCGTCAGCTTTCACAGTTTGATCTACCAACACTTGCTGTCCCCCAACTACTAAGACAACACAAAGCCCTAATATAGCCCATATCTCATTCGCAGCTGGGACTAATGCCATTATCTTTCTATGCTTTATAGCAGATTTCACATAAGAGCTAGTGTCTTGTGCAAATCGTTGGTTAGTTATGTCCTTAGCGTTCAGAGATTTTAATACTCTTATACCACCGATAGATTCTTGCAATGTAGTAGTGAAACTAGCCATTGCGTCTTGCATTCGGGAGGCATAACGTTTTAGATATTTCACAGAAATTTGTATAAATAATACAGATATCAAAGAAGTGCTAAATGCCCATAGAGTAAGTTCTATGGATATAGTAAGTAAGAAGAACATGAATATGATTACTTGTATAACATCGCGTATAACTCCGTTGAGCGAAGCTATAGTAGTATTATTGAGCAAGGAAACATCATTTGATACTTTTGAGATTATCGTCCCTTGCTTTTCTCTATTGAAATAGTCTAATGAGAGGGAAGTTATCTTGTAGAAGACTGTATCGCGTATATTCTTAATTACTCTTTGGTTGAATATATCACCTACAATAGAGCCAAAGTATTTGAGTATATTCTTAATTATAAAGAGTAACATTATGATTACTCCCAGACGGATGATTTGTTCACCAACAGTATCTGCCAAAATAAGAGAGTAGAAGAAATTAAAAAATGAATCCTTTATATCTTGGAATATACCAATCTGTATTGATGGTGTATTAACAGGTGCTGCAGTTTCTACTTCAAATAGAAATGATAGAATAGGTTTTATTAGCGATATAGTCATCGCAGTGGTGATAGAAAAGAATATATTCAGAATAAAAGATGCAACAAGAAGAGTTCTATTGTCTTTAGTAAAACCCCATGCTATCTTATAAGCATCTATTATCCCTAGTGATTTATTCTCTGCCATATTGGTCGTCTATTTCCTAATAAACCTAACAGCAAATGCACCATCAGTGCTGTGTACATTTGGGAATGTTTGCATATAACCGTCTTTGCATACTTCAGCAGGAAGATAGTTCTCTGCTGGATCTACTTTGAAATCGGGGAAGGTTTTCAAAAACCATTCAGCAATCATTATATTCTCTTCTGGCTCAATTGAACAAGTTGAGTAAACTATAGCACCATCTTCTTTTATCAGGTTTGGTGCATTTTTCAATATGTCTTTTTGAATAGCGTTCAGTTTATATATATCTTCTATTTCACGCTTCCATTTTATATCTGGCTTTTTTGAGAAAGTACCACTTCCACTACATGGAGCATCTATTATCACTACATCTGCCTTTTCCTTGGCAGTGCATTCTGAAGCGTCTTCTTTTTGCTGTTCTATTATTGTTATACCTAATCTATCTGCCTCTGCGGAAAGCATTTTCAGCTTGCCCCAATACTTGTCATTAGAAATTAGAGTACCTTTGTTTTCCATCATTTCTGCAATCTTGAATGATTTGCCGCCCGGTGCTGCACATAAGTCAATAACTCTCATACCCGGTTTAGCATTGGTCAACTCAGCGGCTAGTGATGCCGAAGGATCTTGAACAGCTATCAAACCATCTCTGAATAAATCGGTCATTGTAATGCTATTACCAAGGTTTCTCACCTTGTAAGTGTCAGGATGAAAAACTGATTTTTCGAAATTAATCTCACTATCTACTAACATCTTTTCTACTTCTTCAGCAGTTGATTTCAATTTATTCACTCTCATAGCCATATATGGAATTTCATTATTAGCTTCCATCAACTTTACAGCGAATTCTTCTCCCCAGAATTTTACCCATCTTTTTGTCATCCACTTCGGATGAGAGTGTACTATAGATAAATAGAAATCCCTATCGTCATTTTCAACGGGGAATCGGATATTCTGTTTGTTGCGGACTATATTCCTAAGGACTCCATTAACCAAACTAGCAGCTTTCTGACCTTGTATTTGTTTCACAAGTTCTACTGACTCGTTGATAGCAGCGTGTTCCGGTATTTTATCCATGAAAAGTATTTGATAAAGAGCTATACGCATTGCATTTTTTACAATGTTCATAGATTTATGAAATTCTCCATGGAAAAAACCGATTAGAACCCAATCTAATTTAGCACGCCATCTGACAGTCCCATTTACTAATTGTGTTAGTAAAGCTTTATCTTTCCTGTTCAAATCGTTACTTCTCAGCTCTGATTCCAATAGTTTGTCGATATAGGAGTCGCTTCGGTCATATCTATTAAGTATATGAATCGCGATTGCCCTGCATTTTGTTACCGATGTTAGGTTCTCGATGCTATTATTTTCGTTATTTGTAACTTTTTCCATACATTTTGCTCTATATTAAAATAGATTTTTGCTATATTATAAAAAGCAATATAATTAAAATAAAAGAAAGCTATGACAACGACGAAAACATATACGCTAGTATTTGTACTCACACTATTATTTTGTGCCAATTTGGAGGCACAGGTTTACGAATTATCAACTCCATTAGCTCCATCTGTCAATAGTTTGGCGGAAGAATCAATAGGTGGGTTTATAGGTGTCGGACCAAATTGGGCAGGTGGAAAGCACTTTGTAGAATGTGAGGATTGCGATTTTCAAGATGGTACAGCCACTGGTTTCACTCTTGGAGCTATATATCAAAGGAAAGCAGCGACCAATTTTTTCTATGGTGCTATCCTTTCGCTAGATATTATGAATATCAACTCTTCTTACAGAGAGATAGAATCGATTGATATATCGAAATACAGTGATATTACTAATGACCCTACTCCCGTAAATATAGATTTTAGGCATGAAGCTAAGATGAGCTTGTCTTATATTGGTATAGCCCCTTTTCTCGCATTTAACCCTACTGGTTGGTTGACTTTTAGATTAGCACCTAAGATTTCCTTCCCTATATCTAGTAATCTATTGCATACTAAAACTCCATTGTCTAAGAGAGTATTCGTAAATGGAGTAGAAGGTAGATTGAGATTCACAGATGCTGACACAAAAGTACAAGATTCTAAAGTGACTGAATTAACATCACCGCTCATTGGCTCCGATTTTTCACTTATGTTGAATTTGACACCGGGTGAGAGATCAACATTTTCAATAGGATATACTCAATACGTTCCATTTACTCAAACAAGTACTTTTGGTGAAGACTTCACTATTAGCTCATGGCGTATATTTGTTGAATTCAAATACTCAATTCAAAAAGCTTATGATTTACGTCCCAAATCAGTTAAGAAATAATTACTTGGAAGCCCTACACCCTCTTGTAAACGTGTCACAGCGAGGAGTAAAGCGAAGTAGTGAGATCTGTTTATCTTGCTGTCGTGTCCTTATTGAAGCTTTTACAAAACCTCTACCCAATAACAGGTAGCTTGAACCGCTTAGTTGGAGTGCGTTTTACTTCTGTTCTTAGTTCTGTTAGTTCACCGAATACACGGCTTTCTATCATATTGTTGATTTGAATCTTGTGGGGTACTTGAGGCAAATCTGCAGGAGCTGGGAAAATTACATTTACGTAATTTTCAGTCCAACCGCGCCACATTCCGTTTTGCTCATTGTACATTTCTGGAATTACTACTCGCTCTGTACCTACTTGAGATTCGTCAAATTCTAATCGCTTTTTATCAGATAAATCACGAAGTTGATGAGTTCTCTCTTTGCGAACATCGTGTGGAACAACTCCATCGAAGTTAATCGCTTTAGTATTCTCTCTTTCAGAATAAGTGAAGACATGAAGATAAGTAATAGGTAATCCATTAAGGAAATTATAAGTTTCTTGTGCTAGTTCGTCCGTCTCACCCGGGAAACCGACTATAACATCAACTCCTATACAGCAATGTGGCATTACTTCTTTTATACGCAATACCAAATCGTGATAATACGTTGCCTTGTAGCGGCGTTTCATCATTCGCAATAGCTCTTGCGAACCAGATTGCAGTGGTATATGGAAATGCGGTACTATATTCTTCGAATTCGCAACTACTTCTAGTACTTCTTCCGTCAATAGATTTGGTTCAATAGATGAGATACGTATTCGCATATCACCTGACTCTTTGTCTATCAACTTGAGTGCATCTACGAATTTCATCCCATCATCAGTCTTGTAATCACCGAGGTTAATACCCGATAAAACGACTTCCCTATAACCATCATCTATTAATCCTTGCATCTCTTTCGCTATCTGATCATAAGGCATACTACGACTATGACCACGAGCAAGCGGGATAGTGCAGAATGAACAATGATAATCACATCCATCTTGTATCTTCAGCACAGCGCGTGTACGTCCTGTGTTGTCGGATACAGCTGATGTATGAAAAGGTGCATCATCTAAATCAGAGACAAATATCTCAGTTTTAGTATTCTTATTAAAATTTTCTATTAGGTTCGGAATTTCAAATTTATGTTTCGTACCTATAACTGCATCTACGCCCTCTATCTTAGCTAGCTGTTCAGGTTGCAATTGGGCATAGCATCCCAATACACCTACGAAAGCATTAGGCGAACGGCGAAGAGCACGGCGAACAATCTTCCTACAATCGGCATCTGCTCTATGAGTTACAGTGCATGTATTCACAAGCACTATATCAGATTTCTCTTCGAAATCAACTACATTATGACCTAATTCCTCGAATTGCTTAGCTATACGAGAGATGTCGGCGAGATTGACTTTGCAGCCCAGATTATAGAAACTTATATTCATTACTTTGTACGATTTTAATTCATTGCAAACAAAAGAACTACCAAATTACGAGATTATTTTGGAATAAGGAAAGAAAAAGGAGATTTGGGATTATAGAGACGTAATGCTTACGTCTTAAAATCCCCCATCAACCATGTAATAACGTCACTCTGAGCGTAGCGAAGAGTCCAGGTGAACTCCGTAGTAGTTCAATATTTATGGGACTAAAGTCCGCTTAGGTTTAGGTCTGACTGTACATCCGTTGGCTAAAGCCAACGGCAATACATCTAATTGTACTCCTCACGAGAGCTGTTAATGATGGTAAGGGGCAATCACGTCACCCAGAGTGAAACGAAGTGGAGTGAAGAGTCTAGGTTAAATACACTTGACTATAATTATATATAAATAAATATAAACCCACATTACCCTCATATTATATTGCGCTTAACCACTATTTCATCAAGTTTCACCGAAAAAACTTTCGTTTTCTTGAGACGTTTTTCGTGTTCATGTGTCTATATAGTATGAAGAATTACATTTTTGCAATAATATTTATTTCCTCTCTTAATCTATTCTCAATGGAATATGATTTAGATGTTATCACTTTGCCCTATGACTCGCTGAATATCGAGGACATAGTAGTCTCAAACTTCACTATACTCGCTCGCTCTGGCAATACTATATACAAGTCCACAGATGATGGTACTAATTGGAAAATCGCTTTCAACTCGGAGCTAAAAGTCAACCAACTTTACTCCAAAGACCCACATACTATATTATTAGTAGGAGAAAAAGGAATGGTCTATAGAACTATGGACTACGGAGAAACTTGGTTAGACGAGAGTGTGGAAGATAAATATGACATTAATATGATAGCTGCTAAAGATTATACTAATTATTTAGCTATCGCTCGGAATAGATGGGTTTACTACAAAGAGAGCCTACAATCAGATTGGAAAACTTATGATTATTATACTAACGTTCATCTATCAACTTTAGTAAATGCTGAAGATAAGTATTATTTTGGTGGTGGAAGTAACTTTAGGGACTATTATTATCGAAATGAACATTACTTTGAATTTACTATGGATGTAGCATCATTTAATGGGAACACTTTTAAAGGATTTCGAATAGGTTATACTTGGGGTGATTATGACAGAGTCACAAAAAGAAATGCCGACTCACTAAGACTTTATAATCTGAATGATACACTTTTTGCTTCTACAGTTGATTATAATGATTCTTATGTAACTGCTGGAAAAGGATTTGAGTTTAATTATGAAGATTACTACGATCTATTTAAAATCAAAAATGATGTCGTAATTGGTTTATTGAATTATTCTGATTCTATTTATATTTTTTCAAGAAAAGGAATAGTTGAAATAGTTACTAAGTCGGATTTATCAAGAAAAGGTTCGAACAAGGAATCTTATGACCTTAAGATTAATTTTGTAAATCAAATCAATAATCCTTATAGCAAAGTTATTTATCTCTCTTCAAATAACTCTCGAATTTACAAGATGAGTATATACGAGCCAGTGTCAACAATTCAAGTAGAGACAAACAATTTGATAAAGCAATATAATAATAGACTTTGGGTTGACAACGAAGTAGAAATCATTGGAATCTATAATTATATTGGGCAGAAGCAGAACATTAATCGAAGTTCAAATAACTATCTTGAGTTCAAGCAAGGTATTTATTACTTATCATATAAGTACAGAAATAATATATACAACCATAAAATAATGGTAAACTAAAATGAAGATAATAGTTACAATAGTGTTTCTTTTTTCTAATGTTTTGTTCTGTCAAGATCCTCAAGTACTTGATTCTTTGACAATAAAAAATACTAACACAGAGTGGGAACAATTTGCTGATTATTCAAAAAGTAATATTACAGTTAACTTAGGAGGTGTGATAAGTGATTATGATAACAAGATGTTATATAAGAATGGGGTCACAGGGCTAATAATTGATAAAGATAATGGCAATGTTATTCAAACGTACATACTAAAAGTTGATACTGAAAATTCTATTGATAAAAGAGTCGAGGGAAATTGGGATTTTTCAAGAACTAGTTTAAATAAGATATTCTCATTTGATATTAACGTAGATTATTCTATAAAGTTCACTATTTCATCAAGATTAAATAATAAAATTGATACCATCTTCAGCCATACAATGAGTTATCAGTATTTTAAGCCAATAAATAGCCCAAAAGCCAATTATGATTTCTATAATATTGACGATAAAAAATTTATAATTATATATGATTTACTAACCGACCAAGGTCCAGTAAATTCACCAGAATACCTTTATTATCTTGTTGATACAGAAAAGGAGATAGTATCCCGTATAGGTCGTTATTCCGGATACTTATTAGGTTCCGAGTACTCAAATTTTATCGTAAGGAGTAATGATTTTATTTTTTCGACAACACATGATAACTTTAATAGAGGTCCTTATGAAGACAATGATGCCTCTGATAGTCATGAATATTTTAATTTGGTTAGTGATACTTTAAATCTATTAAACTATTACGGCAATGCAGGCAATCTTCATAACTGGTTTAATGTAATATTAAACGACTCTCTTTCGACTATCATAGTTACTGACTCTATAAAAGTCTTCAACTTCCGAAATAAAACCGTTCCAAAATCCTACTTCCTCAATGCTGAAGATAAGGTAATAGCGAAATATCACTTCGAGGATAAGAATATAATAGCTTTGATAATCAAGCAAGCTGATGGTGATAAAAGAGTTTTCGCATTCCATTACCCATCATATAAAATACTGCTCGATAAGATTGATAATGCTCCTTATCTAGGTGAAATGTTAGGTGAGTTGAATGACGGCAACTTGTTGACAATTGGCGATGCGAGCACTCTATATAAACACAAGTGGCAATACGATTTCAATGCAGCTCTAGCCGAGTTCGAGTACAAGTTAATAGACGACAACAAAATTGAATTTGGGGATTTATCTGAAGGTCCAATAAAGAGTTGGAGTTGGGACTTTGGTGATGGTGCTTCGTCACAAGAACGTAACCCCAATCATCAGTACGCGAGCAGTGGCAAATACACAGTCATATTAACTATAACAAACGAGTATGGCAAAGTGCATCAAACCTCCAAAGAGATAGAAGCTAAGGGTGTTTTGAAGTCAAATTTTGAATTTACCCTCAGCCAAGATGGGGGAGACAAAAGGGTAGAATGCACTAACCTATCACCCGACATAGCTGTGCGATATATATGGAATTTCGGTGATGGGACTTACTCTAATGAGAAAAACCCGATTCACACATATAATTTCCCAGGGAAGTACTATATATCACTCACTGCATTCGACAGTGATGGGAAATATAAGATATACCTGAAAGATGAGATAGTAGAAGTAGTGGAATAATCTACTTGTAAACCCTTTAATCCTTTGAATTCTGATTCAGACAAATAGACTCTTCGTTTCACTTCGCTCAGTACAGGCACTTGTTATGCTTCTTCTGAGTGACGTGCTTTGTGTCCTTTGTGTGAAAAATTAGGAAAACAAATCTTCGTGGTCTCTGTGTTAAAAAAAGTAATCTTGGGACAGTCACGTTCTTTTAGTCTTCGCTGTGACAAAATTTCAATCTCACTCACCTAACTTCACCTTGAATAGCTTCGGCCAAAGTTTACCCGTCAAGTAAAATACTTTCTCTTTTTCATCATAAGCAATACCGTTTAGTACGTCTATTGCTGGGTTGTAGCTAACTCGATCATATAGTTCGGCCATATTATAAGCGGCTACTATATTACCTGTTTCTATGTCGATTTTTATAATATCGGCTCTTCGCCATAGGTTAGCATATAGGAACCCATCAGCAAATTCGAGTTCATTCAGATACTCTACTTTATTGCCATTCATAGATACGTTTATTGTCTTTTCGATTACGAATGTTTCGGGGTCTATTACCTTGATAACTGAGCTACCATCGGTCATATATATTTTACCATTATGGTATTCTATTCCCCAACCTTCGCCCATATAGTTAAATTCTTTTTCTAATTCGAATGTTTCTTTATTGAAGACAAAACATTTACCAGCAGTATAGGTAATCATATAAATCTTATCACCTACTTCGCAAATACCTTCTGAGAAAATATAATCTGGCAACTGATGAGTTTGTGCTATCGGCTGACCTGGTACGTATCGGACTAATCTGGATTGCCCTCGCATACCGCCGCTCTCGTACATCATCCCTTCACTCATGAATAATCCTTGCGTGAATAGAGTGCTATCGTGCGGATATTCATTTATTATCTTATAACCGGGGTATTTGACCACTGTGTGCTCTTGGGATTGCGATTTGTCTTTGGTGGTATCCTGTGACGACTTACCGTCGCCACAAGCAAACCCCATAAACATTAGTAATGGTAATATCAGCACTGTGCTGAGTATTCTATGCAAAGAATTTTTGCCCATTGTCTTTCATCTTCTTTAGTAGGAAATTAGTGCGGTATCTATCCTCACCATAACTGTTTTGTAGGTCTTCTAGTATGTTGACTATGTAATCTAATCCAAGCTCATCTGCCCATGCTAATAGCCCTTTTGGATAGTTCACACCTTTTGTCATTGCTAACTCAACATCTTCAGGGCTAGCTACGTTCATGTGAACAGCGTCAGCCGCTTCGTTGATAAGCATTGCTAATATTCTCTCGAATATCTGTTTACCAAGTATTGCATTTTTCGTTGGCTCTGTATTAGTAGCACCGTCGCGATAATCGTAGAATCCACGCTTTGCTTTTCTACCTAAGAAACCTGCTTCCACTAATCGCTTTTGGCAAAGTGCTGGCTTGAACCTTGGGTCAAAGTAGAACTGCTCAAATACAGTCTCAGTAACTGCGTAGTTCACATCGTGACCGATATAATCTGTTAACTCAAACGGTCCCATACGGAAGCCACCAATCTCTTTCATTGCCCAATCGATAGTTGGTATATCGGCGATTCCTTCTTCGTAGATACGCATCGCTTCTCCGTAGAATGGGCGAGCAACACGATTGACTATAAAACCAGGAGTGTCCTTTGCCAATACTGTAATCTTCTTCCAACCATCTATCAAATTGCGAGAAGCTTTTGTTACTTCTGCTGAAGTGATGAACGACGGTATAAGCTCCACCAATGGCATCAAAGGTGCTGGATTGAAGAAATGTATTCCGATGAAATTCTCTGGGTTTTCCAAAGCACCAGCTATTGATGCTATAGAAAGAGAAGATGTATTTGACGCCAATATAGTACCATCAGCCGTCAATTTCTCCAAGTCTTGGAATACTTTCTTCTTGATTTCTAAGTTCTCAACTATGGCTTCTATCACTAGGTTACAATCCTTAGCCGCATCCAATGAATGCGAGAAAGTGATATTGCCAAGTATAGCCGTTTTCTTTACTTCTGTTATTCTTTCTTTTTCTACTAGCCGAGCTAGTATTGATTCAAGTGATGATTTGGCATTAGTTAGCGCCGCTTCGTTCACATCATAAAGTACAACCTTATGACCGAAAGTAGCTGCTATCTGCGCAATACCCTGACCCATAGTACCCGAACCAATCACACCTATTATTGAATTGTTATTTAGCATTTATTTCTCGTTTAGTTTTTACTTTCATCTATATCGGAATGGATTTTGACATAAGTTACAGTATCTTTATATTTAAAATCCCCAAGAGCCATATTGTGGCTAAACCCTGTTAAAACTAAAGTATCTTTCGAATGATGAATTATATCTATTCTCTCAAGAACTTCACTTAAGTTAAATGATAATCCACCATCGCATGTACAATATTTACCCTTATCCAAAGTATCCAAATTATTAAATAAAGTTACTACTGAATCTGACTCTAATATTATCCTTGGATAATTGAGCCGTTGTATATTGTCTTCACTTATTCTCCATTCACCTACGATGTCTTTGTTCTGAACACTAAAGGCAAAGCTGGTTAATAGGAAAAGACCAATTAATATAATTCTAATAGTTTTCATTTAACTATGATTACTTACTTACCCGCTTTACTCTTGATGAAATTATAAAGCAAACGAACACCAACACCTGAACCGCCTTTTAGTCGGTAGCTACTTGGGAAATCCAAGAAAGCAGGGCCAGCTATATCCAAGTGTATATATGGATAGTCCGTGAATCGCTCTAAGAATTTACCAGCAGTGATAGCTCCTGCTTCACGACCACCAATGTTTTTCATATCCGCAATGTCAGATTTCAGCATTTCCGAATAGTCATCCCAGAAAGGGAATCTAGCTATACGCTCAAATACTTCGTAGCTAGAATCAGAAAGTGATTCGAATTCTTTATCTTCTGCATTACCCATAGCTACTACACCATTAGCACCAATAGCAACAGCAGCCGCGCCAGTCAAAGTAGCCAAATCAACTACTAATTCTGGTTTGTAACGCTTAGCATAGTGAAGTGCATCAGCTAATATCATACGTCCTTCGGCATCTGTATTGAGAACCTCAACAGTCAGACCGCTCATCATCTTGATTACATCACCGGGTGTGTAAGCCAATCCGTCTGGTCTGTTCTCAGTAGCTGGTACTAGCCCAATCACGTGAACTGGCAACTTGTTCTCAGCGATTGTAGCCATAGCTCCTATCACAGCAGCAGCTCCACCCATATCCGCTTTCATCGAGTCCATAGACCCTTTTGTCGGCTTCAAGCTAAGTCCACCAGTATCATAAACAACACCTTTACCAACTAATACGATTGGCTTTTTGTTGACTGCTTTTGCTGGCTTCCATTCCATGATATTGAATGTAGGAGGATTTGGAGTACCAAGGTTAACTGCCAATAGTCCGCCCATTCCTAGCTTTTCGATTTCTTTTTTGTTCAATACTTTAAGTGTGAATCCAGACTTCTTACTGATTCTTTTGATTTCGCTGCTTAGTTCTTCTGCTGTAAGGTATGATAATGGCTCGTTTACTAGAGTTCTTGCTTCGTAAACATTAGCTACTATTGATACTAATTCATCAAGATTTGCTTTTGTAATTTTGTCATCTAGAACGTATAGATTCTTAAGTGTGTAAGCTCTCTTATCAGCATCTTCGAAATACTTTAGGAACTGATAATTAGATAGAGCGAAACCCTCTATGTATGCCATTAGGTAAGCAGTAGAGCCAGTCAAATCACTAACAGTAACTGCCGTTTCTTTCACACAA
This sequence comes from Kapaibacterium sp. (SeqCode), assembly GCA_041675005.1. Lineage (GTDB taxonomy): Bacteria > Bacteroidota > Ignavibacteria > Kapaibacteriales > UBA2268 > PGYR01. Next base: position 31,815 of record JBAYUQ010000010.1, read on the forward strand.
TTCAACGAGTTTGAAGTGCAAAATGCTTGCTTACGAGCTTCTTCCAAGTTCAAATATTCTTCTTTCTTTTCTGCCTTTTTCTCAACTACTATAGTGCCAGTAGCTTTGTTGATTGTCACCGAGTTATTTTCTGCTTTGAATTGCTTTGTAACGTAGTCCAATTCATCTTTTGACAAGCCAGTAGCTTTCAAATCTGCAGCCGAATTTACTATATAAACTATGCTTGCTTTTGCATTGATTGCCTTAACTTTACTAATCTTTAATTTCATTTCACTCATCTTATTATTTCCCTTTGAATATTGGTTGTCTTTTTTCTAAAAATGCAGCTACACCCTCATTGTAATCGTAAGATTCGCTCGCTGTTTTTTGTAATTTCTTTTCTGTGTCTAATTGTTCGTCAAACGTATTTTCTAGTGATTTGTTCAGTGCTCTTTTCGTTAGCCCCAATCCCTTAGTAGGCATTTGTGCTAATCGGTTAGCTAGAGCAGTAGCTGAGCTCATTAGTTCATCAGCGGGCACAATATCGTAGATTAACCCAAGCTCTTTTGCTCTTTCTGCTGTTACCTTATCGCCAGTCATCATAAGAGCGGCTGCGTTTTGCATACCAATCATACGTGGCAAATAGAATGTCCCACCACTATCTGGTATCAAGCCAATCTGAGCGAAAGACTGTATGAACTTAGCCGAATCTGCCGCCAAAGTAATATCGCAAGCGAACGCAATATTAGCACCAGCACCAGCAGCCACACCATTCACAGCACACACTATCGGCTTTTCGATAGAGCGAAGCAACTTCACTATCGGGTTGTACTGCTTTTCGATTATGTCTTCTATCTCGTAAGCACCATCGCCCACAGCTTCCGATAGGTCTTGCCCAGCACAAAAGCCACGACCTTCACCCGTCAATAGCACTGCACGAACCTCATCATTCGCCTCGCAATGCCCTAGAGCTTCGATTAATTCGAGTGACATCTGACGGTTGAAACTATTGAGTTTATCGGGTCTGTTGAGTGTAATGTGAGCCACACCACTCTCTATTTTAAATATAATATTTTCCATAATCTTTTTTAAAGTATTTGTTTAATAACAATTACAAATATACGGAAAAGGTAGGGATTATTGTTTATTACTGGATTACTCACTTGCTACAGTTGTTAAGTCATTCTTTGTCTTTACCATCTTTAAAAATGGTTTCTACATTTGAAATAAATCTGAAGCAGAATATGAGATTAGAACAACCCTTAGCACATACGGACGATATTTCTATAACTTATTAATTTGACGTAACTCAATTTTTAATTATATTGCTTTTTTTATAAAATATTCGAGAGAGGATTAATATGAAATATACAAGCAGAATCTTATTTATTATTCTAACAATTATTTTAGCTACTTCTTGTGGCGATGATACTACAGCACCTTCAAATGCAACACTCCCGTACTTTACAATCAATGATGGTAATGTTTGGTATTATAACTCCATAATAATACGAAATGGGGTGGATAGTCTAAATAGAAAATATAAAGAATCTATATTGGAACCTTCAATTATTGAAGGTAAGAACTGTTTCAAGTATTATATAACCGAAGAAGGTGAAGAGCATAACAGTAGTGATTATACATATACCAGAACAGATGAAGATGGGTATTATATTTTCTTTGATACTTTTTATGAAAGTGAAAGATTAACTATAGATAAGTTAACAAATGTGTGGGTGAAGTATATTGATTTCAAACAAGATAATTGGACACAGTTTGACATAAATATTGATACACTTTATGCAAACAACGAGAGACAAAGGATTTACTTCAACATTTCAGGCAGCACTATTAAAAGCGAGGATGTAAAGTATAAAGGTATAGTATATCCATCATTTAAAACAATATTTAAAATGACAATTGAAGATACTCTGTCAATCAATGAAGAGATTATCAGTATATACAATGAAATTAGTGGATTAGAGATAACTTCTATAAATGGAATAGGTATATACAAAAGTAGATTTATGTATAATGGAGAGATCAGTAACTCGTACAAAATCCTCACTGACCACAAATAAAAGTCTATATTTCTTCAGACATTAAGCCCCTGCTGGGGCTTTTTTTGTTTGTGTATCACTTTTAGCTACAGATATTAAGCCACTATGTGGCTTGTCCTCATTAACTCCGTTAGGAGTCCAATATTAGTAGCAACTATAGATGACCAACTGAATACAACTGCGTAGTAGTTGAATATAATTTGCCTGGACTCTTTGTATTGACTTCGCTCAGCACATGCTTACACTACGTGTTCTCTAAAGTGACTAATGCTAGGAAGCTCGTTTGAAAAAGATGGGTTGGTGGATTTTGAGACGTATGCAATACGTCTCTACAATTTGTATTAAAATAAAAAATCAATATTGTTGTGGATTCCCCTACTCAAACAAAGATTTTAATGTCTGCATTGGCAAAAACATCTTACCGCTACCGGGTATCAGTATAAACCCATACTTCGTATAGAACTCAACAGCACTTTGGTCAATTGGGTCAACTATCACTGCATAAGAGCCAACCGAACCAGAGATTTCATAGCTCCTACGCAGGGCATCTACTAATAGTAGCTTTCCTAATCCTTGCTCTTTGTATCTTTCGTCAACAGCTAATCTACCGAGTAAAGTAGTTGGGATAGATGTATATGATTTGGGGAGTTTCTTCTTAAAATCAGTTGGTATTTTATTCAAAGGTATGCTATTATTTGATAAGGTATAATATCCTTTTATCAATTCTTTTCCCTCGTCTAAAAGCACGAAGCAAGCAGTGAGTTTTCGCTTAATATCCTGATTTGCTTGCTTGTGTAAGTAATCTTCAAGCATTCCAACACCACAAGTAAATTCCGCCTTCTGGTGTTTGGAACTCAGTTGCTCAGTAAATTGTTTCATTCGGAGACGGTTGCTTTATATTCCTTAGCTGCCTTCTTGAGCACTTTATTCGCTTTAGGGGGATTTGTTATAGCATCGAAGAATATCTTGCTATCTCTTTTGGAAGCAAGTATCTGTTCATTTTCAGCTATTATTATATCTGCTTTCTCGCGAGCTGTTTTTATTATAAAATCCGACAAGTTACTGTAACCACCTAATCGAGCTGCCTTCTTGAAAAGTAGCTTTTGTTCTTTTGGTATGCGAGCTTCGAATCTCGTAGTGTCTTTATTTATTTCTTTTGTTCTCATAAACTATTCCTCATTATTACAAATGTACGGATATTGTACGTACACAGCAAATATATAAACGAAATATTCTTGTGTTTGTTGTGTGCAGATATCTAGTATTCATTTTACTTCTTCTATTGATTGATTCCTTTGCCAAGCCCCATTATTTTTATTATATTAGTTTTTTATAAAAAATTCACGGGAGAATTAATATGAAATATACAACTCAACTATTGCTATTGATTCTAGCAATTGCTCTAACTACGTCTTGTGGCGATGATACATCAGGGCCATCAGAAGCTTCACTACCGCACTTTACTTTCAATGATGGAAATGTTTGGTATTATGACATGATAGACTCAGAAGAGGGAGTTGAGTTCTTAGATAAAAAAATTGAAGAGCATACTTTATCACCAAGTACTGTTGGAGGGAAAGATTGTTTAAAATACTATATTATCGATGAAGGTGATAAAACTGAAAATAGTGATTTTATATATGCCATGACAGATGAAAGCGGATATTATATTTATTATGATGAATTATATGAAGATTTAGCTGATAATTTTACTGAATTAAGAGATTTATGGGTTAAATATATTGATTTTAAAAACAAGAATTGGACATCAGTAGATATTAATAAAGATACAACATTTGAAGATGGTACAAATCTCAAACTCAGTTTCAAGCTTTCTGGTTCATTAATTGGGAGAGAAGAGGTAACGTACAAAAATCAAAAGTACAATTCCTTTATAACTCGAATAGATTTAACAATTAATGAAACTTTATCGAAAGACGGTGAATCTGAAATAAAAACAACTTTCAACAGTATTGAATTAACAACAATAAATGACATTGGTAATTATAAATTAAGACAAGCAAGGGATGGAGTGTTCAGAGATTCATACCAAGTCCTTACCGACCACAAATAACAACAAAAGAGCCGAGTTAAAGCTCGGCTTTTTCTTTGCTTTCTTAATTGTTAATTTGAAATCAATCTAACTTTTGTTATTTTACATAACTAATACTCTAAGTTAAACGTTTTATATTGAAAAGAGAAAGACTATGGTAATAGAACGAATAAATAATGAAATAGTAATTAAGATATCATCTGATACTGATATAACTGGATTGCAAAGATTAATCGATTATATTAAATTTAGAGAGATTGCCTCAAAAAGCAAGGCTAGTGAAGATGAAATCAATAATCTTGTTCGTGAATCTAAATCTGAGTGGTGGGAGAAAAACAAGAATAGATTTATTAAATGAAAATAGTGGTTGATACAAATATTGTCTTTAGCGCTATATTAACTCCGAATGGTAAGATCAGTGATTTATTGCTAAATTCTGATAGTAGATTCAAATTCTATTCCCCTCAAAGCATTCTTGATGAATTAGAAAGGCATCATAATAAGTTATGTGCTATTTCGAACCTTCATTCTTCAGAAATCAACTTTCTAAAAAGAATAATTCTCAAAAAAATTAACATTATTGATCTTGACATAATAAGTAGCGAAAATTGGAAGAAAGCTATAGAACTAACTAATAACGTAGATGAGTTTGATGCACCTTTTATAGCATTAAGTTTAGAATTAGATGTTCCTCTTTGGACAGGTGACAAAAAGCTAGTAACTGGGTTATCTTCACTGGGAATTGATTGGATTTTAAACACAAACGATGTTCAGATAATTAGAGATGAGTATACGTTTGATTAATTATCCTTACTTTGTAACAAGTAATCTAAATCAGTAAATAATTCTTCTAATACTCTTATTACTTTTTGTAAGTCACCTGAAATTGTGGAAGTTTCTTGTTTTTCCTTTTCAATTCTTATCTCATATTTTTCATCACCTATTGATGACTCTTCACCAATACACATGTATACATTACCACCAGCCAAATTCAATTCTTCAGTTTCGATAAAAAGCTTTTCGGCTCCGTAACCAGAACCCTCAGGTAATGGAAACCCTTTTCTATTTTGTTCTAACTTTGCTTGACTAAGTACTATTTTAATTCTTAACAATGCATCTTCATTTAAAATTAGCCTTTTTTGATATTTAATATAATTCCAATCATCATTCATTGGACTTTCAAACGTTAGAATAAGAGAGGAGTCAATAATTATTATTTCGTACCAATATCTATCAAATAATGAATATCCATCAGTATGGAAATAATCAACTTTGAAGGTTGCATTTGGGGCTTGTTTGAATACTTTTTTAGTTGTTGTATCATATTGAATTTCATATTCATAAGAATCAGAAGTATCTGTTTGACTATTTGAAGCAAAAGTAAACAGACAAAAAAGTATTATAATAATTAAATAATTCATATTTAAATTTATGTGGAATTAGCCCTTCACTCCTCTTTCCACTCATTCGCTTCTATTAGCTCTTTGGCGGTTTCGTAGTCTTCTCTAAGAACGTATATCTTAGCTATGGCAAGTCCACCAACGTTGAATTGGCGAGTAGTATCTATTTGTGATAGTACTTGAGCTGCTATTTCCACATTCTCAAGCATTCCTTTTATCAGCAATGCCTCTATCTCGTCTGAGGTAGTGTAAGCCAATACCCAATCTTGGTTATTATCATTATTCATACAGATGCTCTGCAGTTGCCTGCTTTATATAGTACGATTTTACATCTTGTACAAAAGCTACGAATCGTAATTTGTTATGTCTGAATCCCACTGGAATTTTATAAGTGTATTCTTTAGTTATATTTTCGCCTGCAACAGCACCACCTGATTTTAGTTGCTCACCAAAAGTTCCAGTCACTGAGCCACGCAATACGTGATTATGAACGTAATCCTTTATTACTTCTGTGTTGTTTTTCTGAGGGCTTACTATGCTGTCTTCAGTTATGTAGATACATAGATTGTCATCTCCAGTTCCTTTATTAATATAGTCACAATTAACAGTTATACTTACAGTACTATCTGTTTCATTGTAACTTAACTGCATATCTAAATCTAGGTCTGGTTCTAAAAATGACTCATCGATTATTTGTTTATCCCATAGCCCAAAGTTCATTAATCTTACGCCGTCTCTTAGCTTTTGGTTAACCATACCAATTGGTAAACCTGTAGTTGGCGTAGCAAACTTAGAGAATAGTTCAGCGCTAGTCTCAGAACGCATATCAACATCTTCTGGTTTTTTAGGGTCAGCCAATGTACTTGCGTGAGCACCGAATAGGATTACATTTTCTTCGCCGTACGCTTTAGCTAAATCACTTGATACTTTATTCGCATTAGGACAATAAACGCAGTTGATAGCAGTAAAATCGAGTAGTATTACTTTCTTCTTGAAATCACCAATTGTCTTTTCATTTTGTAAATAAGGTTCATCTACTATATCGCAACTAACTGCGAATAGACCTAAAGCTAGGAATAATATTATTTTTTTCATCTTAACACCTAAAAAGTAGTTGATACTGTAAAATATAGCCCATTGGATGCAGGTACGAACCTACATACACCACCTACACATATAATCCCCGAACGTTGGCGACCATAGCTCATCTGCATTCTAGTTCCGCCAGTTACATAGGCGAATGACCCACTATAATAATGTACCTGATGATCTACGAATTTGTTTCCATAGTTATATTGGTCTGAGAGTGAGATATAGTAATTCGGGCTAATAGTCAACTCGAAAAGTGCCATCATCCAGTTCCCATTTACGAAATCTGCCGTTTTCAAAACACTATCTTGAGATGCCCATAAATGTTCCAAATCCATTTTCAAAGCATAAGTCTCTGATAATCTATAAGTCGCATCGAAAACAGCAATGTTCGAATTTACTTTACCTATTATAGGTGCCCAACCATTCTCAGCTACATCTTTGTCGTAGATTTGAGTTATAAGACTTACAGTAGTTTTTAAATCTTCTGAGAATCTTTTCGATACTTCAATATTCAAATCCTGATAGAATAGTCTATCACCAAATGCAAAGAAGTCGGAAGTATAAGTAAAGTCATCCACTCTATTTGAGTCTATTCCTTGGATTCGGCTATAGTTTAAGGAAACTGTTGTACCGTGTTCACCACCAAGTGTTGTGCCTTTATCGAATTTGTATGTAACATTAGCTTGCACCCCTATCTCACCAACTAATTGTGTAGCAAAAGGATAAAGTGAAGTCAATCCGTAAGTGTGTTGCTTAGTCAATGGTGGGATAAAGTTCATATTCATCACATTACCAGTTGCCGAGCGTTCTGCACGGAAATCCATATTATCAGATCTATGAAAATCCAACGATATACCTAATCCATCAGTGAAATAAGAACCACTTAATAATAGTCCTTGTCCTGAGTTGTAAGAGAAATTATTGACTGCAGAGGGGTCATTTATTTTATAAGAATATTCGGCATCTAAGCTGAATTCATTTGCAATGAATGTACTTCTTAGGAAGTATGCGAAAACGTTCTCTGGTAGGTTGTATGTATTTTCTTGATCTTCCTCGTATTTACTAACTATACCACCTTCTACTGAAACTCCATTATCACCGAAAAAATCAGTGTACGAGTCCAAGTAAATTTTACCTTTAGCACCTCTTATAATTCCATCACTCTGCGACCAGAAATTACGCATAGTACCCATTAGTCCCGTGAATTCTAGTCCATCATCTGGTCTTAGATTCACCCTAACGCCATTGAGGGAGTTATCAACTCCAAGTGCTTTTTCCTCATAAGTACGTAATATAAGGCCAGAGCCAAATTGCTCGTAGAAATTACCTGCCGTTACATCAATCATATCAGAGCGATAAGTACCGTATATGAAGGGAAAACCACTGTCCTCGAAACGCGAATCAATACCCAATAGTGGTGGTCTGTATGCTTCGTAACGCATACCAAACTCGAAATTATCAAGATGGTATCGCATATTCAAATACCCTTGAACAGCAACTTGTTTGGGGAATTCAGTAGTTCCTATTGAGCTATCCTGCTGGTAGTATTGTCCTTCTGTAACGAAATTTCCCGTTACCCTACCTTGCGAATATACGCTAGATATAGAGAGGAAAGCTAGTAAAATAGTTGAACTAATTGATTTTATCATTCTTCTACCGGATTCTGTATTTCTTCTATTAGTCTATTTACCTCCGCTGCCAAAGGCCCTTTGTTTCCATTAATTTCTAAGAATTTTTCGAAGTCTTTTAGTGCTGCATCATTTCTTTTATTCAGTTTATGTACTGCACCACGAGCATAGAAAGGCATAGCGTAACCGGGTTGTAACTCGATTGCTCTGTTGTAATCCATTAATGCTTTGTCCCAGCTTTCTAAGAAATAATATGAGTTACCACGAGCATAATATGCCTCTGGGTATTCGTTACTGATAGAAAGGGTTTTAGTGAAACTTAGGATTGCAGACTGCAAGTTACCCTCTTCAACTTCCGATAGTCCACGACCGTAATATGCTTCGAAATAATTCGGGTCTAATGATATTGCTTTGTTAAAATCCTTTATAGCATTACTAAAATCTTTTTTATAGAAATATGCCAAACCACGACCGTAAAATGTAGGTGCGTAATTGTCAGCTTTATCTATTGCTTTGTTGTAATATGTCAAAGCTTTATCATAATCTTTAGTTTTGATAGCATTGTATGCTGTCTGTATAAACCCTTCGGTTTGAGCGAATAGTGAGACGCTCATCAAAAAGAATAATGCTGTTATTAAGTTTTTCATAATATTTCTCTGATTGTTATTTTATTCGATAAACAATATATAAAAATTGCTCGATTTATCCTTACGATAATCTCTTTCTGAAATCGGCAATCGTTTTTTCTAATCCTTCTCTTCTATCTACTTTGGGTGACCAACCTAGTATTGATTTTGCTCGAGTTATATCTGGTTGTCTTATCTTGGGGTCATCTTGTGGCAATTCTTCGAATACTATTTCGGAATCTGAGCCAGTTAATTCGATGATCTCTTTCGCCAAATCCAACATAGTTAGTTCGCTAGGGTTACCTATATTCACAGGATTAACTTCGTCTGACATTAGTAATCTGTATATTCCCTCTACCAAATCATCTACGTAACATACAGAGCGAGTTTGAGAACCATCTCCATATACAGTTACTGGTTCGCCTTTTAGTGCTTGGCGGATGAAGTTAGGGATTGCTCTACCGTCATGTAGTCTCATACGCGGACCGTAAGTGTTGAAAATACGAATGATTCTAGTCTCTACACCATGGAACTGATGATATGCCATTGTCATTGCTTCCGAAAATCTCTTCGCTTCATCATATACTCCTCTCGAACCAACAGGGTTTACATTACCCCAATAATCCTCAGTTTGCGGATGGATAAGTGGGTCACCATATACTTCACTTGTACTTGCTAATAGATATCTAGCACCTTTCTCTTTAGCCAGACCTAGTATCTTATGCGTACCTAATGATCCAACTTTTAAAGTTTGGATTGGTAGTTTCAGATAATCAATAGGTGATGCTGGTGATGCAAAGTGCAAGATATAATCTATATCTTCTGCAAAGAAGTTGTATTCGGTTATATCGTGGAGTACGAATTTGAAATTTGGATTACCGAAGAGATGAGCAATGTTGTCAGTATCGCCTGTTAGCAGGTTATCGACACCGATTACTTTGAACCCTTCGGCTATAAATCTATCAGATAAGTGCGAGCCCAAAAATCCGGCCGCACCCGTTATAAGTATTGTTTTCATATTATATGCTATTATATAGTAATTACTAATAGCAAAAATAAGAATTTCGAAGCTAATTGACTATTTATTTACAAAACTTAATGATTGAGATATATTAATCAAATTCAACATCGGGTCTAGTAGAAGCAGAAGTAACCGATAGACCAGGGTATTTCTCGTTATAATCTTCTCTCCCTAAGCGGATAATTTCATAAGCTTCTTCTCTACCGTAGATATCTGTTATCTCTACATTCTTTTTGTCTTGTTCGTCAGGATTCTGCTTATAAGTAAGGAAATAATGCTTCAATCTTCTGATTATTGATTCTGGGATTTTAGATATATCATTTCGCTCATCATAAACCAAATCATCATTCATTACTGCTATTATCTTATCATCAGCTTCGCCGTGATCTATCATACGCATACCACCGATTGGACGGCAATTAACTAATATATCACCGTAAGGTACTATCCGCTCAGTTATAACACATATATCCAGAGGGTCTTTATCGCCGACTATGTCAGTTCTTCCTGTTTTTTCATTACAATGTGCTGCTACTCGTTTACCTGCGTAAGTCTGTGGCAACATACCATACAAAGTAGGACAAACACTAGAGTATATCTGAGGTCTATCTATTTTCAGATAACCAGTATATTTGTCTAGTTCGTACTTTACGGTGTCTCCTGGTACTAATTCTATGTATGATGTAACGATACGAGGTGATTGATCACCAATAGGTACACCATGCCAAGGGTGTGATTTGAATATTAAGCCAGTTTGATTCCACATTTTCTATACCTTCATTTATATGAGGTACAAAAATATGAATATGGATATTAAAAGTATCATAAATACTAAAAAAACTTTAGTTTGTCTTTTGACGTTTTAGTTATTACTAGAAAATTAAACTAAGAATTAGGATGAGAACTATAACCATATTATTATTAATTGTAAGTATGTTCCTGTTGAGCTGTAGTGGAACTTCTAAAAAAGCAAAAGAAGATGTCATTGCGAGGACTGAAAGGACGCGGCAATCTCAAGAGCAAGAGAAGATTGAAAGAGATTACCGCGCTTCGCATGTAATGACAGAAGAATTAGGCAGCGGAATAGATTCAATATCAGAAGTTGATAGTTTATTAATTTTGGGAGTTGGTAGGAGTCCATATGGCAAACGTGAAAAGTTGTATATTTCTCGATTTTCAGATGGTATATACGTAGCGGAAGAACCATGCAATGATTGTGAAAGGATAGAAAAGAGATTAACTTTTTCAGATTCTAATACATTTAATATGACAATAGAATATGTTGGTTCTAATAAACCAAATATTGAAAATTATGGAGGAAAAGTTAAATTCTTTAGTAAAAGTTCAAATGTAGAACTAATCTTTGAAGATCAAGCAAGTAATACTAGTAAAACGTATGGAAGTGATGGGGATAGATTATTTCCTCTTCGAGGAGGCGGTAGTGTTTTCCGAAAGGCATTCACCAACCAACTAACAGACTCTCTTTGGTATCTATGCTCATTAGAAGGTAAGAAAGTGCCCGTAGTGCATGTAGATGGTCTCAGTTCAGAGTATATTAAGTTTGAAAATGATGGGCATGTGAAAGCACAAACGAAATGTGGCTTTTATAATGCTGAATTTGATATAGAAGATAGGAACCTAGTAAGCGTAAGTAATCTAAATGAGAGTAAAATTCCTTGTAATCAAGACGAAACGAGTACTATGTTCATTAGACTTTTCTTAAATGATTTCCGATATGAAATAGAAAGCGATACATTATATTTTCGAGATATGAATAGTGAGATTATAGCGAAGTTTGCGAGACATTAGTTCAGATTCACGATTGACTGTAGAGACGTATTGCATACGTCTCCAAAAGAAAAAAGGATTTTGAGACGTATGCAATACGTCTCTACATTTCGATTGAAATGAAAAGGAAAATTATAATCAAATAATAAAAAATAACTTATAAATGTACGAAAGAATAAAAGCCAAACTAAAACAGCCATATCTGATAAAAGACTCAGTAGCCGATAAACTGAAAATGTCTTTTGTTTATGGTGTGTTCGTAGCTCTGTTCTTGATGGCATTCCAGCCGTTTGGGCTTAATACTCTAGAAAGCAAATTAGTCGAAATCTGCCTAATATATGGGGCTATTACAACTGCCGCTATTATTATTCTGAATATTATTATAGCTCCACTATTCCCTAAATATTTTGATGAACAAATTTGGAATACAGGTCGGGAAATATCGTGGACTATAATTAATATACTATCTATCGGACTTGCCAATGCAGTATATACTTCATACTTAAATGACAATTCTCTTTCGCTAAAGTATATATTTCTTTTCGAGTTATATACTTTTATGGTAAGTATTCTGCCAATCACATTTATTATCGTTTACAATGAATCGAAGAGCTCCCGAAGATATAATGAGCTGTCACAAGATATAAATCAAAAGCTAACTGCTCACACTAACCTCAAAACTACGATTAAAATTGATTCGCAAAATCAAAATGAAGAGCTGGAGATAAACAGTTCAGATTTACTATTCATCAAATCTGCTGATAATTATATCGAAGTTTACCACTTGAAGGAAGAGAAAGTCGAAGTATCATTATTAAGGAATACTCTCAAAAACGTAGAGGAAATATTCACTAATAATGAAAATATAATAAGATGTCACAAGAGTTATTTGGTGAATTTGCAGTACGTGAAAAACGTCAGCGGAAATGCCCAAGGGTATAAATTGCATCTGGATTTCACCGAAATCTCTATCCCAGTATCAAGGAAGTTGAATGATTTTGTTAAAGAAAAACTTACCTCTTAGAAAAGTGCGTTTGTAGCTTGCCACTAATTGTTCCCCATTCATCCCTACGCTTGCTATTCAGACCTTACCGCTGTTCTAGTATTTATAATACCCCGAACTTTGTAGCATAGTTTTATAACAATAATCAGGTAATATTATGTCTATTCTATCAAGTATTCTACTCGTTTTACATGTTGTATTTGGTGGCTCCGCTTTAGTGCTTGGACTATTTTCTATGTCCTCTAGAAAAGGACAAAAGCTACATAAGAAAAGCGGTTTCTATTTTTTCATTTCTATGTTGAGTGTATCAATAACTGCGATTGTTCTTTCGTCTATTAAAGGGAGCACATTCCTATTCCATATCGGGATATTCTCGCTCTATATGAACTACTCTGGATTAAGAGCTATCAGGAACAAAAAGCTAACTCCATCAACTTTAGATTGGATTGTAAACATTGCTTCATTGATAAACACTATACTAATGATTGCAAGTTTCCAATTAGTTTTGGTAATATTCGGGCTTATTTCTTTGCAATTGGTCTATAGCCAATTGAGACTATTCTACTTTCATATTAGAAACAAAGAAATCCCAAAAATGACGTGGTTAGCGCAACACATAGGTATGATGGTGGGTACTTATATCTCTACTTTCACAGCTTTTCTCGTTGTGAATGTGAATTTTATAAGTCCAGCTTGGATTGTTTGGATATTGCCATCTGTCATTTTCACTCCACTGATTGTTTATTGGACTAGGAAGTACACAGAGATTCCTAAAAAAAGGACTGAGCAACCAGTAATTTGATTTATCTTTTAAAAAGAAGATATTATTTGCTAATTTATGAAAACTAAATTACTATAAATCAGTATAATGAAATACAATCAATAAAAAGGTAAATGAAATGAAAATCGCTCTTACTTTATTATTACTAATAATGCTTTTATTTAGCTCTAGCAGCATTGCAAAACAATCACAAGATGATTCTCAAAATAATCTTAACTCATTAGATTGGGTAGGTACGTATATTGGTACATTACCGTGCGATGATTGCAAGGAAATACAAAAACGAATCACTCTTTACGAAGATATGACTTATGAGATTAGAACAGAATACATTGGTTCGAAAACGCCTACTGATTTAATACAAAATGGTGTTTTTGAATGGTCTAAAGATGGAAGTTATATTACTTTAAAAATTGATATCCCAAACCTCAAGCCATTCAAATATAAAATAAACGAGAATACTCTAATCTCACTAAATATAAAGAGTGAAGTTGATGAGAATAGCGTGAAGTATACTAAGCTAACTCGAATAGAATAGAACATAATCATAATACTAAAACTCAATAATTCTTAGGAGCAGAACAATGTCAACAGCTAAAATGCCACCAATAAATTTCAAGAAATGGATAGACGAGAACCGTCATTTGCTAAAGCCACCAGTTGGTAACAAGCAAGTATATGAAGACGGCGAGATGATAATAATGGTAGTCGGCGGCCCTAACGGCAGGAAAGACTATCACTACAATGAAACTCCCGAGTTCTTCTATCAAGTAGAAGGTGATATAACGGTAAAGATAATTGACGACGGTGAGTTCAGAGATGTGAATATCAAGGAAGGCGAGATATTTCTTTTACCTGGTAAAATTCCCCATTCACCGCAAAGACCTGCTAATACTATCGGTCTAGTGGTAGAGCAAGTGCGTGATCCAGAAGCGATAGATGCACTCGAGTGGTATTGTGAGAATTGCCACAACAAGCTTGCTAGAAAAGAATTTGCAATGAAGAATATAGTAACAGAATTACCAGTTAAAATGGAAGAATTCTTCAACGATACTGATGCCAGAACTTGCAATAAGTGCGGAACTGTGATGGAAAAACCGGAGAAGAAGTAAATGGTTGATTTGGGAAATGGAGAGAAATCGCTAAAAGTTGACGTACACACACATATAATGCCGCCCAATATGCCCGATTACAATAGTAAGTTCGGCTATGGGGAATTTATTCATCTGGAACATCACAAACCTTGTTGTGCTAAGATGATGGCAGGCCCGAAGTTCTTCCGCGAGATAGAGGATAACTGTTGGGATGGGGATGCGAGGATAAATGATTGCGATCATCACAGTGTCGATGTGCAGGTAATCTCACCAATACCGGTGCTGTTCTATTATTGGGCGAAGGCAGAACACGCCGAGGAGACTTCGAAGTACCAGAATGACTTTATAAAAGGGCTTTGTGATAAGCACCCAACTAGATTTATTGGGCTGGGGACTGTCCCTCTACAAGACCCGAAGCGAGCAATCAAGGAATTGGAACGCTGCGTGAATGACCTAGGTTTACCGGGTGTAGAAATAGGCACGCATATCAATGATTGGAACCTATCGGCAGAGGAATTATTCGACTTTTTCGCTGCTGCAGAAGAGCTGAATGCATCTATATTCGTGCATCCATGGGATATGATGGGGAAGAGCCGAATGGAGAAATATTGGTTACCTTGGTTAGTTGGTATGCCAGCGGAAACATCGCTAGCGATATGCTCTGTTATATTCGGGGGAGTATTAGAAAGACTACCTAAGCTTAAGATGCTATTCGCACACGCAGGGGGTTCATTCCCTTCTACTATCAGCAGGATAGAGCATGGGTTCAATGTACGCCCTGACCTATGTGCTATTGATAATAATATAAACCCACGTGATTATCTAGGTAAATTCTATATAGATTCGCTCACACACGATGAGCAAATGCTGAAATACGTAGTTGACCTAATGGGCGAGGACATGGTTGCTTTGGGAACAGATTATCCATTTCCGTTAGGAGAACTAGAACCGGGCAGATTGATAGAATCTGTGAGTGATTATTCACCAGAATTGAAGAGAAAGCTATTATCTACTAATGCATTTGATTGGTTAGGAATAGATGGTAGTGGGTTTCTGAATCACTGATTAAAATGATTATGAATATTTTTGAATTTGAATCCCATACTATTCAACCCCGCTGGGGCTGATGGATTTGGTTAATACATAAGCTACAGATATTTCGCCACTCTGTGGCTTTTCTTGTTAACTCCGTTAAAAGTTGAATGGTTGTTCCTAGATTCTATTTACTTTTTTCAGAGATATGTGGTATTTTGAGACGTATTCAATACGTCTCTACAGGTCGTTTCGTAATTGAATAATCTGTGATTCTGAAAAAATAGTATTGCCGTTGGCTTTAACCAATGGATGATTTGTATATCACCAATCCACATTGGACTTTAGTCCCATAAATATTGAACTCCTACCGGAGTTCTCCTGGACTCTTCTAACGCCTGCGGCGTTTCAGAGTGACGTAACAATAAATGTTTAGGGGGTTTGGAGACGTATGCAATACGTCTCTACAAGTCGTTTCGTAATTGAATAATCTGTGATTCTGAAAAAATGAAGGAGCCCATGCCTTTGGCTTGGCAAACACGACTTTCCAATCCTCGCTGTGACAGATACTTCTATTATTCCTAACTATATTCCTATTAATTCGTTAATTTTGTGGTTATATGAATTATAAATTACAAGAAATAGAATGAATTACGATTTTAGCAAGATAGAGCCGAAATGGCAAGCGAAATGGGTTAAAGATAATGTTTACACAGTAAGTGATGACACTAGCAAACCGAAGTACTATGTCCTTGATATGTTTCCATACCCTAGTGGTGCTGGACTGCATATTGGGCATCCAGAGGGTTATACAGCTACTGATATCATCGGTAGATATAAGACTATGAATGGCTTCAATGTACTTCACCCTATGGGATTCGATGCTTTTGGATTACCTACCGAAAGATATAGTATGCAAACGGGTGTTCACCCTGCAGTCGCAACTAAGAAGAATGTAATTACATTCAAGCGACAGTTAAATCTATTGGGATTTGCTTATGATTGGTCAAGAGAAATAAACACGACTGACCCGAGCTACTACAAGTGGACTCAGTGGATGTTTTTGATTATGTATAACTCATGGTATGACCAAGCTGAGCAGATAGCTAAGGATATAAGTGAATTGGAAATTCCTGCTGAGATAACTGATGTAAAAGCAAAACAAGAGTATGTAGATAGTAAGCGATTGGCTTATATTTCTATGCAACCTGTGAATTGGTGCGAAGAGTTGGGAACAGTTTTAGCTAACGAAGAGGTTGAAGAATGGCGTGGCAAAGGATACGAAGTAGAACGCAAACCTATGCGTCAGTGGATGCTAAGGATTACAGAATATGCGGAAAGACTATTAACTGATTTGGATTTGGTGGATTGGCCTAGCTCTACTATGGAAATGCAGAAGCATTGGATAGGTAAGAGCAAAGGCGCAGAAGTTGATTTTGCATTATCTGGTATAGAAGATAAAATCAGGATTTATACGACTAGACCCGATACTTTATTCGGTGCAACTTATATGGTGATTGCTCCAGAGCACCCATTAGTAGATACAATTACTACTGCTGCACAAAGAGAGAAAGTTGATACATTTATCAAAGATACATCACTAAAAACAGATTTAGAAAGAACAGAATTGAACAAAGATAAGAAGGGTGTTTTCACTGGTTCTTATGCTATCAATCCTGTAAACGGAAAAGAAATTCCTGTACTTATTTCAGACTATGTGTTGATGGGTTATGGTACTGGTGCTATCATGGCAGTACCTGGACACGATGAGCGAGACAATGAATTTGCCCAAAAATACAATATGGAAATAGTCCAAGTTGTGAAGCCAGAAAAAGGTGAACATAATCCTGAAGATGGTGCATTGACCGATGAAGGAATATCAATTAATTCGACTAATGACAGTATATCGCTTGATGGTTTGAAAACAATTGAAGCGAAAGCTAAAATTATAGAATGGTTAGAAAGCAAAGGATTAGGCGAAGGAAAAATCCAATTCAGACTAAGAGATTGGTTATTCTCACGTCAGAGATATTGGGGCGAACCAATTCCGATTATCCTTTTCGAAGACGGCACTAAGCGTGCTATGAACTTAGACGAATTACCATTAGAATTACCTGTGGTACAAGAATACAAGCCGGCTGGTACAGGTGAATCACCTTTGGCAACAGTAGAATCATGGATTAACTATGATGACCCTGTAACTGGCAAAAGAGGTAAAATTGAGACTAATACTATGCCCCAATGGTCGGGTTCATGTTGGTACTACTTACGATTTACAGACCCAAATAATGATGATGTTTTCGCGGATAAAGCAAAACAAGAATATTGGATGGGTGATGAAGGTGTTGACCTATACGTTGGTGGTGCAGAGCATGCTGTGTTGCACTTGCTTTATGCTAGATTTTGGCATAAGGTGTTGTACGATTATGGTTATGTAACAAGCAAAGAGCCATTCAAAAAGCTATTCCACCAAGGGCTGATAATGGGAACTGATGGTCGTAAAATGTCCAAATCATTAGGTAACGTAGTAAACCCAGACGATGTAGTCAAAGATTACGGAGCAGATTCATTACGTATGTTCGAGATGTTCTTGGGCCCATTGGAACAAGCAAAACCGTGGTCGGAGACTGGAATTGACGGAGTATTCAGATTTTTGAATAGACTATGGCGGTTAGTTGTTTCGGAAGATGGTGGATTGAGCGATAAAGTACAAGACATAGCTCCAAATGAAGATTTGGATTATGTACTAAATGAAACAATCAAGAAAGTCGGTGAAGATATAGAGAGTCTGAAATTCAATACAGCAATATCACAGATGATGATATTGGTCAATGAATTTTACAAAAATGAGATTGTACCAAAGGCTGCAATTACTGATTTCATTAAAGTTTTATCTCCATTTGCTCCGCACATAGCAGAAGAGCTGTGGGAAATATTGGGTAATACTACGACTATAGTCCATGCTGAGTGGCCTACTTACGACGAATCAAAAATGCAGAAATCTTCTGTAGAAATGGTTGTACAGGTATTGAGCAAAATCAGGGCTAAGATTGTAGTTCCAACGGGATTGAGTCAAGACGAAGTATTGGAATTAGCAAAACAAGATGCTAATGTCCAGAAGTATCTAGAAGGTACACAAATAAGAAAAATTATATTTATACAAGATAAATTGATTAATTTGATTGCAAACTAATCGATTAAATAAATTGCAAATTTTTGCTGATTGTTGGACCTTAGGATT
The DNA here is from genome assembly GCA_041675005.1 of Kapaibacterium sp. (SeqCode). Lineage (GTDB taxonomy): Bacteria > Bacteroidota > Ignavibacteria > Kapaibacteriales > UBA2268 > PGYR01. Next base: position 50,613 of record JBAYUQ010000010.1, read on the forward strand.
CAATAATAATAATGAGAAATAACAATTATTTTGTTACAAAACAGTAACTGAACTGTTATTCCCATATAAAGAGAAACAAATGAATTTAAGAAATTTCGATTACGACGAATTAGTCCAATTATTCAACAATAATGATTTGCCTGCTTACCGAGCAGAGCAACTATTCACAGCGCTTTATTCGAACAAAGTAGATAGCTTAGACAAAATCACGACTTTCCCAAAAGAGCTGAGAGCAGATTTGATGGCACATCATACTATCAAGTCCTTCAAAGCTATGAAAAAACAAGTATCAGTTGATGGTTCTATAAAATACCTCTTCACTATGGAAGATGGAAAGAGTATAGAAGCAGTTTTTATGCCTTGGTATGACGATGCTGAGAAGACTAATATACGTAATACACTTTGTATATCCAGTCAAGTTGGGTGTAGTTTGGATTGCAAGTTTTGTGCTACTGGGACTATGGATTTGGAGCGTAACCTAGAGACTCACGAGATAATTTCTCAGATATTAGATATAGAACATGATTTGAATACCAAAATCACCAATGTGGTATTTATGGGAATGGGCGAGCCATTACTAAACTACAAAAATGTAGCAAGAGCAGTGAACATACTAACTCATCCACTTACGGATCTGATGTCCAGACGAAAGATAACTGTCTCTACTTCTGGTGTAGTTCCAAGTATCAAGAAAATGGCAAATCTGAGCAGACCTCCGAAACTGGCTATCTCTCTTCATGGTACTACTAATGGTTTCCGTGATAAGATAATGCCAATAAACCTGAAAGCTGATATTTCAACACTGATGAATGCAGTTGAAGATTATTACAGAAAAACTAAGTTGAATATAACGTACGAATATATCCCATTCGATGGAATGAACGACACTATAGAAGATGCAAAAAGATTAGCAAAGATTTGCAAGCGAGTACCATCTAGGATTAACTTAATTCCATTCAATGATATATCTTTCACTGAACCAACAGGCATAGCAGAGACGCTTAAACCATCGAGCAGTGAGAGAATAATCGAATTTGCAAACGAGATTCGTAAATTTGGTGGTATCGTGACTATCAGAGATACTTTCGGTAGTGATATAGATGCTGCTTGCGGCCAGCTTGCACTTTCCACGAGAAATTCAACGAGTGAAGAAGTTTGAGATATAGTCTTATCATAATATTTTTCATTGCTTTTTCTCTTTGCTTATCGGCAAAGGAAATAGATTTGAAATATGGTGAAACTTATATTTTTAAATTGAAAAATGGCGATTTGGTAACTGGATTAGTTAACAATGAAGTCGAAGTAAAAGACTTTGGAAAGGGAATTTCTGTAGAAACTCAGCTTGGGGAAGCTGTGATATTCTACGACCAGATAGAAGAATATAGATTAGAAGAAGAGCAATACAGACACGCACATAGAGTATACTTTATGCCGACTGCTGTACCAATAGGTGATAACCACTTCTTAGGTGATTTCGAATTACTTTTCCTATATGGTGGATTTGGGATTATGGATAAGATTTCAGTAACTGCTGGTAGGAGTATAATACCGACTATCCGGAGTGAAGAACAGATAACGGATTTGAATGTCAAATTTACTATCATAGAAGAAGAATACGAAGATTTTGAAGGGAAGCTACACGTTGCACTCGGTGGTAATCTTGCCTTTGTGAATAATGATAATAGATTTATCCACGCTTATGGAGTGGCGACATTCCAAAAAAAGCGCTCTAGATTGTCACTGGCATTATTCTCCAAGCTTGGCTCTGAAGATATATACAGACCGAATTTCAAAGATAATTTCTTTGATATCAACTATGCTAATGGAGCTATGGGAATAGCTATTGGTTTAGACACAAAGTTCACGAGCTGGCACGATATTCACTTCATAGGTGAGATGTGGAATGCAAACATAGCAAAGCCACAAGACACCGGTGTACTACTCGGTTTTAGACTAGCAAATACCAAATTTGGGGCAGACTTTGGATTAGCGTTTTTCACTACTCCAGTCGTTGCTCCATTTTTTAGCTTTGTTTGGACACCTTTTTAAATTGATTTACTTATATTTGTAGATAATAAAAAACAGAAATAGAAATGGAAAATACTAAAGAAATAATAGATAACGTTTCTAAGCTAGCTCACCTAGAGTTCAGCGAAGATGAGCTAAAAGCTATAACTCCTCAATTCAGCAAAATCTTGGACTATATAGATGAGCTGAGTAAAATAGACCTAGAAGGAGTAGAGCCAATGACTCATGTATTAGAAGATACTAATGTAATGAGAGAAGATATAGTAAAAGAATCTATCTCCGTGAAAGATGCACTTAAAAATGCGCCAAAACACAATGACATATTCTTCAAAGTACCTAAGGTATTCGATTGAACCCTTATGAACGACAGATGACAGCTGTGGGAGTTATACCTGCACGGCTAACTTCTACCCGATTCCCTGGTAAACTATTAGAACGGATAAATGGCAAATCGCTCATTGCTATGGTCTATGAGAATGCAAAAAAAGCAACATCACTAGAGAAAGTTGTTATAGCTACTGAAGATAAAGCTATAGTTGCAGAAGCTGAGGCAATAGGAGCTGATTATATATTGACCCCTAATACTTTTGCTACAGGTACTGATAGAATAGCTTGGGCTTGCAGAAGATTGGACCTGCAACACGATATAGTGTTTAATATACAAGGTGATGAGCCACTACTCTCGCCCAAATTGATAGATGATTTATTCATTGGCTTTTCTACCTCATTGTGTCAAGTAGGTACTTTAGTAAAAAGAATAGAAACTGAAGAAGAGTTGGGTAATCCGAATATAGTCAAAGTAGTAAGAAATATGGACGGAGAAGCATTGTATTTCTCTCGTAGTCCTATCCCATATTACAGAAATAAGCCACAAGACCACCTAAAACAAAACCACTATTGGAAGCATATTGGTCTATACGCTTATCGCTCGGATTCATTAGAGCTGTTCTCTAGATTGGAGCAAACAGACCTCGAAATAGCTGAGAGTTTGGAGCAGCTACGATTGTTGCAAAACAACTCGAAGTACTTCTGTATGGAAACCAAGGAAGAAATAATGGGAATTGATACACCTGCGGATTTCGAAAAGCTAAAGAGCTTAATCAAAAACTAATGCTTTTTCTTTTTCAAAGCATCATCTCTATTCAGCCCACGAGGGATGTCATAGTAATCATCTTTCTTCTTTTCAGAAGTTGGGACTTCTGATTTCTCGTCTTTCAGAGCTTCTTTTATCAGATCTAAAGTCTTATCACCTTCTACTTTTTTAGCAACTCTCTTTCTTACTTTAGGCAAAGGAGACAATTTCGATTTGTTCACTTCATTATATACTTGCTCGTAATAAGCTAAATTGTATTTATTAGCGAAATTAGAAATTTTAGGAGCAAACTTCAGTATTCTATAATCATCTATTCTAAATACATCATTAGTCGAAGAGATTACTTTACAAATACCAAGTGAATCGAGTGCATAGAAATAGTCCTTGATAGGCATGCAAATTCTATTACTTAGCATTAGTACGGGCATTCCCATTGTCAGTAAGATTCGTTGCTTAGCTACTATGTATGTCAGTAAATTGCTGTTGGGAGCAAACTGTAACTCTTTTCCATCGAAGCTAATACCAGCAGAATCTTTCTTATAATCGTCTATAATACAAGAAGTAGTATATTCAAAATCCGAGTACTCGTAACCCATATTATTGATTACGTTCACGCTCTTTAACCGACCGCTTTGGTTAGCCACAGTAATAGTCTTCGAAACTAAACCGAATGGGAACAATAAAAATAATATAAAAAATGCCGACTTCATATATTAGAAATCGGCATTTTGTTCTATAACTTTAGTTTTCGCTTATAATCCCGGAGGACGACGCATCTTCTGTCTATGTTCTTCTACAGTTGATATTATATTAACTAATTCAAATTTCATAATTAGAACAGAATGAGGAGGGATTTTTTGACCACTTCCTTCATCTTTGAAAGCAAGGGCAGGTGGGATAACAAATTCGTAAATATCACCAACGCCCATCATTTTTACAGCTTCTTGGAATCCGTAAACAACACCTTCTATTGGCATTTCGATTGGCTTACCACCATCGAAAGTATTCTCGAATACTTCACCATTTAGCAGTTCACCACGTATATGTATGCCAACTACCATATTATCAGCTGGCTTTGGTCCATTTGCTACTTTTATTGGCTTGTATTGCAATCCGGTTTCCGTCTCTTTCCAACCTTCTTTCTTGATATTTTCAGCAAGGTATTTTGGACCTAATGTCACGAAAGTCTTTCCTAATTCCTGCATTTCTTGCATCTTCTTATTATATTGCTCTTTTCCAGTTTCAGTCTGAATCTTTTGAATTATATTTAGTAGCTTCATTCTATCCTCTGGAGATATCATCGGATCTCTTTTCTCTAATCCATCTATTATACCAGCTATTAAATAGTCAAAATTCACATGGCTATTCGCACTATCCATCATATTGATACCAGTAGTCATATCATACCCAAAAGTATAACTCATCCTATCTACTATCGTAACTGGTTTTGGTAACCCTTCCTTTCTTTCATATCCATTATACTTTTCAGGGCCATCGTCTTTGCTGCAAGCAGAAAATATAGCCGATAAAAATACAATTATTATTATTTTTTTCATATTTGTTCCTTGTTTTCTTTTAATAACAGTTAAAACGTATTATTGTTTCAAATCTTCGTTATCTAAGTTATATACAATAGTGAATAAATTTATTTTTCTATATTGGTCGCACACCATTTCGGCATATTTTTTCGAATAATATGAGCCAATAGAATATGCAACTCCACCCGAAGTATTCACCCTAATAGTATTGGGTATAATAGTCTCCACTACCTCGTGATGTTCAAGATTCTGTGGTACTATAAGTACACTGTATTTGTTTTCTTGTGCTTTGCCTTCGGTAGTGTATTCTACTATCAAACCGATTAGTTCTGTTTGTATTAATTCTTCCTCTTCACTCACTACATTATCCGCTGTTATAAGAGCTTCTATCATACTTTGCATGTGAAGTGCTTGTTCTTTGGGCGGGTTAGTAGCTAGATAATTAGTCATAGAGTCACGTAGTAAAATGAAGTTATAACTATCGCCATCTTTTCTATTCTTATTCATCTCATCTACAGAGTAGTTGATGTTCCATTCTTTTGCAAATGCCTCGATTATCTCTCTTTCCTTAGGATCTAAATCATCATCTATCATAGCTATTTGGTGTAAAATACTAATGATAATCTCTCCATTCGAAGGCTTAAACATCTTCTTCAATAGATAAGTAGATTCTTTTTTCTCTAGTTTCAATGCTGATTTGGCCAAATGCCATAGGTTTCGGCTGCTTTTCCCTTTTACCCATAGCCCTGTGGAGATAAGCAAAAACACAAACGATTCGACCAGATAGAGTGTAGTATCTACTATGGAAAGCATATCGGTCTCTACCCATATATAATAGAATATCCAAAGCACACAATTACCAATTAGTAAAAGAATACCCGTGATAGACTGCGAAGCAGCAACCTCTTCTTCGTGCTTTCTTTTCCAAATCTTATTTATTCGTAGATATACTTGTACAGTCGTCACGAAAACTGATAGTTGAGTTAGCACTAATATTATGGAAATAAAATCTTTCATTCAATTCTGTTGCAATTTATTTTTTAAAGATAAAAAAAGGCAGTGTCAAATAAAACAAACTCTGTAAATTTAATATAAAATTTGGTTTTTTATAGAAGCTATCTCGCCACAATAAATTCTAGAATTCTATTCATACTACCGTCTGTTATATTCATAAAATATACTCCAGAGTTCAAGTCAGATATATCGTAGATTATTTCCTTCTCACCAGTAATTACACTCTCACCTAATTCTTTGACGACTCTACCATTGATATTAGTAATTGAGAAGTTGTATTTATTCATTGACTTGGATGTAACGTTAATTCTTAGGGTATTGTTACTAGTAGGGTTTTCGCTTACAATTTTTGCTTTGAATATGTTTCTTATGTCATTTGTATTAATCGATGATTGAGGTTCATTAATCTTTTTATAATTTATTGCTACAGGCCAACCGTAGGCATTTAAGCCAGACCCACCATATATATGACCACCAAACTTAGTTTCCGCATCTATCGTATGAATTCCTAAGCTAATTTTTACTTCTACCCAATATATATTAGTTGTGGGTATTCTATTCTTTAGAAAATCTGGATAGATGTCAACTATTCGGTTGCTGTCTAATAAAATCGAATTGAGTAGGGTTAAATTCCTATTTGTATCTGAACTATCTCCCTCTGCAAATAAAACTAAAGTATTGTCTAAAAACCAAATATTACTTGGTGTTGCGAATATGGCACTAGTTACAAATTGTTCTATTGAAGGCAAAGTAGTCATGAATGGTTCATAAACATCATTACTATCATATCCACTTGAATATGAATATTGGTTTACTAATATTGGCTTATCGGCTTCGAAAACAGCGACTCCCCTAATTGATTCTTGGTTGTGAGGGAAATTTGCTCCATCCCCATTATACTCATACCAATCCCCTTTACTTTTCAAAATTATGTTCTTTGAAGAAGAAATTAGTTTATTATCACCACTGCCTTGTTTGGTGTACCACTTTACGCTCAAAGTTGTATTGTTTTTACTTGCAACAACTCTAAAATAATCACCTTTTTCTTTATCTCTGTCAAGTTCCAAAGAAACATATTTTTTCCCCCAAGTGTTAATAGCTGGCAACATCTCTATTAGATAATCTCTTCCCGTTTGGACTTCTGTAGAAGGTATCATAGCTCTTGTATGGTATGACACAACTCCAACAGGTTTGTCAGAATTAATATGTGAGCCACTTAGGTCAAAAGTACCTCTCGTTTTTCCATTACCTTGTACAGTATATACTTCCCCTTCGTTCAAAGTTACTTTTATAACATCACCGTGTTTACGACCACTTACAGTCTCACCATAACCTTCTTTTCCGTTGGCTCCATCTCGTACATTTATTACTATATCTGTATTATCTTCTTTTGCAATTACGCTAAAGCCACTTCCCCATTCCCTTGCCTCATTGAAATCATAAAAGCAATTATGTATATATTGATCACTCCAATATTCAGTAGGTATCGCCTTGTACCCTTCAGCTGATACTGATTTGTCACTAAATACAAATACTGAGATAGGGTCACGAGCGGATATTTTAAGTGTTTTGTCTAATATCTTTTCGGATTCCTTAACTTCTATATTTCTTTTTATACTATCATAATTTAAAGAAAATACAAAAGTCTCACCTGCTTTCACCTCGTAATTAAATTCAACAGAAAAATCGTTTCGAGTTATAGAGACCCATGTATCTGTTCGACTAGTTAAAAACACTGCCATGTCCAAAACCTTTAGTTCCGGAGTGTCATTCACTGGGAAAACAACATAAAATTCCCTACCCTCGGAGTTTACATCTTGTGCGAATGAGTAAAATGGGGCTAACAAGAAAAAGGTAAATATAAAAGTATATAATTGTTTCATCTTTAATCTATTAATTTAATTCATAATTATTATCTAACTACTACTAACTCTAAAATTCGGTTTATACTACCGTCAGTAATATTCATAAAATAAACTCCAGAGTTCAAGTCAGATATATCGTAGATAAATTCTTTTTCACCCGAAATCATACTCTCGCCTAATTCTTTGACGACTCTACCATTGATATCCGTAATCGAGATATCATATTTATTCATTGACTTGGATGTAACGCTAATCCCAAGAGAATTGTTACTAGTAGGGTTTTCGCTTAATATTTTTGCTTCGAATTGGTTGACTATATCAGAATTGTTAATTGAAGATTGAGGGTCGAAAAGAAGATTAGCTTCTATATAGCCACCATCATCTAAACCCGAAGGATTTGAATCTGTAAACTTACCATCGAAATCAACACTATAATTATTTTCAGTAGTTGGTATTTTACCATTCATAGTCATCTCACCAGCATCGCTTATTACTTTTAATCTTGCAAATTGCTGTCCTAGTTGAGTGTTATTAGTATTAAAATCAAAAGTTATTGTTAGTTCTTCGTATGGCTCCAATATATAATCTTTTATTTCATAAATACTCTGTCCAGTCTCTTCAACTATATAATTTGAAAATTGTCCGTAATTTGGAGCCGAACTATCTATTTCTATCGAATGAATAACAACATCAGAGGCCACCAGATTGTCTTTCTCAAAAGTCGTATTATTAATTACTATCATTCCTTTTTCTGGGTGAATTCCTGTTTGTATAATTCTTTCAGAGAATTTATGATTAGTAATTGATATATCAGGTTTATAAACTTTGAATTTGTTATTGATATCAAAAAAAGGTGAAATAGATTTGTTAGTAAATTCTATCAAAACTGTATCCTTTATGCTATAACCGACTCTTGCCGTAGATATTATTGGTATAATAATATCTGTGATTTTATCATTTTCAGGAGTAAACTCAGGATAAATTCTCAAATTCAGAAAATTAGAGATGTCCGTTAATAGAGTATCGCCTTTACTATTAAGTGCAACTATATTTATTTCATAGTTTATACAGTATCTAAACTCCGGAGAAAATATTTCTATAGAATTTGGTTTGAAATCATGTATAGAACCCTTAGTTGGGTCAGTTTCTCCTGGAGGTAGCTGGTTAATAAGTCTAAAAAACTTTGATGAATCTCTCGCCCCGACTCTCATTAGTTCAAACGTAGGAATAACCAAATGTGGGTTACTAGGTACTGCTGACAATAATGAATTATTTTCTTGAGAAATTACTAAACTAGTATAAAGCAAGAATAAAGAAAATATAAAAGTAAATAATTTTGTCATACTATATCTATCGCTTTGTTGAAATATATTAATATTACAATTAACAAAAAATTCTTATATTTGTCACATAATTGAACAATAAAATTGAGTTATTTATGAAAAAGTACTTTTTTATCTTATTTCTAGTGATTGCTGCACCGCTGTTATCACAAAAGTTAATTTATAACCAGAATTTTGATGGTACCTTGGAGCCAAAGAATCTGACATTAGATGAACGCGATGATAAAGAGGGTGAAGTTGAGGATGGTTACTATACTTTCCGTTACGTTTCTGGAGACAATACTAAATTCAGTATCGAGCAATTGGATATCAAAGATCTTGCTACCAGCAACTATTCTATAGAAACGAAAATGGAATACCAAGACGGGGAAGAAGAAATGCCATTCGGGCTAGTCCTTAATTCTAATAATGATGCTGATGATTTCTATCTTTTCTCAATTTCTGACAATGGATATTTCAGAATCCAATCATACTATAATGATGAATACCATGATCAAGTGAGTTGGACTAAAAGTGATGCCGTTAATGAAGGTTCATCGAACGTACTCAGAGTAGAAAGAACAAATTATATAGCAAGATACTATATAAATGGTGTGAATGTATATAATGATGAGTACTTTATACCTAATGGCTATTGGTGTGGATTCTTCTTAACCGATGAGGGTCAAGAAATAGAGGTTGATTATCTGAAATTTTGGGAATCAGAGAAAACAATAGATTTGATTGATAACCCATTAACAGATATAGAGAAAGTTGTTCTAACTGAACTAAATAGCCCGACTGATGAGTTATCTCCTAGAATAGCACCGGACGGAAAGACTATATTTTTCACAAGAGATGACCATCCCGAGCATTTTGGGACGAGTAATAACCAAGATATTTGGTTTTCTGAGTTGAAGGATGGTAAATGGGGCAAACCGAAAGTAATGCCTAAACCAATCAACAATGGTGGCTCAAACTCACTTATAACTATCACTCCAGATTACAACACAGTTTATTTGTCTAATCTTTATGATAGTAATGGTGAGCCAGATGGTTCTGGTATGTCTATATCTAGAAGAAACTCTATGGGTTGGGAAGTACCTACTCAAGTCGAGATAGAAAACTTCCATAATAGCAACCAATATGTATCTTACTTTATGTCTCAGGACAAAAAAATACTTTTCACAGCTATAGAAACAGAAACTAGCAGAGGAAGTATGGATATTTATGTTAGTAAACTGGAAGATGATGGTAGCTACACAGAGCCAGTTAATTTGGGAGATAATATCAATACTTTTGCTGATGATTTTAATCCATTTTTAGCGGCAGATAATACGACTCTTTATTATATTTCTGCGGGTTTACCGGGCTATGGTAGAGAAGATGTATGGGTGACAAAGCGGTTAGACGACACTTGGATGAAATGGTCAAAACCGAAGAACTTAGGCCCAGCAATAAACTCAAGTGGAAGAGAATTTGCTTTCACTCTTACTGCGAAAGGCGATGAAGCATACATGATTTCTTATGAAAAATTGGAAGGTTCACAAGGTGCAGGCGATATAGTTAAAGTTCAGCTTTCTAAATCGGCTCAACCAGACCCAGTAGTATTAGTATATGGGAAAGTACTGAACAAGAAAACAAACGAACCAATAGCGGCTAACATAGAGTATTTTGGATTGAAAGACGATAAGAATTATGGCAATGCTACATCGAATGCTGAAACTGGTGAATACAAGATAATCTTACCTCGTGGTGTGAACTATGGGTTCAAATCAAGTGCTAAAGGGTTTATTTCTGTTTCAGAGAATTTAGATTTGACTGAGCTAAAAGAGTACAAAGAGATAGAAAAGAATCTATATTTAGTACCTGTAGAAATTGGACAAACTATCAGATTGAATAATATATTCTTTGATACTGGTCTAGCTATATTGAGAGAAGAGTCTGAAAATGAGTTAGAAAACTTGAAAAAACTACTTTCTGATAATGGTAAGATGACAATCGAAGTATCAGGACATACCGACAATGTAGGAAATGATGCAAATAATATGAAGTTATCTTCAGATAGAGCACAAGCCGTGGTTCAATGGCTACTAGACAAGGGAATCGACACAAGCAGACTTACATCTAAAGGTTATGGTGAAACTAAACCTGTTGGTAGCAATGCTACAGAAGAGGGAAAACAACTAAACAGAAGAGTTGAGTTTACTATTATTACTCAGTAATTTTCTGTTGTGATTTATCAAAAGCACATAAATCAGAATGTAAATGAAATACTTTTTTGGGATATTATTTCTAGTACTAGTTGTACCTACTTTTTCGCAACTATTAATTTTTGACCAAAATTTTGATGGCTCAGTTGCTCCCAAGAATCTATTAGTAGGTTTGACAGAGGAAAAAGAAGGAAAAGTTGAAAACGGAATCTATTTATTTAAAAGCTTTTCTGACAACATAACTCCTTTTAGTACTGAACTTTTAAATATTGGTGACTTAGATTCAAGTAACTATACTATCGAAGTTAAAATCAGATTAAAAGAAGGAAGGGAAAAAGATGAATTTGGTCTCGTTTTTAATGCTAATGATGAAAACGATGACTATTACCTCTTCGCTGTTTCTGACCACGGAATATATAGAATAGTATCTTGCAAAGATGGAGAATATAATTTGCCTAAAGTTTGGTCAAAAACTAAACATTGGAATACTGGCGGTTGGAATACTCTAAAAATTGAAAGAAAGAACTATATAGCAAGATACTATTTAAATGACAGGAATGTCTTTAATGACTTTTATTTCAACCCCAAAGGTTATAATTGCGGTTTCTTTTTAAATGAAAAAAATCAAGAAATGGAAGTAGGATATTTAAAGTTTTGGAAATCTAAAAAAACAATTAATCTAATTGAATCCCCGCTTGTTGATGTAAAAAAAACAGTCCTTTCTGAATTGAATAGTAGAACAGATGAATTATCACCTGTCATTTCTTCAGATGGCAACAGCTTATACTTTATAAGAGAAGGACACCCCAATCACGTGGGTATTAAAAAGAATCAAGATATTTGGCACTCTAAGTATATCAATGATAAATGGGAAGTACCTGAATTATTAGGTAAGCCGTTAAATAATGATGAATCAAATGCTGTAATAAGTATTTCCCAAGACAATAGCTCTATGTATATCGCAAATTTATATGGTAGCGATGGTGAATACAAGGGCTTTGGTATGTCTGTCACAGAGAGGAAGTTGGATGGTTGGTCAATTCCAAAACAAGTGATTATTCAAGGGTTGAATAATAGAAATCCATATGTATCTTATTTCGTATCAAATGATAAGCAGATATTACTAACAGCATTGGAAACAAATTCAAGTAAAGGGGAATTAGATTTATACGTTAGTAAATTAATATCTGATGGTAGTTATTCAGAACCAGAAAACTTAGGGGCTATTGTTAATACTTTTGCAAATGACTTCAAACCTTTCTTGGCTGCAGATAATAAAACTCTATACTATATTTCTGAAGGATTGCCAGGTTATGGAAGGGAAGATGTATGGGTAACAAAAAGACTAGATGATACTTGGCTCAATTGGTCAGAACCTAAAAATTTGGGTTCATCTATTAACTCTAGTAATAGTGAAACTGCCTTTGTTCTTACTGCGAAAGGCGATGAAGCATACATGATTTCTTATGAAAAATTGGAAGGTTCACAAGGTGCAGGCGATATAGTAAAAGTTCAGCTTTCTAAATCGGCTCAACCAGACCCAGTAGTATTAGTATATGGGAAAGTATTGAACAAGAAAACAAACGAACCAATAGCGGCTAACATAGAGTATTTTGGATTGAAAGACGATAAGAATTATGGCAATGCTACATCGAATGCTGAAACTGGTGAATACAAAATCATCTTACCGCGTGGTGTAAACTATGGATTCAAATCTGGGGCTGATGGGTTTATCTCTGTACCAGAAAACTTAGGATCCACAATCAATACTTTTGCAGATGACTTCAAACCTTTTTTGGCTGCAGATAATACGACTCTTTACTATATTTCTGAAGGATTGCCTGGTTATGGAAGGGAAGATGTCTGGGTAACAAAGAGATTAGATGATACTTGGCTCAATTGGTCAGAACCTAAAAATTTAGGATCCTCAATCAACTCTAGCAATAGTGAAACGGCTTTTGTTCTAACAGCAAAGGGAGATGAAGCATATATGGTTACGTACGAAGGTTTAGAAGGGTATGAAGGTGGTAGTGACATAGTTAAAATTGAACTTTCTAAATCAGTTCAACCAGACCCAGTAGTATTAGTATATGGGGAAGTATTGAACAAAAAAACGAATGAGCCGATAGCTGCAAGTATTGAATATTTCGGATTGAAAGATGATAAGAATTATGGCAATGCTACATCGAATGCTGAAACTGGTGAATACAAGATAATCTTACCACGTGGGGTGAACTATGGATTCAAATCTAGTACAAAAGGATTTATATCTGTTTCAGAGAACTTAGATCTGACTGAGCTAAAAGAATACAAAGAGATAGAAAAAAATCTATACTTAGTACCTGTCGAAATTGGTCAAACTATCCGGTTGAATAATATATTCTTCGATACTGGTCTTGCTATATTGAGAGAAGAATCTGAAAATGAGCTAGAGAACTTGAAGAAATTGCTTTCAGATAATGGTAAGATGACTATTGAGGTTTCTGGACATACGGACAATGTGGGTAATGATGCTAATAATATGAAGCTATCATCAGATAGAGCACAAGCCGTGGTACAGTGGCTATTAGACAAGGGAATCAATACAAGCAGACTAACATCTAAAGGATACGGCGAAACTAAGCCAGTTGGTAGTAACTCAACTGAGGAAGGAAAGCAATTAAATAGAAGAGTAGAATTTACTATTATTACTCAGTAAGTTTCTGCTTGAATTTTTTCATGTCGTTTAGTAGATAAATAATACCGAACGCTTGGTATATAGCTACTATGAACACAACATTGTTGTTTTTGAGTGAAAAAGAACTAACAAAAAGAAATGCTATCAGGTATCCCACCAGGGATACCATAGTATGATTGACTAGTGCTATTACTTTCGATTCGCCTTGATTTATCTTAGAGTGAACGAAAGTATAAATAGCTAACGGAATAAAAGAACCAAAGATAGCCCCCAAACTCGCTACTACAAACGCAAATAGCAAACTCATAGGCAATGAACTATCAAAGCTCATACTGTCGCTAAACATAATAGGCAACCCAATAATAAGCACAATATTAGTCGTTAGGATAGACTGTATCCATACCTTGGCGAATCTTTTTATATAGGTCGATATGCTAATCATATTAGTCATTGTATGTAGTTACTATTTTGAATTCCATTTCTACTTTCTTAGGGTTCTCATTATCTAATTCAGATTTTAATATAGAGTATCCCTTCATTTCTTGTTTCACCCTAGCTTCTTTTATCCAACAAGTGTTCTTATCCAATTTGATTTCTGAACCAACAGTACCAGTTAGCTGGTAAGTATATGGAGTTGGATTATTGTAGATACCATCTTTTGGTTGATATGAAATAAGTGTACCAACTCCAGTAATTACAAAACTATCATCCGTTTCATCTTCAAATTTATAAAGTGTATTGATACGAACAGGCATATTATTATTAAGAACTGATTCCGCTTTCCATTGTCTGCCCATATCCACTGGCTCTGGAGGAAATATTGCCGTAATAGTCTCGAAGCTAGATTTGAAATTGTCTTTACCGAAGGAATTTTTCAGATTTGTTTCGAGCTGCTTTCTTACAGCTGGGTCTAGCTGCTGAATAGTTTCAAAAGCTACATCAAACAATCCTTCAAAGTTTGTTATATCCACTATTTTACCCCTTTCTGTCATAGTAATACCAAATTTAGTATTACGCAATGCAGCTAGTAGTATAGATATGTAATCACTCGTATCTTTGGGGCTCTCTGAGTTATATGTCATATTATATCCCTCTGCAGATACTCCCATACTCAAACTATCATACACTACATCTATAGTGTAGATATTCTCATTTTTATCAGTCACTGTATATGTCAAACTACCACTCATTGACATAAGTAAATCTATTTCCTTTCCACTCAGAACTTGGTTAATCATAGATTTTGCATTCATTACCTGATGATAAGATTCACCAACTTCTAGGCTGAATTTGAGGTCAGTTTTTGCAAATAATGTTTGCGAAAAAAAGAAAACCGTAGCGATGAGGATTAGTATTTTTGTCATAATAATAATGTTTTATTTGATTTGAGATAATGATAATTCACAATTTACGAATAAAGAGGATGTTATTAAATGGAGGTATTCTAATTACAAATAATATTTCTCTTAAATTGCACAAATTAGAAAACGAAAAACATCAGAAATTATGCTTCCAAATATAAATATAAACGATTTCGACTACGAGCTACCCGAAGATAGAATAGCAAAATACCCACTAGATAATAGAGCTAAATCAAAGCTACTAGTAGCAAAATCAACCGCTAATACTATAGCTCACCATACTTTCGAAGATGTAGTAGATGAGTTGCCAGAAAACACATCACTTTACATAAACAAGACGAAAGTTATTTCTGGACGTTTCTATATGCTAAAGGAAACAGGCGGTAGAGCAGAGATACTATTAGTAGAGCCGATAGAGCCTTCGAATGACCCTCAAATAGCTCTGCAGGCGAGTGGCACTGCTGTATGGAAAGCGATAATCGGTGGTAAAAGGATAAAAGTCGGAGCTATACTAGAAGACATAAACGGACAATTAACAGCAGAAGTATTAGAAAAAGAAGCTAACGAAGTAAAAGTCAGACTCACTTGGGAGTATGGCAATTTCTCCGAATTGTTGCTCAACTCAGGCATACTGCCACTTCCTCCTTACTTGAATAGAGAATCGGAAGAATCCGACAAGGAGAGCTACCAAACCGTATTCGCAAAAGATGATGGGTCTATTGCTGCACCAACTGCTGGACTGCACTTCACTGACGAGATATTATCTCAGCTAAAAGCGAAAGGTATAAAGATAAGAGAATTGACTCTGCACGTTGGTCCGGGGACTTTCTTGCCAGTGAGTACGGATAATGTGAATGAACATAAAATGCACTCAGAAATGTTCTCTATTGATAAATCACTTCTCGAAGATTTGAAGCAAGACTTAGAAGAAGAAAGAAAAATTGTGTGCGTTGGTACTACTAGTATAAGAACTCTGGAATCACTATTTTGGGCAGGGAATAATATTACACAATTCAGCGAAACATCTTTAGTCAATCAATGGTCACCTTATGGTAGTGATAAAGTAATATCACCATTAGAGGCATTGAATAATCTTATAGATTCCACAAAGGATAATGTATTGCAAGGGAAAACAGAGCTAATTATAGTTCCGGGATATGAATTCAAATTCGCTGATGGATTATTCACAAACTACCACGTACCTAAAAGCACATTGCTTCTTCTAGTATCGGCATTCGTAGGGGATATGTGGACGGATATATACAAGTCCGCTTTGGATAATAACTACAGGTTTTTGAGCTACGGCGATTCGAGCTTACTTTGGAGATAGTTATTCTTCTTCGGCTACTTCTGGCTTAGGCACTACATCGACTCGGATTACTTTATCTTCTAGTATTCTCATTTCCATGAATTGCTCTATGTCTTCCATAGTTATAGCGTCGTATTTATCTATGAGGTTGAATGCCGCTTCAGGGTCATTTTCGAACATTTCTTTAGTAGAAACTAGATCCGCAATTCCACCTGTTTTCAAGAAATTACCACTGAGAACGGTCTTCAGATAATTCTTAGAACGCTCCAAATCAGTAGCGAAAAACGAAGATTTTTTTGCACTTATTATTTCAGTCATCATTGCACTATACAAATCATCACAACTTGTAGTGCTCTCATTTGCTATTATGAAGAATGTAAGCAGTGATGAATTCTCTCTTTTGTCGAAGAAAACACCTGCGTGCGATGCTATTTCTTTCTCATATACTAGAGAGTTGTACAGCTTAGAGCTACGACCACGAGCCATAATATCAGTATATACTTTAGCTACATAGTCCTCTCTACCTTCAGCGAATCCAGCACAGTGGAACGATACAAATACTGCACTATGTGGCACATTATCTTCATAACCTGCAACTCCGCCTGTTAGTCTCATTTCGGGTACGAAATTGTTTCTCTCTATATCATCAGGAGTTCCATTTCCTTCGTTGAAGTACTTCTCAATCAAGGCAAAAGTAGATTCAACTTCTACGTCACCGCATATAGTAAGTACAGCATTTTTCGGTTTATAATATCTATTTCGGAAGTCATTGGCATCTTCCAAAGTAACACTACGGACATCGTCTATTAGTCCTTGAACTTCCCAAGAGTACGAGCAATCACTACGGAAGGCAACAGTAGAAAGGTGGTCTCTCCATTGTCCATAAGGTCTATCTATTACTGTTTGGTATATTTCTTCTGTTACTACGTCTTTTTGTACATCCAGCACGCTTTGCTGCAATTCAAAATTATATAATCTATCTGCCTCCAACCACAAAGCTAACTCAAGCTGGGTATTCGGGACAGTCATATGGAAAGTAGTCCAATCGTAAGTAGTATAAGCGTTATTAGTACCGCCTGCTTCTGAGCAAATCTGGTCAAATTTTCCTTTAGGAACATTCGGAGTCCCCTCGAACATAAGATGTTCGAATAGGTGAGCCAAACCTGTCTTGCCAACTTTCTCATCTTTGGAGCCAACTTGGTATGATATATTAACCGTAACAATCGGTGTAGTTGTTTTAGGAATTATGACTGTTCTTAGTCCGGACTTGAATTGACGCTTGTAAACTTTCATTTGAGAAATATATAATAATGTTCAAAAATTGATTTCAAATTTAGGTAATAATTAGAGAATAATTGATTCTAAAGCACTTAAATATCTATCTTCCTCTGGCTCTTTTGTATTTAGCCACATTGCGTGAGTGCTCTAAGTTTGTTTTTGCAAAGTAGTGTGCTCCCGAACCATCGCCGTAAGCGACCATATACAAGAGGTCATGTACTTCTGGATCTAGGCAAGCTTTGATTGCATCTTTCCCGGGATTATTAATTGGTCCAGGAGGAATTCCAGCATACTTGTATGTATTGTAAGGACTATTTATTTCCAAATCTTTGTGTAGTAATCGCTTTTTCTCTCCAACTGCGAATTGCACAGTAGGGTCAGCTTGCAGTAGCATTCCAATTTTTACTCTATTTAAGTAAAGTCCTGCAACTGTCGGCAACTCTGATTTAAGAGGTGTTTCTGCTTGAACTATAGACGCAATAGAAAGTAGCTGATGTTTAGTCAGTTTAGTTGCTTTTAAGTCTTGCTCTCTATCTTCTGTCCAAAAATCGAAGTGATATCTCAGTAATTTATCAATAACTACTTTTTCAGATTCATCACCAAAGAACTCATAAGTCTCTGGGAGAAGATACCCTATGCTTGATTTAGCAGGAATATTCCAAGCTTTGAGTAAGCTATCCGAATTTGATAATTCTAAGAATTTATCTGCATTCAAATGGAGCTTCTCGGCTATTATCTCGGCTGTTTCTTTATTGCTCAATCCCTCTGGTATAGTCACCTTTATCGTCTTTGCATAGCCACCAGTGAAGAGCTTTTCGATTATATCTTCGTTAGCTGTACTCGGAGCTATATCGTAATAGCCAGCGAAAACGGACTTACCACCTAACTTCATCTTAATTTTAATATAGTTTGAGAATAGCCAAGATGGTTGGAGCATATCACGCTTATTGAATTGCTCTACTATAGTATTCACAGACGAGTTCTTTGGTACGAATACAGTTACCGTATCGCTGAAAGAAGGCAGCTCGCTAAGTTTAGAGTTTGAATAACTAATAAATAGAAGTATAAGAATAAGTATAGATATTACAATTGTATAGAGTATTTTTTTCAATTAGTGTCGTCTTTTTTGTTCCACAAGAAATCCAATCGTTCCTTAATTTTCTTTTCCAAACCAGAATTTTTAGGATTGTAAAAATAGCGTTTTTTTACATTAATTGGGAAATAATTCTGATCTACAAACCCACCATAATCATGTGGATATTTGTACTCTTTGCCGTAACCTTCTTCTTTCATTAGCTTTGTTGGGGCATTGCGTAGAGGCAACGGAACTTGCAGTTCACCAGACTTTCTCACAAAATCAAGAGCATCTTTATATGCAGTATAGGAAGCATTTGACTTGGGTGCAGAAGACAAGTATGTAACACCCTGTGCGAGATTAATCCCAGCTTCGGGCATTCCAATTAGGTTCACTGCCTCGAAAACAGAAGTAGCTATACGCAACGCGTTAGTATCAGCATTTCCTATGTCTTCACTTGCGAAAATAACTAATCTACGCGCTATGAATTTCGGATCTTCACCTGCTTCAATCATCTTAGCAAGCCAAATCAATGCAGCATCAGGATCAGAGCCACGCATTGATTTTATGAAAGCCGAAATAGTATCATAGTGATTGTCGCCTTTTTTGTCATATTTTACGACTCTGCGTAGGAGTGAACTCTCAAAAAGCTTAGTATCAAGAACAATAGTCCCATTCTCATCGGGTTTGCTAAACTTAATTGCAGTTTCTAATACATTAATAGCAGTTCGTCCATCACCTCCCGATAGTGTGATGAGTGTATCCCAATCTCTTATTTCTATATCTAATTCGGAAAGAATAATATCTGTATCTAGCACCCTCTCTATCAATCCACGAACGTCTTCATCTTCGAGATGATTTAGCTTATATACATTGCATCGGCTGAGTAAGGCACCATTAACTTCGAATGAAGGATTCTCTGTAGTAGCGCCGATTAGTGTAAGAATACCTGTCTCTACAGCGTGCAGCAGAGCATCTTGCTGTGATTTATTGAATCTATGTATCTCGTCTATGAATAGTAGGTTTTTCTTTCCACTCTCAAAATTAATCTTTGACCGGGCTATAATCTCTCTGATTTCCTTAACACCAGACTCAATGGCAGAAATTCGAGTATAAGTAAAATCACCGGCCTCGGCTATTAAACTAGCAAAGGTGGTTTTACCAACACCCGGGGGCCCCCAAAAAATAATAGAAGGGAAATTACCAGTTTCGAAGAACATACGAAGTGGACCATTTTCACCGATTAGATGCTTTTGACCAGCAACTTCGTCTATGGATTGGGGTCTAGATCTTTCAGCTAATGGTGTATTACGTAGCTGTTTCGCTTTATTAATATCGTTGAAAAGACCATCCATAAGGAATAAAATTAGTTAGATTTATAATAATTCAAGTTAATAATAGTTTTATAAAAAAATGAAATATGTTATTAATTCGGCAAGTTTTTTGCTACTTCATAGAAACTTAACGCATAATTTATAGTATTATTAGTAAGATTAGTTAAATTTGTAACTAAATACATAAATAATGTGTTGTATCGTTAAGTAAGTAGTTTTAAAATTGAAAATAATTAATTAAATTACGGCGATGAATAAAATCATTTACATATCTCTTTTCTTTTTGGCAGCAATAGCGTTACTAGCTAGTACGCTGGATTTCTCTCGTATCAATGCAAGACCCGAGGGAGACAATGTATTAGTAGAATGGATATTGGGCTCGGAAGCAAATGTAAAGAGCTACGAACTATACCGCGCTAACAACGGGTTTTTCACCAAGATAGCTGAAAAAGAAGCAAAAGGTGACAACTCTAGCTACAAGCACGTTGACGTAGAGGCATTCATTAAGAATAAGAAAAATGCTCAAGTTCAAGAAAAAATTGATTTGAAATACAAGATAAAAGTTCGTTATGACAATGGTACTTCTGAAGATTCAGAAGAAATTCTAATAAGCCATAACGTGAGTTCTGTGAAAAGAACTTGGGGAATGATCAAAGAACTTTTCCGTTAATTCGTTCAATCTGCTAACTATCGCGAGCTAATACAACCTGGTAATATACTTTTATGAAAAAGTACCTACTCTTATTATTAATTATGTTTTCCTATTCTAATGCTAGTAGCCACAAATGCTATTACCCAGAAGCATTGGATAATCTTCATAATGGAAAAATAAATAAAGTAATGACTGAAGTTATTTCTCGAGAGGAAATGCAGCACATTCTGATTACAGAAGATAGTCATTTCGCAATCCACTATAACGTAACAGGATTCAATGCTGTCGATAACAAAGATGCTAACACCAATGGTATTCCCGACTATATAGACTCTGTAGCTTACTATGCAGAACTAGCATACCAAAAAGAAGTAGTCGAACTTGGTTTCCCTTTTTCTGAAATAGATAGTATGTCTAGCGGAACCCCAATGTATGATATATTTATAAAAGAACTAAAAAATACTCCGTATTACGGTGCTATGCAGCCCGAAACAAGCTCGTTTCCTAATAATCCGAATTTTAGGACCTCATTTATGGTACTAGAAAATGACTATGCAGAAGTTCCAAAATTCAGAACTACTGGAATTGATGGTCTAAAAATCACAATTTTCCATGAATTCCATCACGCTATTCAGTATTATATGACTGATAATAACGCAAGAGTATTAGCCGAAATGACTTCTACGTTTATGGAATATCGCTTTTTCCCAGAAATATTAGATTATATGCAATGGGTAAAAAACTGGTTCGAATCACCAATGGATATGTCGTTAACAAATGAGGAAAGTGCAGATGCCGGTTATGCTATGGCGATATTTTTCCAATATACACACAGAAAACATGGAGATGGTATTCAGTTAGCACTTTGGAAAGAATTGACTAAGTATAGAAATCCTGTTGACGCACTTAATAATGCTCTTATCTCGAAGTCGAGTAATCTGCAAGATGCTTTTTGTGAATTTAGCACTTGGATGTATTACACAGGTGATTATTCCAGTAGTAATGATTACTTCCTTCACTCTACTGAATTACCAGAAATCACATTCACAGATGATGTGAAATTCAATCAAAATGAGTTAGAGATCACCGCTGAATTGATTCCATTTACTTTCAGTCCAACTAGGGTACTAGTGCAAAGCAATGACAAATCTACAAATGATACTATCATAGTAATACTTACAAATACTGACTTAGATAACGCACGAAAAGGACAATCCTTAAGAAAGAAAGCAACTTATACACTATCAAAAAATCAACTCTCATCATCACAACCTCTAAGTAAATTATCTTTATATTTTATTGATGATTCTGATACTAATTACTGCAATTCGGCGCTCGAATTCGAAGGTGAGAAAGGGTTGAGATATGCCGATGCTTATCCAAATCCTTACAGATTAAATATAAATGAATCACTACATATACCAGCTCCTGAAAAATCATCGGTTTATGATAAAATAAATTTAGAAATCTACACAACTGATATGAAAGTGGTTTTTACAGGATTGAAAAAAGTAGCAGTCCACAAAGGACAATTAGTATTAAATTTGGAAGATAATGAATTATCAGGTTTCGGTGATGGCGTCTATATATTCAAAGCATATAATGATGTTGATTCTAAGATTGGGAAATTCATGGTGAAAAAATGAGCTTGACCATAGAAGTAGATAAATTAGCCAAATCTTATGATTATATAGAGTTTATATTCCGAGATTTAGATTGTATTTTGACTTCGGGCGAAGTCACTGCAATCACTGGGAAAAATGGCTCTGGCAAATCAACTTTGCTTAAGATAATAGCAGGGCAATCGGACCCGACAAAAGGTAAAATCAGATATATAGATAATCAGAGAGAAATAACTCTGAAAAATATATCTTACATTGCCCCATACTATAATCTATACGAAGATTATACCCCACTTGAAATTTATAAGTTAGTAATAAAGCTAAGAAATACTGAAGAAGACGTAGCTGAATTTGAAAATTATTTAGATAAATTCGAGCTACTAAAAAAGAAAAATGTACCTATTAAAAACTTCTCTTCGGGTATGAAACAACGATTAAAAATCATCTTGAATCTGATAGGAGACTATCAGGCATATTTTTTTGATGAACCATCATCCAATCTTGATGTATTCGGAATAGAAACATTAAAAAAAGAGATTGAAAATCTAAAAAATAACGGTAAATTAGTCGCGATAGCAACTAACGAAAGCAATGAAATGAGTTGGTGCAATAACTTCATCAGATTATAACTATGGAATTCCTTTTATTCATATTGTTTCTTCTCACACCCTTCGTTCAGACCGATTCATCAAGGGCAGTAGTAAAGTATAAAAATTATAATACTTATGTCTCACAAGCAGGATTACCCGATACTTTGTCACTTTGTGGTGAAGTCGTAGATTTGTCTGACCCAGAGTTGCGAGAAAGAGCGGAAAGAGAGTTCTTACTACTAATGCAACAATCTGGTCAAGTGATACTATACCTAAAAAGAGCAGAAAGATACTTCCCACTATACGATACATACTTAGAGAGATTCAATTTACCAAGTGATTTGAAATATGTCTCTGTAGCTGAAAGCGCATTATATATGTCTCGTTCATCAGCGGGCGCTGAAGGTCTATGGCAGATTATGCCTGAGACAGCTCGCTCGCTGGGATTACGAGTAGATGATTATGTAGATGAGAGAAGACATCCTAAAAAAAGCACAATAGCCGGGCTACAATACCTTTCTGAAGGTCACAGAAAATTCAAAACTTGGGCTCTGGCAATAGCTGGATATAACAGAGGTAAAAACGGAATAGCAAATGATCTTGAATTCCAGATGAAAGATAAATATACAGATTTATACCTTAATGAAGAGACTTCTAGATACTACTTCCGTATATTGATTATCAAAGAATTAATGCAGAATCCTGAAAAATACGGATACGATGTTAGTAATCTGAGAGGGTACAAAGATCCCGATACCAAAGAAATAAAGGTTGATTCGGCAATTAAAAATTTAGCTCAGTGGGCGAAAGATAACGGAACAGATTATAAAACTGTGAAATTACTAAACCCTTGGATAGTCAAAAGAGAGCTGAACTCACCTGGTAAAGAAAGTTATAATATAAGAGTGCCAGAATAGTACACAAAAAAAACATACTAATTACTGGTGCATCAGAAGGGATAGGTCGTGAACTTTGCAAACTAATAGCAAAAGACGGACACAATCTATATATGGTCGCTAGGAACTCTGAGCGACTCGCATCGCTTAAAGAAGAAATAATTACTGCCGACAATAATATACATTACATCAGTTGTGATGTTTCTGATTATGACCAATGCAAAGCTACATTTGACATTGCAAAAGAAGAATACGGTAGTATCGATATGGCAATACTCAATGCAGGAGCTGGACTTAATAGCATTCTGTCAATTCCGCATTTAGAAACTGCTCAAAAAATTATGGGAATTAATTATTTCGGAATTGTTAATTTCGGAAATATTCTATTTCCTTATTTCAAAGGAAAAGAAAAAGGTGAATTCATAGGTGTCAGCTCAATGGCTGATGTACGTGGATTCGAAGGTTCGGGTATATATTGCAGTACCAAAGCCGCTGTTAGCGCTTATCTAGAGTCTGCAAGAGCGGAGATGAGACATCACGGAGTTAGGGTGATGACTATAAAACCTGGATTTGTAGATACTAATATGACTAAGAAAAACAAACACCCAATGCCATTTATTATGGATGCACCTAAGGCAGCTAGATTGATGTACAAAGCGATTAATAGTCGCAAGAATAGTTATTCATTCCCTTGGCAAACACATCTTGGTTCGTATATATTAGATATTCTACCCGATCCAATTTATGAAATATTAGCTACAATGAGAGGGAAATTTGGACAATAGACCAATAGGTGTATTTGATTCGGGAGTTGGTGGAGTATCAGTACTTAGAACACTGATAGAACTGATGCCCAACGAAGAATTCATATATCTCGGCGACACTGAAAAAGTACCTTATGGTACTAAAAGCAGAGAAGAGATAGTACAATACTCACTCGATTGCGCTGAATTTCTAAAATCAAAGAATGTAAAAATGACGGTCGTTGCTTGCAACACTGCATCCAATAATGCTCGAGATGAGCTGAGAGAACACTTCGAGAATATTCGATTAGTCGATTTGGTAAAGCCAATCTTGGCAATCGAATTTGAAGAAGATGAGATATGCCACATAGGTATTATTGCTACAGAAGCCACTATCAACAATGCTCATTTCCGTAAATCATTAGAAGAACCAGAAGATTCAGGCAAAGTAAAGCTATTCAAAAAAGCTGGGCCTAAGTTCGTAGAGCTAGTTGAGAATAATGAAATACACACTGACAAAGCAGACCACATTATAGAAGAATATATGGCTCCTCTACTTGAAGAGAACATAGATGTGCTAGTATTGGGTTGTACTCACTACCAATTTCTGAAAAAGAAAATCCAAACTTTCGCACCTGACTTGCACATAGTTGACCCTTCCGAATGGGCTGCTCATGATACTTACAAAGAGCTAAAGCATAGAGAAATGCTAACGGACAAAACTAATAATAAGAACGTGAAGTTCTATATATCAAAAGAGTCTCATGAATTCCGTGATTTAGCATCTAGTCTATTAGAGTTCGAATGCTCTGAACCCGAAATAGTCAACATTCACTAATCTAATTCCCCTATACTTTAAAGATATCTTTATTTAAAACTATTTAAGAGTATAATATCATTTATACTTGTATTTCTAACTCGCTTTTATTAATTTCAGATATAGAAAAATGAAAATTTATTTAAAAGAGAATAGAATGAAGCACAAGACTATAATTGAACCATTTAGAATCAAATCAATTGAACAAATAACGATAACGACCGAAGAAGAAAGAATAGAATATCTGAAAGTAGCTCATAATAATCTATTCCTGTTAGATGCTGATAAAGTAATAATTGATTTGCTCACGGATAGCGGAACTTCTGCAATGAGTGCTAACCAATGGGCTGGCATTATGCGAGGAGATGAATCTTACGCAGGTGCTAGAAGTTGGAAACGAATGAAAGAAGCTATCGTCAGTCTAACAACTTACGATAATGTAATCCCAACTCACCAAGGCAGAGCGGGAGAAAGCATACTATACACTCAAATAGGTGGAAAGGGGAAAGTTTTCCTTAGCAATACTCACTTTGATACTACTAGAGCGAACATAGAGTACTCGGGTGCTATGGCAATAGATTGCATAACCGAAGAAGGTAAAAAGCCATCCCTTATTCACCCATTCAAAGGGAATATGGATATAGAGCAATTAGAAGATAATATACTGAAATATGGTGCTGAAAATATAGGTGCCGTTATACTGACAGTCACTAATAATAGCGGCGGTGGTCAACCTGTGAGTATGCACAATGCTCGCGAAGTAAAACGCATCTGCGACAAATACGGGGTTCTTTATATACTAGATTGTTGTAGAATAGCTGAAAATGCCTATTTCATAGCTGAAAGAGAAGAAGGGTTTGAGGATTATACTTATCGTGATATTGCAAAAGAGATGTTCTCACTAGCTGACGGTGCCGTGATGAGTGCTAAGAAAGATGCACTTGTGAATATGGGTGGTTTCATAGCCCTGAAAGACAAAAAAATTGCAGATAGTTGTATAAACACACTTATCATCAAAGAAGGATTTGTCACTTATGGTGGACTATCAGGCAGGGATATGGAAGCAATTGCCATCGGATTAGATGAAGTATTTGACAAAGATTACTTGCATTATAGAATAAGAAGTACTACATATTTGGGTGATAAGTTAATAGAGCTAGGTGTTCCGGTTATGCGACCAATCGGAGGTCATGCTGTATATATAGATGCAAAGGAATTCTACGACCATATACCTGTAGATCAATTCCCAGGGCAATCGTTAGCTTGTGATTTGTACGTAAAGGGTGGAATAAGAGGGTGTGAGATAGGATCAGTTATGTTCGGGAAGAGTGATGAAAACGGTAATCTAATTCCAGCACCAATGGAATTAGTCCGATTAGCAATACCGAGAAGAGTATATACACAAAGCCATATAGACTATGTAATCGAAACTTTCGAAGAAATAATAGCAGAAAAATCGCAGTCAAAAGGTATGAGAATTACCTATGAACCAGAGTTTTTGAGACATTTCACTGCTCATTTCGAAAGAGTATAACTCCGATTATCGATTCAAAAAATAGGGACTAAATATAGCAAAGAATACAATTTTTTTGCTATTATTTAGTCCTATATTAAAACATTTTTTGAATTAAAGTCAAGAGAAAAATATGTCATTCGAACTACCAAAACTTCCTTACGCATACGACGCGTTAGAGCCACATATAGATGCAAGAACTATGGAAATACACCATACTAAGCATCATGCTGGTTATACATCAAATTTAAATGCAGCTATTGCAGGTACAGATTTAGAAAACGAAAGTATAGAAAACCTATTAGCGAACCACACAGAAAACAAAGCCATTAGAAATAACGGTGGCGGATATTGGAACCACAAACTATTCTGGGAAGTAATGTCTCCTAATGGTGGGGGTAAGCCAACAGGAAAACTAGCAGAAGCTATTGACTCTGCATTCGGCTCATTCGATAAATTCAAAGAAGAATTTGCTAAAGCTGGAGCAACACAATTCGGCTCAGGTTGGGCTTGGCTATGTGTTACAGACAAAGGTACTCTTGCAGTAAGTTCTACTCCAAACCAAGATAACCCACTAATGCCAGTAGCTGGCTGCTCTGGCAAACCAATATTAGCGTTAGATGTATGGGAACACGCATACTACCTTAACTATCAAAACAAACGACCTGACTATATTTCTGCATTCTGGAATGTAGTGAATTGGGACGAAGTATCTAAGAGATTTGAAAGCTAATTAGATATTAAGATTAGAGAATTAATACCAAGAGACTGTCTTACTAGAGACGGTCTTTTTTTTTGAACTTGTCCCAACTGGAAGAAATATCTGTAGCCAAGCAATAAACCCACCCAACAATCGAGATTATTTATTTTAACATACTTGTGCTGAGCCCGGTCGAAGTAAAGCTACAAAGACCCCGTCACTCAGAGGGAGCGTAGCGACCGAAGAGTCCAGAAAAAAATGAAACTCACACAAAGCCCCAGCAGGGCAACGTAATTTGTCCACCTTCGAAAGCTGAGTACAGTAGCACTTTGGTACATTTATGAATAATTTCGACTTTGATTCTTAGTAATGTTCATCACAAGTACTCACGAATTTCATTCGAAATGAAGAAGAATTCTCAATTTTCTAGAACAGTATTGAGTTCTCTAAAAACGTCTATTTTGTATAAAAACATAATTATTATCGCAATTTTCAATTATTAACAAAAATAAATTTATTTTTGTAAAATAGTTCTATGATAATACATATCAGTTACTTATATTGGAAATGATGATATATCTCATGTAAAAAAGTAAAAAAAAGTTGCACTTTGTTGAGACGTTTTTGCTGTTCATGTGTCTTTATAGTTAGAGGAATTACAAATGGACAAAAAGTATAGTAAATATTCCGACTTAGAGTTATTTAACTCACTAAGTGGAAAGCAGCCCGAAGCCGAATTGGCTTTCGCGGAGCTATACTCGCGTTATTCGCAGAAAATCTATGCGTATTGCCTTCGAATAACTGGTAATAAAGAGGATGCGAACGATATATTCCAAGAGACTTTTTTAAATTTCTTCAATACGGCAAAATCAAAGCCCGAGTTATCAAGCGTATCGGGATTGATGATAACTATTGCTCGTAATCTATGTATAAACCATACTAGAAGTAAGAGAATACATATAGACTTGGAAGAGTACAATTTGCAGACTAATGATACCGGCTATGAGCAGAAAGAATTGCTTGATCTAATCTCCAATGCACTAGAGCTATTGGAATTCGAATTCAAAGATGCTTTCATATTACGACAGTATCACGGATTTTCGTACAAAGAGATAGCCGAGATAACCGGCGCTCCCGAATCTACTATTAGAAATAGATTTTGGCGTGCTAAAGAAAAGATTAAGGAGATACTTGCTCCTTATTTACATGAGATATCAAATAATAATAATTGAGTTTAAAAATGTCATACAACCAAATGATACACGAATACTTGGACACGGGACTAAAACAGCCCCAAGAAGATGCTCTGTTCCAAGCATTAGCATCGGACCAAGTCCTGCGAGGTGATTTTCAACAACAGCTAAGTATTATGAAAATAGCTGCTAATGATATGAATAGTATATCACCTCCAATAGAAGCAACTAATGCGGTGTTCAGTAGCTTGGGTTTTACCATCCCTTCTGGGGGAGCTCCGACATCTACGGTCGTGAACGAAACTAGAAGAAAGCCGGGAGCAGCTATATTTGCATCGGCATCAGGAGTAGGAGTACTCAATATATTCAAAGATAATTTTTCTACTTTAGGTTCAATAGCCGTAGCAGCAATGATTTCTACGTTCTTGTTTATGACATTTGACAAAGAATTGCCAACTGCTGAGGTTAGCGCTATTGGTGTAACTTTGGCTCAAAACTACTATGATGACGCTTCTCATTCTACTTTACCAATTGTTAGTTCAATTGATAAAACAGTAGAGAAAACAACTAATAGTAGCAGAAATAGCTCTAACTATCAACCTGTTAGATCTTCGTCAATTCCAATTGCGGCTTCTAATGAGAAGGGCAAAGAGAATTCAACAGAAGTTTTCGCAGCTAACAATGATTTGGCAACTAATATTGAACAAAAGACTATAAAAGAAATAAATAAAATAAATGAACATGGCTATACTATAGTAAAAGTTAACAGACTAAATACTAGCGATGCTTCTGCTTTGGGTTTCCCAGAACCAAATTTCGTTTATGAAGAAAAAAGTGGTTTTGCACTAGAGTTAAGAGGTGCTAATAATCCGAATGAAACGGCTCTTCTGAACGATATGATGATAGGAGTTAACTTCGAATTTATTGATGATTTTCATGCTATTGGGCTTATCGGTAATGAACGCTATGTAGTGAGAGTAGCTAACCCACTATCTGCAGGCGAGCAAGTACAGTACTCGAACGAATCGATGATATCATTCATGGTAGGTTTGCGTTATGCTCCAGACGAACTAATACTCGATGGAATGATAGTGCCTTATATACAAGCTAGCGGTGGTGGTATATCTAACGGATTTGCAGGTGGATTCGAATCAGGACTTATATTAAATCTGAATAGCAATTACTCGTTCTTAGTTGGTTATGGCAAACAATTTGCCAAATACAACTTCGAGGGTAATCTATATAATACCAACAAAGATGGTATAAATGTAGGGTTGAGATACTCTTTCTAGGGGATATCTATAAGTTAGAATAAATTGGAGAAAACTAAAATATTCTATTTATTTCCAACATATCTCGTATTAGCTTGACGTTGTGGACTCTTATTATGTCCACATCGCTTCCTAATAGTTGCTGGTGAATCATCGCTGTATGCACATCTCTGTCTTTTGCATTTTCGATATCGAAGAGCATTTTAATGAATGCTTTTCTGCTAATACCGAGTAATTGTTTGTCAGTTATATCATTGAATTTTTTCAGATTTTTTAGTAGCTCTATATTATGCTCTAGTGTCTTTCCAAATCCTATACCTACGTCAACATAGACATTCCCTATACCTTCTGCTAACTTGCTTTGTGTGGTCAAAAAGTCTGATACTTCCTGCACTACGTCCTCGTACTGAGGGTTGTCTTGCATATTCTTTGGCGTGCCTTTTCTATGCATTATCACCAAATCAGCATTATACTCTTTCGCCAAATCCACGAAGCGTGGTTCGGCAGTTAGTCCACTCACATCATTGATTATATTCGCACCTTTCTCGAGTGCTAACCAAGCGACTTCGTACTTAGTCGTATCAACTGATATTGTTATTTCTGGATTGATTTCCTTGATACCCTCTATGACAGGGATAACTCGGCTTAGCTCATCTTCTATTGATACGGCTTCACTACCAGGTCTAGTGCTTTCACCGCCAATGTCTATAATATCGGCCCCTTGCGCTATCATTTCTAATCCGTGTTCTATAGCTGACTTTGTAGTTACGTACTGCCCACCATCGGAAAATGAGTTAGGTGTTACGTTCAGTATTCCCATTATTTTTGGTGTCATTTCAAATCTCCTGGTGCTAAATAGCCGTCGTTTCGGACTATTTTCTCTATTTCTATCGCCTTGCTAATCGAAGGTTTTATCAGTTCTAAATGCTCTTTTAGATAAGCCAATCTTTCATTCTCTGTATTCATTTCTAATAAATTTTGTTTTTGTTTTCCGATCAATCCAACCTTTTGAGCGAAATAATAGCTCGCTAATTGTCCAGTCAAATCCTCTTTTGTTATCTGTTGCATACGGAACACAGGTATTTTGTTTGTGATAAAGTTGAATAGCTCCACACATTCATCGAATAGTTTTTCGTTAATTGGTTCTTCTATATCAGAGATTATCTCTATATCGCCTTCAAGGTACAATCTATCAGTAACTTCATAACTATGCAACTTGAATTTATCATAACCGATAACACTCAAATCTATTTTACCATCGGGGTATTTTATAAAGATTTCTTTTACTCTTGCGGTGCAGCCATACTCAGCTATCACATCACCATTTGTAAATATAATACCGAATTTGGTATTATGGTCCTTGCAATCTTGGATGAGGTTCTTATATCTCTCTTCATATATATGAAGTGGATATATAGACTCTGGGAAAAGCACTAAGTTAAGTGGAAATAGTCCTATTTTCATTAGTAGAGGTTTTCTGTTTTATTATTTAATCCTAAAATAAGAATATAATTTTATTTATTTCAGAATTGTGGGAATGTAGGCCCCAAGCAAGAGCGATCTTTTCAATTTCGGAAAATACTTAAAAAAGGTTCTGTCAGTTCCTACTAACGACAAGGGGAAGAGGAGTATAATTGTGATTATTGCTATGTACTAAAGCAAACAGTTAAGAAATCGCCCATAATCTCATATGACATTCTCTTCTTTTCTTAATGTCTGGTCCCTTCTAACATTAACTAGATTAGTGGATTAATAAATATAAGCTATCTAATAATACTAATATTTCTTAC
Organism: Kapaibacterium sp. (SeqCode); assembly: GCA_041675005.1. Classification (GTDB taxonomy): domain Bacteria; phylum Bacteroidota; class Ignavibacteria; order Kapaibacteriales; family UBA2268; genus PGYR01. Next base: position 82,507 of record JBAYUQ010000010.1, read on the forward strand.
TCAAAAAAAAGACTGCTTTTTTTATAAAGCAGCCCTTTGTTTTGCTACTAACTATATTGGAGGTTTTGCTAGTAAATTTTATTAAAAAATCAGTTATTTATCTTTACCCAAAGGTACCGATACACCTGCAAAAAGTGCAATACCACGAGTATATAGCTTATTTATAAACTCAATATTACCGTCTCCGTTCAAATCAGTCATACCGTATGCATAAGTGAATTGCCCGAAAAGTGAAAGTCCCTCTAACTCAAGCTCCAATCCGGCTCCAAACTGTAGAGAAAAATCCATACTACTAAGTTCATCTGATAAGTCTTTACCATCAGAAGTGAAAGTAGAATTCAACTGAAAACCAATACTAGGACCTAGTAAAACATAAGGATTCAAGAGCCCAAGATCAAAATTACCTCTCGCTAAAATAGGTATCTCGAAATAATCAGCTGTGAATTCGGAGAATTTCAGATTATTGCCATGACCACCTTTCTGTATGTACATAGGTGTAATTTGCAAGCTTAGGAAATCATTCGCATGAAAATTTGTAAATAAACCTATAGCAAGAGCAGAGCGATTCTCTGATTGTATATTCTCTGATGATTCCAAATCCACATTTGCAAAATTGGCTCCCAACATACCACCCAAATCCATTTCACTATGTGCATTGTAGCTCATTGATAACAACGCAATACTTACTATGACAAATAACTTTCTCATTATAATTCCTTTAATTAATTTAGAAACATTATACAACATATACGTTTCAGAAGAAATAACGGATTTTATTAATAAGCATTAGTGCAAATAGTTTTATTTGGAGTTGAATAATTCAAATTTAATAGAGGTACATACTCTTGCTTAAGTAAGATAATTAGATGTGAAAATTCAAAAAATTCTCTATACTCTAACTAAATCCTGAAAACGGGTTAGCAATTCTACGTTCTTTCAAAAAAAAGCAGATCCATAAACTGAATCTGCTTTCATTGATTTTCTATTTTAATTATAACTTATGAAGCGTTAGCCATTCTCTTGTCATATTTTCCTGTACCAAGTTGGTTAAGCAAAGTGAAATGACTTTTGATAGCTCCAAATAGTGTCCTGTGTTCGTAGTAAGGAACTCCGTATTCTTCGGCAGTTGCTTTTATTACTTTCGATATATCTTTATAGTGAACGTGACATATATTCGGGAATAGGTGATGCTCTACTTGGTAGTTCAATCCACCGATATACCACGAAAGTATTTTGCTTTTCTTAGCAAAATTAGCTGTAGTTAGCAATTGGTGTATTGCCCAGTTATTTTCTATTGTTAAGTTCTCATCTGGCTTAACGAATTCTGTTTCTTCTATTACGTGAGCCAGCTGGAATATAAACGATAACATTATCCCTGATAAGAAGTGCATAGCAATAAATCCTACTAGTATTTGCCACCATGGTAAATCTACGACTATCATAGGCAAAACAAGAGTAATAGCTATATACCAGATTTTATTGATTATAACTTCCATTGTTGCTTTTTGTAATGATAGTTTTTGACCAACCAATAGATTTTCTTTATTGTACTTATAGACTTGTATAAAGTCTTTTAGTATTAGCCAATTTAAAGTAAGCAATCCATAAAGGAATGGAGCATAATATGCTTGGAATTTGAATATTTTCTTACGACCTTGAGTCGGAGATAAACGCATCAAATTGCTTTCTATATCGTCGTCGTGCCCTTCTACGTTAGTGAAAGAGTGGTGCAATACATTGTGTTGGATTTTCCAATTCACATGATATCCACCAAGGAAATTAACCAAAAACCCTAATGTCTTGTTTATCTTAGCATTCTGCGAGTAAGCACCATGATTGGCGTCGTGCATAACGGATAGGCCTATGCCTGACATACCAAAGCTCATCAATATCCACATCAATAATACTGGTAAAAATCCTGTGACTATACCTGTCAACATCAGTATAAATGGAACGAAGTACAATGAAATCATTACTATCGTTTTAACTTTCATTTCGGTATTAGCGTACTTAGTGATACCTTTCTCTTTAAAATAAGAATTTACTCTCATCCTTAATTCTTTCACAAACTCAGGTTTACTTCTTGTATTAAACTTAACTACTTCTATACTCATTTCTTTTTTTGTCTAATAATAAATTCAAATCTGCTATTATCAACTAATAGCCGTTACTTTATAATTACAAAATTAACTCTTTTACTATTGTCTTGCAATATCTAGTCAGAATACGTTCGGATGGTGTCTCTAGTGTTGTTATTTCGGTTAAAAAAGTCTTAAAGAACATCTAATTTGATTTTCTTTTTAGATTTTTCATACTTCACGGCTTGTGCTTTTAGTGCTTCTTCGTCATTTGTTATGTCATTGCGTACTAATATATCTCGGAAATAATCCCAAGTATATATACCTGTATCGTGTCCACTCTTCCACATTATAGCTAATGCGTAATTGCCAATTGGCTTCATATCCTTCAAATCGAATGCACCGGGTTCTTCTTTTACAACTATGGGGTGAGAGTACACTTTGTTTCCGACTTTCTCGCCTTTGCAGTATGCACAAGGGCATTCGCGTCGAAGCATCTCTAGTGAAATAATTGCTTTTTTACCATCTGCCCATTCTGCTTGTAACAAATACGGCTCTGGTCTATCTATTTTTATAGGGTTTATTCTACTCATCTTCTTTTATAACTCAATACTTTTGGTTTTTTGCTCATTAACGAATATTAAATTACTCTATTTTGTCGGAATTATCTAAAACGAGACAAATCGCAATAATCTATTTTTTTCTTAACCCAACTTTCCTTAGTTTTTAGACTTGTTGAATTACTGATTTTAATAAAGGAAAATATGAAATTACGTCTGATAATCTCCGCTCTTGCTATGTTGCTATTTGTCTCTTGTGCAAAAAAAGAAGATGTAACTGAGGAAGAGACTAGCAAATATGTGGTCGAATACGAAGGTAGAAAGGTTGATTTAGAGCCATTTTTCGAGGGATTCCCATACTCCAATTTCCAAGCATATTACAAAACTGGTAAGATATTCTACTATAAATCTGGCGATATAAACTCTCTGAATTACACTAGCTTAGATAATCCAGATTTTGAGAATGGAACTCAGATTACTGATATAGATTACTCCCTTAGAAATGTATGGTCTAACAAGTACAATCCCAATGACAACTCTATTTATTGGATGGGTGATGAAGTCAATGATGAGAAAATAGATTTATTCCGTTTGAATTTGGATTCAGGCAAAGTCGAGAAATTGACTGATGTTCCATACATATTTGGATGGAATTTCAACAAAGATAAAAACCAGATTGCTTATATAGTTCGCTTAGGTGAACTAGACGATAGATTGGGTGAGTTGAGAATAATGTCATTGGAAAATGGACTGAGTTCTACTATAATAAAAGATAGTCCTGAGTATAGATTCACTTGGGCTAGTCCGTCTATCTCTCCGAACAACAATTATATAATAGCTTCAGTTTTGAAAAACACAGATAGAACTAAAGCGAATCTGATGTTAGTAGATGTAGATAAAGGTAAAGGCACTATAATAACAGATACTAAGAAAGGGCGATTCTTCCCAGATATACTTTCAACTTGGATAGACAACGGTAGTAAAGTACTTTATACTTCGGATGAAGATGGCTACAAAAATGTATATAGCTACGATATATACAAAGGTAAAACAATGCAAGTCACCGAATTCACTGAAGATGTAGTAAATGCAGAAATAACTACTATAGAAGGCAAAGACTACCTAGTAGTAAACACATCGAACCCAATCGAAAGCACTCTATATATGGTTGACCCGATCAGTGGCGAGATAGCAACTAGCAAGAAATATCCTTTCACTCTTGAGTTCAAAGATATAGAGGATGGTAAGCTATTAGCTCAGTTGAATGGTGCTACGACTATGTTCAGAATAGACGAAATTACTTTATCACCAAACGGCTTTACTGAAACTACTAAAGCTGATTTGCCGAAAGAGCTAAAAGACAAGATAATCAATGCTGATGTAGAGAAAATAGAATTCCCAACCTTCGATATAGACCCAATGACTGGCAAACAGAGAATGCTCCACGCTTTCTTGTATAAGCCAAAAGACCCTCTTCCAAAAGATAAGCAAAGAGTACTAATCCAATCTTTCTACGGTGGGAGTAATACTTATAATGTTCGCGAGCAGATACTAACAAATGCTGGTATGTACGTACTTAGTCCATCGCCTCGTGGTAGCAGTGGGTTTGGTAAGGATTTCTTCGCCCTAAACGATAAGGATTTGGGTGGCAACGAGATATTGGACATAATCTATGCCGCTAAATATATTTCAGAAAAACTTGGTATTCCTGCTGAAAGAGTTGGTGTACACGGTGGTAGCCATGGCGGCTATGCCGTTATGCGATTGATGACTTTCCCTGGTGAAGTTAACGGACACAAAGATGACTTTAGCTTTGGATTCGGTATTGCGCACGCTGGTTTCTCAGATATTATTCATTTCTACGAACATTGCAATATACCGGATTGGGTAACACTAGAAGCAGGTGACCCAGCGACAGAAAAAGAAAAGCTAAACAGCCGCTCTCCGCTATACAACGCTTACGATATGGAAGGGAGATTGCTCCTTACCCACGGTATAAACGACAGTAGAGTACCGATAGAGGGTAGCCGATTCATGGCAGATAGTTTACGCAAATATAAGAAAGACGTAACCCTGCAAGAATTCGAGGGAATGGGGCATCACATAAAAGGACTAGAGAACAGCGTCCGACTATACAAAACGTGGTTTGATTTCATCCAAGATGATGGGAAGACAGAAGAGAAGAAGTAATTTTTAAGATAATGAAAAGGAGCCAGTGGCTCCTTTTTTTTTGATTATTTTATCACTGTAACCATTCAGAAACTAAGGGACCAAAAAGAGCTATAAATTAAGAGATGGTTCACAAGATCGTGGAGGATGTAGTTCACAAGCTGCAGATGTTTATAAAAGATATGCCCGTTGTACTTAGAACCCACGCCCAATATCAAAGAGAGTTAATAAATTAGATGTAATAGTGAATTAGGCGTGTTTATATAGCTAAATTTTTATACTACTTATTTAATACTCTCTTATATTATTAGTATTTTAGCTCATCGAAACTGAGAAATAATTAAAATAGTAAGATTAGCATGAGAATTTTAATAGCAGATGACGAGAAAATAATAACTGATTTAGTCTCCGATTTACTAACTGGTACTAGTAATCATATTACGGTTACAAATGACAGTAATTCGGTACTCGGTTTAGTTGAAAGCGATAAATTTGATTTAGTACTTTTGGATATGTTCTTTCCAAATCAAGAAGGGATTGAGATACTCATAGATATCAAGAAATCGAAATCAAATCCACCTGTTATGTTTCTTTCCAGCAATTTCAATCCAATAATAATTCGCAGAGCTTTCGATAATGGAGCAAAAGGATATATAACTAAGAGTGCAAGCAAAGAAGAGCTACAAGAAGCTATACAAATAGTCGCAGAAGGTGGAAAGTATATTTGCAATGCAACTACAAAGCTTCTTCTAAAAGATGCGATGAACGAAGAAATAAGCGAAATGTCTCTCAAAGACAAGCTAACACCAAGAGAAGTAGAGGTACTGAAACTCGTTTCAGAGGGATTGACAGCTAATGAAATAGCTGAAGTTCTATTTATCTCAGTTAAAACGGTGGAAACTCATAAATCGAATATGATGGAAAAATTCGAAACCAATAAAATAATAAAACTGGTGAAAATTGCTTTCGAAAATAATATCATATAGCTTAACAATTATATTCGCAGTATCTCTTGTTGCAAATGAGAAACCATCTATTATCTCATCTCATCGTGTTACAATCGACACTACAAAGAATGATTCCATACGTTTGGAAAGGCTAATAGACCTTTCTTGGGACTATCGCAATTACAAAATTGATAGTGCCGTTTATTACTCTGATTGGGCTATCAGACTAGCCAAAACTATAAACCAACCGCGATTACTAGCCAAAGAGCTAGATATACGCTCGACCATATACATAATCCAAAACAAACTCGATAGTGCCGAAGACTATCAGTGGAAATCACTCAACCTCCGCTCGAAATTAAAAGACTTCCGCGGGCTACGCTCTAGCTACGAGGAAATGGGCAATATAAAAAGAGCAAAGGGTTATTATGATCTGGCATTGAGTTATTACTTCAAATCACTATCTACGATTGATTCTATTGCTTACAGGCCAGTAGAATTGGAGCTTTATGAAGAAACTGAATTTGAAAACTTAGAAAAATATATTGCCAAATTCAGAAAAAATAATTTCGATATGAAAAAATATACTCCTGAAGCATCAAGTGTCAAATTTGTTCACGAAGCCAATACTAAACGGCTTATTGGCGATATATACTTAATCAAAAAAGACTACAAAAATGCAGAGTTATATCTTTATGAAGCTCTTGAGCTAAACTATAGGTTATTAGACGGCGACCAGATAATGATGAATGAGAATTCGATGTGTAAGCTATATCTTGATCTTGGCAATTTGGATGAAGCAAGGAAACACGCGATAAGATGTACAGAACTATCATCAATAAATGGCAATTATTCCGAAGCAGCAACAGCGTTCAAAACATTGACCGAGATAGAAAGAAGAAAAAAGAACTTTAGCCAATCGCTCATTTACTTAGATTCTGTTTATTATTACAAAAAACTTTTCGCAGCTAATAAGAAATGGGACAAGCTACTAATCCCCAGATTGCGAATACTAATTGACAGCTCGGAGGTTAGTAAATCAACCGAGTTGGATAGCACGATGAGTATTATCGTAAGTAAAATCAGTAATCTTGATATTGAAGATAAAATCAATCCTAACGAGAGAATGGAACTATACTACACCTTATTCAACTACTATTACCATACGGATAATAAAGATAGCACAATCTGCTATCAGACATCATATTACCTCCTCAAAGATTCGATAATAGGACTAGAAACGCAGAATAGACTATCCGAGCTACTCGAGCTGCACGAGAGCAAAAAGAAGACTAAAACCATCCACAACCAAGCTAACCAGATAATCAGTTACAACGATTCTCAAACCCTATTGATAGTTATACTATTTATAATAATCCTATTTGTAGTGTATATGATATACAGTAATAGGAAAATGAAAAAATTGAACACAGAAGTATTAGCACTGAATTCTCAGCTGACGGAATCTACGAAAAACAAAGAGCAACTTTACTCATATATCGCCCACGATTTGCGTAGCCCGCTAATAACAACAGGCAGAGTAATAGATATGATACTGAGTAACAATATATCCAGCGAGAGGAAAGACGAATACTTGCAACAGCTAAGCCAGACAGTGAAAAAATCAGAAATGTTCACTGACAACCTAATGCATTGGGCGAAGACAAAAACAGGTACTATAACTCCAATTATAAGAGAAGTCGACCTACGGGAAGTAATTGCAGAAGCAGTAGATTTATTCGTAAATGAGCTACCAGATAAAGATATAATGATAGAGCAATCCTTAGCTGACATGACTATAGAGACGGATAGACTTTTACTACAAGCTATAGTTAATAATCTGTTGCAAAATGCCGTTCGATATGGCAATAATGGATCAATAATCCAGATAGTCACTACCCAAGATAATAACAGTTGGGAACTCAGCATCACCAATAGCGGCAAGACAATGCCCACCGACACAATTGAGAAATTCAATAACTCTGAAATAATCCACAACGAGATAGGTAACGGAATAGGCCTAACCATAATCAAAAACTACACAAATCTACTTGGTATTAGCTGTGCTATACACAGTGAATCAGATACCACTACTTTCACAATATCAAATAAATAAAGCAATTATGCAAATACCCAATAACCCCTATTTCATAAAATGGGGTTTTTCACCTATGGTATGAGAAAAATAAATACCCGAAGTTTGTATTAGTTATTTACAAACAAATTTATGAGGTGAGAGGGATGAACGAAATCACAACTAAGAAACCTATATACAAAAAATGGTGGTTTATTGCTGGTGCAGCTATCATAATAATTGGAGCTATAGCAGGTGGAGGTGGCAATAAATCTGGTGGAAAGGGTGGGGATATTTCGCTCCCTGAATATGCTTTTACTCAGTCTTTAGTATGGAATATGGAACAGGAAAATTCAAAGAAATTAAAGAGTTTAAAACTAAATAAAGATAGTACTTTTACGATGGTTATAAACTTACCTAGAAATAGTGGATGTACAGAAGAGATAAATACAGGAAAATGGAAAGTTTTAAATAGGTATAACAGAGATACTGAAAAAGGGACATCAGGCCTATGGCAAACAGCCATAAAAGAACAAACTGGTGATTATAGATATGAGAGTAAAGATAATGAATCTTGGATAGACGATCAACATTATCTAATATCTTTAGAATTCGACAACCAAGGAGATTCAGAATATAGAGAATGGTTAGAGAAAATTATGAAAAATGATAGTTTAGTTTCAGAAAATAAGTGGAATATTAAGAATGGATGGGCGTTAGATTGTTATAGAGGTATGAATCAATTTAGAAGACCAACAATAGTTAAAGCATCTAAGAAATATCCTTTATTGCTTACGGTATCAAAGAGAAGTAAAACAAATGATGTTTCCAAAGTAGATTTTGATATAGACGCTTATCTTTTCTCTACTTCGTGGGGTAGTACGGGAAAAAATATAGGTAAAATCGATGTAAGAGAATGGAATCCAAACTTTTGGGTAGTTTCTAATGCAAATTAATAAATGGTATAAGGAATTGCTATGTTACTCAAATTAATAGAATGGTATGCAAAAAGAAAAGGCAGACAAGCAGCGAAGAAATTCCGAAATGATCCAGTAGTCAAAAAGGACTTAAAGGAATTAGAGCTGCATTGGTCTGAATTCGAAATAAGATCAAAGAAATTATCAGCTGATATAGATGAATATTTAAATGAGAACAACGATTTTGAATAACTAATAACAATTCAGAGAAACAAATATGAAAAAAATAATGCTACTTATCTTTATATTATCATTAATAACTTTGAGTAGTTGCGGTATTGATAATGAGGAAAAAGCAATAAGTGATAATCACACTCAAAACTTAAATCGAATAAAAGCAATAATCAAACATAATGATTTGAAACCAGATTATATTTTTAAAAATATGAATGAATTGTATGATAATATAGGGTCATGGACTCTAACAAAGTATAATGATAAAGTAATTCAGATATTAGATACAAAAGGAATACAAAAAAGAGAAGAACAGAATAATTATTATTGGTCAGAATCAAATATCGGGAATTTATATGAATTCGAATTATTCCCCAAAAAAGAGATGACGAACTTACCTAAATCTATAATAGGTTATTATATAGTTAATAACGGTGATTGGTATGAATTTGAAGAGGGAATATTTTGTATTCAGCTCCACGGAGTTCAAGAATACAATGGAGGAAAAAAGTAATGAACTTAGATATAATACAAACAGAAATTACAGATGAAGAAAAGAAATATGCTATTGCAATAGCTTTAGCTGGATTTAAATCTGATGGTGATTTTAATGAGCATGATCTTCATTTCTTAGGCACTTATATAGCACACACTGGAATACTAAAAGATGGTATAACGGAAGAAGCTATATCAAACTTATTTACAGAAATTGGAAATTTAATGGATGAAGATAATTTTGAATCCAAAGTGCTATTAATGGATAAAAACATTAAAATGAAAGGATTAAGTTTAGCTTTTGAATTAATACTAAAATCGAGTCAACTTAATGAAACAACTTTTGGTAGTTTTCTTTCAACGGCTAAAACGCTAGAGATTGAAAAAGAAGATCAACAAAAAATAATTGATGTCTTTAGCTACCTATATTATTAATGATAAAAAGGAACAGGAAATGAGCTACACATTTGATGAACATAGATACAATTTCGCAGTATGGACAGCTGCTAGGGCAATTCAGAGGGGATTAAATAACGCATCTTCTGCTAACATATCAAAGCTGTTTAAAAAACTAAAAATTGTAGATAAAATTAAGCCAGATAGTATAGAAAATGCAAATGATTTTGATACTTTTCATAAAGAATTTTGTAAAAATCTTATAGTCGAAGCTAATAAATTAGGTTTAGAGCTATCTTATGGTAGAGCTTCTAAGCTCTTAGCTATATTCATAAAGACTTATTATGTTCTGCCAGGTAATGGCAAAGGGAATATTTCCAAATTTGCACATCCTCCAATAGATAATATACTCTTAGAAAAATCTAAAAAAGTACATAGTATTAGACCGATACCTAAATGGACTTTAATGGGAGAAGACGAGTATTTCAATGTTATTAATGAGTTTAGAAAACTAAATTTAGACTCTTTTTGGATGTTAGAGAAATATTGGAATGTTACCTAGTCGCGTTCCTAACAAAGTTCCAAAAAATAGCAGGGGTGTATAATGAATAATTTAAAAAATCTTCTACAAGATATAATACCTGACAAGAATATAACAGAGTTGAAATACTTCCACCCTACAGGTAGAGAGATGGAACCCAGTGGTCACGTTATTCAAAAGGGTGGGTTCTTTAAAGAATGTAAAGACAATAAGAATAGCTTTAGTACTAAGAAATCACAATATCTGATAGATAATAAATTCAATTTGATTGAAGGGGCATCTGATTTAAGCATTTCCCAAAGTTGTATAATAGTATTTCCTACAGACACTAACAACATAGATGTCTGGACAAATATAATAATGACCTGGTTCTCTGAGAAAATTAAATCGAATGAAACTAATTATTATGAAACTAGAAACAATGATCATTATGTAGGTACATTCTCAGTTGGTAATTTCTTTATAGGTGAATACCAAAGTGATAATGGAGGAATATTCAACGAAAAGTCTGTTACAATTGAATTAAGTGGATTGAATAATAAAGGAATGATAGATATTTCAAAAATGATTACTGATGAATTCAATCTAGAAGCTATCTTGTTGAAAGACTTAAATAGAGACATAATATTTCTGGTTAAATCAAGTAATGGTTTAAATGGCGCCTAAAGAAATACTAAAAGATAGCAGGGGTGCATTGCTTGGGGTCATCAAAGAGCGAGCAGGTAAACTAGAGATATTCAACAACAGAGGAGCTTACCTAGGGCGCTATGACCCCAGACGCAATGAAACATATAACCGCAAGGGTGAGAAGATCGGTTACGGCAATCTTCTCACTATGCTGTTGTGTAAGTCCTAATTAATATGTTTAGTTTTAGTAAAAACTAACTTCTACAATTGATAGAATGTTTTTTGAATTAAGACGTTACGGAATGAGAATCTATTTAGATAGGGAAGTGAGAAAAGACTAATGAAACACATAATATATATACACGGCTACAAGGGTGAAAATTCAAGCAAGGGTAAAAAGTTAACTGAGTATTTCAATTCAGATGAGTACAAGGTCCACACGCCCGTACAAGACCCCAAAAGTCCTCATAATACTATCAACTCTATATTAATGCTGATAGAAGAACTTGGCTCACAGTCTGTATTCATAGTTGGAAGTTCACGAGGTGGATTCTATGGGCTAAGGATAGTGCAATTGACGAATGTACCTTGCTTACTAATAAACCCAGCTTTAAATTTCAGCCAGACGAACTATGATAACATGCTAAAACAAGATGGAAAAGAGAAGACCGAAAGAGTATTCAAAGAGATAATTGAAATCAGAGAAAGGATAGTAAATGAACCTCTCGACCAAAGCAAAATTAATCTATTTATAAGTACTAATGATGAAATATTAGACCACACCGAATTAATCCAATTCTTAGATAATCCAAGAAGTATAGAAATGTTCGAAGACACCCACAAATTCTATAATTTCTCAGAAACGTTACCTAAAGTCAAAGCGATGGTGGATAGTATTGGATGAGTTGAGATGGCACATAATATTATAATTACTTCAGAGTTGTAACAATATAGAAAAATTAACGTAATAGATAGCGTAATAAATAATGTATCAAGAACTCTTAGATGAGTACCAACCGAGCTAATTAAATGCTACGGTGGTAAGGCGATATGGCTGTTAAAAGCAAAAACCTCTTCCCTTGATACTCTTTTTAAAATTTAATAAAAGGAGTTCACAAATGTTTAATTTACCATTTGAAGTGTTTAACCAACACGAACAAACCAGTAAAGCACATTCACTTTACCCCACAACACATAGTTTAATCAAGCACTATTCTGATAAGTATAAGGATCATTATAGAAATGCTATTGGTACTAAACGATTGATAAAACTGATGAAGACTACTAACTTCAATAAGCTCTATAATAAGCGCAAAGAATGGGATCAGCTAAATAGCAGTATTCCAATTGAGTACCTCACCGCACTTGGAATAACGGAGAAACTTCTAGCCACTGCTGTAGAGATAGACCAGGAGATATATGACAAAAGGATTGAAGAGCCAGTTACATATTCTGGTTTTGTTCATCCTATTCGGACGTTTATAGTCAAAAGTTTTATATTTAACGAACCTTTGACTGAAAGAGAAGCTGTAGAAAAAATCAAACAAATGCTTGCTGAAGAAATGATCGGACGCTATAATAAACGTACATATTTTAAATTAGATCGAAGTCCCTACTACTCTCTTTGTGTTAATGACGAAGGAAAGGAATGGTATGTAAAAAACAGACCTGAATATAAGATAGATAACCAATATTATGTGTTTCGTTTGCCCTTCTTTAGTGGGATTAGGTTTAAGTAGAGTTGAGTAGGTAGTAGTTAACTAAATCAGCAATTTGTGTAACTAAGAATGAAATAGTAAATTTACAATACATCAATAAAATGTATGTGATAAAAATGTTGTTTAATAAAGATTGGAGTAATAATTAATGATAGATTTTATTGGAGATATTCACGGTCACGCAGACGAACTTGAAGCATTACTTAAGAAGTTAGGTTATAAAAAAAGTGATGGTGTTTATACGCATCCCGAAAGGAAAGTATTGTTTGTTGGTGATTACATTGACCGTGGACCCAAAATTAGGGAAACACTAGCTATCGTTAAGGCTATGGTTGAGAGTAAGAATGCAATTGCGTTGATGGGCAACCACGAATACAATGCATTATGTTTCCATTTCCAAGAGACCGAAGGCGGACACCTTAGAAAGCATTTAATAAAAAATATTATTCAGCATTACGAGACACTTAAACAATTCCAGAATAGACAAAATGAATATGAAGAGTATTTAGATTGGTTTAAAACATTGCCACTATACTATGAAACTGATTCTTTTAGAGCTGTTCATGCTTGCTGGGATAATAAAACCATTGAATATCTCAGAAAAACATTGGTAAACGATAGGTTAACAGATGATCTTATCTATAAATCAGTACAGAAAGGAAGCAAATTGTATGAAGCAATTGAACAGACCCTAAAAGGTAAAGAAATGGAAATGCCCAAGGGGCTTTCTTTTACTGATAAAGACGGAACGAGAAGAAGTGAAGTACGAATAAAATGGTGGGAAGACCCATCTAAAATGACCTACAAGTCAATAAGCGTTATACCTATTGAAAATTTACCTGAACAACCGATTGAATTATCTGAATTAAAATCCCTTGACTTTTATCGTAGTGATGACAAGAAAGTGTTTTTCGGGCATTATTGGCTAAAAGGTGAACCATCACTATACAAAGACAATATCTGTTGTTTAGACTACAGTGTTGCCAAAAAAGGAAAACTTGTAGCTTATCGACTTAATGATGAAGTCAAATTGGAAAAGAATAATCTAGTTTATGTTTAATAGGGAATTAAAACATTGTAATTATTTCACCAAAGTCTCCCAATGCTCCCAGATAATAACCATAGCTAGTGTATCTAGTTTACAGTATCTGAGAAGAGCTATTTCATAGTCGGCTTTTCTACTTACATCGCCATATAGTAGCTCTGTGTATCCACGCATTGCACCTGTACCTTCGCTAACGTTTATACCATTATCATTTGGTAGATTCTTGTATGGATTCTCAATTGTGCCATCTGTATCCCTGCTGAGTAAACTTAAATCTGGTGTAAATTCTCGCAACCATTTCTCTATATTAGGCGAATTGGTAGCTGATAAGACAGCTGGTAATACAGACTTTATAGAGGTCTTTCCTTTCATCTTTGGATGGAAATAGAACTCTAATGTCATCTTATTCATATCTACTAGTTTGCCAGGTGTGTTCTTATCAAATTTGACAATGTCCTTTAGCCAATCTAATAGTTCAGGATTATCGTATCCTTGCTCTACCATCTTAAAGTAAATGTCTCTGAGTGTAGTATTCTCGTGGGTCGCCCACATAAATATAGTACCTTCGCTCCCTAATTGCTTGTATAGGGATTCTGCGAATCGGAAGCTCGGATAAGTTGGGTCAGTGTTGAGCCACTCGCTGTGTATAGGGTCAGCTCCTTTGGATTCTACAGTGTGGCAACTCCATTGGAAAGCAACCACTTCATAAGGACGCAAACCTTTGTGAAAAGGAAGTGCAGTAGTTATAGTTTCAAAATCGATGAAATGATGTGGATAAGTAGCTTGTGACATCCTATCAACTAAAGACTCTGAATACCATTCTTCATTAGTAAGAGTGTTCGCTATTTGTATCTTCTGACGAGTTTTATAAGACATAGTTAAGCATTCTAGAGGTATATCAGATAGTGAAACTCTATTCTCTTCTATGAGACTATTTGCCAAGTTTTCTGTTCCCCTTTTTACCCTACCAAGCTGATACAAATCTCTAATGTGATGCTGCGGTTTATCTATATGAGACCAACATTCATCAAAACCACTAAGTGTATCTCCTTTCTGGGTCGTATATTCACAACTGAAACAATCCTTTGTAATCTGTACAATCGGCTTTTCACCACTTTTTAGTTGGGCTATGTAATTATTAGCTGATTTTTTTACCACCTCTTCTAAAGCTTCTACTTGTGGATTTACATTGACCTTTATAAGCAGATTATCTTCTACAATCGCGGCTGGGTCGCCATCGAATTGAATTTCAAAACTCTGAAATCCATGTTCATTGGATTTATCAACCATCTTAAATTGAGAATATAAATTATCTATGTCAGTAGTTGCGCTTTTATTTGGAACGAATAGAAAAGAATCTATAGTCGAATCTGGGTAGCATTCTTTCAATGTTAACTTCTGATAAGTTATATCTTCCAAATGCTCTTGCCAAGCTTTATCTAACTTTAGGGTCTCATCTACACCTTTGGATTTCACTTCTATTATATTGAAATGGTCTCCAAGCTTCTCTAAGATATCTATTGCTACAAACTTATTTTTAGAATATATTACTGCCTCAAATAAGACTACATTATCCAATAGAAGTAAATCAGCAGTCTGCTGAGCTGCTATATCCATACCCCTTGACGTATCTATTTCTATACCACCTGGGTAATACATTTTAGCCATTACCCCTACAACATAACCACCCTCTGCTAAATACTCCATATATTCGTTACCATCGTCCGCAGATGGATATCCACTCTTTTTATAGTAAAGCTTCGTAGGGCAGCTCTGAGCTATCTTAAAATTAGATTTAGAGAGTGTCTGGGCGTGGTTGATGTTGTTATTCATGTTGTTTCTTTTTTTTATTAATTAACCCTTATCCACTACTCTAATAAATGCAAGATTAATTGCTGTTATTACTAGTGATTGATGTGTTTGATTACTATCAAATATACTAAATTTTATGCAATAAGACATTACGTATTTTGCACTTTAATAATTACCCTAAGTAATATATCGATTCTAAAAATCCAAAATCCATTTAGGGTCTTGTTCATCTATAAGAGATATATTATTTTCTACAGACCACTTCAAAAAAACTTTCAGTTCTTCTTTTAATCTAAATCTAAATCCTGGAATTTTATAATCTTTGATAGATTCAAAGAATTTGACTTTGTCCTTGGATTTGTTTGTTAGAATAACGCTTGATCTTAACTGATAGTCTAACATACAGTCTAACAAACGGTGATAGGAGGCGTATTCGTAATACTTTGGTTCTTCATCTTCATCATCGAGATATCTAAATTCATCAAACAAGAATTCATTGTAGCAGTGATTAAATGAATGATATTTATTTAGATCTTCTATATCTCTAGTAATCACATGTTCTGCAACTTTCAAAAGCGTAGTATTTGGGTCTAATAAAGATTGGATATAAAAACCATATAATGATAATTCAATCCACTTATGTGCAAACCAGTAACATTTCTGTAACCCATAGAGTACGGGGTCAAGTGAGAAAGTGTTCCGGTTAATGTTTGTATAGGTATGAGGATTGCAGAAAAGTCCGCTATAAAAGCTGTTTGAATTACCTAGATGGGTAATCTTTATATGAGTCTCAAACCGCTTCAAGTTTTCTGTTGCAAGTGTTTCAATCTTATATGTGAATTTATGATTCATTATTATTCAAGGTGTTAATATACCTTTTTTGGATTATTCCTTTGTGCTGGAATGTTCTATTTAGATATGGATTATTGCTCTTAGAGTTTATCTAATTTATTTAATCCACCACGCTAATATAAGCAAGGTTAATTGCTGCTCTAACAAGTTGGATAGTGGTATTTACGTTCAACTTATGGTAGATATTCTTTCTGTGAGTTTTTACAGTCTTTTCAGAAATATGTAGTTTATCTGCTATCTGATTATTAGTTAACTCATCATTGCATATTAGATATAGTATTTCTCTTTCTCTAGGAGTCAGTGCGTTTATTTGGTTTAGTTCTCGTACTTTGTCCCTTTTATTATTTATAATACTTGATGTTATTGGACACAAGAATATGTTCCCTTTTTCAACATCCTTCAAAGCATTAAGAATTTCTACATCTTCCGATGCCTTATTTATAATACCATCTGCACCACTTTTAAGAACGCTTTCTAATAAACCAGGCTGTTTGTTAAATGTCATTATTACTATCTTGATTAGCGGGTTAAGTTTCTTCAACTCTTCAACTACTAGAAACCCATCGCCGTCTTCCATGAATAGGTCCAGCAGAACTATGTCAATATCTACTTCTTCACGTCTATTTGCAAAGAGTAATTCGTTTCCACTTTTGAATGTACCTGCAACTTCATATTCTGAATTACGTTTCAAATAATCAGAAACGAGATTCAATAGGATTAAATGATCATCTACAATTGCAACTCTTTTCATAAATCTATTACTTTTTTATGGGAATTTACTATTTTTACAAATGCAAAGTAAATTACTTTTATATTTATGCCTATACCTACTTATGGGTATTTTTCTATCTAATCCAATTATTTCTTTACAGAGAAGTAAAGTTAGTTTTAAAGATCATAGTGAAAGAGTTAAAGTACTTACTGAAGAAATAGAATCTGTGGTAAATACTGTTCGCTTCGATTCACTACTGGCAAGAACAGATACTATGAAGTATTTTCACTTATATTGCATGGGTAGGGATTTTGCACAATTGAAGCCAAGTCTATCAGTAGCTGTAGCAGATTCAATGATTTCTTATGCTAGGAGGGATAAATATAGTCGAGGTATTATAAGTGGTTATAATCTATTGGGAATTATATATACTTATGAAGATAATTATGTTCGTGCCTTAGTTAATCTAAAAAAAGCCAAGAAAATTGGGACTAACTCATCAGACTCTGAGAAAATAAAAGATAAGTATGGATGTACACTCTATTATCTAGGTGACCTTTATTTTCAGAAGAAAGATTACCAAATAGCTCTTGATTATTACAAAAGATCCTATGATATATTCAATTCATTTACCGAAACAGATTTAGCTAGAGAAGATTTGGATTTCACATTAACTTCTTTTGCTTTTACTACTATCAGGGAAGATAAGGCATATACAATGTATTCAATTGGACGTAGTTTCTTAGAGCTAAATACAATGGATTCAGCCAGAATATATTTAAATAAATCTTTGACTGTGGCTAAAAAAACTACACATAATAGATTAGAGGCAAGGATATATTATGCACTTGCTAGATTGGAACATAAAAATCAAAATTTGGATTTATCTAAAAATTTCTCGGGAAAATCATTAGTTCTATCTAAGTCAAGTAATTTGAATGAATATGTTATATACAACTATCTATTACAGATGGAGATTGATTTAGTCAATGGTGATTATAACAATATAGAGGGGTATTATAACAAAACTATTCCTCTAGTGATGCAAATGGGTATGAAAAGTGAATTAGCAAAAGCTAAACAGCTTTATGCAGTGTATTCGAATCAGATTGGTAATTCTAACTTAGCTTTCCAAATGTTAGAGGAGGCTAACAGTATAAGAGAAGAACTAAATGACGACGAGGTGGCTCGTAAGTTTGGTCAGCAAGAATCTGAGATGAAGTATCAACAGAATGTTTATGATTTAGAGTTGGAATCAATGAAAGCCAAAGAGGAAGAGAAAAGAGTAACAACCCAGCTATTCTTCAGTTTAGCGATACTGTTTCTTATATTATTGATGGCTATCCTGATTTATATAAACTCAAGAAAGAATAAAAGATTAAGTGAAGAGTTGGGTAAGATAAACAAACAACTTGAGTCAGCAAATACACAATTGGTAGAGCTAAATGATACTAAGACAAAACTATTCAGAATAATATCACATGATTTGAAGAATCCAATAAAGGAATTTGACTCTGGTGTGAAACACCTTATTTCAAACCAAACAATAGACAAAGATAATTTGAACAAATACCTCACTAATTTGAGTAAAAGTGCAAGTAATATCCAGGGATTACTCTACTCATTATTGAATTGGGCTGAATCTCAATTTAGTGATAGACCTATAGTAAAAACAGAAGTTGATATTAATGATATATTACAAAAAGTAATGCCTTTATATCAACAGATGGTTGATGAAAAAGAAATAAAAATTAGGATTAATTTATCTGTTCAAACATTAGATACAGACGCTAACATTCTACAAATTATCCTTAGAAATATAATACATAACAGTATTAAGTTTACACTTAATGAAGGTACAATTAGTATTAAAACTGATACTGAAGATGACTTTACAATTCTCCAAATTGCAGACACTGGGATAGGTATGCGCAAAGACCAAGTAGAAGCAATACTAACAGACAAACACTTTAACAATAGCCAAACAGACTTATTCAAAAGCACAGGTGTAGGACTAAGAGCTGTAAAAGATTATATAGACCAACTCGGTGGAAACCTTTTCATAGAAAGCACACCAGGAAATGGTACAATCGTCACCATTTACTTTCCCTAAAAATAATTAGAAAAATACCCACTTTGGGGTATGGTATTACCTTATTTGCATTGCTATATTTGTGAAATAAAAATTTATAAATATAGGAGTCAGAAAGAAATGAGAATTTCAGAAATTGTAATAAAGGTCATAGACAAACTTGTTGGTGAAGAAGAAATAAGAAGATTGGCGGAATTGGAACATGGAGAGGAAGAAAAAAATGATATACCAATACCAGATCGTATACCTAGAGAGATTGAAAGCCCAGTAATCGGTGATATTTATGGTGAAGATATTAGTGATACGGAAAATACTGATTACTTAATACTTGGTTCATACACACCTATGAGATCGCCAGGTGTAATTACATTTTACATTGATGCTATCACTAAATACACAGGTTCTCTTATTCGAAAGATTGTAAAATCAGGATACAATTATAGCTTTGAATTAGTCGCAACAACAACATTTTTAGTAATACAAGATGTTACTCTGCACGAGTCATTTCATTACTATTGTGATTACAAAAGAAGCATTACCTCAGCAAAATATGATAGAGATAAGGAAGAAGCTCTTGCAGTAGCTCATTCGTATAATATGTTGGGGAGACATTCTTTAGTCCTTGGATATAATAGAAGCTTATATAATGAGTTAGGATGGGTACAAAGGCATTACCGTGGAAATTTTGATAGGGTACGCAGAAATCCAAAACTTATAAGGGAATTCAAAGAAGTATTTAAAGAAAAACACTATAAGGCATTCACATTACCTGGGTATAGAGATTGGCACCTATACATTAACAAAAATTCCTACGAAACGGATTTTTATGATTACATAAAAGATTCAAACTTGGACAAACTTTTGAGCAATGGTGTACCAGTAAATGACATTCGAGGAGAATTAATGATAATTGGTCATAGGGGAACAAAATTAGTTGTTAAATAAAAATAGGGATAATAACAAAATGAAAAACATTCTTAAAAGCAAAAGCAATATAGATACAAGTAAAACGGATGTATTCGTTGCAGAAAAGGATACTATCTGGAATGGAATAAATATATTCAAAGACTCATTAGTAGCTGTATATAATAAAAAAATATTTGTTAATGAGATGGATACAAATTTTAAGTACTTGTTACTTGAAATATATCCTGAAGTAAGTGAGTATTTATCAGACGATGAAGAGCTAGTGATACCTCATCCACAAGATTGTAAAGACCATTTTTTATTTGATAATGAATTTTTGAATGGAACGATTAGTATAGAAACAGGTGGAATGTCCCGCTGGAATAAAGATCATTTTTGTACATCTGGTGTACCTAAAAAAGAAGAGCTTTTAAATTCACCAACATTCAAATACAATGGTGTTGAATATAGCAGTTGGGGGTATCAAATAAATACCGATACAAAGGAAATAGAAAACGGTTTCTATATTAAAGATAATAAATACTTTGAGATGGTTGGTATGGGTTTAGAAGATTTGGAAGTGAAGTCTTGAAATTTTATAATAATAAATCTGAATTAGATGAGATTAGAATATATTATCATAATAAACAAATTTTTAAACATAGCTGGTTGTTTGAAAAATATCCTGACTTATTATCTCCGTTTAACAATAGCTCTTTGAATTTACTTGTTCATATTTATATGAACCTGAATATCATAGGTAGTTTGATATCTATATATCATTATAATCATGAGGATCGAGCTTTCTTCATAGATTTTTATAATTTCACTATCCATAAAGAACTAAACCCTATTTCTAATTTCTTTGGTCTATAGATTTTTATAATCCTTAATAAAATACCCAAACTTTAATTTCGCCTTAGGTTGCATGAGTATTTTAAAAAATAAAACTATATCAGAACTAAATGATTAGTTCAAAGCATTTATAAACGTATCTATATTAACAAAAGAGTTCGCTAATTATTCTGCTAAGAATCTATATAAAGTTTCTGCAGAGGAATGGTTTGAGAATAGATCGAAGATTAAGAAAAGATCGAAGATGAAGCACAGTTTAATATTTGGATTCCAAGAAGACTACGTAAATAAAAACACATTTCTACTAATAGGGTTAGCGATTCTTTCATCAAAAGTTATGAACCAACTTAACAGTTCTACTACACCTAAACAAATAAGTTTATTAGAATCTTACTTAGTAGAATTAGAGAAATCAAACCCACAACAATTAAATCATTCTCAATTAAAAAAATCTAGTCTGTACTATTTAGACTTTAAAAAACATATAGGTAAAGATATAGATTGGGATGAACCAACAGTTGATTACGATAAACTAAAAAATGGTCTTGTAGAAAAACTTAGAGATTATATAGATACCGTAGAAGATATTAGATTCAAGGACTTCAGTTCGGTGAAAGTTAGAGCATCGAAAAAGATGACTACCTCAAAGGTGGAATCACCCTTTTTTACAGTTAGTTAAAGAAGCAGCAATTTATTGTGGAAAGTGTGAAAATACAATTCGCAATCATAGAAAAGAAGGTAGGTTGGTTGAAAATGCTGGAAACATAAGCCAAGGATATTTATTTACCGAAGAAACCTTGAATAAATATATGGGAAAAACATAGAAATTTATCAAATTCATTGCTAATTCATTGTAAGGTAAAAGAAAACCCCAAGTAAGTATTTATTTACAAGGGGTTAGTTCTTATTGTTCGTGGTCGAAGAGGGATTTGAACCCCCGACACAAGGATTTTCAGAGCTGTATTTAATTATTTGTAAGTTTCTTATCATAATTACTTAAAAATTTAGGTTGTTTAGAAATGGACTGTATGAGGAC
>JBAYUQ010000011.1:0-90816 GCA_041675005.1 Kapaibacterium sp. (SeqCode)
CTGTTCTAAATGCTGTAGCTAATAAATTAGTACTTCGTATATTTGCTGTTGCTAAAAGAGAGGGACAATATGTGAAATTATTTAATTAAATATTTGGTTTTATCTTAGAATGCTCAGCACAAGTTTTGTAATTTCTATTTAGTTATTTTACTAGGAATTCAAACCATTTAGGAATTGGTCGTTATTCTCTGTGTTACGTAGTCGGTCTAGTAAGAACTCAACAGCTTGGACAGATTCCATGTCATTAAGCACTTTACGAAGTACCCATATACGGCGAAGTTTGTCTTCGTCTATTAGTAGCTCTTCTTTTCTAGTACCTGATTTATTAACTTCAATTGCTGGATATACTCTTCTATTAGAGATTTTTCTATCCAATACTAGCTCCATATTACCAGTACCTTTGAACTCTTCGAAGATTACATCATCCATCTTAGAGCCAGTTTCGATTAGAGTAGTAGCTATGATAGTAAGAGATCCACCGCCTTCTATATTACGAGCTGCTCCAAAAAACCTCTTCGGTTTGTGAAGTGCATTAGCATCCACACCACCAGATAATATTTTACCAGAGTGAGGGATAACTGTGTTGTATGCACGAGCAAGACGAGTAATAGAGTCAAGAAGTATAACTACATCTTGTCCAGCTTCTACTAATCTTTTCGATTTTTCGATTACCATTTCGGCAACTTGTACGTGTCTTTCTGGCGGCTCATCGAATGTAGAAGCGACTACTTCTGCTTTCACTGAGCGTTCCATATCTGTTACTTCTTCCGGTCTCTCATCTATTAGAAGTACTATTAGCTTTACTTCAGGATGATTTCGAGCTATAGCATTCGCCATTTTTTGAAGAATAACTGTCTTACCAGATTTAGGTGGTGCTACAATTAGCCCCCTTTGACCTTTACCAATTGGAGACAACATATCTACTATTCTCATAGAATAATCAGTTGGCATTGATTCCAAGCTTAACTTTTCTTCTGGGTAAAGTGGAGTTAGGTTATCGAATAATATTCTATCGCGGATAGATTCTGGAGCAGAGAAGTTGATTGTCTCAACTTTAAGCAATGCGTAGAATCTTTCTGCTTCTTTCGGAGGGCGTACCATACCGGTAACAGTGTCACCAGTTTGCATCCCAAATCTTTTTATTTGTGATGGTGAAACGTAAATGTCATCCGGAGATGGCAAGTAGTTGTAACTTTGAGAACGAAGGAACCCGTAACCATCAGGCAAAACTTCTAATACACCACCGCTGGCTAGCAGACCATCATCGTTAGCAGTTTGTTCACGTTTGGCACGTTGTTCTTCTACTATTTTTAGGATTAGGTCTTGTTTTCTGAGTCCACTAATACCAACAATCCCTAGGGATTTTGTTATTTCGTTTAGCTCGGAGATTTTTTTAGTTTTAAGTTCATCTATATCTATAATAGGAACTGGTGGAGGTGCTGATGAAGGAGTTATATGGCTAGTTCTTTTGTAACCATTAGTTTCCCTGCCGGATGAGAATTTTCTCTTCGGTCTTCTATTGTCTCGTTGTTTCATAACATCTTTGTATAGAAATAATTTATAATATTCATTTGTTGAATTTTTTAATTTGAATTGAACTTCTGCGAGATTAGTAGTAAATAAGTCTATTATTTGAATAAATAGGAAACTCGGTGTGTTCGTTCAAAGGCAAGTTATAACTTTTTTTCTTATTTCAAAAATAAAAAGTATTTTTTTTTATTCTAATTGATTTGATATTTTGCAATTATAAATATGTTATTCGGGGGGAGAAGCATAAAAAAGTGAATAAAAACAGCATAAATATCAAGAACAGCAAATCACAAATAGGCCTTTTTTTTAAGAGTTGGCTCAACCTAAACCGTTGGGTTATAGTACTATACCTAGTTATTATTGCTACGGCAGGTGTACTGTATGTAGGTAATGTAAACGACACAACAGACTTGCTTCGTGAGATTCGCACATTAGAACGAAAAATAGACGACCTCGAAAATAAAAGAAAAATGACAGATAGTAGAGTAAAAAGATTACAATCCCCTGAAAGAATTATAAAAATAGCAACTGAAAATTTGAATATGACACTTTCGGATGAAGCGCCATTGTTCATAGAGGAATATGAAGACAAAGATTAATACATATTTGGAAGAAAACGAAGATTACAAAGGACCGAAAGGGAAATTTTGGAAATTTTGGTCTTTGATGGGGATAATACTGTTTGGTTTTGTGATGGTTGTTGTACGATTGTTTTCAGTTCAGATACTAGATAATGAGAAATATACGGCTATTGCTAAAAGACAACACGAATCGAAAATAGATTTGAGAGCTGATAGAGGTAATATATATGATAGAAATGGGAATCTAGTAGCCACAACTTTCAAGACTATCTCTATAGCCGTTGATCCAACGCTATTAGTGAATGTAAATAAATTATGCGATGCACTCTCCAAAGATTTGGGTAAACCTGCCTCTAAGTATAAATCGAAAATCAACAGAGCCAAAGGTTCTTTCGTTTGGTTAGAGAGAGGAGTGTCCCCAGATTTACTGAACAATACGCTAAAACTTAGCGAAAAGGGTCTTCTGAAAATAGAAGAGCCAAAGAGGAATTTCCCTTACAGAGCTACCGGTTCACAGATAATTGGCTTCACTAATATAGATAATAAAGGCATTAGTGGACTTGAGATGCAATATGATTCTGTGTTGCACGGTAGAAGTGGATTTATGCAGATGTATCGTGACGGACTCAGCCGATTACGCCCCTCCCCCGATTTGCCTGTAGTAGAGCCAATACATGGTAATAGCATACAACTAACTATAGATATAGAGCTACAGCGTATAGTAGAATATGAATTACGTACGGGTATGGAGCGATTACTAGCCGAAGCAGGTACGGTAATAGCGATTAGTCCACAAACGGGCGAGATATTAGCAATAGCATCTTATCCTATGTTCGATCCATATCATATAGATGAGCATTCGAATGAAGGTATGCGATTAAGGGGTATAACGGACGTGTTAGAACCTGGTTCTACTTTCAAGATGGTAACTGCTGCTATGGGAATAGAAGAAGGCATAGTGACCGAGGAAGAAGTGCTCAATGGGCACAATGGTATAGCAGTGTACCAAGGTGGTGCGAGAATATCGGACGTTCACGGTATGGGTAAGGTCACGTTTCGTGAAGCAATGCATAATTCATCTAATATAATAATGGGTGAAGTTGCAAATAGATTACCTAATGAAGTCCTATATAAGTATATAAGAGATTTCGGATTCGGTTTACCTACTGACGTAGATTTACCCGGTGAAGTATCTGGATATGTACCAAAGCCAAAGCAATTTCATGCTAATACAAAACGTTATTTGGGACACGGGTATGGATTAAATACTACGCCTCTTCAAGTAGTGAATGCATACGCTGCACTGGCAAATGGTGGCAATCTAATGAGACCTTTTATTATTAAAGAAATCAGCACAGCCGCAGGCGAGATATTGGAACAAAACAAACCCGAAAAAGTCAGACAAGTTGTCTCCAAGGAAACGGCTCTTAGGGTAACTGATTTACTAGTAGGCGTAGTGGATAGTGGCTCTGGTAAGAGAGCACAAATCGAGAGAATGAAAATAGCCGGTAAAACAGGTACTTCTCAAAAAATCACAAATGGTAGATATTCTAAAAGTGATTATAATGCTTCGTTTGCTGGGTTCTTCCCAGCGGACAATCCACAAATAGCAATGATAGTAATAGTGGAAAACCCCCGCCGTAGTATATATGGTGGCTTTAACTCTGCTCCTATATTCAAGAATATTGCTTCACGATGGATGCTTTCCAAAGGATATGATGATATCAAGAATATACTCAAAACAGAGAACGATAGTATAATGATGCCCAATATAGTGGGTATGAAAGCCAAGGAAGCAAACAGAGTTCTTTCGAAATATCAATTCGAGCACGAGGAAATCGAAGAAGGGAAATTCGTTTATAATCAGTATCCACAACCTGGTCAATTGGTAAAAGGAAACGAAGAGCTAGTACTAACTACTGGATTCCCAATTGCGAAAATAGATTCAACTACACTTGATACCGACATAAAGCACGATGTATTGGGTTTTTCTATGCGGAGGGCTATATCAGTCCTCCAATCAAATGGGGTAGCAATAGAGATAGAAGGACACGGATTTGTGAAAAAGCAGATTTGGGGTAAAAGCAAATCTGGAAAGATAAAATGTAAGTTAGTTTGCGGTTAGTTTTATTGTGTAAATTATACTTAGAATAATTAAAAAAATGAATAATTGAGTTTTTTATGAAAAGAATAATTATAATTTTCTTTGCTTTGATAATGAGTTCTCTTTTACATTCGGAGCAAACAATAGGTCTATTCTATAATACTCCTCAGTCCTACGATGGATACACATTATTTGCACCTTCATTGAGCAATGTAACTTATCTAATAGATAACTGCGGCGAAAAGGTCCACTCCTGGGTTACCAATACAACACCTGGAAATACAGTTTATCTTTTAGAAAATTCTGTATTACTTCGTACAGGAAAGACAGAAAATGATATATTTAATTCGGGCGGATATGGTGGTCTTATTCAAATGTTAGATTGGAATAGTAATCTGATTTGGGAATATACCATCTCTGATTCTATGCAATGCCAACACCATGATATAGAGCCGCTACCAAACGGTAATATTCTAATATTAGTTTGGGTATATCATACTATGGAAGAAGCAGAACAAGCTGGGAGAATTATTCCCCCTAATGAATTGTGGTCAGAAAGAGTAATTGAAATCAAACCTGATTTGGTTAGTGGGGGAAGTGAAATAGTCTGGGAATGGGATACATGGGACCATTTAGTCCAAGATAATTCAGAGGACTTTGGGAATTATGGTGATGTGACGAACCCGAGGAAAATTAATCTAAACTATAGTACAAAAGGATTTAATAACAAAGATTGGCTTCATATCAATTCTATTGACTATAATCCTAGATTAGACCAAATATTGCTGAGTAATCACAATTTTGGTGAAGTCTTTATTATCGATCATTCGACAACAACAGCGGAAGCTATGACAGATAAAGGTGGCAAGTATGGTCATGGTGGTGATTTATTATATCGTTGGGGTAATCCAATGTCTTACGGAAAAGGAACTGAGGATGATATCAAATTAATTACTCAACACGACCCACATTGGATTCCAGATAGTTTGACTGATGGTGGGAAAATTATGATTTTCAATAATAATGTTGGTAATCTAGAAGGACTAGAATATTCTGCTATTTATATTATAGACCCTGAAAAGGATGATAACGAAGATTACACACTATTTGAAGGTAAGTTCGGACCATCAGACCCTTACTGGACATATATGGGTGATCCCAAGACAGGATTCTTCAGTAGAAATTTATCGGGTTCTCAAAGGTTACCTAATGGAAACACTCTTATTTGCTCAGGTTTTAATGGGACATTTTTTGAGATAACTCCCAATAATGAAAAAGTATGGAAGTATGTAAATCCATCTGGGGGTAATAGCGTAATTCGTATCCAAAATCAAATAATTGAAGGTAATCAAGCATTCAGAGCTGAAAGATTGTCAAAGAATCATCCGGCGCTTTTAGGTAAAGAACTAGACCCAATGGGATATATTGAAATTGGATCAGATTTCACATGTGAATTGTATGATAACCAGACCTCCGTTTCCACCGAAGATAACACAGATATAGTATTAAATCAATTCACAGATAGAATTGAGTTTGATAGTAAAGAAATAATCACTCAAATAGAAATATTCAACTCTATTGGAGTTAAGATATATGAAACTAGTTCATTAATCCAGAAAAACTCTATAAGCACTGTCAATTTTGGTACTGGAGTCTATTTTCTAAAGATACATCTGAATAATAAAAATGCTTATAAAAAAATAATGATAAATTAATTTCGATTGCTTTGTTACTTTTTGATTGCTTATATTGTCTATTGGATATATGATAATAACAAAAAAGCAATTAATATGAAAACATTTAGAATACTACTATTGTTAACTGTATTTACATTCAGTGCACACGCATCTGAGTACCTAAACAATACTGTCCTAGTTAGGTTTAGCAATTTTCACAAAGATGATGCCGCTATTAACAAGGTATTGGAGCAATCGAATGCAAAGATTGCAAGACGAATATTGCCACTAGAAGCATCTCTTAGATATGGGAATACTACACAGTACAAATCCTCAAACAACTCTAGATACAAAGAAATATTAGATGCTGAAGAGCCAGTTCTCAGAACTTATGTGGTGGAGTACAAGGGGAATCAAAGCCCAGATAAATTCTGCATTTACCTAATGAAAAACTTCACAGAAGTAGAAATTGCAGAGCCATACAGATTGCAGAAAATGCAAGGTTTCACTCCGAATGATCAATACATTGCAGAACAAGAAGACGCTTTAACGCTTATCAATGCTTATGAGGCATGGGAAATATACTCGGGTGATTCGAATGTGGTGATTGGTATAAGTGATAATGGAATAGACCAATTTCATCCAGACCTAAGAAATAATATAGCAATCAATAAAAAGGAAATCCCTAACAACGGTATAGATGATGACAACAATGGATTCATAGATGATTATAATGGTTTCAACCTAGATGGTGGAAGCCCTGAACAGCTATGGGGAAACACTTATGTAGCAGATGACCACGGAACTCTATCTGCTGGAATAGCAGGAGCACAATTCAATAATGGAATAGGTGTATCTGGTATCGGTGGGTATTCTAAGATATTTCCAATTAGGATAGGTACAGTAGAATTAGGTTCTAGATATACTGCTTTTGGTTATGAATCAATGATATTTGCCGCAAATACAGGTATTAAAGTATTAAACTGTAGTTGGGGCGAAGAAAGTGTTTATTCAGAGCTTGAACAAATGATAGTTACCTACGCTGTTGCTAATGATGTCGCAATAGTCGCGGCAGGTGGTAATCAAGAAAAAAATGACCAAGTAACAAAGTTCTATCCATCTGGGTACAAGGGAGTACTTGGAGTTGGTGTGGTATCGTCTTTCGATAGCTTTTTATCGGTCTCTTTATTAGGCCCCCAAACTAGAATAATGGCTCCTGCAAGTGGTAATTACACTACTACTCTTAACGGTAAATATACAAATCCAGGTAATGCCACTTCTTTTTCTACACCTATAGTAGCAGGTGCAGTAGCTCTAGCGAGGGGGCAACATCCCGAGCTAAACGCTACTCAAGTACTAGAGTTCGTTAGACAATCTACTGATGATTTAAGAGAAAAAAGAACATTCTACAAAGATATAACTCCCGGTAGATTGAATATGCTAAAAATGGTAACAACTGACCCTATGTCTATACCCGGATTAATGATAGACAAGGTGATACTAAAAGATAGAACGGGAGCTGAGCAAGATAGGTTTTTCCTTGGTGATACTGTGAATGTAGAGCTAGTACTGAAGAACGTATTAGGCGAAGCAAAAAATCTGGATTTGAATCTTTCAATTGCTTACCCCGAATCATTTAAACCCTTGACTTTTACAGATTCTACTTTCACTAATTTGAATATGAAGACTAATGAGACTAAAACAGTTACAGGTTTCCAATACGTTATTTCAAATCATTTTGATGAATATATAAATTTCAGATTGGATATCACTGATGATAAGGGTTATAAAGACTTTATTTTATATGATTATAAGTCTATACCTGTTATTACTACATTTGAGAATAAAGACATTAAATTCTCGATTTCTGACAGAGGTACATTTGGCTATGCCCCAGCTGAAGGAGAAAAAAGAAGAAGAGATGGAGTGGGGTTCATAGATAAAAGCTACGGCGATGCACTACATTTTAGTGGGATGTTCCTAGTTGAAAATGAGAATGCTGTTATAGCTTCTTTCCCTCTTTCGAATATAGATGGGAGCTTTAGGTCAGTCAAACCATTCTATAATCCTAGCTATACTGCTTCTATGATGACTAGTGACCCATTCGAACCAACTAGAGCTCTAATAGAGCAAACGGTTGAATTACCAAAACAAGGGCATTGGGTTAGAATAAAACTTGATGTAACTGACAGTGCATCACTTGGTAGTAAATACTCCCTAGGTTATGAATTCGATTGGGATATGGGTGTGGAGTATCAATACAACTTCAATACTACTGAATTCCTAGAAGAAGCAAGACCGGGAAATATTCCTTATGAAAAATTCTCTGCTATATATACCGGTCATAAGGATTCGAGCCAAGTATTCGGTACTGCATTTTACTCTTATGAGGATGATGCCATTGCTCAAGCGGGGGGATATACTTCCCAGACTTCAACTAACTCAATCTTCTATTCTACCTCACTCCAATTGGGTAAGGTTAATATAACAGATACAACGGCGGATATGTTCAACATAATCGGAATGCGATTCACTAAAGAATTTGCACCATTCGAAACTAAGACGTGCTATCTTTGTGTAGCTGGTGGAGCTGACAAAACGGCTCTAACTGAATCACTTAAAGAATGTGCATCGAATATAACTTCTGTAGAGATTAATTATGATAATGAAATCAATTTCAACTCATCTGATAATAGCTTTGAGATAAATAATACTACTTACCAAGGAGTTGAAGTTTATAGAATAGATGGCTCGATTGTTATGAAAACCACTGATAATAGATTTAATTTGAATAATTTGAATCAAGGTATATATCTAGTCAAAATAGAATTTGCTGATAGATTTATAGTTAAGAAAATATCAATTATTAGATGATTGGGAAGGGAATTTCTCGACTTTAATAGTAATCAGATTCTCATCTAGCTGGATGTAGCTAGTTCGTTTATCGCTTTTTATGATAGTCACTTTCAGCTGATTGTTTACTATTTTGGATTGTAGTTTATCTCTTAGCGATTCAGCAAACTTTTTTCTTTTATTATAGCTTATCTCTACTGTCTTGCACATAGAGATAGAGCTATATATTTTCTCTAAAGTAGCAATATAATTGTTACTTTCTATATCTGGGTCATTACCAGCTATTATATAGTTATAATCAAAGTATTGGCTACCCTCTACTACTAGCTTCGGTTTTTTGGAGAAGTGATGCTCTATACTATGAGGTATGACCTGCACCGTACTATCCCCGTCAAAGCTGAATGCCTTAATAAAGACATTCATAAAATCAGATTCGAAAAGCTGATGTTTATACTTCACCAAATCTATTGTGAACCTGTCTTTTACAATTTTGTTTTCATAGACTATAGTCTCTTCACCAGCTAAGGTTAGCACAGCTAACCAATTACTTAGGTTTTCGGCGGGCTCTATTCTTACGTCTATTGGTAATAGCTTCTGCTCTACTTCTATTTTATCTTTTCTTATTTCCATCTGAGCGAAAATCTCTGGCTCATTTGAGGAAAGGGAGATAGACGGTTTTTTATTACCATCTTGGTAAAATTCATATTCGATTACTAATTGAGATGGAGGTATATGGAATTCCGTAGTCAGATAATCGTGAATTTTCTTGATATTCAAATCAGCATAGTACTTTGAATTTCTTTTAGAAGTGGTATCTATTTCGAGCATACCGGGGTAATGTGCCTTAATCTTCAACTTAGCGTTTTTTATCCTAGCTAATTTATGCCCAATATAGTTTAAACTATTGGTATAAGATTCTTCAATAGTACTTACCTTCTGCAAATCAAGAATTGACTTATATTCGAATAGTTTTGATTGTAGTTCCATAGTGCTATCATCTAGGAAAAACACATTGCTAACAGGTAGGTTAGTGTATTCGTAGTTATTGTTGACTATGATATTTGTGATATAACTTTGTAAGTTTATAACGAGCTTTTTCTCTTCTCGGAACATTGCCGGTAGATTGCTATTACTTGCTAGCCATATATCCAACCCACCTTTTCCGCCAGGGCGATTACTTGCAAATAGTATATCACCATTGGGAAGTGTACAAACATCTGATTCATCATACTCCGTATTCAACTCGTATAGTGGACTAGGCCTCTGCCACATCCCTTCTGACTTAACCGAAAAGTATATATCAAATCCACCAGGGCCACCTTGCCCATTACTCGCAAAGTAGAGCGTATCATCTGATGCAAAATGGGGTGTTATCTCATCGCCTATGCTATTCATTATCTCTATGGCTGAGGGTTCTCTCCAAGTACCATCTTCTAATCTATAGCTGACCATCAAATCCAAATCACCATCTTCACTCTGTTTGGTAAAAACAATTTGATTTTTATCGGGAGATATACTACTATGTCCTACAAAGTTATAGCTTGCAAACTCATCAATTGGGAACCCTTCTGACCACGCCTTCTTCTTGAAATTAGAATAGAAAAGCTGTAATCTCGGTTGGGTTTTTGCTTGAAGAAAAGCACTAAAATATGCCTTATCTTCGGAAAGAAAATTAATGTAGCTGATATTCTCGTGAATAGTGTTGATAGGGGCATCTAGGTATTTCCCTTCTTCAAGAAATCCATCAGCATTCTTACCCGAAGTGTATAGTTTTTCTTTCCCACCTACTTTACTGGTGTAGTAGAGTGTGGAGGTGTAAGCATTCCAAGAGGGTGCAAACTCATCACTAGCTGTGTTCAGTACGCTAACATTTACTGGCTCCAAATACATCACGTTCGATGCAAATAGTGCTTGCACCGTTAGTAATAGGATTATATATGGAGTTAGTTTATTCATCAAGCACTAGTTTTATCTCATTGTATTCCCAATTCTCAGAAACTGTATATGGCTTACTTTTAGAATACTTTTCTCTGTATTCGAAAGGAGAGACTTTCCCGAAATCGTATTCACCATTATTATTCTCATCGCAAAATACCTCGAATATGAAGCTCCCAGCAGTCACTTCTTCAAAGCTCCACTTGCCATCAACGGCTGTGGTCTTGTATTTACTGTTATCGCTTGTATTTATTGCTCTGATTACTATATTACCGATACATTCATTAGTTGCCGTTACTTCACCACCTATTTTCGAGTATTTTGGAGCGAAGTTAGTCTTGAACTTTGTTCTGTAAACAGTGTCTTTTACTAATCCCTGCCCCCAAATATCGACTATATTTTTAGTATCAAAAACTAGAATATATTCTGCATTTTCTTTTATCGGATTATCGGATTTAAAATTATAATCGAGTAAATTATCACTTATTAATGTTAATTCTGTTTTCTCACCTTCCAATTCTAAATATGCACTATTTATCAGAGATTCTACATCAAGAATTTTACTGAATTTAACACGGAATATTGGTTTCTCTGGAATAATATTGAAGTAAGGGCTAACATTCTTCTGAGTGCTATCGTTCAGATTAGTAGAGCTAATCACGAAATCTGTCCTGTTGTAAGTGCTATCCACCACAAACTTGAAGCTAGAAGCTGTATCTTGGATTATGTTACCAGTCGAATCAGCTATATTCGTTGCTTTAATCTCTAATTCCTTATCAGCATAGCTAGCATCAAATGCTAGAAGCAACTCGGAGCTAGTTTTTGAGTTTGTCCCTATACCTATTATCTGCACGTCACCATTGTCAGAAGTCAAGTTGAAATTCTCTTTGACTATTGTTCTTCTATCCAGATTCTCATCGAATAGCAGGTTTACAATACCCGAATATTGTGAACTAGCACTAATGAGCTGTGGCCCACGATAATCAGCTTTCGCACCAATATGTATATTGATTCCTGATACTTGCAAACTATCCTCAGTGAGAGTTATGTCATTCAAAGCGGTACCGTAACTATCTACTTGGTCATCATATACTCGGTTTTGGAATTTGTCATCGATTGCTAATAGGCGATAATTCCCCGGCTTTAGAGCTACGAATTGGAACTCACCAGAGCTACCTGTATTGACAAAATAATCTGGCTGAGTGGTCGTCATATCAGGGTATTCACCATCTTTTTCCTTGTACAAGAATACATATTTACCCTTCGTGTCTGCTGCCGATAACAATCCTGATATACTGCCACTATCTAGCTTTTCTCCAGTGGAGAATATCATGCTAAACCCTTTCTTCGGTGCATTATTATAATAGTCGGTGTATTCTGTACCTATGTTTATGGCATAAGTAGTGTTGGGTTGTAGAGGTTCTGTGAACTTAATATTCAAATCAGTGGCAGACCAATCGAATTCCATCTTCACTTCTGGTGTGATTCGTAGATTTTCTAGTACTTTGCCTCTGTTCATATACTCATCGAATCCAATTGTAACTTCATCATCACTAAAGTTGATGGTTCTATCCAATGGCTCGGTATATTCTACATTTGGAGCCAAAGTATCGCCAGCCCCACCGGGTGGACTTTGTATATTCGCACAACCAGTAGCCAATATATATAATAAAATTAGAGTCGTCAGTAATTTCATAGTATAAATTAACTATTATTTTTAGTAATGGGAAAGATTTTTGAAATGAATATACACAGAAATCATCATCTAATTAGTTATTTTATGTGATTAGTGTCTTATTTCGGCGACTTAGCAAATATAAATTAGTGCTTTACTCTGTTTATCAGATTATTAGTCGAGCTATCAAAGTGATTATCTTTAGCTAAAATACTCGGCTCTATATCCTTTGCTATTGTTTTGCCCAGTTCCACACCAAATTGGTCGAATGGATTAATATTCCATATCACCGATTGAACAAATACTTTGTGCTCTTGTATAGCTAAGAAAGTTCCCAAAGTAGATGGAGTCAACTCATCGAATAATATAGTATTGGACGGTATGTTCCCAGGGAAGAATTTGTGAGTATTGTAGCTAGTAATTTCGTCTTCTGCTACTTCTGATAGGTCTTGACCCATCATCAAAGCTCTCGATTGTGCAAAGCAGTTAGCCAGTAAGCGTGTATCCGAGTCAGCAATTGCAATAAAATCTACTGGGATTATATCTATACCCTGATGCAGCATTTGGAAGAATGAATGTTGGCAATTAGTACCTATATTCCCGAATATAGTACCACCAGTTGCATAGTTAACTTTGTTACCTTGCTTGTCTATTATCTTTCCTAAGCTCTCCATTTCTAACTGTTGCAAATACTCGGGCAAATATTTCAGTGCGTCGGAGTAAGGAATATTCGCCTTAGCTCTTAGGTCAAAGAAATTGCGATACCAAACATTTATGTAAGCTAACAAAAATGGTATATTCTGGAAATAGTCTTCAGTTTCAGCAAAGTGTTTGTCGGCTATTTCAGCCCCTTTTAGTAGTTCTTCGAAGTTCGCTTTACCTATATTCAGGGCAATAGTAAACCCGATAGAAGACCATAGAGAGTATCTACCACCTATCGAATCGCAGAATGTAAGAATATTATCGGCTGAGAAGCCAATCTCTAATGCTCGCTCACGGTTAGCCGTAAGGCAGATGAATTGCTCATTTGGTTGCGATAGTCCTAATCTTTCTAAAACTTTGTTCAGATTGTATTGAGTTTCAGATGTGCTTAAAGATTTAGAAGCAATTACGAATATCGTCTTTTCAATATCTATTCTATTAAATACTTTTTCGAAATCTGTATTGTCTGTATTAGTTATATAATCAATAGTAAATCGGTGATTAGAGTATTCGTGAAGTGCTTCATTGACCATCTTAGGGCCAATGTATGATCCACCTATTCCTAATTGAACTACGTGTTTTATCTTCTCATTAGCTATTATTATCTCTGCTTTCGCTAGAAATGCAGTACGCTCTTCCGCAATTTCTTGAAATCTGACATTCTCATAAGCACGGAGTGCCGTATGCAAAGCCGCTCTGTCTTCGGTGTTATTTACTTTTTCACCATTTAATAGCTCTGGTATTCTGTTATGGAATTTCAACGATTTGGATAAATCCACAAAATAAGAAAAGGTATCAAAATTGATTCTATTCTTACTCAAATCGAAACAAATATTATTCAATTCATAAGTATATTTATCGGCTCTACCGTCATCGTATTGGAACATATCCTTCATCTTCAGATGCTTAATATTAAAGAAGTGTTCGTTAAGTGATTGCCAAGCGTTGAGTTCTAACAGATTTTTCATTCTTTCTAGATTAATATGGGAATTGTATTCTATGTTAATTGCAATTTAAAGTAAATATTTTAAATTTCATTTATTTGTGGAATTTATAAATACCTTAAAAAAAAACAGAGGATTATAACCAATCCCCTGTTCTAATACGATAATTCTTCTAAATAAGTTTAGAATTTCAAGCTTGTCGCTGATTTGCCTAATACAGATTTGTACAGATCAGCCTCATCTTTGAAGTAATCAACTACTATTTGGTACAACATACCATTATTGATTACATAATAAATATCTCTATGGATTTTTGCGGTAGCATCGTAAGAAACCATATAAGCTTCTTGTCCACCAATTTTCATTTTCGTGATTTTGTCAGACCCAACAGCTTTTGCATTTTTCTCTGCAGTACCTTTTAGGTTCTTAGAATTAGTTTTGCTAGCAGTTACAGATACATAAGAGTCTCCTCTTCTCTCACCAGAATACATAGTAGCACCACCTCTCTGAGTAGTTTCGAAGTTATCTGGGATAGAGATTGAGTAACCACTTCCTTTTATTGTTTTCATAGTAGAAGATGGGCCAGGTAATTCCTCTGCCGGACCAGTTGTTACAGTTTGTTCAGGTATAACACCTAATTTTATAGACTTCAACATATTGTCAACAGTTGCTCTATATTGCTCCATAGTACCTGCAAATGTTTCGATTTTAATAATGTTTGCAAGTTTGCCATCTTTTGTGGCAACGATTAACTCACCATTGAACTCTCCATCAGAAAGAGGAAAGTTATATGTAAGCTTTTTACCAGTTGTTCCATCAACTTTAAAATCAGCTGGAGCACTGTAGTATTCAATTGGGAAAACAAGACTCGTGTCAATAGCTTTTTGTAAAGATTGACCTGAATCAAGTACTATTACAGTATATGATATTCTTGCTACGGGAACACCTTCGGTATCATATTGATTAAATCTTGACTTACCTTCAGGCATTGAGTAAGCTTGGAATTGTTTACCTACTACTTTAAAGTCTTCCCAATTATCAGGGTAGTCTATAGAAAATTTAGCTGCATCGTCCGTATATGTCGTTAACTCGCCTGCATCAGGGGCTTGGGGGCCGCTTTCACCACATGACATTAGTACTAGAGCTAGTAGAGCCAGTAAAGAAATAGTAATTTTTTTCATTTTTTTATCCTTTATAGTTTATACATAATAATACAAATATAATTAAACTTATGTAAAGATAAAGTTAATTATTGATAGTTGGATAAAAGGTTTGAACAAGAAAGGAGATTTATTTGGAATAACTAGAGCAGCAGAACAGGTTCAAGAGTACTCCTATGAAACTATCCTCAATAGTGCTACATATACGGGTCTGACTGAATTATTAATACATACGTCTGCTAGTCCCGTTTTATATGTCCTTTGACTTTCATTTCTTCTATGACACTTTCGGCGAATTTCTCTATAATGGTCTCTATATCCATCCCAATCATATTTATTTGAGCAGAAGTACTCGAATATCCTCTCCATGCAATCTTGTTAGTATTTACGTCTATTAGGTCAGCTTGGAATTGATTATTCATATACACATCCACGTCCTCTGTAACGTAAGTATTAGACTCTGTTACTGTAGCATCTTTGCCATTCTTTTTCTTAATAGTTCTAGTCTCAGTATTAGTATGTACTTGTGGTGTAATTCTTTCGTTCACATTCTCATCTATTATTTCAATTTTAATAAACCCCTCAATACCATTTTTTGATAACTGCGATTGATAATCTCCCTCTTCCCATATTCTAGTAGGTGGGAAAATCATAGAACCTTCTACAGCATATATACCAGCTTCTTGGAATTCTTTAGCGAAGACTCTCTCTATTAAAGCACGTCTATTGAGGTTTTGTTCTACAGAGTAAATACAGAATTTATCGAATTTCTTACTTATAAAATCTGGGTCGGAATATGATGTTGTCTCAATAGACACACAGGAAGTAGCAACAATTGATAATACTATTATCAATAAAAGATTTTTATAATTGTTTTTAGCTTGTGATAGTATATTAGTGTTCATTTGAATCCTAATTATTTAGATTGTTTGATTTTAAAATTGGAAATACGAATTATAAGAATTTAAGTTTCTGATTATTTACTCAATATGGCCCTTTTGTTGTAATTCTTCTATCACACTTTTTGAAAACTTCCAGAAAAAATCATCTCTGTTAAACTGATTGATCTTGTAATAGTTAATTGGCTCAGAACTACCTACCCAAGCTAGTTTATTAGTTTTAACATCTATTAACTTTACTTCGAACCTATATCTTAAATTTGAATTCATATCGTTATTATGGAAATTATCTATTTGAATTTCACTCTCATAAGCATCACTGTTTGTATTGATATTCACTACTTCAAACTTTAAAAATCCATCTACATTATTTGCCAATAATTCAGATTGAAACTCATTTTCATCTCGTTCTTTAGTGGGTGGGAAAAGCTCTGAACCTTCCATAGCATCTACTCCAAGTTCGTATAATTCCTCAACCATAGTTTTTTCTAGTATTGAACGAAAAACAAGATTCTCTTCATATGAATAAACACAAATTTTATTATATTTTTTTCTTTTAAATTCTTTGTCGGAGTAAGACGAAGTAGTTATTGAATAGCAGGAAGTTACTAAAGTTGAAACGATTAATAAAAGTATAATATTCTTATAACTGCCTATTAGTTTAATTGGTATGGTACTTATCATTTTGCTCTCCTTATAGAGTTGTTAAACTAGTTCACTGAATGTAGTAATTCAAAATATTTTGTTTTCTACTACTTCATAGCATGTAGTACATAATAAAATAATAATAAGTTTCACATAAAATAGGTATATAAAGTATGAATTACTCATATAGCACAAAATTAAAAGGCGAATTTGAAGAAGTAATAGAAAGAGTAACGGCTGAACTAAAAACAGAAGGGTTTGGTGTACTAACTCAAATAGATGTTACTAAAACTTTGAAAGAAAAAATAGACGTAGATTTCAAAAAGTATCGTATATTAGGAGCGTGTAACCCGCATTTTGCTCATAAAGCACTATCGCTAGAAGAAAAAGTAGGTGTTATGCTTCCTTGCAACGTTATAGTAGTAGAAGCTGGCGAAGGTGAATTCGAAGTCACAGCCGTTAGCCCTATGGCATCTATGCAAGCTGTAAAAAATGAAGGTCTAGCAACAATAGCACTAGAAGTAGAAGAAAAACTAAAGTCTGTTATCAATAGGTTGAAATAATTGAGATTTCTCGTAACTATAATTTTACTATTCGCCGGTAGCTCTCTGTATTCGCAGGAGTTACCCGGTGGACAGTTCGATAGATATGAGATAGAACCGATGAAAACTAATGCCAAAAACAAGGCGATGATTTCGGCTGAGTATAAATATACGACTAATGATGCCTACTCTATGAATGATATTGGAATCAAGCTCGGTATATATGCCACAGATGATTTGGTAATCGGGGCTCATTATTTTTATTTGTTTGATAAATCTGTGATTTTTATTCCTAACGAAGATAATCTGAAAGCAGCATTGCTTTATGATTTATATGGTTTAAATGTCGATTATTTCATTTCTAATAGCTACTCACTTCCAGTTTCAGTTGGATTGAATTTGGGCTTTGGTCAAGCTACATATACTAGCTTTGGTAACTCCCCCGTAACCGATGACCTGACTGGAGATTGGTTATTCAATATAGAACCAGAGGCAAATCTATATTTCCACCTCACCAATAGTATCTTAATTAATTTTAATATTGGATACCGTTTTATTTCAGGAATCGAATATGGTGGAATCGAAAATTCTGATCTATCAGGATTTGTTGGTGGTGTTGGACTTACGCTTACTATTCAATAATTTTTTAAACCCTCTTAATCCCTTTTAAAAAAATGCACTTACCTTAATCTGCTGGGGAAGTAATTTTGATTTTAAATTTTATTTGCGTTACTTGCTCATTGGATATAAGTCGAAAGGCATATTTCTAATATTTCTAACAACCATTAGGTTCTCTTGGATTTATCTATACTATTTGGATTCTTAGTTGGTGTTGTTTTGGCTCTTCCTCCTGGACCTGTTGGTGTTTCAGCTATTGAGATTGGCTTATTCCAAAACAAAAAAGCGGGCTTTCATCTTGCTCTTGGCAACGCCATAATGGACTTTATCTACTGTTTGGGCGTTATATTCGCTACTTCGGCGGCTATATCTACAATTAGTAGTTTTTCTAAAGATTATCCAGCAGCATACCTAGTATTCCAAATCGGAGCAATTTCTGCTTTATTCATTATTGGATTCTTAAACTTAAAATCCAAGAAAAGAAAAGTTAAAAAAAGCGATGAAGCCACTAGTGGCTACGCTTCCAAGCTAAGTAAGAAAGGACCTCTATTCTTAGGTATAGCTATTGCATTAACAAACCTTGCTAACCCTACGTTTTTACCTTCGCTAGCATTCGTTACTGTATGGGTACATGAAGCTGGTTTGACAACTGGTGGAGCAATTTCCAACTTCTTATTTGCTCTTGGTTTCGGTTTAGGTAATTTGTTTTGGGTCAATTTTATTGCCTCTATAACTAATAAATACAAACACAAATTCTCTACTAATATG
This sequence comes from Kapaibacterium sp. (SeqCode), assembly GCA_041675005.1. Lineage (GTDB taxonomy): Bacteria > Bacteroidota > Ignavibacteria > Kapaibacteriales > UBA2268 > PGYR01. The sequence continues at coordinate 18,633 of JBAYUQ010000011.1, forward strand.
ATATTTAGAATTAAGCAAGCGGCTGGTGTTACATTCATTGGCTTCGGTACATTCCTTGGATTTAGATTGATATCTCTTTCCAAATGGCCTGAAATGCTTCGCTTCATTTTAGCTTTCTAATTTCATAATAATTCTACCTATTATTCGCCTAACAATCTATGAAAATGGAATATGATATTATAGTTTGCGGTGGTGGGATGTCGGGACTAAGTCTAGCTTATAGGGCATTGCAATCAGGCGTTTGGGCAAACAAATCAATTTTAATAATCGATAAAAGCGACAAATCTTCCAATGATAAGACTTGGTGCTTTTGGGAAAATTCTACATCACCCTTTGAAGAAATTATTTTTCGAAAATGGGATGAGATGCGCTTTATTAGTGTTGATAATAGAAGCTTTCAGCTCGATACTGGTAATTATAGCTATAATATGATACGCAGTATTGATTTCTATAAACATACATTAGAGTATCTGAAATCACAACCAAATGTCACCATTGCGAATGAGAATATAGTAAGCTCAAATACCATTAATAATAGTTGCGTAGTAGTAACTGACGTAAGTAAGTACCAATCTGAATATGTATTCAATTCCATTTATGAAAAACCAAAACTAGAGGAAAAGCACACCTACCTTCTCCAACATTTCAAAGGAGTTATGATAGAGTCCAATGAGCTAAGTTTGGATCCAAAAGAGATATACCTGATGGATTTTCGAACGAGTCAAGAAAATGGCAATACCTTCTTCTATGTACTCCCAACTTCAGAGACATCGGCTCTTGTCGAATATACACTTTTCTCCGATAAGTTATTAGCAAAGGAAGTATATGACAAGAGAATAGAAGAGTACATCAGGGAAGTGCTAAATATCAAGGAATATAAGATAATAGAAAGTGAATTCGGGATTATCCCTATGACTGATTACCCATTTATTAGGTCAAATGGAAATATTATAAACATAGGCACAATGGGTGGAGATACACGCGGTTCTACGGGCTACACTTTCACAAATACCCAAAAAACAATCAGCAAGATTATAGCTAGTTATCAAGAGAGCGATACTCCACACTTCAAAGAAGAACACATAACAACAAAGCATAAACTCTATGACAGTACTTTGCTGAAAGTGCTAGCAGATGGTAAATACCAAGGACATCAGCTATTCACTGACATGTTCACTTCCGCAAAAGCATCTGATATACTGGCATTTTTAGACGGCGAGAGTTCACTAAAACAGGATTTCAAAGTAATCAAAAGTCTGATCCCTCAATATTTCATAAAGCCATTTTTCCGAAGTTGGTTGGATAGTTAGTTGGATAAACTAGTCAAAACAAATCTAAAGTAAAAGTATCAATGTAGAAAAACCACTAAATGGAATAGCAAATGTCAAAAATATGATTGTGATTAGTTTGATATTGATCTGCTTATTAAATGTACATTATAAAATCATTTATCAAATTAACAAAATTCAAACTATTTTAAAAATAATATTCAACCCCTACGGGGCTGATTGGTGTTGTGGGTTGACTATTTACTACAGATATCTAGCCACTACGTGGCTAGTTTAGTATAATTCAATATTGCATTAAAGCCACAGAGTGGCTTAATATCTGTAGCATTAGAATTGAAAAAAGAGTCAGGAACCCCAGAGGGGTGATATAACAGAATAGAATAAAAGGTCAATTCCGATAAAAAAAAGAGAACCTTTTTCAAGATTCTCTTAAATTATCATTATTCTATTTTATGTAACTACTTCGGTTCGTAGCCATCTACGTAGAAAACATCGGCACTTTTACCGCTTTCCAATGCTTTGGAATATGACTTAGCTACTACGCTTGAGTTTGGCCATGGGTCTGTTGGCATTCCCATTTTTTCGGCTGACTCTGATAGTAGCGGCGGATGAGCTACCATTACTCTTCTACCATCTTCCATTTCCAAAGTTGCTCCTAAGGCAAAGCCTTCCAGCCCTTTGTTCACAGCAGCCAACATTGAAGTCGATGGCCAAGGTGCATAAGCGAACATACCACCAGTTAAGATTATAGCTCCATTTTCTTTCAGATTTTTCAATCCATATTTAGCTACTCTTAACTGACCTGCGAACTTGCTATTCAAGCTCGATTGTATTTTCTCTTCGTCCAGTTCACTCACTGGAGCGAATGCAGCACTTCCAGCTGCACAAATAATTGCATCTACCATTTCTGTACTTTCGAAGAAATTGTGAACTGATTCGGGGTTATCTATATCAATACTTACAAGTGAATTTCTGTGACCAGATATTACTTCGTAACCTTTACTTTCTAGTTCTTCTACTATTCCTTTTCCTATTGTGCCTGTAGCACCTATTACTATTGCTTTCATGTTATTTACCCATTGGTATATTTATATCGAATTTTTTTGCGTTGTCTGTGGCTCTGTCGTAGCCGGCGTCTGCGTGTCTTAGTATTCCCATTAGTGGGTCATAAGTCAGAACTCTTTCTAATCTGCATTTAGCTTCTTCGGTACCATCAGCGACTACGACCATCCCTGCATGTTGTGATAGCCCCATACCTACTCCACCGCCGTGATGTAATGAAACCCACGAAGCACCTCCAATAGCGTTCAGTGCGAAGTTTAGGAACACCCAATCAGAAACTGCATCTGAGCCATCTAGCATTCCCTCTGTTTCTCTGTAAGGTGATGCAACTGAACCGCAATCCAAGTGATCACGACCAATTACGATAGGAGCTGAGACTTTGCCAGTTCTTACTAGTTCGTTGAATAGTTGGCCTGCCAACGCTCTTTCTCCATATCCTAACCAACAGATACGAGCAGGCAACGCTTGGTAGCGAATATTAGCCGCAGCATTATCTATCCATCTATGTAGTGGTTCGTTATCTGGGAAAAGATTCTTGATTGCTTCATCAGTAACAGCAATATCATCAGGATTACCCGACAATGCAACCCAACGAAAAGGTCCTTTACCATCGCAGAATAGAGGACGTATATATTCAGGTACGAATCCTTTGAATGCAAAGGCATCTTTGTATCCGCCATTATCCTGAGCTATACCACGTATATTATTTCCGTAATCAAATACTACAGCACCTTTCTTCTGGAATTCTACCATTGTTTCTACGTGAGTAGCTATTGATTTATATACTTCTGATAGGTATTTCTCAGGGTCAGCTGCTCTTAGCTTATCAGCTTCTTCTTTGCTATATCCAGCTGGATAGTATCCGTTCAGTGGGTCGTGAGCAGACGTTTGGTCAGTTACAATATCTGGAACAATTCCTCTTCTCAAAAGTTCAGGTAGAACCTCTGCGGTATTCCCGATTAGCCCAATTGATTTTGCTTCGTTATTATTCTTAGCTTCATTCATTACTCGCAATGCATCGTCAAGATTATCAACTTTTACATCACAATACCCATCGTGGATACGCTTGTCTATTCTAGTCTCATCTATCTCGACTGTGATAGAAGCAGCACCAGCGAACTTAGCAGCAAGTGGTTGAGCACCACCCATACCACCCATACCGCCAGTTAGTAGGAATCTTCCATTCAGTGTACCACCAAAATGTTGCCTAGCACACTCTGCGAAAGTCTCGTAAGTTCCTTGTACTATGCCTTGAGTACCAATGTAAATCCAGCTACCAGCAGTCATTTGGCCGTACATCATTAATCCTTTCTTATCCAACTCACGGAAATGTTCCCAATTCGCCCAGTTAGGTACTAAGTTCGAATTGGCTATTATTACTCTAGGAGCAGCAGTATATGTCTTGGCAACGCCAACTGGTTTACCTGATTGGACTAAGAGCGTTTCGTCTATGTCCATATTCTTTAGCGTGTTTGTAATAGCATCAAAGCTTTCCCAATTTCTAGCGGCCTTCCCCAGCCCCCCATACACGATTAGCTCTTCTGGCTTTTCAGCATTCTCAGGGTCTAGGTTGTGGTGTATCATACGGTACGCGGCTTCTAGTTGCCAGTTTTTACAAGTTAATTCCGTACCTCTAGGTACAGTTACTGTTCTTTTTGTAGTCATTTATCAATCTCAATTTATTTGTTTTCACGAACTTGACGAATAACAAAAATAATAATTTATAATGACATAAGTTTGGCTTCATATTTGTAGGTGTTTAATTGTCATTATTCGATCGAGCGTTTTTATAAACGACGATACTACAGGACACTTTCAAACCTCCCCCGTTTGTAGTGTCCTGTTTTTGTGTTTGGATTTTTAAATTCAACAAATTTATATAATGCTAATCTAATAACGGAGCGAAGCAAGTGAAGAGTCCATTTTTCAGAACAAGATTGTAGGATGGATAAGATAGACACGATAATTTGAACTATTGCTGTCTCTTTTTTCTGAATCATGGATTAAACAGATTTGTGGATTGCATAGATTATTTATTTTAACACAAAGACCACGAAGGTTTGAAACTTCATATTATACACTGAGGTCACAAAGTTCTCGTCACTCAGAGGAAGCGAAGCGAGCGAAGAGTCCAGGAGAACTGCGGAGCTGTTCAATATTAGTAGCATCTGTTGACAGACCTAACACAACAACTTCACTAGGAGTTGAATAGTAATGGGACTAAAGTCCAAAGTTTTTTTTTGTTGCCTATTTATCCGTTGGCTGAAGCCAACGGCAATACTTCAATCCGTTCTTCGTTTAAACGAAAATAAGAATATTAATTCGATAGTACCAACTAACCAATATATTGGCCATTTGAGCCAAAGATATAGGAGGTTAAAACCATCTACTACTTCATTTCTAGAATGGACTAAATACGATTCTAATTCGGTTGATAAATATGGTAGTGCGAATAGAAAGGAAATAACAAATAATGTAATAGTAAGACTTGAGAGTGTAATTTTACGTTTCTTAGAGATAATGCTAAGGTCTACAATTATTATTAGTAATAGAATAATTAAATCGAAATATGTAAATAAGTCAGTTATCATTTAGATACATCCTCATTACCTACACCTCATGTATAATATGCTTTACTACACCTTGTATTTCGAATTTGCAATATCCAGTTATTTCTATTGGTAAGTATTTTTGGTTGGCAGAAACTAGGTATATCTTGCCATCTTTGCGGCGGAGTTTCTTTACTGTCATCTCGCCATCGAGTGAAGCGACTACTATTTGACCTTCTTTGGGCTCAGTTTTAGCATCTACTATTAGTATATCGCCTGTGAATATATTCTCGTCTATCATACTGTCGCCAGTAACTCGAGCCATATACACATCTTTGCTTCCTGTGAGCAATAAGTTGCCTAAGTCGATAGATGTCTCTATCGATTGCAACATAACCGAACCACGCTGTATGCTTGCTGGCAATAGCGGTGCTTCGAATGTGAACCCTTGTATAGGGTTACCATATTTGTCTGCTCTTAGTCTATACATATTCTTTTTCTATTTCGTTGGACTTGCTTTTTATTTAAGTCCAACAATTGCTGTGCCGTTTTAGAGAGAATGGATCACTTTAGTAACTGTTCCGAGTATCTGAAAATCTATCAATGACTTATTCTCGTCCAAAGGCAAAAACTGTCCTAGATGAGACTCTAAGAATCTACTTCCATCTATCTCACGGTAGAATCTAACAGCCAAATCATCATTAACCGAAGCTATGACAAACTTACCATCTGTTGGGTCAATAGACGTATCAATTATAAGAATATCGTTGTCTGATATTCCAACTGATTTGAGCATATCACCTTTTACTTTCACGAAGAAAGTTGCTGCTGGATGTTCTACTAAAAATTCGTTCAAATCTACTTCTCTGTCAACATCCCCCTCGACAGGAATAGGAATACCAGCCGCTACGGACATAGTAAAGAACGGAATCTTTCTATCGGATTTTGGTAAAAAACCGATTACTTCGAATTGTTGCATTGTAAAACCTTAGAATTGTGGAAAACTTCCTTTATGCTATCTCAAATATATGATAATTATGAATATAATGCAAATGAAAATGTTAACAAACTCAATTATCTTGTAATCGTTTTATAACTTTTGAGACGTATTCAATACGTCTTTACACTGCTTATAAGCACCCCAATCTACCACCATCTACAGGCAGATTCACACCATTAATATATGCTGCAGCAGGAGAAGCTAGGAATGCAACGGCATTAGCTACTTCTTCCGGGTCAGCAAATCGAGCTGCTGGGATAGTGGCAAGCATTTCCGTTTCTACTTCCCCCTCCCCTATTTCACGATTTTCGGCTTTCTTTGCTATTAAGCTCTCTAGCCGTCCAGTCATAGTGAATCCAGGTAATACATTATTCACAGTTATACCATACATTGCTATTTCGTTAGCTAATGTCTTTGACCAACTCGCCATAGCACCACGAACAGTATTGGATACACCAAGACCTGAAATTGGGACTTTAACTGAAGTTGATATGATATTTACTATTCTACCATAGCGGCTATCTTTCATTCCTTCGAACAATGTTTGAACAAGATAATGACTGCATTTGAGATGCATATCGAAACCTCGATAGAATGCATCTACATCTGCATTTAATAAGGCACCAGCTGGTGGACCACCAGTGTTATTAACTAGAATCTGAATATTTCCATTCTTACTTATATACTCTACTGCCGAATCTCTTACTTGTTCGGGATTAGAAAAATCGGCGACTATATAGTCATGCTTTTGCCAATGATGGACGGGAAGTTCGCTCAGTACCTTTTTCAGTTTATCTTCGGAACGAGCCATTAATACTACGTTTGCACCTAATGTTGCAAGCTCAAATGCTGATGCTTTACCTATTCCATCTGTTCCGCCACAAACCAATGCTGTTTTACCTTTAAGTTCTAAGTTCATTTTTTTCTCAATTTATAATACTAAAAAGTCAATATAAGAATTATAGTTGTATTTGGTGGACAAAAGGAGAAGAAATTTTAAATTATTGCTAATTATTTCTTATTATGTACATTGTGCATACACCAATTACTGAAAAAAAACTTATGTCTTATTCGTTCAGTATGATACTAGATAAGAGGGTACTTTGAGATATTCACTTCTCATAGTATTCTTTGTAGCTATTGCTATAATCACAACCCCTCTCCAATCACAAAATAGAGAGCAGGCAAAGCTTGAATTATTGAACGAAAAACTAAAAACAGCAGTAGAAGACACAAACAAAGTAACGCTCCTCAATCTGATGTCATTCCAATATAACTCGATAGACCCTGAACTTGGAATCAAATACGGCAAACAATCTCTAGAATTAGCCGAAAAACTAAATTGGCAAACCGGAATTGCAAAATCATATAATTCAATAGGTGGTAATCTATATGCTTTAGGCAATTTCGAAGAGGCACTCAATTATTTCAAAAAAGCTCTAAAGCTAAACGAAGAGCGCAAGGATAAACAAGGTATTGCTAAAAATTTGAGTAATATCGGGAATATATATTATAATCTATCGAACTATTCTATTGCATTGAACTATTACCAGAAAGCATTGAAGATTGATATAGAGATTGGTGAGAAGGAAGGCGAAGCAGATAATAACGGTAATATCGGGAATATATATAGTGATCTTACCAATTATAAAAGTGCACTAAAGTACTATAGTAAAGCTTTAAAAATACACGAACAGATAAACAACAGACGCGGTATCGCAACTATTCTCGGTAATATGGGTACAGCTTATCTCGACTCAAAGCAATATGACAAGGCACTAACGAATTTCAGCAAAGCATTAGAACTATGGGAACTTTTTGGAAATAAATTCGGAATAGCTACTAATCTTGGAAATATTGCTAATACTTATAATTATCTTTCAGATTATCAGTTAGCTATAACTAATTATGAGAAAGCACTTGCTATTAATGAGGAAATAGGAAACAAGTTCGGAAGTGCTGCTATAATGGGTAATATGGGTGGACTATATTACAACCTAACACGGGATACAGTAATATCTAAGTTGAAGGAAAAGAATAGTACAATTCTTTTGGACAAAGAATACAATATAGAACGATCAATCAAATACAGTGAAAAAGCAACAGAACTCGCAGAATTAATCGGCTCTAAGGATATGCTCAGAGAATTCTACGGATATTTGGAAAAGGCATACGCACTTAAAGGCGATTTTAAAATGGCACACACTTTTCAAAAGAAGTGGATTGAATTGAGAGATTCTATTTTCAGTGTTCAGAAAACAAAAGAAATAGCAAAGCTAGAGGCAACAAAGCAAGGTGAGTTAAATGAGAAAGAAATCAAATTAAGAGATTTGGAACTTTCTCGTAAGAGCAATGAGCAATATGTACTAATTCTCGGATTTGGTGGGGCTGCTATTATGCTCTTACTTGTCTTTTTCGAAAGACGAAAGTCAGAGAAACTATTATTGAATATCCTCCCTGCGAAAATTGCAAAACGATTAAAGAATAATGAAAAAAGAATAGCGGATAGATTCGAAAATACAGCTATTATATTTCTTGATATAGTTGGGTTTACTAGCTTTTCGAAGGACACTGACCCTGTGAAAGTAGTATCTGTACTTAACGAAATATTCACAAAGTTTGATAGTTTGACCAAAAAGTACGGTCTAGAAAAAATTAAGACAATTGGTGATTGCTATATGGCAGCAGCTGGTTTACCAGAACCGCACCCACATCCTATACTATCAACTGCCAAATTTGCACTTGATGCTCAAAGATTAATGCGAGATTACACGACGAAAGAAGGGCATAAGCTTAATTTCAGAATAGGAATTGATGCTGGACCAGTAGTGGCAGGAGTAATCGGTGAGCGTAAATTTAGCTATGATTTATGGGGCGATGCTGTAAACACTGCATCCCGTATGGAAAGCACAGGACTACCTAATGAGATACAAGTAACTGAGAATTTTGCAAAAAGTCTAGCTGGTTATAATATAACTTGTGAAGAACGTGGCGAAATAAATATAAAAGGTAAGGGTTTAATAAAGACTTATTTACTCAAAGATCAAACCATTCGAAATAAAAGGTCGGGTAAATAAATTGATGAATAAAATGTACATATTCCATATCTTAATCTTATACTTTTTGATGACAACTCCTTTAGTGCCTTCTAACAAAGGTGAGAAGACAATTGACTCGCTAATGTCCAGATTATCTAATATAAAGGATGATACTAACAAAGTCAATTTGCTTTGTTCATTATCAGCAAACTTCTACACTATAAGTCCAGACTCTGGGATAAAATATGCCGATTTAGCAAATAATCTATCCGGGAAAATAGGGTGGGAGAAGGGTAAAGCTAAGGCATATAATAACCTAGGCGTTAACAATTCGATTAAAAGTAATAACAATGAAGCTGTTACTTACTTTAAAAAAGCATTAAATATATACAAGGAACTAGGTCAAAAAGAAGGTATATCTCAACAACTTGGGAACCTTGGCATAGCGAGTATGAATCTATCAAACTTTACGGCCGCACTTGATTATTACCAACAGGCACTTAAAATAGCCGAGAAAGATGGTATAAAAGCCAGTATAGCTAGACAAAATGGTAATATAGGAATAGTATATACATATCTGAAAGATTATAATAAGGCATTAAAATATTATAGAAAATCTTTAGAGTTTACCGAAAAGCAGATAGAGAAGGATAAAATCTCAAAACTATTTGGAAATATTGCTTGGAACTATACTTTTTTAAAAGATTATGATAAGGCATTGGACTACTACCAGCGTGCCTTAGAACTAGACGAAGAATTAGGTAATGTCAAAAGTATAGCTATTCGATTAGGCAATATTGGCATTTTATATTGGGAAATGCTAGACTATGCTAAAGCTTATGATTACTATCATCGAGCATTGAAAATGAATGAAGAGATTGCTAGTAAAGGCGGTGTGGCCGTCAATCTTGGAAATCTGGCAGCATTACACTTTATCTTATCCCAAGATAGTGTGATTCAAAATTTAAAATCGAAGAATACAAATTTCAATTTAGATCGAAATTATAATTTAATAAAAGCAATAGAATATGCACATATGTCTAAAGATTTATCGCTAGAAATAGGTGATAAAAGACAGTTGATGGAAGTATATAGTACTTTAGATAAAGCAAATGAATCTATAGGGAATTATGAGAATGCTTATAAATATCAAACCCGATGGGCTAACATAAAAGACTCTATATTCAGCGTAGAGAAGACTACCGAAATTGCTAACTTAGAAGCCAAAAAAGAAAATGAGATAAAAGAAAAAGAGCTGACGCTAAAGGATTTGGAATTACTCAGAAAGGTAAATGAACAGACAGCTCTTTTCGTTGGTTTGGCTGCAGTAGTGATATTACTAATCGTTATATTTATGCAACGCCGTAAATCAGAGAAATTACTTCTGAATATAATGCCAGAAAAAATTGCAAAAAGATTAAAAAGAAATGAGAAAAATATTGCCGATAGATTTGAGGAAGTCTCAATTATATTTGTGGATATAGTTGGCTTTACTTCCTATTCTAGAGGGACCGAACCAGAGGAAATAGTATCAGCATTGAATGATATTTTCACTAGGTTTGATATACTATCTATAAAGCATGGACTAGAGAAAATAAAAACCATTGGTGATTGTTATATGGCAGTAGCTGGATTACCAGAACCACACGATAACCACACCCTGGCAACTGCTCGATTCGCACTAGAGGCAAAAGACTTGATGCATAACTATGTAACTCCTGATGGACATAAATTGCTATTCAGAATTGGTATAGACGAAGGGCCTGTAGTAGCAGGAGTAATTGGTGAATCAAAGTTCAGCTATGATCTATGGGGTGATGCAGTTAATATGGCTTCTAGAATGGAAAGTACTGGTTTGCCAAATGAGATACAAGTTACCGAAAACTTTATAAATGAAGTAAAAGACTTCGGTATAAAGTACACGGAACGTGGCGAAGTAGAAATCAAAGGAAAAGGTAAGGTTACGACTTATCTACTTAAATAAGGAATAGAATGAAATTTAGAGTTTTGCTTTTATTATTTACTTTAACTATATCTATACAATCTCTTTTGTCACAAAAGCAAGGGCAAGAGAAGTTAGATTCATTACTCAAGGTATTGCCAAAGGCGAAGAATGATACAGCACATGTGAGTTTATTGGCCGAATTATCTAAAAGTATTCAAGCCACTAACCCTGATAAAGGTATTAAGTATGGGGAAAGAGGTGTTAAACTAGCCAGCCAATTAGATTGGGAACAAGGGATTGCAGATAACAATGTTTCCATCGGTTTAAACTATGCTTTAGGCAAATCAGATTTTACAAAAGGGAAGTTATACTTTGATAAAGCCCTAAAGACTTACGAAGATTTAGATCTCAAACTAGAACTAGGTAAGACTTTAGTAAACATTGGTATAGTTTATCAAAATCAATCATTATACGATAAAGCTATTGAGAATTATGAAAAGGCATTAGATATATTCGATAGATTAAAAGACAAAGAAAGAATAGCAAGTACATTGGGCAATATAGGTTTTGTATATAGAAGTCAATCTGATTATGCCAATGCCTTAGAATACTATCAAAGATCGCTATCTATGTTCGAAAAACTTGGGAATAAGAGTGGAATTGCCACTAACCTCGGTAACATAGGGATGATTTATGATTATCAAAGTGATTTCACAAGAGCTCTAGAATACTACAACAAAGCCATTGAATTAAAGCAAGAGTTGGGGGATAAAACTGGTGAAGCAGCATTATTATCTAATATCGGTTTGGTCTATTATTTTAAGAGTGATTATCCTCATGCCTTGGAATATCTTCAAAAGTCAGTAGATATATTTGATGATATTGGAAATAAATATGGAGTTGCATCTATACTTGGAAATATAGGTATCATTTATCAGAAGCAAAATGAGTTTTCGAAAGCATTAGAAAACTATAAAGAAGCTGTTAATATATATGACGAGTTGGGTAATAAATCTAGTTTAGCTAGCAATCTTGGCAATATAGGTGAGTTCTATTATAACATATCACAAGACTCGGTAATAGTTAAAATAACAGAAGTTACAAACTATATCAGTACTAACAAACAAGTCAACTTAGAACGATCAATATCTTACTATAATCAAGCAATAAAACTACTAGAGGAAATAGGTGAACTAGACACACGTTCAAGATTCCTGAAAGGTCTTTCTGACTCTTATAAACTCAAAGGGGATTACGCCAAATCGCTTGAGTCTTTCAAAGCTTATATTAGTTTAAAAGATTCAGTATTTACTGAAAAAACTCAAACTCGTATAGCTAACCTAGAAGCTATAAGAGAAAACGAAATAAAAGACAAAGAACTAGAGATAAAGAACAGAGAAAACGAGATACAGAACCTAGAGATAACTAAAGCTAAAAATGAGAGATGGGCATTTATAGGAGGTGCAATTGGGATAGCACTTATCGCAATATTAGTTTTCAGACAAAGACAAAGGTCAGAAAAGTTATTGCTTAATATTCTTCCTTTGAAAATAGCTAAAAGATTAAAGAGAAAAGAACGACTTATCGCTGATGATATAGAGTGTGCTAGTATAGTATTTATTGACTTAGTCGGCTTTACTGCCTACTCTAAAGATAGAAAAGCATCAGATGTATTACAGATGTTGAACGATGTGTTCCACGAGATAGACGGCCTAATAGTAAAATACGGTCTAGAGAAAATTAAAACTATTGGTGATGGGTATATGGCTGCGGCTGGAGTTCCCGAGCCGTGTGATGACCATTCCGTTAGAGCAACGAACTTCTCACTTGATGTACATATAGTTCTGAAAGAAATTAACGCAAAAATGAATACCGATATACGTGCGAGAGTTGGTATAGAATCAGGTCCAATTGTAGCCGGCGTAATCGGAGAAATGAAATTTGCTTATGACCTATGGGGAGATTCAGTAAACACCGCATCGAGAATGGAGTCAACTGGAACTCCTGGGTTAGTGCATATATCATCAAATGTAAAAAGGGAACTAGATGGACAGAATCATAATTTCAAGTTCGATGAACTACCGCCGATGGAAGTAAAAGGAAAGGGCGAAATGATTACATATATGGTTCATAGAAAGTAGGATGAAAGAACGATATAAATCTAAGGAATTTGTTCTTACTTTGTATATCTCCGCTATTATTCTAGTTTGCATATACAAACTGATAGAAATAATAGTAGAGTTCAATAGGCAAACTAGCTACAACAATACTTCTGATATGACAGAATATGAGTGGGGATATTTGGCTATCTTCTTAGTCGTTTGTCTTATTATCTACGAGCTACTTATGTTCGCTTGGTCACTTATACTATTGAAAGAAAATCATCTACTAGAAAAAGGAAAATTTTCATTTATTATATTACTTTTCACTTCTTCTTTACCTATTCTACTTCTAATACGATTATACTATTTACAGAATTTCAGCTAGCCCTATCTACTATCTACCCATCCAATATATTAATTATTTTTAATATTTCAGAGCTGATAATTATTCCAATTGAATGAAATATCAGCATTTCGGAAGTCCAAATTAAAAATATTTAACAATTTTTTGTATTATGTATTGCAATTTTTTTATAAGTTGTAGTATCTATAAAAGTAATTCTTATTTATAATCTTAGAGGTATTCGTGAAAAATCTATTACTCAATTTAGGGGAACTCCCTAGTAAACTAAAGTACTTTACGTACTTACTCGCCGTCTTCTCGTTGCTGGTAATACCCACCAACGAAGCATATTCGCAACTAACATACAGTATAAGCAAAAGCAATAACGCCCCCACTCCTATTCAATCGGGGCAACCATTTACTTATACAATTACATATAATTGGTCGGGTGGTGCACCTGGTACATTATATATACAAGACGTAGTACCAGGAGCGTTAGATGTACTAAGTGCATTGCCATCGAGCCCTATTTCGACAATTTCAGGTAATACTGTAACTTTTGCTTTAACTGGATTAACAAACCCTAGTGGTTCTGGTACAGTTCAGATAAATGCACGGTTCAAACCTGGGGTCACCTGCGAAGGAGTTGAAGTTTGTAACGTAGCTCAGATATCAGACGATTTGAAGAGCAATGACTGGATCAAATCTAACTCAAATTGTGTTATTTCTGATAAGCCAGAAAATAAATGGCAATTGAAAAAAGAAAAAATAGCAGGATGTGCTATTGATGATGAAGTCGTTTATAGAATATGCATAACTTCGCCTAGTGGTTCTGATATAGGTGGTTTAAACCTTTATATTGATTCTTTTGAAGATTTACTTCCAGCTGGAGCGGAAATCATAGATGTAAATGGAAGTTGGACTGGACCTGATGGAGTAACTTCGACAGGTACTTGGATTGGTTTAACTGGTGGTCCATTGGTACTAACTGTGAACCCTTACCCCGTTTGGTATTGTACTTATATAAGAGTTAAATACCCTTCTCCTACATTTAGCGTAGGTGATACAGTGAAGAATATAGCTAAATTAACTTATCACACCGCTTGTGATGATGAGCCAAAAGTTTGGCAAGATACTGTATCAACTATCCTTTGTGAAGGTGTCTCCATGGGCGTATTAAATAAATACTTTGCTTATAATATTTCATTCTACAACAACCCATTTTGGTACCCTACATTCGCACCAGGTTGCTGCGGCGAATATAGATTATGGTACAGAAATATAGGAACACTTGCTCAAAGTCCTGTAGTTATAGAAGATACTCTTTCAGGAGATGTTGATGTAAATGTTATACAGACAGATATTCCCAATGACATAGCTATATTACCTGTTACAGTTGAGGTTTATACGTGGAATGGTTCAAGCTGTAACACCATTCCTGCGGCAACATTCACATACACTACTGTAGGCGCAAAAGTAGAATCTACTCTTCCTGCCGATATATGCAGAATAAAGTGGACTTATGATACTATACCCGTTAATACAATAGTAAGAGAGTACTTAGATGTTTGTGCTAGAACAACAAACTTCAAAACTGGTATTCCTTTAACTCCAGGGTATATAGCCAACAACCCGATGGCGGTTCACGCTGATACATTACACCTATTTGATGAGGTGGATACTCCAGTTGATACAACTGCACCTAATGTAGTAGCCGTTAAGCTATTTACAGGCGAATGTGACGGTGGTGTAATTAACCCTAATGGTCCATTTATGCCGGGTGATACTGTTCGTTATAGAATGGCTGTTGCAAACGTAGGTAATCTGGACGCTAGTCTTGCTACAATAGCTGATATACTACCAACAGGATTTACTTATGTAGGTAATGAAAGCTATTTCTATGGTACTTTCAACTATAATGTGAACCCTTATAATCCGAATTGTAGTACATTTAGTTCAACTATACCGACACAAGTCGGTGGCTCGATAACTACTCCATCTGTTGGGGACAATAGCTTATTGTGGAGCTTCCCAGTTCTACCGGCTAATTGTGATGGCTCAGTGGAGTTCTTCTTAATTGAATTCGACGTGGCACTTTCAGAAGATCCACCAGTATTGGCTGGTCAGCATCAGAATACATTTGATTTCGATGCTAATAACTCACCTATTGTAACATCAAACATAGCTATAATGACAGTTAATGCTATAGCACAGTTGCAAACTAAGAAAGAAGTTCGGCTAAAAGGCTCTGGTAATGCTTGGGCAAATATTGCAAATATACCTCAAGGACAAACAGCTGAGTATAAACTAAGCGTTATAAACACTGGTAATACTCCACTTACTCAAATTTGCTTGCTCGATATAGCACCTTGGGTTGGAGATATTAGCGTATTACCTCCTTATAGCCCTAGAAATAGTCAGTTCGACTTACCTTATAATCCTGCTGATGGAGCAATTACTATTACTCCTGCTGGATTTACTACTACTTACAACACTTCTACAGTTGGTATTCAGAAGAATCCATCTCGTACAAATGAGTGTGGAGGTTTCTGTGGTATTGCTGATCCAGTTGGTGCACTTGCTGGAACTTGGGGCGCATCCGCTAATACTTATTCTTACAAAGTCAATGCTAACTCAAGTGTTTCACTTGCTGCTGGTGCTACTTTAGAAATATTAGTTCCTTCAACTATTCCTAGTACTACAGCTGTGAATGATACTGCATGCAATTCATTTGCTATACAGTCTGTTCCAGCTGGTTTACCTAACGTCTGCTTATCAACAGAATCTAACAAAGCATGTGTAGTAGCAAAGGAAAAAGAAGACGACCCTTGTCTAATAGTTGAGAGAGTACTAGTAGATTGTAAGAAAGTTGATGCTGATGGAAACCAGATTTATGGTCTGACTTTACTACTACAAAGTAATCTAACATATACAACGACTGTTAACTTGACTTCTACTAATGCTAACTTCTTTAATATAGCTCCTATTACGTTGCCACCAGCGACGATGACGACTATATTGTCTGACTTTACTTCTTCAGCTTCAGCTGGAGACACTGTTTGCTTTATTATAGAGTTGAAAGATAAAGAGCAAAGAACAGTTTGTAAAAAAGAAGTATGTATCGTTATTCCTGATTGCACGGATGATGATTGTTTGATATTAGAAAGAGCAAAAGTTGACTGTAAAGGTTTAGACCAGAAAGGAAATCAAATTTATGGTCTGAACTTACTATTACAAAGTAATCTTGCTAGTTCTGCAACTATTACTTTTAACTCGACTAATGCAAGTTTCTCAAACATAACCCCTACTACGTTGCCTCCAGCGACTATGACTACAGTATTGGCTGATTTTATTACTACTGCTTCAGTAGGTGATACTATTTGCTTTGTAGTACAGTTGAATGACGCAGCTGGTAATGCATTGTGTAAGAAAGAAATTTGCATAGAAATCCCAGATTGTAAGAAAGATGAAGGCTGCAATTGCCCATTCGATATTAACGTGAAGCCACTAGAAGCAGGTCAGATCCAAGGTACTAGCTTCTTTATGACTAATGGTATTTATACAAGTGGTGCTAACTTGAAACGAGTAAGAGCTACTATAATAAGTGCTGTTATAACTGAACAATGTGGTGGTCAAGTTACTACTTATAATACAGGAGCTATATTCCAGAGTACTTCAGCTTGGGCTGGTATTAACGCTACTGGATTGAATACTTCTTCTGTAACATGGGATAGTAAGGAATGTGACTCATTAGACGAGTTCTTACCTGACTATAAACTAGACATTCCGTTTACTTCGGCTGAAAAATGTAAGCTGACTGTTAAACTTTGCATTCGTTACGAATTCCTAGATTGCGAATGTTTCCACTGTGAAACAGTTCTTTGCACTGAATTTGAAATCAAAAATCCAGTGACAGGTATTGCTAGAGAAGATGGATTGAGCGAACGAACAATCAGTTCTACTGTTTATCCTAATCCAATATCTAGTATGCTGAACATAGATTACAATCTGAAACAATCAAGTAATGTGAGTATAGTAATTCGTGATTTGACCGGTAAAGCCGTTGCTACATTGGTTAACTCGGAACAGAAAACTGCTGGTGACCATACTATTAATATGGAAACTTTCAATTTACCTGCTGGTGTCTATCTATATACTATAGAGACTGAGTCGGAATCACATACAAATAGATTTGTTATTAAGAAATAACAGGATCAACAATTCGATTTAAAATTAATAAGCCGAGATGGAAATTTATCCTTCTCGGCTTTTTTTTGGTGTGTTATGTAGAGATGTATTGAATACATCTCAAAATATCAGAACAAGATTGCAGGATACTTAAGAAAATCAAGTTGAGCTTCACTTCTATCAATGTAACTAAGAAGATACATCACTTTGAACAATGCGAAGCAAGTGAAGAGTCTAGGTGAAATAATCCCGATTGCATTGTACAGAAAATAATTGCAGGATCATTCTATATATCTAAGTCAGAATTCAATCCAATAAAAAACCCCAACTTTGGTAAGTCAGGGTCTATAAAATAAATCAATTTTAGTTGTTCGTTTAAGGAACGATTCTATGAATAGTACGCGGCATAGGAATAGTCTCACGTATATGCTTAGCGCCAGTTATCCATTTCACTGTTCTCTCCAATCCCATACCGAAACCAGAGTGAGGTACACTACCATATTTACGCAAATCCAAATACCATTGGAATTCTTCCAAAGGTAAATCTTCGTGTTGTATTCTTTCTAATAACAAGTCGTGGTCGTCTTCCCTTTGGCTACCACCGATTAGCTCGCCTGCTTTCTCAGGGCCTAACATATCCATAGCTTTTACAACTTTCGGGTTTTCTGGGTCACGCTTCATATAGAATGCCTTTACCTCAGTAGGATAGTCATAGATGAAACACGGTTGATCGAATTGCTCCATCAGTGCTTCTTCTTGCACAGTACCGAAATCTTCGCCCCAAGGAAACGGAAGTATTTCTTTATCAGCACCATCAACTTTTTGGATAAGTGGGATTTTGTTTTCGTGTAACCATTCAACAGCTTCCGTGTAAGACATACGAGGGAAACCGCCAACTACTTTCTTAAGTGGCTCTAAGTCTCTTTCTAATGTTTCTAATTCTTTCTCACAGTTAGCTAATACTTGCTTAACTATATAAACAGTCATATCCTCAGCTAACTGCATATCATCTTCCAAATCGAAGAATGCAGCCTCAGGTTCAACCATCCAAAATTCTGTTAAGTGCTTTCTTGTCTTAGATTTCTCAGCTCTGAATGTAGGGCCAAAAGTGTAAGTTCTACCCAAAGCCATTGCAGAAGCTTCTGCATATAACTGACCAGATTGTGAAAGGTAAGCATTACCCAAATCGAAATACTTAGTCTCGAATAAAGTCGATGTTCCCTCACAAGCGTTTGGAGTCAAAATAGGTGAATCCATAAGACGGAAGCCACCATTGTCTAGGAAGTCACGTATAGCTTTAACTATAACCGAGCGTACACGCATAATAGCATGCTGACGTGATGAACGCAACCACAAGTGACGGTTCTCTATCAAAAATGCATCACCGTGTTCTTTCGGGCTAATAGGATATTCATCAGCTATCTGATATACTTTAAGTGAAGTTACATCTAACTCATAGCCACCAGGTGCTCTCTCGTTAGACTTTACTGTACCTGTAACGCTTATTGATGATTCTTGAGTTAGTGATTTCGCATTCTCGAAATCCTCTTCGCTCACATTCCCTTGGAATACTACGCATTGCGCTACACCAGAGCCATCACGAAGCTGGATAAATTGTAATTTCCCTTTACCAGTTTTGTTGTAAACCCAACCGTTTAGGGTGATTTCTTGCCCATCGTATTTCGGCAAATCTTCTATGTATTTATATGATTTGTAACGTGAAGACATATATTCTTATTCTTTTGATAATCTATAAAAACAAAAATACGAAGAAAATTGATAAAAGTTTGCATTTGTGGGATTAGGGGGAATTTGTTAGATTATGAAAGTGATATTCAAGTAATTCTGGATATATTCCCTTCTTTTCATATTGGGGTGGATTGCATAGCAAGAAGGGTGTTTAAAATGAAAACAGTATGCTTTAAATTGAGAGTAAAAAATGAAATATAATAACCTTATAAAAACAGTTTTATTCATTATCGGAATAGTAATATTAACATCCTGTTCTGTCTATGACAAAGCAACAGATTTACTCACCCCAGTCGATAACCCTATGGAATATCAGAATGTTTACTTCCCTATTAATGTAGGTATAATTAAAACTTACAATGTTTATAGTATAGAAGAAGGAGAACTCCAATTTAAAAACAAAACTGAAAGGGAAGTAATTGACTTTAGGGATTCTGATGTTCGTATTGGGAGTAGAGAATTTAATTTGCCGGTATTTAGGTTAAAAACAAGAATATTTGAAGCAGATTCGTTAGTCTCTGAAGATGAAGAATATTTAATTAAGACTAAAGAAGGTATCGCAATTTCAAATTATCTAACAAAAAAACACAGTGTAAAGTTCTTTGAACTAATACCTTCTTCTTCTAAGTATGTGTCAGTTCGAGATGGTTTTTGTTATGGTGAGGTACTTTTTAATGTGAAATTTGCACCATATTTAAAAGATGGTGATTATATGCAAATAAAATATGCCATGAAAATAAACTTTAGTACAATCACAACAAATTATTATTTTAGTAAGGAAAATGGATTAATTGCTATAATAGAAGATGATGATGGTGAAATAACAGAAGTCAAACTACTAGCAGAAATTGACTTTAATGAATAAATTGTATTGCCGTCAGTTTTAACCGACGGACATATGATTTTTACACACCGGTTTCGGACTTTAGTCCCATGTTATTCAACCCCTACGGGGCTGATTTGCGTGGTGAGTTTGTGGCTACAGATATTTAGCCCCTCTGGGGCAAATCGGAGAAACTCAATAAACCTAAAATCGCCTCATCGAGGCGAAATATCTGTAGCATTTAATAAAACTACCAACCCAAAGCCCCAGCGGGGCGATATATTGCATAACATCAAGTTGCAACACCTTGTTGTCTTACTCTATTAAGTTGGTAAAAAGATGCTGCTAATATTGAACTGCTCCGTGGTTCTCCTGGGCGATTCACTTCGACTTCGCTCAACACAAGCACTTCGTTCAGTGTGACGAATTTTATCTATTAACTCAAATTTGCTTTTATCACTTGCTCTAGATCGTTGAATGCCGTTTGTAATACGTCATTGAGGATAGAGTGATCGAATAGCTCCTTGTATTCAAGCTCTTCTTTTGCTCGTTCTAACCTAATATTAAGCTCTTCGGGGCTTTCGGTACTTCGCTTCTGTAAACGGCGTTGTAGTTCTTCGAAGCTAGGTGGATAGATGAATAATAGAAGTGTATCATCGGGGAAATTTCTTCTCAGTGATACAGCCCCCTTCACATCTACGTCGAATAGTATAGAGTTACCAGAGTTTATATGCTTTTTGATTTCTGATTTCAGAGTCCCGTAGTAATTGCCAAAAATTTGCTCGTATTCGGCAAATTCTCCGTTAGCTACTTTCTCTTCGAACTCTTCTTTTGTGAGGAAGAAATAGTCTTTACCGTGAACCTCACCTTCTCGTATTTTACGTGTAGTGCAAGACACTGAGAAACGAATCTCTGGATACAAAGTCATCAGATAATTGGCTAATGTAGATTTGCCACCACCGCTAGGAGAAGATAGAACTATAAGCTTTTTCTTAAACATTATCCTTCCGCTTCTTTCTCGCCACCCGGCTGGTTGAGCTGTGCAAATAGCTCCATTATCTCAGTTATAGTGCCAGTACCTACGTCGCCTTTAGTGTGCTGACGTATAGAAACTGTTTCGCTTTCTTGCTCTCTTTCGCCAATTATCAAGGCATAAGGTATTTTTGCTTGTTCAGATTCGGCTATTTTACGACCTACACCTTCCGAACGATTATCGAATTTCACTCTATAACCAGAAGCTAATAGTGAGTTCACAATTTTCTCTGCAAAATCATTCTGTCTATCTGTTATAGGTAGTACACTTACTTGTACTGGTGCTATCCAAAATGGGAAATTACCTGCATAATGCTCTATTAATATAGAGATAAATCGCTCCATAGATCCGAATGGTGCACGGTGTATGATAACTGGACGGTGCGGAGCATTGTCCGAGCCGATATATTCCAACTCGAATCTCTCAGGCATTACGTAATCCACTTGCACAGTACCCAATTGCCATTTACGACCAATAGCATCACGTACGATGAAATCAATTTTTGGTCCGTAAAAAGAAGCTTCGCCCAAACCAATAAAATAGTTTAACTCCAAATGGTCAGCGACTTCTTTTACTACTCTTTCTGACTTTTCCCATCCTTCTTCGTCGCCAGCATATTTGCCTTCTTGGTCATCACGGAATGATAGACGAGTAGTTACTTCCATATCGAAAGTCTCAAACACAAGCTGAGTTAACTCTATACAGTTGATTAGCTCATCTTTTAACTGCTCTTCTGTACAGTAGATGTGTGCATCATCTTGAGTAAATCCACGCACGCGCGACATACCGTTCAACTCACCTGATTGCTCGTAGCGGTAAACAGTACCAAACTCAGCTATACGCACTGGCAAATCACGATATGAACGCTGCTCTGAGCTATATATCTGATGGTGATGAGGGCAGTTCATCGGCTTTAGCATATACTCTTCTTCTTCCACGCTCATAGGTGCGAATTGCGATTCCGAATAATATGGGTAGTGACCAGAAGTTTTGTAAAGTTCTAAGTTCCCAATATGTGGTGTGATTACCTCTTGGTAACCACGTTTTAATAATTCTTCTTTGATGAACCCTTCTAATTTACGACGAAGTATAGTACCATTAGGTAACCAAACTGGTAATCCACGACCAATTTTCTGGCTTATCATATAGATGCCTAACTCAGGGCCTAATTTTTTGTGGTCACGTCTTTGTGCTTCGGCTCTCATTTCCAAAAACTCATCTAGCATAGATGCTTTCGGGAAAGTAATACCGTAGATACGAGTTAATGTTGCATTGTCGCTATCGCCTCTCCAATAAGCTGAAGCTGTTGATAGTAACTTGACTGCTTTGATTTCGCCTGTGTTTGGTATATGACCACCACGACATAAATCTTTGAAATTACCTTGAGTACAGAAAGTTATTGGCTGACCTTTTAGTCCATCCAACAAGTCCAATTTGTACTCGTTTCCTTTCTCTTTGTAGAATTCATAAGCTTCTTCCCAAGTAGATTCAGACATTACAAAGTCCGATTTTAACTTAGCAAGCTCTTTCATTTTGCTTTCTATTTTCGGGAAATCATCTGACGATAGAGTCTCATCACCTGGCATATCTATATCATAGTAAAATCCACTTTCTATAGATGGCCCTATACCGAACTTCACCCCTGGGTATAGCTCTTGCAGTGCCTCGGCTAATAAGTGAGCAGACGAGTGCCAGAAGAAATCTTTCCCCTCATCGTCATTAAAGGTTACAAATTTAATTGTGCTATCTTCGTTGATAGGACTATGGAGTTCATATTTTACATCTTTGTTCAGGACAATGCCTAGTGCATTGCGGGCTAAGCCGTGAGATATAGATTTAGCTATCTCGTAGCCGCTAGTGCCTTGAGGAAATTCCTTTACGCTGCCATCTGGAAATGTGATTTTCATAATAGTTAAGCTAGTTTTGGTCTTAAAATAGACTACAAATATAAAAACTAATGAGTAAATAATCGTAATAATATGTAAGTCTCGTATAATTCATTATTTTTGTAGTTGATAAATTAATTAAAAATCGGAGAAGCAATGAAAAGAATATTATTACTAATGTCGGTACTTATGTTACCGATGTTCCTAACGGCACAAGACGATGAGATAGACAACCTACCATTCGATAACGAACCACTTAGAGATGAAGCTCGTACATATTTCGTATTAGCTGGTGGTATTACTTATGATTTCCTTATGATTAACGAAGACAATTTGAATTCATTTTTAAATAACTCTGACGAATTAAAACTATCAGGTCCAATTCAGCTAACAGGTGGTCAAGGAGTATTAGGTATTCCTTGGATTAAAAATCTAAGATTAGGAGTGTTTGGTTATGGTGGGAGTATTGAATCAGATGTTCTAGAAAGACCTGCTTATATTATGGTAGAGGGAGAACCTGATAAAGAAATTTCAACGAGTTTTCAAACTAATTTAACTGCTAGTATGTTCGGATTTAGTGTACATTATGGTTATGTTCCTTTTGAGCATTTTGCTATACTAGGTGGAGTTAATGCTGGCTGGGGCGATGTTACGTATGAAAGTTACTTCGGCACTGATCAAATTAGTGATAAATTCTTTACTTCTTCAATTGGAACTAATCGATTAGAGAAAAGCTATTTCTTCGTTATGCCTAATATACAGTTAGAATATGCTATTACAAGTTATATTATATTGAGAGCTGACGCTAGTTATAATATGACTGTAGGACAAGACACAGACTGGACTTATAATAGTTTAGGTACTAATACAGTAAACCCAGACTTTAACTTAGATGGTATGAAAGTAGGATTTGGGGTTATGATTGGTTTAGCTAATTTCTAAAATATAGAATGAACAGCATGAAAAAAGTATTATTACTATTGTCGGTACTTATTTTACCTATGTACTTAACAGCACAAGATGAGGAGATTGATTTGTCATTCGATAATGAGCCATTAACTGAAGATGCTCGCAGCTACTTCGTATTAGCTGGTGGTATTACATTCGATTGGCTTATGATAAAAGAGGATTACTTAAATTCATTTTGTGATTGTCCCGATTTACTACTTTCATCACCAATTCAATTAACTGGTGGTCAGGGAGTGACTGGTATTCCTTGGGTGAAGAACCTAAGGGTTGGGGTTTTCGGATATGGCGGAAGTGTTGAATCTAATCAAATTGATCGTCCGATGTCGACAGCTAATGATTCTGTAATCAATGGAAGTTTACAAACAAGCCTAGCGGCTAGTATGTTCGGCTTTAGTTTGCACTATGGTTATGTCCCATTTGAACATTTTGCAATTTTAGGTGGAGTGAATGCAGGTTGGGGTGACATTACTTATGAGATATTTGCTTCCTCAACAACTATTGATGATGTAAAACAGCAAGGTGATTTTGGAACAGACAGATTAGTAAAAAATTACTTTTTCGCAATGCCCAATATCCAGTTAGAATATGCTCTTGCAAATTTTATAATTATAAGAGCAGACGCCAGCTATAACTTGACAATCGGTCAAGATAGTAAATGGACACATAATAATATCGGAAGTTCTACTGTTAATCCTAACTTTGATATATCAGGACTTAAAATTGGATTTGGAGTAATGGTGGGATTAGTAAATTTTTAATATTATTTATATTTGGAATTAAAAAAAAATTCTTATATTTGAAACTCTATTATAGACGAAAATGAAATAATAGTAAGTCGGGCCCATAGCTCAGTTGGTTAGAGCAACGGACTCATAATCCGTTGGCCGGGGGTTCAAGTCCCTCTGGGCCCACAACCTAGCGTTTAAAGCTCCTCGTATTACGAGGAGCTTTTTTTTTGGTCGCTAATAAGGGTTGCCTTCAATCTAGTTTCTTCAATTGCATTCACTTCTTTTTTTATGATAACTAAGTATCATTGAATTTTAAATTAGTAAATCTTGATCTACTTTCAAAGCTACTACACCAGCATATCATTAATTTGCTGCCTAACTATTCAGGTAATGCTTCCTTACCTTCACAATTAAACTAGAAGAAACAGATAAATGCCCACTAATATCACGAACAGATTTTCCTTGGTCTATTAATGATATAATCTTCTGCCTCTTTTCTTTCTCCATAAACTTGGTAATTGATTCAGTACTTCTTTTTCTTCTTCCTTTTGAAGTATTGTACTAATGCTGTAGTTACATCTTAGTATAAATTAAAGTAAAATAAACTTATAATTTTTTAATAAATTCATAATATCTACTATTGTTTAATAGTATGGAATTAAGTAATTTAGAAGTGTTAAAAAAACTTACAATTTTAAATCACTTTTAGGAGTATATATGAAACATTCTCATACAACCTTTAAAAACAAGGGCAAAATCATCAATTACCTTTTGGTCTTGATGATATTTTTCAACTTCCCCAATATTACAGATGCACAGGAAAACCCAATTGTAAAAGTTGTTGTTTCCGCAAAAGAAGGCGATAAAAATCCATTTATTGAAGTTAAATATGTTTTACGTGAATCAACGTTTATTCAAATTGACAGAATTGAAATAATTGATCAGGATCTTAATTTTTACGAATTGAAAGAAAAGGATATAAGTGATGCTGACCTGAACGGTGATATCGGTTATACTGAAACTGCTAGTCCTTCCACAAAGACTTTCAATTGGTACTATGAGCCAACACTTACTGACAATGATATATCAGGTAAATTAAATGTTAAGATATACCTTAGTGCAAAATCATCCCAACCCGCATCTATAAAGATTCATCTGGGTGATGTTATGCCACAATATGAAAATCAAACAGGTCCTGTTATCCTGAGAAATTCAGAGGGACCAACTGATAATTATCAACCATATACAGGGCTTTCACCGTTGGGAAATTGGCATAATACTTTGCCGGATGCAGCTAAATTCTATGCAATAGGTTCAGTATCAGATTTCCCTGTTTACAGACATAGTTCAAGTAATTTTAATGGAAGGCCTACTTTGCCAAGTGGTTCTTCATTTTTTGCATTTAATGATGAAACAAAAACACGACAGATATGGATAAACGCAGCAGCTGGTAAAATGCAGGGACTTCCCGGAGCTCAAAAATTATGGGATTTCCAAATACATTATACCGGTGATGAAAAGTCTGGTACTGCAATTGTAGGTATAGCAAGCGACGGAACTCCAGATTTAACATCAACATCAACAACTAATGCCACACTGGAGTTAGAATATTCTTCATCTGATGCTGTGGCTTCAAATGAAGTTGAAATAGATAAAAAACCTGCACTTAAGCTAATAGTAACTGCAGATAAGGATTATATTGAAAAGCCGGTTGCCCCTAATGATTCAGTATTTTTATATATTAAAGTAGATAAACCTGACGATAAAGGTGTTTTCAGCTCCGCTGAAGGTGCAAAAGTATTCGTTAGAAATGAGGTAAATAAAGATAATAAATTTGTTGAACTTGGAGGGAAAACTGATGCAAATGGCGAGTTAGTGTACTTATACATAATTCCTGAAAATACTGAATTTGGTTTATACAGTATTCAAATTTATGCAGAAACTAATGATAGTGATGCACTTAAATCTAAAACAGTAAAAAGCGTAATAAAAGTTGCACCAGAGCCGGATTTAGAGATTACCTCTGATGAAGAATCGTACAAAATATTGCAGGAAGAAACAGTTGAAATAGATCTTATAGTACGAAATAAAGACGGTGAAATAGTAGAAGGCGCAAGAGTAACTGTAATTAATCCTATAAATCAAGCTGGTTTTGAGGAATATCTTGGAAAAACAGATGCTGGTGGAAAATTATTATATAAATTTCCTATTCCAAAAGATACAAAAGATTCAGCTTATGAATTTACTTTCTACGCAAATGAAACACTTGATGAATCCCAAAAATCTAATCCATTAAAAGTAAGAGTTATAGTTGGTAAAATACCAATTCTGTTGATTAACATTACACCTAATACAGACTACAAACTGAAACCCAATGAATCGGAAAAAATTGTACTTACAATTACAGAAAACAAAGAGGGTGAAACAGTTCCAGTTGAAGATGCTCAAATATATATACAAGACGGTTTGAATGGAGATAAGTCTTTCAGATTTTTGGGAGCAACAAATGCAAATGGAGTAAGGCCGTATGATATTCTGGTTCCCGAAGAAAAAGAAAAAGGCGAATATGAAGTAAAGTTCTATGCTTCAAAGGATAAATATGTTGATTCTGAAAAATCTATTGTAAAAGTTGAAGTAAGTATTGACTCTTGCTGGAAGCAAGGCGCTTTGGAGTTCTGCACAAAAAAAGGTTGGGAAGAGAAAGAAGGAGATCCAATTATAAAATCAAATGGAGAAGTCCTTATAAACAACTTGATTTCTTTTAGCGGAACAATGGAAATAAATAAAGAAACCCTGAAACTCAATGCAAATGGAACTTTCTCAGTAAAAAATGTTCCACTTCCTGGAGGCGGTAATGGAACCATCACATTAATGAGCGGTAATCTGGTTAACGTTGAACTACTAGGTTCAAATGGAAGTTTTACGAATTTATTGAATCAATCGCTTTCCGCTGCACCAAAAATATGCGGGGTGCAAGTTGAAAAAATAACGGATATTAAGTTGATAGGTGGTACAAATGCAACAGGTGTTGAAATCAGTGCCTCGATTAAAATTCCGGGATTCGCTCCCGGATGTGATGAAGATGGAAAGAAACCGGTTGATACGGGCATAAAGGTAACTGGTTTAAAGATACAAAGAAATACAGGTATGTATTTTGATGGTTTTGAAGTTACTAATTTATCTCCAGCTCCAAAATTCTGTCTTAACAAATTAACTTATAACTATGATCAGAAAACTGACAAACTTGATCTAGGAGCTGAATTCACTGTCCCATTTATGAAAGTTGGTGCAGGTGCATCATTCAGGAATGCAATGCTTGACAGTGTCGGATTCAAAGGTGAACTGGCAAAAGGAATACCAATTGGAAATACAGGGGTATGTGTACTAGGATTAGAAGGGAAAGCTCACGGACTTGCATTTCCACCTCTTGAACTTACATTTGGCGGAACAGTAAATAACTGCTTAAACAAAGATCTGATGGAGATAACTGCAAGAGCTGGCTACAAAGCACCATCTACTATTTATATCAATGGTGAAGCAAACTTTATGAAATTGCCGGGTACTACTTATTGGCAAATAACAGGTACTCCTGAAATTAGGCTTGACTATAATAATGCGTTATTGAAATTGACCTCGCAACTAAAGTGTGGTACTTTTGACGGGAAAGCTTATGTGCTAAATGGAGCATTCGATATGGGATACAAGGCAGATGAAGGTAAATTTACCGGAAGAGTAAACGGTAGTTTGACTTTACCAGAACTAGCATTTAAAGGATTTCCTTATGATATTATTAAAGCAAGATTAAAGCTTCCTTATACTGCATCAATGAATGCTTTGATAAATATGTCTGAAAACACCCGTCATATTTACACAGAATGCAATTTTGCAGAACTTGGGAAATTTAATTTCCAGCTAGATTTGACAAAATCGAGCGACGACACAGAATTCTTTACTTATAACAAAGGTCAACAATATATACCATCTATTGTTCCTATAGGTAAAAAAAGCAATGATGGAAATTCAATACAAGCAGATATAGAAAAAAGCATCAACATACCCGCAAATTCGGAGTGGATGTATGTTAGAATTAATAGCACATTACATGCTCCTAGTAGCAAACTGATAATGCCTGATAAAACAGAGTTGACAGGACCTGATGAAGATGCAAATGTATTGCATTTTAATTCTGAAGATGGTTTAACTTCATTCTGGTCTGTTGAAGCTCCTATGGCAGGCGATTGGAAGATAGTATTATTAGATGGTTCTGAGTCCGATATTGTAGAAGTTTACATCACAGAAAGTGAAACTCCTTTCTCAGTTTCTGCTACTCAGAAAGATAATCAAGTTACATTGTCTTGGAATACAGATTCTTTTGAACCGACTGATAATATAGAATTCTATATAGATGACAATGGTGATGGATTTGATGGTTATAAATTTGCTGAAGTTCGTGCGACTCAGGCTGAATATATATTCACAATGCCAGACACTTTGGGTTACTGTAATAACTACATATATGCTTATGTGCAGTCAGATAGTGAAGAGTTGCTTGCTACTGGCTATGCGGATGCACCAGTAATGAATGAAAAGACTTCATTACCTCCGCCACACGACATGACTGCCGTTTACTACACAACAGGAAAGCTGATGACAGTTGAGTGGATGCCGAATAACATGGAAAAAGTGGTAGGATATTATGTTATAGTTACTGACAAAGATGGCAATGATTCAACTTATGCTATAGTTTATGCAAATGACCATAAAGTTCAGTTCAATTTGGAAGATAATAAAGACATAACCATAAGAATGGCAGCAATTGATGCAGACTACAGAAGCGGATGCCCATCAGCACCAATAGATATTATTACTGATGTAGAAACAGATCCTATTACAGGTTTAGTTTTCGATGAAAGTAGAATTTCAATAGTACCTAATCCTGTTACTGATCAAACTAATATATCATTTAAGTTGAATTGCAACTCTTATGTAAGATTAGCAATATATGATATGTTTGGTAATAGAATAGCATTACTTGCTGAAGGTTACTACCAAACTGGTATTATAAACAGCAAGTGGAATTCTCAAGGACTGGCAGCAGGTACTTATTTGGTAAAACTAGAAGCTGAGGACATATACACAACACAGAAGCTAATACTAATCAAATAATTAACTTATAACAACTAAAATACAAATCCCGATATTTGCAGAAAGTATCGGGATTTTTTTTGTGTCAAATGAGGGGGGTATTTTCATGTTTGACATTTATTTTATGGAAATACTTCACATAAATATTCATTGTGCTGAAATTCCCCTTTTTAAAAAAGGGGTGGCAGGCGCACGAAGTGTGTCTGACGGGGTATTTAAGTATTTTCATTATTTCATATTTTATAATTCTTAAGGCTTATTTTATACTAATCACTATTCTGTCTTTCTGCTTTTTTTAACACCCCGTCTCACGCCTTTGGCGTGATCCACCCCTCTTTCGCGTTGCTTAAAGAGGGGAATATCATCGCTGATAACTTATCATGTAAATAAACAGATAACCAATAGGGATTGTTTATATATAAAAATTTCTTCCGTATAGATTTATTTAATTTCATTCTAATACTTTTTACTTTAATGCTTTTTCTAATAATATCCGATACTTAGCGCTTTATTAATTCATCCTTAATTGCAGGAGTTTCAATTATTTGTATCCTTTTATTATCATTAACCCTATTGGTATCTTTTTTTAAATCATTTACAACTTCGAATAATATTTTTCTTAAGTTTTTATCATATTTTTCAGAAAAAGCAGGATATTTATCTTTTTGCTGAATACCAAGAGGCCAACTGAACATAAACGATGTTGGAGTTAAATAAAAGTAGAAGAAGTCACGTATAAAATCGTTATCTTTTTCTTTTAAAATGTTAATTATTTCAATATTGTTCTCACTAACAAATGAGCTTACTTTGTTAGCAAACATATTCTGTCCATCAAATGCCCAAAAGCTATTGACTCTTCTCGCACAAGACTGTGCAAATTTCTCAACAATTGACTCGACGCTTATACAAGATCCGTTAAAAATGCTATCAATATACTTACTAGAGTTTATATAATCCTCAGATTCAGCGTAATGTCCATAGATATCAAGAGGAAGTTCATCAAAATAATTTTTAACTTCATTACAGCTTATCAACGGCGCACTAACATTGGATGAAAACATAAAACAAAATAGTATTGTGATAATTATACTTAATTGCAGGAATTTCATTTATTTGTACCTCTATTTAATATAGTCTTTAAACATATTTATTCATTAATTATCTATTAATTTATAAATTATTTTAATGAGAATATTTTTCTAGGTTTTTGTTAAATTCATTAAATATAATCTTATAAATATCTGGGTCTGTTTTTTTCAAGTGTTCAAATTTTTCAGAAAAAACGTCATCAGGATGCTGATTATCAAAGTAATAGTTCCAAAACGTAGCTTGACTCTTAATATCAAATCTCTTTAAAGTTTTAATAAATATCAAAAAATTTTCATTAATTTTATGATAAAGATGATACTGAAACATTGCATGTGAATTCCATTCATCCAATTGAATAAATAGTTTAATAGTTCTACTAAAAAATAAACTATCATCAATACAACTTAATTGGAAATATCTTTCCACTACCTTCTCAGAAAAAGTAAATTGTTTCCTTCTTTCAATATTAGGATTGTTTAAAAAATATTTATAAAAATTATTACTATCATTTGGAAAAAGATTAAAAAATTCTGTTTGATTCTTACAATCGACCGAATCGCTAGTTAAATTTTCAATTGCTGTAATCATTTTCTGCCAATTGCTGTCACTTAAGGACATTGACGTATAACAGAAAGTGAAAAATATATAAATAAATATAATAAGGGTTTTGTGTTTCATGTATAATTTTATCTTCAATCGTGTTCTCAAGGTCAATTAAATCTTTAAATTCTTTAGTTTCATCAGAGTAATACGACCAACTCTTTTTGCTCTCTTAGTTTCAGTTCTACTTCACTATCACCAAGCGAGTGTAATATATAATCTCTCCCGATTGCAAAATCACAGAATAAGTACCAGAGCCAAAATCATCGGCATCGAATTCTATTAAGTGCGTTCCTACAGTTAGATTCTTGCTTATATTTTTTATCTGAGTGCCGAGAATGTCAAATATCGTGATATTTATATCTCTTTTCTCTTTCAAGTATAACTCAAAGTAGCCAGTATTATTCACAGGGTTTGGTCTGATATCTAATACCACATTGGAGACGTCAACTAATCTCTTTTCAAATGCGCAGCACTCAGCTATCAGTATGCCATCTCTAGTGTTCACTCGTGAAAAACCATCAGCGAAATTGTCTATTCGTAACTCCAGTGGTGTCTCGAAATCGTCTCCAAGCAGAACTTCAGCATTCAATACAGCTAGTAGTCCATCTTGGTTAAGATTACCGTTTGAAGTAACATTTATATGATCTGGGAATACTGTCAGAGTTTCATTCCCTGCTATATAGCCTTCATTAACAGGTGTGTTGTTAAACCGGGCAATTCTAAAGTTGTGATAAATTGAAAATTCAATACCTGTCTTATTGGCATCGTTCATCAACTGAGCAATATCCTTTGTGGTAAGCCCTGTCCCTTCTTTCGGAGTTATTCTGACTGGAATATCAACATTTGTTCCAACTATACCAGTTACACTCTCCACATAAATATCAGCACAGACAATGCCTCTACCTCTTATCAGAAGCGTATCAGGATCTGCCAGCCAGTCGCCGTTACTTTCAAAATAAATCTTCTTTTCAAAATCTCCAATCTGTTGCGGAGTAAAGTTAATTGCAACTTCTTTGCTATTGTCCACCTCTATTGTAATCGGTAATCCGGCATTTACATTTATATTCCCCGCACCTGTTTCTGTTACAGATGTTACATCTAGATCACCATTTCCAAAGTTCCTAATAACTGCTGTGGTGTCTATAGACTCTCCAATACAAACCTCACCGAGATAGATAGCATTTTCTCTCATATTTATAACGGGTCTGAATCCGCGGCCTGTGAGATTAGTGTTTTCTGGATCTTCACATATTGCTTTATCGTTCATAACATAGTCAAGAAATGCTTCTCTGTTTTCTTCATCCTGTGGATCAAATTGGATATCAAATACCTGGTTCTCTCCTGGAGAAAGGTATATAGGATAAGTAACCCCAGCTGGCAAAACAACAGTATAATCGTTCGGATGTACACCTCTGATTCTTATATCCTCTATCTCTACACCTGCTGATCCTGTTGAAGTAACAACTGCCTGCAATGTAGAAGAATTTCCTATTCTTACATCGCCAAAAACTTTTGTCAACTCAGTTACCAATGAACGTGTTGCTACAACTGCACTAATATTTCTCGTCATCTCAAATCCTGAAGCTGTTCTGATTGTAACAGTACCGGTGTAGGTTCCTTCGTTGGTAAATTCGGCAACTATATTAGCATTAGCACTACCATTAGAAGGTATAGTGAACTTTACCGGATTTACTGTAAAGGCATTACTAGTTGATGTTATGAACACCGAATCTATATCCACAACACAAGCAGTTGGATTATCCAATTTAAGTGCGAAAGGATATTTTGTACCCGGACATATAGTATCAAAAGCTACTTCGGTTTGCTGTATCTCAAATATAGGTAAATCCCCCCTGCCTATAATGACGAGAGTATCAAATCCGGGTGCAGATTGACTTTCTATCACCAGTAAAGTCGTATCACTACCCTGAGTATTAGGAATGAACTGAATCAAAGCCCTGCCAATGGAGCCATCATCTGCTTTTGGTATTACCAAAGGAAAATCGGTAGCATTTCCAAGTGAAAACTGATTCAAAGAATTTCTGTAAAAATTATAATCTCGAATAGTTACATCACAACCTCCACGGTTGAGTATAGCCCATTCGAATGTAGCAGTATCTCCAATACATACAGCTCCCAGATCAAGTGTATCTGTTTTATCAGCAAAGTAAAATTCTTCGCTTTTACCCGTGCCAGATATAACTGCAGTATCTCTTACAATTAAAGTGTCACCACCGGGGAAACCATCAAAATCTCTTATTTCCACTATCAGATTTACCTGATAATTGCCTAAAGCTCCAGGTTGAAAATGTATGTCAAGTGGTGTTGCAATATTGGGCTGTAATGTTCCCGGTAAAGTTTGTGCGATTTTGAAATAGTTTATATCAGGAGTATTCCCCTCTATATAAATATCTACAACATCACGGCATCTGACATCTTTTAAAAATACACGGGCTGCCATTGTGTCCGCCGTTGACGGACAAACAAAACCGAATTCCATATCAGGTATAGAGTCTCTGCTAAGAATTCCTGGTACTGTAATACATAACTCATCTATTGCAAGCGTATCATTTGCATTACCCATTAGCCGTATTGGTACTTTCAAATCAGCTGTATATAATCTCGGATCTGCGTGAAATGATACAACACCCACAGCAGATGTGCTTTCCTCGAGCAAGTCAGGCGTAATACTGTTTGAAGTCGCAACTGTATATAGTCCTGAAGGAAGAGCATCTATTTCTATTCTTACATTATTGAATGTGTTGTCTTTTGTGTTTGTAATTATGAATAAAACATCTAAAGTGTCTGGATAATAAGGGTGATAATTCGGGTCATTACAATCTGTCTGATGCAATGTGTCAAACGGAACGCATCCATCTGGTCTTGCATAGAAAATACCGTCACCTGCACCACCTGACGGCCCACCACCAGTTGTTGAACCTGCATCGATTACTTCAAGAGAGTCAACTATACCAATTTCTGTTGAAGCAAGGACTTTCTTCTGCCCGGCTCCTACGGATTCCTCATCCCATATTAATAATACGGCACTATCTGTATAAGTAAGAGTGTTATCAGCATTTCGGTCTTTCCATAAGAATTTTCCAAGACCTTTTAGGGTATTCTGCCCAGTATAATCTGCCCAGTTCCCAAACATAAAAAAGTCAGGTGCAATCAGCCCTTGTTCTTTCAAATTACCCCTTGCAGTCAACCCTGGTTGAACCGTACTACCTTCCAAGGCCAGCCAAAATTCAGGTATTCCAGGTGCCATCGCATCGGTGAATTGTTGTTCTGAGTTATAATAACCATAAGATGTCACGATCGGTGTCCTATCATTGTTACCGATTTTGGTATCTATTAGTAGAAGTACACCAACATCATGAGCTTTAGAAGACGTATCCGCAGAAACTGACATCTTAATAAATCCACCACTTGGTCTTTTACTCGGCTCCATTGAAAATGTAAATCTAACTTTTTCACCATCCGGCATATTGGCTATTAATTCCGAGTTTATCCTTGGCTTTCCGTTCAATGTGTCTCTGAACAATCGGGAAACCGTCAAAGAGTTTTGAGGGGGGGGCATCTCTGTATTAGGGTCTTCCTCAAATGGCAACTGGAATATAATACTGTCTATCATCAAGTGAACATGAGAAGTAAAGTTTGGTGGTGTGATTCCATTGCCATCTTCATTATATATTAAAGATTTTGGATCAACAGTCGGATCCAGATAAGATGTATTAATATAAAAATGTCCATTTTTCAAAACAACCGCATCCAGTAAGTAGGGAGGTAGCATATCTTCCAGTTTCAACTCTTGCTGTGCCGGTAGCATTGATGGTGCAATAATCAATGCAAGTATGAATATTTGAAAAATTCTTTTCATATTATTATTAGCGTTTTAATGGTGTTGTGATCTCTACTATAACTGTTCTGTTATAAAACCTGCCTTCCGGAAGGTCATTATCGTATATCAGTGTTTCTCCTACCCCTTTACTGAATATTTTTTCAGGAACTACTCTTTCTTTGATAGCTTTCTCAACTGATTTTGCCCTGTCAATTGAAAGCTGATTGTTGTACTCATCAGTCCCCAATTTATCAGTAAATCCAGTAATACTAACAGATGAATTCGTGTTTATTCTGCTTAAAATAGTTTTGAATATATTCTCATTCTCTTCATTTATCAAAGGCATATCATAGTCAAAGAAAATTAGATTGTATCTTTCTACGATAGAATCCTTTACTATTTCACCATCATAATATTTTGATTTTTTCTCATAAAAGATAGGTACTGCTGTACTTGCTTCGTCAGTATTGCCTTCATTGTCAGCCACTTTTAATTTTACAGAAATATGATTTCCCTGTACATCTTTTCTAGCCAGTTCAATTATATTATTTCTGTCTAAATCCCACTGCATTGAACTTGAAGGTGACCCATTGCCGCTTTTCTTCCATAATTGAGAGTTGTCTATATAATTGGCTTCTATATCCCAACTTTTTAGATTTTCATCATACTTGACATTAGGTTGCAGTACAATTGACTTAGGGCTTACTTCACTATTATGCGTAATAAGTCTTACCGGCTCCAATATCTCAGAACTGTTTGAACTTAATTCAACTCTTCTATTCTCTTCTCTTCCTTCTGCAATTTTCCTGTTTGAAATTTCCTCAGGTAATTCACGTGATAGTGTTATAATCCTATCCGCTGAAATTCCCCAGATGTTTACCAAATAATCTTTTACACTTTGTACTCTTGAGGAAGCAAGTTTATTCTGATTACCACCGTCATCTAACGGTTCTAAACACCCTGTTAAAGTAAGATTTGAATTAGTGTTTTTCTGCATTCTACTACCCACAATATTCAGTATGTTATGATATACTGCTATTACAGAATCTTGCAGAGTTGATTCATCAAAGTTATTAATCTCAGAGCTATTAAGTGTTATATATCTGTTTTGTAGTTCCAAATCTCCAGCATCAAAGAATATATAAGGTAGGATAGGAACATAATTGTTATTATTTTCTTCTGTCACTGTTACTTGTGCAAACTCCAGCATTGTACTGTTTTCCAAAAGACCTTTGGCTTTAATTGATGCGATTGGACTAGGAGTGAACTTAGGTTTTATTTCCTGTTCAGGTTCTGGTGCAGGTTCATTTATTATTACTTTTTCAGGACTACCTAGTTCATATTTAAGAGCCAGTCCTGCGTGTAATGTGCTTACCGACCAATCATTATTACTAAGAACATTTGTAAAAGGGAAAATGTAACCTGCTTCAGGGCTTAAATATAGATTTTCAGCTATTGAAAAATCTGCACCTACCAACGCATGAACATTTATTCTTAGATTTGTCTCTGTGTTCGGATTATCATCAAAATTTGCTGAAGCAATCTGCCTGGTGCTTTCACCGTTTCTGAATGTTATTCCGAATGGCTGTTGTATCTCTTCA
The DNA here is from genome assembly GCA_041675005.1 of Kapaibacterium sp. (SeqCode). GTDB lineage: Bacteria > Bacteroidota > Ignavibacteria > Kapaibacteriales > UBA2268 > PGYR01. The sequence continues at coordinate 55,616 of JBAYUQ010000011.1, forward strand.
ACTTGAGTATATGATGCATGTGTAGGTATAGCCACACCAGGACCAATAGCCAGATAAACTTTATCAGATACATAGTAAGCTCCCAATGCTTCAATCTGTACATAATCTAAAGAAACATCTAGCTGATGCTCCGTTGAAAGGTAAACTAAGGTACCGTCATCCAGAGAAACTCTGGGCTGATCTTTTGGGATACTCTTAAAATCACCATCAGCTTTATGAAAAAAAGCCCTTCCAAAAAATGAAAGGTTTGTGCCGAATGGTACTTCAATGCTGTTGCCGGCCATCCAACCTATTCCACTTCCATCCTCGAAAGTGCCACAAATAAGCATACCGTCATAGCTACTGAACTGACCCGAGTGCATATTCAAAGCTCCTGCACCAAACATTCCTATTCGTATATTTCTTTCTAATATTTTCTCTTGGGATAACAAAGAGTTACCCGCTATTAATACAATAGCCGTTATAATTAGTATAGTCTTTTTCAATTCACATCTGCTTATTTTGTGAGAATTATTACTTTATTATATAATACCTGATAACCATCTTTTAATCTAATCACATAAGTGCCATTAGATAGATCTACGGTGTTTATTTTAAACTCGGCTGCAGTTTTACTGCTTACATTCAAATTATTTTGATATACTCTTTTTCCAATTTGGTCATATATTTCAATTTCAAATTCTTTATCCTCTTTGTCATAAAGTAGAATATTCATTTCATTCCCTACTGGAAGAGGATATACGTTAAATATAGTAGCATTTTCTGTAAGAATTTGACTGTCTCGCCCTCCGCAAAGACCTTCCACGTAAAACTCAGCATTATTTCCTGTTAGGCATACATTCTGTAAAGTTTTATCTTCAATTCTGATAGTGGTAAAGTGTGAGTTGCCTCTAAGTACTTCATACTCAACACCAAATGCTGCACCATCTGCAATTAAACCATTTTGCCATGTAACTGTCATTTCAGCACTATTTACATTTCTCAATGTAATCTCTGTATTTGCTTGATCCAGCGCTACTCCTCCGTTTAATTCTACAATTCTTAGAGGATATAGCATAGTTGAATTATAGCTAGTAGTCACTTCAATTTTTGTTAAAGGATTCCCCGCATCAATTCCACTGATATCATAAGGTACAATAAAACTTTCGCCAGGGTCATAATAATGTGCGATAACATTTGGCTCTATAACTATATTAGGTAATATTTCAGCTTTTACTGGGATATCGGTACTGCCAAATGACCCTCCTATTTCGACTGTTTCGTTTATAATACCTGAGTTATTCCCTTTAATTGAAACAGTCAGAGTCATTGACTCCCTCGGGTTTAGTATAGTATCGATTGAACTTGGTATTATTATTGGGGATAAAGGGTCATCCTTTTTAATCCGATCTATCGTTATTGTTTCAATACTGCTTGGATTTTCTATAAGTATGACCTTCGTTATAGAGTCACCGGAGCAGATGGTTCCGAAATCTAATTCAGAAACTGAGAATCTTATATTTTTTGATCTTACTACATAACATAAAGGTATTATTACTGTAGAATCCTGATTTCCGTCGTGCTCAAATTGAACATCTATTTTGAAAGTACCTTCGGCAACAGGGGTAAAGTCAACAAATATCTCTTTATCTCCACCTTTAGCTATATTAAAAGAAAAGTTATTTGTCATACTGTAAAGATTAACATTACCACCAATGAACTGATATCCAGTAACAGTAATATCTCTGTCTCCGGGGTTTTCGAGTATTATCGAAGTTTGATATGTACTTCCTTCTTCATAGACCAATGTGTCGCACCCGTTCGGACCATATCCGCTTAAATATTTCAATACACCTGTACCAGAAAGCCCGCTAGGATAGGATCTATCAGCAATATTTACAATTGCACTGCTAAGTAATCTACCTCTTTCAGAAGGATTAAATCTTATACAGATTTCTAGAGTGCTGTCCGGCGGTATATTTACCCTTCCATTTGGACTGACTACTGTGTAGTTACCACGAGGTGAAATTGAAATTGAGTCAATATAAGTAGTATCGGTTCCATTATTTCTAATTGCTTCAAAACAGATTGTAGTATCAGAACCAACAAATATTTCTCCGAATTCTTGTGAATTAGTAACTATTTCAATTGAAGATTTAATACCCGTTCCTGCAAGTTTGACTGTATCTGTCATGTAGCCAATATTAAATAAGATTAAACCATTGCGATTACCTTCTGCAGAGGGTCTAAACCATGAATTTATCCTACGAGATTGTCCAGGTTGCAATACAAAATCTGCAGTATCGCCGGTAAAGAAAAATTCTCCCGGGTTGCTCATTCTAAAACCATTTACTTTTACAGGCAACAGCCAACTATTTGTGATTGTTATTGGAATGCTGTCAGATATTCGACCGACTTCTTCGGGGCTGAATGTAGCGTCATTTGCTGACAAAGGCTGATAAACTTCAACTCCGTTCATAGCACCATCAGAATTATTCTTTCCTCCGAATACCAGAGCTAAATTATTACCATCTATTGCTACTTCACGATTAGAACCTGATTCAACAAGGTCTCCGAGTTGTGACCAAATACCTGTGGGGGAAGAAGTAGTCGGTAGAGTATAATACTCTGTTTCCTTTATAGCACCAGATGAATTATTCCCACCAACAGTCAAATATGAACGAGACGAATCAGTAATTCCACCTATAAAAGTGACGTCCGTTTCAGCCCTTGGTCGAAACATACTAGCTGTGTATTTCCAACCGGATTTTACATCATACCACTCACAAGTGTTATGGGCATCACCGTTTTCGTTATAGCCACCTATAACTCTTGCAATACCACCTATATCAACAAAACTGGCTCCCAAATATCTGTATTCTCGTGGAGCAAAGGCATGGGAACTCCAATCATTATTTTCAAAAAGTTCTGTAGTAGTAGTGCCTTGCTCTCCCCCTGCTGTGATTACCAGATCATCACCATTTGCATCTAGGATAGTACCTAGAAAATGACCAGCCCTCTCTTTTCCCATATTAGGTAATGAAAATAAACGGTTAGTCGAAATTTCAACGTATTCAGAAGATGAAACTTTAGAACCACTTCTAAGCTGACCTCCAGATTGCACAATTCCACCATTAATAATTATCCTATTAGATTTGTCCCAGGTAGCTCTGCAATCGCCTCTTCCGATATCCATATCATCCAAACTAATCCAGTTAATATTGACCTGTCCATTTTGATAGTTTACCTTTTCTACTGATCTTACTGAGCTGTAGTTTCCCGAGCTTCCTGAGTATCCGCCAATCACAAAAATACTTGCACCGTTATTTTCAGGTATTACTACAAGTGAATGATATGCTCTGGATGATGACATTGAAGTTACTTTTCTGTATTCACCCGTTTTAAAATTGAAAATATAAGCTGAGTTTACGGCATTCCCTAAAGAGTTAATCCCTCCACTAATCAATATGTTTCCATCAGGTAGAAGTATCGAACTGTGGCCATGGAGAGCTTCGGGAAATGGTGGTAATGATTGCCATTCGGGAATTGTGGATTGGCTATAATTCGTATAAAGCATAAAAAGACAAGTGATAAAATATATTATTATTTTTTTCATATTATGAATCTTAAACGAATTTTAAATAATTAATTTATCTAAAATAACATATATTTCCATATTATGAAATAATATTTGAAATAATATTTGATATAATATTTGATATAATATTTGATATAATATTTGATATAATATTATAATTACTTTGTATTGAATATTAAATGCTAAATGTTTGAAGTTATTACCTCGTACAGGAATTAACAGCTAACGGGGTTTGATAAAAAGGTTGTACTTATTGCAGAGCTGAATTAATTGCACGAAAAGTTGGACAATTAGTTGATCGGATTACTTAACTGCCTTACTGTATAGTCATGATGGTGTGTAGCACTTTGGTGAGCCTTTCTATCTAGTTTCTTCAATTGTATTCACTTCTTTGTCTTAATTTACACATTATATCATATAATTAATGACTTTCATTTAGTAATGTTATATTTCTTCATTATATTACAAAAAATTAAAATTTAACAATAATACCTTTGCACTGAACTATGAGACCTATTCACATAATATTAGCACTAATAATACTTACAAGTCAGGGACTGATTTCTGATGAATTGATAATAACAAACCCCAAAGGTGGTGAAGTATTAAGCCCGTGGAAGCCAATAATAATACAATGGGAGGGCTTAGAGATTCAAGAAGGTTATAAAGTAGAGTTTAGTTCCGATATGGGAGAAAATTGGGTAGTTCTTCAAAGTAATGTAACGGGCTATGAGTACAAATGGTTAGTTCCCAATATGGAACTGAAAAATTGCTTGATAAGAGTTAGCCAGAAATCTTATGACTATATAGATATAGAATGGATGAAGTCTTTCGGAGGCAGTTCATCGGAAAGTCTAACAAGAGTTTTACAAACCAAAGATGGTAATTATTTACTAGCTGGTCAAACTAAATCAATTGATGGTGATATACTATCTAATAATGGTGAGTATGATATTTGGGTGCTAAAAATTTCTAATACAGGTGAAATATTATGGTCAAAAACTTATGGTGGAAGTAAAACAGAAGGTTTAACCGATATAAAAGAGAATAAAGATGGTATATTCCATATCACAGGTTATAGTTTATCGATTGACGGTGATGCAGTCGGAAATAATATTGAAACTATGGATGCATGGATTCTAAAATTAGATAGTGATGGTGAGATTATATATTCAAAGTTTTATGGTGCTAGTAGTGCAGATTACCCATACTCAATTGTAAGCACTAATGACGGTGGTTCGGCTTTTGCGGGTATGACCTATAGTTCTGATATACAAGGTAGTAATAGCATAGTAGGTTTGTGGGTAACGCAACTTGATAGTGAAGGCGATGAGTTATGGTCTCGTAAATATGGTGGGACATTAATAGAAGCAGCTTATTCAATGAAGTCCACTTTGGATAATGGATTTATAATTACAGGTGTTTCGTTATCAAATGATGGATTAATGAAAGGTAATTATGGGGCTTATGATATTCTAACTTTAAAATTAAATTCGGAGGGTAAAGTTGAATGGGTAAGTAACAATGGGAGTTGGCAAGACGATATTGGGTATGATGTAAATGAGACAAATGACCAAGGGTTTATAGTAACAGGCTACGCTAGCGCAAATGGCATAGATGTTACTAAAGGACGAGGATGGAAAGAAGGTTTGACTATAAAGTTTGATAAAGATGGTAACAAGGAATGGTCTAATACTTACTCAACTGTAAATGCTGATTATCTTTATGGTGTAAATCAGTTAGAAAATGGAAGCTACTTAACTAGTGGGTACACCTATTCTGTTTCTAAACAAGACACCAATATTAAATATTACAAAAGTTTTATTAATAAGATTGATGAAAATGGTGAACACGAATGGGTTAAATCTATTGATGATAAATTACAAACTACTATAAATTCGCAGTTTATTACTACAGACGGAGAGTATATTTTTGGTGGTAATCTGATAAATTATAGTTCAGATAGTACATTATTAGATGATAATAGCATCATTTTGATTAAAGCAAAGCCAAGTTTTAAGACTGCTTCTACAGCTATTACAAAATCTCCATTCTCAGTTTCAGCTCCTACTAGTATAGAACAACAACAAAAACAATTAAATTCATTTTTTAGAGTGAAACACGATACTTATGAAAATAAGTTATATATTGAATTATTGGAAGAAGAACTGTTGAACTCCAAGTTAGAAATCTATAATAGCGAAGGTCGATTTATAGAAAGCATTTACGTTGGTGCTAAATCTTTAGCTCATGATATAAGTATCTATAGTAATGGCAGATATTATATTAGTTTGTATACCCCAACGGAATCAGTTACTGAAATTTTCGAGGTAGTGAGGTAATATTTTAACCGTGTTATTTGTACAATATAATCCATATTATTAATTAAAATTTAACAATATCACTTTTGTAGTGAAAATATGAGTAATGATATTAGATTAAATTCGGATAAAGCACCAGAACCAGTAGGACTATACCCTCACGCTAGACAAGTAGGTAATCTACTTTTCCTATCTGACGTAGGGCCAAGAGAGCGTGGCAAAAAGGAAATCCCTGGTGTGACTTTGATGCAGATGGCAATATAGAAAGCTACGATATAGAGACACAATGTCACTCCGTTTTCAATAATGTGAAGATGATTTTAGAGGCTTGTGGTAGTGATTGGTGTAACTTAATTGATGTTACAGTGTTTCTTACTAATATGAAAGATGACTTTCCGAAATATAATAAGATTTATGCTGAGTATTTCAAAGATAATCAGCGAGATCAAAGTTAAGTTCAAGCGGTGTACCTTTTTCACTTTGAAATTATTCTTGATTATGGTTTTCATAAGGTTTTCGTCTAATCCAATGTGATAAGCGAAAGCCCCTTTCATCTGACCATCTTTATAATGGTAGCCCTCTACTGAGCAGAATATAAACCCATCTAACCACAATCCCAATAGAGATTATTTATAATTGGGTTCAGTGGGCTTGAAGCTGCAAATAGGTTAGGATTCTGGTGATTAATAGTAGAATCTACACCGAGTAAGAACCTAAGCTCTGTATAATCATCTTCTGGTATATTTGGCAAATCAAAACTGACTCTACCATCAGCCATATTAATATATGCAGCAGAAGAATCCAATACAATTTCCTCTCCACTACTATTGACTAAAAACAAAGTTTGTCATAAGGTAATGTAGCAAGGAAATATTTTTAATTAATCTATTCATTTCTAACAATATAACATTCTTGTTTAATTTTTCAAATTTGTTTTTTGCCTAAATATATAATTTTTCGTATTTTGACAATTAGAATAAATATAAACGTAAAGAGATAATTATGGATTTAGGTGCATTTTCAGTGAGTTTGAGCGTTAAAGATTTGGCTGTATCAAAGGAATTCTATGAGAATTTGGGATTCACCCAGTTAGGTGGTGGTATGGATATGAATTATCTGATAATGAAGAATGGAACTACACTAATTGGGCTATTCCAAGGTATGTTCGATGGAAATATACTTACATTCAACCCTGGATGGGATACTGTTGGCGAGAATGCTGACCCTTTCGAAGATATTCGTGAGATACAAAAGAAGCTAAAATCATCAGGGGTTACTTTGATGAATGAAGTAGATGAAAGCAGCGAGGGTCCGGCAAATTTCATCCTAACTGACCCAGATGGTAATGTGATATTGATTGATCAGCATAGGTAAACGGATAAAAGTAGCAAAACTGGGTGTCACAAATATTAGGTTGAGATGATTAGTTTGTGTTATACTTTATTAAAGCTCAACACATTATCTCAACCACCCTCTTTTGGTAACTGATTCAGCATACCAAACAAGAAAAAAGCCGACTACTACTATCATGATAGGCATTATCAAAGCTGTTATACCTTTGACAGCCATAGTATTACTGAAAAATATACCGTATGTCATCTGTGGTATTATACCAACAAGAGAGATAATGAAAGCAGTTTTAGCCCATTTTTTTCTCATTAGTAAGCCGACACAACCGATTGTACCTCCAAAAACAGCAATGGCGAATACAATATAAGTCCAAAAAGGATAACTATTGTAGAGTTCCTGTTCAGCTGATGGTAACGCCTGCATCATTTGATCTTTCATTACAGTTAGACTCAAAAAAGAGCCAATACCCATTAGATTCCACAAAAGGAAGATAACTGCTGCTATCCAATACCAAGTGGGTACTTGTATAGGTTGGTTTCTCATAGTTCTTGCTCCAAATATTGTTAATCTGTAATTAATAATATTCCTAATATACTATAATCTATCAAATTACAATGCTTTATCATTTGTTTTTTTTAAGTTGATAGAAGTAAATGTTGGTTCTTCAGATATATCTGTATTTTATCCAAATCTTATCCGTATTTTATCTGAATCGGAAATACTAGATTTTACTCCGTTTTACATCTGCTGATTTTATTAGTATCTATTTCATATAATTTTTGCTTTATCCTTATTACCTTACTAATTTAATAAATTATTATAACTAAATCCAACATAACCATGCCACATATAAAGATAATAAAACACGAAGACGCTACTGGAGAACTCAGAGCCGCTTACGATAATTTGGTAGGCACTAGGGGCAAAGTTTCTAATGTAATGGCTATACATAGTTTGATGCCAGAGACTATGACAGCTCATCTAGAATTATACAAGTCAATCCTATTTAATAAAAAAGGGATAGATAGAAAATTAGCAGAGATGATAGCCGTTACAGTATCTAAATCTAACAAATGTGAATATTGTATTCATCACCATATAGAAGCGTTGTCTCATTTTCTAAAAGATGAAGGTGAGTTGGAGCAGTTTATAGCTGACCCAACTTCGGTGGAAGATGAGAAGTTGAAAGCAGTTGTTAGATACGCACAGAAGCTGACATTACATCCAAGCGAGGTTATCAAAAGCGATATTGATGAGCTTTTGGAATTAGGATATAATGACTCTGAAGTGCTAAATATTGTTCTTACAAGAAATTATTTTAGTTTTGTAAGTTCTAACTGGATGTTAGTGGAAAAAGTTTTTCTAATAACTAACTGAAAGTATATTATTACACATAAAACATATAAGGATACAGATGAAAATATCTGAAAATGGCGATACTATCAAAGTACATTATACAGGCAAATTAAAAAGTGGCGATATCTTCGATTCTTCGGAAGGAAGAGACCCATTGGAATTTCAACTTGGCTCGGGAATGGTAATCGAAGGATTCAATGACGGCTTATTAGGTTTGAAAGAAGGCGAAAAGAAAACTATCGAGATACCTGTTGAAAAAGCTTACGGACCTAAGAACGAAGACTACATTGTCGAAATAGCAAAAGATAAATTAGACAATAGCGATGAATTCGAGGTTGGTATGCAAGTTTCTTTCTCTAACCAAGAGCAAGGTGGACAACCGATACCTGTTGAAGTAATTGCAGTAACAGAAGACACAGTTACATTCGATGCTAACTCTCCACTAGCGGGTGAAGATTTGATTTTCGAAGTTGAAATGATTGGCATATTAAAGGCATAATATAAATGAAAAAAATAGTTTTATTAATAGCTATTTTCACTCTTATGATGGCTTGTCAAGAGAAGAAGAGTTTCGATGATCTCCAAACTTATTCTAAAGCAGGCAAGCCACATTTTATAGTGATGAACGCAGCTGGTTCTATTGAGAAATTCCAATATGATAATGAGTCCAATGGATTCAAAGTCAAAACAACTAATGGAATCAACGAAAGTATTAGTTTTTTGCCATACCCAGCAAACTACGGTTTCTTCCCTTCTACTCATGCCGATGGTGAAGATAAAGGTGAACTGCTTTATGGTTTCCTAATAGCTCCAGAACTATCTATCCAAACTATGGTAGATGTTAAGCCATTGGGTGCTGTGACGATGCTTAAAGATGGTAAAGAAGTACAACTTGTACTTTGTATTCCAGATGATAAGTTGCTTCGTATTGATATGGAAGATACAAACGAACTGCATGAAGACATGGAAACAATACTAGGACTATGGTTGACCAATGCATTCGAAGTGGATAGTATAGTCAATTGGCATGATGCTAACTATGCTAATGAGCTAATCAAAACTCGGTCTAACCGCTAATGACGAAAACCGAAATAAAGTACTTGTATAAGTATTTGGCTATGATGATAGTGCCTGCTAGCATTGTTTTCTATTTGGTTGAATTATTATTCAATTTTCTTTTCAATGAGTCGAACTCTTCTAGTTTGCGTGAGCTAATAACGAAGACAACGACTCTGATTATCATAATAAGTATGGTTAGGCTATTCCGAAAGGAAAATGATAAGTACTACAGTGAGGAGTATCTAGTGTCAGGTATATACCTGACCTTCAACTCCGTTGTATTTATGTTTTTGATCTTTTGTACTTATTATGGGATAGATATTGCCTTCAATTTAATTGAAGGAAAACCATTGTTAGAGTTCGACAATCTAGGCAGTCTAGCTCTTAACTTCGTATTGGTGTCTATATTCACTATGGTCAATCTAACTAAGAATATAAAGCTACTCAAATAGCTTACTCCCCACTCATATACCATTCTACCAAATCAATGAATTTCTCTCTTTGGTCGATGAATACGCTGTGAGAAGCGTCTTTTACAATTGAGAAATTATCTTCGCCCATTAGCGATTTGAATTCATTGTATTGTGCTTCGTCGAAAAGACCATCGTCAGCACCAAAGATTCCGAATATCTTATTTTTAGCTGCTAATTTCTTTATCTCATCCGACATATCCATCAAAGTATATTTCTCGTTAGTAAAGAAGCCAGAGACTGGCTCCCGAGTCATATCCGACATATATTTTGCTTCTGGCAATTTCGATAATTCTTGGTATAATTCCTTAGATTCTGGGCTTTGATTTTTAGGTTGGTAAAGCCCACATTGCATAGCATTCATAAAGCAATATGAACTATACTCAAGTGTAGTTGTATCCATTTTCTCTAGCATAAGTATATACTGTAAGTTCGGAGATTTCTCTGTAGTATATTTTTCTTTACATCTACTGATAATAACTTTGAAAGATGCTTGATAAGAAAGTGGTGAATCAACCATTATAAATTTGTTCACTTTATCTGGATATTTCATAGCATATTGTAGCCCTAGTGTACCACCCCAACTATGCCCCAATATACTTACTTTTTTTACACCGTATTTGCTGAGAATAGTATTGATATCGGCAAAGGCCTCTTCGAAAGTGTATTTTGAGTCCGCAACATCCTTTGATCTGCCTCCACCTCTTTGGTCATATACTATTACATAGAACCCCTCATCTGCTAATTTCTGAGCAGTAGATAGCTCGAACGAAACTGAGTTGTATCCAGGCCCACCATGCATGAATAGCAATGCAGGTTTTGTTTTATCACCATAAGCTTTGGAATAGATTTCTTTTGCATTAGCAACAGTAGAAAAGAATGTAAATAAAACGGCTGAGATTATAAGAATTGATTTTTTCATTTGTTGTCTGTTTTTTGGTAAAGTATAAGTCTCAATATATAAAAATTAATGGAAAATCATTTTTATGTTTTGTAGTCTTTACCATCTAATACATATTTTTTTACATTTTGATAGAATGACCATTCCCCCGGAATAGTTGGGTATTCATCTACAAAACTAAAACCGAGTTTTATACAAAGCCGCTCTGGTGCAGGGTTTAGAGCATAGAACACTCCATATACTTTCTCTAGCTTATATTTCTCAAAGAAGATAGGAAGCGACATTCTCATGAGCTTCTCCCCCATTCCTTTGGCGATGTTCTTCTTGTCCCATATATGCGAATGTATATTAGCATATTCGCCAACAACTATTGGTGTAATATTGCAATGCCCAATTGCTTTGCCGTCCACTTCCCAAATAAGGATGTATGTGTTTCTTTCGTTAGGTGGTAATGATATCTGTTGTTCAATAAAATCTATAATTTCTTTTGTTGGCGGTATCTTGTCTAGGTCAATCCCCAGTTTAAAAGCATCATCAAAACTGAGATTCGTCCAATATTCAGTTATATTAGCTATATCTTCAGTGGTCGCCTCCCTTACAACATAAGATTTTTCTTCTTTTACTTTAGACATTATTTATGTAATTTTAAATCTATTAATCATAGAAATCAAGATATGAAATATTTATTATTTAGCATAATCATAATAGCCACATTCAGTTGTTCCGAATACCCAGCTACTGGCCCAGTCAATCCTAGTTTTGACCCACCAGTTGTGAACGAAATGCTTATTACATTAGAAAATGCTCAACAAGCTGGTATATTGAGGTTTGGTCCAGTTTTGGTTCCGATTACAGATACAGTTATCGTTGTTGATGACGTATTGAATACTCAAATGTATGTGTATCCATCGATTGCAACTTCCGAAATCACTCTGACATTTTCAAACGTAGAGACTACTAATAATCTTATGTACTTGGTACGTGCTAATATAAATTCATATCTAAGTAAAGAATTATATTTTGGTAGCTACATAGGAATAAGTAATTCGAAATATATCTATGTTATCGAGAATTCGGTTCGCGCAGCCGGAATTTTTTATTTTGGTCTCTCATTAAAAGGTTTGCCAGATGGTGTCTATGTGTTATATTTAAAGGATAATGACACAGGAGTTATAAACGGAGAAGCTGCATTTTTCAAAACAACAGAAACAAACAGAAACAGAATTTATAAGAATTTGAATATAGGGAATTACAGATGAAAAAATTAATATTACTTACAATGCTTTTACCATTTTTACTATTGGCGGAAGAGAAGGTAGAAAAACCAGATATGGGATTCACTGTTGTTGTTCAACAATCGACATTCGATTTGCAAATACCTATGTGGCTATCCGATAGATTTATATTAGCTCCAGCAATTGGGACTAGATATCAGGATAATTTAGGAACTGAAATAGATTTTGGTTTGGGTGCTAGAATATTCACAAACGACAAATCAGCAAGACCATATTTCGGTTTGAAAGCCGGGTTAATCTATACTTCTTTTGAAGCTAATACACCTAGTTTGATGGATATAATAGTCGGTCCAAGCTACGGAGTAGAGTATTTTTTCAATTCAAACATAAGTCTAGGTATAGAAGGTCAATTAAACTTTGTTTTCTTCGATGAAAACTCACTAAGATTCAGCAATCCAAGTGGACTCAATATAAACACAGCAGCGGTACTATTCGCTTCTATATATTTTTAATAATTATGAGAATAGTAAAATACACCCTAATAGTTTCACTCTTATCGCTGATGTTATCGTGTAGCGATGATAAAATTACTTATTCCAATACTCCTCGTTCGCAATACAGTGGTGTAAGCGAATATGATTCGCTAGGGAACAAACTAAGGCAAGTTGATAATGATTGGGAACCAAGATGCTACGAAGTTGTCAAATTTGGTAAACATCATTTATGTTTTTACACAATCTATCCTCTTCCAGCAGTTGATACTCTTAGAGTAAGCTTCGGTTCTGCTATAGTTGGCAACTATAAGATATGGTTAGCTCTGAACGATTCTACGGTTTCAATGCCAATAATGGAGGAGAAAAAGCAAGTAGGCCCTACTAGCTTAATGATACCTTTTGACGACCAAAAATTACATAGAGATGTGGTTTATAGACTATTCGTCGAATCAACAGATTCTGTCACTAATCAAACTCAATTACATTTCGGTGATGTAATCTGGAAATAGATTTAGTTTTAAGATAATTAAGTCTTATTTTTGTAATTCATATTAGAATAAATACAGAAAAGAAAATGAAATACTGGAAAAAACTAACTTCAAAACAGATTAGAGATATTGTCTTTGCTGCACTAGATAAGAATGTGAATTTTGAGAATGACCTGAGTATTGGTATTCCCGCTTCTCATCTAGATAGCAAAGTTTTTTTCAGTCAAGCTCCATTCCTCGAAGATGCCCCATTTATGAATACTTTGGTGCATAATCCAAATCATATAGGTTGCCACACAGTCGGTGAATCCGAGGAGTTTTTCGAAGGTACACACGATATAGAAAGAGAAGCTATCAAGATATTAGCAGAGGATTTACTAGGTGGTGGAGATGATGAGCAAGACGGCTACGTAGCATCTGGTGGTACGGAAGCAAACATACAAGCGTGCTGGATATACAGGAATTATTTCAAAACTGAGAGAAAAGCTAAGCACAAAGAAATAGCTTTGCTTTGCTCAGAAGACACCCACTATTCTATTCCCAAAGCTTCAAACCTATTGATAATTAGGAAGTACTCGGTTCCAGTTGTCGAAGACACAAGAGAAATAACTCCAGAAGCAGTTGCTAGCACTATAGAGCAAGCTAAAAAAGATGGCAGAAAGTACTTCATAGTAATAGCTAATATGGCTACGACTATGTTCGGCTCGGTGGATAATCCGCAAATATATATAGATGCTCTAAAAGCAGCTGGTGTAGAGTACAAACTCCACATAGATGGGGCTTACGGTGGGTTCATATACCCCGTAACTTCTAGTGACAAATCATTATCATTTGCTAATCCAGAAGTCAGCTCTATAACAATAGACGCGCATAAAATGCTCCAAGCCCCTTATGGGACTGGGGTTTTTCTTGCAAGAAAAGGACTAATAGGATATGTGTTGACGAAGGAAGCACAGTATGTATCAGGTATGGATTTGACACTTATCGGCTCTCGCTCAGGTGCTAATGCTATAGCCGTATGGATGATTCTAATGACTTACGGGCCTTACGGTTGGCTAGAGAAAATGCAGACATTAATTTATAGGACTGATAGACTATGTACGGAGTTAGACAAAAAGCAAATTAAATACTTCCGTGAGAAAGATATGAATATAGTTACTATCTTCTCTGATCAAATTACTATAGAGTTAGCACACAAATATGGATTAGTTCCCGAAACTCACGATGGTGATAACAAGTGGTGGAAGATAGTTATTATGGATCACGTAGATCTGAATATACTGATGCAATTTGTTAATGAGATTTAACTATTTCTCAGATGTTATTTCCTCTACTATTTTTGGAGGTAGTAATAAATTAAGGAGCATCAAATTATCTTTTTCGATATCTATAAACTTCCAATCTGTCATTCCATCATAAGATTTGGCGTAACTATCTTTAATTGAGAGTATATCGAATGAGCTATTATCGGCGTCATAGCTAACATTTTCTTTACCAAAAGTACTTTCAAGATTAGAAAGAGTTAGGTTGTTTCTTAGTTCTTTTTCTTGTTGAGTAATTGAAGTATCTTGGCCGTCTTCAAATTTCATATACATATTATGAGAATACTCCAACTTGCAATAGTATAAGCTATCTACTAACCTAACTTCCCCGATATTCAGAATATTTGGCTCAGCTAGACTAATGATTATTCCAGGATTTTTAAATGTCTCTTCCATATTGTTTATCAACTGTTCTTTAGAGACAAGTTCGAATAGTTCTGGATAAAGATACTCAACTGATTCAGTGAATTCTTGATTAATTAAGAGATTGATATAAGTTAAAAAATCCTTCTTAATATTCTTCTGCGAAGTTTGAGAAATTAGATTAGATGTAGCAAATGCCACTATTAATGTTATAAGTAATATTTTTTTTGTCATTTTTTTTCTTTTTTCAGTATTTAGATTCATACGAAATTAACTATTTATTCTAATATTTTTTAGCTTCATCCCAAAGTACATCCATTTCTTCTAGCGTCATATCATCAAGAGATTTCCCTTGTTCTGCCGCCCTTTTTTCAATGTATTGGAATCTGTAAATAAACTTATTATTAGTGAAGTGCAACGCCTCTTCTGCCACTATCTTCTCGTGTCTTGCTGCATTCACTAGTGAGAACAGTACATCGCCGAACTCATCGGTCATTCGTTCTTTATCTCCAATGGCTATCATCTCTTTCAGCTCATCTATCTCTTCGAATACTTTATTCCACACATCGCTCTTATCATCCCAATCGAAGCCGACTTTCGCCGCTTTGTGCTGCATTCTTTCAGCTTTTAGAAGAGCAGGTAAACCTTTGGGAACGCCATCGAGTGCTGATTTTTTACCCTCGCTTTTCTTCAATAGCTCCCAATTTCTTACAACATCGTCCTCAGAATCTACTTTCGTATCGCTAAATACGTGTGGGTGTCTATGAATCATCTTTTCGTGGACGGCCTTGATAACGTCAGTTATGCTGAAAGCCCCTCTTTGCTCAGCTATTACACTATGAAGCAAGACATGTAGTAATACATCACCTAGCTCTTTGGCAAGCTCCTTATCATCTTCATTATCTATTGCGTCCATTATCTCATAGGATTCCTCGATTGTCAAATGAGCGATTGATTTATTCGTCTGCTTTCTATCCCATGGGCATTCATTTCGAAGTATTCGTACTAATTCCATAAATGCTTCGAATACATCTTTCTCTATTTCGGGATTATTTGGCTGTGGTGGTGTTATATTCTTCATTTTTTATCATATTCTTTTTGAAATTTCAATTTCCAAAGATAAGGTACATAGAATTGAAAAAAAATTTTATTAACTTATAAATCTTAAAACGAACAAAATAAATACTTTTTCAAAAGGTACAGAATGAGTGCAAACAAACCTTATGCATTAATACTCGGCGCGTCGAGTGGATTTGGTAAAGCTACGGCAAGAAAATTAGCCGAAAATGGATACAATATCTATGGTGTCCACATGGATTTAGGTCAAAACAGAGTAAAAGCTGAAGAATTCAGAGATGAATTATTAGCGCTCGGTGTTGACGTACATTTTTTCAATACTAACGCTGCAGATGATAGAAACAGAGCCGCAGTAGTAGAGGCAATCAAGGCTAATGCTGAAATAGTAGAAGGCCATGAACTAAAATTATTAGTTCATTCACTAGCTTTTGGTACACTTAAGTATCTAGTTTCAGAATTCGAAGAAGCTCAATTATCGAAAAAACAATTAGAAATGACAATGGATGTTATGGCTAATAGTTTAGTTTACTGGACACAAGATGTGTTCGCTGCAAAACTATTTAGTTATAATTCTAGAATATTAGCTTTCACAAGTGTTGGCTCTAAGAAAGCCATGTTAAACTATGGTGCTGTTTCAGCTGCCAAAGCTGCACTAGAAGCATATATCAGACAGTTAGCAATTGAGTTAGCTCCACATGGTATTTCTTCTAATAGCATATTCGCAGGTGTTACCAATACTCCTGCGGCATCTAAAATACCAGGTTTCCCTAGTATGATAGATTTGGCAAAAGAACAAAATCCTTTCGAAAGAGTTACTACTGAAGCAGATGTTGCATCTCTTGTATTAGCACTTTGTAATCCTGAATTACTTTTCCTAAATGGTGAAATCATCAGAATAGATGGTGGGCATGCCGTTTTTGAATATTTCAAATGGGACGAGAAAGCAGAGGGACGACCGAAACCTCAGCACGGGAAATTATAATCCTCACAAAATAGAAATAAAACAAAAGCCGAAATTATTAAAATAGTTTCGGCTTTTTTCTTGTCATTTATATATTATTAATAAGCTATTGCTTTATAAATTTATTTGTGATATTACCGTTCTTTGTTTGTGCAATTAAAATATATGTTCCAGTCATCAAAGTAGAACAATTCACTTCAAGATTATGATTTGAACCATTAACTGCTTGCTCTATTAACTTATTCCCTAATAAATCATATATAGTCAATGACTCTATTTGTATATCAGAGTTGGCTGATATCTGAAGAATATCATTTACTGGGTTTGGGTCTATTCTGATATTGACTAAGTTATCCGAATCCTCGACAGATGTGATTTCGACGCTTTCTAATTTATATATCCAACCATCTTGACCGTAAGAATAAATTTCTTTATTGGCTCCTATAGAAATATTGCGTTTTGCATATCCATCACCAAATTCTATCACACTCAAATCAGATGAAATTATTTTTATTTCGGTGCCGACATCCAATAGATTATCTTTAATAAATGTATGGCTGTTCTTACCATATCCAAATGACAACAGATACTTATCAGAATTAGGTATATTATGAATTTCTTGATCACCACCCGATTGTAAAGGATTAAACACAAATGTCCACGTCTCAGCATCGTCATTAGAAACATAATATCCTTTTTCGTGCATGGCAAGCACCCAAGTATCTTCGTCTAAATTATACATACCTTTTATAATTGAATTGGTTAAAACGCTATTATAAAACACTTCATCAAAATAAGAAGCTGAAAAATCAAAACCCACCTTTACATTTCTATTTTCATCATAAAACTCAACTTTAGGAATATAGAATGCCTCATTATTCTTTTCTGAAAAAACCAATACTTCGTTCTCAACTGAGAATGAAAAATCAGTTATCCTATACTCTTCTGACTTTATAGATAACATTGCTTCTCTTATTACATTATTATTACCAATCTGATAATCATAGATATTGGATTTAATTGTATCTTTCTCATTTACAGAATTACTGATATAAAAGCTTTCCAAGCCAAAGTGTTTGAGAGTCTGGAAAGAATTTGGAAAAAGAATAGTGCTAATTTCTTTAGTTGATACTTCTAAAATGATAATATTGCTTTTAGAAAAAATGTAAAATAAGTCTTGTTGTCGGTTATATAACATATATAAACTATTCCAATATATTTCATCTTCTAACATAACTTCAAGATTGCTTTTAAGCTGTGTATTTTCTTCGCCATTTATAATCACACTCACTAAATATTCCTCATTATTAGTTTTACTAATAGCTATAATATTTAACTCATCTTTTACGGCCGATTTAGTCCTCATTTGAAATTCAGGATTATCTACTATTAAGGTTTTCCGAACCCAAGCGTATTCCGAAGATATCATTACTGAGTTAATCAGAAAAAAAGCAAATACAATTTTAAATATAGTTTTCATTTTAGCACTCTTATTTTCTCTATAAATCCTGAACAATTTAATAACAGTTGAACTTTCAAATAATTACAAAAAAGGTTGTTTTTAATTTGGCTTCTTAATACCCGCCCCACAATCCACCACTTTTTATCTAAAATCTTCGAGAATCGTTGTATTCATAATGATACAACCTAACGAAATAATTCCTTTTTGTAATCTATTTCAATATCACCCACTTTTACTCACAAATATTTAATTCCACAACTCTACTATTAGCAATGCATACAAAACTATTTTACAAATATTGATAAATATTTTTTTGTAATTCAAATTATATTTGGTTAATTGCATGTACCAAAGTGGGTAAAAGTGGTAGAAAGTGTGTCATTTTTCCTATTAGAGCAAAATACAGGTGTAAAAGATGTCATTTTTTCAAGGTCAGGAGACGTATTCTATAGACTCGAAGGGTCGAGTGAATATTCCTGCCAAGATGCGAAAGATGCTATCTAACGAATCTAATGAGACATTTGTAGTAACTCGTGGTACTGATAATTGCGTAGTCGCTTACCCAATGGATGAGTGGAAGAAATATCAAACACAACTGCAAGCACTGAACCAATACGACGAAAAGAATAGATATTTCCTACGTGTATTGCTTATGTGGAGTGATGAAGTTAGTTTGGATTCGCAAAACAGAATCAGTTTACCCAAGCGATTAATAGAATTCGCTGGGATAGACAAAAAAGTATTGATAATGGGGATGGTGGACAAAATAGAATTTTGGAATCCAGACACATTCGAAGAAAGTATAAATAACTTCGGCGAAAGCTACGAAGATGTTGCAAAATTTGTAATGACTAAAAAAGAAGATTAAAGGTTATGGCTAAAGAACGTGAATACGATTACCATGACCCGGTACTACTAAAAGAATGTTTACACTTTCTGATAGTAGATCCAAAAGGTTTGTACATAGACGGTACATTAGGCGGCGGAGGGCATACTGCGGCTATATTAGAGAAATTGGAGCCGGGGGGCAAACTAATTTCTTTTGATAAAGACCCAGATGCAATAGCGCATTGCCAAGAAAGATTTTCTACTCATATAGAAAATGGCATGTTACAACTAAGAAACGCAAGTTTCGATGAGGCATGCAGCATAAAGGAGAACGATGGAAAAGTATCTGGTCTTTTGCTTGACTTAGGTGTTTCTTCGCATCAGTTAGACGGTAGCAGTCGGGGGATAAGCTACCGATTCGACTCCGAACTCGATATGAGATTCGGAACTGAAGGAGAAACTGCAAAAGAATTCTTGCACACTGCAAGTGAAGAAGAACTTGTCCAAGTTTTTGAGGAATATGGCGAAGAGCCATATTCAAAAAAGATAGCGCGACGAATCGTAGAGAATCGTCGTGCTTCTTCTCTTAGTACCACTACTGATTTGAAGGCATTGATAGCTGAGATAGTCCCAGAAAGATTCCTATTCAAATCATTATCTAGAGTTTTCCAAGCAATAAGAATACACGTAAATGCAGAACTAGATGTACTTAAGAATACATTGACTGAGATTATTCCTAAGTTAGATAGCGGGGGAAGAATTGTCGTCATGTCATATCACTCTCTAGAAGATAGAATAGTGAAAGACATATTCAAGAAATACTCTGCTAAAAGAAGACCATCTGTTACTAGAGATGAGAAATACTATGGCAATTACGTAGCTATAGACCCTATACTAAAGACAATAACTAAAACTCCATTTGTACCAGGTAAGAAAGAGATAGAGCACAATAAGAGAGCTAGAAGTGCAAAGCTAAGAGTAGCAGAGAAAGTCTAATCCAGATAGCTATTACCAGCTACCACCAAACTTCAATTTACCTTCCCAATGGATCTGATTTTCATCAGTTTTCACAGTTTCAGGTGAGTTTACATAAGTAAAGTTAAGCAAGATATTCAGCCAATCTTCCTCAGTCAAATTGAAAAAATCGTCTAATGGAATCTCTACTTCCAAGCGCGAACCACTAATATCATTTACATTACCACCGAATGACCAACGAGCACCTCCTACAATATCTCCACCTATTTTCACACGAGCATCTTCAAAATTCTCATCAAAGTCAATTTGAGCACTAAGCCCTAGTTTACCTAGTTCTTGAGCAATTTGTTTAGTTATTATATCAGAAGCAATAGTACTTTGTAGATTTATATCTTGTCCACCACCGTTTCCATTTCCTGAATTAGGAGCTCTACCAGTTAATAATAGTCTGATAATATCTGATAATTTTTGCTCATCATCCCCAATACCAGTCTCTCCACCAATTTCATATTCGAACCTTAGAGTTGGTTCTAATTTGGTTCCAGTAACAAATATTTCGATTTTGTATTTCTTATAATCTACAGTTGCACCTTCGTATTTTGCAATCAAATCTAATGTAGGGTTCGAGATATTTCCAGTTGGGAAATTAATATCTCCTTCTATATCAAAAGTTTTGAAGAATGATAGTTTACTACCTTCTTTTAGTATTATTTGACCATAGAGTTTAGCTTCTTTGCTATTTCTATTCTTCACGTACCGAATATTACGGAGATTAATAGGTGTACCTACTATGACACTCGTACTAAGGAACTGATTAATTTGCATATCAATCAGAGTACGCCCTGTGAATTCGACATCCAAATCCATATTCAATAAATCAAACAGACTTTCAGTTACTTCTTGAGCTTTCTTAGTTTTAGTTACTTTTACGCTATCATCTCTACCATAAGTAGCAGTGATTACATTCCCAGTCCTTTTATATATAAACTTAGAGCGAACTAGTTGAATTTCTTCCTCATCAGGCATTTTCAAATCAGCCGACTCTAATGCTACATAACCATCTAGATTGGGTTTTTCGAAACTACCATAGAAATGTAAAGAGTCTTTCTCTGTTGATATTATTAATCTTCCGAATAGATCACTCTTTGCCTTCTGAGTTTCATCATGCATTACAAGGAATCGTTTTGTTTTGAAACCTAAGTCAAGACCTGCGATGTTCATTTCTTCTACTGTGACACTTCCCGTAACGTCTGCCTCACCTCCTCTCAGGTCATCAGGTAGATTATATAATTTCACATTATCTAGGTACACCATATTTTCTTTTAGTATTAATCCACCTTTAGCTCTATAACCAACATTAGTTGCATCTACTAGAAATGAAGTATTGTCAAATCTAACTATACCGTTGAATTTCAAATCATCAGGTAAATACCCACTGACTAATAACTTTCCTTTTCCAATTCCTTTTAGGTAACTAATAGATGGTACAAATGGACTAATAATAGAAAGAGGAAGTGAATCAATAACGAACTCCATATCGGCTTCTTTTGTTGTAGATAATCTATTCTCAACTTCCATTAATGATAAATCAATCGGAAGTGAATTTATCTCGCCTCTTACTAACTGAGGCATATTCACTTTATCAGAATAGTGATTTATCACTAAACTACCTTTGATTTGCTTATCAGCATATTTCAAATCTACATCTACATCTCCCACCATTTGCTCATTTACACTTAAATCATTCGAATGTGCTATGAACTTCATTTTGGGATCTTCTACATCACCATTTAGCAATATATTCAGAGAATCGACTTTACCATTCAACTGATCGAAAGCTTTTCTATTCTGTCTTGGTATAAATGATTTGATTGCTTGTAAATCGAGATTATTTAATTTAAGACTGAAATTATTAAATTGATTATTATCAGAATTGTACTCACCGCCAAGTGTGATTCTTTCTTTAGTATTTGGGTTGGTTAATTCCATCGAGTTGATAGTAAAACCACCATCAACAAATTTGGCATCTATCGGCTCGCTAAGTGACAAGTGATATTCATCTTGATAAGACATATCCAGTCGAGAGAATCCTAGTTGAATACCACCAGGAATAATCATTGTTTTTCCATCGAAGGCAATATCTAGCTGATTATTAAAATCCGTTTGTCCAGTAAATTTGAACTCTTTTCCATCGTATTCTAGTTGAACTGTAGGAAAGTTTAGTGTGTTATCATTAAATGTTAATTTCTCATTTGCTTTCGCTTTGAGTTTAAAATCAGAGAAAACTGCAGCAGAATCTTCTAAACTCATATATAGCCCACCTTCAGCAGAGAGTCCTCTGGAAGTCACAGTCAATGTACCCGAATTATAGTACAAATCCTCTATGTTCAAACTGTTGATATATAGCGAACTCTCATCGTCTTTAGCGAATATGTGGAAGTTTAATTCCGTATTCATTCTTAAGTTAGTGCTATCCATAAATGCAGTAAGGAATGAGAAGTCAGACACATTTATCTTCAGATTAGCGTCTATTGGGTCAAAAGAACCAATCTTCTCTACTTCCATAAGTTCTAGCTTGTTAACTAGTTCTTGCTCGCTCGGTATTAGTTTATTTACTTCATTTGCGATAAAATTATATAGCGAATATCCTTGATTTTGTAATGAAGATAAAGTATTCTCAAAATTATAATTCCCTTGAAGTACTATACTTCCGAAATCTGAGTTAAACTCGACTTTCCTATCTTCATCGCTGAATTTATCAACTTTAAGAGAAAATCCAAATGGAAAGAAGGCTCTGTCTTCAAAGACAATATCTCTAATATCTGTATCAAACTCACCAGTTATATTATTGAGTTCTATGCCTTTCCCTTTTAATTTGGAGCTACCTGAAAGATAGGTCGGCATATTCTCGTCACCTAATAATTGCTTCACATTGATAGCATTGAAATCCACATCCATATTATAAATAGAGTTCTCCTTATTCCTAATATCTAGCAAACCCTGTCCTTGTATATAACTCTTTTCCAATTGCCCTACCATAGTAGAAGAACCGAATTCTGCATATAGAGTGTCTAATCTAACGATACTGAAATCTTCCGATTCCATGTCAATTTTCAATCTTGTCATTTTGTATTTATCAATGGAGTTGGCACCACCATCAAATCGGAGATTGATAATTGGGTTATTGCCTGTTATCCCTAATAGCTCAGTATGCAATTCACCATTTATATTAGTAGCTATAGTATTCGGGTATAGTTTACTCGCATTGATAGCACTTACAGTACCATTATATTTAACATCAAGTTGATTGCTATTCTGTACTACTAAGTCTCCCTTCATATTGCCAACTCCAGAGTTCAAGTCCAAACCGAAATTTAGATTATTTGGCGTTCCAGTCATTCTCATAAGGTTAAAGTTTGCAAATATGAAATCAGGCATATTGTTATTTTTCATATTCAGGAATTTGACCACATCATTGTATGCGACATGCGAATTATTAGCAGTCAGGTTAAAATAGATTTTATCAGGATTTGTGACATTCTTTATATTTCCTTTTACTTTTACTCTCGAATTATCTAGAATCAATTTGAACTCTTGAATATTTATATCATCCATCGTGCCATCAGCTTTCAAGGTCATATCGTGAGTACCTACGAAATCAACTGGAGCATTAACAAGCAACATTAACTCAGGTATATTCATACTGACAGCTTCGGCATCCAGCATTATCCGAGCTTTTTCGAAATCTCCATCTTCTATTCCACCGAATATATCAACACCAGTGATTTTGGCATCGAGGTTTAGTTTGGTATCACCCGATTTATAAACCAAATCCGTAATACTTAGAAAATTGCTATCGATTGCAAATTCCAAATGTGTAGGAGTCAACTTTTTTTTCATCACTGATTCGTAGAATGACAAGTTATCTAAGCTTGCTTTGAGCTGCTTTTTAGTAGGTCGGATATATAGTGAACCTGTAAAATTCAGATTTTCCAGGTGCAGATTACTGGTGTTGAACCCAGAAGAATCGCCGCTTTCTGCATAAGGGTCAAACATTCTAAAATCAGCATCTATTAATTTTAATTTGCTGAAAAGTATTTTAGTATCAGGTGGAGCAGTAGTATCAGTATTGATTTTTGGGATTTGAGAAACGTTCCATATTCCTACCTCATTCCTAATCATATTGATTCTTGGCTGATGCAATATCAAATCAGGAATAAATATCTTCCCATTGAGAATAGCGTCTAGATTAACCAATGCATTAGCTTCTGGTATAAACGCAATAGTATCTTTCTCATCTAAGACCAATGAAACACCGAATAGGTCAGCTGATTTCAAGCTAGTAATGGTGAAATCATCTACATTGACTTTTGCATTCAAACTCTTGTTGATTTCATCTTCTGCAATATCTAATATAATAGTACGGACAGATTTGAATTGGAGAGCTACAAAGGCACCAGTTATAGTAAATACAATAAAGAGTAGCAGAAACAATACAAGACGGACAATCCACTTTCTAACCTTAGATGGTTTCTTTTGGGCTTCCGCTTTTATTTCTTCTATGTCTTTCTTTTTCTTCAAATAATTCTTTTGTATTTCGTGTTTTTATATTAATATGTAAACGTATGTTTATGCAATTTTGTTTATAATACTTGAGTTATAGAATCTTGCATGGATAATACATAGCAAATGGAGTACCGAAATAGCAGGAAATATGAAAAATATCAATAATTCAATAGTAATAATAGACGATGACAAGTGGATAATCAAATTAGCACGTAATATGCTTGAGAAATACGGGTTTACCGTACTCGAAGCTACAACTCCACACGAAGGTCTAGAACTAATAATTAAAGAAGAACCGCTACTTGTTTTGCTTGATCTTAGTTTGCCCAATATAGATGGTGATTCGCTGCTTTATCTAATAAAGAATATGTCAATGACCAAAGACACAAAAGTAGTTATACTTTCGGCTCTTATAACCAAAGAAAAGATTAAATCAACTTACCAATTGGGTGCTGCTGCATTCATAGCCAAACCATTCGAAGAAAAACTGTTAATACAGAAAATCAACGAATGCTTGGACAAAGATTCTATAAAAAAACTACAAAAAGAAACGCCAGTAAAAGACGAATTCTTTCTTAAAATTTAAATACTCTTATCATATTCTGATAGTTAGGTTTATCTTTAGATAAACCAGCTACGTAAACTACGTAGTCCCCTTCTTTTATAAACTCAAATTCTTCTAGTAACTCCTCTCTGAAAGTTGCTATCACGTCTTCTGCTTTTATCGGAGTATCTACAAATTTTGGGATTACACCCCAGATGAATGATAATCTACGAGCAACTGACTCTATATCAGTGAACGCAATTATAGGCACTCTAGGTCGATAGTTTGCTACATTTTTTGCTGTATAAGCCGAGCTAGTTAGTGATACTATAGCGGCAGCATTAATCTGGTCAGCTATCATAGTAGCTGCGTGACCAAGAGCATCAGAAATATCACCATCATTGAAGCTAGATTTGTATTTCTCGCTACCGAATGGATATTTTTCTTCTATATTTTTTATTATTCTAGACATATACCCAACCGCTTCGTAAGGGTATTTACCAACGCTAGATTCAGCACTTAGCATCAGACAATCTGAGCCATCCATAACAGCATTTGCTACATCACTAGCTTCTGCTCTAGTTGGACGTGGGTTCTCAATCATAGATTCTAACATCTGAGTTGCTGTTATTACTGGTTTCCCAAAGTAATTACAACGATTTATTATTTCTTTCTGAATTAAAGGTACTCTTTCGGCTGGCATTTCTAATCCTAAATCTCCCCTTGCTACCATTATACCAGTAGCTTCTTGGATTATCTCATCGATGTTTTCGTAAGCTTCTACTCTTTCTATCTTAGCTATGATTGGTACTTCTCTTTTGAAGATTTTCATAGCCGTTTTTAGTTCCATAATATCAATTTTGGAACGAACGAAAGATAGTGCTACAGCATCTACCCCATTATCCAATCCAAATTTCAAATCTTCTAGATCTTTTTCGCTTAGGGAGGGAGCATTACTACTCGCACCCGGTACTACTATTCCTTTCTTGCTCTTTAGTATTCCACCTTTGATGACCTGTGTTTTTATCTCTGGGCCTTTTACATCTATTACTTTCAAGCTAATGTAACCATCATCAAGTAGTATAGTATGTCCGGGTCTCACTTCATTTTTAAGTTCAGTGTATTCCGTACTTACTATTTTCTCGTTGCCTTCTTTTAGTTGTTTAGTAGTTATAGTAAACTCTTGTTTATCTATTAACTCTACTCCACCGCCTTTCATATTGCCGATTCTAATTTTCGGCCCTTGCAAATCCATAAGAATTGGAATATTTCTGCCAGCTATGTTAGATGCAGCACGAATATACTTTATAGTCTTTTTGTGAACTTCGTGGCTACCATGCGAGAAATTCAATCTCGCCGCATCCATACCAGCATATATTAGTCGTGTGAGATTTTCCGTACCAGTAGCCGCTGGGCCTATTGTACAAAGTATTTTGGTTTTTCTTGGAAACAAATCGTTAGTCATAATCTTTAACTTTTATTTAATTGTTATATACAAATTTATGTTATTTCAGTATATTATACGTTAATAATCTGTTAGTATTCTATTAACTTAGTATAATTTAATCAAATATCGAACCAAAAACATGATAAAATCATCAATTTCTAAAGAAACTATACTCCGAACAGGTATTATTTTCGCTTTACTCACTGTAGCTATAGGTGCTTTTGGTGCTCATGGACTATCAGATTTACTTACTGAAAATGGAAGATTAGAGACTTTCAAGACGGCTGTACTTTATCAGCTATTCCATTCAATTGCACTTATAGTCTGCGGAATATTATTCGAAAAATATGATTCAAAGAAAATCAAAATTTCATATTTTCTTTTTACATTAGGGATTATTGTTTTCTCTGGGTCGCTCTATATACTATCTATTTCTAATATTGGTATATTCGGAGCGATAACTCCGATAGGAGGGGTATTGTTTTTAGTAGGATGGTTTTACTTATTTATGTCTATAAAGCCGAAATCTATTATTTAATCTGTCGGAAATCCATAACATACCAGAGTGAGTCTAGCTGACGCATTGAAAATGCAAATTCTTTCACGTAATCGAATTCGAGTTTCACATTGTGCAACTCAACTGTTATTGTATCTGCGATAATACGAGTAACTTTTCTTTCATTCAGTATTCTAGTTAACCTAGCTAAGTTATAGTACTGCTCTTGTTGTTTATTCGCACTATATCGGCTCTCATTATCAGATAGTAGCTGAGCCGCACCGGGTACATTTTCTTGCTGTAACTCTGTTGTGAATAGCAAAGCCCCACCTATAGCTGATTCTTGGGTTATGTCAATCACTTCTTTCGGTGGTCTATTGTTACCAATGACAAATAGCTCGCAAGAAGTCAAGAATAGTACTAGTATGATTGTGCTGATTATGCGCATTATTATTTTAGGAATTCAATTGTTGAGTTAATTGCATGTTCTAATATTTCATTAGAACCTGTAAACGGATGACGGCAATTAAAAGTATGATTTGCCTTCTTTATTATACAAAGTTCCGAAATTTTTGCGGCATTATTTAACTTTTCTGCTTCTTTCGTACTTACTGTGAAATCTTTATCGCCATGGACTATTAGTACGGGTATATTTAGTACAGAAATGCATTTTTCTAAATCGTACTTTTCCTTATTTCTAATTTTATCTTCGAGATATTCAACATCCAAATATAGCATTTGACCAGTTATTCGATTTTCGAATTCGAGAACTCCTTTTGCTCGCCAATCATCTTTTTGCCTTTGTGTGTTTCTATCTATATCTCCGATTGAGCCCCAAGTTACGATCTTGCTTATATCATTTCTTTTTGACGCTGTTATTATAGAAACGGCACCACCAAGTGAATGACCAAATAAGTATATTTCTCCATTCCAATTTTCTATCGAATTGATTTCTAACAGATTTTGCAGATTATATAATACAGCTTTTAGGTCATTTAATTCCTGCGTAACTGTTACTGATCTGAATTTATCTACATCGAATATTCCTTTTTCAGCATCGACAACTCCATTCTGAGAAAAGTCTATATTAATGACAATCATTCCAGAGTTAGCATATTGCTCCGCCATATAAGGAAAGAACCCCCATTCACGATATGCCTTGAATCCATGAGTTGTTATCA
The DNA here is from genome assembly GCA_041675005.1 of Kapaibacterium sp. (SeqCode). Lineage (GTDB taxonomy): Bacteria > Bacteroidota > Ignavibacteria > Kapaibacteriales > UBA2268 > PGYR01. The sequence continues at coordinate 84,089 of JBAYUQ010000011.1, forward strand.
ACACTGGTTTACTGATAGCCTCGGTGTTATATATATCACCGTTGACTACTAATCCTTCTCCTACTTGTAATGCAAAAGTATTCTTATTCATTATTCTTGAGTAAGATTTCTGATAGTTTGCTCAAGCAAATTGATATACTCGTTCAGTTCTGCGAAATCACTTTCAGTCCATTCACGTTTAGCAGGAGGATAGCTACGTAGTTTATTCCAAACACGAACATACTTTTTATTTTTGCTTATGATAGGGTTAGTGTCCCTTGCATCTAATTCTTTCGCCTCTGCATTCAGTGTTTTGAACGCCTCTACACCTCTGAACTTCTCAACTATTAGTGGATCATTCGAATTGATAATCAGATGCTTTTTATGAATCTTTTCGGTATTATCAAGATAGAATATTGCTGATGAATTAGCTACTTTTTCATCTAACTCATCTACCATTTTTCTAGCACCTTCTAGGTTTGGTTCATCACCACTAAGTGCTGCGAATACTATATTCACTGGCGCTGGATTCTCTTTGAACCTTCTTGCTAGTTCTAGAGCAGCAGCAATACCAGAGATATTGTTCCCAGATTCATAGTAAAACTTATTCTGTTTCTTAATATAGTCTTCTATTTTTTTATCAGAAAGTGCCTCATCATAAGGGAAAGCAATAATAATGTTTCTGTTATTATCCTCACCTTCGTGCAAACCATAAACATTAGAGTATTTAACTGCTTTCGTTTCCAACTGCAAATTTATATCTGCTTTTACATTGGGAAGTATAAAGCTTTTAGGAGATTTAGTTTCTCTAATCGCCTTCTCTTGATCTATAAGTGCTTGTTTTTTGGGGAAATACCTTTCTAATGAAGCTCTATTAGCTTGCAAAGCGACGATACCAGAATTGAATTTATCAACTATTACTGGTTCGAACACATTAGCCGAATCGCCCATTGCCTTTATAAATAAAGCACCAACTGCCCCATTCTTCTGAGCATTTTTAACTTTATATTCGTAGCTACTGAAAGTCTTATATTTTTCGGATTTCTCACCATCAGGGGAGTCAGTCAATATAATCACTACTTTATCTTTCACATCCATTCCAGAATAATCATCATATCCTGGGGCTGTAATTCCGTACCCAACAAATGCGATTTCTGCTTCTGATATATTTCCATCTGATGTAAACCCAAGAGGTAGCCAATCTTTCTGGAATTCCCAGTTTTGAATACTTGGCTTTATTCTGTCCATTGGAATGCCCATACGTGGAACAATCAATCCAAATGAAACACTATTATCACCGAAGCTAAGACCACTTTTTACTTCAAAATCATCTGTATAACCATCGGTTAGCTCTTCTAGTCCAAGGGTTTTAAATTGATTAGTAATATAGTTTTTAGTATTTGTAAGAGCAGGTTCACCACTTACTCTATTATATACCTCATCTTTATTGAGAGATTCTACTACACTATTTATCTCTTGCGAGAACATAGAAGTAGTTGATATTAATAAACAAAAGATAAAAGTTTTCATTGTTCTTATTATTTTAGTTTTAGATGAATACAAAAATAATAAATATTTATGTGCTATATAAGTATTACTATTTTATAATTATTCATTAATTTATTAATTTAAAAATACTTTTAGTAACTAAATAGATTATATTATGGAAAATAACAGAGAAATCGATCGAAAGATTGAGCTGCTGAAAAAGAAAAAGGACGAAGCCCTACAGGGTGGAGGCAAAGATAGAATAGAAGCACAACACAAAAGAGGCAAGCTAACTGCCAGAGAAAGATTAGACTTGCTACTTGATAAAGGTAGTTTCACAGAAATGGATATGCTCGCTCATCATCATTCTACTTCATTCGGATTAGACAAAACCGTTGTTTTAGGCGATGGTGTTGTAACTGGATATGGAAATGTAAATAGCAAAAGTGTTTTTACATTTTCACAAGATTTCACCGTACTCGGTGGTTCATTAGCTGAACAACATGGTAGAAAAATTGTAAAAATAATGGAAATGGCTCTGAAAAATGGAATGCCAGTCATTGGTTTGAATGATTCTGGTGGTGCTCGTGTTCAAGAAGGAGTAATCTCGCTTGGCGCTTATGCTGATATTTTCCTGCAAAATACAATCGCTTCCGGGGTAATTCCACAAATCTCAGTTATTATGGGCCCATGTGCTGGTGGTGCTGTTTATTCACCAGCAATTACTGACTTCGTTATAATGGTCAAAGATACATCTTATATGTTCGTAACAGGCCCCAAAGTAGTAAAGACAGTAACTCACGAAGATTTAACACCTGAAGATTTGGGTGGTGCCTCTATTCATAGCACGAAAAGTGGGGTTGCCCATTTCGTGGCAGAGAATGATTTAGATGCTATCGAAATAGTAAAAAGTCTATTAGAATATATACCAAGCAATAATGCAGAAGCAGCTCCTTTCAAGGAAACAGCTGATCCAATTTATAGAGAAAGTCCAGATTTGAACTACATAGTTCCTGCAAATCCTAACCAACCTTATGATATAAAGAAAGTAATAAAAGAAGTAGCTGATGATGGTGAATTCTTAGAAGTTCATCAGGATTATGCTGAAAATATAGTAGTTGGATTCATCCATTTAGGTGGTATGTCCATAGGAGTTGTCGCTAATCAACCTATGATATTAGCTGGTGTTTTAGATAACGAGGCATCAAGAAAGGCAGCTAGATTTATCAGGTTTTGTGATGCATTCAATATCCCATTGCTGACATTCGAAGATGTACCTGGGTTTATGCCTGGTAGAGAGCAAGAATGGGGCGGGATAATTTCAAACGGCGCTAAACTACTTTATGCATATTGCGAAGCAACAGTACCGAAAATCACTGTTATCACAAGAAAAGCTTATGGTGGAGCCTATGATGTGATGAGTAGCAAGCATATAAGAGGTGATTTCAATTTTGCATGGCCTACTGCAGAAATTGCAGTGATGGGAGCGAAAGGTGCAATTGAGATTATATTCAAGAAGCAAGTCGAAGAAGCCGATAATAAAGCTGACAAGATGATTGAACTAGAAGATGAGTACAACGAGAGATTCGCGAATCCATATATAGCCGCTTCTTACGGTTATATAGATGATATTTTCGAGCCAAAATTCACTCGTCAACGATTAATTGATTCATTCAATTTACTGAAAAACAAAGTGGATAAGAATCCACCGAAGAAACATGGTAATATACCTTTATAGAATAATAGTTCTATTAATCTTGGCTTTACTGACTTCTTGTATAGAAGACCCAGTAAAAACAAGTATAGATGACAATTATATTTCGTCCATTGCAAAATCGGATTCATATCTTTTTGCATCTGCAAGCAATGGACAAATTTTCAGGTCTTCCGATGGTGAAGACTGGAATCCTCTAGTGCTCAATAATAGCATATTACTCTTAGATATTGAATCTACTCCAAATGGTAGAATAATAGCAAGCGGTGAGAATGGTGTGATATTTATTAGCACTAATAATGGTGAGAATTGGAGCAAAAAAGCTACAGGAGTTTCATCATTTCTCAAAGATATACTAATATATGACGACAGTACATACTATGCTGGAGGGCGTTCTGGCACATTAATAAAAACCACCGACTTCGGAGAAACTTGGGTGACAATCCCAACCCCATTCTCCACGCAAATCTCAAAACTTTCCCTTATCAATAACGAAATCTACATTGGACTTCGAACAAATACAGATAACTCTCCCCTTTTTTATAAATACGAAATTAACACAGATACAATTATAAGCATTGATATAGAAGTCAGCTCATTCATTACTGATATTGCTGAAATCGATGGTGAAATTTACTTCACCGATTATTCAGGTTGCTACAAACTATTAGAGAATGCTGGATATAGCAAGGAATTGGTTTATAGCACAAACAATGGGTTCATCGCTCAGAAAATACTCAACTATGCTAATGAGATAGCATTAGTCGGCTATAGCGGGTTTAATTTAGGCAAGGTAATAACTGGAATACCTGGTAACCCTCAAACAAAAGAATTTGAAGAAAGCATTTATTTTAATTCAGGCATAGTTTTTTCTAACAAGTTAATAGTATGTGGTGGTGATGAATTTGAGTTGGCTGTATTACAGAACTCAAATTGGAAAATCATCAAGTTAAAGTAATTTATATAAAAAGAAATAAAACAATATATACTTCCGGAGTTTATTATGAAACGAATAGCTATACTATGTGCATGCATATTACTATTAGTATCATCTACCCTAATTGGGCAAGTACCAAATAAGATTTCCTATCAGGGGTTACTAACAAATACTGCTCTCAAACCTCTGGCTGATGGGGACTATAATATCGAATTTAGGATATATAGTGATCAAAACGGTACACAAAAACTGTGGACTGAGAAACAGACTTTAACTATTCAGAACGGTGTATTCAACGCAGTTTTGGGTGAAATCACCCCTATTAATCTGAAGTTTGATGAGAGGTATTGGCTTGGAATAAAAGTAGAAAATGAGGCTGAAATGACTCCTCGTATTCCGATGGTTTCGGTTCCCTATTCATTTTATGCTGGTTTGTCGGAAGGACTAGCTGATAATGCGACAGGTGCGGTTCTATCTCTAAATGGATTAGAAGGTGACGTAGAAATAGAAGGCGATAACGGAGTAACTGTAAGCAAAAGCGGCAATAAGCTACTAATCAGCAATAAAGTAAGTGCTATTGAAACAATAATTTCTTCTAAGGCACAATTAACTATAAATATGAACGGTACGGAAGTCGATGTAAATATCGCTCCTAAAAGTATAACGGAAGAAGAAATATCAAGTGTAAATTGGGAGTCTATCACCAATAAACCAACTCTCTATCAACCCGGTGGCCCTGCAGGTGGTGATTTAGTCGGTGATTACCCGAATCCTACTTTATCTGACAAAGGTGCAACTACTGGTCAAGTTTTAAAATGGAATGGTACTCAATGGGTTGCCGAAGATGATATGGTTGGCAGTTTCGAATTTACTGTTAATAGCCCTTTGTCGGGAGACGGCACAAAGCTGAACCCATTATCTATGAGTAAATCTTCAGTTAATACTGACGGTTATCTGACTTCGAACGATTGGACTAAATTCGACAATAAGCTAGATAAAGTATCTACGGATGCGATAATTCTTGGTGATGGTACTTTGACAAACCCATTATCAATGGCGAAAGCAAATAGTACTAATAGTGGTTACTTGGATTCGGAAGATTGGAAGAGATTCGATAATAAAATTGATAATGTTGTAGCTAGTGGTGCGATAATAGGTAAAGGTACAACGGCTAACCCGATTAGAATGAACAAAGCAACGAACTCGGTAGATGGGTATTTATCTTTCACTGATTGGAACACATTCAATAACAAACTAACTTCAGTAAAAAGCAATTTACCTATAACAGGTGATGGTTCCACTACTAATCCACTAACTATGAACAAAGCATCTTCAACTTCGGACGGATATCTTACAGCTTCCGATTGGACGAAGTTCAATGCTCCGAATTCAGTAAGCGTTAACTCCCCTCTTGTAGGTGACGGTAGTACAACAAACCCTATCACATTAGGAAAGGCAGATGCAGTGACTAATGGATTTTTATCTTCATCAGATTGGAATACATTCAACAATAAACTTGGAATGTTAGTTAGCAACGCTCCTCTTTCAGGTAATGGGACAACTGCTTCTCCTTTGATGATGAGTCAAGCGAACACCACTTCAAATGGATATTTGAGTTCAGGTGATTGGAATTTATTCAATAATAAACTTACAACTGTATCTGCTAATGCTCCAATGACTGGGAATGGAACAAGTCTCGACCCATTATCTTTAGCAAGAGCTAATTCTACTGCTGACGGTTATCTGGGCTCAACAGATTGGGTTAAATTCGACAACAAACTAGACGTAGTAGCTACAACAGCACCAATTAATGGGCAAGGAACGACTGCTAGCCCACTAACAATGGCTCAGGCAAACGCTACAACAAATGGATATCTCTCATCCTCTGATTGGGTGAAATTCAATACCGCAGCTACAGTTTCCGTATCAGCACCAATAAGTGGTGATGGAACAAGTGGAAACCCAATATCAATGGCATCAGCTAATACTTCTATTGATGGATACTTAACTTCATCGGATTGGAATATATTCAATAATAAACTTGGATTAGTATCCGTTAATGGACCTCTCGTTGGTGATGGGACTACATCATCTCCTATTACATTAGGTAAAGCCGATATTACAACAAATGGGTTTTTATCATCTACAGACTGGAACACATTCAACAATAAACTAACAACTGTGTCAGCTAATGCTCCAATGACTGGTAGTGGAACGTCTTTAAGTCCTCTTGTTCTTGCTCAAGCAAATGGCAGTACAGACGGTTATCTAAGCTCTACGGATTGGACGAAGTTTAATAACTCTGGTACAATAACAGCTTCTGCTCCTCTTTCGGGTGACGGTTCAACTGGTAGTCCATTAGTTATCGCTACTGCAAATACTACAACTGATGGTTATGTAACATCTACTGATTGGAATACATTTAATAATAAACTTACAACTGTGTCAGCTTCAGCTCCAATGACTGGTAGTGGAACGTCTGGAGACCCTCTTGTTCTTGCTCAAGCGAACGGTTCGACTGACGGTTATCTTTCAGCTACAGATTGGACTAAGTTCAACAACTCTGGTACTATTACAGCGTCTGCTCCTCTTTCGGGTGACGGTTCAACA
>JBAYUQ010000012.1:0-88270 GCA_041675005.1 Kapaibacterium sp. (SeqCode)
CTCAGCATAAACCCTACAGTTTAGACGTCGAAATAGTTCACCTAAACTCCTCTTGGTTGTTCAGATATTTAACCTGATTAATAATCTACAAATTTAATTATTGTTAGAATGCTAATCTAATAGTGTAGTCGAAGTGCATACGTCTCAAATCCTCCCAAGCCAAAGAAAATACGTCATCCTGAACGAACGAAGTGAGTGAAGGATCCAGGCAACTCACGTAGCAGTTCAATATTAGTAGTAAATGATGTTTAACAAACACAACAACTCCATTAGGAGTTGAATAGAAATAGAGCCAAAATACATTACTGATATTTTTTTTGACTATATTTGTAACCAAACTTACATTAACTGAGTCTATATATAAAGCAAATATAACTTGGAGGACAAAGTGAAAAAGCAAATAATAATAGTCATAGTTCTGATAGTATCCTCACTGGCACTAACAGCGAAGAAAACAGTACTCATAAACGAAGCAAATGGTAAACCGCTTGTGGGGATTATGGTTTTCTCTGATAAGGATACACTAATCTCAGACAGAACCGGTAATATCTCAAGTTCGAGTATTACATCTGCTCCTATTGTCACTTATAATAATATCTACGTTAATAGTAACTTCCAATCGGATACTCTTTTCGTTGACTTCCCTTTTACTTTGAATAAACCGAAGAAATTAGCAAAATTAGAAGGGGTAGTGAAAGATACATCGGACAGAAAATTATATTCGAAAAAGATTGTTCTAGCTAAAGATGGGTTCGAGTATAAAGCTAGGTCAGGTGGTCAAGGTGAATATTACTTTGATTATTTAGCCGAGGGTGATTGGACTATCCAAGTTGCTGGTGATTATTTTTACTTGCCATTTTCAACTTCGGTTATTGTTGATGGAGATAAAGAAGCATTAAAAAAATATGATATTATTTTGCAAAATGCACCAACTATTTACGGTACACTAGAGGCAACAGTAGTAGATGAAAATGACAACCCTACCATTGCTGCTAGTATTCTTATAGTGGGTACTACAAAAGGTACTTTCGTAAAAGCGAATGGTGTTGGTATAATCTCTGATTTGGAAGTTGGGATGCATAAAATCAAAATATCCTATGCTGGTTATGGTACAATTCATGATACAATAATAATTGAATCGGGTAAAACATTAACAAAAAATTATAAATTTCCTCCTCCAAGTGTATCTGAACTAAAAATTCGTGATTTAGTTAATAACGCTCAAGTTTTAGTTGATGGATTGGACATGGATAACCAATTCACAGGTGGTTTTGGTAGTTCTGGAAGTGGAGCTTCTGGTTCAGATTTATCAGGCACTTACCCTGACCCATTAATAGCAGTTGCGGCGGTAAAATCTGGAGCATATGATGATAGAAGCACTCTTTATGACCCAATTCAACCGTCTAAAGCATCAAGTAAAGAAATAGAAATCCAAGCCGGTTCACTAACTGCAGGGGAAGTCAATGATTTTCGTAAGTGGGATATGTGGGCTGATATAGCCAAAGACGAACTTAGCCAACATGTTGGAACTTGGGGTATAGAGCCAACTAAGAGATATACTGTTCAACTTACTTCGTTGGATAATAAACCAGTGAGCGATGCAGTAGTCAACCTAATCAGCCAGACAGGTGAAACTATATGGTCAGCTCGAAGTGATAACACTGGTAAAGCTGAGCTTTGGGCAGATGCTTTTAAAGCAGTTAAAGATGATGAAAGCGGATTGTCAGTTGAAATTGTTTACAAAGGCAAACGACAAATCAAGAATAATATAACTGACTTCAAAAATGGAATTAATTTCATCAAAGTGAATGAGTATTGTTCTCATTCGCAGAACGTAGATATAGTCTTCGCAATGGATGCTACTGGCTCTATGGGTGATGAGATAGAGTATCTGAAAACAGAGCTTTTAGATATTATTGAGAGATTGCAAAAAGCTCAAGATGATAAGAACCTACGCATTGGCTCTATTTTCTATCGTGATTTTGACTATCCTTTCAATGAGCTGATAACTACTCACGATTTAACAAATGATTTTGCTTCTGTAAATGAGTTTATCAACTCACAAAAATCTATCGGTGTTAATAGCACTCCCGAAGCAGTCGAAGTAGCACTTAGCTCGGCTGTCAATGAGTTCACTTGGTCAGAAGATGCAGTAGCGCGTATTATGTTCCTTATACTAGACGCTCCACCTCACGAAGACCCACAAACGTTAGAGCGATTCCGTGAGTTGACTGCTCGTGCATCGGCAATGGGTATTCGTATTATTCCGCTCACAGCTAGTGGTATTGACAAATCGTCTGAGTATCTTATGCGTTCTTTGGCTTTGCTAACTAATGGAACTTACCTGTTTTTGACTGATGATAGTGGTATAGGTGGAAGCCACATAAAGCCAACTACTGATAGTTATGACGTAGAGATGATGAACGAGATGATAGTGCGTATTATTAATCAGTTCATCGACACACCAAATTGTGGAGAGAGTAAAGACCTATATGCTAAAGATATTGAAGACAATATATACAATGACAAAGAACAAAAAGATGAAGATATATCAGACTATATCCGAATATTCCCTAATCCTACTGATGGTCCGCTGACACTAGAGATGGAGGAGCAATTCGACCAGATGTTTGTTGTGGATATGAATGGAAAAATCTTATTCCGAATCGATCCAAAGGGTAATAAAGTTAATATTAACCTTTCCGAGTTCCCAAGTGGAGCTTACTTCCTCAAATACAGCTACAAGGGAGCGTGGGGCGGTAGCCAGATTCGATTGATGAGATAGTGAATGACTATGGTGCACTTCACTTGAGCGGATACTACGTATCCCCTCAAGTGAAGTGATTACAAAGGGTTTAGGGATTAGAAATTTGAAGTACGAAAAAAGCATCAAGGACTGTAGCCACAATGATTGGCGACAGAGTTATATACCAACTGAACTTTTACACTCTACGGCGCTACTATCCTCATCATCTCGGCGGCTAGGATTGCCCCATAAGTACCGAGTGCGTAGCCAAGTACTGCGAGCAATACTCCAACCGATGCTAGTGATGGATGGAATGCCGAAGCAACTACTGGGGCAGATGCCGCACCACCCACGTTCGCCTTACTTCCTACTGCTAGGAAGAAAAAAGGTGCTCTTATTATTTTTGCAACTATCACGAGTAAAATAACATGGAAGCCCATCCAGATAAGACCTACAGCTAGTAATCCAGGATTATCGAAAGTCTGCGTAACGTCCATTTTCATACCGATTGTAGCTACCAAAATATAGATAAATACGCTTCCTATGCGTGACGCACCAGCTCCCTCTAGGTTTTTTGCCTTTGTGAACGATAAGAGCAAACCGATTGTTGTTGCTACTACTACTAGCCAAAAGAAATGGCTATTGAGTACCGATTGTTGCAGTGCAACTGAGCCGCTCGTCTCTATAAAATTAGTTATAACATTAGCAGCGAAGTGGGAGAATGATGTAGCTCCGAACCCTATCCCTAGTATTACCATAGTATCGGAGAGTGTAGGCATTTTTTGGACTGATAATCTGTAGGTTTCCATTGTCTCTTTTAGTCGATCTATAGCTGACGAATCTGCTTTCAACCATTTATCCATTGCCTCGCTTCTTCCAGCTCCCCAAAGCAAGAAAGCCATCCATATATTTGCAACTATAATATCGACCGCTACCATCCCCGCATAGAATGATTGATTATACTCATACATCTCGAGCATTGCCGCTTGGTTTGCTCCGCCACCTATCCAGCTTCCTGCTAGAGTTGATAGTCCACGCCATACCGCATCATTGCCAACTCCTCCGACTACATCAGGCGAGATAAATGACATTATAAGTACAGCAACAGGTCCACCGATTACAATACCAACTGTTGCAGTGAAGAACATTATAATTGCTTTATTTCCTAGCCGTATTATCCCTTTGAAATCTATACTGAGAGTCAGTAAAACTAAACTCGTAGGCAAGAGATAATCTTTTGCCATCGTATATAATCCAGAAGAACTATCAGAAATCACCCCAAATGTATTGAATAGCGATGGTATTAAATAGCACATTAGTAAAGCTGGTATAACCTTGTAGAATTTCTTAAAAAATTTATTTTCTGAGTTAGAGGAATAGAATACAAATCCTAATGTGAGTGCTAGAATACCAAAGACTATCTGATCTTGGGGAAATAAAGGCATATCAAATCCGAGTAAATAAGTGAGTTTTGCTATTGAATTACGCCTAATATACTAAATTTTTGTGTTTTGGTGTTGCCTTTTAGTATTTCTACTGTTTTCTTATAATTTGTATTTAGTCACATAATTGAGAACTGGACGAAGTGAAGTATCCTATCAACTCTACTAGCTTTCCAATATTGGTAGTATTGATTGGCTAATGCAATAAATCGACTTCCTAGTAGTTTTATTTAACATCATTAAGACAACAACCAAGAAAAGACAACTGTGCTTTATGTATGTGACCCATTATGTGGGTGGTGCTACGGCTTCTCACCAATGAGATAAGCGCTCAAGCAAACTTATACCATGAAGAGTTTGGAATGGGAATTTTTGGGGCTAAGCTTGAAAAATAATATCGAGTATAGTTTCCTATTCTCAATCAAAGATAATTCGAGAGCTACGTTCGACGTATCAGATGAAGCCAGCTTGAATGGGAACGATGGGCGTGAGCTACAAGGTGATACTCAGATAACTATAGAACCTAGAATTCGATATTCTATAAGCAATAGAGTAACCGCATCATTCTTCTTCCGATATGATGCGACTATAACAGCAGGTGCTGCAAATCCAGGATTCAGCACAACACAAGTCGGTTTAGACCTACGTATATCACTAGCTGGTGGTAGGTAATCTACCTGCTCATTTTGTGGTTGATTTATCTAAATAGCATCTACTTAATTACCCAATTCATTTCAAAATATCGTCATATATTATTGCTAGAAAATATTCCTTACTAAAATTGTGAAAGCAATTACACACTTTACTTTCTACTTCAACCGAATTTCTATATATTTTCAAAAACCTACATTTTAATGTGATTTAGTATGTAACAGAGCGAATACTAATCGGTTATTCTATTATAAATTTTTTAATTATTCTAGGAGTTATATTATGAAGTATTCAATACTATTTTTATCAGTGTTACTATTATTTTCATGTAAAGAAAGTAAGGAAGTGACAACCCCGGCTGCAAAAGTTTGTATTCCGGAGACTTTGGAAGGTTCTCTGTTAGCATATTATCCATTTATTGATGGTAGCTTAGATGATCAGAAAGGCAATAACAATCTGACTAATACTAACAATGCCGAAACGGCTGAGGGACGAGAAGGAGGAGCTAATTGCGCCTATAAATTCAATGGAAGTACACCAAATTATCTATTTATGGAAGACCCTACTTTTCTTAATGATTTGAGAAAATTTTCTATTTCATTATGGTATAAACATTCGATTACCAATGACGGTAGTTACGAAGTGCTTATTAGCAGGGGAGACGAAAACAATCCTACACCTGCCGCGAATAGAACATTATCACTAGGTATCTATGATGTTAATAAGGCTACTTTTTTCAATAATATGAATTCTGTGTGGGACAACTCTAATAGCAATGCACTAGAACAATGGTACCACGTAGTTGCAACTTGCAATTTTGACACTAAGACTATGACTCTATATCAAAATGGAAAACAAATGGATCAGCAGATTAGTATAACTCAAGATGTGATAAACCCTGTTAATATGGGAGACCTTATAATAGGACGGTTCTTTAACGGTACTATCGATGATATTGCTATATTCAACAAAGAGTTAACTCAAGAGGAAGTTTTAGAACTATACTCAATAGAATCATGTTGCGAATAAGTAAGAGATAACTTGAAATAATTTACAAGCCAGCAAATGCTGGCTTTTTTAATATATCACTCATATTTATTAACCGATTGAGTCTTTTAGAAAAAATTAATGTGACAAAATATCTCCAATAAGTCACATAATGAAAAAAAATAAAAAGATTTATATAAAATATTCGTTATCAATTTTGAAATTTATTAAGTTGTAAGACTTTTTATTTACAAGTAGTAAAGTATAGTGTTCACACCCACAACGAAACAAAAATTAATCTAAAATCAAGGTAATATATGTCATTATTGAAACAAAAATTAGCTGGTATTCTTCCAGACCAAATCAAAGATATTAAAGCATTTGTTGCTGCTAACGGAGATAAGAAAGTATCTGAAGTTACTCTAGCGCAAGCTTACGGGGGTATCCGTGGTGTAAAAGCATTAATTTGTGATACATCTGAAGTGCCACCAGATAAAGGTCTGATAATAAGAGGAAAAGAGCTAGGCGAGATAACTGACAAATTACCAGAAGAAATTCTTTGGTTGCTACTAACTGGCGAATTGCCTAACAAAGAAGAATTAGCTGACTTGCAAGCAGATTTGCAAAGCCGTCAAGATGTACCAACTTATGTGTGGAATATTCTGAACGAAATGCCTTCTGATTCGCACCCTATGGCTATGTTTAACACAGCTATTTTGGTAATGCAAAGAGAATCAAAATTCGCTAAAAACTATAATGACATAACTAAAGCTGAATATTGGGAATATACACTAGAAGATTCACTGGATATCATCGCTAAGTTACCTGCTATTGCTGCTTTCGTTTACAGAAAGAGATTTGACAAAGGTGCTAGAATAGACCCTAAACCAGGTGCTGATTTAGGTGAAAACTATGCTCACATGCTCGGATTGAACGATGATAAAGGTGCTTTTGCTAACTTGATGAGATTGTACCTAACATTGCACTCTGATCACGAAGGTGGTAACGTTTCTGCATTCTCTGCGGCTACAGTTAACTCTGCACTTTCTGATATGTACTACTCTCTAACTGCAGGTCTGAACGGATTGGCTGGACCACTACACGGATTAGCTAACCAAGAATGTTTGAAATGGGTATTAGAAACTATGGAAATGTTCGGTGGTACACCGACTGATGAACAAATCGAGAAATACACTTGGGAAACACTAGACGCTGGTAAAGTAATACCGGGTTACGGTCACGCTGTACTAAGAGTAACTGACCCTCGTTTCACTGCATTCCACGCTTTCGGCCTGGAAAATTGCTCTGACGATCCAGTATTCCAAACTGTTGATAGAGTATTCAGAGTAGTTCCTGAAGTTCTAAAACAAGTTGAAAAAATCAGTAACCCATGGCCAAACGTTGATGCTGGTTCTGGTTCGTTACTATATCACTTTGGTTTAAAAGAATTTGAATACTATACAGTATTATTCTCCGTATCTCGTGCTATCGGTATTTGCTCGCAATCAGTGATTGCTAGAGCTTACGGATTGCCTATAACAAGACCAAAATCATTACCAACTGCTAAATTCAAACAATTAGTAAACGGTTAATCAAACTAGATTAGAAAATATAAAAGCGGTTTTTAACCGCTTTTTTTTGAAATTAAATATATAAAAAACAAATTATCCCAAAAACGGATTGGAGTTATAAAATGAAAGTAACAGTAGTAGGAGCAGGTGCAGTAGGTGCTAGTTGTGCCGAGTACATCGCAATCAAAAATTTTGCTGCGGAAGTAGTATTAGTAGATATCAAAGAAGGCTTTGCAGAAGGTAAGGCAATGGATTTGATGCAAACGGCATCACTAAACGGATTTGATACTAAGATAACTGGTAGCACTAATGATTACTCTGCAACAGCAGGTAGCGACGTAGCTGTAATCACAAGTGGTATCCCACGTAAACCGGGCATGACTAGAGAAGAACTAATCGGTATAAACGCTGGTATAGTGAAATCTGTGAGCGAAAACCTAATCAAAGAATCTCCGAACGTTATTATCATAGTCGTAAGTAATCCTATGGATACTATGACTTATTTAGTTCATAAAGCGACTGGCTTACCGAAGAACAGAATCATCGGTATGGGTGGAGCTCTTGATAGTGCTAGATTCCAATATAGATTGAGCGAAGCATTAGGTTGCCCAGCATCTGACGTAGATGGTATAGTAATCGGTGGTCATAGCGATACTGGTATGGTTCCATTGATAGAAAAAGCTGTAAGAAATAGCGTTCCTGTATCTGAGTTCCTTTCGGCTGATAGAATGGCTCAGGTAGTAGAAGACACTAAAGTCGGTGGTGCTACACTAACTAAGCTTCTAGGTACTAGCGCTTGGTATGCACCGGGTGCAGCAGTATCTGAACTAGTTAGAGCAATTGCTCAAGACGCTCAGAAAATGTTCCCTTGTTCAGCTATGCTTGATGGTGAGTATGGACTAAGCGACATTTGTATCGGAGTACCTTGCGTACTTGGTAAAAATGGTATCGAGAAAATCGTAGAGATTTCTTTATCAGACGCTGAGAAAGCGAAACTAGCAGAAAGTGCTGAAGGCGTTCGCAACACAAACGGCGATCTTAGCTCAGTTCTATAATCTAAGCTTAAAATAAGATTTATACTAAGGACCCTGCATGAGAATGTGGGGTTTTTTTATTTACTTATATATCTTACTAATCTTAAGCACTTCAATTTTATTGAAATTCTATCTACGTATTCCAGTTTGTGATAGCCTTTAATAAGTCATCCATCTTTTCCTTTAAATTTAGAATTACTAAGTCATCTGGTTCAATAAATTCAACGATTTCATGAGAAAAATTAGTTTTAGACCTATTATAGTGAATTGTACAATTCTTATTTAATTCTTGAATTGTATTTTCAATTTTCTCACTCTCACGCAATTCATATTTTGGTGTTCTAATATTTTTGGATTTCAACCATTTAACAATTATTGATGCAGATAAATAATTTTCTATTTCTCTCCCTTGAGTAACCCAACAATTCTGTTCACCTATTTCATTAACAATTCTTTTTTTAGTTATATTTAATTGTGAATCAACTTCACTGCCATCTCTGTCCATAACTACAAACGCATTAGTATTTATGTTTAAAATAGGAATTAATTTTTCATTTATCCATTCAGATTTCGCTTCGAAACTGGCTAAAAGTCTTCCCCCATAAGTCATAATTGAATAATGGATTCCTTCTTTATATAGGGAATTGTTAGCTTTTAACCATGCATTTATATAATTTCTATCACTTGGACCTTCGACCCAAATAATACCATTTGATTGAAGAATGTCACTTGCTTTGACTCCTAAATCATTCAATATATCCTTTTTGTCTGTACTGGACAACACCGTCTTCGCTTGTGAACTTATACCGTCATTTATTAAATGAATTATTTGAGAGTTCTCATTATTCCCAAACACATCAATAACTATGTTTGAATGACTTGTGATAAAGAAATAAGTTGAATGTATTTTAGAATATTCAATAATAAACTGTAACAATCTTTTTAACATACTAGGATGTAAATTATTCTCAAGTTCCTCAAAAGCAAATACATACTCTGATTCATCAATATTTTCTAATTCAGGTTTCACAACAAGACAATAGAGTACTAGTAGCACGGTTTTAATTCCGCTGCCCATCTTGGATAAAGGAATTGAATTATTTCTTTGATCACTTAAGTATATTTCAAGCATTTTCTTGTCATTTTCTTGAACTCTAATTTTATTGAATTTTATATCTGGTTCAATGATTTTATTCAGACTATTTAATAAGTTTGTTTCTATTATCTCACTATCATAAGCTGAACTTAAGTTGATTTTATGTAGAGAGAAAGTTAAACCGTCACCATTCTTTGATACTTCTATTTCATTTCTTGAATTTTCAGGTAAAATATCTCTTTCAGCTGATATCTGAACTAGTTTTTTATTATTGAAGGGGGTGATTAAACTTTTTGCAATTATTGCAAAAATTTCTTTAATAGAATCGTCATAATCCTTATCTATTGATTTCAATGTAATTCCAATTTCACTTATCTGAAATGTAATTCTGGAATTTATAAATTGTTTACCATATTCATAAAGATTTCCTAACTTCTGATTAGATGAATTCTTATTGAAAAATGTTTCTATTGTATTTTCATTTAGTTCAATTTCAAATTCTAAACAAGTGTTATTATTCTCTCTACTATTTGATAAAAAAGATTTCTCTTCTATTGATAAATATTCTACAAGTTCAATTAGACTCGATTTGCCTGAATTATTCTTACCGATTATTACATTAATAGGCATTATTTTTTCAAAACCTTGACCAGAATCGTCAAAACATTTGTAATTAATGAGTTTAATCTTAGTATCTATTATCATAATTTATTTTCTTTTAAATACGGAATTTTCTAGTATAAGTGTAAACAAATATACAAATATTATTTTAAATTTACCCCCTACCCAAGATGCCCTCGTTACTTCTTCTGTACTTCTATAATTCCATTATTCCAATTTGAACTTAATTAAATCAAATTCAATAAAACTTATTCATTATATTTGAAATTAATCGAATATAAAATCAACAAATTATCAGGAAATTATGAGCAAGATTATCTTTGATAGTGGAATATCACTTGATGGCTATTTCGCTGGCGATAACAGAAGTCCAAGTAATCCAATGGGTGGGGTTTCTCCCAAAATACACAACTGGATGTTTAATCAAAAAGCTTTCTGGGAATACTTAGGAATCGAAGGAGGCAAAGAAGACGGACCAGATGGCAAATATATAAGAGAGACAATCGAAAGAACGGGCGCGTTCATTATGGGAAAACGAATGTTTGATGAGGGAGAAGTCGTTTGGCCAGAGGATTTATACAAGGCAGATGTTTATGTTCTGACCCACGAGAAACGAGAACCCTGGGTTCAAAAAGGATCCACAACTTTCTATTTCATCAATGATGGAATTCAAAGTGCATTGGAAAAAGCAAAGAAATCAGCCAACGGAAAGGACATAAGAATACAAGGTGGGGCGAATACAATACAGCAATTCCTTAATGCAGGACTAATAGACGAATTTTTCATTCATATAGCTCCAGTTTTTCTAGGGAGTGGGATTCGACTATTTGAGGGTATTGATAATGATATATATGATATTCAAATTGCAGAAGTAATAGAGTCAAATCTGACGACTCACATGAGATACAAACTAACTAGGAAATAGTATCAACGAAGCACTTCAACTAAAACATCCTATCGGGATAGATAATCAGTTGAATGAAGTTAAATTCTAGATTATTGAAAGATATGGAGTTACCATTATTTATATCGATATCCATACTAGGGAACCATCTTAGGTTTGTTCTAAGCAACCATGATTGGATTCTATTCGGGCGGATATCCCACCCGAAAGTTAAGCCATATCCTATCCTATCATCTGATATGTCATTGAGATTTTGCCCTTCAAACGACTCTACAAAGCTTAAGTTTTCATAACTTATAGAGGGCCCCAAAAATGGTGCGAAACCATGATAATCAACAAGGTATTTTGTTAGTTCTAGTACTACTGATTGTCTATTCAGTGATTGTGCTGCACCGTAAGTATTAGTACTAGTGCCATAATCTCTATACCCCAATGCTATATTTATATCAGAATTATGGAGATAGTATCCAAGAGTAAAATCAGGCATAATAGAAGTCGTATAACCCTCTATATATGGTTTTTCGGTTTCATTATAGCTATTATTACCAAGCCAGAAAGCTGATGATAGACCAGCACCCAGGTAGAATCCGTCTAATTCCCCCTGACTTGCTAGTTTATCTGTAACTGCTTGCGTCCGACCAGACTCCCAATCTTCTTCCGCACTCAGTGTAGTTTCAAGTAGATATCTATATGACAGATTCATATAGATGGGTGGAGTAATAATGCTTTCTTTTTCAGTACGAGTTATGTAGTAATCTTGTTTGTTGGTATAATTCCAAGCTACACCAAATTCGAATAAATGATTTCCACTATTATAGGTAATACCACCCAACAATGGAAAATTTGTGTGATTTAACTCAGGACCATTTCCATAATTCAGATTCTTATTACTCTGCTCAAAGTAGAATGGAGCAATTGAAAAGCCTATGTATGGTATAATTTTATTATCTTCTATCCGCCAAGGATAGTATTTGAAAACCGTTTCAACTCCTCTAAGATATTGAATGACTTGATTGTTTTCTTCTATCTGACTTCTTAGCAAGGGAATAGCAATGTAAAAATCGGCATGACCCCAGAAATGAGTACCTCCTATTAGGAACCTAGGTACATAGGTACTTGGCAAATCTAAGTTTTGTAATTCACCATTTTCATTGAGGAACTTTGTTAAACCTCCATAGTTTGTTTCTATATCTAATCCCAAACTTAACTGAGCAAATCTATGCCTAGTTTGCTTACTTGTATAAACCTGAGATAGGACTATCTGACTAGATATAATAAACGATATTATTAAAAAAGAGATTTTTTTCATTTTATAGTTTGTCCCTATATTTCAAACATTGGTGGTTACAATACATCAAATTATTAGCTCAATAGAATTAACAATCTACTAATATCTGATTAAAACTCAATGATTTTTTTATATCTCTACCTAATATGCTTAGGTAGCTTCTGCTGAGCTGCTTGAGAAGCTATTTCATCTATTCGTTTTTGTCTAGTCTCTGGGCGTTTGGCTAGCACTACCCAAGCCAAGAGCATTTTTTGGATAGATTTACTAAGTGATAAGTAATATTCTTTAGAGTTTGGTTGTTTGTCGAATGCCTGCTCTAGGTCAGTGGGGACAATCAGCGCTTCTACCCCATCGAGTATTGTCCACGAGCCGTTTTTCTTCGCTATTTCTATTGTGAGTAATCCAGCATCTGCCATCAATCCTTGCGAGGTTAGCTGCTCAACTTTTTCTTTATTTATTTTTGACCAAGTACTTTTTGGTTTTCTTTTGCAGAAATACTGTTTATAGCTTTCATCGTCAATCGTTCTCCTTACACTATCTATCCACCCGAAACACAGAGCTTCTTCTACTGCATCACTCCATGGTATTGATGTTTTCTTAGATTTGACTTTGTATTGCACTAGCCATACGGATTCTTCCTCCATGTGATTTTCTTCTAACCACTGACGCCATTCCTCTCTACTTGATGGGCAGAATGTGTTATCGTTATTTATGGGCATTTTATTCTAATTTTCTTTGAAGTAAGTTAATCACCAATCTACCCAATTCCTCACAATATTCAAAAGTAGAAAACTATCCGTATATTTGTGGAAGGAGCATAGAATATGAAAAAGAAAATAAATACGAACTACCCGAATTTGGTCATAGAGACTGAGAGACTATTGATTCGCCCATTTAATGTAGAGGACATAGAGCCTTCTTACACTATGAATTTGGATGCGGAAGTTAGCAAATACACCGCTGATGGCGGCGTTGTATCTAGAGCAGAAATAGAACGACGGATAAAAGAAAATGTGTTCGGAGACTATGAGAAGTATGGCTACGGTCGGCTTGCAGTAGAGCTGAAAAGCGAGGGAAAGTTCATTAGATTCACGGGACTAAAGTACCTAAAAGATTTGGATGAAGTTGACCTAGGCTATCGGTTTATGAAGGAATACTGGGGAAAAGGCATAGCAACTGAATCGGCTAGGGCAATTGTAAAATTTGGGTTTGAGGATTTGATGCTAAAGCGACTAGTAGCAATGGTACTACCAGAAAATATTGGATCTATTAATGTACTTGAAAAACTGAATTTCCAATATGAAAAAGACATTATTGAGAACAATCAGCCAGCAAAACTGTATTCACTTAATAAATAGCGAAATATGAATATAATAACTATTCTTTTACTTTCACTACTATTCATAGGTTGTAAAACGAGTATAATGGAAAATGAAAACAAACTCACAGGGCTTTGGTCATTAGTTGTGATGGATAATTACAATGAAGAAACAAATCACTTCAACTAACACCACATCGGACTTCAAGTTCCGTAAATATTGAACTCCTACGGAGTTCTCCTGGACTCTTCACTTGCCACACTTCGTTCAGTATGACGGGAATACCCTCAGTTGACGGAGCTGGCCAACAACGAAGGAGTTAGTCGGAGGTGGACAAACGAAGAAGAATAGTTTTGGTTGATAGATGAAATTCGCCACTCTTGTAAATGTTAGGCAATTCGTGGACAGTTTTGATTAAACCTAATAGGAGCTTCACCATTTAAACTTTGATGTAATCCCTCCTCATTTTAATAGTTTATGTAGTGCCGTATTTATTCTTATAATGCGTCTTTCAAAATATCTAATTATCTTTTTATATTACTTTGCCTTTACCGTATCCATTTCGATAAGCTTTTCTGCGATTTGCACAGCGTTTGTGGCTGCTCCTTTGCGAAGATTATCAGCTACTACCCACATATACGCCGAGTTCGGTGCTGATGGGTCTTTGCGTAGTCGCCCAACGAAGACGGGGTCTTTATCGTTAGCTTCTTGTGGAGTTGGATAATCGCCTTCTTTCCAATTGTCTAAGACTATCATATTTTTAGCAGTCATTAGTATGTTTCGAAGATGATCGATAGAGAAATCTCTTTCTGTCTCGAAGTTAACTGATTCTGCGTGACCACCTATAATTGGTAATCTGACGCAAGTAACAGCTATATTTAGTTCAGGTAATCCGAGGATTTTTCGGCTTTCTTTTATCATCTTATTTTCTTCATTCGTAAAGCCATTGCTATCGAATGGGTGGAATAGTGTGTTGAAAGCGATTGGCTTTTCATCGCTATAATTACCAATAAGCTCATTTTCTAGTTTGTCTAGTCCTTTTTGTCCTGCACCAGTTATTGATTGATACGTAGAGCATATTACTCGTTTCAATCCATAGTTATCGTGAATGGCTTTCAGTGGTAGCATTAGCTGTATAGTAGAGCAATTTGGGTTTGCTATAATACCTTTATGGTTCAATAGTGCATCAGGATTTACCTCTGGTACTACTAACGGAGTATTTTCGTCCATTCTCCAAGCGCTACTATTATCGATAACTGTACATCCAGCAGCGGCAGCTATTGGTGCAAACTTCTTACTAGTGTCGCCACCAGCTGAGAATAGAGCCATGTCAATCCCTTCGAATGAATTTTCTGTTAGCTCTTGTATAGTTATTTCTTTACCATTGTAAACTAGCTTTTGCCCAGCTGATCTAGCTGATGCGAAAAGTGATAGTTCTTTGATTGGCAACTGGCGTTCGTGTAGTACCGTCAGCATTTTGCGACCGACTAATCCACTTGCACCTACTATGGCAATATTATACTCTTTCATTTCACTCATAGCACTTGATTTTCGAATTTAGGAGTTGTGTGAGCCATTATGCTCATTGTTTGACCAGTTTCACCATCTATATTCAAATGAACATAAGCTACTTTCAAATCATCTTCTGCCACTTGGAATTTGTGAGCCGTTTGCAATTGGAAGCGTTTGATAGCTATATCTTTACGCATACCCAACACACTGTCATAAGGGCCAGTCATTCCCACGTCCGTGATGTAACCAGTGCCATGTGGCAATATCTGAGCATCAGCAGTTTGTACGTGAGTGTGAGTACCTATTACCGCACTAACTTTACCGTCAAGATACCAACCCATAGAGATTTTCTCAGCAGTTGCTTCTGCATGGAAATCAACGATTGTGATCTTAGTATCAGATTTCATCTTGTCAATAGCAAAGTCTGCTGAATTGAAAGGACAATCTATAGTTGACATAAATGTTCTTCCTTGCAGTTGCAAAACACCAACTTTTACTCCATTTTCAGCAGTGAAAGTTGTGAAACCATAACCAGCATTACCAGCAGGGTAGTTCATAGGACGGATAACACGACGGTCTTTGCCAAGCAAAGGACGAGATTTCCAATTTTCCCAGATGTGGTTACCTGTAGTGATAACATGGACTCCGGCATCAAAAAGCAGATTTGCTTCTTCTTCGTTGATACCTTTACCTTCCCATACGTTTTCGCCGTTTACAATAATCGCATTAGCAGAATGTTTTTCTTTTATAGCTGGAAGTTCTGCTATTAGGTTGTTCAAGCCGATTTCACCGACTACATCACCTACAAATATTAGACTTATATCTTTGCTCAATTTCAAAATTTCTTATTTTGTGATTAGAATTAAACAAATTTACAAAATAAAACATCTAATATTAAATGAAGATTTATACTAAAACTGGCGACGACGGTACAACCGGACTTTTCAATGGTAAAAGAGTTAGCAAAGCTGCACTACGAGTTGAGGCTTATGGTACAGTAGATGAGTTGAACACAGTAGTAGGACTAGCATTTTCTTTCGAATGCCCCGAACCCGTGAAATCTGAATTGAAGCATATTATGAATATATTATTTACAGTTGGGGCTGACCTAGCAACTCCGATTGATCAATTCATCAAATCACAAGCAATAGAACGAACCAGCGAAACCGAAATAACTCGGCTAGAAGAAGCCATAGACAGATATGACGATGACTTAGAACCACTCAAGAACTTCATATTACCCGGTGGTCATCACTCTGCTGCTTATTTGCATAATGCACGTACAGTTTGCCGCCGAGCTGAACGACTAACAGTAGAACTAGCTGACTCAGAAGAGATAAACGCAAATATAATTAAATATCTGAATAGGTTATCTGACTATTTCTTCGCAGCAGCACGATACGTTAATCATCTGACTGGCGTAGAAGATGTGATCTGGAAAGGGAAGTGATAAAAAAAGGGAGCTACTTCTTAATAAAGTAACTCCCTTTCATCTTCTACTTGATTACGTCTCATTACTGAAAGAGGCTTTATCAAGTCTGTAAGGATGCAATTTATGTAAAAATTGTAAGAACATAAATTAGAGAAATAAATATGCTTTGGAATAAAGATGAGAAATATGAAGAATTCAGATTTGAAAAAGAATCAGAATTAGAAGATGCTGTTAATGAAGTAAAAAATGCACTTTTTGGATCATCAAGAATTTATCTTGATGATAAAAAGAAAATAGGAAAAAAGGGTGGAACAAATAATTTACCTGATGGTTATTTAATTGATATTTCTAATAAACAAGACCCAAAATTATTTGTAGTTGAGAATGATTTAGCTAGTCATCAACATTTAAAACATATAGCCGTACAAATTCTTGAGTTTTCTTTGTCGTTTGAATCATCTAAAATTAGACTTAAGAATATCATCAAAGACATGCTTTTCAAGAGAAAAGCAGAATGGAAGAAGTGTGAAGAGTTTGCAAAGAATAATGGCTATGAAAATATAGATTATTTTTTAGAATCTATAATTCATAAGAATAATGCTTTTAATGCGTTACTTATAATTGATGAACTAGGAGAAGAATTAGAAACAGTACTAATCAGTAGATTTAAATTTCCTGTAGAAGTTGTTACTTTAAGTCGTTATAAAAGCCAAAATGGTAAGACTTTATTTCAATTTGAACCTTTTTTGAATGAAGTTACTGAAGATTCAGAAAAGATTGAAATTTCTGATATTGATACAATAGTTGTACCTGCACGTGAAGATGGATTTAAAGAAGTTTTTTTGGGTGAAGATTGTTGGTTTGCTATACGTATAAATTCTTCAATGATTCCAAAGATAAAATACATAGCCGCATATCAAGTTGCGCCAGTTTCTGCAATCACTCACATAGCTGAAGTAAAATCAATAGAGCAATGGAAAGATACTAATAAATATATTGTTTATTTTAATGGTTCTGCTCAGAAAATAAAGAAAGTTGAATTGGGTAATTCAAAAGGAAAAGCTCCACAAAGCTTAAGGTACTCTTCTAAACAAAGAATCCTAAATGCTAGTACTCTGGACAATGTATTTTAACCCCCACCAAAATCAACACCACTTAACTATTAGCAAATAAAACAGTTCACCTCGAAAATCTCCATTTTGCGTAGTCTACTAAGCAAAATATCGCAAAAAGTGCTTAGTGGGATAAGCAAAATGTTCATTTTTAGTATATTTCTTAATTAATTGCGTAGTCCACTAAGCAATATTTGGAATATTACAGCCAAATAGCTATATTTGCTTAGTCGATTAAGCATTATTTTGTTATTTATGCTGAGTGAGATAAGCAAAATGGAAGAATTATATAAAAAGTCAGACCTTCTGCTCGCCAATCTGAATGATGATTTTGAGCGAGGAGTATATGACCGAATACATTGGGAAGACCGATTATTGGGAATTACTGGTGCTCGTGGTACAGGTAAGACAACTCTCCTATTACAAAGGATGAGGAAAGTCATAAACGGCACCGATTCGCTTTATATCTCAATGGATGACCCATATTTTTTAGTAGTTCCGCTCATCAAATTAATAGAGAATTTCCGTGAGAGTGGAGGTAAATATCTTTTCGTAGATGAGGTGCATAAGTATCCGTGTTGGGCTAGAGAGCTAAAGAACTTTTATGATTTTTATAAAGATGTAAAAATAGTATTCACAGGTTCATCGGCAATAGACATATACAGACAAGATGTAGATCTGAGTCGAAGAGCAGTGATGTATGAGATGAGTGGGCTGTCGTTCCGTGAGTATCTTATGTTCAATCGTATATTAGATACACCAGCTCTGAAATTAGAAGATATACTAGAAAATCATAATGAAATCGCATTGGAGCTAATCAAAGACTTCCGACCAATACCTCATTTCGAGAATTATCTAGAGTTTGGGTATTATCCATTTTTTATGGAGAGCGAGAGCAGCTACTCGGTGAAGGTAGAGCAAGTAGTAAGGTTAATCGTAGAGACAGATATGCGATTTATAAAAGAGATAACGCTCGAAAATACTCGTAGTATATTGAAGCTCCTAAAAATATTAGCGACAACTGTACCTTTCAAACCGAATATAAGTAGTTTGAGTGAGAAAGTGGGAGTAGATAGAACCACGCTGATTCACTATCTACACTATCTGGAAAAAGCACGACTAGTGAATACAGTACAAGCCTATGGGAAAAAGTTGACCAAGCTAGCAAAACCAGATAAGCTATATCTGGAAAACACTAATATAAAATATGCACTAGCCGCCGGAAAAGCTGATAGAGGAAGTATGAGAGAGCTGTTCTTTATGAATCAAATGGCGAATATAGGCAAAGAAGCTACTTTACCACATAATGGCGATTTCTATATAGACGATATAACTTATGAAATAGGTAATAAGAACAAGACAAACAAGCAAATACACAATGTAAAAGATAGCTACATAGTTGCTGACGGAATCGAGTTCGGACGAGGTAATAGAATCCCACTGTGGCTATTCGGGATGATGTATTAGAAAATTATGAAATGCTGGGTTACTTGAGAGCGAAACAAAGTGGAGCAAAGAGTCAAGGCAGTGAATAATTTATCATAATAATCAGATTTTCACTATATTTGGTTTGAAAAACATAATAGGAAATTAGAAAATGGATTTTCAAAAGAATGGATGGATATTAGCAGGGTTGATCTTCGGTGGATTTAATTTTCTTATTGTAACTTATGGAACTGCATTTCTAATAAGACAAGAAATTAACTGGCTGACTTATGCTATAGGTCTCCCTTTATGGATTTTATGTGGACTTTGGTGGGGATACTATATGAAGAAATCATTGATGAAACAAGCAGCAAAGAAAGAGAAGGCGGAAGCTGGAAAGACATCTTAATTAGAAAAGTCTGAAAGTAATTATGTGATTCTTCAAACTAATTTTTTATACTTTTTTACTCAATTCTATGCTCCTATTTTTCTAACACCCCGTCTCACGCCTTTGGCGTGATCCACCCCTCTTTCGCTACGCTTAAAGATGGGAATTTATATATTAATTTACACAAACTGTCCGGCTGCCCAGCCAGAAGCCCAAGCCCAAGCAAAATTATAACCACCAAGCCAACCGTTTACATCCACAGCTTCACCGATTATATATAGCCCTTTGTGCTTTCGAGTTTCCATAGTCTTTGATGATAGTTCATCGGGGTGAACACCGCCAAGTGTTATCTCTGCTTTGCTGTATCCTTCGTCTCCTGTTATTGCAATTGTCCACTTGTCTAGCAGCCCTAATAGTCGTTCGAATTGATGGTCATCTAACTGTTTAGGTGAGCAATCGAATCCATGGTATTCAGCCCATTCAGTAGCAAATCTTGAAGATAAGAATCCAGATAATAAATTTTTAATCAACACTCCGGAGCGTCTTTCCTCTGTGAAGAAAGCAGGTAAATCTAAATCTGGTTCTAGTCGAATATGGAACTCTTTACTGCCATTCAGGTAATTCGATATTTGCAATATAGCAGGGCCACTCATCCCTTTGTGTGTGAATAGTACTGCTTCTTTAAATGAAATATCATCCGTATATACTTCTGCATTGAATGAAATACCACGTAAAGATTTATAATCTAGATTCTTATTAAAGTCTAGTACTAATGGCACTAATCCGGGGCGAGGGGGATTGAGTTTTAGCTCAAATTGTTCTGCTATTCTGTATGTGAAATCGGTTGCACCACGACTTGGAAAAGATAACCCACCTGTCGCTATTACAACTGATTCGCAGCTGAAATCACCTTGATTAGTAAGTACGAAATATCTTCCATCATCTGCTTTTTTTATTTCACCTACTTTGGTGCTAGTCTTTATCTCTAGACCATATTTATCAGCTTCCGATTGGAGCAAAGCCACAATCTCTCTCGAAGAATTCTTGCAAAAGAGCTGTCCTAAAGTTTTCTCGTAGTAGTCAATCTCGTATTGCTCCACCAAATCTATAAAATCATTTGGAGTATAGCGAGAAAGAGCAGATTTATGAAAATGTGGATTAGAAGAAGTATAGTTAGCTGGTCCAGCGTTGACATTAGTGAAATTGCATCTGCCACCACCTGAGATGAGTATTTTAGTACCTATCATTCGGCTGTGTTCTATTACTAATGAATTGCGACCAGCTTTGGCTGCTTCTATACCGCATTGCAGTCCTGCAGCACCGCCACCTATTATTACTACGTCTTTTCTTATCATATAAATTATAATTGCTAGATAATAAAAAAGCCGACTTTACAGCCGGCTTGATTTAAGTCTTTTTAGATGCTTACTTGTTGTTGAAGATTGGGGATTCTTTCACTGAGCCATAGCCAGAAATAGAAATCTCAGGATCGTCAACAGAATCAGTTTTCATCTTAACCCAACAATTCATATAACCAGGAGCAGTAGGAGTTACCTTTGCCACTAAATCAAAAGATTCACCCGGTTTCAATGTTTTAGTTCCACTTAGATTTAACTTCAAATCAGCAGGACTTTTTGTAATATTGCTGATAGTTAATGGCTTTTTACCAGTATTCTTTATTGATACTCTAGAAGACTCTTCTTTTCCTACTTCCATTTGATTGAAAGCGAAATAAGCTGGCGATACGACTACTGCTTTTTCAACATCAGCAGATAATCTGAAAATAGTTGTGCTATTAGCTGGATCATTAGAAGTAATACGGATAGTTTTAGAGTTAACTCCAGCGTTACTACCCACGTTGAACGATACGTCTATAGTTGCAGTTTCACCTGGGTTTAGCTTATCTTTGTCCAAAGGAGCCGTAGTACAGCCACAAGATGGCTTCACATTTGTAATTAAAAGTTGCTCATTACCCGTGTTCTTTATCTTTACTTTAGTCTTTAGTGGGCTATCTTTAGGGCCAACTTTTCCCCAATCATAACTATTACCACCGATTATTTCTAGTTTTGGCTGTGCGTAAGCAACTGATGCAATCATTAAAACAGAAAGCATACTTAGAATAAATTTTTTCATCATTAACCTCTTTTTGTACAATTATATTTACTAAATTAATAAAATAATTCTATCTCATAACGTTTTTTCTTTAAAATTAGTATGAACTAAATCGTTATTGATAGAAAATCGTTTACAAATCCAATTGAAATATTATTAAATCAATTTTACTTACTATATTAACTGTTTTTTTGGTTCAAAGTTACACCTTAGTAGCAAAACCTACTATAATTCCTGAAAAATCTTTGACGGACACTGTCGATTTGGGTATCACCTATAAGTCAGATGGCATTGTACGTCCGTTACGTGCTAATTTTATTATCAATAATGACACCGATAAGCGGCTGAGAATAACTGACCAGAATCAAACTTCGGCCATTTTTGCTATAGATGGTGGTATAGACCAAACTTTTAGACAGTTTATAGATGATTATAACCCATTCCCAATAGTTGTCAACCCTACCAACGGTACGAATTCCATCTTTGTGCAATACTTATTTCCCGGTGTGATTAATGAAGTGGAGAACGTAAATAAGTGCAAATATGTATGCGGTTTGCTAGATGACGATAATAATATGGTGGTACAAGACACATTTACAATAATTGCAAGAAAGACAAATAAGTTTGTAGGTGCATACGAAGAGCGGATTAACTTCGATTCGGTATATATCGGTAATCAATTCCAAGTGTCAAAGAAATGGTTTGTACGAAATGTTTGGACAACTCCCCAGCGTATATTCAAAGATGAATATAAGCTCATAAGCTCTGTTATCACTGGTATAGAGATTACTCCTCAACGGTTGGGTAGCGATATTATACTGGCTCCAGATAGAGATACCATAGGGTGGAACTTCAATTATACACCTTTGGATACAAAACTAGACGAAGCAATATATAAGATGTACTTCTACCCTTTCGAATCCGAAGGGAATACCGATAAAATAGATTCAGTTCAAACAAGAATTACTGGTACTGGGGTAACACAAAATCTAAAAATTGTTAGTGTACCTTCTGGTCATTTCCTTACTTTCTCAGATAATAAATATAATATAAACTTGGGTAATCTAAGACCGGGTGATAAAGAAATCATATCATTCGTTGTACAAAATGATGGTAATTTCCCTATAGGGAATAAGATTGAAAATTTCTCTAATAATAGAGATGACGTAATAAAATTATTAGATGGCATTAGCTCCAAAAAGCACCTGTATCAGACTCAAACCGATACTATTGATATTGAGGTTACAGCTGGAAGTGGGGGAAATATCAGTTTCAAATACCACTTCGAAAGTGATCTGATGAATAGGAGAATAGCTGGAGCACAACACGCAAATTCGATATTTGAAGTGAATTTTACTGGTACTGTAAGGCAACCAATAGTATTGCTCAACAAAGATTCGATTGACTTCGGCTCGCTTACAATATCGACTGATGTAAATTGTAACAGTTTCGTAACTCAATCTCTACAAATCAAGAATATTGGCAATGAGACACTAAGCATATTTAATATTATCCCTAAAGATGGAGTAAATTACACGGTTTCGTATGTTAAAAGCGAATTGGCACCTCTAGACACTTCAATAATCACAATTACCTATAAGCCAGATATTCCTGGTAATCACAGAAGTGAATTGCTGATTATAACAAACGCAACGATTCCTTATGATACGAATTACGTGGGGCTGATAGGTAGTGGAGTACCCCAAGCAGATATTATATTGAAAATAGATTCTGTTAGTTCGTTCCCTGGTACAGAAGTGCTAATGCCCATAATAGTTGAGAAAGAGAAGATAACAAATGCTAATAAATATACCGATGTACTCCGTTATAATAGGACTTTGCTCCAATTCATAGAGCCAATTTTTATGAATACAGCTAGCTCGGCGGCATCTATAGATACCAGGTTTAGTTTGAACCAAGACGGTAACTTAGAAGTTAATATAAAAAGACAATCGGAAGAAAATTTCTTAGAGTCAGACACTCTGGTAATACTGAAGTTTACAACTTTCTTAGGTAATGCTAAATACACAAATATTGACTTTACGGATTCAAAATTCAGTAATAGAAATTGTGATAGATTATTCGAGATAAAGCCACATCGTGGTATATATGAGACCGACTCCGTTTGTGGGCTGGATTTCAAAATATATGATGGAGAAGGTGTAAATGTAGCTTATATTTCACCTAATCCAATTGCTTCGAGCTCCAAAATCACTATATCTACTCCTGTGGATATGACACTTGATGTGCAGATAGTAAATACTCTTGGTGGAATAGAGATGAATATAACGAATACTCGATTGAAGCCAGGCAGCAATGATATAGAAATTGATTTTTCTGGTTTGTCGAATGGGGTATATAATATAATGTTAGTCAAAGATAGAATAATAACGAATAGGACGATAATCATAAACAGATGATCAGATTAATACTCATATTCTTTTTTGTTCTACCCTCTTTCGTTCTATCTCAAGGGTTCGATTGGCAAGTTAGTTCGCGTCAACCCTATGATATTACTAATAAGTATATAGGTGCAGTTGGGAGCTTATCTTATGGCTATCATACTGGTAGTTTCCCTTTTCTGGAGAAAGATATCGTATGTTGCAATTACGACAAAGGCGATGGACTAGGTGTACAATTCGGATTAGCTGGCGAGTATTGGTACGAGCATGACTTGGCATTCACAGCTTCGGTACTGTACTCACAGGTTAGTGCGAATTTCAGAACAGAAACTAGTGTAATCAAAAAAACAAATCCTGATTTACCAGGGTTTAACTGGACTACTGCTTATGAAAGTGATATCACACTCGGGTTTATTACTCTCGATATGGCAGTGAAAAAAAGAATTTACAATAAACTTAGCTTGAGAGCAGGAGTTGATATTAATTTCAATATAAACTCTAGCGAAGCTCATAAAAATACTGTTGTTTCACCCAAGAACGTACCGTTTTCCGATGGTACTTTTGAGAAAGAACTATCGAATGGTAGAATAGGCGACCTCTCTAGTTTTGTTCTAGGAGTAAATATAGGTGCTAGTTATGACATTAACTTAGGTATTGAAAAATACGGCGAGATAAGTGCTATCAGTAATTACACAGTCAACAGCTATGTGTCGAATAATAGCTGGCAAAATCTACAAACTAAGCTAATGATAAAAGCGTATCTTGGCATTAGATAACTGCACTTTCGAGTATATTCAATGTACCTTTTTCACTATTCATCTCTGCTTCTATACCAATAGGAATAGTGAATTGCGTAGATGTGTGACCGAACAATAACCCGTAGAAAACAGGGTAATTCATCCCAGCAAAAATATAATTATACACTTCTAGCTCACTTCTGTCCCAACTTGATTGAGAGCTACCAGCAGTGCAATCATCGCATTTGCCAATAACTACACCTTTGAGCTTATCTAGCATACCTGCCAATCTCATTTGAGTTAGCATTCGCTCCAATCTGTATGGGGCTTCACCCACATCTTCTATAAAGAGTATTTTGCCCGCTGTTTCTATCTGGTAAGGAGTGCCAATTAGTGAGGTTATAAGTGAAAGATTGCCCCCAACTAATTCGCCCTTAGCTGTTCCGTCATTAATTACTATTGTAGGATTAGTTGACCTAATGTCAGTTGATTCTGGATTCTTCAATACACCATAAGCAGAGCTACTAAATAGCATTTTCTGGAATGAATTATATGTCACTTCATCAAAGTTAGAAAGCATAACAGGTGAATGGAACGTCACCAATCCTGTCATCTTATTGATTCCAGTTAGCAGTGCTGTTATGTCACTATATCCACTTATGATCTTCGGATTACGTTTTATCAAATTATAGTCTAATTTATCCAATAACTCTGCTGATCCAAACCCACCACGAATACAGAATATTGCTCTTATCGATTTATCCGTAAAGGCCTGGTGTAACTCATCAATTCTCTCATCGGCAGACCTAGTTTTATAACCAGAAGCCGTTTTTACTATGCTCTTAGGCATAATAGAATTTAGCCCCAATTTATCGCATATTTCCTGAGCTCGGTAAACATCCAACAAATCAGTAACATTGGAAGCAGGAGAAACTAATGCAACTTTATCTCCTTTTTCTAGAGCTTTTGGTCTAATAATTGAGGGCTTATTCGTCTGTGATACTAGATTAGTGCTCCCTCTCAGTAAAAATACTGATGAAAGTGCCGTTATTTTTAATAAATTTCGTCTATTCATAGTTTATTTTCCGAATATTATAATAATTGTGTAAATTAAAGAAAAAAGTAATATAAAAATTGATAGATACCGAAAACATATTTATGTTCCAACCCGAATACGAAGAGGATAGCCCTTTTGGTATTGACCCCAAGTTTGACCTAAGCTATTTATTACAGAAAGCTGAAGAATACTTACAGGACTACGATGAGGAACTAATCACCAAAGCATTTTGGTATTGCTACGAAAATCACAAAGGAATGGTACGTAAATCGGGCAAACCGTTCTACACTCATCCACTGAATGTATCTATAGTCCTACTCGAAGAATTTCCAATATATGATTCTCAAACTGTTGCGGCTTGCTTACTCCACGATACTATCGAGGATGTAGATAGCGTAACTTGGGATACTATTAAAAATACTTTCAATAGTGAAGTAGCACGGATGGTGGACGGTGTAACTAAGATAAGCCATAAGGAAGTAAGCCAGACTGAAAATAAGGCTGCCTCGTATAGAAAGCTGTTTCTTGCTTTGGTTAGGGATATAAGAGTTATTCTAATCAAGTTAGCAGATAGATTGCACAATATTAGGACTCTTCACTACCTCTCCCCAAACAAACAAAAGTACATAGCCGAAGAAACACTAAATTTTTATACGATGCTAGCTCATAGATTGGGGCTCCTAAAAATAAAAATAGAGCTTGAAAATCTTTCATTCTACTATCTAGATAGAGAAGCTTACGAAGATCTCAAAGAGCGGTTAAATCTAAAAAGAAAGGAATTTCTTGGCTATATAACCTCATTTCTAGGAACTATAGAAGACAGTTTGAACCTGCATGAAATAGATCACACTCTTACCATATATCATAAGCACGAATATGAGATATTCAATATGATACAAGAGGGGAAATCTCTATCTGATATAGATAATTTTTATTCTATCAACCTAATTATAAACTCTAATGATATATCCGATTGCTATCGTGCTCACGGTATAATAGCGAATACATTCGATTCGATTAAGTTCTTAGATTATATTTCCAAACCGAAATTCGATTGGTACAAATCGCTGCATACGGAGATTATTGGCCCAGACGGTAAAAAAATAGAGCTCTCCATTCGGACACAAGAAATGGAAACGATTGCAGAGGATGGATTTGCTTCCAAATTCTCACTCAAAAATAAGCGTAAAGCACTCAATATAACCCGCGAGGACACCGAAGAGTGGGGTGAGTGGATGCAAGAAATGATAGAAGAATACCCAGATACAGCTATTCAGATAATCTGGAATTCAATCAAAGTAAACCTATTCGATGTAGATGTGGTTGTATATAATAAAAAAGGCAACCCTGTCTCACTACCAGACGGCTCCACTGTACTCGATTTCGCATTTGCTAAATCCTACGAAGATGGTTTGCACTGTATTTCGGCTAAGATAAACGGAGTAATAAAAGACCTATTCTACGAACTAAGATATGGGGACCAGGTAGAGATAATCACTTCCGAAAGCGTAACACCAGAGCCAAAATGGCAACAGCACGTTGTGACTTTCAAAGCTGTTATATCCTTGTTCCATTATTTTAAGGATAACCCTTTCGTTGAAATCTCAAGCAAGAAAGACCAGCATTCATTCATAAAAATGAAAATAGTGGGTGAAGATAGAGAGGGGATGCTAAAGCAAATAACCGAAGCTATTGGCAAAAATAGTATGCACGAATTGCATATTAGTGCCCAAGAAGAAGACTTCGAAGGAGTTTTCACGCTGAAATTAAAAGAAGATGATGACGTAAATAATATCTTCCTAAAAATCCTGAATATACAAGGCATCAAAAGTGTAAATCTACTCGACGATTGAGCCACCCACGATGAATGAATATAATGTCACAGCGAGGATAGTAGAGACGTGGCTGTCTCAAGATTACTTATTTTAACACAGAGACCACAAAGATTTGTTTTCCAAATTTTTCACACAAAGGACACAAAGTTCTCGTCACTTGAGAGGGAGCGTCGCGACCGAAGAGTCTAGGTAAAAAAAGAGATTCCTATATTAGCCCCATCGGGGCAAAATACCTGTAGCTAATAGTAACCCAGCAACTCCAATACCCCCAAGGGGGCAATATAATGTGTGACTAAAGTCCTCGTTGGTTAGGGTATGTCTGCAATCCGTTGGCTAAAGCCAAAGGCAATACTATTGAATTTACGCTTCTCGCAGTGACATTATATTCATTCAGAGTGACAGATCTTTCATCAAAGAGTTAGTGAAAACACCTGGAGAATTCTGGTGCAGTTCAATATTATTAGCTACATTCGCGTTAACTAACCACCCCGTCCCGATACGCAGTCCCACCCCTCGATAGAGAAAATTTCAGGATTATTAGATTTAAACAAGGTATTACGGTCTTCCTAAGTAACCGTGTTGAGTCAGAATTTCTATTCTACCTTCTAATATTCCTAATATCTCATTTGCATTTTGCTCTATTGAATATATACCTATGCCTTCAATGAAAGTATAGATAATATCGGATTTTGCAGCCCGTTCCATATTACCCGATGGTGAAAGCGATTTGGCAGATAAATCAATTGTTAGCTTAACTACATCTGCCGTGTAAGTTTTACCAATGTAAGTTATTTCTTTTGTGCTTTGCTTTTTACCTGTTATCTGTACTTTACCCGATACAGTGTCTTGCTCTATTACTTGATCTGTCAATTCAAAAAAGAAAGATTCCCATTCATTATTATTGAAATCCATTATCTTAATCCAACCCGGAATTAGTATGGGTATATTAGAAGTTGTACTAGGGTCAGTAACATAATTATTCAGATTAATCTCATCCATATATAGATAGATACCATCTTCATCAGTGCTTATATGGGTAAATAGTGAATTATCAGTTTTTGTGTCATAGAATATCTTGTAAGCAGATCTCTTATCTAATGTTTCTTCATCAAGTAAATGGATTGATTTGAATACTGCACTCTCTTCGATTATTTCTCCTTCGCTATCCAAATCATAAACACTGTAATCCCAAAAATTATAGGCCTTTAATTCCAAATAATTGTTATCACCATCTGGGCTTGTTGTTTCCTTGTTATCACAGCCGCTTATAACTAATATAATTGCAAGCGATATAATAGTTAGTATAGTTATTCTCAGTTTCATATTATTATTCCATTTTGTTTCTATTTATCGTTTACCAATATAGAAAAAGTCCAGTAATAACTGGACTTTTATTTTTAAAATTAACTGAATGCTAAATACTTATTTTAAGATATGGTCAACGAGAACATCTTTTGTTATAATTTTCACTATTTCACCATCTATAAAAGTATAATCTAAATTTGAAGTAGAATAAATGCCTAATCCAGGTATTAAACTAATATTAGTTGTATCACTTTGAGATTGAGGTACTGATACTATTTCATCATTCTCATCAATATAAGTATTAATAACATCCGTGTAATTTATATTCAAGTAATTTTGAACATCATAAGTTTTACCTTTGTATGTTACTTTACTTGAAGCAACTTTTTCTCCTTTCATCCCAGAAACTCCTTTTGTAGAAATACCGCTTTCTTCATCTTCTTCATCTATATTAACTTTAAATATATCCCATTTCGAAGTATTAAAATCAATAATTTTTATCCAAATATTTATATCCTCTGGATCATCCGATGAAGAATAGCCGTATATACCATTTGCATCAGTGTAAATATAAGAGGTATCCATTGAGCCACCTGAATCATCTGTAAGTAAAAATGCATCTTTATTAGCTATCATCGTTTTACCAACAATAGAAAGAGTATATGTTTCTTTAACCGAACCTATAGTATTTCCATTAGCATCAGTATTAAAGGTATCATATTTCCAAGAATTGCCAATTGCAAGTGGCAGACCTGTCCCATTATCAGTATCTGGTGAAGTTGTCGTGTCATCTGAACAACTACTTAAAAAGGCAACCATTAAAGCTGCAGCAAAGAATAGAACTATTTTTTTCATAAAAACTCCATAAATAATTATTAATTGATTTTTGTTATAAACTAACATAAAATTAAGCAAAAAGTATAGTAAAACAACACATTTTTTTCTTTAGCTCTAGAAACTTAGTATTTGCTAGGATTTCAATATTACGAAACCTTACTAGTCTTTTTTTTTGAGCGTTTCCAAAATAAAAAGCGACCAAGCATTATTCTAAGGAAGTTCTTGAAGAATTTATGTTGACCAAATATAGTACCTACTGTAAGTAGTATTATTTGGTAAGCTGGGAGTACAGTTACTATATATACAACTGCACGTAGCCAAAATGGATCTTCTTTGGTTAAGTGGAGTATCTCGAATACAAATCGGCTAACGTAAACGGAAAGCATTCCTGTAATAGCAAAAACAAGAAATATAATTGCTACTTGATATGGAGATGTAACTCCCCATCTTTTCTTAAGAAAATCAACTATTTTTTCTATTCTATTATTCATCACTTTGCCTTTTCTAGTTCTGCGATTATATCTTGCCACTCCGGTAACTCTGGTATTCCAGGCTTTCTTTTGCCGAAGAATGTGATTGCAAGTTCGCCATCCATATCATAAAGTTCGAGTGACGTAACTACACCATCTTTTGTTGGTTTGAATAGCACAAAAGTTTCAGCAATCAAATCATTACGTAGGTGCATATTGAAATTCTCGTCCATTATATTAGTCCAATTCTCTATTAGACGGATATTTTTTATCTCGCCAGTGTGGATTTGTACTATGTCATCATTCGCTACGAATACCATAATAGGCACTTGTCTATCGGCAGCGCTATGTAATATGTCTATAACTGCATCATTGTAAACTCTGTAAGCTAGATTATCGGGAGCTCTTTTTATTAGCTCTAGTCTCTTTATTTTCTGTGTTTCGAGTATTGTCTGGAAGTTATGAGTGTCCTCTAGTTTCTCCCACTCACTAATTGCCTTATCGAAATCTATATCTTCTATCGCGTTGTAATTCTTTGGCTTTTCACCTTTCTCAACTACTGGCAAAGTAGTATCATCTGATATGAAACTCCCAATTAGCTTTTGGTACTCTTCTTCGTTACTATCGTCTGTTAGATAGACTTTCTGAGATGGTTTGCCATATTTGTTGAAAAACTGAATAGAACGAAGCATCTTACCATTGTGCTCTTTTTCTACATTATATACATACTTCCAATCATCGAAGAATACTCTTAGGTCGATGTCTTCGCCATGAATCAAACCCATGGAACCGTGTACTTGTACTTTTCCAAAAGTCCCTTTGCGTTCGTGTACAGCATTTTCGTTTCTTGCCAATACCATAACTCTACCAAGCTTTGGAAGCTCTTTGTAAATCTCAATCGGGGTTTCTTGTAGTTTACGGCTTGGGTCGTGTAGATTAGAAGCTAATAGTTCTAACTCGCTAATACCTAATAAATCAGCATACTCTTTGATTCTTAACTTAGGGTTAGTTTGTATTACTTGTTCGTATCTTTCCTTTAGAGAAGGAGTTTCAATTGTAGGCATAACACACCATTTTCATTTTTATATTATAATAACTTAAACTCAAATTGGGGATAGCCCTTCTCCGCTTTCCCATCTATTATTTTCTGAAAGCCTATGAATCTCAGCTTATAGATGAATCCTTCAGGATCTCTTATCAAAAATTTCTTAGATGGATTAACAGTATAGACGCCAGTATTGATATCTACTTGTTTCCAATCCCATCCAATTTCATTTCTTATTCTTGAGAATTTGGTCATCTGAGCAATCTCTGTAGTCAAATCACTGAAATCTATCACACTATCTGCTTCAGCAACCATACACATCCTATCGTTAAGTAAAGCACCATTAACAGGGTATATTTCGAATCCAAGTACATCAAAAAACTCAGTGTATTTAGTAAACAAGATATCCCATTCGCTAGCAAGTGGTTCAAGGTTATTTACTTCCCCGCCATTTTCGAACGACATTGTTATATAATTATACCCATCTATTCTTGGTATATATAGTGTATCAATTACATTTGATTTTAGTTCTGAGAACTTAATTGTAAATCCATTTTCATCAGCACCTAAAATCATCATCTTCCATATCCCGCCTCTTGAACGGTCATGACTTCGGCCTCTGTCTATTACATAAACGTGATTTTTAGATTGAATACTGCCTTCATTTACTTCCCACCACTTACCGATAGCGGAGGAATCCATATTGCCATTAGGTAAATCTCGTTTGTATTGATCATTTTCTAATGCCGTTGTTACAGTATCAAAATCTACAATTCCTAAATCTTGGATAGCTATATCTCGTGCCGCATTTATCCTAACATAATAATCATCGTAAGCCTGGAAACCCAAATCCCACAAGCCGAATAGATTAGTCTTTACTACTGAGTTAGTTGATAAATCAAAGTATATCTGGTTCTCATAAACATCAAAATCTACTTGATTCGAGGTGATATCACCTCGTGGGAATGGATTAACAGCCGTGTCTTCTTTGAAACAGGAGTTCAGAAGTACTAATAGCGGTAATATAAAAATGTATTTTTTCATTATGGTATATTGAACTCCACTTTAGCGAAAAATGCTCTACCGTAACCAACAGGAAGAGATGAGCTATTACCCGAATGAGCTGCTCCGCTCGTCACCTGATTACTATTAACAGTAGTCACATCGAACATATTAATTATTCCAACTGAGAAAGTTGTATGCAACTCCTCAAATTTTCTAAGCACAGTAAAATCTAGATTGCTATAAGAATCGATTATAAAGTTTTCTATTTCATCTTCGTCATTCAGAACAAATCCCGGTGATTCACCTGTGAATTTATAGAATAAAGAGAATTTCAAATCATATATTTTCGATTGCCAAGAAGAGTTGACTGTCACTTCAGGAGTATATTGTACTCCGTTCGATATGCCATCTATGAAGTTCTCTGTTCCCAAATAATTGAATCCAAATTTATTATAGAACTCTTCGTATATGTATTTCAGAGTGATGTTAGTACCCAAAGTTCTATGCTGTCCTATATTGATATAGGTGAATAGATTATTACTCAAATTAGCAAGTGAAATCTTATTTACAATATCATTATAATAGAAGTTTGGTTCTAGCTTGAGAACTCTTTTTTCATTAACTAAAGTATAAGTTAGCCCTAAGTTGAAGGCATCAGAACTTTCAGCACCCAACCCAGCATTACCTCTGATATTATGACTTGCATCAACGAATAAGAAATAAAGCTCTTTAAGTGATGGAGCTCGGAACCCTTTTGCGTAAGAAGCCCTAATTGTCAAATCATCTGTTAGTTCGGACATTATATTCAAAGCAGGAACTAAGGGTGCATCATATTTAGTATTATATATGTATCTAACTGCAGGTTGCACTGTCAATACATCGCCAAATATATACTTTGTACTCAAATAAGCAGCATAATCATTGATTACTGGAGCGCCTTCTATACGACCACCCTCGCCATTATCCAAGTTGAAGTCAATTCCTACGCTATATCCCAGATTATCATTCAAGAATTCATCGAAGAATGCCGCACGTATATTAGTAGAGTTGAACCGAGTGGTGTCTTGCTCAGCATCGTCACCAGTAAGTATTTCTTCTAATGTTACTAGGTCTTTATAATAAGTATTTCGTGATCTTTGATAATTAGAATGTGAAAGTGAAAAATTGAAATTTTTGTTATTTTCTAATTGCTTCGAGATGAATATTGCATTATTCAATCTATCTGTTTTGTATTTGTTATCATAAGCCCCCTCATAATACGGAGCTATTAGTTGCCCTTTGGAGATAAGGAGTTCTTCGAAATATCCACCTTTGTATCTAACATCAAATCCTAAAAGTACTGTCTTAGCATCTATATCAGCAAAGTATTGTTCTTTTGGTTTCCATAGCTGGGTTCTAGAATCTTCTATAGGCGAGTATCCACCGAAGAAATGACGACCAATATTCAAGTTCACATAGTTATCATCGAAACTACTATTAAGCCCTACATCGAAATTGTATCGACCAACGGACTCATAAGTAGCTAATCCACGTACACTGATATTATCATTTGATTCTTTCTTTGAGATTAGATTGATAACACCACCTAGAGCATCAGTACCATACAGAGTGGACATTGGACCTTTTACTATTTCTACTCTATCGATGTTAGTCAAACTAAGCTGGCTTATATCTATATTGCCATTAGTACGACCAATGATAGGAATACCATCTACAAGTATTTTTACATTCTCGCCACCAAGTCCGTTTATAGAGATATTACTACCTAACTGAGCGTCTTGGTTTATATTGATAGCCCCTTCTTGCATAAGCAAATCACGAAGATTATTAGCACCTTTGCTCGCTATGAAATCTCTATCTAATACATCTACTTTTATAATAGAATTAGTAGAGAGCGTTGGTGAGTACTGCCCTGTAGTTACTATCTCTGAATAAAGAATGGATACTTGGTGTAGCAATATCTGATTTCTACGATTTTTATAAACTACGATTTGACTTGCTTCATATCCTAGGTACGAGACTTTTGCAATAGCAGAATCATAAGGAACTCTCACAGATCCATAGCTATCAGTCTTACGGAAATTAGAATCAGCTTTAGCTGGGTTTAGATTAACAAACTGAATTGAAGCCGAAATAAGTGGCTCATTCGTGTTAATATCGTAAACTTTCAAAGTACCTACGGCTAGTAGAGAGCTACTAGCCAATAGGAATAATATTAGTGTCTTTAGGATGCTCAATTATCTCACAACAAATTTTTGAGTGTAGATAGAGTTACCTTTTTGAATTCTAACAAAGTAAACGCCAGAGTTAAAATCAGAAGTGTTAATATTAGATATCTGAATGTTCTGAGTTAGGTTAACATCTTGTGTATGAACCGTCGCACCAGTCGAAGAGTAAATATTCAAGTTAGCTTGTCCAACATCACTGCCAGCATAAACTAAATTGACAGTCTCATTTTTACTTATAATATTAGGATAAACAGCGAACTTACTATTGTCATAGTTAGTCTCGTTAACAGAAAGCTGAGGGTCGGCTATTTCGTAAGTCATCTCTCCACCTGCAAATCCTTTGAAAACTAGTTTGTAAAGCTGTCCAACTGGAACTTCAACTGTTTCGTCATTCACCTGCTGTAGTTCAAATTTTTGTACGAAATATACTCTGTTTTCTATTACTTCATACTCAAAAGTAGAGAAATTTAACTCTTTCCAATCATGACCGATTTCTGTGATTATTGAAGTAAAGTCTTCTTGTTTAGGTTGAGGAGTATCTACTACGTCAACTTCATCTAGCTGAGCAACTTTTACGCCTCTATTTGTTCTTACACCCACAACAGGGTAAGGTTGAGTCACACCTTGACCTTCAACTATTTGTACATATTTAGAATACTCTAAATGCCATAGATCCATAGCTGGCTCTCTGTCTAGTGATTCACCTTTTTGCAAATCGAAGTAACCATTGAGTTTACCACTGAAATGAGATTTAACAAACTCTTTAGATTCTTGATTTTCGTTATTCAAATCTGAATAAAAGAAATAAAATGTACCTGCTGAAAGCTCATCTATAGCTATTTTCTTATATTCGCCATTACGTAATTTGATAACGAACAACTCTGTGCCAGTGACTATTGTTTGAGCGTATTGCCCCCAGCCAAACTCTCCAGGGTTGTCATCAGAGAATCCGTCTAATCCCATATTGAATGCACCGATTTGCCATACATCAGTAGAGTTGAATAGTTCAGTCCATGTTTCGAATTTACCAGTTGTGTCCAATGGTGCATCAAAATCTGCTATACCACCGTCTGTTACGTGCCATAATCTAACACCTTGTCCATCGTTGATTCTGATAGCAGCACTAAGTGGGGTCATAAATGCCAAATCCCAATTAGTGTTATCTACTAGTACAACATCAGGAGAAGCTAGATTAACGTATGCACTTTGAGTTCTCTTAGCGTCAATATCTACTTTCACTTCTTTTGCGAAAGAAAAACTTGCAGCTAATACTGTAAGCAAGATTAGGGTAATTAATTTATTCATTTCTATCAACCTTAATTGTTTTTGTAAAATCCGTTATGAACGAAACGAATTTAACCATTAGTAATTTTTAGTTATAGCAAACTTAAGACATTTTGATATTAAATATAGTTACAATTATGTCTGTAATTATATGTTGCTCGAGCTCAGACTTAGTAACTGTTTTATCTTAAACACGTTGAATGTTTCCAATGCTAATTTTAATTCGTTAGTATATTCACGCAGGGAATCATTATTTTCCATTTCGGAGATGAATTCTACTTTTTCTATTAGTTTGGCTAGTTCCCGTGTATTTAATTTCTTCAGTAATTTATTAGAAAGTTCCTCTACACCGTGATTTACAAGCAAGCTTTTCGCAGTAGGTGTTAATTGCTCATATTCATCTTGTTCTGTTATTCTATTTGGATTAGCTTCTTTCATTCCTGTTTCTACAAGTATAACATCGTATATCTCTTCTGCTCTTACTGGTTTCGTTAGGTAATGTTTGAAATAATTTTTTTCTAATTGCTTATCATCACTATAAATCTCAGCAGTTAATGCAATTAGTGGGATAGTTTTCAGTTGTTCGTCATTAGTCCAGATTTCCGCCATAGTTATTCCATCCATAACAGGCATGTGCAGATCTATGAATGCTAGATCAATTTTGTTACTTTTGGCTAGTTCTAGGGCTTCCACTCCATTATGAGCAAATAAGACATTTATAGCATAATCTTTCAGAAAACCCTGTACTACGTTCCTATTAGACTCTATATCCTCAGCAAATAGAACAGTTTTATCACTCATATCATATTTATCAAAATCCATTTTAGTAGAATCACTCACTTGATTCGGTCTCATAAGTGAGATAGAAACATCTGGAATTGTTACTTTGAATGTACTACCTTTCCCTAATACCGATTCTACTTCTATAACGCCTTTTTTTAATTCAACTATACTTTTGACAATAGAAAGCCCAAGACCCGTACCCTCATACTTTCTAGAATCATTGTCTTCTTCTTGCTCGAAAGGGTTGAAAATAGATGTGAGTTTTTCACTATTTATACCGATTCCAGTATCTGATATTGTAAAGATTAATTGTAGTTTCGAGGTTTCATTCTTGTTATATTCAAAATTAACATCTAGAGATACAGAGCCCGATTCGGTGAATTTTACAGCGTTACCTACTAAGTTGATTAGTATTTGCTTTATCTTGCCTTCATCTAGTATTAAGTAAGGAGGAATATTTTCATCGAAATTCGAGAAATACTGAATCCCTTTCTTGCTTGCAGTGAATTCGAATATTCTATCAATATCAGATATTATTCTTTTGATATCAACCGAATTTAAGTTCAAAGTCATTTTATTAGCTTCTATTTTAGAGAAATCTAATATGTCATTGATTAAACTCAGTAGCGAATTACCACTTTTGATTATTCCATTTATATAGTCTCGATTTCGTTCGTCTTTGTTATTATTCTGTAATATCTCTCCAAACCCAAGTATAGCGTTCATAGGAGTTCGTATTTCGTGGCTCATATTAGCTAAGAAAGTAGATTTTGCTCTATTAGCAGTTTCAGCTTTCTCTTTGGAATCGATTAACTGCTGTTGGTATTCTTTGAGTTCCGAGATATCTAGATTTATGCCATATAATCGTAATATAGTGTTGTTCTCGTCCTTTTCAATATTTGTAATTGACTTAATATATTTTGTGCTTTCGTTAGAAAGTATTATCCGAAACTCTGATTCGTAGCTTTCTACCTCACCACTCATTATCTTTTCTAAGTTCTTAGCAGCATTTTCTTTATCATCAGGGTGTAACTTCTTCTCATATTCGGAAAAAACATCTTCAGAATCTTTGGATACTTCGAATAAAGAATACATTATATCATTCCAGGATAACTGATTAGTCCTAAAGTCCCAATCCCATACACCTATCTCAGTAGAGTTTAATATTAACTCATATTTCTCGGACAGCTCTTTTCGTATTTCTTCACTTATTCTCGCTTCTGTAATGTCCCAGTTTAGCCCGACCATCCTAATAGCATTCCCATCGTCATCGCGATAAGTTTTAGAAACCGCTCTTATATATCTGATTTCTTTATTTCTTGTTACAAT
The DNA here is from genome assembly GCA_041675005.1 of Kapaibacterium sp. (SeqCode). GTDB lineage: Bacteria > Bacteroidota > Ignavibacteria > Kapaibacteriales > UBA2268 > PGYR01. The sequence continues at coordinate 37,958 of JBAYUQ010000012.1, forward strand.
TCTGAAGACTGAATCAAATTCAGATCCTGGTTTTGTGAGTACATATGCTATTTCATTATCTACTCTATCGACATCTTCTGGATGCAGTTTATCTTTGTAGTCGTCATAGCTGCTAACTTTCTTGCCTTCTTCGAAATCAAATATCTTGTACATCCTTTCATTCCAATTTAAAATATTAGGCTCTATAGTCCAGTCCCAAACACCGATTTTAATTGAATCGAGGATGAATTTGTATTCTTCATTTATCTCTTGAGTCTCTAACCTGGCTTTTAGGAGCTCAGTCTTATCTGACATAGACCAAATCTCACCTATCTCTGTCGTTTTATCATTGAAACCAACTTGTCTGATTTCTCCTGATTTAGTATGAATATCTACTATTATTTCATTTTTGAAGTTTCTTCCCTTATTTACTTCATATTTATTTCTAATTTCAGTAGATTTATCTTTGTATAAATAACTAAACCATTCATCCATTGTTTTGATTTCGTCATTGGTATATCCAATTATCTTTTGAACGGCAGTGTTAAAATACAACCCATCGTCTGTATTTAATATTACACCATAAGGTAGATAATCAACTAAAGATTCAAATCTCTTAGCTGTATTTTGTAAATCGGCTTGTACTTCTTTTGCTTTTGTTATATCTTCTATCATCCCTAAGAAAGCAGTTATTTCGTTATTCTCATCTTTTATTGGTTTTGATTTTACTGCTATATTTTTAAACTCACCATCTTTATAAACTCGATATTCATTCATATAAAAATCATCATTCTTTTCTACTGACTCATACCAAGTTTTGAATATGCGTTCCCTATCCTCTTCGTAAATACTATTCTTCCATCCGTCTCCCATACACTCGTCATAACTGAATCCAGCTATTTCCGAATATCGTTGATTAACGAATTGACATTTACCTTTCGTATCTGTTAGGAACAGGCCTATTGGTGAGAGCTCAGCTATAGTCGCAAATCGCTTTTCTCTTAGATATATTTCTTTATTACTTGATGAAAGCTCAATGAGGGATTCTTCTTTTTCCTTGCTTAATTGGGCGAGTTTGAGTGCCAATTTATCTAATCTACTAACGGCTGGTATTAGAATAAAGATCAATGCTAATGTAAGTACTATGACGGACAAGATTATAAGAATTAATACTATCTTTTGTGTTTGGTTAAATGTAGATTTCTCTTTCATTAATATATTATGGGTGAACTCTCGGCTATCTTCCTTTATACTTTGAGTTAATACTTTAGTCTTATTCGCTTTAGCTGGTGTTGGGTTCTCTCGTAGTACGGTCTCTAGTTCATTGACTTTAGTATTTATAGAGGATTTGAGCCTCTTATTCACATCCAAATACAATAAATCTAATTTATCGACTTCAGATTTTAAACGTTCTAAATTCTTTTGAACTTTATCGTAATCAGATGGTGAATCAAGTATTTTCTCAGTTATTGAAGATACCTTAGTCATGGTATTAAAATTAACTGAAATAACTGACATCTTATTCATCTCAGCTATCGAAATATACGCAATTACAGATACAATAATTACGAAAAAAGTATAGAATACCCATAGTAAATTATAGATTCTTTTATATTGTTTACTTTTAGGAATTTTCATTTTTTCTTGTTATCTTAATTAATAATATAAAAGAGAATTAAGTTTTTTATAATTTGTAAAGTTAAGAAATAATCAGACACAAAAAGAGGATAAATAAATCATGGAAATGGATATTTGTTACGGTGGGATACCGAGTAAAGTCCCTAATAATTCGATGGGAATACGTGGCTATGACTACGTAGAATTCTATGTAGGATCTGGCAAAATGACTGCTTATTGGCACGCCAAAGCACTAGGACTAGATGTAGTAGCATACCAAGGGCCCGAAACAGGCACCAGAGATAGAATCTCATTCCTATTAGCTACAAAAACTAATATGAAAATAATGATAACTGCTTCTTTGCAACCTAGTTCTTCAGATATCATCTCTTTCGTCAACCAACACGGTGACGGAGTAAAAAGATGGTGTTTAGAAGTAGTAGATGTCAAGAAAACATATAATGCAGCTATAAGCAACGGCGGTGTGCCGGTGCGACCTCCTTACAGAATGGAAGATGAGCACGGTTACGTAGAGCAAGCAGCTATAAAACTATATGATGATGCAGAAATCAATTTCATCAATTATGACAATTACAAAGGCCTGTTCAAACCTGGGTTCGAAGAGCCAGTTCAAAAGTACGATGTAGAACGTAAGACTACTGGACTTACTCACATTGATCACATAGTGGGCAACGTACACGTAAACGAAATGGATTTCTGGGCAAATTATATAAATAGAGTACTAGATTTCGAGACATTCGTGGATTATGGACCAGGTGATATATCTACTCAATACTCTGCTTTGCTTTCTAAAGTAGTACGTTCCAAAGATGGTGTTATACAAAACCCTATCAATGAGCCATACAAAGGTAAGCGTCTGTCTCAGATAGATGAGTATATAATCCAATATCACGGTACTGGTATTCAACACATAGCACTATCAACAACAGATATAATCCGTACTGTTAGAAACCTAAGAGAAAACGGAATGGAATTTCTTGACAGAGCTCCAAAATCATATTACGACGCTATAAAAACTAAGAGCAAGGAACGAGATGGACTAATCACTGAAGATATAGATACGCTAGAAGAGCTAGGTATATTAGTAGATGTGGAAATAGGGAGTGGCGGATATTTGCTTCAACTATTCACTAAGCCGATAAACGATAGACCTACTTATTTCTATGAGATAATCCAACGCCGAAAGGGTGCTACTGGTTTCGGACAAGGGAATTTCCAAGCCCTTTTCGAATCGATTGAAAGAGATCAAGAAAAACGCGGAAACTTAACTGCAACAGAAGATGACGAATAATTAGCATTGGCTAATTAATATGATTAAAATGAAAGTGTTGGATTATCTCCAGCACTTTTTTTTTTACTTTATTAAACTATTAAATCTTCAATTGCTGAATAAGGTCCGTCACCAATTTACATATTCTGAATCCTTAGAATTTCAGTGAAAGTCCGTATTGGAATCCCCATTTGTGGGTGGACAATAACTGCGAATCGAACTGGTAGAATCCAGAAGTCCACTCAGGGCCACCGAATACAGCTAGTTTATTTGATAAATCATATACTAATCCCGCAGATGCTCTTGTTACCCAACCACGATTAGTTCCACCTAGTAGTATAGAGGTCATTGGTCTGAAACCGTCTAGTATTTGCATATCGTTGAATTTGTAGGTTGCTCTTACTCCACCCCAAAATGTAAGCTGATTTTCGAGCGTTGTTTCTTCACTATTGAATGTGTTTGACTTGATTTTCTTCACAAAAAATTCTTGTCCAAACTCTAATCCTAATTCGAATTCATCATTAACAGAATACATCAGAGCAATCCCAATATCATTGATAGCGGGGGCTTCCGTAGTACTTAGTTCAGCAGTCTGTAATGAATTATTAGAGATACCTCTTCCTTGCAAGCTGAATAACATTTGCTGTTCAGTTTCATTGCTCATGATTCTATTAGTTGGGTTCACTATAAATCCGCTAGGTCTTTCAGTGTGAATACTCGGTAGTATTTCCTGATTAGCCGCTAGATTTTCTGAAGGAGTAGGTGATATTTGCACATTCTGATTTGTGCTATATGCCTTTTTACTTTCGCTAACTTCGAAGAAATTATCAGCGGCAATGTCGCTCTCAGAATTTATAGCTGTGCTTTTAGAAGTAGAAAAAGCAGTACTTTTATTCGTATTATAGCTACTGTTGCCTTGGTTTGAGCTATTGCGAATATTTGTGTTCTTGGATACCGACGATACTACCGGTACATCCATTACAATAGGCATAGAACTAGCTAGCTCTGTGTATTGGCTATTAGTAATAGTTGGAGTTGAATTGTCTGCAGTTGCAGGTTTATCACTATTATTCATTACCATAAATGTAGCGAATACGCCAACCATACCTGCTATTAGGGCTGCCCCTCCTTTGCTAGATAAGAAAGCAGCCGAAGCAGCTACCATACCACTATTCTGTAAGTAGTACCATAACCCACTGCCGCCAAGACCAATCCCAGCCATTATACCTCGGCGAAGATGTTCAGGTGGGGCCTCAGTAGCACCGCTCATCATTTGTTTCATTCTCACAAGGTCCAAGAACTCTTGTGTTAGCTCTGGGCTATTCGAAACTTCGTTCAATACTTCCGCAGTATCTATACCTTCTGATTCTCCGTCAAGGAGTAGGTGTAGCTTTTCCGATGTTGTTATATTTGTATTATTCATATTCATCTAATTATAATCTTTCATTTCTTCAAAATAGGGTGCTAAAAGCTCTCTTATTCTTCCTTTAGCTCTGTATATTCTTATTCGTACCACAGGCATCGTAGTACCTACGGCCTCTGCTATTTCATTATAAGACATATCCAAGTACTCACGTAGCACAAGTACTTCACGGTATTTTTGGGGTAAAGCATCGAGTGCCGTCTGCAACAATTCGTTTAGCTGTATATTGGCATAGCTCACATCGTATTGTGGCAAATGCAACTCTTCTAAAGTGACTTTGTTGTTATACTTCTTTGCCTTTTCATTTAGACAAAGATTTCTAGCTATTTTCAAGAGATAACCAAGAACATTGGTCATTTCTCTTTCTTTTTTTGCTCCCTCAAAGAACCGGGTGAACGTCTCTTGGAATATATCTTCAGCCAATGGGTCATTATTTAACACTTTTCGGCAATAGGTATAAACATTCGTAGAATGTCTCCTATATAGCTCATCAAACGCCTTCTTAGATTCTGATTTAGAACCTTTCAGCATATAGTAGAGCACCGTATCCGATATGTCTTTATAATTTTTGCCCATTGCTCTTAATACAATAACAGTTATGTTTCCGTTTTGTCACAAAATAATGATAATTTCTCTAATTATAGTAGTATTATAATGATAAATATTATAAAACTAATAGTATAGGTACAAAAAAAATCTACGTTTCCAAAGGGGAAAGTAGATTTTTTAGATTGAAATTATTTTGTGAGTTCTTATTTCATACTGTTCAATACATCAACAGCGAAACTGTCAAGTATCCTGTTACTATTAGATAGTACAGCCACAAATTTACCAGAAGAAGTGAAACCGATAAATGCAGAATTACCATAAGTATTTCCATTGTGCCAGTAAACTGTACTACTACCAAGAGGAGTAATATGCCATCCCAAACTCATGCGCATATTCGGATTTGGCTCAAATGTGATAGTACGAGAAAGTTCTAATACTTTTTGATCAAAGACAGGTGTTTTAGTCACGAATTGATTCAAGTACTTAGCCAAATCCTGAGTAGTGCTATAGTAAGCTCCAGCCCATTTGATAACATCGAATTCCCAAGCTGGAGTAGGTGAATTTTCAATATATGGCTGTACTTCGCGTTCTTTTTGTTCCACCGTTAGCTCGAAACCAGTATCTTTCATTCCTGCTTTGTCGAATATTTCTTTTTGAATGTATTTTTCTAATGTTGTATTCTTGTTTTTTGCTAGATAAGTATCTAATATATTCCCTAATAGTCCAAACCCAAGATTAGAATACTCATAAGATTTTCCGGGAGCTCGTACTAGCTCGTAGTTAGCTAGGAAATTATATAGCATAGATTTAGTATAATTCTGATATGGTTGAAGAGAATCTGTCATACCAACAAATATATTAACTGGCAATCTAGGTAAACCCGAAGAATGGTTAGCTAGTTGTTCTAAAGTAATATTAGCTATTCTTTCATCTTTGAAAGTTACAAAAGGTAATACTTCTTTCACTTTAGTTGTCAATTTCAGATCGCCGTTGATTACCATATTACACAATGCGTGTGCAGTGAAAAGCTTTGATACACTCCCAATTTGAAATATTGGATTGTTGTTGTCTGATTCTTGGCTACTAAGCAAGTAAGTCTTGTAGCTACCATCATCATCTAAATAGGTGAATGATGTTATATTATGTTCCAAACTATCACTGTATGCCTTGTAATCTTCATTAATTAACTTCGGTAAATCTTCCGCATTAGCATTGAGCGTAAGAACAACAGCTGTTAAAAAGAGTAAACTTAAAAATTTCATATAAAACCTATATTATTTGTTTTCCGTTTATCCATGTTTGATCAACATGATTAATACCAAAATGATAAAAAATATCGACATAATCGGTACAATTGCAAACTATAAAATCAGCTTTTTTACCAACTTCTAAGCTTCCAACCTCGTTTGACTTTCGAATAGAGTATGCTCCATTTATAGTTGCTGCACTTATAGCCTCTTCGGCGGTCATTCCCATATTAATAACTGAGAGTGACATAATCGTTTGCATATTCTCAGTGAAGCAAGAACCGGGGTTGCAATCTGTTGCTATTGCTGTTATAACGCCCGAGTCTATCAGCTTTCTTGCAGGTGCATAGGGCATTTTGATAAAATAAGCTGTTCCAGGAAGTAATCCAGCCACAGTTCCTGAGCTTTTCAGACTAGCTATTCCCTCATCTGATACAAATAGCAAGTGGTCTGCTGATACTGCACCAGCATTCGCCGCCATAGTCGCAGCTCCCACATCGGCCAACTCATCGCAATGTGCCTTGGGCAATAGTCCGTACTCTTTCCCTGCTTCTAGTACTCTTGTACCTTCTGCTGTAGTATAATATCCCTTATCTACAAATACATCGTTGAACTCGGCTAACTTATTCTCAGAAATATAAGGAAGCATTTCATTGACTATTTGATCTATATATGAGTTTCTATCGCCTTTTAATTCTTTAGGGAAATCGTGAGCTCCCATAAACGTTGGAGTTATTCGCAATGGCAAAGTCTCACTTAGATGGCGAATTGCCTCTAGCTGCTTTATCTCACCTTCAACAGTCAAGCTATAACCCGATTTCACTTCCATAGAAGTCGTACCATATTTAGCAGCAGACATAGCTAAGTTTCTTCCAACTTCTGCTAGCTCTTCTATACTTGCTTTTCTGGTTGCGTTGACTGTGGTTTGTATTCCACCACCAGCTTCTGCTATTTCAGCATAAGTAGCTCCACGCAATCTCTTACCAAATTCTGCACTTCTATTCCCACCGAATACTACGTGAGTATGCGAATCCACAAGACCTGGGAGTACAGTTTTTCCTTTCAAATCTATTTCTTTATCTATATCATAACTTGAGATAATATCTACCAAATCACTAGTTTCGCCTATCCATTCGATAACGTCAGAAACTATCATAGCGCCGTTTTTTATCTCACCAATATCTTGCATTTGCTCGCCTATTTTGTAGAGAGCACCATCGCTATTCACTGTAACTAGTGAGCTTATATTCTTGAATAAAATAGCCATTATAAATACCCTTCTAATCCTTTTGCCTTCATTGCATCTACTATCTGTTTTACGTGCTGAGCATCTTTTTTATAGCAGCTCATAACGGCATCATCTGTCTGAATCAATACAGTCTCACATAAGCCATAAGCTGTCGCTAATTTATTCGTAGAGTTGATGATAATAGAATCTTTGCAATTAATTGCTACTACATTTCCTTTGATTATATTGCCATTCTCATCTTTGTTATTCACCCTATCCAGAGCATCGAAAGCACCCAAATCATCCCAATGGAAGTTGGCTTCTGTCACAACTGCTTTCTTTGTTTTTTCCATTAGTGCGTAGTCTATAGAAATTCCTGCGAAAGATTCGAATATACTTCTCATCTCTGAGTTAGATTCTGTTAATTGTTTGATTTTACTTCCAATTTCAGGAGCATTTAGCTTCATTTCTTCTATGAAAGTATCTAATCTGTAGAAAAACATACCACTATTCCATAGGTATTTTCCTGATGACAAGTATTGCTCAGCAATCACCTCACTCGGCTTTTCTTTGAAACTAACTACTTCGAATATTCCTATTTCATCATCATTCAATTTATTACCAGTTTCTATGTAGCCGTAGCCGGTTTCTGCTCTATCTGGGACTATTCCAATAGTCGAGATAACTCCGTGTTGTTCCACATAGTCAAGGGCTTTGGAGATCGTATCTCTAAAATTTTCTTCAGGCGCTATAATCTGATCAGCAGTAAGCACAGCAATAGATTGCTCCTTGCCTTTGTGTTTATTAGCTAATATCCCTGCTGCTAGTGCAAGGCAAGGTGCAGTGTTCCGTTTAGCTGGCTCTGCTATTATGTTCTCTTTGGGGAGCTGCGGGAGCGCGTCTTCTATGGGCTTTTTCAGATGCTCTCCTGTTATGATATATACGTTTTCGTAATCTATCATGGGGGCAACTCGGTCTATCGCCTCGGCTATCATTACTTTACCCGATGAAGTCAGCTCTAATAATTGTTTCGGTTTATTTTTTCTGCTCAATGGCCAAAATCGCTCACCCGAGCCACCAGCCATTATTACTACATTTCTAATCATGTTTTTTCAAATGGTTTTTGTTTTGCAAATCTAATACTAAATCATCAGCCAAGTAGCTAATTTGGTTACCTAATTGGTATTTCCCCACTTCGCCATCTTTGTACTTTATACTTTCGCCTTGCCACGAAACTTGATTGTTTTTGACATCAATTATCTTCATTTGCATTTGCATATCTATCTCTAGTATCCGCTGCATTTCCTTGTGAGTAGATACGGAAGTAGTTGTCTTAGTATTCTTCTTAGTTGTGTCATTGTCAACCTTCGTTTGAGTATTCGTAACTATTTTGGGAATTAGTTCATCTCGCACGACTTCTTCTGACAAAGTTACTAATAAAAAAGCATCATAGCCATTTTTGTTCAATACCGTATTGTAATAATCTTGTGTCCATTCTTCTATTGGTGGGAATAGAACGGAACCCTCGGTAGCAAAAGCGCCAATTTCTCTGAATGAACTCACGAGTATATCCTCGTAAAATTTCCGTTCAGCTAGAGTGCGACCCTCGACTAGTACACAAACCTTTTGATAAGTCTTACCAAAGTAATCTGGGTGAGTATAGGAGGTCATTTTCACAGTCCTGCGAATACATGACGTAAATATAATAGTTGCTAATAATAGTAATGTAATTAGTAAAAATTTTCTTTTCATTTCTCCTCCTCCAAAAAATATGATAACTACTAAATTAAAAACAATCTTAGATATAATACAATTATTTATAAATTTAGTTTCAAAGGAGGAGGGATTACCACGTCACTTTGATAACGACACAGATGTAAGAAGAGTTTTCTTCGTTTGTCCACCTCCCTAACTCATTCGTTGTTAGCCAGCTCCGTCAAATGAGGACAGCCCAGTCACTCGGAACAAAGTGCTTTAGAGTTATTTCAACTTACGATGTCACTAAAATGATGAGAAGACTAAAGGAATTATATAACAAAGGTTTGACAAGAGACTATAAAAACAGAAATTTATAAGAAGTTGGAAAGTTAGCTAACAATAATGAAATAGAGGCTTCAATAAGATTAGTTGGCTCAGAAAGAGAAATAGTCAAAAAACCAAGATGGAAGTTATTGACTACACACGTTGGAAGAAGAACATTTGCTACAAGGGCTATCGAAAAAAGAATACCAATTTATGATAACAAAGATATACTAAGTCTATTGTGGAAATAGAAATTGAATATTCTGTGCGTTTTAAAATTATCTTGATAAAACTTTTATTACACAAACTAAAATAGACTAAAAGTAATGTTTCAAATTAAGATAAATTAGAACTCTCACGATTATCTAATAAAAATGTATCAATCGAATTCAATACTATATCTAACTCTTCTATTAGTTCTTTTGTATTCTCTTTTGTCGGGATTAAATCTTCAGAAATTAACTTCTGAAATTCTGAAGAAATCGAATATAAATTCTCTGCACCAACATCAGCAGCTGAGCCCTTCAGTGTATGAACTAGACGCACAGCTGGAGCTCTATCATTATAATCAAAAATATTCAATAACTCATTTAAGAAATTCTTATTATTCTGGCTGAAAAGTGTCAAGATAATAAGATACAAATCAAGATTATCATCTAATCTAGATAAAGCATCTTCATAATTAATACATTTTATACTAATTATTTGAGTTGCCGTATCATTTTGATTATGCTTCTCTTGTTGTTTAACATCTGCACTACTACTCTCTTTTATGTCCTCAGGTTTTATCCATTCAACTAGTGTTTTGAATACTTGGTCTGGTTCTAAAGGTTTAGAAATAAATCCGTTCATTCCACTTTTCAAGCATTTTTCTTTTGTACCAGTCACGGCATCTGCAGTCAAAGCAATTATAGGTGTACTTTTAGCATTCTCAATTTGGCGAATACCTTTCGTTGCTTCATAGCCATCTAATTCAGGCATTTGTAAGTCCATAAATATAAGGTTATAAGGATTGTCTTCTTTTTGTTTATTCACCATCTCTATTGCTATTTTACCATTTTTTGCATATTCAACATTAAAGCCACTACTCTCTAGTATTTCACCTGCTACTAACCTATTAATTGAATTATCTTCTACTAATAATATTCTTGCTCCTGCAATTTTATCAAGGCCCAAACTTATTTTAGTTTCTTCAACTACGTGATTTTCCCTTGTTGGTGAAGTTAGCTTTTTAGCTGTAATAATTGAATCTAGTAATTTGGAACTAGAAATTGGTTTTACTAAATATTCATTAATCCCGTATGACTTAGCTTGTTCTAGAATTTCTTCTCGGTCAAACTCAGTAATCATAATTATAATTGGAACTTCCTGAATATTTCTATTACTTCTAATTAATTTTATAGTCTCAACCCCATCTAACTCAGGCATTTGTGAATCTATTAATAATATTTCAAATGGTTTGTCTTGAGCAGACTCCAACAATCTAATTGCTTCAGACCCAGATTCAGCAACGGTAACGTCTAAATTAAAAGGTTCTAATTTTTCTGCCAATATATTTCTTGAAGTTTCATTATCATCACAAATTAAAACTTTCATTCCATTTAGTTTTATAATGGGAACTATACTTGTTGTATCTTCTAAGCCAGAACATAAGCCAGAACAATTGTAACTGAGCTCAATATTAAAAGTTGATCCTGTGCCAAGCTCAGATTCCACGGATATTTTGCCACCCATTAATTCAACCAAATTCTTAGTTATAGTAAGCCCAAGTCCAGACCCTCCAAATTTCCTTGTGGTAGTAGAGTCAGCTTGAGTGAATGATGAGAATAATCTGTCCATTCCTTCTTGACTAATCCCTATTCCAGTATCTTTTACAGAAATTAGAAGTGAAACTGAATTTTCTTTTTTTGAAATTTTCGAAATCCTAATTACTATTTCACCTGCTTCTGTAAATTTGATGGCATTAGAACAAATGTTTGTTAGGATTTGATTGAGTCTCAACGGGTCGCCAATTAAATTAAGCGGTACATCAGACTCTATTATATAGATCAATTCTAGGCCTTTTTCTTGTGCTTTAGAACTAATGACTGTTGTTACATCTTCAAGAACTTGTTCTAAATCAAATTCTATTTCCTCTATAGTTAACTTACCTGCTTCAATTTTTGAAAAATCAAGAATATCATTTATTATTCTAAGAAGTGATTTGGCTGAAAAATCAATTTTTTGAAGGTAATTCAATTGTTGATCATCTAAATTTGTTTTCAAGGCCAAATAAGAAAGACCTATAATTCCGTTCATAGGAGTACGAATTTCATGACTCATATTAGCAAGAAACTGCGACTTGTAATTACTTGATATCTCCAATTCATGTGCTTTATTTTCTAACATTATTTGAGTTTTTTCAAGCTCATTATTTTTCTTTTCAATTTCAGCTGAAGAAAGTCTTAAGCTCTCGGTTTTTATTTCAAGATTTTTATTAATACGTAATAACATATCTTGTTGTATCTTTAATTCTTCTGCTTGTTCTTGTGTTTTCTCTAGTAGTATTTTTGTTTTAGTTACATTATTAATATTGTTAATTACAATTCCAATTTTAGAAACTGCTTCTTCTAGTATTTCCAAATTAAATTCTGTAAACTCCTCGAATGAGCCCAACTCGATTATTCCTAATAAATTGTCATAATACATAACAGGCATTATTAATACCTGTAAAGGAGTTTCCCCACCTAATGAGGAAGTAATTTTAAAATAATCAGAAGGTATGTTAGTTAGTAGTATTTTTTCTTTATCCTTAGCACATTGCCCTAGTAATCCCTCTCCGTATTTTATAGTAGATGAAAGTCGATCTGATTTTTTAAAGGCATAAGAACCTTTTAAACTTAAACTTTCCATATTTTCATTATTTAAATAAAAAGCGCCATAACCAGCTCCCATTAATCTTGATATTTGTGCTATCAATTTTTCTGATAAAATTTCAATATTAGTTTCATTGTGGGCCACATTTATTATTGATGAGACCATAGTTTTGAAGTCATTTTGCTTCTTCAATTCTATATTATTCTCGGCAATCTGATTTTGTAATAGTTTACTTTCAGTAATATCAAATCTAAGAGATAAGAATCTATCAATCCTCCCTTTGTTATTCATTATGGGACCAATTACTGCATATACCCAATAATAAGTTCCATCTTTAGCTTTGTTTTTTACCTCACCTTTCCAAATATTACCTCTATTGATTACTGACCACATTTCCTTCCAAAATTCATTTGAATGATGATTAGAGTTTACAACATTTTGGTTTTTCCCAATTAATTCATCTCTGGTATATTTAGAAATCATTACAAATTTTTCATTTACATCTAATATATTACCTTTTCGGTCGGTAGTTGAAACTATAACAGTTTGATTAAGGGCTTTTGTTTGCATTGATAATTCATTATTAAGTAACTCAAGTTTTTCACTAAAAAGCTGGCTTTTCTCAATACTTTCATTTAGAGAAGCGGTTCTCTCTATTAACTGAGCTTGCATTTTCTTGAAGGAATCACCCAGTTTAGTTATCTCTAAGAAACCATCCAATTCAGTATTAACATGATAATCTCCAGAGCCAATTTCCTCTGCTATTTTTATTGTTCTCCTTATTCTTTTTGTGATAAAGTCCGAAATAAAATACATTATCAGGAATCCAAAAATTACAACTAAAACTCTGGCTATTATTAACGTTTTAGATATACTCATAGTATTTGTTTTACTATTACCTTCACTAACTTGTAACAGGTTTTTTTCTATTCCTATAAAGCTATGTATTTCTGATCTAAGCTCTTCAAATAATTTCTCTTTAATTCCATTATTTGTAAGCTCAACTAGTTCCTCATAAGTAGCTTTACCCTCGTTAACTTCTTGTCTTTTATTAATTTCATTGGTCAATGTTGTATTATACCGCACATTTTCCAATCTCTTTATCACCTCAAGTTGTTCAACTTGTGAAGGGTCTTCTCCAACTAAATTATCTAGAATTTTAAGTTGATGCAAAAATTCTTTTTTATCTTCAGAAAATGTGCTTAAAAAATCACGATTCCCAGTGATTAGATATGCTCTTTGAGATGTTTCCATATCAACAATTTTGTTTTCTAGTTCTAAGGCATGTGCAATAACTTTAAAAGTATGAATTGACTCTGTACTAGCATCTTCTGTTTCTATTATTTCAGTAAAACTAAGAACCGACAGACTGACAATAAATAAAATAAAAATTCCAATTCCAGACAATAGAATTGCTTTTAGTGGTAATGATTTTAAGTTCAAAATGTTGTTCTCCACGTAATAAAAAAATTATGTGCTAATGGAAATATTATTAGAAACAAGTATGAAGAGTACTATTATTTAAAGAATAATTCTTTATTTATACATTTAATAATTTTTGGAATCTATGCTACCAGTTATTAACTATCCACTTAAAAATTATTTCTTTACTATTCAAATGAATTGGAACATCTTCTCTTATCATTTTTTCTAATCTTTGAGCTGTTCCTAATTTTTTAAAACCCCATTGCTTCATAATATAATTAATAAATAATAGGATTTCATGACCATTATATCTATCAATTATTTCTAGCGATTCAAAATCAGGACACTCATTTTCCCAATTATAATCTGTATATTTAAGTTGATTCTTATCCATATCCATATACAATATAAAGAATAAATATAATAATTGTAAAATATTTTTATATATTTGATTAATTAATTCTTAGTTATCATTTTTTATATTAATTCAAGTCAATCAAATGAAAAAAGAAATAAAAACAACATTAAAGAATTATATAGACACGTCAGAGATTATTCAGCCAACAAATATATTAGAGATATTGTCAGATGATTACAATGCTTATAAGAGACTATTGCTGAAGTATCGAGATAAATACGGTCTAATGATAAATCAGTTTAATAATGAATATCAAAATGATACTACATCATATTTCAAGACAACGCATTTGTTAAAAGGTGTTACTGGCACCATAGGTGCTATGAAGTTATATGATCTACTAGTAGAGATTGAACAAAACCGCGAGAACCATGAATTACTAGACATCAATCATAATAACTTTAATAAATCACATGATGAGCTTTTAGAATTTATTGATAAATTAGAAAAAATAAATTAATACTAATTGTTGATTTTTATGAAGATAGGCCCTGTGATTCTATTTTTATTAGTTAACTTCGATATATAAGTTAAGTTTTTAATATCGATTTCCTCATTTTTTTCAACGACTACTACATTTGAAGTATCCACAATATCAGCGAAAAGTATCATTCCGACTTTTATTTCATTAATATTTATTGATTTATAATTTGATTTTGTGATGTGTGTTTTTAATTCAAGACTTTTAATTAAGTCAAGCAAGTCAACTTCTTTCAAATGATACATTGCTTCCAATTCAGTAAATGCGTCTGGCTTTGAAACTCCTTTGGCAAGAATATCATCATATTCATTTAGTATTTTTAATAATTTACTTAATATATTACTAGTACTTGAAATAGAAACAGAATCTATTAGATTGAATGAAAGGAACATATTTCTGATTCCATCAGTAATATCTTCTAAAAAATTTAAGTTAACCAAAAGCTCAGAAGAAGAAGCCATTTGATTTCTTATCGAATTTATTTCCATTTGCGTTAAATCTTTACCTGATAGATAACCCTCTATCAACTCTTTGTTGAAATTTATTATATTAATATGAGAAAGTATATTTGCAATTTCAAACTGCCATTTTAAATCGGGATATAATATTTTACAAACTTGAGTACCTAGTTCATTTATTCTTTTGATTCTTTCCGCAATTCTGGTGTCCGAATTTGAAATAAAATTGATTAATATTAACAGGAGGCCTTTCAGTGTATTGTCTAGTACTGATTTAAGTTTTTCATTCGAATCATTTAATTCAGAAGTTCTTTCTTCGAGTTTCAAATTCAAAATGCGGTTTAATTCTTCTAACTTTGATTCTTGAATAATAATCGACTTTTCTTTATAATAACTCTTGAACGCTTCGGTAAGTGTTAACTCTAGGTCGTTACCGTCCCAAGGTTTTGTAAGGAATCTATACAACTTTGCGTTGATCATTGCATTTCCGACCCCTTCATTCGAGGCCTGACCTGTCAACATAATTCTTTTAGAATCTGGGAGAAGTTTCATTGCTTCAATTAAAAAAATGTCTCCTGTCATATTAGGCATGATATAATCCGAAATAATAATCGGAACATCAATTTTCTTAGATTTGAATTCTTTAATTAATTCTATGGCTTCTTCACCTGATTCAGCTATTTCAATTTGAAGCATTCCTTTAAAAATTGTTCGGATTTCATTCCTTAGACTTTCAAGAATTATTCTTTCATCATCAACACAAATAATAACAGACTTTTTCAAAATCTACCTCGGTATTAAAATATTAAAACATGTACCAAAACCTATTTTGGATTCAACACTAATCGATCCATTATGCTTTTCAATTATTCTCTTAACTATATCCAATCCTATGCCTGTCCCTTCTCCTCTAGCTTTTGTTGTGAAGAATGGGTCAAAGATTTTTTCTATAAGCTCTTCCGGAATACCTTTGCCAGAATCACGAAAAGAGACTTTGATGAAACTATCTATATTTTCAATTGTGATTTCAATAGTGCCATCATTATTCATTGCTAGTAATGAATTAGTAAGTAGGTTTGTCCATACTTGGGTTAGCTCATCTTCATAAACATTTACATATTCATCTGAAACGTAGTTCTTTATCACTTTTACTGAATTCTTAATCTTGTACTGATAAATCACCAATACAGTATCAATACCAAATGATAATTTGGTTGACACTTTTTCTCCAAGTTCATTTTTTCTGGAGTAATTCTTTAACGCCATAACAATTAGTTGTAGCTTATTAGTAGCTATACTTATAATTTCATTTGATTTAAAGATGTTCGAATATGCAAAAACTGTATCTATTAACCTATTCAAATCTTTAACGGATACTAAATCATTTAAGAATTGTTTGTGATTATAGATTCCGAGTTCAACTAGCTGATCTATATAGGGCAGAAATGCATTACAATTATTAGATTCAATTTCTGCTTTTAGATTTTCTCTTTTACTTCTTTCTTCTTTAGTTGATAATGCAGTAACATCGCCTTTCAAACCTTCTAAAAACTCATTTAGAGCAATCAATTGTACTTTGTTTAGATTCTCTTGCAAGAAAAATAGATTATTAATGAAAACACTTAGAGTTAAAGCATTATTAGTATTATTTGATTTAATTGCACCCAAAGGAGTATTGATTTCATGTGCTACCCCAGCTACTATTTCTCCTAATGCAACTAGCTTTTCATTTTGTACTAGTTTACTCTGAGTTAATTTCAATTCAATTAGAGTCCTTTCTAAACTACTGTTTTTATCAATTATTATTCTTTGACTTTCTAATAGTTTTACTTGAGTTTTAATTCTTGCAAGTAATATAGGTGGAGAAATTGGCTTTTGAATAAAATCAACAGCACCTGTTTCTAACCCTTTAACTTCATCGTCAATTCCATCTTGAGCAGTTAAAAATATAACTGGAATATCTTTTGTTCCTTTATCTAATTTTAGTTGACGACAAACCTCATACCCACTAATTCCTGGCATCATTACATCTAGTAGTATTATCTGTGGTCTAAATCTATTAGCAATATCTATAGCTCTTTTGCCATTATTAGCAACTAGTAATTTATACTCATTCAAAATATTGGCAAGAATATCTATATTAGATGGACTATCATCGACTATTAAAATACTTATCTTCTGTTTCATAATTCGATTTATTATTATATTAGCTTATATATTCTGACTTCAAAGCATTTGCAGTAACTAATCCTTCTTCATAATTAAAATCATTGACTTCAGATTCTAACTTCTCTATTAAGTTTTTATTCTTCTCACTCTTATAGTTGGAAGCTTGTTTAACATATAGTTTTGCTTCATAATTACAGTTATCTAATAATTCAATTAATTCTAAAATAAAAGTTTCGAAATTGATGATATGGCTCGGTGTAATTTGATTATCATCACTTTGATCGATTAATAATACTTCATCTATTTCTTTTAAGTTATTCACTATATTTAATAACTCAAATTCAATACTTCCCAAATCCACAATATTTGGCTTAAACGGATTTTGAATAAATAAGCTTTCAAAAACCTCTACTTCAGAACAAAGTTTTAAAGCACCAATATTCCTCGAATCACCTTTTAATGAGTGAATTTTCAATTTTATTGCTTCAAAATCTTCAGATTCAAAGAGTACAGATAATTCATTTACAAATAAGCTGTATTTCTTTACGAATGTATTTATTAAATCTTTGTATAGACTTCGGTTATTACCTAACCGCGATAAGGTATTATTAAAATCGAGTAGAGGATTTTCTATATCTACAGGTTTCTTTTCATTTGGCTCTATGTGTTGATTGTCCTGTTCTTCGTAAAACAATTCATCAATGACTTCTACGACTGAAGTTTTATTTAAAGGTTTCTTAATATAACTATGTATTCCCAATTCGATGTAGTTAATGTTTGATTTTTCAATAGCATCAGCGGATAAGATTATAATCTTAATTTTATCATAGATTTTATTACTTCTGATTTGTTCAACTGTTGTAATACCATCCATTATTGGCATCTGTAAATCCATAATAATTAGATCAAAATAATCTGGATCATTATTTGAGAGGATAGATAGGCATTCACTTCCATTATAGGCACTGTGAACATTTAACCCCATAGATTCTAATAAGGTTAATGCTACTAAATGACTAATCTCACTATCTTCGACAAGAATAATATTAAGATTAGAATATGATTTATTGTGATGCATCATTAACTATAGTTTATTAAATATTAATTTTTACTAAGATTAAAATAGTAAAAAATACAATTATTTCCAATTTCTTTTAATGATGGCTTGAACTAGTATAGATTATATTCTTATTCATTGACAACCCTCCTTCATCTTATTTACATTTAAGTTATACTATAAATATCTAAATAATTTTGAAGTTGACTTTTGAAACATCACACACATAATCGCCAACTTTCGGTTTAATGTTAATATTTAGTAGAGTAATTGGTTAACATCCGAGAATGATTTAATCATTGTGATGATATCAATACTAGCTGAGTTTATTACTTGTGAAAGTTCCTTAGTATTACTTATATTTATATGTCCTTTAAGTTCTGCCCAATCTTGAGTAGATATTTGCTTAAAACCCATTGACCAATCTTCGAAACTTCTCTCCTTGATTTCATTATTAAGCAATTCTATGATTCCATGGTGCCTTTTATCAAAGCATATTTTATTGTAAAATAAGTCTTCAATAACCTCTTTTTCCCCCTCCAATACTTGAAGAATAGATCCATCATGATAAAGTAGTAATCCTGTAATTTGATGTTGGAAGTTAAATGACCTGCTTACATTTAGAATGTCAATAATAACATCGTTTGAATACATGTTAGTAGCCGAGCTTATATATAATAGTGTATGCATAACAAATAATTCCTGTCTCTTTAATAAAATATAGATTAATTCAAATTTAAGAAACCTTATTCATTATTGTTAATCTTTTCTAAAATAGTGAAATAATTGTCTATAACTGAGATGAAAGTAATTAAAGTATATCTTTCTAAATACGATCTATATTATTAATCAACTTTCCGTATATTAGCAATCAACACTATGAAATCAAACGAACAATTATGGCATTATTCCAAAAATCAGTACTTAAAAAATACCTTCGAGAGATAAATGATAGCCGTATAGCCGAACTTTACACAAGGTACAGCTCATATTTTCTAAATCTAGAAATACAACAGAACATCAGAGTTAGTAAAGAAGAGCAATTCCAAGAGGGTTCCCACTGAAATATTTGTATTAATATTTAGTAAAAGTAGTAATACAATGCTATAGATTAAGTTAAAGAATCAATAATGCCAGTTCCGTCACAAAAAATATGTGTAATTATAAACAAATGATGAACTCCTTAATTCATAACAATTTTGTAATGAATTAATAGCCCCCTAATAATCTCAACAAAACTCTAAGACTTGACAGATTAAAATATTTTTTTAAAAGTCTGAAAAATGACAAATAATAAAATATTCTTCGTATATTAGAGCTAGTTTTTATAAGTAATACAAAAAATAGACTACTAATACCATACTCTTTGGGGCAGATGAGATAATTTTTCTTCTGTCGACTAATTGTAACTTATTGAGATTTATTTGACTTAGAATTAATCAAAATTTATTAGTTGGATTTATTAAAAAAAATCTTATTGAACTATATTTTCAATGTAGAAAATATTATTATAGTTGCGGACTGTACGTAATAAAATTAAACAATTATCATACGAGTTGGTATCTTCAAATATGAAGAATATTCAACTATTAGAATATTAATTAATCAAGGTCTAATCATGTCTAAAGAAATGTCAAATAAATCAGAATCAATAAAAGACAATGATAATTCAGTTTCACAATTTTTAAATTTAATTGAGTATTTGCCATACCCTACGGTTTTACTTCAAAAGGCATCACTTTATTTTAACAATCCAGTAGCAGATATTATCGGTTATAGTAATGAAGAGATTAAAACTATTGATGATTGGTACAATCTTCTAACCCCAAATAATCCCAACGAAATAAGAAATATAATTGAAGATAATATAGAGCTAGAAAAAGGAATTGAAATAATTACGAAAAAAGGTTTCAAAAAGAAAATAAGTATTAGTAAGAAAAGAAGTGCCTTATATGAAGTATGGGGACTAACTGATGTAACTAAAAATCTTAAAAAAAGAGAATTGGTCGAAGAGTATAAATTAGTTCTTGATTCAATGAAGATTGGAGTATGGGATTGGACATTTGAGCCCAATATACTGGTATGGAATGATATAATGTATGATATTTTTGGACTTGACATAAATACTAAAGTTAATAGTTATGACGATTACAAAGACAGTTTACATCCAGAGGATATAGATAAGATATTCAGAGATGTAGATAAAGTCATCAATAACCCAGGTGAGGAATTTGACACTACTTTCAGAATTGTATTAAAAGATGGAACTATAAAACATATAAAAGCTGTAGCGAAAACATACAGGAATGATGCTGGTATAGGGACTCGTATGGTAGGCCTTAACTGGGATATTACAAAAGAAATAGAACGCGAAGAAGAGAAGAAAGAACTAGAAGAGAGATATAAGTTTATACTTGATTCCATAAAAATGGGTGTGTGGGATTGGGATATTAAGACCAACATTATGTTATGGAATGATACTATGTCTAACTTATATGGTTCTAATGTAAATGGCCAAGTCAACAATAGTGAGCATTTTGCAAATGTTTTGCACCCAGAGGATAAAGAACGAGTAAATAGTGAAATTGAATATGTAATAAACACATCTGGAGAAGAATATGACACTACTTTCAGAATTATCTTAAATGATGGGACTATAAAACATATAAAAGCTGTCGGGAAGACATACAGGAATGATTCGGGTATAGGGATACGTATGGTAGGCCTTAACTGGGATATTACAAAAGAAATAGAGCAAGAAGAAAAAAGAAGAGAATTAGCAGACAAATTTGATTTAGTACTTAATACAACTAAAATAGGTGTATGGGATTGGGATATAAATGAGAATAAATTGAATTGGAATAAATCGATGTATGATTTATTCGATATCAATAAAGATAAAGAAAAAGGACATTTAGAATATAAGAACAGACTTCATCCCGATGATAAAGAATTTGTGCTAACTGAAATAGGCCGAATAGTAAAAGGAGATATTGATTATTATGAATCAGAATTTAGAATTATTACTACTAATGGTACTATTAGACATTTAAAATCTATCATATATCTAGAATATAACACAAATAGAGTTAAAACAAAAGTTTACGGAATAATTCTAGATAATACAAAAATCAAAAAAACAGAGCAGGAATTAATTGAAGCAAAAGAAAAGGCAGATATAGCTAACAAAGCAAAATCTTCTTTTTTAGCTAATATGAGCCATGAGATTAGAACACCCATGAATGCGATAATTGGCCTAACTCACTTAATTCTTAATACAGACCTCAGTTTAAAACAGATAGATTATTTAAATAAAATTCAAAATTCAGCGAGTAACTTACTTGAAATAATAAATGAGATATTGGATTTCTCGAAAATTGAAGCAGGAAAGATAGAAATTGAAAATATTGAATTTGAGCTTGAACAAGTTATAAGAACTGTGTCGAATATAATTACTTACAGAGCTTACCAAAAAGGTTTAGAAGTTATTTTCTCAATTGAACAAGATGTACCCATGAACTTAATCGGTGATCCATTACGCCTAGGACAGATTATCACTAATATAAGTTCTAATGCAATTAAATTTACAGAAACAGGTGAAGTTTTAATTAGGATTGAAAAAGTTATTAATGAGACGGATCAGTTAGAACTAATGGTCTCAGTTATTGATACAGGTATAGGAATGAAAGAGGAACAAATCCAAAACTTGTTTGAATCATTTTCTCAAGCTGATTCTTCAACTACAAGAAAATACGGTGGTACAGGATTGGGGCTAACAATATCCAAAAACCTTGTTGAGTTATTAGGTGGGAAAATTTGGGCAGAGTCAGTATATGGAGAAGGATCAAAATTTTCTTTTACATTTAAAGCTCAAGCATTAGAAAATGTGAGTTTAAAGGATTATATACCAAATATTGATTTAAGAGGAAAAAGAGTACTGATATGCGATGATAACAAATCATCGAGAATAGTTTTAAGTGAAATATTAGCATCATTTACATTTAATGTCACTACCGTGTCAAGTGGTTATAAAGCAATTGATGAGCTTAAGAAAGCAAAGCTAAACCCATTTGACTTAGTTCTTATGGATTGGCAAATGCCAGATTTTGATGGTATAGATACGATAAGAGAAATTCAAGGTTTAAATTTAGAGAAAACACCTATTGTAATAATGGTAACAGCTTTTGCAAAAGAGAATGTATTAGAAAAGGCGGTGGATATGAATCTAGATGCATTTCTAATCAAGCCTGTAACCCCATCAATATTATTTGATACGATAATCAAATTATTTACTACTGAAAAGGCAGAAAGGAAATTAGATTTAGATTTAGAAAAACAAATTAATATAGATTTGAATGAAGGTTTTTTTAAAGGTAAAAGAGTATTATTAGCCGAAGATAATGAGATTAATCAGTTAGTAGCAAGTGAATTATTGACTTATGCAGGGTTTACCGTTGACATAGCTAATAATGGAGAAGAAGCAATTAATATGGCTAACACATACCAATATGATGCTGTATTAATGGATTTACACATGCCAATTAAAGATGGTTATGAAGCTACAATAGAAATAAGGGCAAATTTTGATAATAAAGAGCTCCCTATAATAGCAATGACTGCAGACGCAATGATGAGTGTTAGAGAAAAGTGTTTCAATATCGGTATGAGTGATTTCTTAACAAAACCAATTGATCCTGAGCATTTATTCAAAACTATGTTAAAATGGTTGACTCCAAATCTAGATTCAAAACAGGATTCAATTAATAGACAAACAGATAAATTAGATATTCATAATGAACTAGAAGGTATTGATTTAAAACAAGGACTTAGCGTTGTAGTTGGAAATGAAAAACTGTATGTAAAATTGCTAACAAAATTTAATCAGAATTATCAAAACTTCATCCCCCAATTTATAAAGACTTGTGAGGGAGATATTAAAGAAGGAAAAAGAGAGTTGCATACGCTTAAAGGAGTATCTGGGAATATAGGTGCAATAGAATTATTTAATTTGTCATCTAAATATGAAAATTTATTGGATGATGGATTTATTCCAAATAATGAAAATATGAATGAATTTAAAATTGAATTAATGAAAGTTCTAAATTCTACTTCAATTTTTGTAGAGAATCGTAGCTCTAATACTCCTAAAATCCATAGTATGGAAGATTTTAATTTAAAAATGAATGAATTGGAAAATTTACTAAGTATAAATGATTCATCTTCTGTAAATTTAATAAATGAAATTATAGACTCAGCTAATTATTCTATCTATGAGAAAGAATTTCGACTTATTCAAAAATATATATCTGAGTACGAGTTCGAGAAGGGATTATCTGAATTAAAAAAGCTGAAATAAAAAAAAGAAAAGTAATGGAAAAAACAACAAGTATTTTAATAGTTGATGACTCGTCAAGTAATATTGATATTCTAGTAGAAATACTTAAAGAGTACCAAGTATTTGTAGCCTTAAATGGGTTGAGGGCATTAGAGATAGCTATTACAAACAAACCCGATATAATTATACTTGATGTTGTTATGCCCGAAATCGATGGGTTTGAAGTCTGTAAACGATTAAAAGAAAATCCGTTAACAGAAGATATTCCAGTTATTTTCATTACCGCACAAAATAAAATTGAAGATGAAATTAAAGGATTAGAACTTGGAGCAGTTGATTTCATATCAAAGCCAATAAGTCCGCCTATTGTGCTAGCGAGAGTTAAGAATCAGTTACTTCTCCAAGAATCGAACAGGAAAATTCAAAGCAATTATGAAGAATTAAAAAGAACTCAAGAACAACTTATAAAAAATGAGAAACTAATAGCACTTGGTAGGTTAGTCGCTTCTGTAGCTCATGAAATTAATACACCTTTAGCTGCTATCAAATCCTCTAATCAAAATCAAAGCATAGAGGTTAATAATATTTCGGAGAACATTGATAAAATAATTTTAGAGATGGAGCCTGTTAAAATATCACTATTCTCTAGCATCCTAAAAGAGTGTATATCAAAGACAAATAATCTTACAACTAAAGAAGAAAGGGCTATAAAACGCGAATTAAGTTATGAGATAGGTGTAGCTTTTCCTGACATTGACTCTACTATCTTCGCTGAATTATTATTAGAATCTAATATCTTTTCCTTAAATGACAATTGTAAGAAGATGTTAGAATTCAAAAACCCTGAAACAACATTTAAGATTTTGTCAAGTATAGTTGGTATCACAAATAGTATAAATATTATAGAATTATCTATAGAAAAAGTACAAAACATTGTTTTTTCACTTAAGAATTATTCAAGAAATGATTCAAATATATTTTTAA
Organism: Kapaibacterium sp. (SeqCode); assembly: GCA_041675005.1. GTDB lineage: Bacteria > Bacteroidota > Ignavibacteria > Kapaibacteriales > UBA2268 > PGYR01. The sequence goes on from JBAYUQ010000012.1 coordinate 62,497, forward strand.
ATCCTGTTAGTTCTTCGATTGTGGAAAGCATAAATTCGGTTCTTACTCTTTATAATTCTAAAATAAAGCATTCAATCGAATTAATCAAAAATTATCGTTTTACTGGAACCATAGTATGCTATCCTGATTTACTTTCTCAAGTATGGGTTAATCTACTTAATAATGCTTTGCAATCTATGGAATATAAAGGAACCCTTACTATAACTGTTACAGACGATAATAAGAATGTAGTTGTTAGTATTAAAGATACAGGAACCGGAATTCCAATTAGTATAAGAGAAGAAATATTCCAGCCATTTTTCACAACGAAAGATATAGGTGAAGGTACTGGCCTTGGTTTAGATATAGTGAAAAAGATAATTGATCAGCACAAAGGAACAATTGAATTAGAAAGTGAGATAGGAATAGGTACAACTTTCATTATAACTTTACCTAAGGATTTGAGTAATTAAAATGAGTAAACCCATAATTATATGTGTAGATGACGAGAAAATAATCCTCACTTCATTAAAAAATGAAATTAACGATACTTTAAAAAGTATGTTTTATTTTGAATTTGCTGAAAGTGCAGAGGAGGCGTTAGAATTAATTAATGAAATTAAGGATGGGGTAGATATCCCAATCATAATTTCAGACTATCAAATGCCAGGGATGAAAGGTGATGAGTTATTAATCAAAACATTTAAAAACCATCCTAATTCAAGAAGAATTTTATTGACTGGACAAGTCACAAAAGAGGGTATAATTAATATAATAAACAACGCTAATTTGTTTAGTTATATAGCAAAACCTTGGGAAAAAGAAAATTTGATGCTAACAATTACGGAAGCATTTAAAAGCTATTATAAAGATAAGCAAATAAAGGCACAAAAGATAAAACTTGAAAAGTTGAATCAGAAATTAGAAGTTTTGGTAAGAGAAAGAACGGAAAAGCTTAAAGAAAGTGACCTAAAAATCAAAACATTACTAAATGAGACATTAAATGGTGTAATTCAAACTTTCGTAGCCCTTATAACTAATGCTGATGAAAAGTTTAAAACTAAATCTTTAAGACTAGAAGAATTGGCTAGAATTATTGCATCCGAATTTTATCCTGATCAAATATGGGAAATAGAAACCGCTGCAAAACTCTCACAATTGGGATGCTTAAATCTTAATAAAAAAATACTAAAAAAATATTTAGTCGGCGAATTTCTGGAAGAGGAAGAAATTAATGTAGTTAAATTACATATATTACAATCAGCAGAAATTATTGGTAATATTCCTTTGTTTAATAACATTAGATCAGGGATTGCAAATATATATTATAACGATAACGAATTTGATAAAACTAATAATATTAGTAAGGTATTAAGAGTAATAATTGAGTACGACTTATATAACCCTATAGAAAAAAATAAGACTGAACTAATGTATACAATGGAAAATTCTCCTAGTATATTTGAGAATAAATATGTTCATATATTAAAAAAACTTAAAGTTACTAACTCACTTAATAAAACAGATATCTCTGTAAAAGAATTACAAGTAGGGATGCAATTAGCAGATGATATTCTTGATGCGAAGGGGAATATACTATTTAAGCATTTCGATGAAATTGATGTTAAAACATTAAAAACTATTTCTTATTTTAGTAAAAGAAATAATATTATTGAACCCCTATATATTTATATGTGATGATGATGAAAAATAAAATACTTTGTATTGATGATGAAAAAATTGTACTAGATTCATTAAAAAAGGAATTGAAAAGTTACTTTGATAAAAATTACATCATAGAATTTGCAGAATCTGGGGAGGAGGGTTTGGAGCTAGCAAGAAATAGTTATGAATTAAACCAAGATATCCAAGTAATAATTACAGATTTTTTGATGCCAAGAATGAATGGTGATGAGGTGCTTTTAAAGTTAAATGAAATATACCCCAACTCGAAAAAGATTCTCTTAACTGGTCAAGCTTCAAAAGAGAATATAGTTCATATTATTAATAATGATTGTTTATACAGGTTTATAGATAAGCCTTGGGATTCTTTAGACCTAAACCTAACTTTGAAAGAAGCAATATCAGCATATAATAAGGAAAAAAATTTAGCCGAAAAAAGAATTGAATTAGAAACTGCATACAAGAAATTAACTAAACTAGATACCTCAAAGTCATATTTCCTGAGCCTTTTATCTCACGAATTACTTACACCACTAGTTGGAATTAAGGGTAATGCTGAATTAATAAAATTATTCACTACTAATCCAGAAATACTAGAATCCTGTGAAGAAATCATGAAGTCTGAAGCACGCCTGAGAGGGTTCTCTGAAATTGCATTATTAATAACTAGACTAAATATAAATCAATATAAAATGAAGATAACTGAAGAACCGATTTATTCAATTATTGAATCTTCTATTGGTTATTTAGATAATAAGATTAAAGAAAAATCAATGGAAATACGAGTAAACCATTATGATAAAGACTTCATTATTAAATCAGATTTTGGTCTAATAACAAAAGCCATTTCTATGATTATTGATAATGCTATAAATTATACTCCAGCTGGGAAAAATATAATTATCGAAACGGATAAGAATATTATTATGATTTCAGATGAGGGCTCTGGAATACCTGAAGAGAAACTAGCAACAATTTTTAATATGTTTGAATCTGATAAACTCTTGACTCATAGTGAAGGATATGGACTAGGTTTAACTGCAACAAAATTAATAATGGATACTCTGAATGGTAAACTTATTGTAGAAAACGTTCCTAATTCGGGTGTTAAAGTAACAATGGTTTTATAAGATTGATTATTTCTTCTAGTAGCACTATCAACAGTAGAACAAAACACCGAAAAACAATGGCATTATTCCAAAGAATAGACTGTTGTGTTTCTCACACACTTTTGCAGCTATTACCAAATAATAGACTTAAGATTCAATAATTCTCCAATGCTCCTTTCTCAATCAGTCGGTTAAAGATATTAAATAATTATTTTTTTTGTATATTTGGGGAACAAAAATCGAGACTAAAAAATGACATCATTTTACACAGAAGAAGAACTCAAAGAAATTGGCTTCAAATCAATTGGTAAGAACGTATTAATCAGCCGAAAAACCTCTTTATACGGAGTGTCACGTATCTCAATTGCCAATAATGTCAGAATAGACGATTACTGTGTACTTTCAGCAGGGGCAGGCGGTATAGAGATAGGAAACTATGTCCACCTTGCAATCTTCGTATCGCTCCAAGGAGATGGAAAAATAACACTTGAAGATTTCAGTGGAATCTCATCAAGGACTGCTGTTTACACTAGCAATGATGATTATTTTGGGAATTATATGACTAACCCCACTGTTCCATCTGAATTCACAAATGTTACATCAGCCCCAGTGACTCTACATAAACACGCTTTAGTTGGTAGTGGCTGTGTTATATTACCCGGTGTAACTCTGAATGTTGGTTGTGCAGTGGGAGCTCTGAGTTTGGTCAATCGGGATTGCAAGGAGTTCATGATATACTCAGGCAACCCAGCAAAACCAATTTTGATTAGGAATAGTAGCCTACTAGAACTCGAAAAGCAATTGATTAAAAAGTTAAATTCTGATAATTCAGGTACAATAAAATGAAATATTTTATAACAGTTTTACTAGTAATGATACCATTCTATATGTATGGTCAAACTAATGTGACAGAGCCAGAGTTGGTGAATTCAAAGGCATTTATAGATAGAGGTGGATATGATTTTACAGAACACAACGGGCTGCTCTATTTCAATGCAGATGACGGTGAACATGGATTAGAGTTATGGGTCACAGATGGTACTCATAACGGGATGAAATTGTTAAGAGACATAAATCCAAATGATGATTCAAACCCAGTAATAGTGAGTACAGAGTTAGATGATATTTTACTTTTTGTAGCTAGGGATAATAATAGAATAGGGCTTTGGGCTACAGATGGGACAGAGGAAGGAACCAAATTTTTGAAATACCTTGACTTTAATTTTAGTAGTAGTTATGGAATTGTAAATAGTTATTATAATTACATAAAGTTTAAAGACGAAGTTTATTTCGTAGCCTCAATTCCAAAAGAATCGAACTTTGAACTGTGGAAAACAGACGGGACTCCAGAAGGAACAGTAATAGTCAAAGACTTACAATCTCAGAAAATGAGTAAACCCAATGGGCTACTTTTATTAAATGATAAACTATTTTTTCAGGTTTATAATAGTAAAAATGATATTTCAGAAATATGGTCAACAGACGGAACAAAAGAAAATTCTTTGAAGTTGCTTGATACCGTAACGATGGTACCGAATAATTATGTTTATTCTTTAAAAGATTTTCATGAGCGTATATTTATAGTAGATACTGCTAATAATCAAAAAGTACTTTGGTCAACCGATGGTACTTCTGATGGAACTATTCCATTGACAAATAATCTGAATGAATTTGAATTGAATATGAGGACTTTCGCTTTATTAGGAACTAGATTATATTTCACAGGTAGATTTTCAAATGGTGAATTGGTTTTATTTACTAGTGATGGCACTCAAGAGGGGACAAAAAGACTACAGACATTATCTGAAAATATAAATGCCGAATTGAGATTATTCACTCCGTTCAAAAAAGTAGAACAGAATTTTTACTTTAGCATATTAGAGGGCGGAAATCATTGGCTTTGGACATCTACTGGAACTTCTGAGAGTACAATTAAGATTACAGAATCACTAAAAGATTTAAATTCTGAGAAGTTTATTGAAGATGGCACAACAGCTTATTTTGTGGCTACTGATGATGAGCACGGCAAAGAACTTTGGGTATCTGATGGTACAAAAGATGGTACTCACATTGTAAAAGATATTGTTGAGGGATCTATTGGCTCTGACATTTGGTTTTTTCCAAATATGAAAGATGGAAAAGCACTATTCACAACAGTAACAAGTCCCAAAAATTATACAGAGTGGGTAACAGATGGTACAGAGGCCGGAACTAAAATCTTACAAGAGGGTCTAACAGACTTAGCTACAACACTAAATATAAATAAACTAACTAAAGACAATATTCTTTTCGTAGAAAGAAGTACTTCAGATACTACAAGAATTTGGTGTTCTGATTTTACAACAGAGGGGACTCAATTAGTAATGCCTCCAGATTATATACTCCCTAATCATGCTCATATTTATGTGTTTTATACAGAACTAGATGATAACATCTACTTCTTCGCAGACTATTACGGAGAAGGCCAACAACTCTACCGCATCCCCAACACTATCAGTTCAGTAGAAGAAAACCCACATCCAGAACTAATGACCGTTTACCCCAACCCTGCGAAGGACTACATACAGCTAGAGCTAAGCAAGCCAATGCCGCTGAGCATAATCAATAGTACTGGTGCATTAGTGAAAGAATACGGCATAGTAGAGAACGGAAAGTTGAACGTGGCAGAGCTACTCTCGGGTGTGTATTTCGTAGTTGATGAGCAGGGTAATAATAAAGCAAAGTTTGTGAAGGAGTGATTGTTTTTTATAATTAAAAAAATATTAAATTAAATAAAAAATTATTATCTATAGGATCTAAAAATTATGAAATATTTAGTACTTATTTTTTGCTTTATTAGTATACTAAATGCTGATATTAATGACCGAATAGTGAAGATGGCGATATCTTCAGAAAATAATATGCCCCAGTTTGTAGAGTCTAGTGGCAAATTATTTTTTGCTAATTCTACTTCCTCGAATAATGAACAAATTTGGGTAACTGATGGTACCGTTGAAGGAACAAAAAACTTGGAGGAATTTTCAAATTTTCCAACCGGCGAAAGAACAAATATAATAATAGATGATTTAAGTAAATTAATTGTTTCTAACAATAAAGGTATGTGGGCTACTGATGGTACAGATGCTGGCACTCAAAAATTTACGGGTCATGCTATAAGAGGCGTCGGAACTTATTTTATGCAAAACAAAGGCAGAAATGCTATCATCAATAATAGTATTGTAATTGAAGCTTTTAGAGAGGTATTTAAAAAGGATATATTTATAACAGATGGAACTGCAAAAGGAACTAAAACTATTTTCGACAATGAAAAACTCATTAATTTGAACAAAACTGGTAAACTCAAGAACAATTTTATTCTTACTATAGAATCAGAATTAGATAGTAAATATTATTATTATTCAGTGGATGCAACCACTCTTGATACTGTTAATTTCCTTGTTAATGACGCAGAGATAAATATGTCTGCCGAATACAATGAAAAAATTTATTTTTTACAACCTCACACAGATACGACTTGTTCACTATGGTCATCCCGAGGAACTATTGGCACTAATGAATTAGTTGCAATTATTCCAACAAATGAAGCTATCCAGGATTCATATTTCAAGATATACAATAATAATCTTTACTTCACAGTAATAGACGCTGGTAATGTTACCACACTTTGGCAAACGAATGGCACTGATGCGGGGACAAAGAAAGTGTCAGAGATATTCAATACAAGTGTAAATTATAAGCCAAAGTTTATAGAATTCAAAAATAAATTATTGATTACTAATGATAATATTGAAAGTATTATTTGGATTACTGACGGTACAACTAATGGAACATTTGAGTTAATAAATAGAGGACATAATGATGAATCTTTGATTAAAAGTTATTCCATCATTAGGAATAAACTTTTTACAATAAAAACAGATTCGGAGGGAAGGTCTTTCCCCGTTATATCGGATGGTACTAAGGAAGGAACAAAGGAAGTAAAGATTCAAAATATGGAAAGTGAAATGGCCAGTATTCCATTTTTGGAGGATTATGTAGGGAATCATGCAATATTTCAATTTAGAGATAATGAAGACATGATTAATCTAGTGGTATCAGATGGTACAGATGAAGGTACGACAGTGTTTAATAGATATAACAGTAATACCTTTTATATAATTAATTCTGCAACAATTTTTGAAGATTATGTGATATTCACCGACAATAGTGATAAGAATAAATTTAAAACTTATAATCTCGTAACAGGTGAAAGAAAAGAATTGAAACCTGCTAATGCCACTGTAAATGAATTCCGTAACTCCACACTAGGGAGTCACATTTACAAAGGTGATTTTTACTTTTTTGCAGAATATTATCAAGATGAAGTAAATTTATGGAAGATTGAAGGTACTCAAACCTCCATCGAGGAAACCCCGCAACCAGAACTAATGACAGTTTACCCCAACCCTGCGAAGGATTTCATACAGCTAGAGCTAACGAAACCTATGCAGCTGAGCGTAATCAATAGTACTGGTGCATTAGTGAAAGAATACGGCATAGTAGAGAACGGAAAGCTGAACGTAGCAGAGCTGAGCTCAGGCGTGTATTTCGTAGTTGATGAGCAGGGTAATAATATAGCAAAGTTTGTGAAGGAGTAATTGCTATTCTAATGTATTATTCAGTTTAAATTATTTTTTAATGAACTTCCCGAATTTTACTGAACCGTTTTCGTATATAACCTTGACTATATAGGTATTGTTAGGAAGTACACCTAAATCTAGTCTATTCACTTTCTCAAAAACATTGCGAGTTATAATTTTTTGACCTTGCATATTATAAATCTCAATCAATTTTTGACTTTCAATATCATCATCAAATTCAAGATTGACAACGCCAGTACTTGGGTTAGGGAAAATTTTAATTTGATTGTTAGAATAAAAACTAACGATTCCAGTAGTCTGATTCATCAGTCCTACTTTCATACCATTACCAAAACTGCTAACCCACATCTCATTTTGATTATATGGGTTAAAAAATACTCGTTCTGGTTGTCGGAAAGGATAGCTTTCCACCAAAGACCAAGCTGGGATATTAGAGCTCATGTCATTACTTTGCCATAAGCCCTGAGTTTCTGTAGTTAAGAAAGCTTGGTTGTTATTGTTCGGATTAAATGTTATTGATGTAACTCTGTCAAATTGGCTTGCTGTTAACTTAGTCCAATTAATACCTCTATTAGTTGTCTTATATAAACCACCTAATCCATTTGGAGCACCTCCCCAGCCACTAAATACTGATACAAACCAAGTGTTTTCACTAGGGTCGTTTGGGTCAATTACTATATCATTTGTCCAATAATGCATACCTGCATGACTTAAATCAGTCCAAGTATTACTAACATTATTATATATAAATACTCCTGAACTTGCTGTAAATGTACCAGATGAATTTCTTCTACCAGAATAGGTGCAAATTAAATTACCATCATTAAGTACTTTAAGACATGCCGGATGACCTTCGGTTCTGGGTGGATTTGGTAATTTAGTCCAAATTGAAGAGCTTAAATTATTTAAATTATCTGTTTTGTATATTCCACCTAGTTGAGAACCTTGAGTTCCTCCAAAATGTATTACAGAAGCATACATTCTATTGGCATTATTAGGATCTGCTTCAATCCAATAAACAGGGTGATTAAAAACATGAATGTTTTCCCATGTTGCTCCAGAGTCTAAAGAATAAACAATTTTTCCATTTGCATCGTTGGCATCTATATTCGCATCTTTTAGGTGTGTACTTTGATACATATCGTGAATATTGCTACATGCACCAAAAATTTTTTCACCAACTGCCTCAATTCGGTATAAGGAATTTACGCTAAAACCTTTATAATTAAATCCCCATGTATTGCCACTATCAAGACTTCTTATACCGCCGATATCACTGAAGCAAGCCATCATTTTATTTGGACTTTGCCAAGTAATTTGGTGACATGTCGTATTTTCCAAACCAATACTATGATATGATTTATTTTTTGGAGTAGGAATTTGCGTAGCATTTTGGTCACTATTACTTACGTATGCCTGCTTCCATGTTTGTGCTCCATCACTACTCACTTGTATATTACTAAAATTTCCAAAAATTACTTTATTTGAGTTATTCGGAGCTACCGTTATTCCAAAGCAAGTTTCACTCCAAGAATATGCCTTATCTCCTCCAGCTCCTTCCCAAGCTGTGATGATATTTTCATTATTATTTTTTCTATATACCTTTGACCATGAATTACCTGCATCGATACTTTTAAAAACTAGTGGCCCATCAATCTCACTGTCACTCCCTGCCAAATACATAACATTGATATCATTTGTAGCCATGGCAGTGTACATTACAAAATCCGATGAAAAATCTATATCCTCGCTTTTACTTTCCCAGTTCCCATTTGCATTATTCATAATATAAACTCCTTTTGCAAATGAATTATAATCCCAAGGCATTACACCATTATAAACATCATTAGGTGAAGCGGTTATACATAAGAATCGTGTGTTGTCACCAGCTCTTGCTGCCGAAAAATTCCAAATTACCTCATCCGAATTAATACCATTAGTTTTCATAAGCTCAAAATTAATCCCATTGTCATTACTGTATAAAAGACCTTCATTGGTTCCAATATAAATATTGTTCTCATCATAAAATACACCACCGAATATAATTCCAGATCCATTGTTTGCAGTATGTTTAACCAAGGAAAAACTACTCCCACCATTATTACTAATTAAAATATCGGCGTAAGCCCCTATTATAATCTGATTTGGATTGTTGTAGTTTGCTTTGAGTTTATAAATTGCTCCATAATTATCTACATCATAACTAATAATCTGATTCCAAGAATCTCCACCATCAGTCGTTTTTACAGGGTAGCCATAACTCTGATCACTATGAACACAATATGCAATTTGAGTATTATTAGTAAATTCGTAAGTAGAGGTGTTTTGTACTTGAAGTTTAGAAAAATGTATTTGAGAATATGAATTTCCAAAATCTGTGCTATGAAACAGCTGACTCATATCACAGCTTGTATAAAATTCATTATCATTGGCTGGATTTATAGTAGGAAAGAATAATGCTCCACCACCACCTATACCCTTGGGTATGAAGTTTGCAGGTTGTGAATTAAGAATAAAATTGCAGCAAATAATTAGAATTAGAATTAAATTGATATATTTGGGTTTCATATTAAAATGCCGATTTTGATATATTGTAAATTAATTTATAATTTAATTTTACCAAAAATGAGATATTTGTTTTATTTCATAACTCATTAATTTAACAACATTACTAAATAATACTTAAAAATCCGCCACTTTTTCCGAACTAAATCGTAATTATTGTGTTATTTAAAGAAAATTTGCTAATTTTACCTTGCAGCATAGGGTAAGGATTCGAAAATCCCATTTCGTCCTCTCTATATTACTTAAAAACACAGTATAAAATGACGAATTCTAAGATAAAATTATATCTTGTTTTTCTCTTCCTCGGATATTTTGTGGCTTCGGCTCAAGTTACCGAGACTAGCTATATATATAATGCTGAAGAGTTAGACAAAGCAATAAGGCTATATGATACTAAGCTCATCAATCTGAGCGAGAGGAAAATCAGCGACGTTATTCGTAATATGCCTGAGAATCCTGCCAATGATAAAGCTCTTATGTTCGAAACCGAACTGGACTTAATAAAGGGCAATTTCCATATAGCCGAAACAAAACTTCTTGACTTCATAAAAGTTAGGAATAATTCTCCGTTCGTGCCAGTGGCTTATTTCCGTATTGGTATTATGCATTTCAGACAAGAGAAGTTTGAAACGGCTACTTACTACCTGAATTTCGCCTACGAAACGGCTACTGAGAATTACAATAGCCGCCACGAGAAGAAAAACAGCAGACCCGATGATGAGTATTATACTATCGGTCATCACTCATTGTATTGGAAAGGGATAGCTGAAAGCCAAATCAATAAACTAAAAGTAGCAAAGGAAACTCTAGAGCAATGTGCTGAGATATATCCAGAGGGCGAATTCTCCGATGATGCTATATACGCTTATGGTCAGTTATATGAGCAAGAATTTGAGAACGAAAAGGCTATTGCAGCTTTCAAGAAAGTAAGAATCGAATACCCTAAGACTAATGTTTACATTGCGTCTCTTATTCGAGAAGCCAATAATTATCTGATTCTACGTAAGTACCCAGATGCATTATTAGTGCTTGAACGAGCTAATTTCGCTGCTCTTAGCATTATGGATCAGGACTCAGTGGGTAAACTATACGAAAAGCAAACTAACTTCGAGAATCCACAAGAAGCTATACTCTATCTGCGCGGAGAAGCTAGTAATCTAGCTGGCAACTACGAACAAGCGTTGATGTACTTCGAGACTTTCCAAAATACTTTCTTCGGTTCACCACTAGAGTATAAGAGCAAGTTGGGTGCTGGTTGGGCATTGCTAAATTTGGAAAGATACAAAGAAGCATTAGCTTACTTCGATGATATTATCAAGAACTCTGGCGATGATTATCTTCAAGTGAAATACAATGCTCAGCTTTACAGAGCTGTAACACTTGTTAAGTCGGGTGATGTAGAAACTGCCAAAACGGAATTAGACGCCCTTTCTCTAAGTACTTCTTTCCCATTCAAAGGGGCTGTATTGCTTGAGCTAGGACAGATTTATTACAAAGAGAAAGATTATAGTCAAGCTAAAACAGTATTGCAAAGAGCAGAGAGATATGCTCTTTCACCAGTTACTGCTACTCGTATTAATCTACTCCTAGCGGCCACCCACATGGAGCTTTCTGAGTGGAGTTCTGCAACTGTAACTTACGATAAAGCTATACAAACGATTAAGAATTCTGACTATGTTCTAATGCCTAAGAAAGATTGGTACATGTCAGAAGCTAGATTCAGAAAAGGTGTTTCGTTAGTGATGGATAAGCGTAGCAACGAGGCTATTGCTTCACTTTCGGCTTACGTAGCAGACGCTAAGAAAGGTGACCCAAGAATGGAAGAGGCTCTATTTTGGTTGGCAGAGGCGAACTACACAAGTGATTTACTTACAAATGCAGCTCAATCTTACGAGAAGTTACTTAAAGAATACCCATACCATACTAGAAGAGAGGATATACTCTATTCATTGGGGTGGTCTTATTTCAGAAGACAGAATTTTAAGCAATCAAGCAGAATATTCGAACAGTTATTAAGCGAGTTCCCTAAGACGGAATATGGTGTGGAAGTATTAGTCCGCCAAGCTGACGGTTATCACATGATAAAGTCTTATTCTAAAGCTGCCGAGTACTACAAAAAAGCTGCCGATTTAGGTCCGAAAACTGATGAAGGTAGATATGCTTCATTCCAAAGAGCAGATGCCCTATATAGATTAGGTAACTACGACCAATCGCTTGTAGCTCTTCAGCAATTTGTGAAAAATTATAGTGGAAGTCCTTTAGCACCTAATGCTATGTACTTAGTTGGATGGATCAAATTCCAGCAAAGAAAGTACGATGAAGCGGTTGCTAATTTCAATTTCTTAATTGAAAGATACCCTAATAGTACTTATGTACCAAGAGCATATTATGCTATTGCAGATTGCTATTATAATAAGAGCGATTTCGAACAAGCTATGGTTTCTTACAAAACAGTAGTTGACAAATTCCCATCGAGCGGTTTAGCGCCTGAAGCTATGCGTAGTGTTCAGCAATGTCTTATATTACTTGGTAGGGAAGACGAGGCCGTTGGTATTATCAATGATTATGTAGAGAAAAATCAAGATTCACCTTTCACACGTAGTTTCCGTTCTGATGGTGCTAGGATACTTTTCGATACTAAAAAATATGACAAAGCAATAGACGAGTATAGCAAAATAATAAATGCGGATCCAAATAATCCTGAGAATGCAGAGATACTATATTGGATAGGAAAGAGCTATATTAGTATGGATAAGAAATTGGAAGCTGAAAACGCTTTTATAAAAGTTCAAAAGACTTATCCTCAAAGTGATTACGCTAGTTTAGCTTTGATGGAAAATGCACTTTTACAAAAGAGCATTGCTAGTGGTAAAAAAGCGGATTCACTTTTCGCTTCACTTATAGAATTATATCCAAATGAGAGCTCAGCATCACGAGCAGTATTCGAAAGAGCATTAATCAATTTCACTTTGGGTGATACTGCATTCGGATTGAGTATGTATGACTATGCAGTTCAGAATTATCCAGGTGATGAGTATTCGGACGAATCAGCATACCGTCTAGCTAGCTACTATAAGCGTATAGATAGCAATGCTAAAGCAAGAGATTATTTTTTGAAATTAGCACTTAATAGTAAGAGTAACGAGTTTGTCGCTGAGTCATATTATAGAATTGGTGAACTTTGGAAAAAAGACAAAGATCTAGAGCAAGCTGAAGCAGCTTACCTACAAGTTAAGAATAACTATTCTGGTTATGAAGATTGGTTCTCACTTTCGTTAGTGAATTTAGGTGAGATATACGAACAACGAAAAGAGTATCTAAAAGCTAAGGAAATTTACTCTGCACTATTAGAACTTCGTCCGGACGATGACTATGGTAATACGGCAAAAGCAAGAATAAAGAGAGTAAACCAGGCAATAAAGAAAGATGAATAAACTAAAAAATATATTGCTTTGTGCATTGGCTATGTCTATATATACAGCTAGCGCACAAGAAACACAGAAGCCACAGAACACTGAACCGGCTAGTTTTCCAAATGCCATTATAATCGGGAACTATAACCCCGAAACTGGTGGTGGCACAAAGAAATTGCCAGAGAAGCCAAAGCCGATGAATCAATCATCTTTGGATTCTCTTAATGATAATGAAAAGCAGAAATTTTTACTGCTTCCTCCAGAGAAAATCCCAGCAAATTTTGAAGTTCCGACATTCCCTAATGGATATTTGGAAGGTTCTTTCGGTAGTTTCCTAACACCGAAAGCAATGGCAGGATTAGATTTTAATATAGATAAATTTGACTTTTTCATCAATGGTGGGTTCGAAGGTTCAGACGGTCATGTAACGAATGCAGATTATACTAAAATCCAAGCGAATGCGGATATAGATTATATAGCTCCTGAACAATTTTGGCTATTTGGTGGTAGTAAGACTAGAACTAAATTTCGCTTTGATAATTGGAATTATAATACTTATGCGATAGATACTGCTGATAATATTAACACTACAAAAATATTTATCGGAACTAGTACCGAATCAAATTATAACGATTTTAGATTTGATTCTAAACTTGGGTTCAATATTTTCAGTTTGAATGATAATCTGAATGATGGCTCCGAATTCGGGATTAATGGTGGTCTATTTCTTCATAACCCATTTGGATCGGATAAATTTGGGTTAAACGCGGAAGTAGATTTCAGGACAACTAATAGCAATGGTAATTCGATGATAAAAGCGAATGCAGTGTTTCCTATTTCTAAGGGAGATTTTTCATTCATAATAGCACCGGGTGTGCAATTAGCTAATAATACTATTAGTGAGAACAAGCTGGCATTATATGCAGATGTAAATATATCTGCAATTATGAGCCAAGATTTTACATTCTATGCTATTGCAAATACTGGTTTGAGCAATAACTCATTCGTGGATATGTTCGGGATTAATCCTTATGTGGTTACTTCACCAGTAATAGACTACAAGCACACAATTGCTATGGGTAAGGTGTTGTTTAACTATCATCCATATACATACATTAGTGCTACTTTCGGAGCTGCTTATTCTATTAATAAGAATGATATAAGCTACACAAATGATAGCACATTCAGATTTAGTCCTGAATATGTGGGTTCGAATAGATTGCAGGCATTTGCCCAATTATTTTGGGATATAAATGATTTGCAACGTATAACAGCTGATTTGAACTTCAACATAACAACACAAGATTCGACTGATAAACAGCTTACTTACGTTCCTACTGTTCAGTTTGCGACTAATTATCATCACTACTTTACTAAGGAGTTTGGCACAATTATTGGTGTTAAATATATAGGGAATAGATATGCTGATCTTGCAAATTCAATAGAATTAGACGGTTATTTTGATATAACTTTCCGAACAGAGTATTATTTCTCTGAAAGTTTAGGAGCTTTTGTTAACTTAGAAAACATATTTAACCAAGATATATATATTTGGAATGGATACAAGCAAAGAGGAATATTTGCTCAGCTAGGTGTCCTTTACACATTTTAGATTATGGCAGATTTGAACGACGATAGAAAAAAGGAAGAAGAAGAGTACGGTGGTTTCGAACCAGACGAGAACGATGACGAATCGTTCATGTTGGAAGACGAAAACGACTATCCTGCTAAACTTCCAGAAGAATTCAGTGATGAACCATCATCTACTGTTAGGGTTACTGCATCCGTAGAATCCGTAGATGGGGCTGGTGAGTCCGAACCCGAACAAGAAGAGCCAATCGAAGAACCCGAAGAAATAGAAGAAGTTGAGGAGATTCCATCTGTTGAGGAAGCTGAAGAAGTAGAAGCTGAGATAGAACCCGAAGAACCTGAAGACGAGAGTATCGCTGAAGAGGAAGAGCTAGATTTAGATGATGACTTCAAGAAAAAATTACAAGCCGATATAGATAAAAGCAAAGCAAAAAGAGAAGCTAATGCAGCAACAGAAGAAGAATCAATTAACTCGGAATCTGCTAAGCAAATAGGTGATGATGCTGACACAGTAGTTATGCTATCCGATATTGAAGCTGATAAGCCATCTAATGTTAAGTCAGCTGAAGAAGTACCACCTCCGCAAATCGAGGAAAATATTCCTGAAGTACTGGAAGATGAGGAACTAGAAGAAAAGAAGAAAAAGAAAACTCCTATATGGATATTAATGCTTTACTCTTCTGTTGCTACATTGATAGTGACACTAGGTGCTGTAGGACTAATCTGGTATCTGATGAGTGGCGGAAGCGATGACCATAATGCTGATGACCGTAGTAAAAAAGAAGTTGCCGCAAATCACAAAGAACACAAGCCAAAACATAAAAAGAAAGCCGTAGAAGTTGATACTATGACTCAAGAAGAGAAGAATTGGCTGGACTCTGTGGATATTAGTAAAAAGGACACTTTACTTTCTTACGAAGAAGATAAAGAGTTTTTTGCTGGTTTAGAAGATGAGCTCAATGACGAGGGGCAAACGAAAGATAAGCCAAAAGATAAAATATCTGAAAAACAATTACCCAAGAAAGAAAAACCTAAAACTGTAGAACCTAAGAAAGAAGTTCCAAAGAAGAAAAAAGAAGATATAGCTTCTAATGATGTTACTAAATCAGTAGCACCTAAAGAAAAGAAAAAAAGTAATACAAAAATAGATGAATCTGTGTTCTCAATGCCGCAGCCCAATGGACCAGTTCCAGAGAGAGGACTTTTCATGGTGCAAATATATTCTTCACCTTCTAGAGAAGATGCTGAAAGTTGGCTAGGGCAATTAAAAGCTAGGCAAGTACCGAATGCTATGATAACTGAGCAAGAGGTGAAAGGAAGAACTTGGTACAGGGTTCGATACGGCAAATTTGAAACAAAAGAGTCCGCACGTACGTCTGCACTAGAGTTGGGCTACTCACAATCTTGGATAGATAGAGTCAAATGATAAGACAACCAGATGTACAATCGGGAATAAATATTAGAATTCCTTGGGATTCGAACACAGCTAAGGGTTTTGCCATAGCAGTGGTCATTATGGTATTGTTTTGGCTTATCTCACCACTTATTAAAATGGAAAAAGCTCAACCCAGAGAAATTAGCTCTTCTATTCCTATAGAATTGCTGAACTTCGGAAGTGGTGATGGTACAGGGAAAAGAAGTGGTAACTTAACAGAAGAAGGTAAGTCAGTAAAGGGTAATAGAGCTGAAATTAACATAGAAGATGCTCAAATTGCTTCTAATACTAAGGGCAAATCAGATGCTCAAATAGAAGATGCTTCAAAGTTTATAGCTTCGAATGATATCAAAAGTAATGATAATAATAACACGAAATTAACTGGAACTAGTAACAAGAGTGTTGGTAAAGAAGATGGTTCTGATATAGCAGGTACTGGTCTGAAAGATCGTGGTACAGGCAGAGGAGCTGGGGATGGATTCGGTGATATAGATTGGGGTGGCGGTGGAAATAGAGTTCTACTGAGCAAAAAATTACCACAATTCCCTAAGAGTGTTAAATCTAATGCTAGAATAGAACTACGATTCAAAGTATTAGCAGATGGTTCCGTAAGTCAAGTAATTCCTCTTCAGAAAGCTGACCCTGCTCTTGAGCAAGCAGCTATCAATGCTATCAAGCAATGGAGATTCAACCCACTACAAGAAGACAAAGAAATGTGGGGTACTATTCCTTTAACTTTCATACTTAGATAAATGGCAGAAGCATATCAGTTCTTTTTGGAGTTACCTACTCTAGTCCAAGTAATCTTAGTTTTACTAACCATATTACTATTCGTAACGATAATCAAGAAATTATTGAAGTTTTCAATTATAGTGTTGACTATTATCGCTATAGTTATTTACATTTCTGACGTGTTTATCTTGTAACTCAAAAAACCTTTGTTTATTTTTGAAGTTATTGAATTTAATAAAATGAGATTTTTATGTCTTTTAAGATTGGAGTTATTGGAACTGGCTATGTCGGTTTAGTTTCAGGAACTAGTTTTGCCGCTGCTGGCAATGATGTACTTTGTATAGACATCGACGAGAAAAAAGTTGAGATAATGAAAAGCGGTAAATCACCGATTTTCGAACCGGGATTAGACCACCTATTAGCTCGCAATATAAAAGAAGGTAGATTGAATTTTTCTACTAATTTGGAACAAGCAGTTTTACAAAGCCAAGTAATCTTCCTTTGTTTACCAACTCCTCCTAGCGAAGATGGTTCGGCTGATTTGCAACACGTATTGAAAGTAGCAAATGATATAGCTGACCTAATAAATAAGAATAATATAACTGATAAGAAAATAGTAGTAAACAAAAGTACTGTACCTGTTGGTACTGCTGCTGAAGTAACAGCTATATTCGAATCCAAATTAGAAAATAATATAGTAAGTGTAGTATCTAATCCTGAATTCCTTCGTGAAGGATTTGCTGTAGAAGATGCTATGAAACCAGAAAGAGTTGTTATTGGTACTTCTTCGAAGGAAGCTGGTGAGATAATGACTGACCTCTATCAACCATTCGTTCGTAGTGGTAATCCTATCTTTATAATGGACGAGAAAAGCGCTGAAGTAACTAAGTACGCTGCTAACTCTTTTCTAGCGACTAAGATTTCATTTATGAATGATTTGTCAGCTTATTGCGAGAAAGTTGGTGCTGATATAGAGCAAATCCGTGCTGGTATTGGCTCTGATAGTAGAATAGGAAAGCGTTTCCTATTTGCAGGTGTTGGTTATGGTGGCTCATGTTTCCCCAAAGACGTACAAGCACTAGAATACTCTGCAGACCAAGTTGGTTCACCTTTGCATATCGTGAAAGCGGCTAGAAGAATAAACTCTGAACAAATACAAAGATTCGTTGATAAAGTTAAAAATAGATTCGATAATTTGAGTGAAACGAGTATCGCTATTTGGGGACTTGCATTCAAGCCAAATACTGACGATGTTCGTGAAGCACCGGCATTTGTACTTATAGAAGAATTGCTTAAAGAAGGTGTTAAAATATCTGTCTATGATCAAGAGGCCATGGAAAACACAAAGCGTGAATTTGGTGATAGAATCGAATATTGTGAAGATATGTACTCTTGTTGTGAAGACAAGGACGCTTTAGTAATCGTGACTGAATGGAATTCGTTCCGCAATCCAAATTTCGATAAACTAAAAGGCTTATTGAATAATAACATAGTTTTTGATGGTAGAAATCTATTCCAACCTACAGATATGGCGGAAATTGGATTTGAGCACTACCCTGTAGGTCGTGGATTTATTCAAGATCATAAATAAAATCACAGAATATATTTTGTAATTTTCTGAGTCAATGATAAATTGCTAACTAAAAATAAATAGTAGTTGAGTAAATGAAGAAAATATTAGTAGCTTTATCATTTTTAATTCCAGTATTAGTTTATGTACTAACTCTTGCTCCTGATGTGTATTTCACGGATAGTGGTGAGCTAGCATCTGTTGCGACGAGTTTAGGTATAGCCCACCCAACGGGCTACCCACTTTTCACTTTAGTAGGATATTTGTGGGCAAACATACTTCCTTGGGCACCTATATATAATCTTAATTTGATGGCTGCTTTTGCTACAGCTGCCTCATCTATGATGCTATTTCTTAGCTTGAGTACCCTGTTCACAAAGTTTAGATTAATATCTAAAGTTGCTCATCATACAAGTGAAATAAAGAATAATTTATTAGCATTATTCATATCTTTTGGTTACTCATTCGCCCTTACTACATGGCGACAGGCGACTTCTGTTGAGGTTTATTCGCTACAACTATTGCTAATCAATACATTCATTTATGTTATAATAAAAGCATATTACTCCGCTGAAAAATCGGATGTATATCTAATACTTTCTGGCTTTATTCTAGGGCTTGGATTTGCTAATCACCTAACTTCCTTTATGCTCATTCCGGCTGGACTTATTATATTCTTCTCAAAGACGAAAAATATTAAATCTAATAGTCGATACAAGCTACTTGCCTATGTGGTAGGGGCTACGTTGCTAGGAGTACTGTTATATTTGTATTTACCAATTCGCTCGGCACAGTCACCTATGTTCAATTGGGGTGAAGTGCATCGTAGCTTCGATAAATTTATGTATCATGTAACAGGTGCACAATATCAAGTCTGGATGTTCAGTGATGCGGCTGCTTCCAAAGAAAATTTCAAGCTCTTCTTTGAGCTGATACCTTCGCAACTGACGTGGATTGGTGTGTTGTTTTTGTTCTACGGCTTCTACGTGTTATATCGTGGTAATAAGACTATATTCTGGGCGTTGATTTCTACGGCTATTCTTTGTGTGCTATACTCTATGAATTATTCTATTCATGATATAGATTCATACTTCGTGACGGCTTATGTAGTGCTATTCCTCATAGTAGGGCTAGCGGCAAAACAGCTTATAAATTACCAAGTGAACTTGGTGTATCTGTTTGCATTTATACCTCTTTTCAACCTCTACTCACATTATGAGACTAATGATTTATCAAATGATAATACAGTAAGTGAATATTACAGATTAGTAACTGTATCTGCTGAACCGAATGCTATTATTATATCTGCTCAGTGGGACTTTTGGGTTTCCGCATTTTGGTACAAAGATAAAATAGAAGGCAAAAGACAAGATATAACTCTTATCGAAAAAGAACTATTACGTAGAACTTGGTATGTAAATTCGTTAGAGAATTGGTACCCAGATATTCAGAAACAATGTAGCCCAGAGATAGAACTTTATCAAGAGCAACTAGAAAAATTTGAATCTGACTTACCTTATGATGCTAGATTAATACAGTCTAGATTCGTCAATATGATTAATGCTATGATAGATCAGAATTATGGTAAAAGACCAATATATCTGACATTTGATATTCTTCAATCTGACCCTGATATAGCAAAGAATTATGTGAAAGTACCTGAAGGTTTCTTAGTTAGATTAAGTAAAACTGAGGAGAATATCCGACTTGATTACACAAAATTCGATTTAAATCTGCTAGACATATCCACAAGAAACAAGAGCGACCAACTACACCAAATGTCTCGAAATATCGCCCTACTTAATCTAAAAGCGGCACTCAACTATTACGAGTATAAAGGGGATAATCTCAATAAAAGCGTACTATTAGAAAAGATTAATAAATTTAATTCTGATAAATAGTTCTTAATAATAACTGTATAATATAGCGAAAAGTCGACAGTTTATTTTTACCATATCCTGATTCTTGATTTTATTTAAATTAAAAAATGCCATTTTCGAAATGGTATTGATTTTCAGTATAGATTCTAAACAAACTACTTCCCATTCACCAAATCAACTGGCAATCTGTAAGTCGGATCTTCTATTACGTTCACGTCGATTATAGCTTCAGCGTCTTTCAGTAATTTTCGGCAATCACTACTTAGGTGACGTAGATGGACAACCTTACCTACTTTGCTATATCTCTCTGTTAATCTATTTAGTGCTTCGATAGCTGACATATCAACTACTCGGCTCTCTGCGAAATCTATAATTACTTCATTGGGGTCGCCCAATACATCGAATTTCTCATTGAATACTGTTACTGAACCAAAGAAAAGTGGTCCATAAATCTCGTAATGCTTTATACCATTATCATCAACATATTTTCTTGCTCTGATACGCTTTGCACTATCCCAGGCAAATACTAATGCCGCGATAATAACACCTACGACTACTGCTATTGCTAGGTCACGTAGTATTGCAGTCACTAAAGTAACCAATACCATCACAAAAATATCTGATTTCGGCATTCGGCGTATTGTCTTGAAACTAGCCCATTCGAAAGTACCAATAGATACCATTATCATCAGTCCTGTCAAAGCAGCCATTGGCAGTTGTTCGATTAGTCCAGCACCGAACATAATGAATACTAATAGCATAACGGCTGCAACTATACCAGAAATTCTTGCTCGAGCTCCAGAAGATATATTAATCAAACTCTGACCAATCATAGCACAACCACCCATGCCAGAGAAAAATCCTGATAATATATTGGCTGCACCCTGTGCTACGGCCTCTTTGTTCCCACGTCCACGAGTTTCTGTTATCTCGTCTATTATATTCAGAGTAAGTAAACTTTCTATTAATCCGACTGCCGCCATAACCGCCGAGTATGGTAATATAACCATAAACATTTCCATATCTAATGGAACAGATGGGATGTGGAACGGTGGAAACCCACCCGAAATTGACGCAATGTCGCCCACAGTTCTAGTGTCTATACCAAATGCCACAACTATTCCAAAAATTGAAAGAATAGCTACTAGCGAGGCAGGAATTGCCTTACTTAGCTTTGGTAATCCCCATATAATAAGCATTGACAATAGTACTAATCCCATAAATATATAAAGCTGATCACCTACCATCCAATTGCCCGATGAGTCCTTGAACTGATCGAGTTGGGAAGAGAAGATAATAATAGCTAATCCATTCACAAACCCAAATATAACGGGATGTGGGACCAGCCGCATTAGCTTACCTAACTTCAATACTCCCGTCAGCACTTGGAAAATACCCGCTAGCACGACTGCTGCGAATATATACTCTACTCCGTGGCTGATAACTAATGATACTAGTACAACTGCTACGGCACCTGTAGCTCCAGATATCATACCAGGTCGACCACCAAATATAGACGTTATCAATCCCATAACAAAGGCAGCATAAAGTCCAGTTAGTGGCGATAACCCAGCGATTAGTGCGAATGCTACTGCCTCTGGCACTAATGCCAAAGCAACTGTAAGCCCCGAAAGGACTTCTGTTTTGTAGTCAATCTTTTCGGTTGGTGTAAAGAAGTTTATAAGAGTTTGCATTTGAAGTAATTATCATTATTTGACAAATAAAAGACGGCAAGTTCCGAAAAAATATGCTTATATCAATATATTGAGTGGCATTTAGCTGAGGAGTAGTTCCTATTTATCTATATTTTTAGGTTTATGAATTATTCGTTAATTTAATGGAATGTATAAGTTAGAAAATTGAATAAATATCAAAAGAGCTATACAATGAATTCTGTCAAAATTTGGGTACATATTATTTTTTCTACTAAGAATGGAGAACCCTTACTTACTGATGATGTAAGAGAACTAGTATTCAATAATATAAGGCAAATTGCAAAAGAAAAGAATATTTATATTAAATCAATTAATGGGTGGCAAGATCACTGTCATTGTTTGGTCTGTCTTAACAAAAATCAATCTATCAATAAGATAGTAAAGCAGATAAAGAAAAAATCATCAGATTGGATAAATAAATCAAGCGTGATAAAAGGGTTCAATTGGCAAGATGATTATTTTGCTGTATCAGTTAGCGAATCGAATCTAGACAAAGTTATTCATTATATTGATAATCAATCTGAGCATCATAGATTCAAATCGTTTAATGATGAGTACACAGAGTTTAAGGAGTATTTCAATAAGAGTACTTAATTGATATATTATATTGCCGTCGGTTTTAACCGACGGGCAGCAAGGAAATCTACGCAAGTCCTACCTCAAGGGAGGATTTAGGTGGGTGTTAAATTTAAAACGGATGGAATAATAAAACATGAAAAAATTAATAATAGTTATCTTTATAATCACAACAGCACTACAAAGCGCTGAGATAATTCCTATCTGGAATAAAGTACTAGAAGACAATATTCATGATATTGACGTACTACCTAATGGAGTTGAATTTTTGTTGCTTTATGGAATAGCAGAGGGAAGTAGATTTCAAATTAGATATGTTCAAGACGGAGAGCTTGTTAGAGAAATTCCAGGATACTACGCTTCTTTTGCCAATTTTGAACTTACACCAGATAGCAATAGAATAGTTGTTACTAGTGGAAGAGGCGGTGATTTAGAATTAAGAAATTTACAAACTTTTGAATTGATAAAAGGAAAGTTTGTATCTCGTCCAGAAGGGTTTTCAGCGTATATAAAAAACATTGCCATTGACCCTATTAGACCTCATGTATATGTTACCCAATATGGTAACAATGGGAATTCATCAAATTATGAAGTAAAAAGCAAAATATCTGTTTATAACTACGAAAAAATGGAGCTTGTAAAAGACCTAACGGACTACGATGGATATGAATACTCAGCAATAGCAGTATCAGATGACGGCAAATATCTTGCTACATTGAATGACGGTAAGGCATACCTAAAAGTATGGGATTTGGAAACTATGGAGCTAATCAGAAATGTGCAGCTTTATGATGATAAACTACCGAATGATTGGTGGTGTGAAGCAAAGGATATACAGTTTTCTAAATTGAATAGTGATGTGGTTTATTATTCGGGGAATTTCCCTTGGTCCGGAGTAGCTGATACAGAACCATCTCCAACAAATGGTTTAAGAAAATATACTATTAGCATAAATATAAATAGTATGAATATTCAGGAAAAAACTTTGAGTGGGAAGTTTATATTGTTTGACAATGAAGAAAGGAGTCTTGTATATACTTACGGAACCATGTTTTTTTATAATTATAAAGAGAAGTTTCAAGAGTTTTATAATAAGCCCCCTCAAAATATATATGTTGGTGGAAAGACAATTTATTCTGAGAAGAGTAATTCTTTTATAGGTTTTGCTGGTGAAAATCTTTGTAAGTTTCTATATGATAGACAAACAAGTGTAAATTCAGATATTGAAAAAGAATTTATAATCAGCCCCAACCCAACTAGTAGCATAGTAAACCTGAGTTTAGATTGTTCGGACGAAAAAACAAGTTATACTATAACTAATCAGAGCGGTCAAGTAGTTGGAGAAAACACTATTCCAATGTCGTCAAATTCACTTCAGATAGATTTAAGTCCATTTCCAGCTGGTGTGTATTTTCTTACTATCCGTTGTGGTACGGAGCTAAAAACCTATAAAGTAGTGAGAGAGGGGTAGGTGAAAAAATTAATATTATTTATCCTCATAATCACAACAGCACTACATAGCGCTGAGATAATCCCCATCTGGAATAAAGAATCTGGTGCTGGTGATATACAGGATATGGAACTACTAAAAGGTGGTGACCAATTCATAATACTTGCTGGCGAAGGGCCAGAAGCTCAAATTCAAATCAGAAATACAGAAGGCGGCGAGTTAGTTAGTTCATTTACTACTCCTATTAGCACTGGCTCTAAGCTACAAATAACACCTGACAGTACCCGAATATTAGTTGTAAATGGAAGCTATGCACAACTAAGAAATCTTGACTCCGATTATTCTATAGTAACTACATATCATATTGAAAGTGATAGTATTAAGCTAATATTCAATGATTTAACTATAGACCCGATCAGACCAATAGCCTATCTGGCTGCTTATGGAGGTCAATATATAAACGGTAAATATCAATCAGCATCTAAGATACTTGCATATAATTACGAATCTGGTGAACATATTATAGATTTGACTGGACTTGGAGAATATGAATATCAGGTAATTGACGTATCAGATGACGGTAAATACTTAGCCACAATTAATGAGGGTAAAGCATACCTAAAAGTATGGGATTTAGAAACTATGGAGCTAATCAGAAATGTGCAGCTTTATGATGATAAACTACCGAATGATTGGTGGTGTGAGGCACTTCAAATAGAGTTTTCAAGTATTAATGCAAATATTATATTTCTCTCAGGATTATTTACAAAAAAAATCAATGAATTAAGAACTAGTGGTGTTTTTAAATTTGATCTTTTATTAAATGAACTAGATAGACTTGCTCCTGATGGTTTTTATGGTGGTGGGAAATTTGCTTTTTTTAATTTGGAAACTAATGTAATTGTACCTAGATCATTTTCATTTGCAATTTTAAATCTTAGTTCGAATACAATAGAGTATATTAGCAAACCTAAAGAGGGAATTTTCGCAGACGAAAAAGTAATATATATTTTAAACAAAGGTAGTTTTATAGGGTATTCGGAAAATAATATGAGTAAGTTTTCTTATGATTCCGAGTCTAATATTGAAAAAAACATTGATGAACTAATAATCATATCCCCCAACCCAACTAGCAGCATAGTAAACCTGAGTTTGGATTGTGTGGATGAAAAGACAAGTTATACAATTACTAATCAGAGTGGTCAAGTAGTAGGTAAAAAGGCAATCCCATTTTCGTCAAATTCACTACAGATAGATTTTAGTCCATTTCCATCAGGTGTGTATTTTCTTACAGTTTACTATGGTAAAGATGTTAAAACCTATAAAGTAGTGAGAGAGGGGTAGGAAGAGAAGAAATAGATTGCCGTGGGTATTCAATGTGACTAAAGTCACTATGTTTGGGTGGATGTCAGTATCCGTTGACTAAAGTCAACGGCA
>JBAYUQ010000013.1:0-81517 GCA_041675005.1 Kapaibacterium sp. (SeqCode)
AACATTCCGAATTGCAGTACTAAACTTAGTAACAGACAATTTAGATTGGTACGGGTTTCCTCCAAAGAACGTTTATCCTGAAAACGTTATATACAATAAGCAATTAAACTACTTTATCGGAACTGGTGGAAATGATTTATCAAAATTTCTTTACGATTCCCAATCAAGTGTTAACAATACGATAGAAGATGAACTATTAATTTCCCCCAATCCAACTAATAGTTTAGTAAATATTAATTTGAATTGTTTAGAAAATCAAACAAGTTATCAAATCAGTAATACCGCTGGTATTTTGATTTATCAGAATACTATTCCAATTGGGTCTGAGAATTTACAAATAGACTTTACTCACTACTCCGCTGGTGTTTATTTCCTTACCATCAACTGTAATAATCAGTCTAAAACATATAAAATTATAAAAGAGGGGTAAATTATGAAAAAGCTAATATACACAATCCTCTTACTACTAATAGGCACGGCACTAAAAAGTGCAGAGATTATTCCTGTGTGGAATACAACGGTCGAAGGTAAAGTCCAAGATATGGACTTTCTGAAAGGACAGAACGAAGTACTAATGCTTGTAGGGGAAGGTTCTCAAGGATATATTCAGATTAGGAATACTGAAAATGGGGAATTGATAAAATCTTTTTATAGACAATTGTCAAGTGTATCAAGGTTAGCAATTACTCCTGATAGTTTAAGGTTCATACATTTAGATGGAAATGGGGGAACTTTAAGGGCTGTTGATGAGAACTTTACTAGTCTGAAAAGTTTTAATTCGACTCAAGAAGACGATAGTGTGATTATCACTTTCAACAATTTAGCTATAGACCCTGTAAGACCTAATGTTTATGTAACAACAATTGCTTGGGATAGAAGAACAAATCTATCTGCCCCTTATAAAAAAGTAATTGCCTACAACTATGAAACTGGAGAACACATTAAAGACCTAACTGGATACGGAGAAGATGAATACACCGCAATAGAAGTATCACACGATGGTAAATACTTAGCAACTCTAAATGACAACAAAGCATACTTAAAAGTATGGAATTTGGAGACTATGGAGTTAATTATAAACGAGCCATTATTTGATGTAAATAGTGATGATTGGTGTAGAGCGGAGGATATTTATTTTTCAAAATTAGATGAAAATTTAATTTATATTTCGGGGTATTTTACTAAAAAAGTATCACCAAAAGATGTTACTCCACCAAGTATTTATAGTTTCAATATAAACACAAAAGAAAGAGAAATACTTTTACCAAATGAAATTTATGGTGGAGGAGGGATGATTTTTTTAGACAATGAAACAAAAATATTCAATTCAAATGGTTGGGATATTAGTGTTTTAAGTCTTTTAGAAAATAAGTTGGAATACTTCGCCGCACCACCAAAAAATGTTTATTCAGGGCGTGTTATATATAGTAAGAAAATGAACTATTTTATAGGTTCTAGTATAAATGATTTATCAAAATTTCTTTACGATTCTCAATCGAGTGTTAACAATACGATAGAAGAGGAAATAACAATTACACCGAATCCAACTAATAGTATCGTAAGTATTAATTTGAATTGTTTAGAAAATCAAACAAGTTATCAAATTAATAATACAGCTGGTATTTTGATTTATCAGAATACTATTACAATTGGGACTGAGAGCTTACAAATTGACTTTACACCATATCCTACTGGTGTTTACTTCCTTACCCTCAGCTGCAATAATCTGGCTAAGACATATAAAATTATTAAGGAGGGGTAAGTCCTAGAGTAGCCGACTAGTTCGGTGTATTGCCGTTGGCTTCAGCCAACGGATAATTTGTATATCACCAAGCCACATTGGACTTTAGTCCCATTTTATACCGTCTCGCTGGGGCTATCAAGTAATGCTTTTTACCTGGACTCTTTGGTTAAGTGGCATTCATTTATTTAGCTAGGTAATTTCTGAGCGGCGGCTCTGTACATCTCGCAGATATACAGTGTTATGGCCGTTAAAAGCCATGTAGTATATACAATCAGCTTAGTAATTAGTAGGATAGAATCGCCGTTGAACCCAACGGCAGTACTAGCGAGCAGCAACTCACTTATCAGAAACACAACTAAGTAATAGATTATTATTCGCTTGTGCGATGCTCGGGCTGCTACCCCTAAATCATCGGCTATTTTCATAAAAAAGAAAGGTGTTACTATACCCAAGAATATGAGGTGCATATACCCAATTACTAAATTCCGGTTATAATAAACGAACATAGCTACCTCTTGGATAGAGCCGACTAATGCAAAAAATATCTTTAGCACAAAAAATGCGAAAATTACTTTCATAATCATAGATTTGAACTTATCTACCGTCCGTAAATGTACGAATATGTCTTTACTAATTAGGAATATAGCGTGGAATTGCATCAACGATGAAAGCACAGAAATAATGTTAATCACCCAACCCGGATCAGTCCATAGAGTTGATAGACTG
This sequence comes from Kapaibacterium sp. (SeqCode), assembly GCA_041675005.1. Taxonomy (GTDB): domain Bacteria; phylum Bacteroidota; class Ignavibacteria; order Kapaibacteriales; family UBA2268; genus PGYR01. The sequence goes on from JBAYUQ010000013.1 coordinate 2,471, forward strand.
AAATTCAGAATAGTTGAAAATACAAATAAATTATACGCTCTTTGCCAATTATCATTGTCTTTTACCTTGATACTATACGCCACGAGACTAACTATTGACAGTATGAACCAACCATTATATTGGAAATGTAAATAGAAATAGATAGCCAAATCATACCATATAGTCTCTTTCAATCCATTGGCCATAATTGGTGCTAATGAGAATGGCCCAATTGACGAAATAACCATAAATAAAACCGCAGCCATTGCAAATTTTCTATGTATTGACTTGTCACCTTTGGTATCACGCCAGAAAAAGGCAGCAAAAATATATGAAAACAGTATATGCAAAGTGGTGAATATAATAGATGATGCTACGTAACCATAGAAAGGATATGTGAACAACATACCCAAAGTGCTTATATTGAGTGCAATGAATAGATACCCATATTTCTTCTTAGCAAGCAAATCGTATTGCTTTAGCATAAAATAATATATGATATTGAATATCCAACCGAGGAAAGCAATATGCGAATGAGTGTGCAGAAAATGCTTATAGTTGAACCAAGCCCCCATACCAAAGACGAAAGAACTTCTAATAACAACTGCAAAGATAACAGCTATAGCTAGCCATATCAGTGAGATGATAATATAATGTTTCTTCGTTAATTGCAAAGTTTTATCACTTGAGACGTTTATCCAAGTGTAAATCTATTGATTTACTCTTTCTTAATCAAATGCAAATATCTGAATTACGATAATTTAGCTTAGTAACTATCAAAAAATGCCTGCATATCCACGTTTCCACCTGATATTATTAGCCCAACATTTTTCTCTTCGAAGAGTCCCTTGTGTTTGATAGCTGCAGCTAACACCGTAGCAGAAGATGGCTCAACTACTATTTTCATTCGTTCATATATTAATCTCATAGCTGCTATTATCTCGGTATCATCGACTAGTAGTATATCATCTACATATTGCTTTATGTATCCGAAGGTTAATTCACCAAGCGAAGTAAGCAAACCATCACAAATAGTCTTAGGATTGGTAGATGGCACCAAAATACCCGAGTAGAAAGAACGGTGAGCATCGTCTGCCCCCTTTGGCTCTGCAGCATAAACCTTGATGTTTGGTTTTGTTGCTTTGCTACAAATAGCAGTGCCTGATAACAAACCACCACCACCGACCGGTGCTATTATTATATCTAACTCGGGATAGTCTGCTAATAGCTCCAGTGCGGCTGTACCTTGCCCTGCTATTATCTCTTCTCTATTGTATGGGTGGATGAACTCTGCACCTGTTTCAGCAACAATTTTCTCAAGTGTCGATTCCCTTGCTTGCAAGTTTGGCTCACAGAAAGTAATCTCGGCACCATAGCCACGAACAGCTTCTATTTTCACTTTTGGGGAATTACTAGGCATAACTATATAAGCAGGAACTCCGAGTTCGCGTGCAGCCAATGCCAATGCCTGTGCGTGATTACCAGACGAATGAGTAGCCACTCCTTTTGCTAGTTTCTCTGCTGGGAGTGAAAGTAGTGCGTTAGTTGCACCTCTGTATTTGAATGCCCCGACTTTCTGAAAATTTTCACATTTGAAGTATAGAGTCGCTCCAACAATTTCATTAATTAGAGTGCTTGTTAGTACTTGAGTTCTATGCACTTTGTGAGCTATTCGAATATGAGCTCTTTCAATATCTGATAAGGTAATTGACATTATTATTTTCATTATTTTTAGAATTATGATTATAAAACTAAAAAAATTATTTGAATTTATAGTTTTATAGGCGGATTGCTTGAGCTATATGAAACCGAAGACAAACGTCTTAAATCCCCCAACCTCCCTTGTAGCCACGTCACTCTTAACCGGATGAAATGTAGTGCCTGTGCTGAGGGTACTCGAAGTAAAGAGTCTAGGAAAAAAATTATTCCTTGCAAGTCCCTCCTTGCCGACCTATATATTATTAAGGATAGTGCGGTATATTTTTAGAAATTCAATGGAATTTTATCATCAATTTTAGTCATTATTTCATAAACTGTATCGCCTAATATCTCTTTCTGTATTTGCTTTGATTGGGCTTCAAAATTGTCAAAATTGTCTGTATTACCAGAATAACTAAAATCAATAGGTCTTGTATTTATTTGAAATAGAAATAATGAAAAGCCAAGAGTAAACACACTAATACTAGTGCCCATCTTTAGCTTATGTGTAAATTTGAGAATGAAAAGAATAGTGAGGTTAAGAACTATAACGCTGACTATTATCAAGACCAAATCATAATTATTCCACCACCATATATTCCCAAAACCACCGATATAAGTATCGCTAGGGTAAAACAAATTGACGCCACCCCAAACACTGGCGGGTGTAGGCATATCCTCAAAGAGATGGAACAAGAATCCGAAGAAGAATGCTAAAAATGAGAACTTCTTTAGTTCTAATCGATTTCTAATCTCCTGTGTCCCGAACTTTTTTCTTAGAATAGAACCAATAATTAATGATAAAAGTATAATAAGCAAAGGCGCTAGAATTGAGTGAAAAGCTGCGTGATGTGAATACCAAAATTTCCCAGAATAGATTACTTTTCCAGAGTGCTCCAACCCAAAGAATGAGCCAATCGTAGAGTCAAACCTAGACCACAATGAAATAGCATCAATATCTGGTAAAGCACCGCCAATACCCCCAGCAAATATTATTGAGCATTTTCGTTTCCAACCATCATTTGAAATCGCGGCAAAGACAGTTCCTACGGCTACGCCGGTTAATGTATGTGAGATAAGGTCCATTGTTTAATCATAGATTTATTAGGTGAAGTTATGGATTTGTTTAATCTACCCCTTCAAAGCCATCTCATTTATATCCTTCCCTTCTAAATGCTTCAAAGGTTGAGGATAAAAATATGTATTTATCATTGCTTTTCCAATTTTGGTAGTAGTAGTTATAGATTTCACCTTCTTCAAAAGCGGGAATAAGGGTCTAGCAATTACATAGAATATATTATACAAAGATGTCTTAGATTCTATTCCTCTTTCGGGTAATATTATTCCTGGTCTGAACATATATGAATCTTTGAATCCCATTTGCAAAATCATATTCTCAGTTTTCCCTTTTACTCGTGCCCACATTGTGCTGCCCTTTTCAGTGCTGTCTGTTCCAGTCCCAGAAACATAAATGAAAACCATATCCGGATTTAAACTATACAAAGTAGTAGCCAATGATTTTGAAATCCCATAAGTGAGCTCTGTGTATTGTTCTTCACTCATACCCGCCGATGAGACACCCATGCAATGACAGCACATATCAAAGCCATCAAGTTGCTCTTGGATTGCCGTAAAATCCATAAAGTCTTTATGAATTACTTCCTTTACTTTCGGATGGGATATACTTAATGGACTTCTATTGATAAGCAATACTTCAGTCACTCTAGTATCATCTATACTCTCTAGCAGAACGGCTTTTCCAACCATTCCGGTACTTCCTGTTATTATAATTTTCATAGTCAACACATATTGCACAAAAGAAATATTTAATCTCCAACGAATCTTCCATTTTAATGTCTGCTTCTTTGAGAATAACAACACCTTTCGAATATTCGTTAATTTCACTGATTTTTGTGCTATTATAATAAACATGATAATATGAAATAGAGTCTGCTTTAGCAGTGCTAAGCAGTCCGAAAGAAAAGAATATTATTATTAAAATTAGTGTTTTCATTTTACCAATATAATAAATTTCCTAGACTCTTCGCTTCATTTCATTTCGCTCTGAGTGACGGAGCATACCCTGTCATTCAGAAGAATAAAGAGCGAAGCGAGTTATTCTGAAGAATCTAGGCAATAACGGCACTAACACCTAGACTCTTCGGACACTTCGTGTCCTCTGAGTGACGATATTCTGAGACGTATGCATCGGCTTCGCTCAGTATAAACAATATGTCTCTACGACAAATTCTAATACCCCACCACCTTCCGTGGGTTCTTACCGACTTGTATAGTGCTGAGGATAGTGCCGTCTGTGCTGACTACTATTACTTCGCCATCGCGTTGGAAGTTGCGGGCATTGCCTATCCAGATCTCATTCTTAGCGCCATCTATAGACAAAGATGGCCAAACGTCATTGGTTGTATTATCGTATATTAGCTGCGGTATTGCTCGGCTGTTTATATGTGGGAATAAGTACAACCCACCTTCTGCTAGATAATAAATTGCTCCTGTACTTTCGTTTAGCACTACATCTGAGAAGTCTTTGAGTGGCATTTCTCGGAGTATATTATTAGTCATCAAATCCACGAACTTTATTCCTCCTAACTCTCCTTTTTCAACGGCAGAGGGAGTGTTCAAATAGCCACAGGCGATATAGTTCTCTGTTCGGTTGATTGACAATTGAATAAGATTTGGACCTATGTAAATATACTCGCTTGTCCCCGTTGTGGGGTCGAGTATTTGCAACATTCCAGCATTCTTTACTTCTTTTCTGTAATCACCGAAACCTGAATTTGCTATATATAGTTTCCCATTGTGGGCGATTATATCTTCTGGGGCTGGCCCTGTTGGATAGACTTTATTTGGTGCAGTGAGTGTATCGCTGATTATTCCGCTTCTTACTTCATCTCTGTATAGGTCTGTGTAATAGTATCTATCGCCGATTGTGGTGAGTGAGCGAGGTGCAGCTCTATCGTAAGAAATTCCAATTTTACTTGTGATTGCAGGAACTTTGTAGTTGAGTAATATCAGCTGTTTTGTACCTGTTGCAGTGAATATTATTCTGCCATCTTCGAGTACTCTCATATCCGAAACTATATCTCCAAGATATTCGCCAGTCGCAGTTTTGAAATACGAGTTTATGGTTTTTTCAGTTGTATTGTCATATACGTAAATATCTGAGTTATTGTAGTTCCATAGCCCCTCGCATAGCACTATTAATCCTGATTCAGGGAATGGAGTAGTGAGAGTATCGTATAGCTTCCCTTCACCAGTCGGATTGTTAGGAGTTTCCACACATCCAAAGAAAAGTAGTGCTAATAGTATGCTGTAAAATATATTATAGATTAATGATTTTTTCAACCGCTGTTCCATTGCTATTACTGATTTTCATTATATAAACTCCACTCTGTAAATCGCGATATTGGAATACTCCAATGCCCGAATACTCAGCTACCAATATACCATTTATATTATAAATCTGAATGGTATTACTCGCATTATAGCTACTTATAGAACTATTATTCAGCGTATATAATTTGGATATATCAGCGCTAACAGATGAGATTGCCTCCACCGTGTAATGGTGTATTACCAAAGCATCTAAGTCGAAACCACTAAGTGAATAATCAAAGTATTTATGATTCTCATTTGCCTTTACTTGGTCAGTTATATCTTTGATTTTAATATAACGAATAGAATCTAAACCTAAGTCAGCTAAATCAAAACTATCGCCACCACTAACTTCTGAATCGCAATAATCAGCATTACCGTAGGTGGGATGAGTTCCAGCACAACCAACTAGCGACTCGAAATCGTAAAGGAATTCGGTGTAGTTCACTCCATCTTTGCTCACAGAAACAATCGCAGGTTCTTTGAATAGACGGCCATTAATAGGGTTCTTAAAAACATTCTCAAAAATTGTGAAATCAGCTCCTTCACCATCAATTATCAGATTATCAGAGTTGCCTACTATTATCTCACCACCGAATCCAAGGGAAAGTACTTCGCTTTCACTTGCTTCCGCAACTTCATCACTTGCTATGCGAGAAGGAATCCCGAATATATTAGCTGGATAGAACTCCTCACCTTGACCGAGGTTTTGCCCCTCACCCGGAGTGAAAGAAAAAACGTGATTGATGGTAATACAATCTTTTGAATTAAGATTAGCAACCATCATTAATATTAAAATGTTATATTTCATAGCTTAGGGTTCCCCTGATATTACGTCCCGGCATCGGGTAATTCAAAAATACTTGATACTGTTCGTCTAGTAGATTCTTCACATCTAACCTGACTAATAAACTGCCCGAAAGCAGCTCCAACTTGTACGAAGCAAATACATCGAGCAGCGTATAGTCGTCAATTATCAATCCCAAGTCATTGTCAATAGTTGTGAATATATAGCTCTTGTGTTGTATCGATACACCAACCTGAACTTTACTAAAATCATAAGTGATTAGAGCGGATACTATCTCCTCTGGTGTATAAGGTAGAAGTACTTTCTCGCTATCTTCAACTCCTGACTTGATTAGAGGTTGTTGATATATGTAATTATATACTATGTTCAAACCCTCAACAGGTGTCAGAATACTAAAAAACTCAATCCCTTGTGAATTGACTTTGTCTATATTCTGTGATTGCCAAGTAATAGGTCCTGTAGGAACTGCGGCGATTTGGTCACGAGTATTTGTGTAGAACAAATTCAACCCAAGTTTCCCAAACTTCGGTGGGTCATAATCGAAACCCAGATTATAAGTTATAGATCTCTCCGGTCGTAGGTTCTGATTGCCATAGTTGAGGTAATACATCTCGTTGAATGACGGCAAACGATAACCAGTACTTAGTGATGCTTTAGTAACTAGATTAGCTTTCACAACCCTAGCAGAAGCGCCAACCATAGGCGAGTAGTTACCCGAATAATCCGAGCTATAATCCGCCCTAAAACTACTGTAGAATCCGTACTCTATAACTACACTTTTCTTTGTATAATTCATATTAGCTGAGACGCCAATATCATTGCGAGCTATGTCTTTGTTCACGTCTTGTAGCATATCTCCTGCAAGCTTATTGAGAGTTCCATCAGCTACAAAAGCATAGCGAAGATTCTTATATTTTGTAGCATACTCTGTGCGTAATTGTAGAGCATTATTGTAGAAATCATTGTCCAATCCACCAGCACCGAACTCGATCGCTTGTTCATTTTTGAATTGCAAATCACTGTAATTATAGACTGCACCTATCTTGAAAACCGTGCTGTCGTTTATGTAATTATCGGCTGATACTATTGCTGTCATATCTGCTTCTTTTAGAAAGGCATTGCTCGGTCGCTGTACTCCAGCTATTACTGGCTCTGGGTTTCCTCGCTCCGAAGTACGTAGTATAACTCTCGGCTTTACGCTGAAATTACCCCACCCGAAAATAGTACCAAAATATAGGTCCAGATTATCTACTTGGCTGTTTTGTCTTTCGTAGTCATTGTCACCAATGCGGAAGCCGTAAGTCCCCTCTGAATCTGTCTTACGAACTTTCAAAGTGAACGGAACTGAATCTATATTCTGAGTGATACCTGCTTCAAAAATTCTATTAGTGAAGTTGTCGTAAGTCGCTGTAAGTCTATATTCATCGAATAGCTCAGTTTTGCTTATCATATTCACAACCCCAGCCATCGCGTTACTACCGTATTGTGAGGACGCACCACCTTTGGCAACTTCAATTCTATCTACCGAGCTGATGAAAAGCTTGCTAATATCTCCTATACCTGTCTGTGAGTTAGTCACACGAAGACCGTCCATTAGTATAAGCGTTTGGTTAGAGGGCATACCCCGAAGTGAAACCGTTTTGATAGAGCTAAGTCCACCATAGTCACGAATGTTCACACCTGCTGCATATTGCAGTGCGTCGCTGACTAGTATTGGGTTGATTCTAGCAATGGTTTTGCTATCAATTATTTGACTGGAAATATAGTTGAATCCTTGATTAGTTAGCTCCTTTTTGGCCTCGACAGTAACCTCAGGGAAGCGTTTCGCCACCGAATCAGTTTCAGAATACAAGAATCCAAAAGCTATCAAGAAAACAACTATATATCCGAGTAATTTTATCACTTTATCACAACAAATCTAACGGCTCTAGTGCCATTTATTATGGCTGTATAGTTACCTGCTATTAAGCCAAGAGCATCAGCATTTAGAGCAATAGCACCATTCGATGTGCCGCTATGAGTAGCAACTATCTTACCTTGTGAGTTGATGATGGCTATATCATTCGTACCAGCCAAATCATCAGACACTAAATGAAAATCATTAGCTACGGGGTTCGGGTAAACTCGGATAGTTTGTTGAGTTGGTACTGCCTCTTCAACGCTTGTTATTTTGTCCAAATCATAGGCAAAAATTCTATTATTTGGTTGATAATTACTATATTGGATATTGGTAGCGAATAATTTATTTTCAGACACTGCAAGCCCCTCTGCATTACCATCTATTATAATGGATGATACTTTCTTACCAGTTCTATGGTTAAAGACTAATATCCTGTCGCTATAGGTAGTTACATAAAGCAGCTCTCCTACGAATTTCGCATTTCTTGGACCACCATAACCAGTCGTAGCAGTAGAGAAAGTTGTATCTATTTCACTAGTTAGTAAATTAAGAATATGAATTTCATGACTACCGTTCATAACTATAGCTACCTTAGTTTGGGCACTATCCATTACTATAGAATTACCTCCAATACCAACTTCTAATTCTGTGTTTTCACTGATTTTATTATCCTCTAATTTTATTATGTTAATCTTAGAGTCAGCTTGACCAAAATTACCTTCAGATAGTGACAAAATTCCGGAACCAGCTACATTATTATATACAAGAGCATCTATCACATTTGTCCCTACTTCTGTGGTATCATCTATAAGCATGGTTCTAGTTATTCGAACGTAGCTCTTATTATTCGTATAGTCTCTTAACCCCAAAACGAAATAATTCATTACTCTAAAAGCAGAAGCCACATACATCCCAGCATCAAATGAACCATATACTTCGTTGTCTTCGATTTTATAATAATATACCTTATTTCCCGAAGGTATGGCTATGGTTCCTAAAGGTGAAACGTTAGTTCTGAGAGGAAAATTGATTGGGAAGTTTAGCTCCTTTTCTAAGTAAACCCTTCCGTAGTTAGAATCACTCAATATTAGATTTGATGACCAAATAGAGGAGGTCAAATCACCTTCCTCTTCATTTATAATCCCATCAAAATTATTGTCTATCCCCATGCAAACAGTATAGTATTCTAATTTCAATTTTTTTACAAATGGAAAAATATCTAATGGTTGATAGCCAGTATAACCCATATCATTTTTTGATACATCTATATTCGGTTCGTTGGTGAAATCGTATATAGAAATTCTTCCAACTCTCTTCTCCTTGCTAGATTTACTAGCACAATAAACCTGGCTTCCTGTTGAGTATATATACTCAACTACAAATTGGGTATGATGCATCTCAGTATTAATTGTATTATTCAAATCTAAGATTACCAAGTCTTTAGATTCTTTGCTTACAATGTATAAACTATCAATAATTGAAGTTATGTATAAATTTGCAAAGATAAAATCATAAACGGGTTTATAATAATATGAAAATTTATCTTTAGTCTCATTTAAGAATAAAATAGGTGTAGAGTAAGTTTTTTTTGAGTTTAATAAAAATAGATTATGACCATCTGTAGTTATACTTTTTAGATTGTCTTTAATAATGCCATAAGTCCCAATGCCTGACTCAAACAACTTTTTTGCGCCAACTGAAGAATCTATTTTAAAAACTACAAGCGTAGATCTATTTCCATCAAATACAACTGGAACTAGGTATCTATTTTCTTCTTCATCAGAGAATGAAACAAAATCTATAACATCTCCAATTATCTCAATTTTAGTCTCTTCGTTTGTAGCTATATTTGTAGAAGATAGAAGAGCATAACCATTTTTACGAATTATTCGAACTAATTGACCGTTGACCTTTCTATAATCAATCAATTCACCTTGAAATATTTTGTCTTCAAATAATATATTAAAAGTAGAAGTTTGATAAATAATATATTTAGAGAAACCAAAGAATTTATTATTATTGACATTATCATCATCTACATTGCTCTTAAAATAAATACCAATCTTAGTGCCATCAGTTGTATCAACAGTCGGCTTAAAAGGACTAACAAAGTAATTGTCAAATTCCTTGACCATAGTTGGTTTTACGCTATTACCAGCAGGATTATAAGTCCACCAACTTGGTTTTTCATCTTCACCCTCATCGAATGCGTTGTTATCGTTGGCATCTATCCCAGCGCAGAATATATGTATCATTCCATCGCTTGGGTCTTCCAGAATACTTACGGGGTTGCTCCCTACTGCTAGCTCTACTTCATTTTTAGTAAGTATAGAGGCGTTCGTTATAACAGAGCCATAAAGTAGTAGGACTATCAATAATATATATTTTCTCATAAAATCCTCGAGTTGTTTATATCCAATATAGTTACTTTATCACAACAAATCTTACTACTCTGGTGCCATTTATTACGGCAGTGTAGTTACCAGCTACTAATCCTAGAGCGTCTGCGTTCAGAGCAATAGCACCATTCGAGCTGCCACTATGAGTAGCTACTATTTTACCTTGACTATTGATGATTGCTATATCATTTGTACCAGCCAAATCATCTGAAACTAAGTGGAAATCATTAGAAACAGGGTGCGGGTAAACGCGGATAGTTTGCTGAGATTGTATAGTTTCTTCTACACTAGATTTTACAGGATGTTTGAACCCTAAAATTCTATTGTTAGCTGAGTAATCACTATAGTTATTGTTTGCAACTATTATATAATCCTTATCAACGGCAAGTCCTTCCGTATGTCCATCAACAAGTATGGTAGATACTCTTTGCCCCGTCTCATAGTCAAATGCTAATACCTGATTGGTATAAGTTGTAACGTACAATCTATCATTGTAAAATTTCGCATCTCTTGGACCACCGTAGCCCGATGTACCAGTCGAGAAAGTTAGAATAATCTCATTTGTATTCATATCAAAAATATGAATCTCGTGGCTTCCATTCATCACTATTGCTGCTTTAGAATTATCACTATTAGCTATTACTGCACTACCCGTAGTACCAGCATCGAATTCGGTAGTTGTTATTTTCCCCGTCATTATATTTGATTCAACTAAAGTAATTTTAGCGTCAGGTTGACCAAAGTTACCTTCTGAAACTGAAAGTACGTTGAAACCATTGCCTTTGCCATATACAATGATATCTGATACATTAGTACCTACTTCAACACTAAAATCTCTTTGATCGTCTTTTCTTATTCTGATATAACTCTTACCAGTTTCATAGTCACGAAGACCCATAACTAGATAAGTAAAAATACTATTTACAGAAGCAACATATTTTTCAGCATCAAAGGTATCATAAACTTCGTTATCAGTTACATTATAGAAATGCACAGAATTACCAGACGGTAAAGGTATATCCCCATCAGAAGAAATATTAGTGTTCAGAGGGAAGTTAATTGGGAAGTTGAAATTCAATTTTAATTCTGCATTTTCGAGCAAAGTACCAAAACCTCTTATAGATGAAGCCCAAACAGAAGGAGGCAAATCACCCTCGTCTTCGTTGATAACTCCATCGAAATTATAATCAATACCTAGACTAATATTATAGTACCTAAAATTCAAACTCTCCCCATAAGGGAAGAAGTCTAATGGCTGGTAGCCAGTGTATCCCATATCAATTTGCGCTGCATCTTTTTTGGGTTCATTAGTGAAATCGTATATAGAAATCTGTCCACCTTTCTTCTCATTACTTGTTCTACTAGCACAGTAAACTTGTTGACCAGTTGAGTACATATACCCAACATCAAATTTAGAGTGGTGCATTTCGATTTGACCTAAATCAATTACTGTATTCAGATTTACAACTACCAAATCTTTAGATGCTTTGCTTACAAGGTGTATATTTTCAGCAATTGGAAGAGTATAAACATTATTTACTGTCTCAATTTCAACTGGTTTAGAGTACACATCAAAACCAGTTTTCTTTTCATTCAATGTCAGAAGATAAACAAATAAGTCAGACTTTGCCGTGATATATATTGTTTTATCATCAGAAGTTATGCTTGCTGTAGAATCTTCTTTTATTCCGTATTTCGTTAAATCTACCTCATCGATTAATTCAATACTTGTTCCAATTCTGTAATATGCCAATGTCTTATTATCAATTAAAATAGCAACTTCATCAATGCCGTCATTGTCCAAATCAACAAAAGTGAAGTCAATAATATCACCATTCACAGAAACACTATTAGTTTCATTTGTTGTTATATCAGTATAAGATAATAAATCCATGCCATTCAATCTAGTTAGTGTTATGGCATAGCCAGTATAATAATTTGTTGTCAATACTTCAGATTGACTTACAACACCTTCATAGAGTAAACTAAAATTTGCAATACTATAAACCTCAAATTTTGTATCTCCAACAAATTCATTGTTCATTTTATCACTTTTAAAAGTAATGTTAATAAGACCAGTTCCAATACTCGGCTTAAACGGACTAACAAAGTAATTGTCAAATTCCTTGACCATAGTGGGTTCTATACTACTGCCAGTAGGATTATAAGTCCACCAGCTTGGTTTTTCGTCTTCGCCTTCGTCATAGATGTTATTATCGTTAGCATCTATTCCAGAGCAGAATATATGTATCATTCCATCGCTTGGGTTTTCTAATATGCTTACGGGGTTGCTCCCTACTGCTAGCTCTACTGATTGCTTAGTGAGGATAGATGCTTGTGATACAGCATATCCGCACAGAATTAATGCCAAAGTTAATATTAACTTTTTCATAATTGACTCCTAATTATTTTAAATATATTTATGTATTATTTTCTAAGTAATAAACACTTAGCAGAGGTAAAAGGCACAGTCATGGATGAGAAATCCAGTCGAGAAGCGGTTCACCCCAAAGCATCTGTTGTCCGCAGATGTTCTATTCGTTTTCACGAATATACCAATGAGTATCAATGGCTGGTATTCTGACTCCAAGTATCAAACCTTCCAAAGTCGCCTTCCCACTTATATAAAGCAGTGACTGCCACTAGGGCATGACTAAGGTTGTAACTTGTTACAGCGGCGGAACCGTTTCCGAATCACACGGAATTCCCACACACCATTGAATTTTCAATTATTCAAAGTTAACTTAATCTCACTAATATTCAAAATCGAATTTAAATTAGTTGAATTGTGTTGTTCTTTATTGTGATAGACTTCAAAATAACATAGTTTTGTAACACATCTAAATAGAGACTTTCCAAAAGAATGAACAAGTTCGGATTTAAAAATTTATATACTAATTTTCTAAATTTCAAAAAGGCCTTCGTTAACTACCCTTTTCAGAAATTTAACATTATCGAGATATTACTATTTTGGGTAAAGAGTAGATTATCTAGATCCCAATTTCTAGTGCTTTCTGGTATATTGGTTGGTTTTTCTGCTGGCTTAGCTGGTGTAGTCCTCAAGACTTTTGTTCATTCAATCCAAAATTTCCTTAATAATGATTTACCTATCAATGAGCGGATGATTGCTTATGCTGTTTTTCCTTTTGCTGGTATAGTCATAACGGCACTAATAGTTAAATTCTTCTACGATAATGATCAGAAAAAAGAGATATCATTCGTTCTGAATGATATAGCTCAAAACGAGAGTAAAGTCAATCCTAGGAAGATGCACTCGCAAGTCATCCAGAGTGCTATAACTGTTGGTTTTGGTGGTTCTGCGGGGCTAGAGACACCAATTGCCATAACTGGCTCAGCTATTGGCTCTAACTATGCACAAAGGTATCGGCTCGGTTATAAAGAGCGGACTCTACTCCTTGCTGCTGGAGCTGCCGCTGGTATTGCCTCGGCGTTCAATGCACCCATAGCAGGTGTTATGTTTGCCTTTGAGATATTGCTAACTGGCCTTGTTTTTTCAGATTTTATACCTCTAGTGATTGCTGCTATATGTGGGAGTTTGCTCTCTCGTATTATGCTCCAAGAAGATATACTTTTTATCTTAACCGCTCGCCAATCTTTCGATTACGCTAATACATTCCTATACATAGCGTTAGGAGTAATAACTGGGTTTTATGCTCGGTATTTCTTAGTAGTTAGTGAAAAAGTAAAACACTATTTCGATAAGTTTAAGGGTGGGCCTATTACCAAAGCTGTAATAGGTGGGTCGATTCTCTCCATACTCTGCGTTGCCTTTCCTCCACTTTTTGGAGAGGGGTATATGAATATTAAAATGCTTCATCAGGGAAATATCAATTATTTGATTCATAAAGAAATATTCAGCTTTTTCAATTCTCCTGACTTAGTTATAATTGGCTTCCTTATCCTTACGCTTCTTTTCAAAGCTGTTGCTACTAGTGTAACTCTTAACTCAGGTGGTAATGGTGGTAATTTTGCACCATCGCTTATCTCTGGTGGGCTGATAGGATTTCTTTTTGGATTTATTCTTACTATAATTGGTGTGGCAAATGTCCCAATCGCCAATTTGATGTTAGTGGGAATGGCTGGGGTTATGTCTGGTGTGCTTTATGCTCCGCTTACTGCTATATTTTTGATTGCTGAATCTAGCTCTGGATATGACTTGTTTATACCTCTGATGATAGTATCCGTTATTGCATTTTTGATAAACAAATTCTTTTCATCAATAAACCCAACACTGAAAACACTAGCAGCAGAAGGAAAGATATTCACAACTCGTCACGATCAAAACATACTTAATCAGATAAAGTTAATGGAATGTATAAATGATGCAAGTGAAGTTATACAAACTAATTCCGATATTCATAATGTGTTGGATATGTACAGAAACAGCAGCCAAAATACCTTCGCAGTAGTCGATGAGAATTATCGCTTCTGGGGTATATTGAATAGAGATCAGCTACGTCCATTTCTACTTGGCACCAAAGCACCTGAGGAAGCAAATCTAACGGAACTTACAATCAGTCCTAGTTTTGAGATAACTATGGAAGACAGGATAGTAGATGTTATAAAAATGTTCGATGAATCTGATGTTTGGCAATTGCCATTAGTCAGCAATAAGAAAGAATTCCTCGGTTTTATTAGTCGTTCTAAAATCCTATCTAGATACAGAATGTTGCTGAAAGAATATTCTGAGTAAAAAATAAAATAAATTTTTTTTAGATTGTCTAAACCCCTTTACTACATTTATTATAATTACAATTAAAACATGAAAAAAGTATTAATCTTAGTTCTATTATATTTTACATTCTCAGTTGCTCAATCAGAAACAAACAAAGACACTATCAGAGTTTATAGACTTGGTGAAATAGTAACCGAAGGCACCAAAGGTAGCCAGAAAATACAACCTACGAAAATTAAAGAAGTAAAATACCACGAGATAAAAGAACAAGATGCGGTCAATATGCAAGATCTGAATGCTATTATCCCAGGTGGGTTTATTCAAACTAACTCAAGAGGTGAGTCATTGCTCTACTTACGCGGAGCAGGGGAGAGGTCTATTGCCTTATTTTTTGATGGTATGTATTTCAACATACCATGGGACAATAGAGTAGATTTGAGTATGATACCTACTGATATAATCGGTAATCTGAAAATTAGCTCGGGTGCAAATTCTGTACTTTACGGAGCAAATGTTCTCGGCGGAGCCGTTAATATAACTACTACAGAGCGAGATAATGATGGTTTAGGTGGTAATGTAGGTTTACAATTAGGAGAAGGTGGTCGTAAGTATAGTAATGTAAAGTTGGAAGGAAAAGAAGGTAAATTCAACTATATCGGTAATCTTTCTTTTTTAACTAGAGATGGACTAAAAGCACCGAAAGATAATAGCTTTGACTTCAATTTGAATAAAGATAATGACCTAATTACTAATAGCTATAGCGAAAGGATTACAGCATATCTACGTGGTGAATACGAGATAGATGATGAGAATAAAATAGGTGCTTCTTTCAACCATATAGATGGTCAGCAGGGCGCCATTCCCGAAAATTATCCTAATGAAATAACAAGACGTTTTTGGAAATACCCAGAGTGGCTGAGAAGTATAGCAACAGTGAATGGTGAATTCAAATTATCTGAAATGATATCTGTCAAAGGTGCTGTATGGGTAGATAAATTCAACCAAACTATTGAAGATTACAAGTCGATTAGTTTTGCTGAATTGAACGAGAAACAATATGATGAAGATATAACAACCGGACTGAGAGTTAACTTCTCTGCCAATTTATCAGATAATGATAAATTGAACTTTGCAATAAATGGTTTCAACACTACTCATACAGAAGAGATTGATGGATTGGATGGTAGTTCTGTTGTAAACGAATATGCACAAATGACTAGTAGCTTCGGCCTAGAGTATAAGCGATTTCTTGGTGATTGGGTGTTCACTATAGGGAGTTCTTATGATAGATTTGACATTAGTAAAGCTGGTGTCTTCACAGAGGCAGAAGGTAGCTCATTCGATGATATAGCGGGTGTATTGGGTGCAACTTACAAGCTAAGTGAATCTACTAATTTATTTGCTAACTTAGGTAAAAAGAACCGATTTCCAACTCTTCGTGAGTCCTACTCAGCAGCTCTAGGAAAATTCGTTGTTAACCCCGATTTGAAACCAGAATCAGGTCTTCTCTCGGAAGTAGGAATAGATTATCATGGGGAAGATTTGGATGCTACTCTCTCGCTATTTGCAAACAACTACACTGATTTGATAGCGCAGTCTTCTGTTCCGGGCGATACTCTAAGACGAAAGCAAAGAGTAAACTTAGATGAAGCAACGATAATGGGTGCAGAGGTATTAGTAAAATACTATGTGACAAATGATTTCGATTTGACTGGGCATTTCACCTATATGAATAGTAAAGGAACAGTCGATGGTATAGAGCAGAATTTAGAATACCGACCAGAGATTATAGCTTTCCTACAAGCTGACTGGAGAGTATATGGTGGGTTAGATTTGCTAGCAGAAGCTGATCTAATGGGTAATCAATACGGAATCTCAGATTTGGCTGAGGGTTTAGTTCCAATAGATGCTACTACATTGTTCAACCTCAGATTGAGTTATAAAACATTCTACAATGAAAACCTATACACTTTCTTCATTCGTGCTAACAATCTATTGGATCAAGCAAGACTGAATAAAATAGCTATATCTTCTCCGGGTAGGATGATCTATGGCGGTGTGAATGTTGCGTTTTAGAATATTAACATAAAAATCATTTGCTCTTTACTTCGGCCCCTATCAGTCATTGCTTTCCAGTAATTATGGGAGAAGTAAGTCCGTAGTAGCTTAGTAATTCAGAAGTTTTAATGACAATTAAACTACCCAAATATCACAAAAAATAGAATAACCAAGGTGACAAAAACACCTAAACCTATGCTCAAGCCAGTTCTCAATGTTCCTTTGAGAGGGAAAAGAATGAGTTTATATATTGCTAGTTGGATTAGAAAAATTACTCCTGCATAGAAAGTGCCGACTATCCAATTACCTATATTTGCCATCCAATTGAAATTGTAATAACCTTCGTCAACATATAGCAGAACCATAGTAACAATTATGGAACTAATTACCATTGGTGTATATTCTTTATACGATTCATTTTTGTTGTATTGGAATGCTGTTGTTGTCATATTTTCATCTATTGTTATAATATAGTTACACTTGATACGCTTTGTTGTTTTAAGTGTTTCAGATTAAATGCATAATATTTTATTCATCTTTAGTATATTTGCTAAATGAAAAAGCGACTCTCATTACTCATTTTCTTGTTTTCTTTTGCCTTGAGTAATACTTATGCAGAAGACACTTTGTCTGTCACCAAATCCATAATATTTGGAGCGGGTACAGTAGGTGGGTTCGCGGCATCTTATATCTTCCAGAGTAATGAATATTGGAATGATCCGGCAGAGTGGCACGTTATGGATTGGCAAACAGAATATGACGATGCCCTAATGGCAGATAAACTCGGACATTTCTACTTTTCTTACGCACTTGCTAACTCATTTGCAAAGGCGACGGAATGGACTGGACTGGACAAAGAAACATCTGCTTGGGTGGGGTTCGGAGCTTCACTACTTCATCAAACTTATGTAGAAATTTACGATGGTTATTCTGACGGTCTACCTTATCTTGGTTTCAGTCGTGGGGATATGATAGCCAACGTACTTGGGGCTTCATATAGCGTAGCGCAATACTACGAGCCATATCTAAATTATGTAAAACCAAAGATAAGTTATTATCCATTTACATCTCCTACTCATCCATCAGTTTTTAATGATTATAATAGCACTAATCACTGGTATAGTATTGATGTAGCTGGTATGTTGGAAATGGATGATAATGCCATACCAGGTATGTTCGCTGTTGCTCTGGGGCATAGTGTAACAGGTATAGACAGATACGGAGCGGGAAGACATCAGTTCTATCTGGGGCTAGATGTTAATTGGAATTATTTCAAGCAATTTGAGGTTGTTCAAGATAGTTACTACTTACAATTCATCATCAATCTATTCGAAAAATATAAAGTACCACTACCAGCAATCAGGTTGAATAATGGTGTAGATGCCTTTTTAGTTAGGTAAATTAAGTCGTTTGAGTCTTCTGTCAGCTATCTCTTTTGATAACTACCAATGTCTTATCATCATTGTAGATAGAATTTGCAGAGAAATGTTGGACTTTCTCTAAGAGGATATAAGCTATTTCCTTGCAGCTTCGTTCGTGATTTTCTTTGATGATTTCCATTATTCTCTTCTCACCGAATAGATCACCTTCAGCATTCATAGCTTCAGAAATTCCATCTGTGTAAAGTACTAGTGTGTCGCCTTGTAGCATTCGGCAATTCTCGAGCTTGTACTTCTGATTTGGCATAATGCCTAGGAATCCACCAGTAGGGGGCAAATCTTGGAATTTATCTTTCGATGGGCGATAGTGAATAGGTGGGCAATGCCCAGCATTAGCATATAGTATCAGCCGGTTAGACGATAGTGTTAGCTCACCATAGAACAAAGTAACGAATCTCTCACGCGAAAAAGTTCTGTTGATTATATTATTCAATCGACCAAACATATTAGATATTTTAGGTGAGAAACCCATAGCCATACGAACTGCACCAGACACGAATAGAGCTTGGATAGCAGCAGGCATACCTTTGCTAGCACAATCGCATATCAGAACTCCTAGCGATTCTTCTTCCGTTTCACTAGCATTATTACGTATATAATCGAAATAATCACCACCGACTTGTTGATCTGGGACGCATACGCCAAATAGTTTGTAATCTTGAAATTCTGTGTAATGTTCAGGGAGCAAGTTACGCTGTATCTCGCCGGCTTTGTTAAGCTCTTTGCCGTAGTTTTCATCTTTCTTTTTGATAGCCAAATCACGAATTGCAATAGTTGCTAATCGAGCTATTATCCTTAGATTATCGAAGAAATCATCGTTGAATTCCTCAGCGTTGAATCCAAGTAAATACTCGAAGTATTTACCCGATTGCAAGTGAATAACCTCGCCAACTCCTATTCCGGCATAGTTACCTATACCAAATTTTATAAGCTCTTCGTTAGACTCGTGGCTATTAAGTACTTTTTCACTTCTAAGTGTTAGTAATTCCTTGTGGAATAATTCATCTGTAAGGGAATGTGAAAATCCGAGTGGAATCTCGCGCATTTCCCCTGCCTGAAACTGTAGTACATAAGCGAACTTGTCTGGAATAAGTTTCCAGACCCTTCCGCCCGTAATTTTTTTGTCAGTAGATTGTATTAATTGCTCTACGAAATCAGAAAGAATCTCTAACTCATTATCATAATCATTAGCAGTTACATCGTCTAGTATCTGCTCTAGTTCAGCTTGATTCTTGTTAATCAAATTTAGATTAGTCCAACTTTTTGTAGTGCATTTTTGATTTTCTCGCGTCCGCCATCCGTTATTTGCATTAGAGGCATACGGAATCTATCTTCCATCATTCCCATCATTTGCAGAGCAGTTTTAGCTGGTACAGGATTCGGCTCTATGAAATTTAACTTCATTAGATCTAATAGTTTGTATTGCAATTCTCTTGCTTCGGCGAATTTGCCCTCTAAAGCGAAGTTCACAAGGTCGGAGAACATTTTCGGCGTATAGTTAGATAATACAGAAATAACGCCATCTACACCTGCTGCTATAAGCGGTAGAGTGATTGCATCATCACCCGACAGAACTGAAAAATTTTCTGGAGCGTGTTGCACCATTGTCATTATTTGTTCCATATCTCCAGATGCTTCTTTTGTAGCGACTATGTTTTCGCATTCTTCAGCTAAGCGAAGTTGAATTTCAGGTAATATATTCACACCCGAGCGGCCTGGTACATTGTAAACTATATGCGGCATATCAACTGCTTCCGAAATTAATCGGTAGTGATTGTATAATCCTTCTTGAGATGGTTTATTATAGTACGGAGCTACAAGCAAAGTAGCATCTGCTCCTAATTCCTTAGCAATGAGAGATAAATCTATAGTAGCTTGGGTATTATTAGAACCAGAACCAGCTATGATAGGTACACGCTTGTTAACGTGCTCAATTGCAGTAGTGAACATAGCAACTTTCTCTTTAGTAGAAAGCGTAGCCGATTCACCAGTAGATCCACATACTACTATACCGTTCACACCGTTGGCTATCTGGTGATCTAGGTGCTTTTTGAATGCTTCGAAGTCGATTGACAAGTCAGAATTAAAAGGCGTTACAATCGCTGTATATGTACCACGGAATAGTTTACCACTCATAGATTTACCTAAATTGATTAGAATCAAAAAACAAAAATAATAAAATTAACAACGATAATCAATGAGAAAGAAAGTTGAGAACCTCATTAACTGTCTTTTTTATTTTATTTGAAACAAATAATAAAGCAATTATGTTATATTCTATTGTTATCAACTTTAGGAAAAAAGTAAATGAGAGTCATTTTATTAGCACTGATAATTTTAAGTAGTTCTTTGTATGGTCAGGAAAGGTTTATAGTAGTTCATAGTCCATTTGAACATACTGCAGATACTATCCCATTCGTCAATTATGATACTACAATAGAAAGAGAAACCACTGATTTTTATATTGGAGATTATAGTGATGAGGTAATTGATTTGCCACAAGTGCCAGCTACTGAAGGACTATATGATTCAAGTCATTTTACTACGAGGAAAGTTGCTTCCGATTATTATGATATTACACAATACCCAATTAGAACCAGTGTTAAGCTATACTCAATGTACGAAGGTAAACTATACTTTTTTTGTTCGGGTAGTTTGATAGGTGATAACTTCGTATTGACCGCGGCTCATTGTGTATCAGAAATTGATGAAAACTACTTGAAAGGGGATTCAATAATGGTTGCACCAGTTTTCAATAATGGGGAATTCAATAAAGAATTTGAAACTAGTTACGTAAATAAAATCTATTTCCTGAAGGACTGGCGATTAGGTACGACTGATCTAGCTCTATTGCAATTAGAAAAAAATATTGGTGAGTCAACTGGTTGGCTGAGTATTGGATTTGATAAAGTTGATAGTTCATTTCAAGATGGGATTTTCTTTAAATTCAGCTACCCAGGTACAAAAGAAACATTTGACACAGTTAATTATAACGGTGATGATTTATATTATTACTATGGGTTATGCGATTATATTTCTAGCAACGATTATGGAGCCGTCGGAGCTAGGGGTATTCGTGGAGAAAGTGGTAGCTCATTAATAAAAATAAAAAATCTTAAAGAATATACAACTTTTGGTGCTTTTACTTTTTCAAATTATTTACGTCACTCGAGAATCACTAATGACATATTCTATACATTCAAGAGTATCTTAGAAGAAGATTTCATAACTGATGTTAAAAATGAAGAAATTACTACAAATTATTCACTCTACCCAAACCCTGCTTCGAACAAAATACAGCTCAAATCACCAAATGAAAAAGTAATAACTCGGTTAATCATTATGGATAATCAAAGTAGAGAGGTAATGGAAATTACCAATCTTGGTAATGGAAGTTCAATTGATATTTCTACATTAGCAAGTGGATTTTATTATTTGAAAATAGAATCTAACAATCAAATGGAAATACTAAAGTTTATTAAGATTTAATTTAGATAAACTTCGCAGGTCAACCTGGTATAAGGCTGTATAAAGGGTTAGATTATATCAAAATATCTACTATAGTATTCCTCTCTTTAAGCGTAGCGAAAGAGGGGTGGCAGTCACGCAAAGCGAGACTGACGGGGTGTTTATAATCAACAATAGATATTTAGTTACACTAAAGTCTTTATGAATTATTATCAGTTCCTAAGCATTATGTCTCTTGATAAATTTGCTTTGCACAAAAAAAAAGACCATCATTGTAAAATGATGGTCTCTGATAAATATTCCAAATTCCTTTTCATTAAATTCTAAATTTATTGTCTCGGCGTATAGAATTTACCAGAGACAGATTTAGTAGAGTTATCTTCGATATTTGTACCAGTAAAAGTAAAAGTACCTTTTATTTCAGTATCTGTAATTTCTGTAATTTCACAGTTCCCACTTATATCAGTCCAAATTTTTACAATACTGTTTGGTGGGTAACCTTCCGATTCTTCATAAAAACAGATGGCCAAATATTTACCTACAGCTGGTTCACCAGTTATCTTATCTAATTTTACACTTATAGAAGTGATTTTAGTAGGGTTAGTCAATGGTTCAGCTACATAAAGGCCAGTTACATGGTTTGAAAAATTATTATAGACCGCATTTTGGGCTGCCCAATTATTTCCACCAACAGAAGCTGTCATTTCACCTATCTTTGGTTCTGAAGGTCCAGTTGGTTCATCATCACCACAAGACACCATAAATAATGACATTGCTAAAGTTACAGTTAATAGCACAAGTAATTTTTTCATAGAATTCCTCAAATTTTGTTAAAGTAAATACGTTTATAAGTCCAAAATAACATAATTTTGAATAATACAAAAGAACAAAATCCCAAATTATAAATGTTTTCACTCCTTATCTCCTTCATCGTTATGCTTAATCCTATAGCGCTATTCTTATATTTGCAACCGATTATGCTCGAATTAGATCATAAAGCATTTAGGAAAGTATTATTAAAAGCATCGATAACATCATTTCTAATTTATCTAGTTTTCTTCTTATTTGGTGATATTATATTTACTCAAGTATTGCATATTAACTTCGAATCCTTCAGAATATTCGGTGGCATAGTGCTATTTTCTTTTGCATATTTCTACATTGTAAAAGGGCAGAAGGCAATGCTGAAAATGAAGGAAAACCTAGATGATTTGGCAAATGAAATTGCACTACCGTTTATGGTTGGGGCAGGGACTATCTCGCTTGCTATTCTGATGAAAGAACAGCTAGATTACACTTGGGGAATAGCCACTTTAGTGTTATCTATGATTATATGCTTTATCTTAGTAATGGCTCTTAAATTTGTTCGTGATAAGCTGAAAAAGGAGAAATTCCGTATTGCCTTCGATAAGAATATGGAAATCGCAGTTAGGTTGAATGGGTTTTTCGTTGGGGCTATCGGTATCAATATGATGAATACTGGTATCCAGAATATGTATTTCTAATTGCATGTATATAAAAATCCCAACACTAGTGCAGGGATTGTAAATATATATCTTAATAATAGGTGTGTTTATATTGCGACCCAAGCACTACCATCCCAAATTTTCAATATTGAATTTATTGAATCATACCACAAGCTACCCGTTACTGGATCTGACGGAGCAGTATCTGAAAAATGAACAGCTACACTTCCAGTGCTTCCATTAGCATCTAAAACATGATTTATTTTCATAGAACCGTTAACAGTATGATTGTTACCATCCGAATTACCCATCGTAATATCACCACCATTTGTTACTACAAATCCATTTTTACGATCCGCATCTCCAGTTCCGATACCAACGACAAATATGTGGCTACTAATAGGATCATTATATTTACCAACAGCTAAGCCATATTGTGCAGTAGCTTCAGTGTTATACCCCATAGCAACACTTGAAACAGCAGTTGCTTTAGTCTCATATCCCATTGATGTACTATTATTACCTGTTGCAGTAGTGCTCCTTCCCATTGCTGTACTATAATCTCCATCTGCGTTAGTCAAAGCACCCATTGCTGTACTATAATTAGCGGCTGCAGTAGTATTATTCCCTAAGGCAACACTATATTGTCCGTCTGCTTTTGCTGCCCTACCTAAAGCAATACTTGACTCACCATTTGCTTCAGTGTAATATCCCATAGACACACTGTTCTCACCTTTTGCTATAGGGTTTATACCACTTGCAAATGACTTTTCTCCCAAATCGGCTCCTTCCCATTGAGTGCCACTTACTCCACCTGTTCTAAATGCGCCTTTCCCTTTATCAAAGAAGAACTTGTACTCTGTGCCAGCATTATGAATTAAAGTATTTGTTCCGAATAGAAAATCATCTGAAAACGAATTACCTTTAGTTATACCGCCAGAAGAAGTGAAGGCTCCACCCAATACATCATCCCAACTTACAGTAGTTCCGTTTGTTTTTAGAAACTTGCCACTATTTCCAGTTTGAGAGGGAAGAGTTGCTTGTTTGCCGTTAAGTTGAGTTTGTACATCGGAAGTAACCGTACCAATGTATTGTAACTCAGTATTTGTTACTGTACCGTCTGCAAGTTTTGTTGCATCAATAGCAGCTCCTGTTTTTATATTTGCATCTACTATATTAGAGATAGTGTTATTATCTGAATCAATTGTTTTATTCGTCAGAGTCTGAGTATCTGTTGTACCAACTACTGCACCTGTTGGTGCTGCTTTGGTTGCAGTAATGGCACCTGTTCCATTTCCTTGTAGGAAATTACCAGAAGTAAGAGTAGTAGTACCAGTACCTCCATTTGCAACAGTAAGTGAACTGCTAGCTACTAATTTACCATTAGCATTAACATTCAATATTTGAGTAGAACTTCCATTACCAAGTGCAGGAACAACTATCTCACCATTTTTATAAACTTCAAGTGCATTAGAGCGATTAGCATCATCAACACCATTACCTACGGTTAAGATTTCTCCTGTGATTGTAGCATTATTGTTCATACCTAATGCGATAGAACTTGCTTCGTCTGCTATTACTCCGTTACCGATTGCATTCGTGAAGAAGCCAGTAGATTTAGCAAGAAAACCCATAGCTAATGCACCGTACGCAGTTGCTTCTGTAGCATTTCCAATAGAGAAAGATGATATGCCACTAGCTAGGGGGTTACCACCCATTGCTATAGAGTTCAGTCCTACATTAGCTCCATCATCCCAAACATCTTTGTCTATGTTTCCTACTCTAAAAGCAGCTTTGCTTCCATTAAAATACAATTTTCTTTCAACTGCAGAAGCAGTGCCGTTATAGTCTAAATTATTGTCGCCAACTATTAGCGATTTATTTGTACCAGTCGGATCAGCGATTAAATCGCCAGTGATAGTAGTACCAGTTGAGTTTATTTTCAAACTTTCAATACCATCAACAGAAATGGTTCCAGAATTAGTAGGGTAATCATAACTTAAAGTCATTTCCGTACCACCTGTTAACCCACCATTTGGACCTACGTGCAAAGTATTAGAAGATATAAAAGCATCTTCCCATCTATTTTCATCAGAACCTAAACTAGAAGTACTTCCAATTGGCGGAACTAGATTACCGTCATTATCTAAAGAGCCGCCTTGGCTTTGGTTTAATATCTGTTGGTCTAATCTGTATTGAGCATAGAGATTATTGTTTACATATACATCTAAGATATAGTATGAGTTAACTTGTGCGGGTGTAATTTGTGACCATTCAGATAATGAATTATCAGATACATCGGCTATAATTATACCTGAGCCGTTTGGGGTTAACGAAACCACTGGACCAGTATATTTTAGAGTAGCTGTTCCACCGGTATAGTCATTTAGCTTAACTTGCACATCTACTGCAACGCCGCCTGTGTTTATAATTGCAACTTTAATTGGGTCTAAAGCTGAAGCTGAACCCAGAGCTAATAAAATAATAGTGAATAGTAAAATTAGTTTTTTCATTGGGAATTTCTCCAATTTATTAATAGAATAAGACTTTTTACATTTTTGAATTGCAAATATAGCAAATATATTTTGTTAAGTATATGAAAAAAATGTACATATAGTGTATTATCACAACTATTAGCCGTTGTAAATTGAATAATAGTTAACGTTATGGAAAGTAAAAAAAAATCCCCACACGGCAAGTGCAGGGATTGTAAAATTCTAAATTCGATTTAGCAAAAGTTTACTTTTGGAACATCTTGTCCACTTGTACTATTTTCACTTTATCTGCTTTGAAATTTAGCTTGAAAGTTGATATCACTTTATCAGCTTCGTAAACTTCTTCTGGCTTAGGCGAGTCGTATTCGATTGGGCTTGGAGTGTTATTCACCAAATCTTTTTTGAATGATTCTGCATCAGATGTTATCATCGCGAATTTCACATTGTTGTATTGTATGTGCTTTTTGATTGCATTATTAACTTGCTCCAATGTCAAATTCTTAATTCTCTCACGGAAATAGTTTATATAATTACCACCATCTTTGACACCGTAGAACTCCGAATCCACTTGGTAGCCAAGTCTTTCAGAAGTAGTAGCAGCCCAGTGAATAGAGTATTTATTCAAGAAGTTTTTAGTAGTCTCAAATTCTTGCTCAGTCATACCATTGTCCACCACCATTTTCAGCTCACGCATAGCTGCTCTTAGTGCGAAGTGTCTATGCTTGTGTTGTACAGGTCTCAGCCACACTTCAAATAGTTGACTATGACGAGCATTATTGGGATCGGGTTTACTTAGAGAGCCACCATTTAGGAAACGCTCGATGTATGCATAATCACCATAGTTTAGTCCTCTTTCGCCTCTAATCACTTGGAATAGATGACTAGATTGATTTCTATGCTCACCGAACCAAGAGCTAAATAATGCTAATGCGAAAAAGTCATCATCACCACGCAAAACGTCAATAGGGAAACCAAAGCTAATAGCCGTAGAGTTATTCTCTTTTTCTACTATTAGAACTTCTAGTCCATTAATCGCTGTTGGATTTATATCCACTTTGGTATTAGTTTTTATGTCTGCTAGCTTGTCTAATCTTGATTGTACAGTTTCTACTAGGTTGTCACTAAATCCACCACCAAGTCCTATAACATAGTTGTTTTTGTTAAAGTAATTCTTGTGAAATTCCTTTACATCTTTCAAAGTAATGCTCTCCAATCCTTCAACTGTGCCAGCCATTATATGTTCGTAAGGAGTGCCATCGAATACGAAATTATAAAGTGAGAACTTACCTAATTCTTCATCAGATGAGTAGCGAAGTTCATTCTTGATGAAGTTCAATGTGTTGTTCTTTACACGATTGAAATCATCTTCGTTGAAAGCTGGATTCAATACTGCATCTAAGAAAAGCTCATTGTATTTCGTTATATTGTCTTTGTGTACTCTACCTTGGAAAGTAGTCATCTCTTTGTCAACCTTAGTGCCATAAGCAGTAGCCATAGGATAAAGTTGCTCAAGAATAGCCGAATAGGTATTCTTAGTAGTTGCCGCATCTGCCATTAGCTGAGCAGTCAGATTAGCAAGCCCTTCTTTGCCTTTTGGGTCGTTAGCTGAACCAACTTTGAACCATATATTATATGCTACAATCGGGTCTTCGCTTATTTTCATTATTACTTTTTTATTACTCATTTCTTTATCTTTACTAAATAAATTTGAAGTAAAAGTCATACTTAACAAAAGTGCAAGAGACAATAGTTGAATTTTAGTTGTGTTTTTCATTATTTAGTCCCCTTTAGCTCTATTACAGTTCTCTGAGATGCATTCATTTTCTTAGCTTCGTTTTGTATGTCTTGCGGAGTTAGTGACTCTAGAGTATTGAAATAGTCCTCGATTGCGTCTATACCACCCGTGATAGCTACTGTTCTAGCCAATCCACCGGTTAGATTACTAGGTGTATCTAACCCCATCAGGAATCCATACTTTTGTCTTTTCTTTAGATCGCCTAATTTCTTTTTATCAACTAGGTTTTTCTGAAACCAATCAACTGATTTTTGTATCTCTGTTTCTACATATTTAATATCATTAGCATCATTCACCATAGTGAATATGATTGACAAGAATGGATCTCTATTCTGTGGGAAGTAAGGCGAGATATATTGAACTTTTTGTTCTGTTAGATAAAGCTTTTTGTATAGCTCACTATTAGAACCAAAGGCCAAATCACCTATTAATTCCCTAGCAACAGAAGATTTATTTTTAGCATCAAAAGCTGATGTTTTATATCCAATACCCAGCATTGGGTTAGTCTTGCCGTCATAACTTACGCTGGCACTACGTGGAGCAGTTTGAGCTGGTTCAGTTTGAATCTTAGGTGTAACGTATCCTCTTTTCCAAGGTGAATAGTACTTTTTAGCTTTTGCTAATATGTCACTAGTTTTTATATCACCAGCAATGAAAAGAATACAATTCTCTGGTCTGTAATATCTGCTATGGAACTCTTTGCTATACTCATAAAGAGTTGGCATTGCTTTTATATCGTCTTCGAATCCGATAGTTGAGTGCTTGTATGTATGCTTATCAAAAGCGGTGAATTTTAACTTTTCCCAAATAACATTCCCTGGGTCAGTTATATTCTTTCTATATTCACCATAAACAGCACCCGATTCTGTTTTGAAATCAGCTTCTGGATAACTAAGATTTTGGAATCTGTCGCTTTCTAGCTCCATGACTAAATCCAAATCTTCATTAGCTAGATTAAGATGATATGCAGTATAATCATCAGTTGTGTAGGCGTTACCGTCTGCTCCTATAGATATAATTAAGCTATCGTAAACTGTTCCTGGGTACTTTTTAGTACCACGGAACATCATGTGTTCGAAAAAGTGAGCGAATCCAGTTTTACCTACTTCGTACTCATCCCTAGAGCCAGTTTGTACTATAGTGTAGTAAGATACTATACCATTAGAAGGCATAGGAACTGTTATTATTTTTAAACCGTTTTCCAGTGTATTTACATCGTATTTATAAGGGAAAACATTATCTGCTGACATAAGCGATATGCTACTCAAAGCGAATATCCCCACTGCCAGTGCAATGATATTTTTTATCATTAACTATCTCCTTTCTTTTCATTAGTGTTATCTTTATTTTCAAGTGCTTTTTTATTAATGCCCGATACATCATCAAGCAAATCATCAAATTCCGAAAAAGTCTCATACTCTATATCATAGTCTGATGCCTGTCCTAACCCAACATCGAAGAACGTAGTTGACTCCATTTCGGAATCTTTGGACGACATAATAGCGATCATCATTATAATACTTGTCCCCAATATAACGAAGAATAATATCCCCTCGCTAAGTCCCACTATCTGATAAGCGGTAGGAATAGAGAAGAATAGTAATATCGTAATCAAACCTCTAGGTGCTAAGAATATCTCAGGGAATACGTTTGTTTTCAAAAATACTTTGAAGTTCACGTAGCGGACTAGATACAAAATTACTAAAATTATGAATCCGATTACTAATACTCTAGGATCCGCCAACAAAGCTAGGTCTATACTCATACCAAAAGTTATGAAAAAGAAAGTACGAATAACGAACGCAGTCTCTGCTGTCACGATCCTAAACTCACTTCCAATAGACTTAACGTTATCAAAGTTAATATGATTCGCTAACCTAGCTCTGTAGAATATCTTAGCATTATTCATCACTATACCGAAAATAAATATCATCAGTAGTGAAGATAGGTGCAGCTGCTTGCCTAAGGCGTAAAGCAGTGCTAATACAGCAATCATTAGGAATAATTTTATATGAGTTTTTATCTTACTAAATACGAATACTAGGACATAGCTGACTACAATAGAAAAAAGAACTGTAAATACTATCATCATTATTCCTGACAATGATAGAATACTTCCCTCTTGTATAACAACGAAGTTGAAGAACAAGATGCCTATGATATCAGAGAAAGTTGATTCGTAAATTAAAAATTCTTTTTTGCTCTTGGTTAGTGTATGTACCGAAGGAATAAGTACGGCACTGCTCACTACACTAAGAGGAATAGCATATACTAAACAATGGAAAAAAGGTTCGTTATCAAGTATATAGAATATAACCCCTGCTATACCGAATGATGTAGCGATAAGAATAAATAATGCAAGGGCAAAGGATTGCCTGATTACTGGTATCTTCTTCTTTGAAATCTTGAGGTCAACAGCGGCTTCGAGCACAATCATAATTAACCCAACTATCCCAAGTAACTCCAGAACACTAAAGAACTCCTTTTGGAAAGTGAATCCATATACCTCACCAGCATATTTCAGAACCAATCCAGTAGCTATTAAAAATAGAACAGAAGGTATTTTGAATTTTTTGGAAGCCAAATCGAAAAAATAGGATAAAACAATGATTAAACTCGCTGCTATCAATACTATGTAAGAATCGAACAAACGCCACCTTCTAATTGTTGACAATAATAATATGTAATATAATACATTTTTTATTCTATAAAAAGCGTTTGACTAATTATTTTACTTTGTATTGTTGAAAAGTCTTCTTAGTTTTGTAGCCAAATTATAAAATAAAACTCGGAGTTTAACATGGCAAAGAAAGGTCATAGAATTATTGTTATATTAGAATGTACGGAAGCGAAGGGAGAAGGAAAACCTTCTTCAAGATATTCTACTATGAAAAACAAGCAAAATACACCTGACAGAATGGAAATCAAAAAATACAATCCATTCCTAGGAAGACATACTTTACATAAAGAAGTAAAGTAAGTTAAGTGAAAAAGAAATTTTTTTTCAAGCCGGCTTTTGTCGGCTTTTTTTTTACCTATTGCTTATGTCTCAACTTGTTTGAATCACGGATTAATCGGATTTAGAGACGTATCGCATAGGTCTCCGCCCCACCCCCAACGCACTGTTATTGCGCCACTTTGAGCATTCTAAGGTAAAACCAAATATTTAATTAAATAAATTCACATATTGGCGCTCTCTTTTAGCAACAGCAAAAACACGAAGTACTTATTTATTAGCTACAGTGTAGAGTACAGTGAGTTTAAGTTTACCATCATCAACTTTTCTTTTGTAGTATGCATTAAGCTGTAGAACATGTTGATGCAGCTACTTACCCACCTTTATTACCTTGTGTAACATCTGAAACTTATACTAGCGGTAGTAATACTTGGGTTTATAGATACAATGAGAATAATCAATTAGAAAGTAAACGATTATACCAATCAGATACTAGCGATAATTGTAAAACGTTTAGTTGGGTATATAATAAGATAGGTGCTTATGGTGATGTGAAAACAGTCTATCATGGTAAGCAATATAAAATAGGTTCTAGAAAAATAATATTTTATCCTGACAAATATCTATCAGCTAATGGACTTGTAGAAATATATCCTGATGGTACGAAAGAATATAATATATTAGACAATATGAATTCGACAAGAATGAAAATAAAGGAAAATGATACTACTCTGACATTTGCGGATTATGAACCTTATGGTGAGAATCAGTTCCATAGCACCGATGATATCCCTAAGCGTGGGTATATGGGATCTCATAAATCAAAAGAGAATGGATAAATGCAGATGGGGGCAAGGTTATATAACTCTGAGACAGGTAGGTTTATGTCAGTGGATCCGCTAATGGAAATATTCACTGGGCATAGTCCTTATCATTATAGTTATAATAACCCTGTTATGTTCAATGACCCATCTGGTCTTGCTCCCGAGGGTGAGAAGAACAATAAGACACAGGGGCTAGGGGATGATGCTATTGTGGCTGGTCAAACTATTGGCTATTGGTCACTACATAATACTCTTTATATAGATTATAGAGCGGTAAGAGATTTTGAAGACTCTAGAGGCACCTCATATGTTTATTCATTTTCAATGAGTACATCATTGGAAGAATCCTATGTTTGGGTAACCACCCGTGGTATTGGGGGGATATCGGATACTCGTGCAGGAAGTGCTTCTATTGATTCACCAAGTGAAATGTGGGGTACAGACAGATACAGAGGGTCTACTTCAACTAAGAAATATATTGACCCTAATTCTCTAAGAAGTAAGTCGATGAGGGATCAGAATTAGAATGAAGCTTCATTTGGTAATCAGTCTGGGAGCATGGTTTCTATTAGCACTAGTGTTTGTGCGGATTGTGGAAATAATAATAATAATAGTAAGTTACAATTTATTAAGTATCTTAGTTCATTATTATCTACTTATCCTGGAGACCCAATTTATAATGAGTATGGTGAGTTGATAGGTATTGTAGGATTACAATTTGATACAAAAGGAAATGGATATTTTCTGAATTTTATGATGATGGATTTTCTACCAGAGAACCCTACTGGAAAATATAGATCATTTAAAACTACTAAAGATAAAATTGCTCATATCTTTTCTGGTAAACCTGGTCATTTCCCAAAACATAGTAGCCTGCTATCAGGGACAATGTTTAGAATATTAAATATATTTGATGAAATTGCACAGAATTCGAAGAATCTAGTAAAAAATCCTGTTGGACGATTTATTACTCAAGAAGCATTTGATAACGGTATTCAAGTTGATGTAAAAAACTTTCCAGTGGTCAAATATGGCTTGAAATTGATGCAAAAGGTTTCATAAGAAGTGGTGGTATTAATCAAATACCTAGGTA
Source organism: Kapaibacterium sp. (SeqCode) (assembly GCA_041675005.1). Lineage (GTDB taxonomy): Bacteria > Bacteroidota > Ignavibacteria > Kapaibacteriales > UBA2268 > PGYR01. Next base: position 34,938 of record JBAYUQ010000013.1, read on the forward strand.
AAATTAAGGGATAAATTTATGACTAAAGAAGAACGTTATTATAGAGAAGCAAATAAAAATTATGTACGTGCATTAGAATATGAGAAATATTTTAGGTATGAAAAAGCTTGTCAATTTTATGAACAAGCAATCCAAGAAGATGAAAAGTATGTTTCCCAAGACATGTTTATTAATCTTGCATTTATATACTGGAGAGCCAGTTATGGGTTCGAACCTTCTGATAATGATTTTATTTTCCCATATTATCTTAGAAAGTATGGAGAGGATAATTATCAGAGTATTTTGATTAAAGGTATTGAGCGGTATCCAAATAATTTAGAATTAAGATTCTGGGAACTATATTTTAATTACTCTAGAGAGTATGGGGATGAAGATATATATGTTGAAAAGTATTTCTCTACAATCTCTAATTTAATAAATCTTTATGAGCCGTCAACAAATGTTGAAGAGAATTATAGTCGAACATTAGGTTATAAAATTGAATATCTTTTTTTCTATCTTTATGAGCACTCCAGAAGAACAGATAAACGTTTCCCAAATAATTTTGATACAATATTAAAAAAAATATTTGAATTAACTTCAAACCCTGATAATTGTAAAAATAGATACATTTATGAAACTATTTCTCCGTTTTTTGAATAGTGATTATCATCATCCCAAAAAAATGTGAACTTTTCGGTAACTCAGTTGACTATGAACCTTATGGTGAGAATCAGCTCCACAGCACTGATGATATACCGAAACGTGGATATATGGGTAGTCATAAATCCAAAGAGAATGGATATATGCAAATGGGAGCTAGGTTATATAATGCAGAGACAGGTAGGTTTATGTCTGTAGATCCGCTAATGGAAATCTTCACTGGGCATAGTCCATATCATTATAGTTATAATAACCCCGTTATGTTCAGCGACCCATCTGGTCTTGCACCCGAGGGTGAGAAGAATAATAAGACGCAGGGACTAGGGGATGATATTATAGCAGCAGGACATGTGGGTGGACATTGGGTAGAATCTAGTGTTACAAGTTTATCTTAAAAATAGCAACAGCATTTATATTGATTATAGGTGCTTTTTTTTATTACCAACTTCTGTTATAAATTATATATTAGATTACAGTATAAATCGAAAATATTCTATTATAAACACGTAAAATCTTAGCGTGTTGCTAAACATTCTGCTAAACAGCAGATTAAACGCCCACGCAATTTGATGTTTTGTTGGAGTTAGAGAGTTATGAATAACTCCTAACGGAGTTGTTTTGGGTTTGTTTAACATCAGTTGCTACTAATAGTGAACTCCTAACGGAGTTCACTTGGACTCTTTACTGCGATTGGACTCAACATAGGCGCTAACTACATAGCTCTGAAGTGACGGGAACTTTGTGTCCCTTATGGGAAAAATATGGAAAATAAATCTTTGGTGTTAAAAAGGTGAATACATTCATTTGCGGTGGAGTTTTTTGTTTATATTTGTTTTTTTGAAACTCCAACTACGGCGATATTATTACGCAGAAAAGTATTTATATAATCCTATTCATCGTGTCATGTCTTATACTCGCATTGAATATAAGCTGGTATATGCCCTTTTTTGCAGACGATTCACTTATCACTATACGCTATGCACAGCGACTAATAGATGGTCACGGACTAACTTGGACTGATGGTATAAAAGTAGAGGGGTATTCCAATCTGCTATGGGTTTTGACTCTAGCATTTTTTGGTAAGTTGGGTGCCAATATGATATTGGTAGCACGACTACTTGGGGTACTATTTACAGTTGCTAATATTTATATGCTCATCCAATATGCCAAGAGCAGATACAAGGATGCACCACTAATACTATCTATCGTTTTGTTCTTCTTTTCCGTTTCTAGTGGAGTTGCTGTATGGGCTATTGGTGGGTTAGAAAATTCGCTAGTCAGTATGCTCGCACTGCATTCAATTATTAGATATTTGGACTACAAAAAGTGTGGAGAGATCAGGTACCTTTGGCTCTCTTCAATTACACTAGGATTACTCTGTATCACTCGACCAGATGGGGTATTACTATCTGTGATGATTGGATTGTATCATCTGATATCTAATAAAAGTGAACTTCGAAATGCATTTATATCGTTATCAAAACTCGCTATAATTCCAATTATTCTATACTTTGGGCAACTGATTTTCAGAATCACATACTATGGAGAGCTTGTTCCTAATACGGCTCTAGTGAAAGTGAGCCCATCATTCTATCACGCTTGGACTGGCATGTTCTATAATCTCCGATTCCTAAAATCTAATTTTTCGATGTTCATACTGGCTACTAGTTGTCTCACATATTTAGTTTACAAGAAGAAAAGCAAGGGCCTGTTATACGTATTATTATTAGGTATTTGGTTTTTATATATTGTGGTTATCGGTGGTGATTTCTTCTTTGCATTCCGTCATCATCTATTCACTATTATAGTATTTATGCTTGTGATTATAGACGGGCTTGGTACATTTTTATCAGATTATAATCTGAGTAATAACAAGAAAAGACTAGCTGTTATTCTACTTTCTCCTTTACTTCTATTCTATGTTTATCAGCAAATAATGGATGATAATAATACTCGTTCTAGGCAATCACTATGGGTATTCAATTTGAAAACTCTGGGGGATAAACTAAAAGTCACTTTCGGGAAAGAACAACCACTTATAGCTATCGATCCGGCGGGTTCTTTGCCATATTATACTATGTTCCCTGCTCTTGATATGTTAGGATTAAATGATTACCATATCCCCCGTAATAAACCGAAGAAAGCAGGTAGAGGGTTTATAGGTCATGAGCTAGGCGACCCAGAATATGTGATGGATAGGGAGCCAGACATTATACAATTCCACTTAGGGAACAGAGAACCTATTCATAATATTGATACTATGTTATCTGAGAATAGTAGATTTCTTGATAGATATATAGATGTTAGTATATATGTTCCGGCAGAATATGAGTTTAAAGGGGTGTTATACTTTGATAAATACAGCAAGAAAGTCGGTATAGATAGTACTTTTGGTAAGTTAGAAATTCCATCTTACCTCTTCCGTGCAGATACAGAGGTATATAATATATTCGTAGGGAAGGAATTGGTAACACCACTAGAGCCGAACAAGTCTTTTAGCTTCGTTGTTCCTTATGCTATTAACCCTACATTGATACGAACAATCCCAAGCGGACTAGACGTAGAGTCCACTAGGAACAAATCAACAGGATTGACCAAACTAACAGTATCTAATCCCGGTGATAGTATTGTTATCTTCAAAAAAGTAATCATCTTACAGTAAACTAGAATTTATAAGTGACTACACTATCAGGTGATTTCAATTCTATTTGATTAGATATGCTTTCTAGTATTTCATACATCCCCTCATCGGAACGATTAGTCTTGAATTTTAGGCTAATGTGATAGGTCTTTATTAAGCTATTCATCTCATATATCAGAAATTCAGTCTCAGCGTTGTAGCTCCCTTCAGAAATAACATAATGTTCGATATGAGTAGGTAAAACTTCAACATAACCAATATCTTCTATATCAATAATTAACTCTTCTTGTCCGAATATAAATTTACAAGAGCTAGACATAGTTTTGTCGGATAATTCCATAGGCTCAACCTCGACTTTTTCTGAGTCCCACCCAAGTAGAGTTGCTATCTGAACTAACTTCACATCACTACAAGCATCAGTATTTTTTATTTTATCTGGCTCCTGAGCTGGTAGATATATAAATGCGAAAAATATAAGTACAATTATTGTTTTCATAATTTGTTCTCTATATAGATTATTACTCATTTACTATGCGTTAAATTAAGAAACCAGCTTCAAAGAAACAAGCTATATTATTTTATCATTATTTAGATTTTCTTGAAGTACTGCACTACGTTACTAGTAGTTATTGAACACTAAAACCTTACTAGACCTCTTTCAATTAGGATGAGAATCTTTACTATTATTTCACTCTTCTCATTTTTTATTTCAATACTGCAAACCAAATGACAATTCCATTTCAATAAATAATAAGTCATACGTTTATCATATCTCATCAATAGGATATAGACATGACGGATACTTTTCTCGCAGACATAGTGGCAGGTCTTACTAGATCACCAAAGACTTTACCTTCTATGTACTTCTACAACAAAGCTGGGAGTAAATTATTTCAAACTATAATGCAGCTACCAGAATACTACCTAACTAAAGCAGAATACGAAATATTAGACACACAATCGGCAAACATATACAAAGACTTCAATCCAGTTAAGACATTCGATGTAGTAGAGTTCGGAGCGGGAGACGGAAGCAAAACTAAGTTATTGCTAGCCGAGATTTTAAAACATACTGAAGATTTCGTCTATTCCCCAATCGACATTAGCAAATCGGCACTCAAAGGATTAAAACAGTCTTACGGACAAGATTTGCCTAAGCTGAATATGAACCTTGTCAATAATGATTATTTTTCAGCATTAGATGAATTGAAAAGTAAAAGCACCACTAAGTTGGTACTATTCATGGGCTCTAACGTAGGAAATTTCAAAGATGACGGTGAGATAAGTTTTCTCAAGAAAATGCGTGACAATATTTCTGTGAGAGATCACGCTTTGATAGGTTTTGATTTGAAAAAGAACCCTCAAATAATACTAGATGCGTACAACGATAAGAGCGGAGTTACTAGAGAATTCAACCTTAATCTGCTTCGCCGAATTAATGAGGAACTAGATGCGGATTTCGACATTCCAAGCTATGAACATTACCCTACATACAATCCTGTAACAGGCGAGGCAACTAGCTATCTTATAAGTTTGAAAGAGCAGGATGTTCGAGTTGACAACAAACTATTTCACTTCGAATATGGTGAACCAATATTCACAGAATTATCCAAAAAATACTCCGAAGGCGACATATCAAAATTAGCTGAAAGCACTGGATTTGAAATAGTAAATAACTATTATGATTGCAGGCATTACTTTGTTGATTCGCTTTGGAGAGCAGTGTAGGTTGGTTAGTAGTTAGTCAATTGTTTTTCTTATCAACTGTTCCTAGTTAGGCCTATAATCATTTGCGAATACATGCCTATTAGTAAAGTGAGTTCTAGATTATCCATTGCGCTGAATATTTTCCCGTGCCAAAGTAGGGCACATTCTTTCTGTATTTGAGAAAAATAGAAGGGCTGTCTAATTATTATTTTTAGTCAGCCCATTACATTTTTTAAACAGTTTTACTAGCTAATTCAGCCTTTAAACCTTTATAGTTTCTGATTATTAGTTTCTTTCTATTGAAATCTATTAATTCTTTTTCGCGCAATTCATTCAATAGTTTAGTAACTGTCTGACGTGAAGTAGCTATTAGTGCTGCAATCTCTTTATGAGAAAGAGTTTGCTCTATGAAATACTCATCACCAACTCTTCTCCCAAAATCCTCTTTGAAGTCCAAAATCATCTCGATTAGACGTGATTTGGAATCTTTGAATGATAATCTCTCAACTCTACGTTCTAGTTTTTGCAATCTTAATCCTACGAATTTCATTACCTCAGCACTCAATCCAGCATCCGTTTGTATCAGCTTCTCAAAATCTTCCGCTGGCATATAACATACTGTACATTCTTCCATTGCAAAGGCGTAATCATTTTCCTCAGAACCCGGGGAATAAGGTAACTTACCAAACATTTCGCCCGGTTTTAATACTGCTTTTATTAGCTCCTCACCTTCTTTGTTGTAAGTTGATATTTTCACTTTACCTTTTTTTAGGAAGAATATATTCTTGTGTAATTCCTCTGGGATAAAAATTGCGTCACTCTTCTTGTATTTTATCATCGATGATTTTTTACCAAGTTCTGATAAGCAGCTCATATCAAGCTTCTCAAAGAGATTGAATTTCTCTAAGTACCATAGTATATTATCTGACATTCTTTTTCTCATTTTTGTACATTCTCTATATGTAATAAACGTTAAAAGTCCATTTAGTTACACAAACAACTATATTATTTTACTTGGATTTGTATCTTCATCGGCTCCGTAAATCAATTCTGCTAACTCAGCTCTATCTACTTCACCGAAATAGTCTTTGATTTCAAGCTTCTCAACTATTTCTAATATTAGTTTATGCTCATACTTTTGTTCGATAAATAATTTTTCAAAATTGTCAATTGGCTCTTTCCCAAAAAAATCGCCAAAGACTTTGAATTCCTTGATTATTCCCTTTTCAACGAATAATCTCAAATCTATCTCGCCAATTGCGAAGCGCTTTGTTCTCTTTATATTGAATCTTGGTGAGTGCCCATAGTTCCACTCCCATGTAGCATATTTCTCATCTTTTAACTTATGGACCCCCGTCCATTCATCTTCTGTCAGATGATAAGTCTCGAAATCTTCTCTATCCTCGTATAGACCCTTAAGTATATTGGCTCTGAATGACTGCACATCCATTTTCTTCTCCATAAATTCACTTATATTAGCCACTCTACTTCGGACTGATTTGTGTCCTTTCGATTCTATCTTACTCATCTTTACGTTAAGTGCATTAGCCACTTCACTAAGCTCACTATCGAATAGTAGAGTACCGTGACTGAACATTCTTTTTCCACTAGAGAACTGAGCGTTACCCGATATTTTCCTGTCGTTTACTACTATATCGTTTCTTCCTTTTAGCTCTGCGGCTACTCCCATATCGTTCAAGACTTTAATTACAGGAGCTGTAAATTTTTTGAAATTATTCAAACTCTCAAAACAATAATCAGTCATAAAGCTGAAATTAAGATTCCCAAAATCGTGATATACAGTACCACCACCCGATATCCTACGGATAACGTGTATTCCCTTTTCTTCTACATATTCGTGGTTAATCTCTTCTAACGTATTCTGATTTCTACCTATTATGATCGACGGCTCATTAATGTAGAATAATAGATAATCTTTGTTTCCATCAAAATTCCGCAAGCAATATTCTTCTAAAGCCAAATTGATGCTTGGATTCGTTATGCCTTCATTTTCTATAAATATCATTTGGGTAACTATCTCTTTACTTTTATTATTATTAGCAAATCAACAACTATGAACGAACATACTAAAAATAAAGTAAAATTAATTTTCGTTTCAGTTTCAACCGTAAACTATTAATTCCTTGCTAATTATACAAACAACTGTTGAAGTTTAAGGAAAAATAATGCTATTTTTTTTTAAATAAATTTGGAAGATATATCCTTTACCCTTAATTTAGGATAAAGGAGTCTTCAATACTTTTAAAAAGGTTTTTAAATGGCGTTATTATCTAAATCATGCGTGTACGGAATAAGAGCTACGATATTATTAGCCATCAAAGGTAAAGGGGAATTTATGCCTATAAAAGATATAGCGGAGCAGTTGAATTTATCAGCTCATTTCCTTACTAAAATCTTGCAACAGTTGACTGAGGAAGGGTTATTGCTTTCGCACAGAGGTCCCAAAGGTGGAGTTAAATTTAGCAGACCAGCAAGGGAAATAAAATTGATAGAGGTAGTTGGAGCAATAGATGGTTTAGAGTTGTTTGAAGAGTGTGCATTGGGGCTTCATGGTTGTGGTACAGCTACTCCATGCCCACTTCACGAAAAATGGTCAGTTCATAAAGTGGCTCTTAGGACTCTATTTGAGACAGAGGATTTGGAAAAATTAGCAGAAAACGTGAAAAGTGCAGGGTTGAGATTAAGAACTCTTAGCCAATTAGACATAATAGAGTTTAACAATAATAAATAGTAGTTATAAACTGACGACAAGAAAAATGCTAAAAGAACAACTATATAGAATAAAAAATGCTGTACTGTACTTCGTGATGATAGGTATCATAGCTAGCGATATGATACTATCTATGAGTATAGATTTGGACATTTTAAAAGATAATATAGTTTCAATAGAAAATCTTAGATACGAATTATTTGGGGTTTTTATAACAATTCAATTGGTATTGTTCTTCGTAAAATTAGTAGTGAATGCAGGTTATAGGATTGTAAATTTTGAGAACTTAGCTCTGATAATACTATTTGCGTTGGAGGTTTCAATTCTCTATACATCTATAATGAAAGGTGAAAACGAACTATATGGGATAGATACCCACATAGCAATAGTAGATTAATTAAGATATTAGTGATTATTATTTATGTAATTACTATTTTACTTGACATTTTTTATACAAAAGATAAAAAATAAATATTTTCAAAATAATTTTTTAGGAGTTAGTAATGATTAAAACAATAGCACTATTCGCATTATCAATGTTTATGTTGGTAGCATGTGGTGAAGCAGGTGATGCACAATTAGAAAAAAACGAATCAGGTGAAACGGAAGCTGTAGAATCGGCTGCTAGTGAAACAGCAGGTAACGACGGTCTAGGTGTTGGACCAGTGAAGAGCGTAACAATAGGCGCATTGGATGCCGCAATGGCAAAAGAAGGCGAAGACTTATTCACTAAGAATTGCACAGCATGTCATAAAATAGAAGCGAAATTTGTAGGTCCAGCATTAGCTGGAGTAACAGAAAGACGTAAACCAGAATGGATTATGAATATGATAATAAATCCTGAGCAAATGGTGAAAGAAGATCCAGTTGCTATGGAGTTATTAGCAGAATTTTTAGCTCCAATGGCGAACCAAAATATAACTGAAGATCAAGCTAGAAAAATAGTTGAATACTTCAGACAAGTAGATAGCAAGTAAATTATATCATTTAAAAACGTTAGGAGTTAAGTTATGAAAACCAAATTATTTTTAATCCTTGCTTTAGCACTTTCAATAGTGTTAACAGGATGCGATAGTGACGGCGGTAAAGGAAGTAAAGCCGGTATGGTTGGATCGAATGCTGCAGAGAAAGTATATGTAGCACCAGGCGAGCATGATGAGTTCTATGCTTTCTTATCTGGTGGATTCAGTGGACAAGTATCAGTATATGGTTTACCGTCTGGTCGTTTGTTCAAAGTTATTCCAGTCTTCGCACAAGATGGCGAGAAAGGATACGGGTATAATGAAGAAACAAAACCAATGTTAGAAACTAGCCACGGTTTCGTACCATGGGACGATTCTCACCACCCAGAGCTATCACAAACAGAAGGTATTCCTGATGGTAGATTCCTCTTTATCAATGGTAACAATACTCCACGTATTGCAAAGATTGATTTGAGAACTTTCGAAACCACAGAGATAATTGAGATTCCTAATAGTGCAGGTAATCACTCATCTCCATTTACTACAGAAAACTCTGAGTATTTGGTGGCTGGTACTAGATTCAGTATTCCTATTACTGAAACTGATGTTTCAGTAAAAGAATACGCTGAAAAATTCCAAGGGATGCTTACTTTCGTTAGTGTATCTCCGGATGAAGTAGGTGATATGGAAATAGACTTCCAGATATTAATGCCTGGTTTTGATTATGATTTAGCTCACTCTGGTAAAGGCCCATCACACGGTTGGACTTTCTTTACTACTTACAATACTGAAAAAGCAAGTACAATGAAAGAAGTAAATGCTTCACAAAATGACAAAGATTTTATTGCTGCTGTTAACTGGAAAAAAGCTCAAGAATATGTAAAAGCTGGTAAGTTCCATACTATGCCTTCAAATTATCTAAATAATGAGTATAGTGATCATACTCACATGGCAACTAGCAAAAAGATGACTAGTACTAGAGTACTTATTCCTTCAGAATGCCCAGGTTTAGTTTATTACTTACCTACTCCCAAGTCACCTCACGGTGTGGACGTAGATCCATCTGGTGAATATATAGTTGGTAACGGTAAATTATCTGCTGACTTAACTGTTCACTCTTATTCTAAAATGATTAAAGCAATCGAAGCAAAAGCATATGAAAAAGAAATAGACGGTATTCCAGTTCTTAAATATGACCAAGTTGTAGCTGGTGTCGTTGAGAAACCAGGATTAGGTCCATTACATACAGAGTTTGACGATAAGGGTTATGCTTATACTACATTCTTTATATCTTCTGAAGTTGTAAAATGGAAATTAGGGACTTGGGAAATAGTAGATAGAATACCATCTTACTATTCTGTAGGTCACTTGATGATACCGGGTGGTGATTCGCGTAAACCATGGGGTAAATACTTAGTATCTTTGAACAAGATAACTAAAGATAGATACTTACCAACTGGTCCAGAACTTGCTCACTCAGCACAGCTGTACGACATATCTGGTGATAAGATGGAACTCTTATTAGATTTCCCTACTATCGGTGAGCCACACTATGCTCAAGCTATAGCTGCAGATATAATCAAAGATAAATCTTTGAAATTCTATAAACTAGATGACAACAAGCACCCTCATGCTGTTAAGAATGAGAAAGACACAAGAGTAGAACGTAAAGGAAACGAAGTTCACGTTTATTTGACTTCAATTCGTTCTCACTTTGCTCCGGATTGGGTTGAAGGTGTGAAACTAGGTGATGTTGTTTACTTCCACTTGACTAACTTAGAGCAAGATTGGGATGTACCGCACGGATTTGCAGTAAAAGGTGCAAATAATGCAGAATTATTAGTGATGCCAGGACAAACAGAAACACTTAAATGGATTCCAAAAGCCGTTGGTGTATTCCCTATGTACTGTACTGACTTTTGTTCAGCACTCCACCAAGAGATGCAAGGTTATGTTCGAGTTCATCCAGCCAATGCCAACGTTAAGTTGAGTTGGGGCTTAAATGAAGTTGAAAAACAAGAAAAGTAAATTGAGATACATAAACGCCCCTGAAAAATGGGGCGTCTTTTTAATAAGTTTAGGTTAAGTAATGAAAAAGAAATCAGCAAGAATAGTAATGATAATCGGCTCTCTGATGCTTCTATTAGTTTTTATGTTCCCTCTATGGAGTATAACTCTTGAAGCACCTCAGTTCCCTGAAGGCATAAATATGTATATATGGGTAAACCAGATAACTGGCGACACAGAATCAACGTTACAAAATATGAATATACTTAATCACTATATTGGTATGCAGAAAATAGTTCCAGATTCTATTCCAGAATTACAATATTTTCCGTATGTTATAATCTTTATGAGTGTACTTGGAGTTTTGTTTGGATTGTTTGGGAATAGAAAAACTTTCATATTATGGGCTGTACTAATGTCGGTATTAGGTATATTGGGAATATATGATTTCTATATGTGGGAATACGATTATGGTCATAACTTAGACCCTCACGCCCCAATCATAGTACCCGGTATGGTTTATCAACCGCCTTTATTTGGTTCTGAATACCTGCTTAACTTTAAAGCAATTTCGTATCCTGCACTAGGTTCTTTATTCCTAGGGGGTTCAATTTTATTTGCTGGATTAGGATTTTTTATGAGTAATGAAAGGAAAGATATGAAAAATAAGAAAGCTGGATTTGCAGGATTTATGAGCAAAGTAAACAAAGAGGCAAAAGATGAGAAAGTTGCTTAATTTATTACCACTATTTTTGCTATTAGCTGCGTGCTCTACAGAGCCACAGGATATAAATTACGGCGCCGAGAATTGTCACTTCTGTACTATGTCAATCTCTGATGATAGATTCGCTTCAGAATTAGTTTTGAAGACAGGAAAAGCACAAAAGTACTGCTCTATAGAGTGTATGGTGCGTGACGCAAACAGAAGCGAGAACTTCACAGCTAAAGATATAGATAATTACTACGTTATAGATATGACTAAACCCAAAATCTTTATTCCAGTTGCAGATGCTACTTTCTTAGTTAGTGAAAAAATCCAAAGCCCAATGGGTGCTAATTTAGCTGCTTTCAAAGAGAAGTCGAATGCAGTAGAGCTCCAAAAAGATTGGGACGGTGTTATCTATAATTGGGATGAACTAATGACTAAGTTCAATTGAAAAGTATAATTATAATATTATTAATAGTACTTTCCTTTCCTTTATTGGCAGAAACGCATATTGTTTGCAGTGATTGTCATATTGGTAAGGTCAGAAACGCTGTCGATATGAGCGAGAGTGGAGATACTATTATTATCAAATCTGGTATTTATACAGAGTCACTTATTGAAATAAACGTACCGCTTACTATAATAGGGGAGAATTTCCCCAAAATAAAAGCTAAGGGTGGGGAGAAAATATTTCATGTTAATGCTGATTCCGTTACTATCACTGGGCTTGAGTTGATTGATGTAAAGCGTAGCTTCATAGAAGATAGAGCCGCTATCAATATACAGGGCGGTAACTATAATAATATTATTAATAATAAATTCACAAACACTTTCTTTGGTATATACATAGCCAAATCAACTGGTACTAGAATCATTGGTAATCGATTAATTAGTAATAATAAAATAGAGATGAATAGTGCGAACGCAATTCATTGTTGGTCCAGCAAAAAACTATTAATCAAAAACAACTACGTACAAGGGCACAGAGATGGGCTTTACTTCGAGTTTTGTGACAACTCATTGATCCAAAACAATCATAGCTATAAAAATCTTCGCTATGGTCTGCACTTTATGTTCAGCCATAACAACAAATACAAGAATAACGTATTCGAAGAGAATGGTGCTGGAGTGGCTGTTATGTACTCGCATAATATAGAAATGTACAAGAATAAATTCCTGAATAATTGGGGGCAATCATCTTATGGGTTGCTACTAAAAGAAATAAAGGATAGCAAAATACATAACAACCTATTCAAAGGAAACACGAAAGGAATATACGGAGAAAGTGCTATAAGAATCAATATATTGCACAATGATTTTGTTCAAAACGGTTGGGCTATGCAGATGATGGGTAGTTCCGAGCAAGATACTATTAGTCATAATAACTTCCTTCACAATACATTCAATGTATCTACTAATCAGAATGCGAAAAACTACAATGTTTACGAGAAGAATTACTGGAGCGACTACAGCGGCTACGATCTCGACAGAGATGGTATAGGCGATGTACCGCATAGACCCGTAAAATTTTTCTCGCAAGTGTTGGGATATACGCCCGAAGCTATTATCTTGCTAAGAAGTTTTTTCATAGAATTGTTAAACTTTATAGAAAATATAGTTCCTGTATTAACTCCAGAGAACTTGAAAGATTTGCAACCAATGGTAAAACAAATAGATAATGATACAGTTTCAAAACATATATAAGTCATTCGGAAAGTTAGAAGTACTAACAGGTGTTAGTGCTGAAGTAAGTGGTGGTGGTATCACTGCTATACTTGGGCCCAATGGCTCGGGTAAAACTACTCTTATCAAAATGCTTTTGGGAATGGTATATCCAGACAAAGGTGAAATACTATTCGACGGTAAACCTATAAAAAAAGAGTGGCATTACAAGAACAATATCAGCTATTTACCCCAAATAGCTAGATTCCCAGAAAACCTAACGGTAACAGAGCTAATCAACCTAATCAAAGATATCAGGGGTGGCACTCCGAATGAACAAAGACTAATAGAGCTCTTTACTTTGGAATCGCATTTAGGCAAGAAGATAAAGCACCTTTCTGGCGGTACAAAGCAGAAAGTGAACATAGTCCTTGCTATGATGTATGATAACCCCGTGATAGTGCTAGATGAGCCCTCTACTGGACTAGATCCTATTGCCTTGGTAAGACTAAAAGAACTAATACTAGAAGAAAGAGAGAAAGGTAAGAATATATTAATCACAACTCACATAATGAGTTTGGTCGAAGATTTATCCGATGAGATATTATTCCTATTAGAAGGGAAAGTTTACTTCCGTGGTACTATTGCAGAGTTAAAGGAATTTGCAGGTGAAGATAACTTAGAAAAGTCGATTGCACATTTACTGGAACACAAGAATGCTGAAAATATTAAAGTATAGTTTTTATGATTTGCTACGTAGCAAATGGACACTGATTTACTTCCTCTTCTTCTTGATGATAACTGAAGGATTGCTATATATAACTGGTGATGAAGCTAAAACTATAGTGGGATTGCTTAATGTAGTTGTTATACTATGTCCACTAATTGCGACGGTATTCGGAACTGTGAATTTCTATAATTCTCGTGAGTTCACAGAACTACTATTAGCACAACCTTTGAAAAGACGAGACATATTCATTGGTCAGTATTTGGGTATGACTCTTTCGCTGTCTATCGGCTATTTCTTGGGTGTACTTATCCCGTTTGTGATTCATTCCCTAAATTATGTTGTTGATTACACTGTACTGTCTATTTTATTATTTGTGGGGGTATTCCTTACATTTATTTTCTCGGCATTATCGTTTCTTATATCACTTATTACCGATAACAAAATCAAGGGATTCGGGCTATCTATACTGACGTGGCTTCTTTTAGCACTGGTATATGATGGTATGCAGCTGTTTATATTATCTATGCTAGACAATTACCCACTAGAGAAAATCTCATTAGTAATGACATTCCTCAACCCTATTGATTTATCGAGAGTACTACTGATGCTAAAACTTGATATCTCTGCCCTATTTGGCTATACAGGAGCTGTATTCAACAAGTTCTTTGGTAGTTCGTTGGGGTTTGCTCTATCACTTTCGGCGTTATTAATCTGGACTGTCGTACCCGTCTATTTCATCAATAGAATATCAATGAAAAAAGATTTTTAGAGAATAGCGGTCAACCTATATTAGCTATACAAACCACAAATATCACTGTGACCTTATAGTATTCTTTTAATTGTTCTGAAAAAATAAATACTTATATTTACAGTTAATCTATATTACAGTTATTGAAAAAAATGAAATTACTACTTTCTTTGCTTTTACTATCGCTTGTACCAGCATCTATATATGCAGATTTTTCTGATGAAAGAAACTACGAAGACGGACCTTTGACTTGGTATGATTTCCAAGGTGAGCCAATAAAGAATGAAAAAATTACGGCACAAATAAGATTTTTGCTAGAATACCACCCGGAGGAAGTAGATAGAAATGACACGTCATTAGTCTATATAAAAACTAGTAATTATTTTAATAAGAGTGCTGCTTGGGTATCAGAAAATGAGAAAACTGGATTAGCACTCAGCTATTTCCAAATATTGTTTGATATACGCGAGTATTATCGTCAAGAATTAGAAAAAGAGCTGAACCAAACAGACGAAATTTACAATTTGATTAAGTTGCATAGTGCTTATTTCGAAAAAGGTACTAATGAGATACAGCGTTTTAACTTAGAGTCTGAAAGTGGACATTTGAGAGAAGTCTTACTCCGATGGGAAGCTAAATATGCTCAGAAACTAAGGGAAACCAGTAGGCCTGTATTGCCTTATGTCAAAGATGCTAATTGGGCATTCGGTGGTAACGTAGGAATAAATAGTAGCTTTAATACAGGATCTATGGGTGAACATCTGACTAATTGCTATGGTTTCAGCTATGGTGGTGATCTAGCCTACAGAGATTTTATTTTGTTTCTCGAAATCTCACTAGTTTTGGGTGATATTAGGAAACCATTTAACTATGAGGAAAAATGGGAGACAAATATCGGTACAGGTATTGCTATTTTTGATGTGAGTTTGGGCTATCCTATATTCGACAATAGCACTCATCGTTTAACTCCATTTTTTGGATTAGGTATTCATGAGCTTAGCCCTTCTAGCAAAGCAAAAGAACTGGAGGACATCACATTAACTAACTATGGCTATATCTATGGCTTGTGCTACGATTTCAACCTAAGTACTACTGTATATATAACCCCTTCAACTAACTATGGTATAGGTCAATACTCGAATAATCAAAGTCTAAGGTTACGGCTATTTGTTACAGATGTTAGACACGATGTATTCAAAGGGAGTTCTATCAATCTTTCACTAGCTTATTCATTCTATGCTAAAATGGTAGAAGTATTCGAATAAGTTCAGATTAAAACAAGTAGAGTTTGTCTTTAGCATTATTTAGGAGAGATGAGTATGAAAAGGTCTGAGGCAGCGTAGTCGAAGTAAAGAGTCTTTTCTTTATTTTAGAAGACCCTTCGTTTCACTCAGGAAGACGTGAATGTTTTGCCAGCTCCTCCAAATGACCACAGCACAATAGTATTGCCGTTGGCTTCAGCCAACGGATATAAAGTCAATCTCAAATCCCTCGGACTTTTGGCTCATATTAATTCAACTCCTTAGAGTTGTTGTGTTAGGTTGGTCAAAAGTTGCTACTAATATTGAACTGCTCCGCAGTTCCCCTGGACTCTTTACTTCCGATTAATTCGTATTCTTCTTCCATTTAATGTCGTAGCAACCCGGTCTTTCTTTTCCTACTTGTCCGAATTTAATTCAGATCACTATTAACTATGTACAATTCTAATTTGTGTAGAATGTTCTATATTATCAGTTACGGGACATCTAGATTCTGTTTCTTTTAGCCATTTATCTATCTCTTCATCAGTTGCACCATCAAAATCAGGATGCACGTTGATTAAAACTTTTTGGAAACCAGCTCTTTCTTCATAAGAACAACCAATAAAAGTACAAGGATTCATAGTACCATCTATTGTAATTTTCATACCGTTTAGTTTTAATCCACTTTGCATTGCAACAGCATGACCTGTTATATTAATACATCCAGCTAGGGACATTAACAAAACTTGAATTGGACTTGGCCCAACATTCGTACCACCCATATTCGCGGGTTCATCTATTATTAGTTCAAATTCCCCTGATTTTAATTTCATTCTTGTAGGAGATTCACTTTGTGCGTGTACCGTTACGTTTATTTCTTTTATATTTTCCATTTTTGATTTCCTTTATTGTTTAATTACCTTTATATACGGAGGTGTTTGTTTTTATTCTAAATATTTCTCGGATACCAGTTCCCCATCTTTATATACTTCTTCTTTTGCTTCATAACCTAACTCTGAGTAAAAGATTTGTTTTCCTACCTTCTTACCTTCCTTATATTCGACTATTGATGACATAGCTCCATTTTCATAGTACCATATCCAAGAGCCAGACTTTTTACCTTTCACAAATGTTCCTTCAGTAATTATAACACCACTATCACTGTAGTTATAATATGCGCCATCCTCAACACCCTCATTTAGATTAAACTCATGTTGGACTTGACCATTCTCGGCATAAAATGATTTCCAAAGTCCATGTTTCAATCCATTCTTGTAAGTACCTTTCTCAATTATATTATCAGTTGTATCGTAAAAAACTAAGTAGTCACCATTTCCATTGACTATCATAGGATTTCCATTTCTATAAAATGCCTCTTTTATTATATACTTATTATCTACGATTGAAGCTAATTCAAATATTTCCCCATTAGAATGATATATTTTCCACTCATCGACTCTCTCTCCCGACTTTACTTTACCAACCTGTTTTAATTGTCCATTTTCATAGTATGTTTTATAAAGACCATTCCCATTTACTATATTCCTTTTTCCCTTACTATCCTGTTGATATATAAACGACACTTCTCCCTCTTTATAGCTATAACTCTCAACTAAAGTTCCTAAAGAATCATAATAAGAACCAACACCATTCAACTCGCCATCTTCAAAGTTACCAACAAAACTAATCGTCCCATTTTCATAATATGATTTCCATTCTCCTGTTTGCAAATCCCTAGTATAATTACCTGTCGTCATCAAATTACCAGATTCGTAATATGATATATAAGAGCCGTGTAATCGCCCCATAACGTAAATACTTGAATCGTAGATGGTGCCACTCTCATAGTAACTAACCAAGCTACTAGTAAATAATCCATTTCTGAAATTTGAGATAGTGTTCAGTTTACCATTTTCATAATTTTGAATCCAAATACCTTCTTCTTTCCCATTTTTATATTCACCATAATATCTTAAACTACCATCTATATTAAAATATTCCCATTTTCCAGTTTCTAATCCATTCTCTATTTTACCAGTATATTCTATATTCCCATTTAGGTCATAATGAACTATTTCACCATTGACACTGCTAGAGATATAGTAGGCCAAAATAACTAATACAAAAAATGTAATCCCAACGGATGGCAGCCGCATTCGATCATGTAGAGGAGATAGGTCTAAAGACTCTTTGTAGTTCTCAGGTATAGGTCTGAATGACATTCTATATCCTACATAAATAGCAAAAGCATAGAAGAATACATCCATTCCTGAAAATGATTCTTTCATTATAGTATTTACTAGACTCCAATCAAGGTATGTGAATACTTCTAAATATGTCATCCCATTCTCATTGACCAAAAAGCCAATTTGGCTGAAAAAATTTCCTAAAAAACAACCTAGGAAAGCTAAACTAGCACCGAGTACCCCATACCTAGTTTCAAACCCAGCACCAAAGAATTTCACCCCATGTCCTACAATCATCCCTACCCCAATGGCCATATATCCAATCTGCATTTCAGCAGCAACTGTAATAGCAGCCCACATAACCGCACACAATAAAGATAGGAATAATCCGCCTACCACGGCATAAGAGAAGTTTTGATGACTATTTAATCTATTTTGAAAATCAAGTGATAAGCTTTCGAACTCTATTTTTTCTGTAGCTTCTTCTTTTTTATTAAACATATTGTCCTCCCAAAGATTGATATTTAATCCAATTAAAATTCTATTGAAACCTTTTGTTCACTCTAAAATTACTCTTTTTTTATTAATTTCGCAACATACATATCACTAGCAGCATAAAATTTGATTATCCCCGACAATATAATATATTCCAATAGACAAACCTTTAGTTTGGAGATAGACGAGTGGGGTAAACTCACTATTCGCGCTCCCAAGAAGGCAACGGAGAGAGAAATACAGCAAGTATTAGTGGAGAAACAGCGATGGATACTCACAAAGCAACAATCAGCTAAGAGCAAAAAGCCGAAAGACTATAGCTTCGATGGGACAGAAGAATTCTTCTTCTTGGGTAAAAAATATCCTGTGTTATTTCATTCGGAGCAAGATATTATTATCTTCGATGGAGAGCAATTTCTGATTAATGAGTACTACCGAGAAAAACTACAAGAGATAATGACAAATTGGTACAAGGATAAAGCTCTAAAAATCGCGTCTTTCCTAACTGATAAATATACCGACAAACTCGGGATAAAGCACAGGAACGTAAAAATAACATCCGCTAAAACCCGATGGGGCTCATGTAGTAGCCAAAAGAATATAAATATTAATTGGCGATTGGTTCTTGCTCCGTTACAAGTTTTAGAATATGTAGTAGCTCACGAAGTAGCCCACCTCAAGTTTATGGATCACTCTACTAATTTTTGGCGAACAGTAGAAGAATTGCAACCAAGTTACAAGACTTACAAGAAATGGCTGAAAGACAATCACAATTTGCTAAGGTTCTAAGCAAAGAAAATTCGTTTATATCCGAAATATCATTAATTTGCGGTTATCCAAATGTAATATTATCATAATAAACTAATAGCTACAATTATGTCTCCAAAAGAAATCTCCAAATTCCTAGTCGGTATAGAACTATTCAACGAATTATCTGATGAACAAAGACTCGTTTGTGCAACTAATATGAAAATATTAGACGTAAAGAAAGGAACTATACTCATAGAGCAAGGCTCAGATAGAGATACTCTATTTATAATCCAGAAAGGAACAGTAACAGAGTATATAGAAAGGGATAAAAACAAGCGAACGGTGCTCAATCATTACAAGCCTAGCGAAGTATTTGGTGAAGGTGCACTTATGGATAATTATCCTTATGCTATGTCTGCCAAAGCAGCTACAGATTGTAGAATGATAATATTACGTAGAACTGAGTTTTCGAAAATGATGGAATCACACACTGGAATAGTAGTTAACCTCATATCCGCAGCGTCTCGTATTATAGCACGACGTATGCGTAGTTCTTCGTACCAAGATAGTAATATCTCTATGAGATATGCAACTGGTGCTACGAGAATAGAAGAAGATATGATTGGTAAAAAGGAAGTTCCAGCTGATGCACTATATGGCATACAGACCCTTAGAGCGGTAGAGAATTTCAAGATAAGCGGAGTAACGCTTAGATTATATCCTAGATTTATCAAATCACTAGCTATGGTCAAAATGGCTGCCGCTAAGGCGAACAAAGACCTAGGTGAATTAGAGCCACATATAGCTGATGCCATAGTAGAGGCCTGCGAAGAGATAATAAGTGGAAGATACCACAATAATTTCGTCGTGGATATATTCCAAGGTGGTGCAGGTACTTCTACTAATATGAACGCAAACGAAGTGATTGCTAATAGAGCTTTATTGATAATGGGTAAGCAAATAGCTGAATATGATTATTGTCATCCTAATAATCACGTAAACTATGCACAATCTACGAATGATGTATATCCAACTGCGCTCAAGATTACTTTGCTTTACTTCAATGATAAATTAGTACAAGCATTAAAACAGTTGATAGAATCATTTGATAAAAAATCAAAAGAGTTCGCTCACATACTAAAAGTCGGACGTACACAATTGCAAGATGCCGTACCAATGACATTAGGGCAAGAGTTTGCTACATTTGCAAATACTTTGCGTGAGGAAATAGATAGATTGAAAGAGAATGCTAAACTATTCAACGAGATAAACCTCGGTGGTACTGCTATTGGGACAGGATTGAACGCCAACCCAAAATATAGAAAATTAGCAGTTAGTTATTTAAAAGATATTTGTGAATATCCAGTCAAATCAGCGAAAGACCTAGTTGAGGCTACACAAGATACTGGAGCTTTCGTTATGTATTCTTCAGCTTTGAAGCGTCTAGCTATAAAGCTATCTAAGATAAGTAATGATTTGAGATTACTAAGCTCAGGCCCAAGAGCTGGATTATGGGAAATTAATCTACCTGCTATGCAACCGGGTTCTTCTATTATGCCTGGTAAAGTGAATCCAGTAATACCAGAAGTAGTTAATCAAATTGCTTATAATGTAATAGGTAATGATTTAACTATAACAATGGCTGCCGAAGCTGGTCAATTACAATTGAACGTAATGGAGCCAGTTATTGCGATGAGTTTATTCGAGAGCTTGCAACACCTTAAAAATGGTATTACGACTCTTGCTACGCGCTGTATAGATGGAATAACAGCTAATGAAGATCATCTTCGTGAGATGGTTCAAAATAGTATTGGTCTTGTAACTGCACTTGTACCTAAGTTAGGATACGAAGTATGTTCGAAACTAGCTAAGGAAGCTCTAGAGACTGGTGCTAGCGTATATCAACTTACTTTAGACAAAGGATTAATGTCCAAAGCTGAGTTAGATAAAATGCTATCGCCTAAGCGAATGGTCTAAGATTTAGCAACTTCAGTTTTTACTTTATCTTGTTTATTCAGATCTCTACGCATTAAGATATAACCAAGAGTACCGGAGAAAATGGACCCTAATAGGATACCTATTTTCGAATACATCTCCTGTGGTGCATTTGGTCCGAAAGATAGTGCCGAGATAAATAGCGACATAGTAAACCCGATACCCGTTAGTATAGCTACATAGTAGTATTGTCTAAACGGTATTCCTGGCTGTAAACTCACAATGTTGAATCTATTTGCTAACCACACGAATGAAGCAACTCCTATCTGTTTACCTATGAATAGACCTGCAAATACACCAGTAGTTACTGGGTTAATCAATGCTCCTAAATAGAAGTTTTCAAAGTGAATGCCCGCATTTGACAGTGCGAAAAGTGGCATAATCAAGAAAGATACATACTCATCTATTCCTCTTTCTAATCTAAGTAATAGTGGCTGTACTTTATCTGAAAGTAAATCCATGTTATACAAAGCATCCGCTTCATATTCTGTAAGGAAATCTGTTTTCGTTTGGAATAATTTTGATCTGAATTTACGCCATAGTCCTTCAGTATTCTCTACAAATTTTTGCTTATCAATTAGGGCATAAGATGGAATAGTGAATGCCGTTAGTACACCAGCTATAGTAGCATGTACACCAGATTTCAGCATAGTAAACCACACAAGACCACCGATTGCAAGATAGAAAAGTGGACTCATAACCTTTAACCTATTACCGACTAACATAATAAATAGGAATAAGAAACTTAGTAGTAGATAATGAAGACTGATAGTGGAAGTATAAAATACAGCTATAACAACTACTGCTGCTATATCATCGACTATAGCTAGAGCCGCTAAAAAGATTTTAAGTGATTGAGGAACTTTATCACCGAGTAAATACAATACACCTAGTGCAAATGCAATATCCGTAGCCATAGGAATGGCCCAACCGTGTAGATTATCAGTACCTAAGTTAAATAGAGTATAGATAGTAGCTGGTACCAAAATCCCACCGAGTGCACCCATAATAGGGAGCATGGCTTTCCTTAAAGTTGATAACTCACCTATCAGTATCTCTCTTTTTATCTCTAGCCCTACAAGGAAGAAAAACACTACCATCAGTAAGTCATTTATCCAATGGTGTAGAGACTTGTCAAGTGTAAAGTCACCAATACCGATAATAAAATGCGTGTGCCATAACTCAAAGTAAGATTCCCACCAAGGAGAGTTAGCCCAAATCATTGCTATCATAGTACATATTATTAGTACTATACCACTGGCAGATGCATTAGCTGTAAACTCTTGGTACGTTCTTGCTATTGTAAATTCACTTTTGGCGAGGT
The DNA here is from genome assembly GCA_041675005.1 of Kapaibacterium sp. (SeqCode). Lineage (GTDB taxonomy): Bacteria > Bacteroidota > Ignavibacteria > Kapaibacteriales > UBA2268 > PGYR01. The sequence continues at coordinate 57,465 of JBAYUQ010000013.1, forward strand.
CAATTTTCTTTTTCATTAAGTAGTTTTTTTATTCTTGTAATTCTAATAATCCTAAAGATAGATAAAAAGCTTATTTATTTTAATATAATCCTATATTTATAGGTATTTATTTCAGTGCAATGGGCATCAAGGATTCATTACTTGAGAGATGCACTAAATCTATCGAAATTACCGATAGATTACATGAGATATAGATGCAACCACTTGCCTACCTGTACCTAGATGAGTACAGGAAGAGGGCACTAAATGGGATTAAGGAAGGTTTAGTTCTTACCGTTTTTGCTCTTATGCCGCAAATTTAAAAAAAGGGAAATCAGAAATGCTAAACCAAATACGGAAATCAAAACTATAAGCAGTCGAATATCAGATTTAAGTTTTATTTCCTCGGCAGCCATTGTTATTATGGTGGCTTCTAATGTATCTATTCTGTTTTCAGTCTCGGCAGCAGCTATTGCTTCCTGCCCCATTCGACCTAATTCTATCTTATAATAACGGTCCAAATACTCATTGGAACCAGAGTAATTTCGAATTCGCTGATAGAAATTAGCCAAATCCAAGTAAATAGCTACATTGTTGAATTCCGCACTATCCATTATTGCTATAGCTTTTAGATAATAGTACTCAGCTGATTTATTAGCTTCTAAGTGGTCATAACACTTCGCCTGATAATAATTCTTATTGAATATATCTTCGAGCGAGGTCTCAATAGTTACTTCATCTCCGATTATATTAAGTTGATAAAGTGCTGAATCAATGGTTCCATTTTTACAAAACTCCATTCCCTTTTCTAAATGTATATTGTTAGAAAAAAGTGATACCGGCAATATAATAAGTAAAGAAAGTATAACTCTGATCATTACTCCCCCGTAACAGGCGAATTTGTAATTACATAATTTGGCATTCTGAAAAATATGTCATCTATCTCCATCTCTTCTATAGATATGGGTTTGAGTATTATCTTGAGATCATCGTATTCTATCTCGGCATAAAGGTAAGGTGCTTTTGCTTTTTCATAATATTTATTCTCATATCCGTAAGTATGTTTCTTGAAATACTCGGGATTCATGTACATATTAGGATCATAGTAATAGTATTTCTTAAATTTATCAGTTACTATACTTACCATTCTCAGATTTCTGCCTAAAACTTGAAAGTCACTTTTTTCATCTAATATAGAATAGATCGTTGAATTTTCAATTGCGGCATTTTGATAATATAATGTATCCAAATACTTCATTTTTCTGTATTGAGCATTATCCCGTAAGTATTTTATATATTCAACTTTACCACCTGTGTACTGCATAGCATATCGTCCTTTGCTATAGGTACATACTAGCGTATCACCGAATACATCTTTTAATGGTTGATATTTTTTCTTGTCCGCAGTTGTTTGCAATATAAGTTGGAAAGTTATTCTACCTTCGAAGCTACCTTTTGGGTCAATATTCTCATCTACAATCCCAACTTTACTATTGTCAATTATACCCATAGTCGAATCTACTACAGCAGGAGTATCATTATCGATTTTCTTGGCATCACATGAACTTAAGAATGCCAATAATGCTAATACAGTTATTATATTTTTCATTTTATTTTCGCTAATACGTTTTCAAATACTTTTATCGCTCTATCCGTTTGTTCATCAGTCCCTGAGTTTATCCTGATACAGTTGGGCAGCCCAAACATACCCAAAGGTCTAACTACAAATCCTTGCTCAAGTGATTCTGCCGCGAATTGGTTAGCCGTATCACCGTCTTTCAGTTCTATCATAGTGAAATTTGCCTTTCCATCAGTATGTTTTACTCCAACTTTGCTGAAAAACTCTTTCAATTTAGCTAAATTTCTCTTATTTGTATCGATAGTTTTTACAATAAATTCCGAATCATCTAAAGCAGCAACGGCTGCTTTTTGTGCTAATATATTTGGTTCGAAAGGCAGTTTTACTCTATACATATAGTCTATTAGCTCTTTGGGGCCAAAGGCAAAGCCGACTCTAATACCAGCTAATCCATAAGATTTGGACATTGTTCGCAATACGATTAGATTGTTACATTCGTAGTCCAATCCGTTCGGACAATCATCATATTCTCCAGAGTAAGCATAATATGCTTCATCTAGAACTACTAATACATCCGAGGGTACTTCTTTCATAAATTCTTCGAACTCACTCTTAGTAGCCATAACACCAGTAGGATTATTGGGATTTGCTAGATAAACAATCCGTGTACTTCTACCAATTGCTTTGAGCATAGCTTTCAAATCATAAGAGTAATCTGCTTTCAGAGGGACTTTAACTATACTTCTATTCAACTTATTAGCATTAACAAAAGCACCGATGAAGGTAGCATCAGCCATCACTATCTCTTGCTCTTCAACTGTAAATGCTTTGAAAACATCTGCGATAATAGAGTCAGACCCACTACCAGTTATAATACACTCTGGTGGCTTATTGAAATGTTTTGCAATTGCATTAACCAAATCAGGTGCTGATGGATTAGGATAAACAGAAATCTCTTCTACACTGTTTTTTATTGCCTCTATTGCTAGAGGAGATGCTCCTAACGGATTCTCATTGGAAGCTAAGTTCACTAGCTGCTTGAAAGCTTCCCTAGAAATCTGTTTTCCTACTTGATTACCAGATTTATATGGCTTTAAAACTCTTATATGGTCAGGAATATGAATCATTATACTTTTATATTTTTATTAATTAGGTCTAAAATTTCTTTAGTTGTTTTACCAATATGCTCATTTTTATCAATTAAATCAAGTAAAAACTCATCTTGTAGCTCTCCCCGTTTCTTTGCTTCTGCATAACCAATATTATCGCAAAAAGTTACAAGTGAGTACTTAGAATTATAGTCAGTAGTTTTTTCCAAATCCACTTCTATATCGCGTTTTATCTGATAGTCTTTGTGGGCAACGTGGTCTCTCATCTCATAGTAGTTCTGTACAGCAAGGTCACCGATTGCATCGGCATTGGATTTACGAACTTGCTCAAATTCAGCATAAGTCAGAGCAAAGTCATCATTGTGTTTATCTAGCAATTCGTCTAAGACTCTACAATCTTCAAATGATGCGTTCATTCCTTGCCCGTAGAATGGAACTACAGCATGAGCAGCATCACCAATTAGAAGTGCTTTATCACCAATCGCCCAAGGGAAGCACTTTATTGTTCCAAGCTTGTCATGCGGATTAGTGAAGAAATCTTCTTTTAATGTCGGCATGTGTTGCAAAGCATCGGGAAAATATTCTTCAAAAAATGTTTGAACCTTCTCTTCACTATCTAAATCCTCAAATCCATTCTTACCTTCAAAAGGCATAAACAAAGTACATGTAAAGCTACCATCAAGGTTTGGTAAAGCAATCATCATAAATGTACCACGAGGCCATATATGAAGTGCATCATTTGCTATTCTGAATCCACCATCTTCTGTTGGCGGAATAACTAGCTCTTTGTAACCATGGTCCAAGAACTGCTGTGAGAAGTTGAATCGGCGAATACCAACTAGCTGATAAGCTAATCTAACATAGCTACCTCCACCGTCTGAACCGATTATCGTATCAAAATTTTCTTTTCTTAATTCTTGTGTACTATTTTCTAAGGTTACTATGTTATTTTCAAAATCTATTCTTTTGCAGCCCCAACCAAATACAAAAGTAACTTTGCCAGTGGCCTCGGCCGCATCCATTAGCTTCATATTCAGACCACCACGCGATACAGAGTTTATATGATCTCCCTCACGTCCGCTATATGGCTGTAACGATCTCTCGCCATTAAGGCTATGTATTAATCGCCCTTTCATAGGCATTACTTCTTTTAGAACGGGCTCATCTATACCTGCACGTCTGAGTGCCGATATACCCCTATCAGATAAAGCTAAGTTGATAGAGCGTCCTGCGGACATCTCTTCTTTACGCATATCTGGTCGCTTTTCGAATACAGTCACTTTATAGCCGCGATTGGCAAACATCAGAGCTGATAGCGAACCAGCAAGTCCCGCACCTATTATCGTTATTTCTTTCATATAGTTTTAGTTTTTAGTCAATGTCGTTTTTAGAATATCAGCAAATTTATAACAATCTTCATAAGAATTATATAATGGAACTGGTGCTACCCTGATAACATCGGGTTCTCGCCAATCCGAAATAATATTATGCTTTGTCAATTCATCGAAGAGAGATTTATCAGCATTCTTTACTCTTATTGAGAGCTGACATCCTCTTTGTTTTTGGTCTGACGGAGTTATTATCTCAATAGTATCCGTACCAATAGAATTGACCAATTGCTCCAAATAACCAGTTAATTTACTTGTCTTTTCATTCAGCTTTTCCATTCCTACTTCTTCGAATATATCTAAAGATGCATTCAAAGCAGCCAGTTGGAATATAGGAGGATTTGATAGTTGCCATCCTTCGGCACTATGAATTCCATCAAACTCGCGTCCCATAAGGAATCGAGTCTTTTTGTTTTGTCCCCACCAACCTTCGAATCTAGGTAAATCTTCTTTCAAATGTCTCTCATGTACGAATATGCCTGCAATTCCACCAGGCCCAGCATTCAAGTATTTGTAGCTACACCATGCGGCGAAGTCAATACCCCAATCGTGCAATTGTAAATGGATGTTTCCTGCGGCATGTGCTAAATCGAATCCAGCTACTATGTCATTCTTGTGTGCAATTTCAGTAATAGCTTTCATATCGAATAGTTGACCAGTATAATAGTTCACACCACCAAGCATAATCAGAGCTATTTCATCTGATTGACTTTCCAATACACTTTGTATATCTTCGAATCTAACTGTGTGCTCACCATCTCTTGCTCTTAGGTATATCAAATCCGTCTTAGGGTTGCCGCCGTGGAACTCTATCTGACTTTTAACAGCGTAGACATCCGAAGGGAATGCGTCATACTCGATTACTATTTTTCTTTTCTTGCCCTCTGGTCTAAAGAAAGAAACCATAAGGAAGTGCAAGTTTGCAGTTAAGCTATTCATAGCTACTACTTCTTCGGGTTTAGCACCAACTACTCTTGCAAGCTTCTCAGTAACTATTTCGTGGTATGGCATCCAAGGGTTTTTCGCCTCAAAGTGACCATCTACACCGTATTTCGCCCAATCGTCCAGCTCTTGGTTTATATATTCGCGAGTGGATTTTGGCTGTAACCCCAGCGAGTTACCTGTAAAGTATAGCTTCTCATTCCCATTGCTATCAAGTGGTAAATGGAATCGGTTACGATATTCATGTAGTTCGTCGTTTTTATCTAAATTTTGTGCGTATTCTAAGCTAAAAAAATCGCTCATTTTTTCTCCAATTTGTATAATAAGGGCGTTGAGGGAGCTGCATCTGACAAGAAAGGTGGTATTTGAATATCCAATAGATAATAACCATCAGCTACCGAATCATCAGCATAAATGAACTCTGATACAGTTTTGTGAGCTGTATTTGAGTTTACTTCTCGCTCTTCTCCCACTTGCCAATATGCTCTGTGATTCATCATCAGCCCATCGTCATAAAGTCGGTCTATGGACGGCATATCTACTAATAGATTGCTAATCCCTAATTCTAATATATATTCCATAGCATCTAGTGAAAAGTATGCCGGAACATCGTCATAATTGTCTGAAAGTTTTTTATCGGTGTTAGGTAGTGTTCGGATGATTAGAGAATCAAACTCTACATTTCCGTACTTCTTAATTTCTATTGCTAATAGCTCTTTTGTTATAAGCAAATCACCATTTTCCAGCGAATAGTTATAGTGATGAGCGTGGTCATTAGCTATTATTGGCTTTATAGTGATTAGCAAGGACGTAGATATTCGATTGAAATTAGTCTCGGCAATATGTATTCTATCACGTGTGATATGTCCTATGCACTCGGTATGTGTTCCGTTACAATGAGGAGTTAGTTCGATAGTCTCGAAATTACACGAGCCACCTTGTCTAATATCTCCAACGAAAGTACCATCTTTATAAGCTCTGCTCTGAGCAAAAGGTACATCATAAGTATTAGGCTGCTTGCCAACAAAGTCTAGAGGAATAGCAATGCTAATTGGCTTTGACAAGTCTGCGAGATATATGTGGTCGCTAATGTGGAATTGAGCTATCATAATTAGTATCCAAATTTCTCTTTTAGTTTTTGCTCTACTACTTTTGGTACGAATTCAGATACATTCTGCTTGTAACGAGCGATTTCACGTATGATGCTCGAATTAAGGTACGTATATTTCTCATGTGGCATTAGGAATACTGTCTGTAATTCTGGTTGCATTTTCCTGTTCATCAGAGCTATTTGCATCTCATATTCGAAATCAGTTACGGAACGTAGCCCCCTGATAATAGCCGTAGCTCCCACCGAAACAGCATAATCTACTATCAATCCACTATGGAAAGCAACGTCAACTCTCTGCTCGTGAGCCAAGCTCTGCTGTACCATCTCTAATCGTTCCTCTTGAGTAAAGAGACTGCTTTTCTTAGAGTTGATACCGATAACCACATAAACCTTGTCGAACATCTTAGCTGAACGTTCGATAACGTCTATATGTCCATTGGTAATAGGGTCAAATGAACCAGGATAAATCGCAATTTTCATAGTAGCATAGTTTGTTTGTTTTATCTAATAACAAAAATACTAAATTTTTGGGAGAAAATGGAATTAGGGGAAATAACTGAAAATAGAATTTTCAAATATCATTTTCTTTGATTATTTTGATAGTGTATTTGGGGTAGAAGTATTTTTAATTATAATCTAGTGCATTTAATACAGAGGATTTATGAAAATAATAATTATTCTATTTTTATCTATAAACACCATTTTTGCAGGTATTTATAGATCAGATGTTGACGTTAATGAACTAATCGAATTAGCTAATCAAGAAAAGTTTGATTGTGTTGGGAAAATTAATTCTGGTAATGATCAAACATTTGGAGGGTCTTGCATCGCCATTTCAGAAAACATAGTTATAACTAATGGTCATGTACTAACAGAAGTGAAAACAGAACCAGATACTATGGAGTTTAACGGACAGCGTGTTATAGTTTACCAACCAGTCTCGGAAAGGTGGGTTACTCCATCTGAAGTAAGTGTTGAATTAGTGGGTAAAACTTACTCTGTAAAACAGATAATAATTCATCCTGATTATCTCGATACTAATAGTCGAGAAATAGATCTAGCGATTATAATTACTAATGAGAAAATTGAGGGTATCAGTTTCCCAAAGATTTATAATGATGAATTACAACTTGGAAAAGAAGTAATTGGGGTTGGATATGGTGCCTCAGGTGTAGGGAATGACCCAGCTTCCGTATCCTTAAAAGGTGAAAAAATTTATGGTACAAATATTTTAGATAGTATAAGAACTATTAAAAATGGATATAAAGCATTTTATACCGATTTTGATAGTGATGATGATTGTTGTAACGTATTAGGTTCTAGTAATCAAACTGCTTATGAATTATGCGCAGCTGGCGGAGATAGTGGTTGTCCCTATTTTATAACAGAAAATGACGAATTGTTTTTAATTGGTATTTTATTCAGAGGGAATTATCATATTGACAATATACAGAAAGGATACTATTATGGTTCTACGAGTGGCATAATTGAAATAAAAAGCTTTGCTAGTTGGATAGATGAGTATAAATAACTATTTCATATACATTTTTGGTTCAGTCTCAATATCCCATTTAGGAGATACCTTATTTTTTATAATCTGTATTCTCACTTTATCCGAATATTTATCTCTTCTTTTTGTCCGACAGGATTAAGAAAATAAAACTTGAATTTATTATTATCTATTAAAAAGTTATCAAATAATTTATCGTATGACATTACATTATTTTCGACTGCCGATTCAGCTACTAAATACTCGTCAAAATTGTATAAGTATTCTATATCTGTAAGGTGATTATGAAATATTAGATTAGTATAAGTAGTATCAGAAAAATAGAGTGAGTAATCTAAATCGTTATCGCCCCAAACAAACAGATATTTACTAATCCTGTTGATTTCTAATCCATTTTCTTTACTTATAAAAACAATGTCTGGTGGAACACAGCAACCGCTTATCCATTCAAAAATAAATAATAGATAATTAGGGTATTCTTTTAGGAAAAAAAGTCCACTTCGTCCACATTCTAAAATCATTTCTTTTTTGCATGACTTTAGAATTACTTTTTGATTATTCTCAAATGTCAACCAAGTAGAATCACAGTTTATTTGCCAATACATGAATGCGCCATTTTCAAAAAAAGTAGTATCGCACTTTAACTTGTTCTCATCGCTAAGACCTAACTCAATACAATCGCAATCTTTCTCTTTACTTAATATATCGAGAAAAGTAAAGGTTAGAATTACTAATACTAGTATTACTTTTGTTTTCATAATTGTAGATATACGAATTTTTTTGTATTAATTCGTTACTTCCTTTTCCATCATTTCAAAGACTAATCACTCCTAGACTTCTCGATAGCTACGCTTCTAGCTTTGACAGATTCTACTAATATTTCACCCCTACGGGGTGGCTTTTGATTCTTATATACGATGGTTACAAATATACCGACCCGTTGGGGCTTTTATGGAATCCTTTTTTCCTGGACTCTTCTAACGTCTACGGTGTTATATGAGTGACGTGAATGTCCACAGTTCGAGGATCTTCGCTTCCGATTAATTCGTATTCTTCTTCCATTTTACGTCGTAGTAACCCGGCCTTTCTTTTACTACTTGTTCTAAGAATTTCTGCTCGTAGCCAACTCCTTCGGGGGTACGGCCTTCGTTCTTAGTCACGTCGTTCATATATCCATCATTGTATTTCACAGTTACGTATTCCCACAGCGATTTCCATTCTTTGTGAACTCTTTCTGCGTTGGCAATACTGTAATCCGATAGGAAGCTAGCAGCTAATTCGGGATTAGTTTTGTAAAGTTCAGCAGCCGCTTTTTCTAATTGTGGCTGATATGCTAAGAATTTATTTTCGTAGTTCTGTTGTACTTCTATTATGTCTTTTGAGATGTGGCTGTACATAGTATATGCCTTATTAGCAACTAGATTGAACACCCAGAACATAGATTCCCAAGTGAAATCTTTGATTGAACCAACTGTGTATGGCTTAGGTGCTGATTGTAATGAGCTATAAAGCGGTACATAGCAACTAGTCGCTGCATCATCTACGCCATACCAAAGTAATCCGCCAATCTCGTTAGGCAGGAAGCCCCGCATTTGAGCTACATAAGACCATGCAGTTTGCTGAGTGGATATTGGTCTTTCCCAACCGAATTTCTTGGTAGTATCGCTTTCCAATTTCCATGATAGGTTTTTCCATCTGTAAGGGCAGCCATAAGGTCCAGCTCCTAATCCTTTAGTCATATCGTATTCCGTTCCTTCGAAGTGATCACGCATCCAAGATTGTAAATCCTTCACAGAAATCTTAGAATCTGGTTTGATAAATAGGGGATAGGGTACAGCGCCTTCAACAGCTCTCCAATAGTCTTCCGAAAGGTTTTGGCTAGGTGCGGCTAGTGAGAAAAACCTCCATACTCTACCTTCGCAATATAGAACTCCACCTGGGTCAAGCGGATTGTAAGTATCAGCATAACTGAACTCTCCATTGAATTCTTTTGCTATTCCTTTCTCTTGGGCGAATGTAATTACATCTTTAGAGTAAAGGCAATTATTCGGGTCATTTTTGATGATTTTTCGGATTCTAGATTGATTAGCGTGAGCTGCGATAGAGCCATCTGGTATTCTTCGTGCTACCCATACTATACCTTTGTTCCCAACACCTTTGGGGTGAACATCCATTATCCATACTTCATTTGGGTCAGCTATAGAAAATGACTCTCCTGTGCTATAATAACCATACTTTGTAGTTAGACCATCTATCACTTTTATTGCTTCACGAGCTGTTTTAGCTCTTTGTAATGCTATTCGCATTAGCGAGCCATAGTCCATTATGCCTGTAGTATCTCTGTACTCATCTAAACCAGTGAATGTAGTTTCACCGATTGTTACTTGGTGTTGATTCATATTGCCAATTACACGGTAAGTGTGAGGTACTTGCTCTATTTCTCCTAATAGTTTGCCAGTATCCCAATCGTGTACTTCGAGCATAGCTCCTGCTTCGTGCTTCGCTTCTGGTAGATAGAATAAACGTTCCATAAACCCACCAGCATCAGCGGCATAAGTTATCATTGTAGAGCCATCAGTTGTGGCTCCTTTCGTTACTAATAGGTTTGTACATGGGATTACACTTGAGTATCCCACAATCAATAGTATTAAAGTAGTGATTATTATTCTCATAGTTTTTCTTTATTCGTTTAAATTCAAAAAAAAAGCGACCATATTGTTAAATATAATCGCTTTAAGTTATTAAATAATCAGCTTATCTACTAATTATTATTTTACCTGATTGATACTTAGTACCTGTTTGCAATTTGAATAAGTAACTACCATTACTTAAGTTATCCAAATTAAGTGGCAGTATATTTAGGTTTCCGTTTCCGTTAATATTTTCCAAATTGAATACAGTTCTTCCAGTTTGGTCAACTATTATAAAGTTCACGTTACCAGGTGTATCCAAATTGAATCTCAATTCAGCTCTGTTTTGTATAGGATTAGGTACTATACTTGTACCGAAGTCAAAGTTACCATCAGTCACAGTAGATTGAATATCAGTTGTGAATGAGAAAGCTTCTGACCAAGGGCCAAATCCAGCTTCGTTCCAACCTCTAGTTTTCCAGAAGTAAGTAGTAGAGAGATCGAGTTTGTTTTCGTAGTTGATTGTTTCTTCAAATACTCTTTGGTTGTATATGACTGTATCAGCAAAATCTTGAGTTTTACTAATCAATAATTCATAACCACTTTCGCTAGAAAGACCTAAATCAGTTCTTGCTACTTTAGTCCACTCGAACACTGTTTTCTTGAATGAAACTTCGTTCTCGCCGTCCTCTGGCTTTATAGCTAATGCTTGGTCAGTCGGTGGCTGTGCTATAGTACGGAATCTATGTGGTTTAGAATAAGCAGATGTAGTTGTCTGATTAACTGATGCAACTCGAAACCAATACTCTTTGAAACTATCCAAATCAGTATAGTTATAAGAAGTATCTTTGATATTTTGGATTTCTTTTACTATATCACCTTCTTTGAATTTCAAATCTTCAGCTATTTGCAAGTTATAAGAAGTTGCATTGCTAGATGAGTTCCAGTACATAAAACCAGTAGTTGGTAATTTGATTGAAAGATTCTCAGGATAAAGCAAGAAAGGTACATTAGTAAATCCTTCACCTGTAGTGAACTGATAAACTTGTGACCAAGGTGATGTACCCCATTGATCATTAGACCTAACCATCCAATAATAGACAGTATTAGGAAGTAAGTCTTTTTGTAAAATACTGTTAGTCTTAATACCATTTTGTCCGAATTCATTTACGAATTCATCGTCTGTTGAAAATCTGATGTCATAGTTGTTTGCAGTCGGTACAACGCTCCATTGGAACTGTACCTCTGTAGTTATATTAGATTCTGCATTTTCAGGATAAATAAGATTAGGGAAACCTTGTATAGACTTCAGACTATATACATTAGACCAATCGCTAAAGCAACCACTAAGGAATGTACGAACTCTATAGTAATAAGGAGTATTGTATGATTCGAGTATAACAGTAAAGTTTTTATCAATAATCCCGGATTCATCTAGCTCTAAATCTGTGAAACTAATATTCTTGGAAATCTGTAGATTGTAATATGATGAACCACTATTTGGTTCCCATTCGAAAGTGATACCACGAGGTACTTCTGTAGTCCCATCAACAGGGCTTTTCATAAGTGGTGCAGCACCAGTAGTGAAATAAGTCTCTGCTTCAGACCACAAACCAACATTATTATCATCATTCGCTCGCACTCTCCACCATACTTGTTTAGTTGATAACAGCACATCACCAGTAATACTAGTACCAGCAATCTTTACTTGAGAAAAAGTGATATCATTATTTGCTTTAGAGAATATGGGAGTCTTTGATGCTTGTATCTCATAGTGAGTCGCACCCGGTACTGCTGCCCAAGTAAAAGTAGTTACGATAGGAACACAGGATAAAGTGTCACCAGGAGAAGTAGCTACAGCCGCAGGGTATGCTGTTTTGAAATTGAATGCTTTTGACCATTCTGAAGTACACGCCTGTCCTAATGTTCTCATCCTCCAATAATATTTCTTGTTGTAATTAGGTGGATTCCAAGCAAAAGAAAGACCAGTCATATTCATTTGATTAACTAACAAATTACTGAAGTTAGCATCATCTGAAACTTGCAAATCATAAGATTGAGCCCCACCAGCAGCAGGCCACGTAAATATAACGTCAAGAGGTGTACCTACAGAATCGTTTCTTGGTGTTGCCATTTCTGGTGGACCTACTAAAGTTGTAAGTCTTCTGGACTCAGAGTATGGGGTTTCGCAACCAACTTGTATTCCCTTTACTCTCCAATAGTAAGTTGTGAAATATTTATCTAAATCGAATGATGCAGTAGTCCCAGTGATTTGTGTGTCAACTACTGTCGGCGAAAAGTTAGGGCTTGAAGATATTTGTATTTTGTATTTAGTTGCATTTGGAACTACAGTCCATGAGAATGTCTGAGAGAATACCTGGCATTCTAACATATCATCAGGCGTTGTCAACGCAGGTGGTGCAGGGTGAGTAGTAAAATTAAAATGTTCACTCCATTCATCAGTTTCGTTGATGATATGAACACCGACCTTCCAATAGTATTTTGTACTGTAATTTGGTAATTCAAAAGCTACAGTTGTATCAGAATAATTCAAATCTTTTTTCACAGTATCTGAGAAATCATTTTTTGTAGAAATGACATACATATAATGTGATGCATCACTGACTCTAGTCCATTCGAATACCGCATCTCTATCAACGCAATCATCGGCATTTGCAGGGGATTTCTGTGTAGGGGCCGAAATTAATGCTTGTTGGGCGAAAATAAATAACGCGAAAAGCAATACGTACTTACTCAAGTAGTATATCTTTTTCATAAAAAACTCCGTATAATTTTAATAATTTGTATTTTTTCTAGTTTAATAACAGACTAACACTAAAATAGTTACTATTTAAGCACTATTTTAGCAATCTCTAAATCAATTTCGGTAGTAATTTTAAAATTTTGCATTTCACCGATTATTAATTTAGGAAATATTTTTGAGTATTCTAATATAGAAGAATCATCTGTCCCTTTGAATCTATTTCTATTTGAATATTCGTATGCCTTTACATATAATTCTTTTTCGAAAATCTGTGGTGTTTGAACCGAAGCTAACATCTCTCTATCAATAGTTTCGTATATATAAGGTTCCTTTTTCTCATTGTCTATTGTCTTTATAGTGTCAGTTGGATGTAAGTAAGGCACTACTCCATTATATTTCTGGACAGCTGTCATCAATTTTTCTATTAGCTTATGAGATACAAAAGGACGCACAGCATCGTGTATCATAACGTAACTCGAATCTGGGCTAATATGCTCTATGGAATTATATATTGAATTAAAGCGAGTTCTCCCGTGAGGAGTTATTTTGTATTTATCTTTGAACTCTATTGGTATTGACACTTCGATTTCGTCTATATAAGTATCGTCTGCTGGTATTAATAGCTGATGTATATTGTCGAAGGTTTTGAATTTGGATAATGTCCAATTTAGTACAGACTTTCCGTGTATTTCTATATATTGCTTTGGTATATCGGCACCTACTCTTTCACCGATTCCACCACAAGGTACTATCAATGTGTATTTCATTTTCTATATCTATATTTTTCATTGAATAAATACGGTCTTTCCAATCTATAATTGCCGAATCCATTCTTATCAGCAAATAGGAAAGTCCTATTACCACTATATTGCCACTGTCTATACTGTACGTTATTTGCCATAGATGATTGTTTTTCAACTTGAATTGGAGGACCAAGAACTACATATACCATACCCATATCTGTTAGCCACCCTTCGGTATAAGATTTGAATTGTTCATTAGCGTATTTTATTCGCTGATAATATTCGTTCATTGCCTCATTGTAAGCTGTGTTTGGTGTAGGGTCTAACTCCTTCCAATATAAAGCTAGTTTCTCTCTTTTCAAATCATCAGTTTTTGCATTTTCTATTTTTTCTATCTCGGAGTCAGTCGCTATATAGCGTAGCATTTTTATAGCTTTATTTATATCTTCCTCGAGAAAAGATATAAGGGTTTCGTGGTGCTTTATTGATCGCTGAGTTATTGCTAGCACTTTACTATCGTCATGCACCGTGGCACTAGGGTCATAAGCTACTATTTGTACTATGTATTCACCGGACAAACTCATTTTTGAGGCATCTATTCTAATGAAGTTTTGGGTGCTTCCAACTTTTGCGTCTATTTCTTTGAGTTCTCCTTCGGAGACAACCACATCTTTCTTCAATAATCTATACGCTATTTTTACTGTCTTAGGTTCGTTTTTATTATAGATTTCGAAAAATGCAAAAAAATCACTATTTATTGTACCGATATTATCAGAAATGAAGGGAGTTATCTTATATTTACCATCTACTTCTTCTATTTGAGATAGTAATAGAATCCCACTGAGGGAGAAACTAAACTTATTGAAATCTATTACTGTTACTTCTCTTTCTTTTTCGTACAAATTCCCACTGAATTCATCTTTGATATCTGCAGAAACACTATACGTTCCATTATCTACGCCAAATCTGAAAAAAGTTTTGTAAAATTCTCCAGCTGCTCCTTGCGATTGTCTGTAATCAGTAGTAGTTATAGTCTTACGTACATGTTTGAAATCTATTCTTTTATTGTCCGTATCGGTTATAGCTACATCTACGTCTATATTTGCTACGAAGTTCTCGCCTAATTTTTCGAAAGTAAGTAATTGATAAGGAATTACTAAATATACATCAATCCGTCCTTCAGTACTGTCACTACTGTTGAATACGACAGCATCTAGGAAGTAATTGTCTATTGCCATTACGCTGCTGTTACTAATAAGCAAAATAATAGCGGTCAATAATGGTAATAATAGTTTTCTTATCATAAAGTCAGTTTTCTTGTTTTCATATAAGACTCGAATGGAATGTTTTAAGTTACAAAATTTGAATATAATTTGAAATAACTTATCGATGATTAATAGCAAGAACTAATATAATTCGTGATTTCCCTCATCATTTTTTTCTTGTCGCCATTAACTTTAACTTTATTGCCGAGGTCTGGCTCTTTGCTGAGCCATTTCCGTACGATTATCCTGTCGTTATCGTTACCATCAAGTTTAGAGTTATTGTAATATGTATCTTCAATTGCAGACTCTATTATATATGTACTTGCACTTGTGCCTATTTCCAAGTGATTAGCTAGTAACCCATCTTTTATAAGAAATACTCCTACTGTTTTGCCCAATCTATTATTACTATCTAAGTAAATAATATTAGAATGATTTTCTGACAGTGAGCCATTTCCAAATAGTTCCAGAGGCGATTCATTGTGGGGCTTACCCAATTTTAAATCTGAATGAAGTTCTGAGGCAGTATCAAAGTACTCTACACTAGCTGCATTATCCATTATTTCTTTCATTCTAATAGATGATAGATAATTCGGGTCTAGGTATGAGTATAGTTTTTGCTTTATATTATCAGCTTTGTCAGTATAGATTCTATTCCCGTTTTCATCATATAGGTAAAAAACACCTTGGCTTTCTGGTGCTTTATTGAACTGCTCTTTCAATCGATCTATATTCTCATTTGCTACTTTGAATCTTCTACGAGACTTCCTCTCGAATTCATTTAATTCTTTACGGGTAGTTACCCCATACTCTGCTACCAATATATCCAGCATTTTTATCAATGCTTTCGCCGTTGCAAAAGCATCACCTAATGCTCTGTGTCTCATGAATATCGGAATATTGAAGTACTTGGCTAAAGAGGTGAGGTTTACTTTCTGGGTTTTAGGAAGAATTTTTCGTGCAAGCTTGACTGTACAGAGTAATTCGTGTTCTAACGATTCTCCATAATTACGTATCATTGTATTGCGGATAAAGAAATGGTCAAAGTTAGCATTATGAGCTACGAAAATAGAATTATCTTTAGAAATGAAATCTCTATATGTTGGAAGTACATCTCTTTCGTCTGGAGCATTGCGTACTAATTCATTAGTTATACCTGTCATTTCTTGTATAAATTCAGGGATTGGCTGCCGAGGATTGATTAGTGAATGAAAAGTATCTATAATCTCACCACCCAATACATGAACTACGGCAATATCAGTTATACGATCAGTTCTGCTATTAGCTCCTGTCGTTTCTACATCTACTACGAAAAAATTTGTGTTGTCTAGTTTACTCATCTTCTCTTTAATTTCTACTTAAGCGTTTCCATTGTCATTTATTAAATAATATTAATAAATGATTTATTGTGCGTATGTGTGAATGCCTTAACAGTGTGTAGGAAACCTGACATAATTTTATCCACCTTTATGGAGAATTGAAAGGTAAAACCCGTCAGTTTTGCTTTTATCTGTTAATGTCATCAGTCCATACTCCGTAAAGTGTAGAGCTTCTGTCGGTATCTCGAGATTAACTGCTCTTTCTTTAATATCTATTGGCTTTAAATCCGGGAATTGTGCGATAGCATTAGAGATAACTCTGTCATTTTCATTTCTGAAAAGCGAACAAGTTGAATATATCAGCTCTCCACCAACAGCTATTTTGTCATAGCATTTAGCTATTATTTCAAGCTGTAGTTGCGTGTAACTATCTATTAGTTCGTCAGTTATAGTGTATCTGATTCCAGGTGATCTTCTTACAGTACCCGAACCAGAACAAGGTGCATCTATTAAAACTTTATCATATTGCTTCTCATCACTATCTATATCTTCTATATTTAGTATTAGTACTGATGATAGTCCGTGCAAACTAACTCTTCTTTCGGTCTCTTTTAATCGTTTTATGTTGATATCAGTAGCATCTATGAAAGCTTTATCATTTGATAATTCTGCTATATGTATAGTCTTACCGCCTCCACCAGAACAATAATCAAGTATATCTTCATCTGGTTTGGGGTCGAGCATAATTGAAATTAATTGACTACCCTCGTCTTGTACTTCAAAGCAACCATTTTTATAACTCATATATGTATTGAAGTTGATATTCTTACTTAACTTTATGCAATCTTTGAGAATATTATAATTATAAGGAATCTCGTAGCTATTAAGTTCTCCTTCTATTAAGTCTCTATCAGAAATAATACGAAGATCTGTAGTAGCTTCTTTGTTAAGGGCTTTAGCTAATGAAAGTATTCTATCTTCATCTAAATCAATGTTCTTTATGAAAACTTCGGGGAAGAAATCAGTATCGATAAATTTATTAAAATCATACTCTATTTTCTCTGAATTTACAAGCGTATATATATAGGAGTTGAATTCATTATTCTTGAATATTTTATTTATGCTTTCATTTACATCTTTTTCTTTCAAATATGCCAGGAAAAATATTTCTTCTATAGAAAGTGACTCTAAAGTTAACTTATGTCGTAAGTAAAAAAAGAAAACTCCACTAATAACCTTTTTGTCTTTACTCCCTAAGTAGCGCTTACCACTCATGAAACGTTGCTTTACTGATGCCGCCGTAAAGTCCGACGCAACCCATAACTCTATTAATTCAGCAATATGATTAAACCAAAACGTTGCTTTCTTTTCTAAATGACTAATAGACATACAGTCTTTCCTTCGAGTGATAATTTGTAAATATGTTAGTTTCAAACTTATTTAACTATTTAAAATTGTGAAGTATGAAGTTCACAAATTAGGTAAATTTACCTAATCGATTACAATGTATATTTTAGTTATTTCCAATTAATCGCAAAACAAAGTAAAATAGTTTTGAATATTAGTGTTAATTATTATAATTTTGTTTGATAGACTATTTAGAAAATAGGAATACTTATGCAGTTTTGCAGAAGTGTTTCTTTGGCATAGATATTGCTCTTTGTGTTTGTGGGCTAATACCCCGCACTTAATAATAGAAATGAAAATAAATAAGTTTAATAAATATTAGGAGTCTTCATAATGAAGAAAACAATAAAACTACTTTTAGTAACAGCGTTCTTGCTCCCTGTAGTACTATTTACTACTCAGGCACAAGATGCTAAGTTATTAAAGTCAGTTATAGGCGCTGGAGGTACTGTTGGTTCAACGGTAACTACAGACAACGGAACTATAACTCTGAACGGTACGGTAGCCCAAACGGCTGTTGAGACTAAAACTCTTACAGGTGGTGCTGGGCCAGGTCTGACTATTCACGAAGGTTTTTGGACACCCCTTGAAGAAGTGTCAACTGGTGTAGAGGAAGAAGGTACATCTGCTAATACTCTTAGCAACTACCCTAACCCTTTTGCAGCTAGTACAAATATACAGTTCACATTAGAAAACAATTCTAATGTAACTATTAGAGTATATGATATCAATGGTGCTTTAGTAAGTACTGTAGTATCTAATCAGATGTTCTCAGCTGGTACTCAACAAAATGTATCTTGGGATGCTAAAGACCAATATGGTACGCAACTAAGTTCTGGGTCTTATCTATATGAGCTATCTATCGAGCCAATGACTGGTGGTAGAAGCTTTAGTTTAAGAAACGTTATGGTTATAGTTAAATAAATATGAAAGTAAGTGTTTTAAATAAATTATTATTATTAATTAATAGGAGCTTTACAATGAAGAAACTCATTCTTCTTGTTATTTTGGCGTTTAGCATGGTGTTGTCACCTTTGGCAACCACTTTTGCAGCTACACCAAAAGTAATCAACTATCAAGGTCAATTAGAAAGTAAGACTATTACTTCTGATGTACCAGTATTGGTTGTCTTCGAATTATTCGAAGATGCAGCCGGCGGATCCGCTCTATGGATAGAGCAAAAAAGTGTAACCGTTGATAAAAACGGATTTTTCTCAGTTTATCTTGGTGATGTTAACCCTATCGATCTTAAATTCGATAGTCAATATTACGTTCAAGTAACTGTTGGTAACAACCAACCGTTCCCAAGAACTAAGCTATCATCTACTCCTTCTGCTTTTTATGCTGCAGATGCTGATACAGCAACTTATGCATTTAATTCAGGATTAGCTATGGACGTTGCTCCTAAAGCTATTGGATTAGATAACCTAGCTGATGAGGTATTGACTGCTGGTGGTGTTTTAACTGGATTTTATCCAAATCCTGGTATCAAACCATCTGCTATCATTGACAACATTCCTGACGGTTCTATAACTTCAGAAATGTTATCTCCAAATATCTCTACTTCTCCATCTGGCCCTGCTGGTGGTGACTTATTTGGTTCTTATCCAGATCCACTTATCGCAGTTGGTGCAGTGAAAACTGACCGTATCTTCGATGGTGCTGTTACTAACCAAAAAATTGCTGACGGTGCTGTTACAAATAACAAAATCGTAAGTTTAGATGCTGCTAAGTTAACTAACGTTCCAGCTCTTAACTATCAAGTTGCTGTAATGACTGACGCTACTATCGATGGTGATGGTACTTTGGCTATGCCTTTGGGCTTAGCTGATGATGCTGTTTCAACTTCTAAAATAGTTGACGGTGCTGTTACTAACGCTAAAGTTGGTGCTGATGCAATCACTACTGACAAAATCTTAAACGAAACAATTTTAGCTGAAGACATCGCTGCTGGCGCTGTAACTACTTCTGAAATTTTAGATGAAACTATCTTAGCTGCTGACATCGCAACTGGTGCAGTAACTACTAGTGAAATCTTAAACGAAACAATTTTAGCTGAAGATATCGCAACTGGTGCGGTAACTACTTCTGAAATTCTTAACGAAACAATTTTAGCTGAAGACATCGCAACTGGCGCTGTAACTACTTCTGAAATCTTAAACTCTACTATCTTAACTGAAGATTTAGCTGACTTAAGCGTTACAAACGCTAAATTAGCTGATGACGCTGTTAGAGTTAGAAACATCGACGTAATCGGTGCTGGTCCAGCTAATGGCGATGTACTTTACTATGATGGTTTAACTAGTGAAATGAGATGGGGACAAGAAAACGTACAAACTTCAGCTCCTTTGACTGGAAACGGTACTACTCTAGCTCCTGTAACTTTAGATCCTACTTATGGTAGTGCTGATGAATTATTAATCAGAACTGCTCCTAGTGGTTGGGTGTCAAGTAAAATTAACACTAACAATATCAACAATTCTGCTGTAACAAATGCTATATTAGCTGATAACTCAGTTACTACTGCTAAGATTATGGATGGTGAAGTGATGACTGCAGATATAGCTAACTTAAATGTTACTACTGCAAAAATCGCTGATGCTAACGTAACTACTGGTAAAATCGCTGATGGTAACGTAACTACAATCAAAATTGCTAATGATGCTATTACAACTGCTAAGATATTAGACGGTGAAGTAATGACTGCTGATCTTGCTAATGGTTCAGTTACTTCTGCTAAAATATTAGATGGTGAAGTAATGACTGCTGATTTGGCAACAAATTCAGTTACTACTCCTAAAATCGCTGACGGTTCTGTAACTACTGCTAAGATATTAGACGGTGATGTACAAACTGTTGATTTAGCTAACAAAGCTGTAACAAACACAAAAATAGACGAAGATGCTGTAACTGGTAATAAAGTACTAGACGGTTCATTATCTTCTTTAGATTTAGACGCTACTGGCGTTGTTGCTGCTATCTATGGTGATCCTTCTGCATTACCTTCTACTATCGACGTTCCAGAATTTAAAGTAGATGCTCAAGGTAGAATTTTAACTGCTGTTGAAAATTCTTACACTGTATTAGCTGCTACTACTATATTCAACGAATCTCCAGTATCTGACATCACAGTTGATGGTACTTATGACAACCTAGATTTACAAATCAAGCCGGGTGTTGTAGGAACTACTGAACTTGCTGATAACTCAGTTATCTCTTCTAAAATCGCTGATGGTACAATCATCACTGCTGATTTGGCTGATAACTCTATCACTACTGCAAAAATAATTGATGGTCAAGTAATGACTGATGATTTAGCTAATGATGCTGTAACTACAATCAAAATTTTAGACGCTAACGTAACAACTGCTAAAATTGCAGATGCTAACGTAACAACTGCTAAGATTGCTGATCTTAACGTTACTACTCTTAAAATTGCTAACGATGCTGTAATCACTTCTAAGATAGCTGACGACGCTGTTACTACTCTTAAGATAGTTGACGGTGCTGTTACTTCTGGTAAGATTTTAGACGGTACTATTGCTTTAGCTGATATGGGTATTAACTCAGTTGGTACAACTAACATAATTGACAACAACGTACTTAACACTAAGATTGGTTCTGGTGCTCAAATCGCTGGTAAAACATTGAAATCTGATGGTGCTGGTAATACTACTTGGGAAGATGACTTAGGTCTTACTCTTCCTTACACAGGTGCTTACCCAGGTCCTGGTGACGCTTTCAAATTGACTCATACTGGCGCTGCTGGTAATGGTTCAGTTGCAATCTTCACTTCATCTACTTCTGGAAACACTTCAGATGGTGTTGTAATCAACAAAGGCGTTGACGCTGGTGCTGGTTCTGCTCTTTCTGTTTCTGGTACTGGTGTTAAAGGTACTAACTACATAGCTAAGTTTACTAATACTAACCTTGCTGAAGGTAGAACAGTATTAATCGAAAACAATGCTCCTGTAATCGCTGCTCAAATCGTTGATCCTAACGGTGTACCTGCTAGTGGTGATGAATTTGTTAAACCTGATCCTACTGGAACAGATCTTAACGATGCAACATTAGTTGTTAGAAATAGCAATGGTGCTCCTTCTAACCAAAAATTAGCAATCAAAACTTATGGTTCTATCCAAGCTAACTCAACTGTACAAGGTACTAATTTAGTAGCTTACGGTGGTCAAGTTACTTTGCTTAACCCAACTACTGGTGCTGTTGCTACTTTGATGCCTCCAACTAACGTTGGTGATCCATTAAACGTAACTCCAGGTCTTAATATTAATCTTACTTCAGCTGTTCCGACAACTGGTTTGAATAATATTTGGGATTGGAATGGCCCTGGTGAAGGTAGTTTAGCTCTTGCTGGTACTGGTTCTGATGCTGACGTTCCAACTGCTCTTGCAGTATCGAACTCTATCGGTATCGTTACTAATGAACCTTTCATAACATTTGTTAATGATGGTGGATCTCTAACTAACAACAGAATATTTAACACAGACGCTACATTGAACTCAGTTATTACAGCTGGTGATGGTAGTGATATTACTTTATCTATCGACCTAGACAATCCAAATACTTGGGGTGCTGCTGGTACTCAGACTTTCTCTGGTACTGTAGGCGGTAACGGTATAGTTGTAACAACTAAATCTGACTTCCGTGGTAGTATTGCTAATTCATTAAGTGATTTAGTTGTTGATGATAACCTTATCGTAACTGAAAATGCAACAGTTAAGAAAGCGGCTTCTATCGGAAGTAACTCTCTTGCAGCTGGTGCTTTACAAGTAAATAACAACTCTGCTGCTGCAACTGCATTTTTTGCTAACGCAGGTGCTGGATCAGCAATCGAAGCTGATGACAATGTAACAATCAACAATGGTGGATTGAACGTAACAGGTGCTACTGATTTGAATACTGGCTTAAACGTTGACGGTGCAACTACTTTAGATGGTACTACAATCGCTGGAACTTTAACTCAAACTGGTGGTGCTCAAGTACAATTCTCTGGTAATGTTGATGCAAGTGCTGGTTTAGATGTACTTGGTGGTGGATTGAACGTAACTGGTGCTACTGATTTGAATACTGGCTTAAACGTTGATGGTGCTACTACTTTAGATGGTACTACAATCGCTGGTACTTTATCTCAAACTGGTGGTGCTCAAGTACAATTCTCTGGTAATGTTGATGCAAGCGCAGGTTTAGACCTAGTTGGTACATTTACATTTGATGGTGAATCAATAACAGATATAGACAACATTGCTGATGGACTTGTATCTGGCGATGCTGGACTTCCAACTTCTGGTGCTGTTGCTGCTGGTATAGCTGCTGTAGCTGATGCTCAATTCTTGACTTTAGCAAATGATGGTGATTTATCAAACGAAATGGTATTTACTCCATCTGCAAACTTTACAGTTCCTGCCTATGCTGCAAATGCTCCATATACTTTTGATTTATCTAACACTGGTGTTAATCTTGTAACTACTGCTTATGGTAACAATGCAGGTACTTCTTACTCTACTTTCACAGTAGATCCTAAAGGTAGATTAACTGTTGCTGGTACTCAAGCTATCGTAGTTGACGATATTGCTGCTTCTGATATCTCTATATCAGGTGCTGCATCTAATGTATTAGATTTACAAATCGATGCTAACGTTGTAACTGCAAATGAATTAGATGAAACTGGTGCTTTTGCTTTTACTGGCTTAGTATCTTTCACTAATATCGATGTAAATGGTGGAGCTGTTGATGGTGCTATTATAGGTGCTAATAATTCGGCTGCTGGTACATTTACTAACTTAACAGCTCAAACACAGTTCACTCTTAATGGTACTGATTTTGCTGGTAATACTTCAGTAGATGACATATATACTTCAGTACACTTTGGTGGTGGTCCACTTATAACTGGTGATGACGATGATCTAATCACAGCTGGTGCTGTTGCTGCTGCTTTAGCTGCAACTGACCTACAAATCGCTTATAACAATGGTAATACAATCACTACTGCTGGTGGTAATAATATCGAATTTATTAGTGGTACTGGTGAAGTATTAGACGTACAAATGAATATCGAAAATACAGCTACTAATTTAGTAACTGTTGATGATGCTTTACTTGTTACGGGCAACATAACTTCAAGTACAGGAAACATAGTTGCAACAGCAGGTGATGTAACTGCGAACGGAAACGTAACAGCTACAACTGGCGACGTAACTGCAACTGCAGGTAACATCGTTGCAACAGCTGGTGATGTAACTGCAAACGGAAACGTAACTGCTACAACTGGCGACGTAACTGCAACTGCAGG